>CAVYYX010000009.1:0-189107 GCA_963772825.1 Ilumatobacteraceae bacterium | reverse complement strand
ACCGATCTGGCCGTCAACGACCAGCCGATAGGTGTGCTCCAACATGCTGCCGACGGGGGATCTCATCACCAGGGCCGGCATCAAGTATTCGAACATCGACCCGGACCACGAGAGCAGGGCGGAGCCACGACCGACGGGCGTCAGCGGGCGACCGAGGCGGAACCAATGTTCGGCATCGACGTCGCCCTTGGCGATCGCCACGAAGCTGGCGAGACGGGCCTCCGAGGCGAGAAGGTCGTAGTAGCTCGGATCCAACGCACCGTCGTTGACGCGAAACCCGATCGCGAACAGCTTGCGGACGGGATCGAACAGGAAGTCGAATTCCATCTCCCAGGCGAGTCGTTGCGCCAGGTCGGCGATCGCCTGGAGCCTGCGAACCAGCAGGGCCGCCGGCGGTGGTCCCTCGCCGGTCACGTCCGCCGGCGGATCGGATGCTTCGGCGAGTGTCGGAAACTCGGTCCAGCGCCCCCCGAGCTGGAGAATTGAGACGTCGCGAACGTGGCTCTGCACCGCTGACTGCACTGCTTCGACCCAGGTCACCAGCTCGCTGTCACGGCGATCAGCACGTTCGTCACTCGAGTCGCCGGCGACATCCGGGAACATGTGAGCGGCCATCGACAGCTTCTCGAGATCGTTCGCCCAGGTGTCCACCGTCGCCGGAACATCGGCGGTTACTGCCAGCGATGCGAAGGAGTCGTCAAGACGCCGCCGAACCTGCACCTGGCTCCGCTGCTCATCCTCGATCGTGCCGGCTGCCCGACGCACGAGCGCGATGGCGTCACCGATGCCGGCGATCGCCGCGTCGACCGGAAGTGGCCGGTCGATCATCTGGCGACAGGCGTTGGACACGGCGATGAGGTGGCCGGCGAGGTTGCCGCTGTCGACCGTGGACACGTACCGCGGCTCCAGCCGCTCGAGGGTACGCGTGTCGTACCAGTTGTACAGATGGCCGCGAAACCGCTCGAGTGAAGCAATTGTCGACAGCGTCGCCTCGAGGCGTTCGACCGTCTCCAACGTCCCGATCCAACCGAAGTCACGGGCACTCACGGTGGCCAGCAGATACATCCCGATGTTCGTCGGCGACGTGCGATGCTCGACCGACGGGTGGGGGTCATCTTGAAAGTTGTCCGGAGGAAGGCCATGGTCGTCCGGGCCGACGAACGTCTCGAAGAACAGCCACGTCCGACGGGCGAGGAGGCGCAGTCGTTCGATGTCGCCATCGGCGAGTTGCTCGGGAGCGGATTCCGCGGCGGGCATGCTGACCCAACGGGCGATGGCCGGCGCCAACAGCCACAGAACGACGAAGGGCGCGGCGATCCACATGGCGTCCGGATCGATGGCGAAGACAAGCAGTGCAGAAACGCCGGCGATCACGACTCCACCGGCCATCTGGCGGTAGAAGCTGCCCAACGCGAGATTGTGTTCGGCCTTGACTTGCGCGGCAGTCTCCCACTCGAGCAGGTGTCGCCGAGTGACGTACACCCGCGCCAGCGTCCGCACGATCGCGTCCACCATCAGCCACGCCTGGTGGGCGAGGAACGTGATGCCGAGGACGACGTGAGCCGCGGCGACAACGACGTCGCTGCGAACGGCGCGCAGATGGCCGCGCATCGAGATCCCGGAACGACGCGGCACGACCCCCGCGGCCACCGGCAGTGCCGCAGGCACCATGAACGACGCAACGACGAACGCCGTCCACCACCCGGACGACGCCCCGGACGACGTCCAGGCGGCGACCAGAGTGCCGACGGCAAGGGGGGCGGACATCGTTCGTCGCAGGTTGTCGACCATCTTCCATCGGGCGACGCCGCCGATACGGCGACGACTGCGGGGCTCGGTGCTGTGGCCCGCTCGGCCCAGGATCCACGGCAGCAACTGCCAGTCCCCCGCGCCCAGCGGTGTTGACGGGAGGCGCTGACCAAGTAGTTCGACGGGTATTCGTCGAGCAACGCGACATCGGTCACGAGGCCGGCTCGGGCAAAGACTCCTTCGAACAGGTCGTGACTCAGCAGGGCGTTCTCCGGCACACGCCCGTCCAACGCCGCCGCGAAGGCATCCACGTCGTAGATCCCCTTGCCGGTGAAGCTGCCCTCCTGAAAGAGGTCCTGGTAGACGTCGGAGACCGCCGACGAATAGGGATCGATGCCGGCCGGTCCGCCGAAGATGCGTTGAAACGTCGAACCCTCGTGCTCCGCTGGCAGCGTCGGCGCGATCCGGGGCTGGAGCAGGCCGTAGCCGAGTGTCACCCGTCCGGCCCGACTGTCGAAGCGCGCCTGATTGAGCGGATGCGCCATCGTTCCGACGAGTTGTGCCACCGAACCCCTCGGGAGCCGGGTGTCGGCGTCGAGCGTGACGACATAGCGCACGGCGGGCGGCGGGATCGAGGCGGCGCGTGTGCTGCTGGTCAGAAAGCTCGTCGTCGTCGAGCCCCGCAGCAGGGCATTGAGCTCTTCGAGCTTGCCGCGCTTGCGCTCCCAGCCCATCCAGCAGCCCTCGCGGTCGTTCCACTGTCGCTGCCGATGGAAGAGCAGAAATCGGGCTCCGCCGCCGGGCGCCTCGCCGTAGCGTTGGTTGAGTTGATCAATTCCTGCCGCCGCGGCGGAGAGCAACTCGTCATCGCCCGCGACGCGTTCGCTCTCTGCGTCGAGCCAGTCCGAGAGCAGGGCGAACCGCAGGTCTCCCTCGCGGTTGCTCAGATAGTGGACTTCTAACTGGGCGATCTGGGCCTCGACGCCTGCTGATGTCGTGAGCAGCATCGGAACGACCACGAGCGTTCGCAGGTTGGTCGGCACGCCGTCGTCGAGATCGAGTCGCGGCAGCGGCCGGGGACCTAGCACGTGGGTGACGGTCCAGTTGACGAGGGCTGTCGCCAGCTCGGATGCCGGGCCGAGGGCGAGGATGCCGACCGCGATCGCGACACCGGCGTCATGGCCGACGAGCACCAGGGGAACGGCGACGACGAGTGCCGTCAGCAGTGTCAGAGACCCGAGATAGAAACCGGCGCCCGCCCGTAGCGCGGCGCGCCGTAACCGTTTCAGCCGGCTCACCCGAACGTGGAGGGACCGTTCCAGAACGGAGCGTCCGTCGGCGACCAGGTAGTAGCCGGGATCGTGGAGCCGAGACAGCATCGATGTGTCGCCGTCGTCATCGGACTGGACGTTCGCGGTCAGGGCGATCGCCGCGCGGGCAACGTCGACCTCCGTGCGGCCCGACCCCCGGGCCAGCTCTTCCACGGCCTTCCGATAGTGGTCGCGCGTGGCGAAGTCCATCTCGGCGAACGCGCTCCCGTCACGAAGCACTTCGTCGACCACACTGACGCTCTCGACGAACTCAGCCCAGTCGAACCACGAGATCAGCCTCATGCTGGTGATCACGTTGCGCACGGTGACATTCATCGTGGCCATGCGCTGGTGCTGTCGCTGGACGAGCTCCTCGGTCGTGACACCCTGTGATTCCACGAACCGCTCGAGCCAGGGCAGCGCCGGTGTCACCGCCGGGTCCTGATCACGGAGCCGTTGGAACAGCTGGACCTGCGCCGACGTTGTCAACTGTGCTCGCTCCAGCAGGCGCACCGACATCGAAGCGTCGGCAGGACCGTCCGTGCCCAATCCGAGCAAGATGTCGGCCAATTCATCGGCGAATTGGCGCTCCGCCCGGCCGCGCACGATCCGCTCAGCGAGGCGGCGGAGGTTCTCGACGAGCAGGATGCGCAGGCTGATCGCAATCGCCCACAGCTCCCCGATCGTCAACGGCTCGACCTGTTGATACGCCCGCACCATTCGCCGCAGCGTCTCGGGATCGAAGCGGCTGTCCGTGTGGGCGACATAGGCCCACGCCAAACCCAGGACGCGTGGGTAGCCCGCCAAATGGCCCTCGGCGACCTTGGGGAGCTCGCGGTAATAGTCCGCCGGCAAGTCGTCGCGGATCTCGCGAACTTGTTCATCGACGATCGTGAAGTTGTCGACGAGCCACTCGGCCGCCGGCGTGATCGCACGCTCCTCCTCGATCGCCCGCGCCAACACTCGGTATGACTCCACCAAGACGTGAGCGTTCTCGACGACGCGAGGCCGGATCGGCACTCCACGGCTCGAGGCGGGCCCGACAGTTTGGGCGGCGGCAAGAGTCCGCGCATGCTCCTCCAGCCGCTCGACGCTGAACAGCTCCTCGACGATCGGTTCATCGACGACGGTCTGCGCGCGAACCCGCTCACGACCCTTCCGCGGCGCCTCGGGAAAGTATCGCCTTGACCCCCTCGCCCCGCTCATGACGCCTTCCGGCCGTCCATGCAGTCCCGTCCTCCCCACATATGTCCCACACGTCGAGAGCTAGGATCGCAAACCCGGTGGAGTGGCGGACTCCCGGCGATCCACGTCACGTCCGGCGCGGTGGTGCCGATCACCTGGGGTTCTGGGGGGACTCCCCGACGAAGATGAGCAGCTCATCCTGACGCGGGTCTCGACCGAGCAGCACTTCCGGCGTCCCCTCGGTGGTCGTTGCGAACAGGGTCATGAACCCATTGCTCGTCGTACCGCTCGGCGTGTAGATGTCGACCAGGACGTACAACAGCCCGTTGATCGTGAGATCCGGGTTGAGACCGGCCGCTTCTGCGGCGGCGGTCAACTCCTCGGGTGGCGCCGAGTCGTCCGGCAGCCGATACTCGCCGATGGCGTCGCCGACGACTGAGTCCGAGACGTCGAGTCCGTAGATGACCTCCGGAGCAGGATCGGCGGGGTCGTCGACGAAGAGGATGACGGTTGTGCTGGAGTAGACCGACGGCTGCCAAACCTGTTCCACCCGATAGCGCTGGTCGCCCGTGGTGACGACTTGCGGCCGTTCCGTGACCTGGAACTCGATCTCGAACGTCGGGGCGGCCTCGAAGCGGTAGACCTGGTCGCCGGCGTCAGCGCCGGTGGTCAGCAGGTAGAGGACCGCTTCGGCATCGTCCTGGTCGGTGCTTGCCACCTCGAACGGTCCGATGCAGCCGATTCGAGTCAGTGTTCCGGCGTCCTCGGGCGCCTCAGACTCGGCAAAGACGTAGGCGACGCCACCGAACTGGATCAGCGTCGGCAGGTGCTCCGGGATCCCCTGCGCGTCGAGCTCGCCGGGGTTGCCGCGGCACGGTGTTGTCGTGGTGTCCGACGGCTCCGTCGTCGTGGTGGTCGACGTGTCGCCGGTGTCGTGGTCGTCGAGCTGGTCGACGTCGATGTCGTCGACGTCGAGGTCGTCGTCGCCGGTTCCGTCGTCGTCGTGGAGGTCGACGTGGTCGTGGACGTCGAGGTCGTTGTCGGCGGTTCCGTTGTCGTTGTTGTCGTCGACGTCGAGGTGGTCGTCGGCGGTTCCGTTGTCGTTGTTGTCGTCGACGTCGAGTGGTCGTCGGCGGTTCCGTTGTCGTTGTTGTCGTCGACGTCGACGTGGTCGTCGGCGGTTCCGTTGTCGTCGTGGAGGTGGTGGTCGTCGTGGACGGCTCGGTCGTCGGCGGCTCGGTCGTCGGCGGCTCGGTCGTCGGCGGCTCGGTCGTCGGCAGCTCCGTTGTCGGTGGCGCGGTGGTCGACGGCGTTGTCGTGGTGGTCGTCGAGGTCGTGCTCGTGGTCGGCGGGTCGGTCTCCTGTGCCGGCGCGGCTCCTGCGTCGGTGAAGCTGAACAAGCGCGTACCGGCGAGTACGTAGAGCTGCGTGAAGCCGGCGTCGACCGTTTCGGTCGGGGCGAAGACCGGGAACGCGGTCGAGCACCCGACCTTCGTCAGCGAGGCGGGGTCGACGGTGTCGGTGGCATCGGATTCGAAGGCGAACTGCGGTGCCGTCGAAGGCGAGCGACTCGGCGATCGACGCCGGTCGGCCATCGGCGCCCACCAGGACGAAGCGAAGCAGTCCGTCACTGGAGGAGAAGAACAGCTCGGGGAACGGCTGGGCGCCGTCCGGATCCGCAAAGACCGGCTCTCCATTGTTGTCGCCGACTTGCTGGAGCGAGTCGGCGGTGAGGTCGGTCTCGATTCCAGCGAACGCGTACAACGAACCGCTGGCATCGACGCGCTCGTACTCCCCGGCGTCTGCCGGGCAGGCGACTTCCGCCGATCCGACGCCTTCTGGCAGGTACCTGGCCAGCTCGTCCTCGCTGCGATTCGGGACCGACAGGTAGATCGCCGCGAACGGGCCCTCCTCGGTTCTGGCGTAGGCGATGGTTTCCTGCTCCTGGGCCACTCTGAACAGCTCCTGTCGGCTGAGCGGGACGACCCGATCGAACAGGAACCGGGCGTCGGCGATCACAAGCTCGCGAGGCACACCCTCGGGTTGCCCGCCATTGCCGAGCCCGTCGACGAGCTCGATGCCTCGGTCGACCTGCCCGGGCGGCGAACTCGGCGGCCCGGCCACCACGCCCGGGCTCGCCGCAGCAAGCTGGCCGACCAACAGGGTCAACACGCTGCCAACGAGCGTGCATACGACCGCAGTCTTGATGGAGCGTGTGCTCACGGATCCCCCTCTTAGTGACCCCCACCGTGTGTGTCCCCCTTGGTTACCCGTCGACGGGCGACGCCAGACATCGCGCGCGTTACACGCATCAAAACCACGCGCTGTGGGTACGGGGCGCCGGGGGCAGGCGATGCACGCCTGGCGGTCAACAGAGAGGTGAATGCGGTGACGACAACAATCCAGACATGGATCACCCGGACGATGATTCTCGGGGCGTTGCTCGTCCTCTGCGCTGCGAACCTGGTGGTCCAGGCGCCGCAGAAGGCCCTCGCCCAAGCGGAGCCTGGGACGGAGGTCAACGTCGAGTTGATCATGGACTCGTCGGGATCGATGGCGGCGGAGACGGACACCGGTGAGCCGCGGATCGACGCCGCCAAGCGCGTGCTCAACCAAGTGATCGACGCGATCCCGGTCGATCGGCCGGAACTCAACGTCGGCTTCCGCGTGTTCGGACACGAAGGCGACAACACCGAGGCGGGCAGGGCCGAGAGCTGTCAGTCGTCCGAACTGACGGTGCCGGTCGACGGCGTCGACAAGGAGGCCCTGCGCGAGCAGGTCGCCAACTACCAGCCGGTCGGGTGGACGCCGATCGGGCTGTCGCTCGAGCGTGCGGCGGCCGACTTCCCGGCCGCATCGGACACGGTGACCAACGCGATCATCCTGGTCACCGATGGTCTCGAGACCTGCGACGCCGATCCCTGTGCGATCGCCACCGCGCTGAAGGAGAGCGAGGCGGCGATCACGGTCTACGTGGTCGGTCTCGGCCTCGACGAGGAAGAGCTGCGGATCACCAGCTGCATCGCCGAGAACACCGGCGGCCAGATCGTCGGCGCGCAGAATGCCGATGAGCTCTCGGTGGCGCTGTTCACGTTCCTCGAGGAGCTGGAAGTCGTCGTCACGACCGGGTTCCTCGAAATCGAGTCGATCGGCGGGCTCTATCCGCTGGCAACGCTGACCTGTGCCGAGCAGCCGGCGACCGACAGCAACCCGCAGGGCGGCGAACCGTTCACGTACACGTTCACCGAGGACACGAACAAGGTCGAGGTGCCGATCGGCGTCTGCGACCTGGCCTGGACGAACCCGAGCGGCAACGAGACCACGATCCGGGTCAACATCGAAGCAGACCGGACGACCTTCGTGCGCGGCTCGCTGCTCAAGTTCCCCCAGGGCGCCGGCGAGATCTACGTGCTCAAGGCGCAGGACGGCACGGTGATCTGGCAGGACCAGATCGAACAGGGTGACTGGGTGTGGGTCCTGCCCGGCATCTACACCTGCGACCTGCTCGAACTTGTCGGCGATCCGATCCTGATGTCGTTCACCGTGCAGACCCTGCCCGGCTCCGCAACCCAGGTGGAGATCTTCACCGCGCCATAACCGGACTCGCGCATGGACAGGCGCACATCGAGAAGGCCGTCGTGGACGGCGCGATGGTTCACACGACGCGGCGGCGGCGTGGAGCCCCGCGGGCGCGGTGGTCGTGGCGAGCGTGTTACGCCTGCTCGTAGTGATCGTGGTGCTTGCAGTGTTCGTCGGTGTCGGCAGGTTCGGCTGGGACCGTGCCGTCAACAATCCGTTGCCCTACAGGGACTCAGAAGCGAGCCAGATCGTGGCCACCTCATGGCGGTAGACAGGGCGCCGGCGATACGTCGCTCCTGGCGGTCCAGACCAACGCTGGATGGTACGCAGAAACTGCTCTGCTGTCGGCAGCACGTCTTCGTCGTGGCCGCCTGGTTCGCCGCCGTATCCACGTCCACTGTGGTGTCCCACGACGAAACGTACGCGTCTACCCCATCGACTACGGCCGCAGCGATGCCGACTCCCCAGCTTCCCGGCGGCGGCTCGACGTTGTTTCCTGGACGCCTGCTCGTCGCCATCTACGGCCATACCCGGCGACGACAATCTCGGCGTTCTCGGCGAACAACCCGTCGACGCCGCCGTTCAACGGGAACGCGACGTCGCCGGCCAATACACCGGGATCAGCTCAGCATCCGTGATTCCGACGTTCGAGATCATCGCAACGGTCGCCTCGTCGGAGGCCGGTGCCGACGGCGACTACTCGTTGGAAAGCTCGCTCGACCACATCCGGCCATGGGTCGATGCGGCGGCCGCGGCAGGGTTGTACGTCGTCCTTGATCTGCAGCCCGGGCACACCGACTTCCTCGCTCAGGCCATGCGCTACGAAGAACTGCTGGCCCAGCCCCACGTCGGCCTCGCCCTCGATCCGGAATGGCGACTGGCGCCAGGCGAGCGCCACCTGCACGACATCGGCCAAGTCACCGCAGGCGAGGTCAACGCGGTCGCAGCGTGGCTCGCCGAGCTGACCCGCCGGCACCACCTGCCGCAGAAGCTTCTCGTGCTCCATCAGTTCCGCCTCGACATGCTTCCCGACCGCTCCAACATCCGCGTTGTACTTGAGGTAGCGCTCGTAGTCCAGATGGACGGCCTGGGCCTCCAAGAGACCAACTCGAGACGTGGCAAACATTAATCTCCTACCAGTAGCTCCAGCACACCGAACAATAGAGACGATCGCCAGACGACCACCCGCAACGCCACCTTCTCAGCGTCGCCGGAATGAATTACGGCGAGGTGCGACGGCGGATGGACGGCCACGTTGCCGCCCATCCGCCGATCGTCAACGAAGAAGCGTCTTCGCCGATAGGCGATGACGTGCCCCGCTGCTCGAGGCCGGGTCAGCCGGTTGGAAGTGTCACCGGAAGCTGGGGAACGTGACCGGCAACATTCGTGGCGTAGGCCGGCACGATCGTCGCCGTGCCGCTGAGCTCCGCCGTTGATGGGACAGCAGCAGTGGACGGACTACGAGCCAAACGGACGGTAGTAGTCGTCGTAGACGCCGCGGTCAGCTGCCGTCAGGGTCATCGTCTCGTCGAAGTCGGGGGCGTCCTTGATCTGGTCCTTGGTCATCTGCAACGCGACCTTCTGGTCCTGATGATCCACAGCGACGATGGCGCCCGCGGGGATCAGCCGCTTCTTGCCAAAGATCCACCAGCCAGTATCGACGACCACGTGAGCGTTGTCCGTGTCAGCGGTACTGGAATCGATCTTGCCGATGCTGCCATCGATCGCTTCGACGTCGTACCCGACGACGTCGTGACCGTTGCCCATCGTGCCCTCGCGGTATGTCCATAGATTGCTCATCGAAATGCTCCTTCAACTGGCAGATGTGCTGCCACTTTGGCGGGCAGACACTTGCTCTGTACCCGCTCGAGCTGCAGGCCAACCGTTCATCTCCGCAGCGAGCCGCGGAGGACATCTAGATCTTCGGATGGCAACTCGTGTAGCGGTTTGCTTTGTCGTTCCGACGGGTACGGGCGCCGCCATGAACGGATCAATCGCGGCTCTGCTTGCTGACGGCGTCTACATCGGCGGCGGCGTCCTTCTCGTCATCCTGATCATCCTGGTCGTCCTCTTACTGATGCGGCGCGGCGTATGAGCGCGTTTCAATCGGCGATTCACACCGTCTGTCATGCCGACGGACGCGGCCGGATTCGTGTCGATCGCCTCGGCCTCGCCGCCGCCCGCCCCGACGGCGCCGGAACCCTGAGCTGTCGAGGCCGACATCAGTGCCGAGCGCTCACGGCTCCAGCGACCGCTCGATGAGGCCGATCGCGATCCGTGGGCGAGTGGTCGCGGGTCCGCGGATCGCCTCGAAGCCGGAGAACCGCTAAACCCGGGCTGGCGGATCGATTCAGATGCAGGAGATCGGGCAGGCGTCACGGGTCGAGTTCGGTGACGCACGCGGTGTTGGGTCGATTGTTCGGGTTGGCGGTGAAAGCTAGCGACAGCAGCTGTGTGCATGGTGTCGCCCAGGCGACTCCGTGCCCACCGTTGGGGATGACGACAGCGGTGGCTCCAGGGAAGTGGTCGGTGACTTCGGCGGCGTAGCGCGGCGGGGTGATCGGATCGAGTTCACCGGACAGCACAAACACCGGGAGGCTGCCTCCGACGGTTTCGAGGCGACCACCATCGACGGGCTGAACGTTCCACAGGTCGCAGGCCACGCGGTCGAGGACGAGGTCCTCCCAGATGCCAGGATCTGCGAGCACGGTGTGGTCGGCGTCGGTGGCGGATGGTGCGTCTTCGGCGCACGTGACGACCTCAAACAGTCCGTCGGCGTCGGCGTCCCGGGGATCGTCGAACGTCTGCAACAGTTCGGCGGCGAAGGCCTCGAGAATGGAGTTGTCGCCCTCGGCGAGCGAGGCGATCGCCGCTGGGAGTATCGGAAGCAGATCGGTGCGGTACATCGCCTGGAACACGCCGGCGTAGAGCACTCCGGCGTCGATGAGCATTCCGTCGCCCAACACGTATGGGTCGGCTTCGAGCCGCTCGGCTGCCCGTGCAATGTTCTCGCTGGGCGTGCCCAACTCGGCGCAACTCGACGACTCAGCGCACCAGGCGTCGAGGCGGGCGAGTGCGTCGCCGCCCCGTTCGAGCAGGCTCGCCGCCCCTTGGGGTGAGGTGGTCAGCGGGCTGTCGAGCAACAGCCCAGCAACACCGCCGGGATCCTGCCGGTAGATCTCTCTCGCCAAACGGCCGCCGTAGCTGTATCCACGCAACAGGAACTTGTCGACACCGAGAGCGTGACGCAGATCGGCGAAGTCGGCGGCGCTCTCCACCGTGTCATAACCGTCGAGATCGGCACCGGCGGCGATCAACCGGTCACGGCACGCCACGACCTGCAGTCGTCGCGCCGCGACCCGATCAGGCCACGGGATCGTCGCGGGTGGGCCGGACGCAAAGTCGCAGTGCAGCCGCGGTTCGCTTCGACCGGTACCACGCTGATCCATCACCACGATCGTGCGCCCGTCGCCGTCGAGCACGACCGAACCGTCGACCCACGCTCTCGACGCGGCCTGGCCCGGACCTCCGGTGACATCCATGACCGGAGGCAGCTCGGCCGCTGGACCCTCGCCATGGACCACGATTACCCACAGCCGGATCGTTCCCGCCTCAGGAGCGTCACGGCGCTCGGGGACCTCGAGCCAGTAGCAGTCGGTGGGCGGCAACGACACCGCCGTGTCACACGGCCGCTCGACCAGGCGACCGGCGCCACCCGCCGTCGAAACGGCCGCACCGAGTCCACTCGTCGTGCCCACGAGCAGGCCGACGACGATCAAACCAACCGGCACGGATCGCGCAAGGCGCCGCTGCCGTCCGCGTTGCGCCACCGGTCCTCCTTTCCAGGCCCCGACTTCGCCGCTTCCCGCACGCTAGATCTCGCCGCCGGGACGACGGCGTGTATTGCACGACGTCGCGGTGTCAGCTGACCGTGAACTCGTGGATCATCCCGAGGGGTGAAGGGCGGCGGTCCAAGGCGGTCGGGTTGACCGTTCATCCGTGGAGTTGGTCGATCTGCTGCCTCCGCTCACCTGTAGATGCGGAGCTCAGTCGAGGAAGAGGCGGAGGAGGACGTCGGTGAGCCAGTGCTGGTAGCGCTCGACGGGCCAGCCGGCGTCGCGGACGAGTCGGAGGTAGGCGTCCGCGGCGAGCATGCACAGCGTCTCGGTGATGGTGTCTTCGTCGTAGCGCACGCCGGTCGTCTTGCGGGTCAAGGCGACGGCGAACTCGTTGAGGCCGGTGTGGCGCTGCCGCTGAAATCGGTCCCAGAGTTCGCCGGCCTCGGCGTCGACGGAAGCGGCCGTCTCGAGGGCGCGCAGCACCGGCGCGGCGCGTTGGTTGATCTGGCACATGTTGCGGGCGGCGAGTTGGATCGAACGCACCGGGTCGGGCTCATCGATGGCCTCGCGCCACCACGGTCGCTGGGCGATCGGGACCGGTGCGTCGTCGCCGGCCAGGGCTTGATCGACGACGAGGCGCAGGATCGTCGCCTTCGGTCCCACGGCAGTGAAGATCGTCGGTCGGGCGACGCCGGCCTCGGCGGCGATGTCCTCGATCGAGGTCGCCAGGTAGCCCTTGTCGGAGAACAGACGATATGCGGCGGCGCAGATCACCTTCGGGGCGTCGCCGCGTCGAATCGTGGTGCGGTAGGGCCGCCGCTTGACATCAGCCATCGAACCAATCATACTCCAGATCTATTGTATTAGATTGTCAATCTAATTGAGTTGGAGGTGTCCATGAATCAGACCGATGTGTTTCTCACCGAGATGATGCCCAAGCTGCGCCAGGCGGAGGTGGCGCTGCACAACGGTGATGCCGGGCCACGGAGCGCGATGTGGTCCCACGACGACGCGGCGACCTTGTTCGGCGGCGTCATGGGTGGGACCGGCTGGGCGCAGATCGAACCGATCTTCCAGCGTTTGGGTGCGTCGTTCACAAAGTGCACCTCGTACGACAACGACGTCATCGCCGCCCGAGCCAGTGGCGACCTCGCCTACACGGTCGCCTTCGAACACACCACCGCCTCTGTTAACGGAGGCCCGCCCTCGGCGTACGTGCTGCGCGTCACCACCGTGTTCCACCGCGAGCACGGCGAGTGGAAGGTGGTCCACCGCCACGCCGATCCAACGGGATCACCAACCGCCAGCGACGTCCTCCAGCAACTCACGTCCGGTTCAAGAACCGGCGGTCACTGACGTCGATCGATGTCACGACCAGACAGAGCGGAGTGCCGATTGTGGGTCTGGTACCGCCCCGTCCCGAGTCTGTTGCAGCATTCGCGCCGCCGGTGGCGCAGCCGCTGTAACAGAACTGACTCTCACGAGTGTTCGACCTGACGCCGACCTGCAGCTCGCAACGCTCGACGCAAGACCCGCGTCCGTCCCGGCGAGGGAAACTGGGCGATCGCCGACTGGGGGCGTGGCAACCGGGCGGCGCACCGACTGCTCGAAGCACTGGGCGCCAATGCTTAGCCAGCCGGCGTCGGTGTGACGCAAACCACCGCCCTTCGTTTCCGTCAGACGAACGTGCCGGACGACCTATCGACGGGTGAAGGTCTGGTGGGTGACACCGCTCGGTGACGAGACGGCCTCGATGTCGTAGCGCTCCTCGACGCCCTCGAGGCCGTCCCACAGGCGCGTGCCGCGGCCGAGCAGGATCGGCACCTGCACGACGTGGAGCGTGTCGATGAGGTTGGCGGCGAGGAAGTCGCGGACGACCGTAGGGCCACCGCCGATGCGCACGTCGAGGTCGCCGGCTGCCTCCCGGGCGAGGTCGAGCGCCTTCTGCGGGTTCGCGTCGACGAAGTGGAACACGGTGCCGCCCTCCATCTCGATCGACGGGCGCTGATGGTGTGTGAGCACGAACACCGGCGTGTGGAACGGCGGGTTCGGCCCCCACCAGCCGCGCCACTCGTCGTCGGCGCCGACATCGGTCCACGGGCCGGTCTGTACGCCGAACTTGCCTCGGCCCATGATCTCGGCGCCGATGCCGGGGCCATGACGTTCGGCGAAGGCGTGGTCGATACCAACGCTGCCACCGGGCTCGCCGACCATCGAGCGCCAGAATCGGGTGGCGAACATCCACTCGTGCAGGCGTTCCCCGGCGTGGCCGAACGGGGCGTCGGACGTGATGCCGTCGCCGGTCCCGAACCCGTCGAGGGAGATCGAGAAATTGTGGACACGGACCTGGGACATGGTTGCCTCCCGAGCGGCGGGTGATTGCGATCTGCGACTGGTTTCCGCGAGGCGGAAATGGCGGCGGTTGCCGACCATGATGTCGCGCACCACGAGCACGGCGGGCCCGAATTCGTCGCGGCGATGATCGACGAACTGCGCGAGCTCCGCCTCGGTATCCAGCGACCCGACCCCGACGCAAACCAGCCGGGCGAAGTCAATGCAGCGGCGCCGGGTCGGCGTCGAGCCGCTGGGCAACGACGCGGTCGGCGGCCGTCCGGCTCGCCGTCTGACTGGCGACCGCGGCGAGGAAGTCATCGCGCTGGAGCGTGTGCATCCGCAACGTCGTCGTTGCGATCACCGACGCGGTCCGCGGGACGTCCAGCAGCAGGGCGATCTCCCCGAAGCAGTCGCCATCGACGAGATCCGGTCGCGCGGCGCCGTCACAGACGACCCGGGCAGTGCCGTGCTCGATCACGTAGAACCGGTCGCCGTCGTCGCCCTGCGTCACCACGTAGTCGCCGGCGGCGACCGTCAGCCCTTCGAGACGGTCCGCGAGCAATTCGATCACCGGAAGCGCAAGCGGCCGGAAGATGGGGAGCTCGTCGAGGAGGCCGATCTCGTGGTCCCGGCGCTTCACCGTGGCGTCGATCGCCCGCAGCCGACGCCACGCGAGGGCGACGTAGATCGGCCCGAATGCCCCGACGACCACCAACGCCCAGCGAGTACCGATGAGTTCGAGCAGCGCTGGCGTGAGCAGGCATGCGGCGGCGACGACCAGGGCACCCAGGCTCTCCAGCGCCCCGAACAGTCGAGCGAGCACATCGTTGGGCACCAGCCGCGGCGGCAGGGTGAAGATCCCGACGTCGACGAGCGCATTGCCCACCCCGACCGCAGCGAGCATCGTGAGGATCACACCTTGGCGCGGGACTGCGCCGGCGACAGCGAGCGGCAGGCCCCACAAGGCGACGCCGAGACCGAGGATGACGGCGAGACGACGGCCATCGGCGAACAACGACACGGCGAGTGAACCGATCACTGCCCCGGCGCCGACTGCTGCCGTGAGCACACCGACGCCCGCATCCCCGACGCCGAGCACGTCGATGGCGACGACCACGACGAGCACGGTGAAACAACCTCTCGTCATCGCCTGCGCCAACGTCAGCCGCACGAGCAGGAAGACGTCTGGGTGGCGCCGCAGCGTGCGAAATCCGTCGATCGCCTCGCCGATCAAGTCGCGGACCGCGCCCGGCGCGAGGTGGAAGGACGCGCGCTCGTAGGACAGTCCGGCCAGCAAGAGTCCGGCACCGAGTGTGAGCGCTGCCGCGGTGCCGAGCGTCGCCGCCGGGTCGCCGACCGTCGCCGCGCATCCTGCGAGCGCAGCGGCGCGCACGGCACATGTCCAGCGCAGCACTTGATCGCGGCGAAAGCGGTCGGCGAGGGCGGTGGCAACTGGCGACAGCAGCGCCGCCGGGAGCATGCGCAGGACGGCGACGACGCCGACCGCGGTTGCCCCGCCGTCGCGGAACGCGGACGACGGAGAGCGCGATGGTGAGCATCCACTCGCCGGTCCACGCTGCGGCGAACGACAGCTGCGCCAGCCGCAGGTTGCGGTTCGCGGCGTTGACCGCGAACGATCGAGCAGAGTCGCGAGACGGCCACGCCAGCGCGACATCTCGTGAGACCTACCGGTTGCAAATCTGGGCGCCGATCCTTGCGAAATTCGCAACGATCGGCACCCAGAACGACGGTGTGTCAACGGGCCGCGGCAACGATGTCGTGGATCGCGTCCACCACGGCTTGAAGGTCGGAGGCAGAACGACGCGGTCACCCGAGCCTTGAAGCGCTCCCGAGAGCGACAGGACCCCCTGTTGCGCGCTTCGGCACTCGGGTGGGGCTGCGGCCCTGGATGCTGAGCCATCACCGCTGTTCAAGCTGAGCGCGCGCCAGCAACTTGCGTCAGCGCAGTGACCGATTGTGAGTCGATTCGCTGACGCAAACGACAAGCCGGCGTCGCCACCTTCGACTGGCGTACCTGCCGGGTGCCAGGCTGGTCGTGTGACGGCCCGAGTGCTCCTGGTGGAGGACGACTCGTCGGTACGCGAAACCGTCACCTTGGTGCTCGAGCGGTCGGGCTTCGAAGTGACCGCCGTGGCCGACGGGCAGGCGGCGGTCGCCGAGGCGTCGCGATCCGGCGCCCACGACCTCATGTTGCTGGACCTCATGCTGCCGCGACTGAGCGGGCTCGACGTGTGCCGTGAGGTTCGACGATCTTCGAGCCTGCCGATCGTCATGCTCACGGCGCGCGCCGACACCGCAGATGTCGTCGCCGGACTCGAGCTCGGGGCCGACGACTACGTCACCAAGCCGTTCGAACCGGTCGAGTTGGCGGCTCGCGTTCGCGCCGTGCTGCGACGGGCGTTGGGCAGTGGCGACGCCGCCGGCAGCGTGTTGCGCGTGCGCGACGTGTGCGTCGACGAAGGAGCGTTCCGTGCGCTTCGTGGCGAACGCGAGTTGTCGCTCACGACAACGGAGTTCCGCCTGCTCGCCGAGCTTGTACGCCACGCCGGTCTCGTGTTGACCAGAGAAGTTCTCCTGGAACGCGTCTGGGGATACGACTATCTGGGTGATTCGCGCCTCGTCGACATGGCGGTCATGAGGCTGCGCGAGAAGCTCGGTGACACCGCCGGGGATGGCTACGTGTCGACGGTTCGCGGCGTTGGGTACCGCTTCGAAGGTGATTGAGACCGAGCGACGACCGCCGCGACGCTTCCGCCGACGCTTGACCGCGGCGTTTGTGCTCGTCGCCGCGATCAGCGCTGGGTTGGTCGCAGTCGTCACGTTCGTACTGGCCCGCGAGTACCGCTTGCGGGCGACCCGTTCGACGAGCCTCGACGAGGCTCGGTTCGCCCTCGCTGTCGCACCGGATGAGTTCGACGAGGTCACGTTCGAGCGGTTTCGCACGCTCTACGAGCAGCGCAGCGACGCGGACATCCTCGTCGTGCAGGGTTCCACCGAGTTCACGTCGGGTGCCAACCTCAGCGTGGCCGATGTGCCCAGCGCGCTCGCCGAGCTGACGAACGATCCGTTGTTGGCCCACGCGCGCGTCGACGGTCGACCGGTGCTCGTCGCCGGGGCGAGCGGACGCGACGGCGCCGATTTCTACGTCTTCTTCTCCCTCGAGCAGCTCGAGCAGGGACTCGACGAGCTTGCCCAAGCAGCGGCGTTGTCCTGGCTCGTGACCATCGTCGCGGCGGCAGCTGTGGGGTGGTTCATCGCCAGACGCGCGCTCAAGCCGGTGGCCCAGACGGCAGCGGCAGCCGAAGCGATTGCCGGCGGCGACCTCGCGGCGCGACTTCCCGCGAGTGACACCGACGAGTTCGGACTCCTGGCGACGTCCTTCAACCACATGGCCGATGAGGTCGAGAGCCTGATCGGCCGGCTCGCCGAAGCAGCCGACCGGGAGCGGCGCTTCACCGCCGACGTCGCCCACGAACTGCGCACGCCACTCACCGGACTGGCGGCGTCGACGGCCATCCTGAGAGAGCAACTCGACGCCCTTCCGCCCTCATCACGCCGGCCGGCGACGATCGTCGTCGCCGATGTCGAACGACTCCGCGATCTTGTCCTCGAACTGTTGGAACTGGCCAACCTCGATGCCGGGACCGAGCGACCGGCGTCGTCCACGCTGCACGTGGGCGCGGCCGTCGACGCCGTGATCGCCGAGACGGAGTTGCGGCGCGCCGCCCAACTCGACATCGACATCGATCCGGACCTGCAAGTGCAGGCGGATCCAGTTCCCTTGCGTCGGATCCTCGCCAACCTCATCGACAACGCGATCGTCCACGGCGACGGAGCGGTCCACCTTCGAGCCCGTGCGAACGGGGATCACGTCTCGATCGCCGTCGTCGACGATGGGCCAGGGATCGCCGCCGAGGAGCTCGACAGGGTCTTCGATCGCTTCTACAAGACCGACCGCTCACGAGCTCGAGGCGGATCTGGTCTGGGACTCGCCATCGCCCGGGAGTATGCGCGCAGCCAGCGCGGATCGCTGACGGTGTGCAACGACGTCGGCACGGGGGCCCGCTTCACGCTGTCGCTGCCAGCGGCGGTGATGCCTGATGAGGTCGTCGGCGGATGAATCGAGCCGGCGGCGCAACCGGCGCCCCGTGGTCGATGGACCGCCGCCGCGTCAGACCCACGACGTCCGCCGACCGCGCCGGCCAAGCGTGCGGCGGCCCATCGAACTCGACCGCCACCGCCGTGCAGCGTGGCGAGACCGAGCCTCGTGGGAGGGTACGCACGATGACGATGGCTCGTCCATCATCGTCGGCGAGTTGTGACCGAGCTGTTACGTCGTGGGCGTCTCGTTGCGGCCGAGGATGCCGTCGATCTCGATCATCTGGTCGGCCGTCAGCGGTCCGGTGGCGAGGGCGGCGCAGTTCTCCTCGACCTGGGCCACGGTCTTGAAGCCGGGGATCGGCACGGTCCGCTCGCTGCGTGCCCAGATCCAGGCGAGAGCACCTTGGGCCAGCGTCCGTCCCTCCGTGGTGAGCACGGCACGGATCGCGTCCAGCTTGCCGAGCCACTCAGCTGTCGGCTTGCCGTCGCGGAATCCAGGGTGCCACTGGGCTCGGTGACGCTGGTCGTCAGTGGCGAACGTCGACGTCGGCGAGAACTTGCCGGTGAGCAGGCCCATGCCGAGGGGGCCGCGGTTGATGCTGGCGAGGTCGAGCTCCTCGCAGATCTCGAGCAGCTCCGGGTCGGCGTCGTCGAGGACGCTGAGCCCTTGCTGAACGACGCCGCACCCGGGCAGCGTCGAGAAGGCCCGGACTGCGTCGGCCCGGTCGGTGCTCCACCCGTACGTTCGGATCAGCCCTTCGGTGACGAGCTCCTCGAGGACGTCGCGCGCCTCCAGGGCCCGATCGATGGACAGGCCACCGACGTGCAACTGGTAGACGTCGACGTAGTCGGTGTCGAGTCGATGCAGGCTCGCCTGGAGGTCGTCGCGGAGCCGTCCGGCGACGTCGCTGTTGACCTCATCGCCGTCGTAGCTGACGACGGACTGGCTGTCCTCGTCGACCTGATAGCCGAACTTGGTGGCGATGACGACGTGCTCGCGGCGTCGGCCGAACGCCGTACCGAGCAGCCGCTCGCTGCGCCCGGCGCCGTAGTTGGCGGCGGTGTCGAAGAACGTGATGCCGAGGTCGAACGCCCGGTTCAGCGCCCGCAACGACTCGTCGTCGTCGACGACGCTCCAGCCTGCTGGAGCGCCGTTGAACGACCAGGGCCCACCGATCGCCCAGCAGCCCATTCCGAGCGCGCTGGTCTTGATTCCGGAGCTTCCGAGGACACGGGTGAACGAGGTCATGCCGGTGACGTTATGGCTGCCGCCCAGCGCCTTGGAACTGGGTTCCGGGAACGTCACGGTCGTTGACGGTCAGCCGGCAGGGCGAAGCCGTTGCAGCGCCGGGTCCGTCCGCAATCGCCGAAGCAGGCGCTGGCGCGTCGGACCGAGGCTGCCGATCGGACGATCGAGTTGGCGGCTGACCTCGCGATAGGAGGATGCATGGTCGGCTTCGATGAGGAGCAGGAAGCGCCGATCGGCGGCGTCGAGTCGGGCCAACGCCGAGCGAACTCCGTCCGTGACCTCGCGACGCTCGTGGGCCCTCATCGCCTGATCCTCGGTCGACGCCGAACCCGACCGATTGTCGTCGAGGTGGGCCGGCACGAGCCGGTCACCTCGACGGCCGAGCTGCGACGCTGCCCGTTTCGTGACGATCGACAGCCAACTGAGCAACGACCGTGGCTCCCGGATCGTGGCCGCATGCTCGAACAGCAGGATGCACACCTCTTGGATGATGTCGTCGACATCGTTGGAACGCCATGCGCTCCGGCGGGCCTGGCGCTCGATGGTCGGTCGGCACACCTCGAGCAGCCGCTCGAAGGCGCCTGGGGTGCCGCCCGCTGCCGCGACGAGCAGTGTCGCCAGGTGCTCGACGTCGGGTCGAGGCTCCGATGGCGCGGTCATGCCCGCGTCGTGGGTTTGCCCACGACACGGGCGGACTGTTGGTCGCATCACTCGGGTGTGGCCTGCAGGTAGATGGATGGCCCCGCCGGGGTGATCTGGCCGTAGTTGGGGTGGTCCTTGGCGTCGCCGCGGCCGGTGGGGGTGATCTGGCCGTAGTTGGGGTGGTCCTTGGCGTCGCCGCGGCCGGTGGGGGTGATCTGGCCGTAGTTGGGGTGGTCCTTGGCGTCGCCGCGGCCGGTGGGGGTGATCTGGCCGTAGTTGGGGTGGTCCTTGGCGTCGCCGCGGCCGGTCGGGAGTGGCCGCGATTCGACCTCTTGACCGCCGGCACCGAGATCCGTCACGACGACCGACGTGCACAGCGTGCCAGCCGCATCAGCGCAGAGCGTGGCGGGGTTGGCGGACGCCGAAGCGACCACGGGTGCCAGCGCTGAGCCGACCGTCAGGACGATGCCGACGCCGAGCAGTGTGATGGTCTTGTTCATGGGGTGTTCCCTTCTCAGGTGGCGCTCGACGTGTCTCGGACGCCACCGCCATCCTCCGCACATCCGGCGCCCGGCGCCCGGACGTGCGATCCGTCGGGTAGCGGACATTTGGCCGACAGCCGGCGGACCGCGGCGCTACGGTGCGGCGGTGTCCGACAGCCCGTTGGCCGCCCTCACGCCCGACGAGCGGACAGCGCTCGACGGCCTCGGCGGCGTTCGCCGGCACCGCCGCGGCGCCTTCCTCATCCTCGAGGGGGATCGCAACGACCACGTCCTGATCGTCCGCACCGGACGGCTGAAGATCGTGCGCACGTCGACCGAGGGTCGTGACGTGCTGGTCGCCGTGCGTGGGCCCGGCGAACTGGTCGGCGAGCTCACAGCGCTGGCGGGGTCCGATCCGCCGCGTGCTGCATCGGTGGTGGCCCTCGACGACGTCGTAGTCCAGGTGATCCCGTCGGCTGACTTCCTCCGATTCGTCGAGGGCCACCCAGCGCTCAGCTTCGGCCTGCTGCGTCAGTTGGCGGCTCGTGTGCGCGAGGCGACGGCGCGGCACTCCGACGTGGTGGGCTACGACGTGCTCCATCGGGTAGCCAGGGCACTGCTCGAGGAAGCGAATCGCGACGGTCAGGTCGTGGAGGGCGGAACGGCGGTCGGCGCCGGGCTCAGCCAGGACGATCTCGCCGGGCTCGTCGCCGCCTCGTCGAAGTCCGTCGGGCGTTCGCTTGCCGTGCTGCGCTCCCTGGGTCTCGTGTCCACCGGTCGTCGCTCGATCGTCATCAACGATCTCGATGGACTGCGCCGTTTCGTCCGCTGACGTCACTCACCCCCTCCAGGGTGATGACGGATCACCCTCCGCTCGGATGAGATTGGTGATGGTCCGGTGCGCAAGGATGATCGTCCTGGTCGGCACGCCCGCCGGCCACGAAGGGAGCACCGATGACCGTCGATTCGACCCCCCGACTCGTGGGCAACGAGCTGCGTGAACTGCTCCACCTGGCGAGGGAGGCGGACAGCATCGAGTTGAAGCTGACCGTGCCGGAGCTGGCGTACCGGTCCACGGCGGCGGCGCTCGGCGTCGATCCGCTCGACGCCCAGATCCGCCAAGTGTTCTTCTTCGACACGCCGGACCTGCGCCTCAACGAGGCAGGTGTCGTAGCGCGGGCCCGGCGGATCCAGGGGAAGGACAGCGACTCGACGGTCAAGTTGCGGCCCGTCGTTCCCGATCAGCTGCCGTCGAACGTGCGCAAGTCCGAGAACTTCGTCGTCGAGATCGACGCGATGCCCGGTGGCTACGTGTGTTCGGGTTCGATGAAGGGCAGCCTCGCGCCGACCGCCGTGCGGGCGTCGGTCTCGGGCGACAAGCCGCTGCGCCGCCTCTTCTCCAAGGAGCAACGGGCGTTCTTCGCTGACCATGCACCGGAGGGCCTGACGATCGACGACCTGTCGGTGCTCGGACCGATCTTCGTACTCAAGTTGAAGGTCAAGCCGGACACCTTCCCCCGGCGACTCGCCGTCGAGATGTGGTTGTACCCGGACGGCACGAGAGTCGTCGAGCTGTCGACGAAGTGCCTGCCCCCAGAGGCGCTCGACGTTGCCGACGAGGCGCGCACCTTCTTGGAGTCCAAGGGCATCGATCTCGCGGGCGATCAGCAGACGAAGACGAAGACGGCGCTGTCGTTCTACTCGGCGGAGTTGCAAGCCCAGCAGCGGTGATCGCCAGGGCGATCTGGGAGCGCTGTTGGAAATTCAGAAGCGGAAGTGGGACGGGACGGTGTCGTCGGTCGGCGAGGGGCGGCTCGTCGCCGCACCCGCCCCCGCCGTCGCGTGGTTCGTCGCCGCCGGCTCGCCGCGACTGCACCCCAGCAAGTCGACGTCAGTACGCGTCGCCAGCCACGAACTGTGGGTCGCGATGCCCGGCGAATGGTGGGTGTTGTGCGCCCAGGGGGCAGGCGTTGGCGATGTGTCGACGTATGTGCTCCACGCCGCCACACCGTTCGAGCGGCCCGCCGCCGACCTCATCAGCTGGATCGATCTGGACCTCGACTTCGAAGTGGCCGACGGCGTCGTCGCCCTCGAAGACGAAGCCGAGTTCCACGCCCACGCCAGCTCGATGTCCTATCCGCACGACGTGGTTCGTGGCGCCTGGTCGGGGATCTCGCAGATCGCTCCTCGCTACACCACGGGCGAGTGGCCGTTCGACGGCTGGATGGCGAGACAACTCGCCGCCGCCGTCGCGGCCACACGCTGACCCGCCTCGACGGAAAGGGTCGACCATCACATCTCATCGTTACTGTCCCGCCGCCGCGGGTGGCGGACCATCACCGCCCACACACGGTCATTGGATCAAGATGAGGGACTATGGGCCAAGCGATCGGTGACCTGCTCCCTTCGGCGATCGGCGTGGCGCTGAGCCCGGTGCCGATCATCGCCGTGATCCTCATGCTCGGCACCCCGAAGGCGCGATCGAACGGTCCGGCGTTCGCCATCGGCTGGGTCATCGGCCTGGTCGCCGTCAGCGTCATCGTGCTCCTGCTCGCCAGTGATGCCGACGACACCGACTCGGGCGCTTCGACCGCTGTCGACTGGATCAAGCTGCTCATCGGCGTGCTCTTCCTGCTGATGGCGATCAAGCAGTGGCAGGGTCGCCCGAAGGAGGGCCAGCAAGCGGAGATGCCGAAGTGGATGGATGCCATCGACGGCTTCACCGCCCCCAAGTCGGTCGGTCTCGGCATCCTGCTCTCCGGTGTCAACCCGAAGAACCTCGCACTCACGCTCGCCGCCGCCGCATCGATCGCCCAGGCCGGGCTCAGCGGGGGCGAGAGCGCCATCGCCGTTGGAGTGTTCGTCATCATCGGCTCGCTCACGGTCGCCGGTCCAGTGCTCTACTACCTGCTCGTACCGAGCAGCGCCGGGCTGCTCGGCGAGATCAAGCAGTTCATGTCGGCGCACAACGCCGTGATCATGTTCGTGTTGCTGCTCGTGCTCGGCGGCAAGTTGCTCGGTAGCGGCATCGCCGGCCTCACCGACTGAATGCCGCTGGAACGCCCAGCACGATGACGAGCCTGTCCACGTTCTTGCCAGCGGCGGAGTGGCTGCCGAACTATCAGCGGCGGTGGCTCGTGAAGGACCTCGTCGGCGGAGTTTCCGCCGGCGCCGTCGTCATCCCCCAGGCGATGGCCTACGCCACGATCGCCGACCTTCCGGTGGAGGTCGGGCTGTACACGTGCATGGTGCCGATGGTCGTTTATGCCCTGCTCGGTGGCTCACGCACGATGTCGGTGAGCACGACGTCGACGGTTGCACTGCTCACCGGGTCGACGTTGATTGCCGCTGGCGTAGCCGCCGAGGGAACGGACCCGGTTGGCGACCTGGCCATGCTCACCCTGCTCGTCGGGGTGATCCTGCTCGTCGCTCGGTTGCTGCGGCTCGGCGCGCTGATCGACAACATCTCCCAGGCGACGTTGATCGGGATCAAGGTCGGCGTCGGGCTGACCGTCGCCGCCGGCCAGCTCCCCAAGCTGCTCGGCGTCGCTGGCGATCCCGCCGCCGAGAGCTTCTTCGCGGAGGTCGCCGGGATCGTCGACGATCTCGGCGACGTGAGCTGGACCACGGTGGCATTCTCGGCGGCGACCCTCGTCGTGCTCCTCGGCGTCGGCCGGCTGATCCCGCAGTTGCCTGCTCCGCTGCTCGCCGTCGCTCTCGGGATCATCCTCGTCAACGTTGCATCGCTCGACGAACACGGCATCGCCCTCATTGCCCCGGTCCCTTCGGGACTCCCGACGCCCGTGGCTCCGTCGTTCGCCCACATCGGCGCTCTCGCCCCGGGCGCCTTCGCCATCGCCATCATGTGCTTCCTCGAGACGGCGTCCGTCGCCGGCGCCGTACGGCGGCGCACCGAGCCGCCGATCGACAACGACCAGGAGCTCGCCGCCAACGGTGTGGCCTGCATCGCCGGAGCCTTCTTCCGGGCGATGCCGTCGGCAGGCGGGTTCTCCCAGACAGCGATCAACGAGAGCGCCGGCGCCCGCACGCAGCTCAGCGAGCTGGTCACCGCCACACTCGCCGTCGGCTGCGCGCTGTTCCTCGGCGGTGTGCTCAGCGACCTCCCCCAGGCGACGCTCGGGTGCATGGTCATCGTCGCCGTGCTCGGGCTGATCAAACCTGCCGAGTGGGTGCGGCTGTGGCGGCTCGGACGCACCGAGTTCTGGGTCGCCGCGATCACGGCGACGAGCGGGCTGTGCTTCGGCCTGCTCGTCGCCGTCGCCGTCGGCGTAGCGCTCACCTTGTTCCTCGTCATCTACGAGCTCGACCACGTCGGGGTGACGGAGTTGCAGGTGGTCACTCGCGACGGCCGCCGCGATGTCCAGGTCGCCGGCGACGACAGCGTGTCCCTCGAAGGCCTGTTGATCCTGCGCTTCGACGGACCGCTGTACACGGCCAACATTCGCGGCGCCAACCGCAAGATCCTCGCCGCCGTGGACGCGGCGCAGCCGACCACGCTGCTCCTCGACACCTCGTCCGTTCCCGGGCTCACCGTCACCGTTCTCGAGCAGGCCGGAGACCTCCAGCGCGAGCTTGACGCCCGTGGCGTGACGTTGTGGATCAGCGCCCTGCCACCGCGCTCGTTGGCCACCGCCCAGCAACTGCCTGAATGGCAGGCCGCGGCCGCCGAGGGACGCATGTTCGCGACGTCGTTGGCCGCCGTCAGGACCTATGTTGAACCGACGTCCCCGAGAAGGGATCAGCCACGGAGAATGGATCAGCCACATGGCAGCTAGCGAAGAATTGCTCGCGTCGTGGAACGACACGGCGACGAGGCAGGCGATCGTCGACTTCGTCGATCTCGTGACGCAGGAGGGCGGCGACGGGTTCATCGCCCCGGAGGAACGCGTCACCACGTTCGACAACGACGGCACCTTGTGGGCTGAGAAGCCGATGCCGATCCAGCTCGACTTCACGATCCGGCGCCTCGGCGAGCTGGCCGAGGCCGATCCGTCGCTGCGCGACCAGCAGCCGTACAAGGCGGCCTACGAGAAGGACTACGGCTGGATGGGCACGGCGATGGTGAACCACTATCACGGTGACGACAGCGCCCTGCACCTGCTCCTGGCCGCCATCCCGAAGGCCTTCGCCGACGTGACCGTCGACGAGTATGCGGCCGT
This sequence comes from Ilumatobacteraceae bacterium, assembly GCA_963772825.1. Lineage (GTDB taxonomy): Bacteria > Actinomycetota > Acidimicrobiia > Acidimicrobiales > Ilumatobacteraceae > Desertimonas. Next base: position 163,436 of record CAVYYX010000009.1, on the reverse strand, counting down.
CGTCACCGACTTCTTCAGAACCGCCGAGCACCCCAAGCTCGGCCGTCCGTATCGGACCTGCGGCTACGTGCCGATGGTCGAGCTGTTGCGGTTCCTCGAGGCCAACGACTTCGTCAACTACATCGCTTCCGGCGGCGACCGCGACTTCATGCGACCGGTCGCCGGCGATCTCTACGGCATCCCTCCGGAGCGGGTGATCGGCAGCTCGGTGGCCACCGAGTACCGCGAGTCCGACGACGACAGTCGAGACGTCATGTACAAGACGGAGATGGAGTTCTTCGACGACGGCCCGACCAAGCCTGTCCGCATCTGGAGCCGCATCGGGCGCCGCCCAGTGCTGGCGTTCGGGAACTCCAACGGCGACGTACCGATGCTCCGTTTCGCCCGCCTCGCCGATCGGCCCGCGCTACGGCTGCTCCTGCTCCACGACGACGCCGAGCGCGAGTTCGACTACATCACCGGTGCAGAGGACGCACTCGAGCGGGCCGAGACCGCCGGGTGGACCGTCGTGAGCATCAAGGACGATTGGTCGACGGTGTTCACCGACTGACGACTTGATGAACCTGCCGATCTTCCGCACGCTGGCCGGTTACGACCGGTCCTGGTTCCGCGGCGACGTCATCGCCGGGCTCACGGTGTGGGCCGTGCTGATCCCCGAGGCGCTTGCCTACGCGTCGATCGCCGGCGTCTCGCCCGTGGTCGGTCTGTACGCCGCGCCACCGGCGCTGGTCCTGTACGCCGCGTTCGGCAGCTCTCGCCACCTCATCGTCGGCCCGATGTCGGCAACGGCCGCGCTGTCTGCGGCGGCAGTCGCCGATCTCACGACGGGTGGTCCCGATGAGGTGCTGGCGTTCACCGGCGTGCTCGCCATCATGACCGGGATCTTCGCCGTCAGTGCTGGTCTGCTGCGCCTTGGATTTCTCGCCAGCTTCATCTCCGAGCCGGTGCTCAAGGGCTTCATCATCGGTCTCGCCCTGACGATCATCATCGGACAGGTACCGAAGCTGCTCGGCATCGAGAAGGAGGAGGGCGACTTCTTCGAGCAGTTGTGGGGCGTCATCACCCACCTCGGCGACACGCATGGACTGACGCTGCTCGTCGGCGCGTTGTCGCTGGGCGTCGTACTCGGGCTCCGACGCTTCGCCCCCGTCGTTCCCGGATCGCTCGTCGCCGTGTTCTTCGGTGTCGTGTTGGTCAAGCTTTTCGACCTGGCGGATGAAGGTGTCGCCATCGTCGGCGACATCGCCAGTGGATTGCCTGAACTCGGTACGCCCGACGGCGTCGGGTTCAACGACTACCTGCGCGCTGCAGGGGCAGCGGCCGGGATCATGCTCGTCGGGTTCGCCGAGGGTCTCGGCGCAGCGAAGACCTATGCGACCCGCGAGCACTACGAGATCGACGCCAACCGCGAGCTACTCGGCCTCGGCGCAGCGAACCTCGGAGCTGGGTTGAGTTCCGGGATGTCGGTCAACGGCAGCCTCTCGAAGACCGCCGTCAACGGCTCGTCCGGCGCCAAGTCGCAGATGTCTGGATTGGTTGTCGCCGTGCTCACGGTGATCACGTTGCTGTTCCTCACGGGTCTCTTCGAGGATCTGCCGGAGGCCACCCTCGCCGCCGTGGTGATCGCCGCGGTCATCGAGCTCGTCGACTTCCAGGCCCTGCGAGGTTTCTACGCCCTGTACACCCGGCGGCTCGGGCGGATCTACGGCCCTGCGGCGCGACCCGACTTCATCGCGGCCGTGGCCGCGATGCTCGGCGTGCTGATCTTCGACACGCTGCCGGGACTCGTGATCGGCATCATCGTGTCGCTGTTGCTGTTGCTGTACCGCTCGTCGAAGCCGAACGTGGCCGAGCTCGGCCGTGTTGACACCGACGGCGCTTCCCAGTTCGCCGATCGCAGCCGTCATCCGGAGAATCGAGCGGTCGACGGCGTTCCGGTGTTGCGCGTCGAGGCCGGGCTGTTCTTCGCCAACGCCGATGCGGTGCGCGAGGCGATCAAGGCACACGCTGCCGAGGCGGGTGTTCGCGGCGTCGTACTCGACGCCGAGGCGATCCCCTTCGTCGACATCACGGCGGTGCGAATGCTCGACGAGCTCGCCGACGACCTCGGCCGCGCTGGACAGCAACTCGTGATCGCCCACGACCTCGGGCAGGTCGGCGACTTGTTGAGCGCCAACCCGGAGACCAACCTGCAGGTCTTCCCGACGATCGACGAGGCGATCGCTTCGATCGCCGCCACGTCGAGCCCCTAACGCCCGCGAACCGGTTCCGCTTGCCGATTCCGTGAAGCGAATGGCACCGATCCGGTGCGTGACACTTCACAGATCGCTCAATGGAACCGTGCGGGACGTACCCTCAGCGGACGATGTCTCCGGCGCCGCCGCCACCGCCCGTGCCGCCGACCGCGAGGCAAGTCATCGGAGACCGTCGCGTCCTCAGCTTTCTCGTCGCCCAGGCGACGTCGACGATCGCTGTCACGTTGCAGGCGGCCGCCCTGGCCAAGCACGTGTACGACATCACCGACAGCGAGTTCGCCCTCGGCTTGCTCGGTCTCGTCGAGTTCATGCCGGCACTGCTCCTGCTGCCGTTGACCGGGTCCGTGGCCGATCGATTCGACCGGCGGCGCGTCGCGGCGATCGCCTTCACGATGGAGATCGGCGTCTCGCTGTTGCTGTGCTTCTACGCCACGACGTCGCCGACCAGCGCTGTGCCGATCTTCGGTCTCGCAGCCCTGTTCGGGACCGTGCGGGCGTTCGGCCTCCCGGCGATGCGCTCGATCCCGCCCCTCATCGCCCCCGAAGGCGGCCTACCCCGGCTGATCGCCTTGTACTCGGCAACCTGGCAGGTCGGCATGATCGTCGGGCCGGCCTCCAGCGGCCTGCTGTACGAGCTCGACCCCGCCGCGCCCTACGCCGCGGCGGCGATCTTCGCCGGCCTCGGAGCGATCGCCACGTTCGCCATCCGCTATCGCCGCCCGCAGGTGCGTACCCCGTCCGACCAGGCGCCCACCCTCCATCACGCGCTCGAGGGCCTGCGCTTCATACGACGTCGACCGATCCTCCTCGGGGCGATCTCCCTCGACCTCTTCGCCGTGCTGTTCGGCGGTGCGATGGCTCTGCTCCCGGCGATTGCCGAGGACCGATTGCACGTCGGCAACATCGGCTACGGCTGGCTGCGAGCCGCGCCGGGAGTTGGCGCCGTCATCGTGTCGGGACTCCTGGCGATTCGGCCGGTGCGCCGCCGCGTCGGCTCTGTGCTCTTCATCGCCGTCGGTGTGTTCGGGGCGATGACGATCGTGCTCGGGACCACGAGCTCCTATGCCGTCGCCTTCGGAGCGCTCGTCGTGCTCGCCGCTGCCGATTCGATCAGCGTGTTCATCCGCGCCACGCTCGTGCCGCTGGCCACGCCGGATCACATGCGCGGCAGGGTCTCGGCCGTGGAGAACGTGTTCATTGGGGCGTCCAACGAGCTCGGCGCCTTCGAGAGCGGCGTCGCTGCAGCATTGCTCGGAGTCGGCCCTGCTGTCGTTCTCGGAGGTGTGGCGACGATGATGGTCGCGGCGCTGTGGACCCGGTGGTTCCCCGAGCTTCGCCACGTCGACACGTTCGACGATGCGACCGTCGCCGGTCACGCAGAGCCTGCAGATGCCGACGTGACCAGCGACCGCGGTTTGCTGGAGCACGAGCTGCCGTAGGCCGCGCCGGGAGGGTCGCACGACCGCACGCCACCGCTGTGGTTGAATCCTTGCCAGGCCGGTGGACGGACGCCGGTTGACCAACCAGGAGGAACGCCGATGTTCAGAGAGTTCAAGGACTTCGTCAACCGGGGAAACGTCGTGACTATCGCCGTCGGTTTGGTGATGGCGCTGTACTTCCAGAAGATCGTCGACGCCCTCCTCGACGGCGTGATCAACCCGATCATCGCCGCGATCTTCGGAGAGACGAGCTTCGAGGACATCGGCTTCGACATCGGCGACGCGCGCATCTCGATCGGCCTGGTGATCGACGCGGCGATCAGCTTCGTCGTCGTGGCGTTCATCCTCTTCCTGATCGTCAAGGCGTACAACAGCTACGTCGCCAAGCCGGACGAAGAAGTGACCGGTGATACCGAGTTGTCGCTGCTCACGGAGATCCGCGACGAGCTGCGCTCGCGCTGATCCCACTGCCGGGCACGAGGTGGGTCCCTGCCGATAAGGTCGGGGTCCGACCCCCCTATGAAACGATTCCGCCGGATCCTCCCCTTGGTTGCAGTCGCCCTTGGCGCCGTCCTCGTGCCGGTACTCGCCAGCGCAGCGACCGTCCCACCCGAATCCACGGTGCCGGTTTCCAGCGCGCCGGTGTCGAGCGCGCCGACGTCGAACGATCCCTTGGACAACGTCAGCGGAGCCCGCCAGAGCTGGCTGGCGTCCGTCGAGGCCGCCGATCCCGAGACGTACGCCGGCGGGGCGCCAACGCGCGAGCTCGTCGAAGGCGAGCGTGTGCTGATGATCGGCGACTCGATCATGGCGTCGACGTCGCGTCGCTACGGCGGTGAGATGTGCGAGGAGCTGGTTCCCCGCGGCTGGGAGGTCGAGGTGGATGCCGAGAGCGGCCGCTTCGTCGACTTCGGCGAGCGCGTTCTCGACAACCGTCTCGATGCCGGATGGGACGTCGCCGTGGTGATGCTCGGCAACAACTACGGCGCCGACAAGGGCGTGTTCTCCGACTATCTCGAGGACATCGTCGACCGTTTGGCGCCACGCCCGACGGTGTTGCTCACCGTCACCGAGTTCCGTCCCGACCGCGCCGATGTCAACGACACGATCTACGAGATCGCCGCCGACTACGACAACGTCCGCGTCGTCGACTGGGCCGCCGAGACGGCCGACGAACCCGCCCTCGTCGGTGGCGACGGCCTGCACCTCAGCGACCTCGGCCGAGCCCGCTACGCCGACCTCGTCGGTCGGGCGCTCGGGCGGGCCCCCGGCTTCGGCGAAGGCGACTGCCTCGGCTCAGACTTCACCGACGACTCCGCAGTCATCCCCGAACCCGGACAGGTCGTCCCGCCCCAGAACAGTGTCCCGACGAACAACGGAGGCGGAGGCGGAGGTGGTGGTGGTGGAGCGACGACGACGCAGCCTGCGCCGCCGCCGCCGGTGGACACCACACCCACGGAGGCTGCCCACGACCGCCGTGCCCACGCCGACTGCTCCGGAGGTGACCGTGACGCAGCCGCCGCCGACGCCGCCGCCGACGAGCCGCCGCCGACGACGGCCGCCGCCGCAGACCACGCGCGCCGCGCAGCCGCCAGCCGACGACGCCGGCTGGCTCCGATGGCTGACGTTCTCATGCCACTTCTCGGTCAGCAGTGACCCAAAAGTGGCCTGAGAATCGGTGAGCATCCACTTCCAGAGCCGACCGACGTGACGCCGCAAACCCCGGACCCGTCGCGAGTGGCGATCCCTAGGCTGGTGCGGTGCTGCAAGCTGTGGGTCTCGCCGTGTCGGTCGGCGGCCGCCTCGTCGTCGAGGGGGCCGACTTCACGGTCATGCCCAAGGACAAGGTCGGCCTCGTCGGGCGCAACGGTGCGGGCAAGACGAGTTTGTTCCGCGTCCTCGGCGGTCACGCCGAGCCGGCCGCCGGGCGGGTGATCCGCAAGGGCGGGTTCGGTTATCTCCCCCAGGACCCGCGGGTCGACGCCGCCGCCGACGCCCGCACGGCGGTCACCCACGTGCTCTCCGGTCGCGGCGTCGACGCCGAGATCGAGCGCATCGAGAAGCTGCGCATCGCCATGGAAGAGCACCCCGATGAGCGGGCCGTCGCCCGCTACAGCCGGGCCGAGGAGCTGTTCCGGTCGAACGGCGGCTACGCGGCCGAGAGCGAGGCGCGGGCGATCGCCGCCGGGCTCGGTATCGACGCTTCCCGGCAGGATCTCCCCATCGGCGTGCTGTCCGGCGGTGAGCGGCGCCGGGTGGAGATCTCCCGCATCCTCTTCGCCGGCAGCGACGTGCTGCTCCTCGACGAGCCGACCAACCACCTCGACGTCGATGCCAAGGAGTGGCTGCTCGGATTCCTGCGCACCTACCGCGGCGCGTTGCTCGTGATCAGCCACGACCTCGAGTTGCTCGACGAGGCGATCACCCGCGTCCTCCATCTCGATCGACCTGGTGAGGCGGCTACCGGGACGATCGTCGAGTACCGCGGCACCTACTCGCAGTACGTGCGCGCCCGCGCCGAGGACGAGCGGCGGGCCGCCAAGGTCGCCGCCCGGCAAGGCAAGGAGATCGCCAGGTTGCAGGCCGTCGTCGATCGCTTCGGCGCCAAGGCGACCAAGGCGGCGATGGCCCACAGCATCGAGAAGCGCATCGCCCGCATCGAGGACGACCGAGTCGACGTTCGCCGCGGCGATCGCACCCTCCAGGTGAGGTTCCCGACGCCGCCGGCCGCCGGGCGCACGGTCATCGAGGCGGTCGGCCTCACGAAGTCCTACGGAGGACCGGACATCTTCGGCGACGTCTCCTTCGACCTCGGCCGCGGCGAGCGGCTGCTCGTGCTCGGGCTCAACGGCGCTGGCAAGACCACCCTGCTGCGAATCCTTGCCGGGGAGATGGCCGCCGACCGAGGCACGTTCCAATTCGGGCACAACGTGACCACCGGCTACTACGCCCAGGAGCACGACAACCTGCGGGTGGACGAGACGCTGCTCGCCAACATCCGCGCCGAAGTGCCGCCGGGGATCACGCTCACGGAGACCGAGCTGCGCGGCCTGCTCGGGATGATGGGCCTGTCCGGCGACAAGGTGTTCCAGGAAGCCGGCACGCTGTCCGGAGGCGAGAAGACCAAGCTCGCCCTGGCCATGCTGATGGTCGGGCGGAACAACCTGCTGCTCCTCGACGAACCGACCAACAACCTCGACCCGAGCAGCCGCATCGCCGTCTCCGACTCCCTCAGCGGATGGCCGGGATCGATCATCTTCGTGAGTCACGACACCGAGTTCGTCGACCAACTCGCGCCGACGAAGGTGCTCCTGATGCCGGATGGTGACGTCGACTACTTCGACGACGACTGGCTCGAGCTCGTCGCCCTCGCCTAGCCGGCGCGTCGCTCCTAGTCTCGATGGCATGCTGCCGCGCGCCACAAACGCCATCGAGAACGTCGTCACGGGAATCGATGAGGCACGACGCCGGCGAACCGCCGGGTTGATCCTCGAGCTCGACCTCACCGAAGCGCTCGTCGAGGGAGTGCCGACCGATCCGTTGAGCGCCGCGATGGCACGGCGCAAGACGCCGCTGCGCCTGGCGATCGACGGACTCCGCCGGGCGGCCAACGATCCGCGAGTCGTCGCCCTCGTCGTCAAGGCCGGCGGACCACGACCGGTCATCCGACTGGCGCGGGCACAGGAACTCGGCGCCGCGATTCAGGAGTTCCGCAGCTCGGGCAAGCCGGCCGTCGCCTGGGCTGAGACGTTCGGTGAGTTCAACAACGGCAGCGCCGGCTACTACCTGGCGACGTTCTGCGACGAGATCTGGCTGCAGCCGTCCGGCGACCTCGGCATCACAGGACTGGCGGTCGAGGTGCCGTTCTTCCGGGGGGCGCTCGACAAGGCGGGCGTCGTGCCCCAGCTCGCCCAACGGCACGAGTACAAGAACGCCGCCAACACGTTCACCGAGCGCCAATTCACTCCCGCCCACCGCGAAGCCATCGAGCGCATCGTCCAGTCGATGATGGATCAGCTCGTCAACGGCATCGCCAGCAACCGCAGTCTCGTGGCCGCTGAGGTGCGCGGGTTGGTCGATCAGGCGCCGTTGTTCGCCCCCGAGGCACTCGAACGTGGTCTCGTCGATCATCTCGGCTACCGCGACGAGGTGTACGAATCCGTGCGAGGGCGAGTCGGAGACGGCGCCGTCCAGCAGTTCGTCGGTCGTTACGCCCGCCCCAAGTTGGGAGGTGTGGCCAAGCGGATCGGGGGCGCCGCTGACACCGTCGCCCTGGTGCACGTCACCGGACCGATCCATCTCGGGCCAAGTGGTCGCCTTGGTCTCGCCGGGGCGACCGCCGGCTCGGACACGGTCGTGGCGGCGCTGCGTTCGGCGACGAAGGCTCCCGAGGTCAAGGCGGTCGTCCTGCGCGTCGCCAGCCCTGGCGGCTCATACGTCGCCTCGGATGCGATCTGGCGCCAGGTCGCTCTCACCCGTGAGGCCGGCAAACCGGTTGTCGTGTCGATGGGAGACGTCGCCGCCTCGGGTGGCTACTTCGTGTCGATGGGCGCCGACCAGATCGTCGCCGAGCCTGCAACGCTGACCGGCTCGATCGGCGTGCTCGCCGGCAAGCAGGTGGTCGAGGGGTTGGTCGAGCGTCTCGGCATCGGCCACGACCACGTCGCCGAGGGACGTCATGCCCTGATGTTCTCGACGTTGCGAGCGTTCAGTGACGCCGATTGGGACCATCTCAACGCCTGGCTGGACCGCATCTACGACGACTTCACGGCGAAGGTCGCCGCAGGGCGCCGACTCCCAGCCGATCGTCTCGACTCGCTCGCTCGCGGCCGGGTGTGGACGGGAGCTGACGCCAAGGAGCACGGTCTCGTCGACGAGATCGGCGGGCTGCGCGCGGCGCTCGAGCTGGCCAAGGATCGCGCCGGCCTAGCTGCCGACATCGAACCGCGGATCTATCCCCGCGTGTCGATGATCGCCCGACTCCGGCCTGCGCAGTCCAGCGAGGACCCGGCGGCGGCGAGCCTGCGCCTCGGCATCGAGGCCTGGGGCCCGTTTGCCGAGTTGGCAACCCGTCTCGGACTGCCGAGCTACGGCCCCCTGATGCTGCCGATCACGCTGCCGTGAGGCCGTTGCGCACCGCCCATGCGGCGACCTCGGTGCGGCTCGCCATCCCCAACTTGGTGAGGATGTTCGAGACGTGCACGGCCGCGGTCCGCGGCGAGATGTACAGCCGGCGGGCGAGCTCGGAGTTGCTCAGCCCTTCGGCGAGCAGCGCCGCCACTTCACGCTCGCGTCGCGTCAGCTCGCCATCGGCGGCGGCCGCCGTGTCGAGACGGGCGAGCATGGCGTCGACCTCGTCACGTCGCCAGCCAGGCCACCGCCCGAGCAGCGACCGTGCCGCCGTTGCAATGTGCCGGGCCTCGTCCATGCGCCCGTGGGCCGCAAAGGAGCGGGCGAGGGCGAGGTACACGGTGGCGCGTTGCGGCGCCTCGAGCCACTTCGTCGCCCGCTCCGCGTCGTCGAGCAGGGCGATCACCTCAGCGTGTTCGGCCAGAGCGCTGGCGATCAGCGCCCGGGCGGCGAATCCGTAGCGATTGGGGAAGTGGTCGGACTTCTCCGACTCGTAGATCGCTCGCAACTCCTCCGGGTCGACACCGGCGGTGACGGCGTCGGTGACACCGACGACGACCTCGTCGCCGCAGTCGAGGTACTTCGTCTCTTCGACGACTTCGCGGAACCGCCGGACTGCTGCCACGCGGTCACGCTCTCGCCCCGCCAGCATGAGGTGATGAGACGACAGTCGATGCTTCTCGCCCGCACCGCCGTGGTCACGTCGGGCCCAGTTCTCGAGCAGTGCCCGGGCCTCGTCGACTCGGTCGACTTCGAGCAGCAGTTTGACCTGGAGGGCGAGCGCCCAATCGCCGGCGCCGCCCTCGATCTGCATGCCGACCCGCGAGACGTGCTCCCACACCGCCGGTGCATCGCCCTCCCACGCGGCCATTTGGGCGCGGCGGATGTGATAGTTCACGGTGACCATGTGGTCGAAGCCGGCCCGCCGCCCGGCGTCGCGCATTCGATCGAGGTACCTCAACTGCTCGGCACCCTGCGTCGCATTGGCGAGGTTGTGCAGCGCCCGCGCCAGCAGCACCCAATCCTCGAGCAGTTCGGCGGCGGCGACGGCGTCGATCAACGTGCTGACGCCCTCCGCCCTCCGGTCGGGCAGTTCGGTGAGGGCGGTGCCCCGCTCGACCATCGCTTGGGCGCGAACCGCCTTGGCGCCGACCGAGTCGGCCGCGACGATCGATCGTTCGGCCCACTCGATGGCGTCCGTGGATCGGTCGTGGAGCATGTTGATCTGGGCGACGGCGGCCATCGTCGCCGCCTGTTCCTCGCCGGGTGGTAGGGCGGTCACGAGCCGTTGCATCTCGTCGACGAGCTGCCACATGCGGTCGACGTCGCGGCATTCGTGGGCGACACGGGCGGCCAGCCCTAGGGCCGCGGCGCGCCGCTCGCTGTGCTCGCCATCGGTCAACCCGAGGAGCAGCTCGGCGTGGCCCCACGCCTCGTCGTGAGCGCCGATCAACCACGCGGCGCGGGCAGCCCCGGCGAGCAGCTCGACGTCGTCGGGAGCTTCGGCGAGGGCGGCGACGGCGAGGCGCAATGCTTGGTGGGTCGCCCCGACACCGAGGTAGTGGCCAACGCCGACCCTGGCCAGTTCGACCAGTTCGTCGTACTGGCCGGCACCGGCGGCGTGGCGGGCGAGGTCGGCGAAGTCGGTGCCCATCGACTTGCGCAGTAGGTCGAGTGCCTGCTGGTGCAGCCGCCGTCGTTGGCGACCGAGCAACTGGGCTTCGACGGCGTCGCGGACGAGTTCGTGGCGGAAGCTGAACTCGTCGTCGGTCTCCTCGACGAGCAGGCCACGGTCGACGAGGGCGCGTAGGTCGGGGATCAGGTCCTCTTCGGATCGGGCGCCGAGGACGGCCAGCACGTCGAACTGGGCTCGTCGTCCGAGCACCGCGGCCGCCTCGATGAGCTGGCGCTCGTCGATGGACAGGCCGTCGAGTTGGCGGCTGACCAGTTCGGCGAGCGTCCACGGCAGCGGTTGGGTGGCGAGCGCCTCGGGCTCGGCGTCGCCCGCCGCGGCGAGGATCTCCTCGAGGAAGAACGGGTTGCCGCCGGTGCGGCTGCGCAGGGCGTCGACGACACCGGTGCCGAGCTTCCGGCCGTACACCGCGGCGAGGAATGCGCCGACCTCATGGTGGTCGAGCCGTTCGAGGTGCACTTGGTGGACGTGGCGCCGCCGTTCGAGGCGGACCACCATCTCGCCGCCGGGCAGCCGGGTGGTGAGCTCGTCGGGCCGATAGGTGGCGATCAACGTCACACCGGGCAGCGGCATCGACGCCAACTGCTCGAAGACCCCGACACTGTCCGAGTCAGCCCAGTGCAGGTCCTCGATGATGACGAGGGCCGGGCCATCACCGATGCGCTCGGCCACGGCGTCGATGGCTACGGCGCGAGCGTCGACGAGGTCGGTCGGGGCGTCGTCGAGCATCGAGCGGATGAGGTCGAGCGGGCGGCCGAGCGAGCCGGGCTCGGCGTGGGCGACGAGCACGTGTGTCTCGGCAGGAATCGAACCGATCAGCTCCTGGAGCAAGCGAGTCTTGCCGAGCCCGGCCTCGCCGGCGACGAGGGCGACGGCGGGGAGCTCACCGTCTTGGTTGCCGTCCTTCCCGCGCACCAGCTGTTGGAGTTGGCTGAGGGCTGACGTTCGCCCGATCATCACCGGGCTGATGCCCCGGCGCCCGACAAGCACGTGGTCGAGAGTACCGACGATCACCGACCTCGATCGTTGGGCGGCGGCGGAGGGTCGCCGGGGGAACTCGATGACGGTCACGTCCGGTCGCGCCGCCACCACCGACCGGCACCACCTTGGCGACGACGGGGAGGGCGCACGCTACGCATCATCCGTCGGCGCTGGGCCTCGCGGTGGCGCTCGGCCAGCTCGGCGGCGGCGAACTGTTCGGCCTGCATGGGGTGCATCTCGTGACTCCCGTCCGTCTTGGTGATGGTTCCACGATGCGCCACCGGAGGGCGGCGGCGCATCTGCACACCTCCGTATTGCGCGGGCCAGGCTGCTGGCCGCGGCGTCTACGTATGCGTAGGCGACGTCGTCGAGGCGCCAAACGTCACATCAGCGAGTCTTGACCGGCGTGGCGTAACGCGCTTACCGTAACGTTGTTACGTTAACGGTGTTCTCAGACAGGCCTGAGGACACGTTCGTCGAAGGAGTACGCCATGCTCGCTCGTCTCGGCTCATTCGTCGTCCGCCGCAAGCGGGCAACGCTGGTCGGTGTCCTGCTGCTCACGATCGCTGCCGCCGTCTTCGGCGGCGGGGTCGCCCGCAACCTCATCGCCGGAGGGTTCGAGCCGGCCGGTGCCGAGTCGGTTCGTGCCGAGGAGGTGCTCGAGGACTCGTTCGGCGAGGTCCAGCCGAACGTGGTCCTCGTCGTCACCGCCGACGACGGCGACGTCGACAGCGGTCCGACACGGGCGGCGGCGATGGACGTCACCGACTTCGTCGCCGGCTTCGAACACGTCGATCTCGCCGTGTCCTACTGGTCGCTCGGCGATCCGCCCCCGCTCCGCGGCGCCGATGGCGACAACGCGCTGGTGATGGCCCACGTCGAAGGCACCGAGACCGAGGCGATCGAACGTGCCGACGAGCTCGTCGAGGCGATCGAGGACGCGGATGTCGGGGGAAGCGCCGTCACCGTCAGTGCCGGAGGGCTGGCGGTTGTCAACGCCGAGGTCACTCACACCATCGAGCGAGACCTGCTGAAGGCCGAGATGATCGCCATCCCGATCACCCTTGTGCTCCTCGTGTGGGTGTTCGGCTCGATCGTCGCTGCGCTGCTGCCGTTGGCGGTGGGGGTCTTCTCGATCTTCACGACGTTCGCCATGCTGCAGCTGTTCGCCCAGTTCACCGACGTGTCGATCTTCGCCCTCAACGCCACGACGGCGCTGGGCCTCGGCCTGGCGATCGACTACAGCTTGTTCATCGTCTCGCGCTATCGCGAGGAGCTCTCCGGCGGGCACGAGCCCGGCGAGGCGGTCGTGCGCACCGTACGGACCGCCGGCCGGACCATCTTGTTCAGCGCGGTCACCGTGGCGATCGGCTTGTCGGCGATGCTCGTGTTCCCGATCCCGTTCATGCGCTCGTTCGGCTATGCCGGCGTTGGCGTCGCGGCGAGCGCCGCCTTCGGCGCCGTCGTGATGTTGCCGGCGATGCTCGCCGCCCTCGGCCACCGTGTCGACAAGGGCCGCGTGTTCAAACGCCGCCCGGTCGTCGACGGCGAGGGCATGTGGCACCGGGTGGCCGTGTTCGTCATGCGTCGCCCGTTGCCGATCGCCACGGCGGTCATCGCTCTGCTCCTGCTGCTCGGCGCCCCGTTCCTCGGTCTTCGCTTGGGAACGCCAGATGACCGTGTGCTGGCACCGGGCGCCGAGGTCCGCGAGACCCACGACATCCTGCGCGAGGACTACGCGGCCGGCGAGGCGGCGACGATCCAGGTGGTCGTGCCGGACGTCGGCTCGGCGTCCAGCGAGATCGCCGGCTATGCCGCTGAATTGTCGGCACTCGACGGCGTGGCCCGGGTCGACGCGCTCACGGGGTCGTACGTCGCGGGGGCCGAGGTTGCGCCGCCTGGTGCGTTGTCGCAGCGTTTCGCCGACGACGTCGGCACGTGGTTCTCCGTGGTGCCAGCCGTCGAACCGCTCTCAGCCGACGGTGAAGCGCTCGTCGACGACGTGCGCGAGCTCGACGCGCCGTTCGACGGCGTTCTCGTCGGTGGGCAGTCCGCCGCCCAGGTGGACTCCAAGAGCGTCGTGTACGACCGCCTCCCGTGGGCCATCGGCCTCGTGGCGGTCACCACGCTCGTGGTGTTGTTCCTGTTGTTCGGCAGCGTGCTCGTGCCGATCAAGGCGCTCGTCCTCAACTTCCTCAGCCTCACCGCGACCTTCGGGGCGATGGTCTGGATCTTCCAGGACGGCAACGGCTCCGGGCTGCTCGACTTCACCGCTACCGGCGACATCGCCGTGGCGATGCCGATCCTGATGTTCTGCATCGCCTTCGGGCTGTCGATGGACTACGAGGTGTTCCTGTTGTCGCGGATCAAAGAAGAGCACGATCGCGGCTCCGATACGGTGACGTCGGTGGCAGTCGGGTTGGAGCGCACCGGGCGGATCGTGACGGCGGCTGCCGTGCTCATCGCCGTCGTGTTCCTCGCCTTCGCCACCGGCCAGGTGTCGTTCATGAAGATGTTCGGGATCGGTCTCACGCTGGCCGTGCTCGTCGACGCCTTCCTGATCCGCTCGACCCTCGTGCCGGCGTTCATGCGCCTCGCCGGCGATGCCAACTGGTGGGCGCCGGGACCGTTGCGGCGGTTCCACCAACGGTTCGGGATCTCCGAGCACGTCGACCTCGACGGCGAGCTCGCCGAGCTGACGGCATCGGTCGAGGACGATCGCCAACTCGAGGAGGTCGGCACGACGTGAGTCCGGCGAGAGTGAGGGCGCGCCGCGGCGAGGGCGACAAGCTCCGCGAGGAGATCCTCGTCGCGGTCAGCGACCTGCTCGACGAGACGAACGACGAGGCCGCCGTCTCGATCCGCGCCATCGCCGATCGGGTCGGCGTGACCCCACCGTCGATCTACCGTCACTTCGAGGACAAGGAGGCGATGCTCGCTGCGGTGTGCGCGGTGGTCTTCGTCAAGCTGACCGACGGGATCACCGAAGCTGCGGCCGCGGCGACGTCGCCGATCGAGGCGCTTGCCGAGGCCGGGCGCTGCTACGTCGAGTTCGGTCTCGAGCATCCCGAGCACTACCGACTCGTCTTCATGCGTTCGTACAAGGACGAGATGGTCGATCACTCCGAGCTTCGCCCGGTGCTGGAAGGCGGCGAGATCCCGGAATCGCATCCGTTGTTCAGCGGCGACGCGCTCGCCGGGTCACAGGCGTTCAAGGCGCTCTACGACCTCGTCGACGCCGTGCTCGTCGCCCTGCCCAAGCGCCGCCGGCCCGACGTGTTCACCACGACGACGTCGATGTGGACGGCGATGCACGGCATCACGTCGCTGCGCATCAGCAAGCCCGACTTCGTGTGGCCGCCCATCGAGGACCAGGTCGAGGCGATCATCTGGCCCTGGCGGGAGGCGGTACGAGCCGCCGAGTAGCGCGAACCCCGATCTGGGCGCAGATCCTTACGAAGCGCGCAAGGATCCACGCCCAGATTCACTCGCGCAGAAATGGCGCCCACCGGCGCACGGCGTCGATGACCTTCGTCGCCACCCACTGCGGCTGACGGGTGAGCATCGTCCACGTGAAGCGCACCGTGATATAGCCGGCCGCGGTGAGCTCGATGCCTCGTCGGCGATCCTCCTCGAACTTGTGACGACGCTTGTCGTGGAACTCCCATCCGTCGCACTCCAGCACGATCGGCGACCCGATGATCTGGAAGTCGACCTCGTAGCCGCAGATCACCGGGTGGTACGCCATCGGTGGTAGGCCGAACCGTTTGACTAGGCGCTTCATTCGTCGCTCCAGTTCGCTGTCCAACGCGGTCCCGTCGAACAGCCAGTCGTCCAGTGACGCGCGCAGCGCTCCTACTCCGCTGCGTCCTCGTCGAGCGTGTACCTCAAGGGCCCAACGCAGCGCCGCTGGAGAGGCGATCCCGTTGGTCACCACGTGTCCGACGGCGCGATGCACGCCCGCTGGGTCGACGGCGCCGAGGTCGGTCAAGACCCGGAGGAGCTTCGTCGTCATGATGTTGCACCGTCGGGTCGGTTCGAGGTCCACGTCGTCGCGCGGCCGGTGGAGCGTCACACCCGCCAGTGCGCCGCGGCTCGTGCGCGCAAGCATGATGAGATCCACCGGGTCCCCGGCCGGTCGAGGAAGGTCCCACAACAGCGCCGCCGAACGATGGGATGCCATCGCTCCCGGTCCGGCGGCGAGTACTGCCGCGGCGATTCGTTGGAGCTGGGTGATGGGGGCGCCGAGGACTCGGGCGACGCCTCGGTGGAGCAGCTCGACCTGGCCGTTGGCGCACGCCCGGTACCACGCGGCGTCGGAAATCCCTGCGCGTCGGGCTGCGTCGAGGGTCACCAGTCCGTGGTTGGCCAGGACGAAGGGTTCAAGTCGTCGCAGCTGCACACCCGTCCTGGGCGTCGCGAACGGCGCCAAGCGGAAACCCGAGTGAACCAACGAAATTCTGGGCGTAGATCCTTACGAAGCGCGCAAGGATCCACGCCCAGAACGGGGGAGGGGGATCTAGGGGTCGGGCGGGTTCAGCCGGCCGTCGTCATCGGCACCATCGAGTCCATCGGTGCCATCGAGTCGTCGTGGTCGTGGACGTTGACCAGCTGACCGCGGATCGCCCCGTCGGGATATTCGCCGGTGTGTACGTTGACGTAGTAGTTGGCCGGGTTGGCGAGAATGTCGGCGACGATGCTCTCCGGCTCGCCGTCCTGCCCGATGAGGGGGAACTTGTCCTCCTCGCCTTCGGTCAGGCAGTCGGCCGCGTCGCCCTCGAGCGGGAACGCCAGGGCGGCGACGACCGGGCCATTCTCGCCCGCGGCGGCCCGGTGGATGTGGGCCATCCCGACCGATCCCGCCTCGAACGTCGGGTCGATACCCGTCGCCGTGATGATGTAGCACAGCGTGGTCGGATCGTTGTCGATGCCGAACACGAAGGCATGGCCAGCACCATCCGGATCACCGACGCCGGTCGAGCCATCCTCGCCGACTTCGGCGGCACCGGTCAGCTCTGCCTCGAGCACGGCGTTCTCGTGCCCGGCTTGGGCGATCGAGAACGACGCGACTGCAGCGACACCTGCGACAAGGCCGGACGCCGCGACGAGCGCGACGGGACGGGAACGGGTGAGGGACATCGAGGACCTCCGTTGACAACGTTGGGGACTCCGACTGTTCGCAGCCGCCCGCTGTTTGGATTGGTCAGCCGAGGGACACGGGACGGGCGGCGGCTTCTCGGCGGACCTGCTCGAAGAAGTCGTTGCCCTTGTCGTCGACGACGATGAACGCAGGGAAGTCGACGACGTCGATCTTCCACACGGCCTCCATACCGAGCTCGGGGTATTCGAGGACCTCGACCTTGCGGATGTTGTCGAGGGCCAGGCGGGCGGCGGGTCCCCCGATCGATCCGAGGTAGAAACCGCCATGTTCGTTGCAGGACGCAGTCACCTGCTTGGAGCGGTTGCCCTTGGCGAGCATCACCATCGAGCCGCCGGCGGCCTGGAACTGGTCGACGTAGCTGTCCATCCGTCCTGCCGTCGTCGGCCCGAACGAGCCCGACGCATACCCCTCGGGCGTCTTCGCCGGCCCGGCGTAGTAGACGCAGTGGTCGCGCAGGTACTGCGGCATCGGCTCGCCGGCGTCGAGACGCTCCTTGATCTTGGCGTGGGCGATGTCGCGGGCCACGACCATCGGCCCGGTCAGCATCACCCGCGTGCGCACCGGGTGGGCCGACAGCTCGGCGAGGACCTCGGCCATCGGCCGGTCGAGGTCGATGTGCACGACACGTGACTTCTGGGCACCGCCCAGACCCACGTCGTCGAGGTGCTCGTCGGTGACCTCCGGAAGGAACCGGGCCGGGTCGCGCTCGAGCTGTTCGAGGAACACGCCGTCGCGGGTGATCTTGCCGAGCGCTTGACGGTCGGCGGAGCAGGACACGGCCATCGCTACCGGGCAGCTCGCCCCATGGCGCGGCAGGCGGACGATGCGCACGTCGTGGCAGAAGTACTTGCCCCCGAACTGGGCCCCGATGCCGGTGCGCTGCGCAAGGTCGAGCACCTTCCTTTCGAGGTCGAGGTCGCGGAATCCGTGACCCGCCGGCGAGCCGGACGTGGGCAGCGAGTCGAGGTAGTGCGTCGACGCCAGCTTCGCCGTCTCCACGGCGAACTCCGCCGATGTCCCGCCGATCACCACGGCGAGGTGATAGGGAGGGCACGCCGCGGTGCCTAACGTCTGCAGCTTCTCGAACAACCACGGCAGCAGCGTGTCCTCGTTGAGCAGCGCCTTGGTCTCTTGGAAGAGGTACGACTTGTTGGCGCTGCCGCCACCCTTGGCGATGAACAAGAACTTGTAGGCGTCGCCGTCGACGGCGCTGATCTTGATCTCCGCCGGCAGGTTCGTTCCCGTATTGCGCTCCTCGTACATCGTCAGCGGGGCCATCTGGCTGTACCGGAGGTTGGACGTCAGGTACGTCCGCTGCACGCCGGCGGCGATCGCCGCTTCGTCGCCGCCTTCGGTGATCACGAACTGACCCTTCTTCGCCTTGACGATCGCCGTACCCGTGTCCTGGCACATCGGCAGCACGCCACCGGCGGCGACGGCCGCGTTCTTGAGCAGATCGAGCGCCACGAAGCGGTCGTTGTCGGACGCGTCCGGATCGTCGAGCACACGGCGCAGCTGCTCGAGGTGTGCGGTCCGCAGGTAGTGGGCGATGTCGCGCATCGCCTCGGCGGTGAGCGTGGTGATCGCCTCGGCACTGACCCGCAGGAACGTCCCCAGCGGCGTGTCGACGGTGTCCAAGCCCTCCGTCGTGACGAGCCGGTACTCCGTGTCGTCCCGGCCGAGCGGCAGCAATTCGGTGTACGGCAGCTCATCGATGGCGTCGGCGACCATGCCGTCAACGGTAACGGCAAGGGCCTGGCCCGTCGCCCAGGCCCTCGTTCATGGCAGCCTGCGGGAATGCGTCCGCTCAACGCCTCCGTGCTCGCCGATCCACCGACCGGGCTCGCCGTGCCGGCGTACGACCGCACCTCATTGGCGGTCGGTGTCGTGCACTTCGGCGTCGGCGGCTTCCATCGCGCCCACCAAGCGATGTATCTCGACCGTCTGATGAGCGACGGACTGGCGAGCGACTGGGCGATCTGCGGGGTCGGCGTGCTGCCCCAGGACGAGCGGATGCGTGACGTGCTCGACGCCCAGGACGGGCTCTACGTGCTGATGGAGAAGCACGCCGACGGTTCCCGGCAAGCGCGAGTCGTCGGCTCGATCGTCGAGTACCTGTTCGCTCCCGAGGATCCTGATCGCGTCGTGCGGCGGCTGTCCGACCCGAACGTCCGGGTGGTCAGCCTGACGATCACCGAAGGGGGCTATCCGATCGACCCGGCCACCGGTGAGCTCGTCGACGTCCAGGCCAATCATCCATCGGTGTTCGGGCTCATCGTCGAAGCCCTGGGGCGGCGACGCGAGATCGGGACGGCGCCGTTCGCCGTTCTGTCGTGCGACAACATCCAGCACAACGGCTCGGTGGCCCGCCGCTCGTGCGTCGGATATGCCCGAGGCGTCGACGCCGAGCTGGCCGAGTGGATCGACGCCCAGGTGGCGTTCCCGGACTCGATGGTCGACCGCATCACGCCGGTGACCACCGATGCCGACCGGGCAGAGGTCGCCGAGCGGTTCGGCATCGTCGACGAGTGGCCGGTCGTCTGCGAGGCGTTTCAACAATGGGTGATCGAGGACCGCTTCCCTGCAGGGAGGCCGCCGTACGAAGACGTCGGCGTGCAGCTGGTGACCGACGTCGAGCCGTACGAGCTGATGAAGCTACGCCTGCTCAATTCCAGCCACCAGGCGATGTGCTATCTCGGGTACCTCAGCGGCTACCGCTACGCCCACGAGGCGATGGACGACCCGAAGATTCGGGGCCTGCTCGCCGACTACATGGAGCGCGAAGGGGGGCCGACCGTTCCTGACGTGCCTGGCGTCGACCTCGTCGCGTACCAGGCCACGCTCATCGAGCGCTTCGCCAATCCCGAGATCAAGGACACGCTCGCCCGCCTGTGCGCCGAGTCGTCGGATCGCATCCCGAAGTGGTTGCTCCCGGTCGTCCGCGAGAACCTCGCCAGGGGGAGAGACGTCGCTCGTTCTGCGGCCGTCGTGGCCAGCTGGGCGCGCTACGCCGAGGGCGTCGACGAACGGGGCGAGCCGATCACCGTGGTCGACCAGCTGGCGAGCCAGCTCGTGCCCGTGGCCCGCCGCCAGCGTGAATCGCCCACCGCGTTCATCGAGCAACGAGAGCTGTTCGGTGACCTCGTCGACGACGAGCGGTTCACCCGGCCCTACCTCAGCGCGCTGGCAACGCTGCACGCCGAGGGTGCTCAAGCGCTGCTCGCCAACCTGACCGCCGGTGACTGAGTCGGCGGCTACGGCAGCAGCGTGACCTTGACGGACTGGCTGCCGTCGGCGACGAGGGCGAGCCCCTCGGCGAAGTCGGCGAGCGGCAGTTGGTGGGAGCAGATCTCGTCGAGGGGGAGGGCGCCGCTCTCGATCATCCGGATCGCCGCCGGCCAGCAGTGTGGGCCGAGGTGCGCCCCGCGAACGTCGAGCTCCTTGTCGTCGCTGATGATGGTCCAGTCGACCGACACCTCCGAGCCGAACACGCTGTACTCGAGGAACGTGCCGAGCTTGCGCAGCAGGGCGAGGCCCTGGGGCACGGCGGAAGGATGTCCGCTGCCCTCCAGGTAGACATCGGCGCCGTAGCCCTCGGTGAGGTCCATCACCAGCTCGGTGGGATCGACGGCCGCCACGTTCACCGTCTCGGTCGCACCGCAGCGCCGGGCGAGCGCCAGGCGATCCGGGCTGACGTCGAGGGCGACGACGTTGGCCGGCGACTTCGCCGCCGCACCGGCGATCATGCCGAGGCCGATCGGTCCGCATCCGGCGACGACCACGACGTCGTTGAACGAGATCCCGGCGCGCTCGACGGCGTGCAGCGAGCAGGCCAGCGGCTCGGTGAACGCGGCATGGGCGGCGGGCAGGTCCTTCGACACGGTGTGCACGAGGGCCTCGACGGGAAACACCATGTGCGACGCCATGCCGCCTTGGGTGACCCGCTTGAACCCGTACACGTTGTTCACGGCGCACATCCAGTACTGGCCACGGTGGCAGTAGCGGCACTTCCAGCACGGCACGATCTGCTCCGACACGACGCGATCGCCGACCTCGACGCCCCAGCGTCGGCTGGCGGCGTCGTCGATCTCGGAGACAACACCCACGAACTCGTGACCAGGGATCACGTTGGTCTCGGCATACGCCGGCCGTTCGCCGTCGCCCCAGAACTTGACGGCGCCGTTGAAGCACTTCAGGTCGCTGGCGCAGATGCCCACGGCCTCGACCTCGATCAGCGCCTCGCCGGGGCCCCGTTGGGGGATCGGCACCTCCTCCAAGCGGTAGTCCTTCGGGCCGTGGCACACCACCGCCGACATCGTCCTCGTATCCCCCACGGGCACGAGCCTACGACCCCGTCACCCAGCCCAGCTCACCACGACCGATGGGTGTTTAGGGGACGGAACGGTCCCCTAAACACCCATCGGTCGTTTTCAGCGTGGTTTGAGGCGGCCGGGGGGCTCGGCGGCGGGATCGGCGGGCCAGCGGTGCTTGGGATAGCGGCCGGCAAGGTCCTTGCGCACCGCAGCCCACGAGCCGGCCCAGAAACCAGGCAGGTCGGCGGTCACCTGGATCGGCCGGTCGGCGGGGGACAGCAGCGCCAAGGTCAGCGGCACCGTCCCCCTGGCGAGTCGCGGATGGTCGGTGACGCCATAGACGTCCTGGACGCGAACCGACGCCGTCGGCCGGTCGGCGGTGTAGTCGATCGCCACCTGACGACCGTTGGGCAACGTCCACGCCGGCGGGGCCAACGTGTCCAACTCGGCCCCGAGGGGCCAGGGCAGCTCGGCGCGCAACAGCATCGCCACGTCGAGGCGCTGCAGATCGTCACGGCCGACGGCGCCGGCCAGGTACGGCCGCAACCACGTGTCGAGACTGGCCAGCAGGGCACGGTCACCGAGGTCGGGCCAGGGTGAGTCGTCGACCCCGGACGTCGATCGTAGAAAGGCGACGCGGGCGCGCAGCTGCGTCGCCGCCGGCGTCCAGGCGAGCACGGCCAGCTTCGTCGCCTTGACGCGGCTCACGAGGGCGTCGACGGTCTCGTCGCCGGGCGCTGGTGTCCGCGTCTCCTCCCCGAGGGCGAGGGCGTCGAGGCGACGTTCGACGCGCTGCACGAGGTCGTCCCGGTCGGTGTCCCAGATCAGTCGGCGATGCTCGACGACGTCGTCGAGCAGGGCCGCGATGTCGGCTGCGTCGATCGCCGCGGCGAGGCGGATGCGCGCCCCGGCGCGCCGTCCGTCGAGGTCGGCGGCGACGACGAAATCGGCGCGCGCCAGCGGATCGTCGTCGCTCAACCAGGCCGCCGTCCCCGTACGCAGTTGGAACTGCCCCGGCCGGCGCCGCCCGGCAAGGCGGTCCGGGAACCCGGCGAGCAGCAGCTTGCCGGTGATGTCGGGATCGACCGACTGCAGATCGAACCGCACGCCGGCGCGGCGGGCGAGATCGCCGGCCCGTGCAGCGAGGCGTCGCAACGCACCCCGGTCGGCGCGATCGTCGGACGTCTGCCCGGCGACGAGGGCGACGCGCAGGGCAAGATCGGCGGGCAGCTCGTCGACGCGACCGCGCAAGGCGTCGCGTTCGTCGATGACGACGGCGAGGGTGCACGACGTCGTCGATGGCGCCGTCGCCACGATCCGGGCGAGGCGTGGGTGCACGGGCAGGGCCACCATCGTCCGCCCCGTGGCGGTGAGCGCCCCGTCGTCACCCACGGCGCCCAACGTCCGCAGCAGGGCGAGCCCCTCCTTCCATGCCCGCGCCGGTGGCGGATCCGGAAACGCGAGGTCCTCGATCGGCGTCCCCCACACCGCCACCTCGAGCGCCAGGCCGGCGAGATCGACCGAGGCGATCTCGGCGGCGCGGTGCGCCGGCCGGCTGCCGTGCTCGATCTTCGACCACAGCCGGTAGGCGACGCCTGGCTCCGTGCGCCCGGCCCGACCGGCGCGCTGGTCGGCCGAGTCGCGGCTGATCGACACCGTGGTCAAGCGCGTCATCCCGGTGGCCGTGTCGAACCGTGGCGCTCTGGCAAGCCCGCTGTCGACGACGACCCGGACCCCCTCGACCGTGAGCGAGGTCTCGGCGATGTCGGTCGCCAGGACGACGCGCCGCCGGCCGGCTGGCGACGGGGCGAGGGCGAGGTCCTGCTCCTCAGCGCTCACCGCCCCGGCGAGCGGGCGTACGTCGACCGTGTCGACGACGACGCCGACGAGACGGTCGCGGCAGCGCATGATCTCGCCGATGCCCGGGAGGAACACGAGGACGTCGCCGTCGTTCTCGGCCAACGCCCGGACGACCGCTCGTTCGACGGCGCTCTCGAGGCGGTCTTGGCGCTGCCGCGGCAGCCATCGGATGTCCACCGGGTGGGCCCTTCCGGCGACCTCGACGACCGGCGCCACATCGGTTCCGACGCCGGCGAGGAGGCGAGCGAAGCGCGCCGTGTCAGCGGTGGCCGACATCGCCAGGATGCGCAGATCGGGCCGCAGCGTCGCGGCCACGTCGAGGGTCAACGCCAGGCCGAGGTCCGTCGTCAGGTTGCGCTCGTGAACCTCGTCGAAGATCACGGCGGCGACGCCCGGCAGCTCCGGGTCGCTCTGCAAGCGCCGAGTCAGCACGCCTTCGGTGAGCACCTCGACGCGAGTCGCCGGGCCGATGACCCGTTCGTCGCGGGTCTGGTAGCCGATCAGTTCGCCCACCCGTTGCCCCGCGATGCCGGCCATCCGCCGAGCGGCCGCCCGCGTCGCCAGCCGCCGAGGCTCGAGGATCACGATCTTGTTGTCGCCGCGCCACGCCGCACCGAGCAACGCGAGCGGCACGACCGTCGTCTTGCCGGCGCCTGGCGGCGCAGACACGACCGCACGTCGATCGTCGTCGAGTGCCCGGACGATCGCCTCGAGCCCGGCGCCGATCGGGAGGTCGGGGAGACGCACCTCGGCCCGCGTCAGTGAACGTTTGCTTGGTGGAGACGACGCTGGGTCCGGTCGGCGCCCAAGTCGAGGTATGCCGCCGTCGGGGGGTTCGGGGGGCGATAGCCCCCTGATGCGGCGGCTCGGGCCGGCTCTGCCGGCCGCCGCCTAGAGTTGGGTGCGGCGCAGCCGCTCATCGAAGCTCGGCCGCTGCAGTGAGCGAGGAACGAGCGAACGTAAGCGGTCGAAACATCAGATCAGGGCAGGCGTGCCGTGGAACGGGCCGGGGTCGCCGACGACGGGGATGTCGGGCGACTGCCAGGCCGTCGTACTGGCAACCTTCTCGGCGACCGCTCGCCACTCGGGTGGGTTCCATCCCTCGGCGGCGGCCGGCACCGTGTTATCGACGCGGATGAACACGAACGCCGGCAGTGTCGCCAGGCCGAGCGCCTTGACGACGGAGCGGTCGTCGTCGACGAACACGAGGAACTGCTTGACGAGCGGGCCGAGGAATGCCCTGACGTCCGCTTCCGGGGCGGTGACGAGGAGGTTGACCCGGGCGTCCGAGCCGCGCAGCTCGTCGAGGATGCGCGTCGCCGTCGACAGGATCCACGCCGACTCGTTGGTGTACGGGTCGAGGGCGACCGTCGCCAGGTGAAAGGTGGTCAGCCACTCGGACAGCGGCCTGGCTTCCGCGCCGAGCGGGGTGAGCACCAGGTCAGCGGGTGGGTCCTTGGCCACGAGGTGCGACGGTAGCAAGGCGCGGGCCGTCGCGACGGCAACGTGACCCGACACGTGCAAGATGTAGCGATGCACCCGATGGAGCGACTCCGCCACGTGGCGCGGAGCGAGGGGATCGACCCGACGATCGTCGTCGCCGAAACGGTCGATGCCGTGACGAGCCTCCGCCCGACGCCGAGCGAGCTCGTCCCACTGTGCCGCAACCTCGTCGAGCGCAACCCGACGTGCGGGCCGCTGTGGTGGCTGTGCGCTCGCCTCCTCGCCAAGCCGGAGGGGCTGGCGGAAGCGTGGCACCTCGTCGACGAGATCGAGGGCGACGACACGCCGGCACGGCTGGCCGACGCGCTGCCCGACGACGTCACCGTGCTGACCGTCGGCTACCCGGCGATGACGGCTCGGGCGCTGCGGCGGCGCGCCGGGGTGTCGGTCGTCGCCGGGCTCACCGGTGAGGACGGCGGTCGGATGGTCCGGGCGATGGACCGCGCCGGCGTCGACGTCGAGCCCGTGCTGCCAGAGGCGATGCTCGACGCCATGCGTCGCGTCGACCTCGTTCTGCTCGAGGCCGACGCGTGCTCGACGGTCACGGTCGTCGCCCCGATGGGCACGGGCCTCGCCGCCGTCGCCGCGGCGGCGATCGGCGTGCCGGTCTGGCTCGTTGCCGGACGAGGACGGCGGTTGCCGGTCCCGTTCGTCGAGGCGATCGGCCGGCGGTTGGACGCCGAGCACGAGGAGTTTCCCACGTCGTACCTCCTCAAGGTCGCTGGCCCGGAAGGGGTGGTGCCGATGTCGTCCGACGCGCTCCAGGCCGAGTGCCCGGCCATCCCCGAACTGCTCCCACCCTGACCGATGGGTGTTCAGGGGACCGTTCCGTCCCCTGAACACCCATCGGTGGTTCAGCGGTGGGCGGCTGGCTGGTGGTGGCGTCGGCGGGTGGTGGCCAATGAGGCGGCGGCGGCGAGCTGTTCGGCGACGCTGGTCAACTCGCTCGGCGTCGACAGGGCGCTGATCGTGACGCGGCAGGTGGTCGGTGTCGGGGCGCACGAGGAACGGCGCGCCGGGCGCTACGCCGACCCCTTGGGCGGCGAGGGCGACCACCGCGGCGCGCTCGTCGTCGACCGCCATCCACACGTTGATGCCATCGGTGCCTGTGACGGCGACACCACGCTCGGCGAGCACCCGCGACACGACAACCCGTCGCTCGGCGTAGGTCTCCCGCGCCCGCTGCAGCGTTGCGCTCGTGTCCGGATGACGGATCAACTCGAGCAGCACGGACTGCAGGATCCGACTCGACCACCCCGGCCCGAGCAGCCGTCGGTTCTCCACCGCCGTGACCACGTCGCCGGATCCTCCGACGGCGCCGAGTCGGAGGTCCGGACCGTGGCTCTTCGAGAAGCTGCGAATGTGGACGGTGCGCTCGGGCAGCCAGGCGCCGACGCTGGTCAGCGGGGCGGAGGAGATCTCGTTGGCGTGGTCGTCCTCGACGACCAGCGCGGCGATCGGACGGAGCACGTCGGCAATCGCCTTGGCCCGGCGCGTCGACATCGCCACGCCGGCGGGGTTCTGGGCACGCGGCTGGAGGATCACCGCAGCCGGTGGCCCGGTGCCGACCACGTCGCGGAGTTGGCCGATGTCGAGGCCCTCGTCATCGACGTCGACGCCGACGATGTCGCAGGCCAGCCGCTCGAGGAGGTCGAGCATCGGGGGAAACCCGGGGTGCTCGACGACGACCCGGTCGCCGAGGCGCAGGACGACGCTCGCCACGCGATCGAGGGCGTCGAGGGCCCCGTCGACGACGGTGATCGCCTCCGGCGCGAACGGCCACGTCGTTCGCAGCTCGTCCTCGAGGGCGGGGAGCACCGGGTGGTCGAGGTAACTCGACGTCAGCGACTGCCGGCTGACCCGGGCGACGATCGGGGCGAGGTCCGGGAGCAGCTCGGGGTCCGGCGTGCCCGACGAGAGGTCGAGGGCGAAGTGTCCCGGTCCCTCACTGATCTGCCGGTAGCGACGTGGACCGCCCGGGCCGGTGGGGTGGCGGACGAACGAGCCGTTGCGGCCGCGGGTCTCGATCGCTCCGACGTCGGCGAGGCGCCGCCACGCCTCCGACACGGTGGTCGGCGAGACCCCGAGATGGCGCGACAGCTCGCGCACCGTCGGCAGCCGCGTTCCGACCTCCAGCGATCCGTTCGAGATCATCCGCCCGATCGTCGAGGCGATGCGCCGCGCCGTCCGGCCGTTGGTCGCCTCGCCACCATCGGAGGCGACCGACGGCTCGACGTCGAACGCCCCAACGATCAGCGTCGTCGTCTCCGTGAACATTCTGTTGCCAGAATGTACGGTAACAATCGACGTATTGTCCAGGCGGCATTGTCACATTACGATGCGCCACTAGCGGCAGGAACTCGGCGGAACCTGCCGCCACCAAACCAACCCACCCACGGGGGATTACATGCCGAGGACTGTCAAGGCCGCCTTGCTGCAAACCGACTGGGCGGGCGACAAAGAATCGATGATCGACAAGCACGAAGCGGCGGCGCGTGACGCGGCCGCCGAGGGTGCCGAGGTGATCTGCTTCCAGGAGCTGTTCTACGGCCCGTACTTCTGTCAGGTGCAGGACACCAAGTTCTACGACTACACCGAGCAGATCCCCGACGGCCCGACGACGCAGCGCTTCCAGTCCGTCGCCAAGGAGCTCGGCATGGTGATGGTGCTGCCGATGTACGAGATCGTCCAGGCCGGCGTGTACTACAACACCGCCGCGGTGATCGACGCCGACGGCTCGTACCTCGGCAAGTTCCGCAAGCAGCACATCCCCCAGGTCAAGGGGTTCTGGGAGAAGTTCTACTTCCGCCCGGGCAACGGCGGGTACCCGATCTTCGACACGGCGGTCGGCAAGGTCGGCGTGTACATCTGCTACGACCGGCACTTCCCCGAGGGCTGGCGAGTCCTCGGGCTCAACGGCGCGGAGATCGTGTTCAACCCGTCGGCCACACACCGCGGCCTGTCGGAGTACATCTGGCGTGTCGAGCAGCCGGCGGCGGCCGTCGCCAACATGTATTACGTCGGGGCGATCAACCGAGTGGGCATCGAGGCCGACATCGGCGACAACGACTTCTACGGGCAGAGCTACTTCGTCGATCCCGAGGGCAAGTTCGTCGGTGACGTCGGCGACCCGTACAAGCCCGAGCTGATCGTCCGCGAGCTCGACCTCGACAAGATCAAGCAGGTTCGCGATCGCTGGGCCTTCTATCGCGACCGCCGCCCCGACGCCTACGACGAGATCGTGGCTGAGTGAGTGGAGGCAATCGTGAGCGTGCGAGCGAACGGAGCGCCAGCGGAGAGAGCGGCCAGTAGCGGCCTGCGTGGCCGGGGAACGCAATGACGAGCCGGATACTCATCCGGGGCGGCACGGTCGTCAGCGCGACCGGGCGCACCGAGGCCGACGTGCTGATCGACGGCGAGACGATCGCCGCCGTGCTCGCCCCCGGGCAGGCCCACGCTCTCGGGATCGCCGGTGGGGAGGCCGGCGATCCCGAAACATCGAGCGGACCCGACGGCAGCCGGATCGCCGGTCCAACGAGGGAGAGAGAGGCCGGCGATCCCGAAACTTCTGCCGAAACTCGCGTCATCGACGCGACCGGGAAGTACGTCGTGCCCGGTGGTGTCGACGTGCACACGCACATGGAGCTGCCCTTCGGCGGCACCGCCGCCTCCGACACCTTCGAGACCGGCACGATCGCCGCCGCGTGGGGCGGAGTGACGACGATCGTCGACTTCGCCGTCCAGCGGACCGGCGAGAACGTCCAGGACGGGCTCGCCGAGTGGCACGCCAAGGCCGACGGCAACTGCGCCATCGACTACGGCTTCCACCAGATCATCGGCGGCGTCGACGAGGATGCCCTGAAGGCGATGACCTACCTCGTCGACAACGAGGGGGTCACCAGCTTCAAGCTGTTCATGGCCTACCCGGGCGTGTTCTACGCCGACGACGGGCAGATCCTGCGGGCGATGCAGAACGCCGGGGAGTCCGGGGCGGTGATGATGATGCACGCCGAGAACGGCATCGCCATCGACGTGCTCGTCGCCCAATCGCTCGCCCGTGGCGACACCGATCCGCGGTTCCACTCGCTCACCCGCCCGGCCGAACTGGAGGGCGAGGCCACGAACCGGGCGATCCAGCTCGCCAAGGTGGCCGGCAACGTTCCCTTGTACATCGTGCACCTGTCGGCGTCCGAGGCCCTCGAGGAGGTGGCCGAGGCGCGTCATCGCGGCCAGAACGTGTTTGCCGAGACGTGCCCGCAGTACCTGTACCTCACGTTGGAGGACAATCTCGCCCAACCTGGCTTCGAGGGCGCCAAGTGGGTGTGCTCCACGCCGCTGCGCACGAAGCACGCTCACCATCAAGCCGACCTCTGGAAGGGGTTGCGGACGAACGAACTGGCGGTCGTGTCCACCGACCACTGCCCGTTCTGCATGAAGGATCAGAAGGAGCTCGGACTGGGCAACTTCGCCGCGATCCCCAACGGCATCGGCGGCGTCGAGCACCGCATGGAGCTGCTCTACCAGGGAGTCGTCAACGGCGAGCTGTCGCTTGAACGGTGGGTCGAGACGTGCTGCACGACGCCGGCGCGGATGTTCGGGTTGGCACCCCGCAAGGGCACGATCGCCCCGGGTTCCGACGCCGACGTGCTGATCTGGGACCCTGACGGGCACACCTCGATCGGCGTCGACAAGAAGCACCACATGAACATGGACCACTCGGCGTACGAGGGGTTCGAGATCGACGGCAAGGTCGACACGGTGCTCAGCCGCGGCACCGTCGTGGTGGAGAACGACACGTTCGTCGGCCGCAAGGGCCACGGCCAGTACCTCAAGCGTGGCCTGTCGCAGTACCTGACGTGAACAAATCGCTCCGATGTCAGCGTGCGAGCGACGAGGCGCCAGCGAGGAGCGGCCAAAAGCGGCCTGCGTGGCCGGGGAACGCAATGAAAGGAACGAGATGAACAGGATCTCGCACTGGATCGATGGAAAGGTGTCGGAGGGAACCTCCGGCCGTGAGGGCGTGGTGTACAACCCCGCAACCGGAGAGCAGGCGTCGACGGTCGACTTCGCCAGCGTCGACGAGGTCGATGCCGTCGTGGCGTCTGCTCGGGCGGCCTTCCCGGCGTGGCGGGCGACGAGCCTGTCACGCCGGGCCGAGGTGATGTTCCGCTTCCGGGAGCTCGTCGACGCCAACCGCAAGGAGATCGCCAGCCTGCTCACCGCCGAGCACGGCAAGGTGCTGAGCGACGCCCTCGGCGAGGTCGCCCGCGGCCTGGAGAACGTCGAGTTCGCCTGCGGCATCCCGCACCTGATGAAGGGCGGCTACTCGGAGCAGGCGGCGACCGGCGTCGACGTCTACTCGATCCGCCAGCCGCTCGGCGTCGTCGCCGGGATCACCCCGTTCAACTTTCCGGCGATGGTGCCGATGTGGATGTTCGCCAACGCCCTGGCGTGCGGCAACACGTTCGTGCTCAAGCCCAGCGAGAAGGATCCGTCGGCGTCGATGCTCCTCGCCGAGCTGCTCGCCACGGCCGGCCTCCCACCGGGATGCTTCAACGTCGTGCATGGCGACAAAGTCGCCGTCGACCGGCTCCTCGAGCACCCCGACATCGCCGCCATCAGCTTCGTCGGCTCGACGCCGATCGCCCGCTACATCTACGAGACGGGAACGAAGAACGGCAAGCGCGTCCAGGCCCTCGGCGGGGCGAAGAACCACATGCTCGTGCTCCCCGACGCCGATCTCGACATGGCCGCCGACGCCGCGGTGTCGGCCGGCTACGGCTCCGCCGGCGAGCGGTGCATGGCGATCAGCGTCATCCTCGCCTCCGAGGCGATCGCCGACCAGCTCGTCGGCAAGATCGCCGAGCGGATCCCGTCGATCAAGGTCGGTCCGGGCAACGAGCCCGACAACGAGATGGGCCCGTTGATCACCGGTGAGCATCGCGACAAGGTGCGCGGCTACGTCGATGGTGCCGCATCGGACGGCGCCACGGTCGTCGTCGATGGGCGTGACGACGTGCGGGCCGAGGGCTTCTTCCTCAACCCGACGTTGCTCGACAACGTCGCTCCCGGCACGCCGGCCTACGACGACGAGATCTTCGGCCCGGTGCTCGGCGTCGTGCGGATTCACGACTACGACGAAGCGCTCCAGCTGATCAACGACAACCCGTACGGCAACGGTGTTGCCATCTTCACCCGCGACGGCGGGGCGGCGCGGCAGGTTCGAGTTCGACGTCAATGTCGGGATGGTCGGCGTCAACGTCCCGATCCCGGTGCCGGTGAGCTACTACAGCTTCGGCGGTTGGAAGTCGAGCCTGTTCGGCGACACGCACATGTACGGCCCGGAGGGCATCAACTTCTACACCCGCGGCAAGGTCGTCACGAGCCGCTGGCCCGACCCCTCGACGAGCACCATCGACCTCGGATTCCCCCAAAACCGATGATCCTTCGGCCTCACTCGTTCGCTCGCTGCGCTCGCTCTCTCCGTTCGGCCGAGCTCGAAGCAGGCGGCCTGCGGCCGCACGAAGCAACTCCCCGGTCGGACCGGCAAAGCCGGATCCGACCTGAATCGAAGGGGGGATCGCAGAGCGCCCCCCTTCGAGCATCCCCCCACCGATCGGCGGTCTAGGTGGATCTCGGGCTGGTCTTACAGACCACGCCGCCGTCGGCGCG
The DNA here is from genome assembly GCA_963772825.1 of Ilumatobacteraceae bacterium. Lineage (GTDB taxonomy): Bacteria > Actinomycetota > Acidimicrobiia > Acidimicrobiales > Ilumatobacteraceae > Desertimonas. The sequence goes on along the minus strand of CAVYYX010000009.1, from coordinate 132,428 downwards.
TGTCGTCGACCTCGCCAAGCGCGCCGAGGTCTACGGGTTCAGCCACGTCTGGACGTTCGACAGCCACCTGCTGTGGCAGGAGCCCTACGTCATCTACAGCCGGATCCTCGCCGAGACCCGCAACATCGTCGTCGGGCCGATGGTCACCAACCCGGCGACGCGCGACTGGACGGTCACGGCGAGCGTGTTCGCCACGCTCAACGAGATGTACGGCAACCGCACGGTGTGCGGCATCGGCCGCGGTGACTCGGCGGTGCGGGTGACCAATGGCAAGCCGACGTCCATCGACACGCTGCGTCAGTCGGTGCACGTCATCCGCGAGCTCGCCAACGGCCGGGAAGTCGAGTACAAGGGCTCCACGCTGCGCCTTCCGTGGGCGACGGCAAGTCGGCTCGGCGTGTGGATCGCCGGCTACGGACCGCGGGCGCTGGCCCTCGCGGGCGAGGTCGGCGACGGGTTCATCCTCCAGCTCGCCGACCCCGACATCACGGCCTGGACGATCAAAGCGGTCCGCGAAGCGGCGGAGCAAGCGGGCCGCGACCCCGGCGCCGTCACCATCTGTGTGGCGGCGCCGGCCTACGTCTCCGACGATGTGGACCACGCCCGCAACCAGTGCCGCTGGTTCGGCGGGATGGTCGGCAACCACGTCGCCGACATCGTCGCCCGTTACGGCGACTCGGCGCCGGTGCCGGCCGCCCTCACCGACTACATCAAGGGACGAACCGGCTACGACTACAACGAGCACGGCCAGGCCGGCAACGTGCACACCGAGTTCGTGCCCGACGAGATCGTCGACCGCTTCTGCATCCTCGGCCCCGTCGCCGACCACGTGCGGCGCCTCGACGAGCTGCGCCAACTCGGCGTCGACCAGTTCGCCGTCTACCTCCAGCACGACGCCAAGGACGCCACGCTGCAGGCGTACGGCGAACACGTCATCCCGGCGCTCGCCGAACACGTCCGGGCGAAGACCTGATCCAACGCGTGCGCAAGGCGGTTCTCTTCCTCGTTGCCCTGGCGCTCGTCGCCGCGGCCTGGGAGCTGTACAAGGCGCTCGGCCCGGAGGCCGGTGGCCAGCTGGCCGGCTGGAACATTCTCCCGAAGACGAGCCGCAACGCGATGCCCCACGTGTGGGACATGTTCGGCAGGCTGTTCGACACCGAGAGCCGGACGTCCACTCGCCAGATCTGGCGGGTGATCCTCGCCGGCGTGTGGTACTCGTTCCGTCTGGCGCTGCTCGGGTTGGCGATCGGCGCGCTGGTCGGCGTGGGGCTGGCCGTGGTGATGGCCCGCTTCAACGTCGTGCGGCGCGGCTTGCTGCCGTACCTCATCGTGTCCCAGACCGTTCCGCTGATCGCCCTCGCACCGCTCGTCGCCAGCTGGGGAGGCCGGCTCGAGCCGTTCGGGTGGCAGTGGCCGCGGTGGTTGTCGGTGGTGATCCTCGGCGCCTTCCTGGCGTTCTTCCCGGTGTCCGTCGGGACGCTTCGCGGGCTGGAGTCGGCACCGGAGACGTCGCTCGAGTTGATGCGTAGCTACGCCGCGACCTGGCGCCAGACCCTGCGTCGAGTTCGATTCCCGGCAGCCGTTCCGCACATGGTCCCCGCCTTCCGGCTCGCCGCAGCAGCGTCCGTGGTCGGCGTCGTCGTGGCGGAGATCTCCACGGGCCAGCGTGGCGGGATCGGCCGCCTCGTCATCGAGTACGGGCGCCAGGCGACGTCCGACCCGGAGAAGGTGTACACCGCCGTCTTCGGCGCCGCCGCCGTCGGCTTGCTGATGGCGTTGCTGATCGCCGTGCTCGATTGGGCGGTGATGCGCGGTAGAGCGCCGGCCGAGGAGTTCGTGTGAGCATCGCAGTTGACGTTCAGAGCGTCACCAAGACGTTCAACGCCGGGACGCCGAAGCAGGTCGACGCCCTCGTCGACATCGACCTCACCGTCGCGTCGGGCGAGTTCGTCTCGTTGATCGGGCCGTCGGGGTGCGGCAAGTCGACGCTGCTGCGGCTGATCGCCAACCTCACCGAGCCGTCGTCGGGCTCGGTGGTCGTCAACGGCAAGCCGGCGAGCCAGGCGCGCGTCGACCAGGACTACGGGATGGCGTTCCAGCAGGCCGGCCTGTTCGACTGGCGGACCGTCGTACGCAACGTCGAGTTGCCACTCGAGCTGAAAGGCTGGGACCGAGGGCGTCGCCGGCAACGGGCGATCGAGATGCTCGAGCTCGTCAAGCTCGACGAGTTCGCCGAACACCGTCCCTGGCAACTGTCCGGTGGCATGCAACAGCGTGTGGCGATCGCCAGGGCGCTCGCCGCCGCGCCGCAGCTGCTGCTGATGGACGAGCCGTTCGGCGCCCTCGACGAGATGACACGCGAGCACATGCAGGCCGAGCTGCTGCGGATCAGCACCGAGGCGAGCACGAGCGTCGTGTTCGTCACCCACTCGATCCCCGAGGCCGTGTTCCTCGCCGACAGGGTCGTCGTCATGTCGCCGCGGCCCGGGCGGATCACCGAGGTCGTCGCCGTCGAACTCGGCGACCGGCGCGACACGGACACCCGTGAGGACCCGCTGTTCTTCAAGAAGATCACCGAGGTACGCGAGGCGCTCCGCGGCATCGGCGCGGTGACCGACGACGAGCTCCTCATCGAACGAGCGGGCGATGGGGTCCGGGGGCGAGGCCCCCGGGATGGAGAGGACCGATGAACCCCCAAGTCCGCCGTGTCGTCTACATGGTCTGGCCGCCGGTGGTGTTCGGCATTGCCTTCCTTGTCGCCTGGGAGGTCGCCGTCAAGGTCTTCGACTGGAAGGAATACTTCTTGCCGGCCCCGTCGGTGATCTGGGAGGCCTTCGTCGAGAACATCGACAACGTGCGTGACGCAGCGATCGTGTCCGGCCGCAACGCCCTCGTCGGCTTGATCGTCGGCACGGTGCTCGGCGTGGCGATGAGCTTCCTGCTGATGCGCTTCCGGCTGCTCAACGACATGGTCAGCCCACTGGCCGTGGCGCTCAATGCGATCCCGATCATCGTCCTCGTCTCGGTGTTCAACAACCAGTTCTCCAGCACCTCGGAGGTGCCTCGCCGGCTGATGGTGACGCTCGTCGTCTACTTCGTCGTTCTCGTCAACGTCGCCAAGGGGCTGCGCCAGGTCGAGGCGACGCACCTCGAGTTGCTCCGCTCGTATGCCGCCACGCCGTTCGACGTGCTGCGCAAAGTGCGGGTCCCCAACGCCGTCCCATACCTGTTCACGGCGTTGAAGATCGCCGCCCCGCTCGCCGTGATCACGGCGTTCGTCGCCGAGTACTTCGGCGGTCCGCAGAACGGGCTCGGATCGCGGATCACGGCCAACGTCAGCGGCTCACGAGCAGCGATGTGGGCATATGTGCTGGCGGCGATGCTGCTCGGTCTGATCTTCTACCTAGTCTCCATCGCACTGGAGAGCCGCATCACACAACACAGGGGCCTCGGTCCCAGGGGAGATACCACATGAAGCAGAGGAAACTGTTGGGCGCCGGCGTGGTTGCGCTGACGCTTGCCGCAGGGCTGGCCACGACGGCGCGGGCCAGCACCGACACCACCGCACCGAGCGGCGAGTGCGAGACGGTCGACGAGATCTCCTTGCGCCTGCAATGGGCGATCCAGGCCCAGTTCGCCGGCTACATCGCGGCCCGCGACACCGGCATCTTCGAGCGCTACTGCCTCGACGTCGAGATCATCGAGACCGGTGTCGACATCGTCCCGCAGCAGGACCTCGCCGACGGCAACGTCGACTTCGCCCTCGCCTGGGTGCCCAAGGCGCTGCAGACCAGGGAAGCGGGCGCCGACATCGTCAACATCGCCCAGATCTTCCAGCGCTCCGGAACGCTGCAGGTGTCCTTCGCCGACGCCGGGATCAGCAGCCCGGAGGATTTCGAGGGCAAGAACATCGGCAACTGGGGCTTCGGCAACGAGTACGAGATCTTCGCTGCTCTCGCCCAGGCTGGGCTCGATCCGGCCAACGACGTTTCCCTCGTCCAGCAGCAGTTCGACATGGTCGGCCTGCTCGACGGGAGCATCGATGCCGCCGAGGCGATGACCTACAACGAGTACGCCCAGGTGCTCGAGGCCGTCAACCCGGACACCGGCGAGCTGTACACCCCCGAGGACCTCAGCGTGATCTCCTACGAGGAGGTCGGCGTCGGCATGTTGCAGGACGCCATCTGGGCCGACGAGTCGCGCCTCGCCGACGAGCCCGAGTACGTCGACATCGCCACGCGTCTCGTCGCCGCCTCGATCGAAGGCTGGGTGTTGTGCCGCGACGATCCCGAACAGTGCCGTGACCTCGTGGTCGCCGCCGGCTCGCAGCTCGGCAGCAGCCACCAGCTGTGGCAGATGAACGAGATCAACAAGTTGATCTGGCCATCGCCTGATGGCATCGGCGTGACCAACGCGGACGCCTGGAGCCGGACCGTCGACATCGCCCTCAACACCCCGAACCTGGAAGGCGCCACGGTTCTCACCGCCGAGCCGAGCGAGGGTGCCTACACCAACGACATCGTCACGGCAGCCCAAGCACTGTTGCCGAGCGATCTCGACCTCACCGGAGACGCCTTCGAGCCGATCCCCCAGGCCGACGTGCTCCCCGCCGAGGGCGGCGCCTGACCCACCCGATCCGACCGATGGGTGTTCAGGGGACCGTTCCGTCCCCTGAACACCCATCGGACGCTGACCAGGCCGGACTGGAGGCGCTGTGAGCGACGGGATCGGACCACTGTTCTCGCTGCAGGGCCGCACGGCCCTCGTCACGGGCGGAAGCCGGGGCATCGGGCGGGCGCTCGCCGTCGGCCTCGCCGCCGCCGGCGCCGATGTGGTCCTCACCAGCCGCGGTGAGGTCGACGAGACGGCGGCGGAGATCGCCACACTCGGTCGCCGCGTCGACATCGTCGACGTCGACCTGTCCGACGTCGACAGCGTCCGCGACACCGCCAGCGCGCTCGTCGCCGAGCGGCAGATCGACATTCTCGTCAACAACGCCGGGGTCATCGATCGGAACGAAGCGCTGTCGATCACTCCTGAGGGATGGCGCGGCGTGCTGACGGTCAACGTCGAGGCGCTGTTCTTCCTCACCCAGGCGATCGCCGCGCCGATGCTCGATCGCCGCGCCGGCAAGGTGATCAACCTGGCGAGCCTGCTGTCGTTCGAGGGTGGGCTCAACGTCGCCAGCTACGCGGCGAGCAAGCACGCCGTCGCCGGCGTGACCCGTGCCCTGGCCAACGAGTGGGCCGGCCGCGGCGTGCAGGTCAACGCCATCGCTCCGGGATACATCGCCACCGACTTCACCGAACCGTTGCGCCTCGAGCCCGTGCGCGAGGCCGAGATCCGCCAGCGCATCCCCGCCGGTCGGTGGGGGACGCCACGAGATCTCGTCGGTGCCGCTGTGTTCCTCGCCTCCGGGGCCTCCGACTACGTCAACGGCCACGTGCTGGTCGTGGACGGCGGCTGGACCGCCCGTTGACGCGCCGATGACCCTCGACCGACCAGCACGCGCCCACCTCGGGTGACCGCTGTCCCAGACCCGTTCGCGGTGGGCGGCGATTGAATCGGAGGGGTGCCGCTGCGCCGACGCCGCTCCGGGCTGCCAGACGGGTGGCAGCAGATCCTCGACGTGCGTTCGGCGTCGTGGCGGCTCCTCGACGCCGGCGAGCGGGCTCGCCTGGGGGAGCTGGCCGACTGGCTGCTGCGCAATCGCCGCTGGGAGGCGGCCCGCGGCTTCGAGCTCACCGACGAGGTTCGCACCCTCGTGTCGGCCCACGCCGTGCTGCCGATCCTCGGCCTCGACGCGTCGTGGTACGACGGCGTCGGAGCGATCATCGTGCGCGACGGTTCGATGACCCAACGCCACACGGCGGGCCCGGTGCGCGGCACACTCGAACGATCGCCGCAAGCCGTCGATGGCGAGTCGCACCACGGCGATGGGCCGCTGATGGTGTCGTGGCGGGCGGCGCGCCGTGAAGCGGCGAACCCACGGTTCGGCCGCGACGTCGTGCTCCACGAGTTCGCCCACAAGATCGACATGTTCGACGGCGTTCTGGATGGCACGCCGCTGCTCCCCGACGACGACGAGCGGCAGCGCTGGGTCGACCTCTGCACGGCCCGCTACGAGGCCGTCCGCGACGGCGTGCCGGGGGAGCTGCTGCGGTCCTACGCGGGCACCAACCCGGGTGAGTTCTTCGCCGTCGCCACGGAGACGTTCTTCACCCGCCCCGTCGACTTCGCCGACCGTCACGCGGAGCTCTACGAGGTGTTCGCCGGCTTCTACCGCCAGGACCCGGCAGCGCGCGCCAGGGCCCACGCCGAGCGAACCGGTGCGATGGTCGTCACCGTGACGACACCGCGCATCGTCGTCCGCCGCCGCTGAACCCGTCTGTGCAAGCGTGTAAGCCCGCACGGGGCTTACACGCTTACACAGAGGCTTGAGCGGTGTGCTTGTCGGCGATGGTGAGCGCCTCGTCGATGATCGCCAAGCCCTCCCGCATCTCGTCGTCGCTGATCGTGATCGGCGGCACGACATGGGTGCGGTTGAAGTGAACGAACGGCCAGAGGCCGCGGTCCTTGCAGGCCCCGGCGAACTCGGCCATCGGGGCGTTGGCCGGGCCGGAGGCGTTGTACGGGACGAGCGGCTCGCGGGTCGCCCGGTCGCGGACGAGCTCGATCGCCCAGAACACGCCGAGTCCACGAACGTCGCCCACGGAGGGATGACGCTCGGCCATCTCGGCGAGCGCCGGTCCGACGATGTCGGTGCCGAGGTGCCGGGCGTGCTCGATGATCCCCTCTTCCTTGAAGATGTTGATGCTGGCCACCGCCGAGGCGCACGCCAGCGGATGTCCCGAGTAGGTCAGCCCGCCCTGGTACGCCCGCGTCGCGAACGTCTCGGCGATCCGCTCGCTGATGATCACGCCGCCGAGCGGTACGTACCCGGAGTTGACCCCCTTGGCGAAGGCGATGAGGTCGGGGGCGACACCCCATCGGTCGACGGCGAACCACTCGCCGCAGCGCCCGAACCCGGCCATCACCTCGTCGGCGATCATCACGATGCCGTGCTCGTCGCACAGCGCCCGCACCCCGGCGAGGTAGCCGTCGGGCGGCACGAGGATCCCGTTCGTCCCGACGACGGTCTCCAACACGATGGCGGCGATCGTGTGGGCGCCTTCGACCATGATCACGTCGGCGAGGTGGGCGAGTGCCCGCTCGCCTTCTTCGGCGTCGTCGGCGGCGTGGAACGCCGACCGGTAGGTGTACGGACCCCAGAACTTGACGATCCCGGGCAGCCCGGGCTCGCTCGCCCAGCGGCGTGGATCGCCGGTCATCGTGATCGCCCCGCCGGTCGAACCGTGGTAGCTGCGATACGTCGTCAGCACCTTGTGCCGTCCGGTGTGGCCGCGCGCCATGCGGATGGCGTTTTCGGTGGCCTCGGCACCGCCGTTGGTGAAGAACACCTTGTCGAGGTCGCCCGGCGCCAGCTCGGCGATCAGCCGGGCCGCCTCGCTGCGCGCGTCGTTGGCGTGGATCGGGGCGACCGTGCACAGCTTGTCGGCCTGCTCCTTGATCGCCGCCACGAGCTTGGGGTGCTGGTGGCCGATGTTCACGTTGACGAGCTGGCTGGAGAAGTCGAGCCAGGTTCGACCGCCCTCGTCCCAGAACCGCGAGCCGAGCGCCCCGGCGACGACGACGGGGTCGAGCAGCGCTTGCGCCGACCAGGAGTGGAACACGTGGGCGCGGTCGTCGCGATAGGCGGTGGAGGTCACCGCCCCAGGCTATTCGATCTGGAGACCGTGGTACAGAACGAGGATTGTGATCGCACAATGCGGTTGGAGTGTTTGCTGTCACTGGAGTGCCACCTGCCTGAAAACCCGTCACGTAGCACTCCAACCAGCGACGTACTACGTTCGCCGACATGCGCAACACCCTGATCGCCTCGTCCGTCGCCGCGATGGCCATTGTCGGCCTCGCTGGGGGAGCCGCCTTTGCCGCCGAGTCGAGCGGCTCGCCGGCCACTCCGTCGACGACCCTCGCCCCCGGGATGGACATCTTCGCCGACGCCGGTATCACCCAGGACCAGCTGCTTTGCATCGGCTCGAACGCCGGGTCGATCGACATGTCCGACCTTGCTGCGCTGACGGACATCTTCGCCGAGTGCGGAATCTCCCTGGAGCAGCTGATGCAGATCGGACAGGGGGTTGCACCGACGACGACCGTGGCGTCCGACGTCGTCGTGGCGTCGGATGCGCCGGTGCCGCCCGGCACGCTCGACGCCGCCACGCTCGCGACCGTGTTCGAGATCATGGGCCTCGACGAGGCAACCGTGGACTGCCTCGTGGAGGGAGAGGCCACGGCCCCTTCCCCGACCGACGACCAGTCCGCCGAGGCGGTCTTCATCGGGTGTGGCGTCGGACCGTTGTTGATCCTCGACGCCATCGTCGCTCTCCACGAACAGTCAGGTGCCACCACCGCCGAGAGCACGACGACTGTCGCCGAGGCGCCAGGCGACAACGGCCGGTTCGTCGGGCAACCCGATGGTCGACCTGCTCCTCGAGCAGCTTCGACGCCCAGGGAATCGTCCTCGACGATACGCAGGACGCAGTGCCTCCTCGACAACGCCGCAGACCTCGATCCCAACGATATGGAGGCGTCGGTGATCTCCGTGCTCGAGACGTGCGGCATCGACATCGCTGACCTGATCCCCAGCAGCTGACCGGCAGACGGTCGCCTGACGTGGGCGATCTGGGCTTCGACGCCGTCCTGTTCGACGCCGGGGGAGTGCTCGTGCTCCCCGACCCGACGGTGCTCGCGCCCCTGCTCGCCCCGTTCGGGGGGAGCACCGACCTCCACCGCCATCGCCGCGCCCACTACGCGGCGATGGCGGTCAAGTCGCACCACAACCACGGTGAGCATGACTGGTCGGCGTACGACGACGCCTACGTGCGCAGCGTCGGAGTCGACGATGATCGGGCGGGGGACGCCGCGGCCGCCCTGGGGGTCCGGCGGACTCCCGAGCTGTGGTGCTGGCCGATCCCCGAATCGGTGCGTGGGCTCCGTCTGCTCTGCGACCTCGGCGTGCCCCTCGGCGTCGTGTCCAACGCCAGCGGGCAGATTGCCGGCACGTTGTCGAGCACTGGGATCTGCCAGGTCGGCGACGGCGACGGGGTCGGCGTGCGCTGCGTCGTCGACAGCCATCTCGTCGGTGTCGCCAAACCCGATCCGGCGATCTTCGACCACGCCGCCCAAGAATTCGCAGGCATCGATCGGGCCCGGATCATCTACGTCGGCGACTCGGTGACCATCGACATCGCTGCTGCCACCGCCGCCGGCCTGCGCCCGGTGCTCCTCGATCCGTTCGACGACCACGTCGGCGCGCCGTTCGAGCGGATTGGCGAGGTCGCCGAGCTGTTGTCGAGTTCGCGCGAAACCGTCGAGTAGAACGCATACAACTGTTACAAACTGGGTAGTCTGCGGCCATGAAGAAACTGCTTGCCCTCAGTGCTGTCGGTGTTCTCGCGTTCGCCGCCTGCGGCGACGACGACGACGACGACGGCGGCTCTGACACCACCGACATTGTCGTCGAAGACTCCGAGGTCACCGAGGAGTCGGTCGTCACCGAGGAGTCCGAGGTCGAAGAGACCACCGTCGAGTCGATCGTCACCGAGGAGTCGGTCGTCACCGAGGAGTCCGAGGTCGAAGAGACCGAGGCCTGAGCTCCTCGATCTAGCAGCGGATCGCCGGTTCTCGCAGCCGCGGGAACCGGCGACTTCGCGCTATCGCGAAGTGACCGAACGCCGCCTCGATCGACCTCAGGCGACCAGGCGGCGGGCGATCACCTTGAGGCACAGCGTCTCGTCGGCGCCCTCGAAGATCGACAGCACGCGGGCGTCGAGGTACAGGCGGCTGACGGCGAACTCCTCGGCGTAGCCCATCCCGCCGTGAATCTGCATCGCCTCGCGGGTGACCCACTCGGCGGCCTTGCACACGTAGGCCTTGATCATGCTCGCCTCGGTCGCTCCCTGACCCTTGGCCATCAGCGTCGCCACGTGGTAGGCGCTCTGGCGAGCCGCCTGGATCAGGACGGCCATGCGTCCGAGCGTCGCCCGGGTCAGCTGGTAGTCGATGAGGTTCGTGCCGAAGACGTTGCGGTTGCGGGCGTAGTCGAGGGCCGCCTCGTAGGCGGCCTGCATCACACCGATCGCCCGCGCCGCGGTCTGCAGCCGGCCGTTCTCGAAGCCCTCCATCTGGAAGTAGAAGCCGCGTCCGAGGCCGTCGGCGCCGCCGATCAGGTTGTCGGCCGGCACCCACCAGTCCTCCAGGGCGAGTTCGTAGCTGTGCATCCCGCGGTAGCCGATCGTGTCGATCGGCCGCCCTTCCATCCTGCCGATCCGCTCGCCGACGGCGTCCTGGGTGAACAGGAAACCGTGGCCGTCACCGCGCGGCTTGGGCACGATGAACAGGCTGAGCCCGCGGTGGGACTTCGAGCGATCCGGGTCGGTGCGGGCGAGGAGCATCAGGACGTCCGCCCTGGCGGCGAACGTGCACCACGTCTTGACCCCGTTGATGAGGTACCCCGGGGCACCGTCGGGACCGTCGGCCGGGCTCGCCATCACCTTGATCGCGGCGACATCGCTGCCGAAGTCGGGCTCCGTGACGGCGACGGCCGCCATCACCTCGGCGCTCGCCAGCTGCGGCAGCCAGTGCTGCTTCTGCGCCTCGGTGCCGCCCTTGACGAGGGCCCGACTGAGGATCTCCGGTCGGGTGATCAACGACCCGCCGATGCCCAGGCTTGCCCGGCTGAGCTCCTCGGTGGCGACGACCATCGCGACGTACTCGCTGTCTCCACCTTCCGAGAATCCGCCGTACTCGGACGGCACGGACAGCCCGAACGCTCCCAGCTCGGCGAGGCCCGAGATCACCTCCTCGGGCACGTCGCCGTTCGTGCGGTGGACGTGTTCGGCGTGCGGGGCGACCACGTTGGCGGCGAAGGCGCGAAACGTGTCCTGGACCATCTCCAGGTCGCCGTCGAGATGCCGCGGACCGGGCGTCTCGGCGAGGGCGGCGAGGAATTCGGGGTCCCGAAACGGGGCGAGCTGCGGGAGCACATCGTCGACAGCGCGAGCGCTGTCCCCCCACAACGCCTCACGACCGAGAACGCGCCAGCACAGCTCATGGGCGACATCGGCGGCGAAGGCGCAGGCGATCGCTGCTTCGACGTCGCCCTTGGCGCCGTAATCGAGCAGCACGCTCGCAGTCGCCGCGCCTGCCGCAGCGTGGGCGACGTCGTAGGCGAGCACCGGGGCGGCGTCAGGCCCACCGGCCACCTGCAGGGCCCCGACGCCGCCGGCCACGACCCGGTCGACAGCGGCAACGACGTCGGCGGCCGCCGACAGGTCAGCATGCATGACCGGCGAATCTACCCACGGGTAACCGACGGTCCTGCCTCGGACGCAGCGACCGATGGGTGTTTAGGGGACCGTTCCGTCCCCTAAACACCCATCGGTTGTCGCCAGATTTGGCGGGAAACCCGATGTCAGGTGGGCGCGCTGCTGAGGGCGCGTTCATCTGACCTGACCGTCGGCCGCTCCAGGGTGCAGGCGTAGCCGCGCCGGCGGATCGTTCGGATCCCGGCGCCCAGCGGGCCGAGCTTGGCGCGCAGCCGGGCGACGGCTGCCTCGGCGGCGTGGTCGTTGGACCCCGCGTCGGTCAGCCGCGACCGCGGCACGACCGCCGGCGCACGATCGACGAGGACCGCGAGCAGGCGCCGCTCCCCGGTCGTCAGCTCGACGTGCCGGCCGTCGTCGAAGGCCAGCGTGTCGCCCTGCCAGCTGACGTGGTGGCCGTCGAACGCGAGCAACGTGCGCCGATCGGCGAGCACGCCGCTGAGCGCCCGGACCATCGAGCCGATCCGGCTGCGCGGCGGCTCGACCACCCGCGTCACCCCGTGGGCGCGCAGGGCGGCCGCCGTCACGGGGCCGATGGCGACGGCGAGGACGTCCCCGGCCAGGGCATCGGCGAGACCGGCTTCGTCGGCGGCGAGCTCGAAGGCGTTGTGCACGGCGTACTGGCAGGTGAACGTCACGGCGTCGACCTGCCGGCGGCTGGCGGCATCGAGCAGGCGTCGAGCCGGGCTGGGATCGTCCGGGAGCGTCCAGTGGTAGATCGGGACGTCCACCACCCTCGCGGCGTCGAGATCGCCGAGCCGCTCGGCGAGCAGCGGCGCACCACCGTCGCGCTGCACGACCACGCGCCTGCCGGTCACGCCGTCGGCCGCCAGCCGGTCGCCGATCTCGACGCTCGTCTCGCTCGCTGCCCGCCATGACACGTCGAGGCCGACGGCCATCGCCGCCTGCTCGGCCTTGGGGCCGCGAGCGATCACGACCGACCCCGAGAGAGCGGCCCGCAGCGGGTCGTCCAATCCGGCGCACTCTGCCGCGGCGAACCATGACCGCACACCGATGCCGGTGGTGAGCACGACGATGTCGGCGCCGTCGTCGATCACCGTCTGGGTGGCGGCGATCGTGGCGTCGACGTCGCCGAGCAGGGTGGTCGACATCGTCGGCCCGTGGAGCACCTTGGCGCCGCGCCGCGACAGCATCTCGGCCTGCTCCTGCCATCGCCGGTGCCCGGTGATGCCGACGGTGTAGCCGCGCAGCGGTTGCGCCGGCGGGGTGCTCACCGCGCCCATTGTGGCGAGGTGGTGTTTCGGGGAGGTTTCTGAAGATGTAGTCAGGCGGCAGCACCCTCGGCCGACGAGGCGGTGACGGCGACGCCCAGTTGCGCCGGCGACGTGGCCGTCGCTGCAGCGGCCACACGGGCCCGGTTGCCACCGAGCCAGGCGTAGCCCAGTCCGACCACCAAGCCGCCGCCGACGATGTTGCCAGGGATCGTCCAGGCCAGGTTGCGTCCGAGCGCCGACCAACCGATCGAGCCGTCGAGGGCGGCGAGCGAGAACGTCGTGGCGTTGGCGATCGAGTGCTCGAACCCGGATCCGATGAACGCCAGCAGCGCCCACCACACGAGGGCCAGCTTGGCGCCGTCCGATCGGGTGCGGGCAGCCATCCACAGCGCCAGGCACACGAGGGCGTTGCACAGCACCGCTCGCCAGAACAGCTGCGGTCCGCCCGCGGCATCCTTCGTCGTCACGATCGTGGCGACGAGGTCGGACGCCGCGCCCGACAACGTCCCTCCGGCGTGGACGGCTGCGGCCAGCAGCAACGAACCGGCGAGATTGCCGGCGAGCGACGCGACAGCGACGGCGGCGACCCGTTGCGGGCCGGTCACCCCGCGCCACCAGCCGTGCAGCATGAACATCACGTTGCCGGTGAACAGCTCGGCGCCGGCGAAGATCACGAGGGTCAGGGCGAGCCCGAACACCGCGCCTTGGACGAGCCGTGCGGCGCCCGATCCCGCGGCGACGAGCGGAGCACTTACCGACACGAGCAACACGATCGCCAAGCCGACATACACGCCCGCCAGGGCGGATGATGCGAGGTAGCGAGGCAGGTCGGACACGGCCGCCGCCTTGGCGGAAGCGGCGGCGGCCGTGTCGTCGAGCGCTTCGGAGATCGGAATAGGCATCTTGGGGTTCCTCTCGTGACGGGGTGGACGGACTATGCGGCTCGCGACGGGCGGGACACGACATCGACGATCGTCGTGGGAGGATCGACCAAACTCGGCTCCGGTCCGCTCGCCCAGCGCCGTTCGAGGGCCCCGCCGATCTGGGCGGCGAAGGAGTCGAGCCCGACGCGCCGGACGGTCGAGCCGAGGGACTCGCGACCGTGGCGCAGCGCTTCCCACGAGCCGACGATGGCATCGATGGCGTCGCCGAGGTCGGTGGCAGCAACCCGCCCGACGACCTCGCCGATGCGCTGCTGGTCGAGTTCGCTACCGAGGAAAACCTGGTAACCGTCGACGGTGCGCCCGGCGACGCGCACCTTCGAGCCGGCCAGACCGATGTCGGCGATCTGGTGCTGGGCGCAGGAGTTGGGGCACCCCGACACGAACACCCGCAGCGCGGAGTTGCGCAGCAACGAAGGGCGGCCGGCGAGGCCGTGGCCGGCACCCGGGGCATCGGTGATCCCGAGGGCGCACACCGCCGAACCGGTGCATGCCCTGATGTCCGCGGTGCCGCCCTCGCCGAGCACGTGGAGTCCACCACCGGCGAGGCCCTGGCGCACCGTCGACACGTCGCCGAGGGCCACGTTGTGCAGCGTGATGTTCTGGTCGCGAGTGAGCGTCAGCATCCCGCCGGCGTGGCGATCGGCGAGATCGCAGATCAGCCCGATGTCGGCCGCCCCGACGTCGCCGAGGACCACGTCGACGGTCAACGAGGCGAGCCCGGGGGTGCGCTGTGGACGGACACCCACGCTCCAGCCGCCCGGGGGGCTGAGGGCGAGTACCGCTTGGCGCTCGTCTTCGGGGAGCACCTCGATCGGCGGCATCGTTGCCCGCGGCCGGTGCCGTGCGGACTCCAGCGCCTCGCCCCACAGGGCGCGCAGTTGCTCCTCGCCGAGCGTCGCCACGAGGAACTTCAGGCGACCCTTCGTCGGGTCGTCGAATGCGCCGTGGGCGACGAACACGTCGATGATCGCCTCGACCGCCGCGAGGACGTCGTCGCGGGCGACGAACGGCGACAGCTCGACAGCGAGCGACGGCGCCTTGCCGAGGCTTCCGCCGGCCCACAGGCGGTAGCCGGCAACCCCGTCGCGCACCGTCGAGACGAGTCCGATGTCGTTGACGAGGGCATCGTCCTGGCACCGCGGCGAGCCGCCGAGGGCGATGTTCAGGCGGCTCGGCAGCGTCACGTTGAGCTCGGCCGATCGGGCCACGAGGGTGGCGGAGATCAACCGGGCGTCGGGCAGGCAATCGAACGGCTCGTCGAATCCGGTGCCGGCGTCCTCCGACGCCATCACGTTGCGGATCGTGTGGCCGCACGCCGACCTCGTGGACAAGCCGACGGCGTCGAGGTCGTCGAGCAGGGCAGGGACGGCGAGGTCTGTCACCCAGTGGATCTCGAGGTTCTGGCGGGTCGTGATGTGCAACCAGTCGGCAGCGTGCTTGCCGGCCAGGCGGGCGGCCTGACGAGCGTGGTCCGTCGAGATGCGACCGCCGGGGACCCGGACGCGCACCATGAACATGTGCTCTTGGAGCTGGGCGCAGACGCCATGGGTCTTCGAGCGCGTAGCGCTCCTCGGGCGACAGCCAGTCGTCGCCGTCGGTCGCCAGGCGGGCGAGATCGACGGGAAGACCTTGGCGTTTGGCGGCAGGGATGTTCGGCGCGCTCATGCGGGGCGACGCTAGGGATGACGTTTTTCAGGTGGGTTTCGTCGGCCGCACGATCGGCTCACCGACGGGCTGGCGGCGCTGTGAGGGAACGGTCATGAGTTGATGATCGGGTCGCAACACGCCGGCGAACCCCGACCCATACGGTCGACAGTGTGCGATTCAGCGCCGCCGCCGTGTACCGAGTCGATCCAGCCACCGCACCGTGGGCCGCCCTCGTCGGCGCCGGGCCGGGCGATGCAGGCCTGCTGACCCGGCGTGGCGCCGAGCTGCTGGCGGCTGCCGACGTCGTGCTCCACGACTGGCTTGTCGGCCCCGACGTCCTGACGCTGGCCCGACCGGGCTGCCGCCTCGTCGACGTCGGCAAGGCCAAGGGGCGCGGCTGCCGGCAGGACGAGATCGAGCGGCTGCTCGTGACGTCGTATCGTGCCGGGTTCCGGGTCGTGCGGTTGAAGGGCGGTGACCCGTTCGTTTTCGGGCGCGGCGTCGAGGAGGTCCGAGCGGCCCACGCTGCGGGATTCGACGTCGAGTTGGTTCCGGGCGTGTCGTCGTCGCTCGCCGCGCCGGAGCTGGCCGGGGTCGCCGTCACGGAGCGGGGCGTGAGCGGCCAGGTGACGATCGTCAGCGGACATCGCGTCGACGGCGACAACGACTGGGCGTCGTTGGCCGCGGCGCCCGGCACGCTCGTCGTGCTGATGGCCGCGACAACCGGCCCATCCGTCGCGGCGCGGCTGCTCAGCGCTGGAATGGACCCCGCCACCCCAATCGCCGTCATCGCTGCGGCGTCGTGCGCTGACCAGGCGATCGGCCACGGCGACCTCGCATCGCTCGCCGGTCACCCGGTCGCGCTGCCCAGCCCCTGCGTCATCGTCATCGGCGAGGTCGTCGCCGCCACGTTTGCGTCAGCCGAAGGGCTCACAACCGGTGAGTCAGCTGACCAGAACGAGCTACCTTCAGGATTCCTTCAGACGATTGCCTTTTGATCGGGCGGGTGAACAGAACACGGTGGGCTCCGATCGGTGTGGTGATGACCGCAGTCGCCGCGGCGGCTCTGGTCATCCCGGACGGTGGGGTCGCCCGGGCCGCACCACCGGTGTTCGTCGACCCACCGACTCGTGTGTACACGTCCCCAGGCGGCAATCGGTGGCGGCGGGGCGCCGGCCGTCGGAGCGTGCGTCGACAGCTCGGGGACCCTGCTGCCGGCGACCGGCTCCTCGATGGTGCCCGGGCTGATCGTCCTGGCGTCCCTGCTCACGCTGTCCGGCGGTGCTCTCGTGGCGATCCGCCGCCGCGTCGCCCCCTGACACGGACACGGCGCAGAAAGCGGTCGATCTCCAGGTTGACCCTCACCGGGTCGCGGGCGTGGGGGAGATGTCCGGCGCCCTCCAACACGACCAGCTCAGCGCCGGTGAGCTCGGCGACGAGGGCGCTGCGCTCGGGTGGCTGGCACCTGTCGTGGTCGCCGTTGATCACGAGCACCGGGCAGCGCACTCGACGGCACAACTCGGCGGCGGTCCCAGCTTCCGCCCGAGGTGTCGGTTCGGCGCAGGCCATGTCGGCCAGCATCACGTCGACCGTCGTGCCACACGCCCACGCGACGGCATCCTCGTGCTGCTTGGTGGAGTGCGGCTCGGGCAACATCTCACCGAAGAAGAACTCGGCATATCCCCGCCAGTCGCGTTGCCAGTAGTGGCGGTTCTCCTTGGCCCACCCTTCGTCGGTCTCGAGGACCGTGTCGAAGCCGTTCGGCATCCGGTGCGGATGGCGTGGCGTCAGCATCAGGCCGGGGTTGATCGCCACCACGCCGGCGACACGGTCGGGGTGTTCCGCGGCTAAGAGCAGGGAAAGCCCGGCGCCGCTGCACACGCCCGCGGCGACGACGCTCTCGACGCCAGCCGCCTCCAGCGTGGCCAGCGCGAAACCGACGAGTTCGTCGTCGGCGAAGGCGGCCGGATCCGTGGTTCGCGTGCTACGTCCGTTGCCCGGCGGGTCGAACGTGACGACGGTGTGCCGCTGGGCGAGCCACGGGACCTGTGCCTTCCACATCCTCGAGTCGACGATCGTGTCTCCACCGAAGAACAGGATCGCCGGGTCGCCATCGCCGAAGCGCTCCCACCACACCTGCACGGCGCCGCGCTCGACGAATCCGCTGGCATCCGGCTCCCGCGCCCTCACCGGTCCGCCGCCACTGCTCGCATGGTGACGGATTCGACGAATTCCACGATCAAGCCGTTGACGAAGACAGGGTCGCGGACGTGGGGGCCGTGACCGCCCCCCTCGATCCTGACCAGTGAGCCGCCGGTGAGCTCGGCGAGGCGTGCGCCGACGGCGATCGGGATGATCGGATCAGCAACTCCGTGGACGACCAGTACCGGGCAACGTACGCGCCCGCACAGCTCCTCGATCGATTCGGGCGCCACTCCGCCGCCTCCGTGCCGGGCGGCATCGTTCGTCGCCACGAGCGTTGCCGGCTCGACCTCCCGGCCCCAGTTCACGCCGTCCTCGATCTGCTTGGACGAGTGTGGCTCGAGGAACATCTCGCCGAAGAAGAAGTGCAGGAAGTCGTCGTAGCCACCTTCCACCCAGTAGCGACGGTTGTACTTCGCCCAGCCATCTGGGGACTCGACGATGCCGAACCAGTCGATCGACTGGCGGTCCGGGTGGGGGATCCTGAACGCACATGCCGGCCCGACGGCCACGAGACCGTCAACACGGTCGGGATGCTTGGCGGCGAGGTGCACGGCCCACGTGGCGCCGCTGGACAGGGCGACGAGGACCGCCCGGTCGGCACCGATTGCGTCGAGCACCGCCACCGCGTCGGCTGCGTACTCCTCGTCCCGATAAGCGGCTGGTTCGACGGGTCGATCCGACAGGCCGCTGCCCCGTCCGTCGAAGGTGACGACGCGGTGGTCACGGGCGAGGTACGGGACCTGCAACTTCCAATGGCCCGACGGGACGATCGACCACGTCGGCAACAACAGAATCGTCGGCCCGCCGCCGCCGAACACCTCGTAGTGCAGGGAGACGCCGTCGCGCTCGACAAACCCGCTCGCATCCGGCCGCCGTGCTCGCATGGGCCGCTACACCAACTCGGCGATCGACGCGGCGGCCCGCGCCGCACCACCGGTCTCCACCGGCCGGTAGTCGACCTCGCGGCCGATCTCGTCGGCGATCACCTTGGCCAGGCTGTCGGGGTCGGCGGCATCGTCGTAGTCGAGACGGCGCCCGGCGCCGTAGCGCTCGAGGCGGTGATGGACGTGGAAGTTCTGCTCGAAGTGATGGCGCAGCGGCACGTATACGAACGGGCGGCGATTGGCCGTCAATTCCATGCAGGTCGTCAACCCGCCTTGCACGACGGCGAGGTCGCACGCCGCGAGGTGGCGATAGAGCTGGGGAACGTAGCGGCGGTACGACACGCCCTTGCGACGGGGGAGCGAGCGTGGGTCGATCCGCGGTCCGCAAACGACGACGAACTTCACGTCGTCGACCAGTCGCCGGGTGGTCGGGATGGCGTCGACGACTCGGCGCAGCAGGTTCTCGCCCACCCCCGACCCGCCGACGGTCACGATGCACACCAGTTCGTCGGCGTGGTAGCCGAGTTCGGCGCGCAAGGCGTCGCGATCGGCGAACTCGGCCGGGTCGAAGCCGGTGACGTAGCCGGCGAACTCGAAGTTGTCGGCGGTCCACTCGCGAATCGCCGGCAGATCCGGTCCGAACCGGTCCGGCACGATGTCGTCGGGATCGCCGACGAAAATCGAGCGATCACGCAGGCGCCGGTAGCGGGCCCGCTGTTCGATCATCTCGGCGTTGTAGTCGGCGGTCAGGGCGGCCTCGTGATCGCCACCGTCGGGCATCGGCAACCACCCGACGAAGTCGGTCATCCAGGCGAACTCGAAGTGCTTGAGCTCCGGATTCTCGTGGAGGAAGTAGTCGACGTCCCAGGCCTCGTCGCCGATGACGAGGTCGTAGTGCTCGTCCGTGACGATGTCGTTGAAGACCATGAAGTTGTTGACGAGGATCTCGTCCATCCGGCGGATCGCCTGGAAGGCATGCAGGTCGTGCTCGGCGGACTCGTCCTCGACGTGCGCCGATTCGTTGGCCAGCCAGGCCGACGCCGGGTGGACCCGTTCGCCACGGTCCTCGAGCACCTTGGTGACCGGGTGCTGGGCGAGCCAGTCGATCTGCAGGTCGGGATGGTGCTTGCGCAACTCCGCGGCGATGGCCACGTCGCGCAAGGCGTGGCCGAGCCCGATCGGTGAAGAGATGTACAACGCCCGCTTGGGACGCCGGGCGGCGCGCACCCACGTGCGCTGCGACGGGGTTGGATGAACCATGTCGACGAACTCCTCGATCAGCCGGTTGATGATGACGGGATCGCGGGCGAGCGGGATGTGCCCGCCGCCGGCGATGGTGACGAACGAGCCACGGGTGACTGCGGCGAGCGCCACCCCGGCGGCATAGGGGCGGATGGCGTCGGCGTCGCCGTGGATCACGAGCACCGGGCAGCTGACCCGCTCGCAGACCGAGCGGAAGCTCTCTCGGCCGCACGTGTCGAGTCCGTACTCCGAAGCGATCAGCGTCGCTGGCTCGATCTCCATTCCCCAGCCGACGAAGTCCTCGATGTGCTTGGTGCTGTGCGTCTCGGTGAACACACGCCCGGCGAAGAACTCGAGGAAGTCGCGGTAGTCGCGTCGCCAATGGTGTTCGTTGTACTTCGCCCAGCCGTCCGTGACGTCGAGCGGATCGGCGAACGGGTACACGCTGCGTTCGGGGAGGCCTGGCGTCAGCGGCACCGACGGTCCGATGGAGACGAGGCCGAGCGCACGGTCGGGCAGATCTGCGGCGACCTGGACGCCCCACAGCGTGCCGCACGACAGCGCCGCGAGCACCGCCCGATCCGTACCTGTCGCGTCCAACACGGCGATCGCGTCGTTGGCGAACACCTCGTGGCCGTAGTGCTCGGCGCCGGCGGGGCGATCGGAACGGCCCGAGCCGCGTCCGTCGAACGTGATCACCCGATGCCGGCGGGCGAGGAACGGAATCTGGAACTTCCAGTGCCGCGACGGGACGATCGACCACGTCGGCAACAGCAGGATCGTCGGCTCGCCGTCGCCGTAGCGTTCCCAGTGGACACCGACGCCATCGTCGACGACGACGCGGCCGGACTCGTCCGGCTGGCGAGCCCTCACGGCGACGCCTCCTCGAACTCGCGTATCAACTGGCCGACACGACGCAATGCAGCGCGGATCGGCAACTGGTGACGGTCGAAGCCGAGCAGCAACAGCGACTCGGCGCCGATGAACGAGACGCCGATCAACGTGGCGACCTCCGCCGGGGCGAACGGACCGAGCCCTCCGAAGCGTCGGGCGGCCTCGTTCGCCACGTCCGTGAGCAGTTCGTACCAAGCTTGCTGCATCGCCCGCACCTTGTCGCCGATCGCGGGCGTCGACCATCCTGCCGCGATCATCTCCTGCAAGACGCGCACGTAGCCCGACTCGAGGTCATCCTCGAAGAAGTCGCAGGCCTGCTCGTAACGCTTCCACAGCGGCGCCTCCTCGGAGTACATCGCGGCCTGGCGGGCGAGGAGGCGACGGTCCTCGCTTTCGAGCAGGGCGAGCACCAGGCCGCCCTTGGAACCGAAGTGGTAGTGGACCTGCGACAGCGGCACGCCTGCTTCGGTGGCCACCTTGCGCGTCGACATCGCGGCGTAGCCCTCGGCGAGCAAACACCGTCGGGCGGCATCGACGATCGCCTCCTTCGTACCGATCTCGTTCGCCGTCACCAGCTCCCCTTTCGGTCGACCGACCGATAGGAGTATCACACCAGATCAGGCGACGTGTCAACGATTCGTGCACGTTCGGGTCGGTTTTCGGTGCTTGGGAAATCGGTTGACAGGCCTCCATCTCGTGCGCAGTATGGCTCAATCGGTCGATCGACCGAATAGCTACTTTCAAGGAGGACACGATGACGGCAACCGTCCAACCAACGATCAGCGCCGACCAACTCGTCACCGATGAAATGCTCGCCCGCTTCGACGAGCGGGCACCGCAGTACGACCGCAACAACGAATTCTTCACCGAGGACTTCGAAGAGCTACGGGCGAGCGGTTACCTGCTCGCCTCGGTACCGGAGGAGTTCGGTGGACTCGGGCTGAACCTCGCCGAGATCAACCGCCTGCAGCGGCGCATCGCCTACGTCGCCCCGGCGACCGCGGTCGCCGTCAACATGCACCACTACTTCGTCGGGCTGTGCGCCGACCTGCACCGGGCCGGCGATCCGTCGGGCGACTGGGTGTTGCGCAAGGCCGCAGAAGGCCACGTCTTCGCCGCCGGCCACGGCGAAGCGGGCAACGACATACCTGTGCTGCTCTCGTCGGCGAAGGCCGAGCGAGTCGAGGGCGGCTGGGAGTTCACCGGGCACAAGATCTTCGGCAGCCTGTCGCCCGTGTGGACCTATCTCGGGATTCACGCCATGGACACCAGCGACCCGGCCAACCCGCAAGTCGTCCACGCCTTCTTGCACCGCGACACCCCGAACTACCGCATCGAGGAGACCTGGGACACGCTCGGCATGCGGGCGACGATGTCGAACGACACGATCCTCGACCGCACGTTCGTGCCCGACGAGGCGGTCACCTTGGTGTGCCCTGCCGGATTCGCCGGTGCTGGGCTGTTCCACGTCGCCCTGTTCGGTTGGGCGCTCCTCGGGTTCGCCGCCGTGTACTCGTCGATCGCCCGCCGAGCGTACGACGAGACCGTCGCCAAGGTCCACGATCGCACCTCCGTGGCGCTGACCCGCTCGATGGCCTACCACCCCGGCGTGCAGCACGACGTCGCCGAGATGCGCATCCACCTCGAGGCGATCAACGCCCACCTCGACCGGGTGTGCGACGACTGGGCCAACGGAGTCGACCACGGCGGCGATTGGCCGACGAAGATCGTCGCTTGCAAGTACGACGTCGTGACGCGTGCGTTCGCCGTCGTGGACACGGCACTCGACCTCACCGGCGGCTCTGGAATCTTCAAGCGCAGCCGCATCGAGCAGTTGTTCCGCGATTCCCGCCTCGGGCGCATCCATCCGGGCAACAGCCTGCTGACCCACGAGCTCGTCGGCAAGTTGAGCCTCGGCATCAACCCCGACGAACAACCCCGCTGGGGCTGAGCCCCATCCACTCACAGGAGGTGAGTCCCATGACCACACGAACCACTACGACTCGGCTGGCCCTGGCGGCCGGCGCTCTGGCGCCGGTGGCCCTCTTCGCAGCCACGCCCGCAGGAGCGCACGGCGAGGTCCAGCAGGAGCGATTCCTCTACGTCAGCACGATCGCCCAGAGCGCGACCGACCCCGACTTCGTCGCCGTGATCGGCGCCGACCCGGAACAGCCCGACTTCGGCGAGATCGTCAATCGTGTCGACATGCCCAACCCAGGTGACGAGCTGCATCACTTTGGCTACTCAGCCGATCAGCAGCGGCTGATCGTGCCGGGTCTGTTCTCCAATCGGATCCACGTTCTTGACGTGGGCAGCGACGGGTCGACGATCAGTCTCAGCGCCGTGAACGAAGACCTCGCTGCCGACAGCGGGTACGCCGTGCCCCATGGCGTGATGTCGATGCACGGCCGGCTTCTGGCGCCGATGATCGGCGCAGCAACCGACGCGACCCACCCCGGCGGCATCGTCGAGCTCGACGACCGCACCGGCGAGTTCGTCGACTACTTCGGTCCCGGGCCGGAGCGCGACTCGAGCGACATCGGCACTACCTACATGTACGACTTCGCCATGACGCCGGACGCTGAACTCGCCATCAGCACGACCTTCGGCTCGCCGGCGCAGTGCGCGCCCGGTATCGACCCGGCCTGCCTCGGTGCCGAGGTCGCCGTGTGGGACGTCCATGCTGAAGAAGTCGTCCAACGCGCCGACTTGGGCGCCAACAGTGGGGCGTTGATGGCCAGGTTCATCGGCGACGAAGGGGTGCGGCGGGCGTTCATCAACGCGCCGGGCACGAGTGCCGTGTGGCTCGCCGACGACGACGACGGCGACGGCACCTTCGAGTTCCAGCAGGTGCTCGGGCCCGATGACGGCCTCGAGCTTCCCGTCGACATGGTCGTGTCGTACGACGGCAAGGACCTCTACGTGTCGAACTGGTTCGGCAACAGCGTGCAGCGGTTCGACATCAGCGACCCGTTCAATCCGACGCTTCGCGTCACGGTCCCGGTGCCGCACCCCAACATGCTGCGCCTGAGCCCGGACAACAGCCGCCTCTACGTCACCAACTCGCTGCTCACCCCGTGGGACAACGATCCCGACTTCGGCGACCCGCGCAACAGTGACTACGGGATCTGGCTGTTCGACGTCGATGCCTCGGGCGACCTCACCCCGCTCAACGCCGACGGCAGCGCGTGGGTCGACTTCATGGACGTCGAGAAGCAGACGACCACGGGACCAGCCGGCCCGCACATGATGCTCTTCGACCCGAGCATCCCGCTCGAGCCCGGCGAGCACTAGGGAGACTGCGCGCCCTCACACTCCGCGGCGCCGAGATGATCGGCGCTGCGGAGCGGTTCGCCGCGCGCCGGCTGACCCCCGGTTCTCGAACTGGGCGGCCTGCGGTCCACTCCACGATCTGGGCGGCGCGCGGTCCGGTTTCCCGGCGTTCGGCCGCCCAGATCGACGCCCTCAGCTGTCGTTGCAGGCAGGCGAACCACGGCGGGTCGTACACAGAATTACCCATCGCTCACGCGTCTCGTGTTGCGTGGTTCTCCCGATGCGCCCGCCGGTCTCGATCCGTACCTTCGATGTGGACCCCACAGAAGGAGCGCGTCATGTCCACACCTCTCTACGATCGGCCGGCGGTGGCCGCCGAGGCACGGGAACAGCTGCTCGCCAGCAGTCGGGTCGCCGAACGCCGGATCATCGCCGCCGGGCTCTCGACGGCCGTGCTGGAATGCGGCGAGGGGCCACCCGTCGTGCTGCTACACGGACCCGCCGAGTTGGCGGCGGGATGGCTTCCGATCGTCGACGGGCTTGCTGCGTCGCACCGCGTCATCGCACCGGATCTTCCGGGTCACGGCGAGTCGCAAGGCGGTGTCGATCTCACCACGACAAGCGTCCTGCGCTGGCTCGCCGACGTCGTCGAAGAGACCTGTGCGGCTCCACCTGCGATCGTCGGGCGAGTTGTCGGTGGGGCGATCGCCGCCCGCTTCGCGGTGGACCACCCAGACCGCGTCAGCCAACTTGTGCTCGTCGACACGCTCGGCCTCGCACGGTTCGAGCCAGCACCTCAATTCGGGGCGGCGCTCCACAGCTTCTTCGCCGCACCGAACGAGGAGACCTACGACGAGCTGATGAGCTTCTGCATGTATGACGCCGCCGCCGTGCGCGATCGGGTCGGCGACGGGTGGCCTGCCTTCGCCGCCTACGTCGTCGACCGGGTGCGAACTCCGGGGGTGTTGGAAGCTGCCGGCGCGCTGATCGAGCGGTTCGGCGCCCCGATCCCGGAGGCAGACCTCGTGCGCATCGCTGCGCCGACGACGTTGATCTGGGGCCGACATGACCTGGCCACTCCACTGGCCGTCGCCGAGCTCGCCAGCCAGAGGTTCGGCTGGCCGCTGCATGTCGTCGAGAACGCTGCCGACGATCCCGCCTTCGAGCAGCCGGAGGCGTTCCTTGACGTGCTTCGCGAGGTGTTGCGATGACGGTGACGACACGGCCGACCACGATCGACGCGGTACGCGCCCTGCTGCCGGAGATCACGGCGCGGGCCGACGAGCTCGAGCAGGCGCGAACGTTGCCGCGCGATCTCGTCGATGACCTCGTGACCGCCGGGTGCTTCCGGGCGCTCGTTCCTCGTAGTCACGGCGGCGACGAGCTCGCCTTCAACGACGCCCTCGCAGTGCTCGAGGAGCTGGCCAAGGCCGACGGGTCGGTGGGCTGGACGGTGATGATCGGCGCGGCGGCGCCGGCGTTGCTCGGACACCTGCCGGGGGCGTCGTTCGACGCCGTGTACGCCTCGGGCCCGGACGTGATCAGCGCCGGGACGTTCAATCCGATGGGTAGGGCGACGCCCGTCGACGGCGGTTATCGGGCCAGCGGCCGATGGTCGTTCGCCAGCGGGTGCCGACATGCCGAGTGGTTCCTCGCCCATTGCCTGATCGACGACGGGCGGATGCCGCCGCTGCGGATGATGGTGCTTCCGGCCGCCGAGGTCGAGATCGTCGACACGTGGACGACGATGGGGATGCGTGGCACCGGCAGCCACGACTTCACGGTGACGGACGTGTTCGTGCCCGCCGATCGATCGTTCTCGATCTTCGAGCCCTCGGAGCTCGACTTCCCGCTGATCCGGATCCCCGAACTGTGCCTGTCGACGATGGCGTTCGGATCCGTGGCGGTAGGCATCGCCGGTGGAGCGCTCGCCGAGATCATCGAACTCGCCGCCAGCAAGCGGTCGATGTTCGCCGAGTCGGAGCTGGCGGCCAACCCGCTGTTCCGCAACCAGCTCGGTCGGGCCACGGCGGCCCTGCGGGCGGCCCGGACAACGCTCTTCGACGCCGCCGCCGAGTCGTGGCAGATGGCGCTCGCCAGCGCCGAGTTCGACGATCGAACGCGGGCCCAGTTGCGCAGCACGACGACGTGGGTCGTCGAGACGGCGGCCGAAGTGGTCGACATGGCGTATCGAGCGGGCGGCGGCACCGCCCTGTACAGCAGCAGCCCGCTGCAGCGCCGGCTGCGCGACCTCCACACGCTGACCCAGCACTTTGGCGTCAAGCTCGACACGTTCACCCTCGCCGGAGCGGTGCTCGCCGGCCAGGAGGTCGACACCAGCTTCCTGTGACCCCGGGCCGACCGACCGATGGGTGTTTAGGGGACGGAACGGTCCCCTAAACACCCATCGGTCGTGCTGGGGCGGGGGCCGATGCTGTTTGGTTTCGCGTCGGATCGTGTAGCAAGGGGGCGTGACCGCGGAGCGGGTTGAGCAGCGGACGCCCAGTCCCCGCCTTTTCGAGACCGGCGAACTGCCACCGATCCTGCGCGATCCGTCAGCTCCCACACCGCGCAAGCCGTTCAGGCCCGTGCACGTCGGCATCAAGACGGTGCTGTTCGTCGTCGTCTTCTACTTCTTCATCCTTCCGCTGATCCCTGGCTTCCGGCGGGCAGCGTCGGAGTTGATCGACGTCCAGCCGCTGCTGCTGTTCTTCGGCATCGGCCTGCAGGTCGGCTCGTGGTGGGCATACGCGTTCCTCACCCGCGCCGCGCTCGGCGACGCCGGCCACGACATCACCCCGATGCGCATGTTCCGCATCGGGATGAGCTCGAAGGCGCTGACCTACATCGTTCCCGCCGGCAACGCCGCCGGCTCGGCGCTCGGCTACCGCCTGCTGACCCTCTCAGGAGTGCGCGGCGCCGACGCCGGGTTCGCGATGGCGACCGCCGGGATCGGCTCGGCCGTCGTGCTCAACGTGATGCTGTGGGTCGCCTTGCTGATCTCCATCCCGCTCCGTGGCGCCAACGGCCTCTACGTCGTCGCCGCCCTCGCCGGCGTGGTCGTGATGCTCGTCGCCGTCGGCATCGTCGTCGGCTTGATCCACGGCCAGGCCAGGGCGGAGCGGATCGTCCGGGCGGTCGCCAAGAAGTTCCGCTGGAACGGGGACAAGGCCACCGCCGCCGTGCGGCAGGTCGGCACCCGCGTCGAGGACCTCCTCGACGACAAACAATTGCTGCGCAGGGTCATCGGCTGGGCGGCCCTCGCTTGGACGCTCGACGCCGCCTCGCTGTGGGTGTTCCTGCGCGCCTTCGGCGGCACGCTGGATCCCGACGCGCTGTTCGTCGCCTTCGGGTTGGCCAACGTCATCGGTGTCATCCCGATCACCCCGGGCGGCCTGGGGATCGTCGAGTGGGTGTACATCCCGACGCTCGTCGGCTTCGGCCTGACTCGCGCCAACGCCGTCTTGGGTGTCGGCGTGTACCGCATCAGCCAGTTCTTCCTGCCGATCGTCGTCGGCGGGCTGTGCTACGCGTCGCTGCGCTTCGGGCCGTGGAGCATCACCCGACGTGATCGGCTGGCGCGCCTGCGCACCCTCGCTCACGACAGCGAAGACGCCGGCGAGTCGCAGCTCGAGTTCTTGATGCGCGCCTGGCCCAAGCGGGTCGTGCGCAAGATGCCCGACGTCGAGATTCCCACCGCCCCGCTCGTCGACGCCCAGCGCTCGGACGTAATCGTCTCGCTCGAGGAGCACCAACACCGCCAGACTGGCGACACCCCATGAACACGCACTCAGCCGTCGATCGGGTCGCCACCGAATCGGCGTTCTCCGGCGTGGTCCGCGTCGACCGGGGCGCTGACACCGAGCTGCTCGCCGCCTACGGCGACGCCGACCGCCGGTGGGGCATCGCCAACACCCCCGACACCAGGTTCGCCACCGCCAGCGGCACCAAGGGTCTGACCGCCCTGGCGGTCGTCACGCTGATCGAAGACGGCACGCTCGACCTGGCGACGACGGCAAGGTCGCTGCTCGGAGACGACCTCCCGCTCATCGACGACGCGGTCACCGTCGAGCAGTTGCTCGCCCATCGCTCGGGGATCGGCGACTACCTCGACGAGGACGTCGAGACGGACCGCAACGACTACCTCATGCCGGTGCCGGTCCAGCGATTGGTGGGCACCGAGGACTTCGTGGTGGTGCTCGACGGGTTTCCGACGAAGTTCCCGCCCGGCGAGCAGTTCTCCTATTGCAACGGGGGCTACATGGTGCTCGCCCTGATCGCCGAACGGGCGTCTGGCGTGCCGTACCACGACCTCGTCGCCCAACGCGTGTGCGCGCCGGCGGGGACGATCGACACCGAGTTCCTGCGCTCCGACGAGCTGCCCGGGCGAACCGCTGTCGGCTACCTCGACGTGGACGGACACTGGCGCAGCAACGTCTTCCACCTGCCAGTGCGCGGCAACGGTGACGGCGGCGTCTACACGACGGTCGCAGACCTCCGGGCCCTGTGGACGGCGCTGTTCGGCGGCCGCATCGTGTCGATGGACTGGGTCGGCGAGATGACCCGGCCGCGTAGCGCGGTACCCGCGGAGTCGATGCGCTACGGCCTCGGCTTCTGGCTGCACGAGACCGGCGACGCCGTCCTCCTCGTCGGTGGAGACACCGGCGTGTCGTTGTGGTCCGCCCACGACCCGACACGCGATCTCACGTGCACCGTGATCTCCAACACGTCCGACGGCGCCTGGCCGATCGCCCGGGTGCTCGCCGACCTCATCGCACCGATGGGTGTTTAGGGGACGGAACGGTCCCCTAAACACCCATCGGTCGTTCTCGGGTGGGTCGCGCGTTCAGTCGTCGGTGCGTTGGGACTGGTCGAGCTGTTCGAGGAGCAGCATCCCGGCGACGTTGAAGAAGTCGTGCTCGGTGACGATGCCGATCAGCTGACCGTCAGACACCACGGGCAGCGCGCCGATCCCGAACTGGCGCATCACCTCGAGGGCTCGCAACGGCGCCATGTCCGGGGGGACACACACGGGCTCGCGCTTCATCACCTCGGCGACGGTGAGCTGGGAGATGTCCGTGCCATGGGCGACGAGACGCAGGATCGCCCGATAGGACACGAGCCCGACCAGCGTGCCGTCGCTCTCCTCGACGAGGACCTGACGGATGCGGTGCCAGTCGAGCAGATTGGCGACGAGCTCCACGGGGTCGTCCGGTGCCACCGACACGAGGTCGGTCGTCGTCATCAGCTGTTCGACCGTCACGAAGTTGTGCTGCCACTGGCCGCCCTCGTCGAGGTTCGCGGCGGTCCACTCGGCGACGGGCGTGCCACCGCGCTGCCGGCTGACCATCGCCGCCGTCAGGCTGTTCAAGCGCTGCCCGGCGCTGCCCTGGTTGCGCATCGCGTTGAGCGACGAGAGGATCCATCGCGATCCGGTGTGCCCGGAGTGCACCCGTCGTTCGATGACGCCGAGGTACTTGCCGACGTCGGCGCTGTCGACGCCCTGCGACTCGAGGCCACGAGCGGCCAGCGGCAACAGGATGTCGAGCGTCAACGCCGCCGCCGGGTACTCGTGGCCGTCGAGCCAGGTCTGCGTCGATGACAGACCCTGGCGAGCGGCGGCCACGAAGTTCGTGCGGGCCTGCTCGAAGGGGATCGATCGGTTGATCTCGGGATGGTCCTCGGTCACCGAGCACATCAGCCCGAGCCACAAGGCGGCATTGGCGATCTCGTCGATCGTGCTCGGCCCCGACGGCAGGATCCGATTCTCGATGCGCAGATGCGGGACGTCGCCGTCGGGCGTGTGGGAGATGCCGTAGCACGCCCGGTTCCACCGCCACACCGTCCCGGTGTGCAGGCGCAGGGCGGGCAGTTCCGGGATCCGCCCAGCGGCGAGCTGCTGCAGCGGATCCTCGTACTCGTCCGGGGCGAGGACCGGCCGAAAGCGGGTGATGTCCTCCTTGTACAGCTCGGCGACCGACGACGCCACCCAATCGTCGCCGAAGCTCACTCGAGCAGGACGCTCGCGAACGTGATGGCCGGGTCGCCGCGTGTCGACCGACTGCTCGAACAGGGCGATCCTCGTCTCCGCCCAGAGCCGTTTGCCGAACAGCAGCGGCGAGTTGGTGGCGCTCGCCAGGGTCGGGCCGCTCAGCGCCTGGGCGACGTTGTAGGCGTTGGCGAACTCGCTCGGCGTGACCTGGAGGTGGACCTGGAAGCTGGCGTTGCACGCCTCGGCCATCACCGAGTCCTGGCGAACGCGCAGCTCGTCGGTGCCTTTGATGTGCAGCTCGTAGTCCTCGCCGCGCAGGCCCATGAGGGCGTTGTTGAGGGCGAGGTAGCGCGGGTTCTGGACCATGTTCGCCATCGTGAGGTCGCGCTTGCGGATCGTCGGCAGAGTGCCGGCGAGGACGACGTGGAGGCCGGCCGTCTCGGCGGCAACGCGCCCGAGGGCGAGCAGCTCATCGAGTTGCGCCTGCATGCGGGAGAAGCAGTCGGTGCTGAACTCGTGGGGGTCGAGGTTGAGCTCGAGGTTGAACGCCCCGACCTCGGTCGTGTACGGGTGGCCGGTCAGGGCGGCGAGCATCGGCAGCGCCCCCGGCGCAGGTTGCCACGAGGCGTCGACGAGGAACATCTCCTGCTCGGCGCCGATGCGCCGGATGCCGGTCTCGAAGCGCTCATCGGCGAGCATCACCTGGAGCGCCTGGAGGTCGCGCAGCATCCAGCGGATCGCCGTCTGGCGATCGGTCTGGGCAGTGGCAGTCTGATGCCCCATCAGCGTCTCCACGCACGACTGAAGTTGGCGGGGGGTGTGGGGGGCAGAGGCTCCTGCCGGAGCCCCCCACCGCTGGTCGATCCGGCTTTGCCGGTCGACCAGCTGAATGGATTTCGGTGCCGGCCGGAGGCCGGCTCAACGAGCTCGACCGAACGGAGAGAGCGAGCGAAGCGAGCGAACGAGTGAGGTCGAAACATCATTCCACTAATTCGTCCAGGTAGCCGGGGAGCATGGCCCGCCAGAGCGGCCAGTCATGGGCCCAGTGGCGGCCCCACGAGTCGACGCGGTTGGGGATGCCGGCCGCCCCGATGACTTGGGCGGCGTTCCACGACTCGCCGATGTCCTCGTTGGCCCCTTCGCCACTGGCGAAGATCACGAAGCGTGTGCGCACCTCGTCGAGGTGGGGCTCGTCGAGATGGGCGAGCGCCTCGAGCGCCGAGGACATGACGAAGTCCTCGCCGACCGGCCCGTGCAGGAAGCGGCGTAGCTGGAACGTGCCGCTCATGCACACCGCCGCCCGGAACATGGAGGGGTGCAGGCACACACAGGTGAGGGCGTTGAAGGCGCCGATCGACGCGCCGGCGGCGATCAGCTCGATGTCCGCCGAGCCGCAGTCGGCGCGCACGGCGGGCACCAGCTCGTTGGCGATGAACTCGAAGAACTGCCGCTGCACCCACGCCTGGTGCGCCGCATCGCCCTCGCCGGCGAGCATCGCCCGGCCATTGACGCTGTCGACGGAGTACAGCTTGATCCTGCCCACGTCGAGCAACTCGGAGCAGGCGTCGACGAGGTGGAAGCGCTCGATCTCCTCGGCGTCCCCGCCCGCCGTCGGGAACACGAGCACGGGCCTGCCGTAGTCACCCCACCGCACCACGCTGACATCGCGTTCGAGCCGGTTGGAGTACCAACTCGTCGGCAGCTTCGAGCTCATCACTTGTCGTCTGCCATCTCGCCTCGCCAATACTGAATGCGCTCCCAGAACAGGTCGGTGAACAGGTCGACCTCGTTCCCCGGGAAGAGTGTTTCGACCTTCCGGCGCACGGCGCCATAGGCCACGCCGTCGCCGAAGAACTCCTCGACGACGCCATCGAGGTGGGAGAGGTGGGTGGCGCAGAACTCGTCGAACTCGTCGGCCTGAAAGCGCCGGCGGGCGATCGCCGCGTAGGCGGCGAGCTTGTCGGTGTAGGGGAGCGACGAGTCGGCGATCTCGAAGTACGGCGCCCAATCGAGGTTCACCGGCATCGGCCGCTTCGTCGCCGCACAGAAGATCGACCAGCGCAGGTTGGCGGCGACGAGCCAGGGGAAGTTGTAGTGCAACGAGGTGACCTGCGAGTCGGGGCAGGCGTTGGCGAAATCGATCGGCCGCCACTCGCCGTCCTGGCGCAGCGCCTCGCAGGAGTTGAACTCCCAGCCGAAGAACGAGTTGATCGTCAGCGTCGTGTCGATGAGTGTCTGGCGCTCCTCCTCGGACACGCCGCCGTCGTCCATCGTGTAGCGGTCGTGCAGCGGTGCCGACGGGTCGTAGCGGATCAGCCGAGTCTGTGGTCCGAAGCCGATGCAGCGGATGAACAGGTCGTGCGGCTCGACGGCCCGTTGCAGATGCAACAGGTACGTGCCGCTCTCGTCGTAGGCGCGATGCAGTTCGGCTTCGTCATCGACCCGACGCACGCCGGCCCATCCGCCACCGTCGTACGGCTTGATGAACAGTGGGTAGCCCACCTGCTCGCCGACCTCGCCGAGATCGAACAGCCTGGCGTAGCGCTCCAGGGTGACCTGGAGGTCGGCCTTCGGCTCGTACTCCTTGGGTGGCACCATCGAGGTGGCCGGGATCGGCATGCCGAGGCGGATCATCGCGCAGTACGACGTGTGCTTCTCCATCGACTGGATCGCCCACGGGTTGTTGAACACGTACAGCCCGTCGGTGAGGATCGCCTTCTTGATCCACTCCCGGCTCGTCGTGTACCAGTGGGTCAGACGGTCGACGACGAGGTCGTAGCTCGTCGATTGGCGCAGATCGAACGGCTCGATGATCACCCGATCGGTCTCGAAGCGGACGATGTCGCCGTCGATCGGCAGCGCGAGGTCGAGGCGGCGGAGCACTTCCTCGTAGCAGATCGGCCAACACAGGTCGGCGCCCAGCGAGAGCCCGATGCGGCGTGTGACGTCAGCCACGTGCGGAAGCTAGCAGCGCGGGGAGGGCCACCCCGAGCCTGTCCCGCCAACTCGCCCAGTTGTGACCGTCGAGCGACTCGTCGAACGTGACGTCCATTCCAGCGCCCTCGAGCACCGGCACGAGCCCACGGTTCTCGCAGATCAGCGACTCGTAGACGCCGCAGCTGACGTAGATGCGTTCAGCGACCACGGAGGGGTTGGCGATGAACGAGCGAACGAACTGCTTGATCGGCTGCCACAGCGCCTCGGGGCGAGGCCAGCAGCCGGTTCCGGCGCCGGCGAACGAACCGGACTGCAACAGCAGGCGCCCGAACGTCCCCGGAGCCTGGGTCGCCGCCGACAACGATGCGACGGCACCGAAGCTGGCGCCGGCGAGGCAGCGCTTGGCGGGCTCGCCCCCGGCCGACAACTCGGCCTCCAGCTGGGGAAGCAACTCATTGGTGAGGTAGCCGTGATGGCGGGCGTCGTCGGCGTACTCGACCAAGCGCTCGGCCGGGTGCACGAACGCGACCACCGTCGGCGGGATCACGCCGCCGTGGATGAGGTTGTCGAGGACGGTGGTCGCCGCGGCGTAGCGCAGGTAGTCGGGGCCGTCGTGGACGATGAGCAGCGGACAGCGCGGCGCTGTGGACGAGCTGTAGCCCACCGGCTCGTACACCGAGGTGACGGCGCGCCTGCCCAGCGCAACGCTGTCGAGGTACAGGTCGCGAATCGTCCCGCGGGGCACGTCGTGGCGCTCGATCGCCCACTCCGGGGTCGCGTAGCCGGCCGCCTCGCAGACCGAGTTGGCGCCGAAGGGATGGCTCGCCGTCAGCGGGTTGAGCGGGTCCTCGACGAGTTTCGTGCCGAAGCTGTCGGTGACCTCCAGCTTGTACTCCAGGCGCGACCCGTACGGCATCGCCAGGGTCAGAAGGCACCACTCGCCGTCCTGCTCGACGACCTCGAAGGAGAGATCAGAGGGCAGGCCGACGCCGAAGTGCACGAGTCGCACGCCGATCGCCGGGCCGCGGAAGGCGAACGTGCAGTGCTCGCCGTCGACGATGGGGAACGGCTCGCCGGCGTCGGCGCGGGCGTCGAGGTCGGCAGCCGACCACGTCGGTCGGTGTCGCTGGATCACCGCCGTCACGCGTGCACGCGAACCGTACGGCCGACCTCGTCGAGCATGCTGCGCAACGTGTCGTAGTCGGGGTGGCGCATGCGCACCCAGGCGTTGGCCATGTAGCCGGCCTCGACCGGCTGGGTCGGCGTGCCGGGCGGTGGAAGGTGAGCGTCGATCACCCACTCGCCGTGCCGTCGCTGCAGCTCGTCGACGCCGTCGTAGCCGGCGATCGACCCGTCTCGCTCTGGCCGCAGGGCGATCATCCCGGCGGCGAACTCACGCGACGGCGCCGCGCCGAGTCGTCCATGGACCACGGCGTTGGCCCATTCGCGATAGATGTCGAAGTCGTTGGCGGCGGCGTAGAGATCCCACGCCCGCACCCCGGGGGGTCGGGCACCGATCTCCGAGAAGTACAAACCTTTGGCACCGGCGAACCACTCCATGTGCGTCGCCGACGTGCCGATGCCGAGTGCATCGATGACCCGCTGGCCGAGGTCGCGCAGCTCGGTGTAGCTGGGGGTATCGATCCGGTTCGTCGTGACGAACTGCGGTGAGATCCAGCGCGTCCGCATCGCCTCGAGCACGTTGGGGTAGTAGTGGGTGACGAAATCGACGGCGATCTGGCCGTCGATCGAGATCGTGTCGTAGAACCCCTCGTGCCCGTCGACGAACTCCTCGACGGCGACCTCGGCGCCGTGATCGACACCGCTACGGGCGATCGCCTCGTCGAGCTCGTCGGCTCCGTTGACCCGCTCGGCGCCGGATGCGCCGGCCCCGGCGGCGGGCTTGAGGATGATCGGGAACCCGACCTCGGCGGCGAAGTCGCGCACGTCCTGACCGCTGCGCGGCCCCGACGAGCGGGCGCAAGGAACTCCGGCGGCGCGCAGGGCCTCCTTCATCGCCGGCTTGTCGCGGCACAGGTAGGTCGTGTGCACCGACGTTCCAGGAATGCCACACGCCTCCCGAGCGCGGGCGGCGGCCATCACGTGCGCTTCGATCGTCGCTTCCAGGCGATCCACCCACAGCCATCCTTGCACTCGGCGCACAACGTCGATGAGGTTGCCTTCATCGACGACGGAAGGCACCTGCTCGTAGTGCGAGAGCCAGCCCTTGACGTCGTCGCCGAGCCAGTCGGCGGGCCGCTCGCCGATGCCGATCACCGTGGCACCGACGTCGTGCAAAGCGCGCACGAACTGCTTCTGGTTGTCCGGGAAGCTCGGCTCGATGAAGAGAACGTTCACAGTCGCTCCATGGTCTAGCGCACGAACGTTTGCGTCAGCTCCCCGACTCATCTCTGGTCACCCACCTGACGCAAACGGTGTGTCGCGAGGCGCAGTACGTTCCAAGCGTGCCCAACATCCTGTTCGTGGCGCCGTATGCGATGGCGGCGACCGTGCGCTTCGTGCGCGCCGTTGCCGAGGTGCCTGGTGCCCGCGTCGTCGTGCTCAGCAGCGACCCTGTTGAGCGGTTCGGCGACGCTCCTCTCGACGGGCACTGGCACATCGCCGACGGTTTCGACGTCGACTCGCTCGCTGCGGCGGTCGCCGAGGTTGGCGACCGGATGGGCGGCGTCGACCGCTTGCTCGGCATCCTCGAGAACCTCCAGGTCCAACTCGGCGAGGTGCGCCGGCGCTTGGGCATCCCCGGCATCGGACCCGACGTCGCCGACAACTTCCGCGACAAGTCGCGCATGAAGGCACTGTTCGACGCCGCTGGCGTGCCGTGCGCCCGCAGCCGCCGGGTCGCGTCCGGGCCGGAGGCGATCGCCTTCGCCGAGGAGATCGGCTACCCGTTCGTCGCCAAGCCGCTCGCCGGCGCCGGGGCCCGCAACACGTTCAGAGTCGACAGCGACGCCCGCCTCGGCGACTGGTTGGCGACGTCGCCGCCGGATGCCGCCCAGCCGATGCTCCTCGAGGAGTTCATCACCGGTCAGGAACACTCCTTCGACAGCGTGATGATCGGCGGAGAGATGACCTGGCACTCGGTCAGCCGCTATCTGCCGAGCCCCCTCGACGTCCTCGAGCACCCCTGGATTCAGTGGTGTGTCCTGTTGCCCCGGCACCTCGACGAGCATGGTGACATCGTCCAGGTGGCCCGCCGGGCGCTGCAGGCTCTCGGGCAGCCGGACGGCCTGACCCACATGGAGTGGTTCCGCCGCCCCGATGGCAGCGTGGCCATCTCGGAGGTCGGCGCCCGCCCGCCCGGATCGCAGTTCATGACGTTGATGTCCTACGCCCACGACACCGACCTCTACGCCGCTTGGGCCCGCTTGATGGTCGACGGCCACTTCGACCCGCCGCGGCGCCAGTACGCCTGCGGTGGGGCCTACCTTCGGGCCCAGGGATCAGGGCGCACGATCTCGTCCATCGAGGGCCTCGACCAGGTCAGCGAGGCGACACGCAATCGTGTCGTAGAGGTCAGCCTCCCGCTCGCCAGGGCGACCCCGACGGGCACCTACGACGGAGACGGCTACGTGGTCGTCCGTGACCCGGACACCGGGGCAGTGGAGGCCGCCCTCCACGAGATCATCTCCACCGTCCGGGTCGAGGTGGCCTAACCCACCGGAACCAGCGTTGACCGTTGCGAGCGACGCGGCACCAGCCGACGAGCAGCCCGCAACGGTCGCATGGGGGCGCCGTGGTGCGCCACCGCAGCGCGGTGAGCGGCGCCCCCGGCAGCAAGATCATCAAGTCGCTCACCTACCAACGGAACTTCGACCAACTTCCCCGATCCGAAGTACCACGAGTCGCCCGACGTCGCCGCTCTCGCCCGCGCCGTCGTTCAGGCGCGGTTCACGCATCGGCGGTCGGTCGCGTCACGTTCGACCGGGACATCACGGACTGGCTCGGCGAGCAGTTGTCGGCTGGGCTGCTGGAGGTCGAAGAGCTACTCGCTCTGTTGCGTGGCGAGCTCGATGACGCCTCGCCGGTTCTCGTCATCGACCCCGCGGAACTGCCGCCGGTCGGCGGCGAGGTACGTTCCAGCGATGGACGTGCGTCGGGTGACCGGCAGCCGATGCGAGCGAGTGAGCGCTAGCGAACGCGCGGCCAGCTACGGCCTGCGTGGCCGGGGAACGCAATGAGCGATGTGGTCTTCCTCGGACCGTCGTACCCGAGCGACATGCCGCTGTTCACGCGGGGTCTCGCCGCCGTCGGTGCCCGGGTGATCGGCGTCGGCGATCAGCACGCCGACGCCCTGCCGCACCGTGTGCGCGAGGTGCTCACCGCCTACATCAAGATCGACAACTGGTTCGACGAGGAGCGCACGGTGGCAACCGTGCTGCACTCGTTGAAGGGCCACAACGTCGACCTCGTCGAGACGCTGTGGGAGCCGCTCGTCGTCACCGCCGCCCGGCTCCGCGAGGCGATCGGGGTGCCCGGGCTCGACGTGCGTCAGGCGATGGCGTTCCGCGACAAGGGGTTGATGAAGGAGCAGGTCGAGGCGGCCGGCATCCGCACGCCGCGCTCGGTGCGCTCGACGACCTCGGCGGGTTGCCGCGAGGCGGCAGCGGCCATCGGGTTTCCGATCATCATCAAGCCGATCTCCGGTGCCGGCTCGATGGACACCTATCGCATCGAGGACGACGGCGAGTTGGAAGCGGCGCTGGCCCGCCTCGGCAGCGTCCCCGAAGTGAGCGTCGAGGAGTTCGTCGACGGCGACGAGTTCACCTACGACACGATCTGCGCAGCCGGCGACATCGCCATCGAGAACGTCTGTGAGTACCGCCCTCGGCCGCTCGTCGGCAAGCAGGTCGAGTGGATCAGCCAGCGGATCTTCGCCTTGCGTGATCACGATGATCCGGGCCTCGCAGATGGCTTGCGGATGGGGCGCGAGGTCATCGCGGCGATGGGCTTCACGAGCGGCTTCACGCACATGGAGTGGTACCGCACGGCGGCGGGGGAGGTCGTCTTCGGGGAGATCGGGGCGCGCGCCCCGGTGCCCGGATCACCGACCTGATCAACTACAGCTGCGACACCGACGTGTTCACCGGGTGGGCCGAGGCCGTGTGCCACGGCACGTTCAGCGAGCCGACGGAGCGCCGCTACAACGTGGCGATGATCATCAAGCGGGCTCAGGGCTCTGGGCGGGTCACCCACGTCGAAGGGCTCGGCCACCTGCTCGCCGAGTTGGGCGACCACGTCGTCAACGTCGACCTCGTCGACGTCGGCCAGCCGCGCCGCGACTGGCGCCAGACCGTGTTGTCCGACGGCTACGTGGTCCTGCGCCACCCCGATCTCGCCACGACGGTCGAGATGGCCAACCGCTTCGCCGTCGAGCTCAACCTCTACGCGACCTGACCCCGCCCCCACCCGAGTGTTTCCGGCCACGCGCGTACCTCCGGTCGAAAGGTTCGGCCGGAAACACCTCGGCGGCCGACCGATAGCGTCCGCGCGATGACCGTGCACGAGCGGCCGTTCGGCCGTCACCTCGAGGACTTCGTCGTCGGCGACGTCTACCGCCACTGGCCGGGCAAGACGATCACCGAGTACGACGATCACCTGTTCTGCATGATCACGATGAATCACCACCCGTTGCACACCAACGACTGGTTCGCCGCCGAGAGCGTGCAGGGCCGCAACGTCGTGGTCGGCAACCTCGTCTACTCGCTGGTCCTCGGGATGAGCGTGCCCGACATCTCCGGCGCGGCGATCGCCAACCTCGAGGTGGAGACGCTGCAGCACAAGTTCCCGACGTTCCACGGCGACACGATCCACGCCGAGACCCGTGTCATCGACGTCAAGGAGTCGTCCTCGAAGCCCGACCGGGGCATCGTCACGGTGGAGACCAAGGGGTTCAACCAGGACGGCAAGGAGGTCTGCTTCTTTCGCCGCCGGGTGATGGTGTGGAAACGTGACGCTGCCCCGGAACGCAAACGTCCGTACGACGGCGTCGAGGTGTGGAGCGACTGAGCGTCCACCTTCAGCCTTCCTTCAGACCGATGGTCTACCCATGAGGGGATGCTGAGCAGCCTCCTCATCGCTGCTGTCGGATTGGTTGCAATCCCGTCACCCGCGCCCCCACCGCATACCGTGATCGCCCAGGGCTTTGTCGAGCTCGAAGGCGGCACGTACGCCTGGTCGCACACGGCGCACGACCTCACCGGAACCGAGGTAACGATCGATCCCTCTGCCGCGGTGTTTCTCCTGGCCAGCGGCGAGGGGTCGGCGTTGCTGACCGGAGCGGACGGATCCCGTGCCCTCGTGGGCAGCGCAGAAGCTCAGTTCAGCCCGGAAAGCGGTGTGGCCTGGACGGCGATCGCCATGGCCGAGTCGGGTGGTGGGGCGGCGGCTCCCGCCGCCCGACTCGATGCTGTCGCCATCGTTCCCGCCGAGCCCGGCGAAGGCACGTTCACCGTCGACGCAGGCTGGCACGACGTCGAGATGCGTCATCTGGCGTTGCCGAGCGGCGCCTCGCTGGAGTCGCCCGGCGCCACCCCTGGGTTCGCGGTCGTCGCCGCCGGGGCCGTCGTCGACGACGTCGGGACGACGGTCGAGCCCGGTGGCACCGTGCTCGTCGGCGGCGGCGCCACGCTGACCAACACGGACGACCAGCCGGCCATCGTGCTGATGGCGGTGATCGGACCGGCGATCGACATCACACCCGACGCCGAGACGGCGATCGTCACGACGATCCCACCGCCGCCCTCGTCGGCGTCGCCGGCAACGACCACGACGACCACCTCGTCGACGACGACCACCGACCCGCCGATCGATCTCGACGGTGACGGTCTGTCCGACGACGAGGAGGCGGCGCTCGGCACGGACCACAACGACGCCGACTCGGACGACGACACGCTCAGCGATGGCGACGAGGTCAACACCTATGGCACCGACCCACTCGCCATCGACACCGACGGCGACCAACTCCCCGACGCCGGTGAGATCGTGACGTACGGCAGCGACCCACTCGATCCGGACACCGACGACGACGGGTTGGCCGACATCGAGCCGGTCAACTGGGGCACCGGCCCGACGGATCCGGACACCGACGACGACGGGCTCAACGACGGCCAGGAGGTCAATGGCTACGGGTCCGATCCGCATCAGACGGACACCGACGGCGACAGCCTCGGCGACGGCGATGAGGTCAACACGTGGGGCTCCAATCCGACGAACTCCGATAGCGACGGCGACACGCTCGTCGACGGCGAGGAGGTCAACGGGACGCACACCGACCCAGCGTTAGCCGACACCGACGGTGACGGCATCGACGACGGCACGGAAGCCGGAAACGGGACCGACCCGACGGACGCCAACGACCCGTAAGGTCGGCGGGCGTGGAGTCGGTCGACGTCGGGGTCGTGCTCGCCTGGGGGCTGCCCCGGCTACGGGACCTGCCGTGGCGAGCGACCCGCGACCCATGGGCGATCCTCGTCGCCGAGGTGATGCTCCAGCAGACCCAGGCCGAGCGGGTCGTGCCCAAGTGGCGGCGATTCCTCGACGTCTACCCGACTCCGGCGGAGTGCGCCGGCGCCGCGCTCGGCGACGTGCTACGCCTCTGGCAAGGACTCGGCTACCCCCGGCGCGCTCGCAACCTTCACGACGCGGCGGCGGCGATCGTCGAGCGGCACGGTGGCGACGTCCCTGAAACACTCGCCGATCTGCGCGCCCTGCCCGGCGTCGGTCCCTATACCGCCCGGGCCGTCCGCGTGTTCGCCTTCGAGCGAGACGAGGCGGTTGTCGAAACGAACATCGCCCGCCTGCTCGCCCGCCTCGCCGGTGAGCGGCTGACGGGAAAGCGAGTCCAGGCGATGGCCGACGAGATGGTGCCGGTCGGTGGCGGCTGGACGTGGAATCAGGTGATGATGGACCTCGGCGCCACCGTGTGCCGCCCCGCGCCGCGTTGCGCCGAGTGCCCGCTCTCCCACTCGTGCACCTGGCGCCGGCGCGATCATCCGGTTCCTGACCCCGCTCTCGGCTCCGCCGGCGTCAGTACGACGCAACCGCCGTACGAGGGCAGCGCTCGCCAGGCCCGCGGTCGCGTCCTGCATACCCTCGCCAACGGCGCTGCACCGGTCGAAGCGTTCCCGGCGGCGATCGTGGCCGGCCTCGTCGCCGACCGCCTCGTCGTCACCGACGGCACTCACCTCCGCCTGCCCTGATTGACGAGCGCCGCTGGGCCCGCCGTACGCTGGCGCTCCGATGCGCCCGCCCAAGGACTTCTTCCGGCCGCTGGCCGTCGGCGCCCCCGAGCCCGTGCGGGAGATCCCCGTCCGGCCGTCGCGGATGATCCACTTCCTTCCGCCGTCGAACCCCAAGATGGTCGCCAAGGTTCCGGCGATCGCCCCCACCGTCGACGTGTTGCTGGCCAACCTCGAGGATGGCGTCCCGGTGAGTGACAAGGACGCCGCCCGCGCCGGGCTCGTCGAGGTCGGCAGGGGCTGGACGCACAGCGACACGCAGCTCTGGACCCGCGTCAACGCCCTCGACTCGCCATGGGTGCTCGACGACCTGACGGCCGCCGTCGTCGAGATCGGCGATCGTCTCGACGTGATCATGATCCCCAAGGTGGAAGGCCCCGAGGACATCCACTACGCCGACCGACTTCTCGCCCAGCTCGAGGCCAGGGCTGGACTGGGCCGTCCGATCCTCCTCCACGCCATCTTGGAGACGGCTCGCGGCGTCGCCAACGTCGAGTCGATCTGCGCGGCGTCGCCACGAATGCAGGGTCTCAGCCTCGGTCCCGCCGACCTCGCTGCCAACCGGCGGATGAAGACGACCCGCGTCGGCGGGGGCCATCCCGGCTATCTCGTGCGCGCCGACCCAGCGGCCGATCAGCCCGACGCCCCTCGCCCGACGTCTCAGCAGGACCTCTGGCACTACACGATCGCCAGGATGGTCGATGCCTGTGTCACCTATGGCGTGCTGCCGTACTACGGACCGTTCGGCGACATCGCCGACACCACTGCGTGCGAGGACCAGTTCCGCAACGCCTACCTTCTCGGGTGCGTCGGGGCGTGGAGCCTGCACCCGTCGCAGATCGACATCGCGAGGCGCGTGTTCAGCCCTGACCCGGCCGACGTCGCTCACGCCGTGCGGGTGATCGAGGCCATGGGCGACGGCACCGGGGCGGTGATGCTCGATGGCCGGATGGAGGACGACGCCTCGGTGAAGCAGTGCAAGGTCGTCGTCGAGCTCGCCCGGGAACTCGCCGCGCGCGACCCCGATCTCGCCGAGCGCTACGCGTTGTGAACCTCCTGCGGTCGGTCCTCTACATGCCCGCCGCCAACGAGCGGGCAGTGCAGAAAGCCACGACGATTCCGTGCGACGCCATCATCTTCGACCTCGAGGACGCCGTGGCTCCCGACGCCAAGGCCGAGGCCCGCCGAGCGCGCCGTCGAAGCGGTCACGAGCGGTCGGTACGGCTCGCGCCTGCTGACGGTGCGCTGCAACGGGCTGGCCACGGAGTGGGGGAGTGACGACGTCGGCGCCGTGGCCGCCGCCCGGCCGGCCGCCGTGGTGATCCCCAAGGTCGACTCGCTGGCGACCCTCGACGAAGTGGCCGCCCTGCTCGACAGCGGCGGCGCGGCCGAGACATCGATCTGGGCGATGATCGAGACGCCGACGGCGATCTTCGACGTGCGCACGCTCGCCGCCCATCCGCGGGTCAGCGTGCTCGTGGCCGGGACCAACGACCTGGCGCGCGAGCTCCATGCCCCGCTCGCCGTCCCGGGCCGGTCGAACCTCACGCCTTACCTCGCTGCTGCCGTGCTCGCCGCCCGTGAAGCCGGCAAGCGGATCCTCGACGGGGTGTACAACGACGTCCACGACCTCGACGGGTTCATCGGCGAGTGCCGACAGGGGGTCGAGATGGGCTTCGACGGCAAGACCCTCATCCATCCCTCCCAGGTCGACCCGGCCAATGCCGCCTGGACGCCCTCGCCCGAGGACATCGACCACGCCCGCCGGGTCATCGACGCCTTCACCGCTGCCGAGGCGGAAGGCCGCGGCGTCGCCACCGTCGACGGCCGGATGATCGAGTCGCTGCACGTCGCCAACGCCCGCCGCACCCTGTCCATCGCCGCCGCCGCCCAGTCCGCATGATTGGAGTGTTTGCTGCATTGGAGTGTCACCTGCTCGATTTCAGGGCACCTAAGACTCCGATGGCACGAAACACTCCAATCGGGTGTGCGACCGACGTCACGTCGCCGCCACGTTTACACCGCCGACACCATGCATCTACCCTTTGGAAGCGGTCTATGCCATTTCACTGTCGGCCCGTCCCATGATCGTCACGTTCTACGGCGTACGTGGTTCGACGCCGTGTCAGAGCGACGACATCGCCCGCCACGGTGGCAACACGGCGTGCGTGTCGGTGCAGTCACCGGGCGAGCAGCCGCTGTTGTTCGACCTCGGCACCGGCCTGCGGTACTACGCCGAATCGATGGCTTCCGACGAGCTGTTCGATGGCACCTGCCTGCTCAGCCACCTGCACTGGGACCACGTCCAGGGCCTCCCGTTCTTCAAACCGCTACTGCGCAGTGGCGCCCGCTTAGCGATCCACGCCCCCACCCAGTTCGACGGCCGGCATCCGGGCGAGGTGTTGCTGAGCACCATTCGGCCGCCGCTGTTCCCGATCTCGCTCGATGAGTTCAACGGTGATGTCACGATCCACTGTGCCAAGCCGCAGTTCTCGGTCGGTTCGTACACCGTGCACTCGGGAGAAGTGCCGCACAACGGCCCGATGGCCGGCTACCGCGTCGAGCGCGACGACCTCAGCGTCGCCTACATCAGCGACCACCAGCAACCCGACGACCCGACGACGATCGCCGAGCCCGTCCTCGAGCTCTGTCGAGGTGTCGACCTGCTGATCCACGACGCGCAGTACACGCCGAGCGAGTTCGAGCAGAAGCGCACCTGGGGGCACTGCACGGTGGAGTACGCCGTCTCGGTGGCGATCGCCGCCGGCGTCAAGCGGCTGGCCCTGTTCCACCACGACCCGTATCACGACGACGACATGGTCGAGCAGATGGCCTCGGCGGCGCAGCTGTGCGCGGCGGCCCACGGGATCGAGGTTTTCGCCGCTGTGGAGGGCACCTCGATCGACCTCGCGGCCTGAGCCGCGTTGCTCGCCGCCTCGACGATCTCGAACCTCGCCCGAGTCGTCCTCGGTGTCGTCCTGCTCGTCGCCGCCGGCGCCAAGGTCGTCGCCGGTCGGCGGTGGGTCGATCAGGCTGCGGGGCTCGCGGTCCCGAGACCGATCGCTGCCGCTGTGCCGTGGGTCGAGCTGGCGAT
Organism: Ilumatobacteraceae bacterium; assembly: GCA_963772825.1. Classification (GTDB taxonomy): domain Bacteria; phylum Actinomycetota; class Acidimicrobiia; order Acidimicrobiales; family Ilumatobacteraceae; genus Desertimonas. The sequence goes on along the minus strand of CAVYYX010000009.1, from coordinate 88,376 downwards.
CGGCGCGGCGGTGGTGTCGGGTTTCGCCGAGCCGTGGCCGGCGATGATCGCCATCGGCCTGTTCGCCGTGTTCACCGTGTTGATCGTCGTCCACCTCGGGCGCGGGCTGCACCCGCCGTGCGCGTGCTTCGGCTCGCTGTCGGCGGCGCCCCTGTCGTGGTGGCAGGTCGCCCGCAACGGGGCGTTGATACTGCTCGGAGTCCTCTCAATCAGCCTTTGATCGCCCCGCTCATTGCGTTCCCCGGCCACGCAGGCCGTTGCTGGCCGCTCCTCGGCTGGCGCCTCGTCGCTCGCAGTCGCTGTCAGCCTTTGATCGCCCCGCTCATTGCGTTCCCCGGCCACGCAGGCCGTTGCTGGCCGCTCCTCGGCTGGCGCCTCGTCGCTCGCAGTCGCTGTCAGCCTTTGATCGCCCCGCTCATCGCATCGCCGCCGATGAAGTAGCGCCGGAACACGATGAACAGGCCGATCGGCAGGACCATCGAGATCGCCAGGGCGGCGAGGAACACGTCGAGCTGCAGGGTGTCGCGAACTAACGGCAGACGCACCGATAGCGGTTGGATGGAGGGATCGGGGAGCACGACGAGCGGCCACAGGTAGTCCTTCCACGTCAGCAGCACGGCGAACACCGACACGACGCCGATGACCGGCTTGGACAGCGGCAGGACGATCGACCACAGAAGACGCACTGGCCCGGCACCGTCCACACGGGCCGCTTCGATGATCTCCGTCGGCAGGTTCTCCATGAACCGCTTGACGAGCACGACGTTGAAGGCGCTGGCCCCGGCCGGCAGCCAGATCCCCCAGTACGAGTTGAGCAGGGACACGCCGAAGATCGGCAGGTCGAGAGCGGTCAGGAACAACGGGACGAGCAGGACGACGGGCGGGACGAACAACGTCACGAGCACGGCACCGGTGAGGAAGCGGGCGTACCACGGGCGCAGCACACCGAGCACGAACCCGCCGGTGACGGCGACGATGACTTGAGCGAACCATGCGCCGGTGGCGATCTTGACCGTGTTGAAGAAGTACTTGCCGATCTGCGCGTCACTCCAGGCCGTGACGAGGTTCTCGACGTCGAAGCCGCTCGGCCACAGGCTCATCGGAGATCGCAGGGTGTCCTGCGTCGTCGAGATCGCCGACTTGGCGAGCCACAGCAACGGTCCCAAGCCGACGATGACCAGCACGACGAGCAACAGAGCGTTGACGACGCGCAGCCACCAGCGAACCGTCGGCCGCTGCCGGTCGATCGGCGAAAGCACACTGCGATTCATTGCGTTCCCCGGCCACGCAGGCCGCGCGTTGCCGGCCGCTCCTCGGCTGGCGCCTCGTCGCTCGCAACCGTGGAGGCACTTCCAGTCGAGATTCACCGGATCGACCAACTTCTCGTCGCTCGGAAGTACACCGCGGTGAAGGCCGCGAGGCAGCCGGCGAGCATCAGGCTCAGCGCTGCCGCCGCCCCGTAGTCACCGCCGCCGCCCGAGCCGAAGGCGTAGCGGTAGACCAGCAGCATCACGGTGAGCGTCGCGTTGGCCGGGCCGCCCTGCGTCAGGAGGAATGGTTCGGTGAAGATCTGCAGGGTGCCGATCAGCTGGAGGATCAGCGTCACGAACAGCACGGTCCGCAGCTGGGGCAGCGTGACGTGCCAGATCTTCCCCCACAGCGAAGCGCCGTCGACCTCGGCGGCTTCGTACAGCTCGCTGTTCACGCCCGTCAGGGCTGCCAGGTAGATGATCACCGTGGCGCCGGCCGCCGACCAGGTGGCGAGGAGCACGATCGAGGGCATCGCCCACGACTTGTCCTGGAACCACGGATATGGACCGAGCCCGATCCAACCGAGGATCGTGTTGAACGTCCCGGTCGGGTTGGCGTCGTAGAAGACCCTCCAGAGGAGGATCGAGGCGACCGGCGGGATGACCACCGGCAGGTAGGCGAGGCCGGCGTAGAGGCCCCGCCATCGCCGGACCTCACTGATCAACACGGCGAGGACGATCGGGACCGGATAGCCGAAGACGAGGGCGAGGAACGTGAACCACAGGGTGTTCTTGACCGCCGTCGCCAGCAGCGGATCGTCGAGGACCCGGCGGAAGTTGTCGAGGCCGACCCACCTGGCGCTGTCGACGAGGTTGGTCTCTTGCAACGAGATCACGACCGCACGGACCAGCGGCCACCACGAGAAGTACGTGAACGTCAGCAGCAGCGGGAGCGTGAGGAGGATGGTGCTCAGCCACCCGCCCCCGGTCGGCTGTGTCGACCTCACTCGCTTCGCTCGCTGCGCTCGCTTGCTCCGTTCGGCCGAGGTTGTGAGGAGCGGCCTGCGGCCGGGCCCAGCTTCATTGGTCGGACCGGCAAAGCCGGATCTGACCATGGCGGGGGGCTCCGGCGGAGCCTGTGCCCCCCGAACCCCCCGCCATGAAGCCTTCACAGCACCAGCTGTCAGGCGGACTCGACCAGGGCGGTCACGTCAGCGTCGGCCTGGGCCAGCAGGGCGGCGATGTCGGCGTCCTCCTCGGTGAGCACGGTCTGCACGACCGTGTCGAGGATCGCGTACATCTCCTGGGTGTTGGCCGGCGGCTCGGGGATCAGCGGCTGATCGAGGAAGGCGTCCTTGAACGGGGCCATCTGCTCCTGGGGCACGTTGACGAGGTCGGCGACCCACGCATCGGACTGGGCGAGCTGCTCGGCGCTGAAGATCGGCAGCGCAGGCGTGCCGATCGGTGCATCGTTGACGGCGAGCGCCTCGGCGTCGGCGACGGCGGCAGCCTCGTCGGTGAGCTTGCCCATGTAGAAGAAGTCGATCCACTTCACGGCGGCGTCGCGCTCGGCATCGTCCGCGTCGGCACGCACGGCGGCGACCGTGCCACCGGCGAGCACACCGGGTGCTTCACCCTCGAGCGGGATCACCGTCAAGCCGTAGGTGGCCGGATCGATGCCGTTCTCGGTCACCAGGCTGTTGTAGACGTCGGAGCCGCCCATGTACATGCCGACCTGGCCGGCGGCGAAGGCCTGGTTGATCGTGCCCCAGTCGAACAGAAAGTTCGACCCCATCGAGTTGTCCTCCCAGCGCAGTCCCTTGAGGTACTCGAGGGCGGCGGTGGTGCCGGGGTTGTCGATCGTGACCTCGACGCCCTCAGCGGTCACTTCCTGGAGGCGGCCGCCGAAGGCGTAGCTCAGCGTCGTCAGCATCCAGCCGCCGGTGTTGTTCTGCGACATCTGGGCGAAGCCGGCCTGGCCGGTGGCCTCGGCGATGGCGGCCGATGCCTCGCGCACCTCGGCCCACGTGGTCGGCGGAGCGTCCGGGTCGAGGCCGGCCTCCTCGAACAGCGCCCGGTTGTAGTGCAGGCCGATGCTGTAGCCGGCGATCGGCACGCCGAACGTGGCGCCCTCCGGGTTCTGTACGACGGTCAGCACGTTGGGGTTGAAGTCGGCGGCGTACGGCAGCTGCTCGACCTCGGCGGAGATGTCCGCGACCTGGCCGCGCTCGATGAGTCCCTGCGAGTCGGTGAACGGGATCTGGAACACCGTCGGCAGCGTGCCGCCGGCCAGTTGCGCCGCGAACGTGGCGACGTCCCACTCGTACTCGTTGGGCTCGAGGGTGATGTTCGGGTACTCCTCCTCGAAGGCCGCGACGCGCTCGAGGAACGCTTCGCGGGCACCTGCCTCGGTGCTCGGTGGCAGGTTGCTCACCGAGATGGTGACCTCCTCCGCCGAGGCCGGGCGCTGGGCGCTGACGAGGCCGGCGGCGGCTTGCGTGACGACGAATGCGCCGCAGGCCGCGAGCACGGCGGTTCGGTACCGGTTTCGCATGATGGTTGCTCCTTACTGTTCCGGGTCTGGTTGGTGGTTGTCGAGTTGGACCCATGCCGCCGAATCGACCGGAAGCCGGTCGCCGTCCAGTGGTCCACTGGTGATCAAGACGGTCCCGGCAGGCAGCTGGACGGGACCGGGGGACAGGTTGACGACGCAGGCGACGTCGCCACGGGCGAACGCCAGAACACCCGGCTCGGCGTCGAGCCAGGCGATCGACTCGGCGGTGCCGACAAGCCCGCGGCGGACGGCGATCACGTCGCGATAGAGCGTGAGCATCGACGTCGGGTCGTCCGTTTCGGCGGCGACCGACAACGCTGCCCACGTCGGCGGTTGGGGCAGCCATGGCGTGCTGCCTTCCGGCCCGAAGCCGTACGGCGATTGTGAGTCGGCCCACGGCAACGGGACGCGGCAGCCGTCGCGTCCCGGATCGGTGCCGCCGGATTGGAAGTGCATCGGGTCCTGCAGCTGCTCGAGCGGCAGGTCCTCGACCTCGGGGAGTCCGAGCTCCTCGCCCTGGTAGACGTAGAGCGTTCCGGGCAGGGCGGCGACGAGCAGCACGGCGGCGCACGCCCGCCGCGTGCCGAGCTCGAGATCGGTGGGAGTACCGATGCGCTTGGCGGCGAACGAGAACGTCGTGTCGGCGCGGCCGTAGCGCGTGACCACGCGGGTGACGTCGTGGTTGGAAAGCACCCACGACGGCGGCGCGTCGACGGGCGCATGGCTGGCCAGCGTGTCGTCGATGCAGGCGCGCAGGGCGGCGGCTTTCCAGGGGCAGGCGAGGAAGTCGAAGTTGAAGGCGGCGTGCAGCTCGTCGGGGCGCAGGTAGCGGGCGAAGCGCTCTCGGTCCTCCAGCCACACCTCGCCGATCAAGGCACGTGGCGGGTCGTACGAGTCGGCGATCGAGCGCCACGACCGGTACACGTCGTGGATCTCGTCGCGGTCGACGAACGGGTGGTCCGAACCTGGGGCGACCTCCCCGAGATCGGGCAGCGCCGGGTCCTTGATCGCCAACGCCGCTGAGTCGATGCGGATGCCGGCGGCGCCGCGGTCGAACCAGAAGCGCAGGATGTCCTCGTGCTCCTCGCGCACGGCGGCGTCGGCCCAATTGAGATCGGGCTGCGCGGGGGCGAAGAGGTGCAGGAACCAGTCACCGCGGGTGCCGTCAGGGTTCTTCGTACGGGTCCAGGCGGAGTCGCCGAAATGCGACGTCCAGTTGTTGGGTGGCTCGTTGCCGCCGGGGCCTCGGCCCCGGCGGAACCAGAAGCGGTCGCGCATCGGCGAGGCCGGCCCGCCGGCGTGGGCCTGGATGAACCACGGGTGCTGGTCGGAGACGTGGTTGGGAACGACGTCGATGATCGTGCGGATGCCGAGGCCGAGCGCTTCGGCGATCAATGCCTCGGCCTCGGCGAGCGTGCCGAAGGCCGGGTCGATCGCCCGGTAGTCGGCGACGTCGTAGCCGCCATCGGCGAGCGGCGAGGCGTACCAGGGGTTGTACCAGATGGCGTCGACGCCCAGGTCGTGGAGGTAGCCGAGGTGGGCCCGCACACCGGCGAGGTCGCCGACGCCGTCGCCGTTGGCGTCGGCGAAGCTACGCACGTAGAGCTGGTAGATGACGGCGTCGCGCCACCATGCCTCCTGCTCGCTTGCTCCCACGGATAGTTCCCCCTCGAATGACCCGGGGACACCTAAGCAAACGCGACGGGATGATGCAAGAAGTGACCAAACTTTCGCAGGAATGCAACGGATGTTTGCGAGATGTAAGCGAGCTGCCAGCGAGTGGCCGGGCTACCTGGCACTGCCGGTGGACGACCGCACGACCAGTTCCGGTGCGTAGAGCAACTCGGTCGGGCCGTCGTCGCGACCTTCGAGCTGGCTCATCAGCCGGTCGACGGCCGCCCGGCCCATCGTCTCGATCGGCTGGCGCACCGTCGTCAGCGGGGGATCGGTGTACTTCATGAACGCCGAGTCGTCGAAACCGACGACCGACACGTCACCTGGCACCTCGAGGCCGCGACGGCGAACGGCCCGGATCGCCCCGAGGGCCAGCGGATCGCTGGCGCAGACGATGGCGGTGACGCCGTCGTCGAGCAGTGCGCCGCACGCCGCTTGGCCACTCTCCGCGGAGAACATCGACCGGGAGACCCGGCGGTCTGGGATGTCGAGGCCGTGGCGGGTTGCGGCATCCCGCGCTCCGTCGCGCTTGCGGTTGCTGGGGACATGGTCGGACGGCCCGAGGAGCAGCCCGACGTGGCGGTGGCCGAGGGCAACGAGGTGGTCGAGTGCCTGCTCAGCGGCCATCGAGTCGTCGCACGAAACGGTCGGGAAGTCGAGCCAGGCGGCGGCCGCGTTGATGAACACGACGGGCAGGTTGCGCTCGGCCAACTTGGCGTAATGGCCGTGGGGAGCGTCCTCTTGGGCATACATCCCGCCGGCGAACACGACGCCGGACACCTGCTGGTCGAACAACAGGTCGACGTACGCCGCTTCGGTGAACCCACCCACCGTGCGCGTGCACAGCACCGGGGTGCAGCCCTGTTGGGCGAGCGCTCCGCCCACCACGTCGGCGACCGCCGGGAAGATCGGGTTCTGCAGTTCGGGCAGGACGAGCCCGACGAGGCGGGCCCGCTCGCCGCGCAGCTGCGTCGGTCGCTCGTAGCCCAGCACGTCGAGTGCCGTGAGCACGGCCTGGCGGGTTGACTCGGCGACGCCCGGGCGCTGGTTGAGGACCCGACTGACGGTCGCCTCGCTGACGCCGACGTGTCGGGCAACGTGAGCAAGCCGCCGACGCATCCCTGCAACTCTACGACATCAGCCCGCAAGTACTTGCAAACGCCACCGTTCCCGTTCTGGGCGGCCTCCGGTCCATTTCCCGTTCTGGGCGGCGTCCGGTCCGGATTTGGGGCGTTTGGCCGCCCAGTTCGGCGTCCTCCTCGGCGGTCAGCGGCTGAGCTCGGCGACGAGGAAGGTGATCACGCGGGCCTCGTCGCGCCACGCGTCGTAGCGCCCGCTGCGTCCGCCGTGGCCGGCGCCCATCTCCGTGCGCAGCACGAGCGGCCGCTCGACGCCGGCGCCCACCGATCGCAGGCGGGCCACCCACTTGGCCGGCTCGTGGTACGAGACGCGGGGGTCGTTGAGCCCGGCGGTGACGAACATCGCCGGGTAGTCGGCCGCGACCGTATTGTCGTAGGGCGAGTAGCCGGCCATGTAGCTGGCGTACGGCTCGGCGCGGGGGTCGCCCCACTCCTCCCACTCGGTCACCGTGAGCGGCAACGATGGATCGCTCATCGTCGTGACGACGTCGACGAAGGGCACCTCGGCGACGGCGGCGACGAAGCGCTCAGGGCGCATCGTGATGCATGCCCCGACGAGCAGGCCGCCCGCGCTCCCGCCGCGCAACGCCAACCGGGCACCGTCGGCGATCCCGGTGGCGACGAGGTGGTCGCTGGCGGCGATCGTGTCGGTGAACGTGTTGCGTTTGTTGAGCAGCTTGCCGTCGAGGTACCACGAGCGACCCAGCTCGCCGCCGCCGCGTGGGTGGGCGAGGGCGAAGATGACGCCGCGGTCGAGCAGCGAGAGGCGGGCGACGCTGAACCACGGCGCGAGCGAGTACTCGTAAGCGCCGTAGGCGTAGACGACGCACGGCGCCGTGCCGTCCAGCGGTGTGTCGCGATGGTGGACGACGTCGACCGGAACGGCGACGCCGTCGGCGGCAGCGGCCCACGTACGCACTGCGGTGTAGGCATCGAGATCGACACCCGGCGTCGGGGTCTGTTTGCGCAATACCCGCTCATCGGTCGCCAGGTCGTGGTCGAAGACCGACTGCGGCGTGGTGAGCGATTGGTAGGAGAGGCGGACGGTCGATGTTGTCCATTCGGGGTTGGCGCCGAGCGAGAGATCGTGCGGTTCGGCTCCGAAGTCGAGGACCTCCGACGTGCCGTCGCGGCGCAGCACGCGGACCCGCGGCTGGGCGGCCATCCACTCGTGCAGGGCGAGGTGATCGGCGAACGGCTCCGCCTCGGTGATCCTCCGGCCGGCCTCGTGGGCCACGAGATCCGACCACGTGCTCGGATCGTCGTGCGGGGCGGCCATCAGGCGGAAGTCCGGGGCTTCCAGGTTGGTGAGCACGAGGAACCGGTCGCCCCAGTCGTCGATGCCGTACTCGACGTCGGGCATCCGCGGCCGCACGAGCGTCGGGGTCGCCTCCGGCTCGTCGGCACGCAGGACGAACGACTCGCCGCTGGTCTTCGATGCGGCGGTGAGCACGATCCACTGTTCGCTGCGCGTCGACGAGACTTCGAGGAAGAACCGCTCGTCATCCTCTTGGTGGACGAGGACGTCGTTGGCGGGCTCCGTGCCGAGGCGGTGTCGCCAGATCTGGTAGGGGCGCATCTGGTCGTCAGGCCGCGCGTAGAACAGCCAATCGTTGCCGGCCGACCAGGCGACGCCGCCCCATGCCGATGTCTCGGTGATCTCGTCACGATCTTCGCCGGTGGCGAGGTCGCGGACGCGGAGCGTGTAGCGCTCGCTGCCATCGACGTCGCTCGACCATGCCAACAGCATGTGGTCGGGCGACGGTGCCACGTCGTGCACGTCGAAGTACTCGTGGCCCTCGGCCTCGGTGTTGCAGTCGAGGATCACGACGTCCGGATCCACAGCGTCGCGGCCGCGACAGAACACCGGGTACGACCTGCCCTCGATCGTGCGCGTGACGTACCACCAGCCACCGTGAAGCACCGGCACGGAGAGATCCGTCTCCTGCACTCGCGACTTGATCTCCTCGAACACCGTGTCGACGAGGGCGGCTCGCGTCGGCTCAGCGAAGTACTGGTCGGCGTAGGCATTCTCGGCGTCGAGGTAGGGGACGGTGTCGGGGTCGTCGCGGTCGGCGAGCCACGCCCACGGGTCGTCGACGACGCCGGCGGGTCGCTTCCACTCGTGGGGGCGGGTCGGCGCGACAGGAGGGTTGGTCACGACCCGAGCGTAAAGGAAGGCGCGCTCGATGTTCGGTCGACATACCGGTACCGTCAACGCCAATGCGGGTGTGGATCGACCAGGACCTGTGCACCGGCGATGGCCTGTGCGTCGACCACTGCCCAGACGTGTTCACCCAGCTCGAGGACGGCATCGCGTACGTCACCGAGTTCGGCGTGCCGCTCAACGACCCGGGCAGCGCCGGCTCGCTGGCGACCGTCCGCCGGCGCAACGTGCTCAACGTGATCCATGCCGCCGAGGCGTGCCCGGGGGAGTGCATCTTCATCGAGATCGACGACCGGGTCGACGCCACCCTCGACGTCAACGTCGACGCCCGCATCGCCGCCCGCGTCGAAGTCGTCTGAGCGTGTTGGCGCCGGCCCTCAAACCACCGATGGGTGTTTCGGGGACGGAACGGTCCCCTGTACACCCATCGGTCGTCCTCGGGCGGTTGGCGCCGGGAATTGTTACTATGGCGGTAGTGCTAATCCCCGGAGGAGCGTCGTGACGTCGTTCGACCTAGATCTCAGCAAGTACCAGCTCGGATGGAGCGATGAGGTCGAGTACGCCTTCACCCCTGCTAAGGGCATCAACGAGGGCGTCGTCGATCAAATCTCGTGGTGGAAGGGTGAGCCGCGGTGGATGGCCAACTTCCGCAAGCGCAGCCTGCGCACGTTCGACCGCAAGCCGATGGCCCCCTGGTTCGCCGTCAACATGCCCGACATCGACTTCCAGGACATCTACTACTACCTCAAGCCGGCCACCGCCCAGGTCGACGAGTGGGACCAACTGCCCGCCCAGATGCAAGCGACCTACGAGAAGCTCGGCATCCCCGAAGCCGAGCGCCAGTACCTCGCCGGCGTGACCGCGCAGTACGAGTCGGAAGTCGTCTTCCACCGCAACCGCGAGGAGCTCGAGAAGCAGGGGATCCTGTTCTGCGACATGGACACCGCGCTGCGCGAGTACCCCGACATCGTCAGGCAGTACTTCGGCACCGTCATCCCGCCGGGCGACAACAAGTTCGCCGCCCTCAACTCCAGCGTCTGGAGTGGTGGCTCGTTCGTCTACGTCCCGGAAGGCGTCGACGTGGAGATGCCGTTGCAGGCCTACTTCCGAATCAACTCGGAGAACGCTGGGCAGTTCGAGCGAACGTTGATCATCGCCGAGGCCGGCTCCAAGGTGCATTACATCGAGGGGTGCTCTGCACCGGTGTACACGAGCGACTCGCTGCACTCGGCGGTCGTCGAGATCATCGTCAAGCCGAGCGCCCGGGTCACCTACACGACGATCCAGAACTGGAGCCCGAACGTCTACAACCTGGTCACCAAACGGGCCAAGGTCGAAGCCGAGGGCCACATGGAATGGATCGACGGAAATATAGGTTCCAAGCTCACCATGAAGTACCCGAGCGTGTACCTGATGGGGCCGAAGGCGACGGGCGAGGTGTTGTCGGTCGCCTATGCCGGCGCCGGCCAGCACCAGGACGCAGGCGCCAAGATGATCCACGCGGCGCCCGAGACCTCGTCGAAGATCGTGTCCAAGTCGATCTCCAAGGACCGCGGGATCACGACCTACCGCGGTTTGGTTCGTGTCGACAAGGGCGCCACCGGCGTCAAGTCGCACGTGCAGTGCGACGCCCTGATCCTCGACGACGACTCGGAGAGTCGCACGATCCCGGTGATGGAGGTCGGTGAGCGCGACGCCCAGATCGGCCACGAGGCGACGGTGTCGAAGGTTGCCGACGAGCAGCTCTTCTACCTCATGAGCCGCGGGCTCTCCGAGGAGCAGGCGATGAGCATGGTCGTCAACGGGTTCATCGAGCCGATCACCCGCACGCTGCCGATGGAGTACGCCGTCGAGTGGAGCCGGCTGATCGAGCTGCAGATGGAGGGATCGGTCGGCTGACACCGTCGCCGATCACCCTTTCGAGCGCTGCCGACATCGTCGCCGCGCTGCACGATCCGGCACTCGTGCCGCCCGACAGCGACGATCCCTCCGACGGCTCGACGCTCCGCCTGCGCCGAGCGATGGCCCGCTTCAGCCGGCCCGGCGACCATCCGCCGCGACGACTCGCCGTGGTTGCCGCCATCGACGGAGTCGACGTCACCGGCGCCGAGGCCGCCGCCGCACAGCACACGACCGTTCGGCTGGTCGGGCCGACGATCGACGCCGCCCAAACCATCGCTCGTTCCGTGCCCACCGAGACCTTGGCCGTCTGTCTCGGTGTCACCGACGACCTCGCCGGCATCGTCGCCGACGTCGAAGCGATGGTACGGGTGATCGGCCGCGGTGAACCAGCAACGGCCGACACCGACGCGGCGGTCGACCGATTGACCGGCCGGTTCGCCGCCGACCTGGCCGATCCCGTGCCGATCCTGTCGATGCTCTACCAGAACTTCGACGCCTCCGCCGCCCTGTTCGCCACGACCCTGCTCGCCACGGTCACGCCTGGCCGGCCCGTCCCGGCCGTGCCGCGCACACGACGCGTGGCTGCGGTGGGCACCACGGTGGACGACCGGACGATCGACGCAGGCACCGCCGTCACCGTGGAGATCGGTACGGCGGGATTGCCGTTCGGCGCAGGGCCGCACGAATGCCCGGGTCAGCAGTTGGCCACGCACATCGTGCGGGGCATGGTCGCCGCTGTCGCGTCCGCCGGCTACCGGGTCGACCTCACGGCCGTCACGTGCGATGACGACGGCCGCCCGGTGAACCTGCCGCTCATGGCGATGAGTTCGCCGCCGCCCGACAGTCGGTAGTGAGTAGTTCACGCAAGGAGGTCGATCCGATGTTCCGCAACACGAAGGCGTTCAGTGGTTTCGCTGTCAAGGACGTGGAGTCCGCCAGGAAGTTCTACGGCGACGTCCTCGGGATCGAGGTCACGGAGGAGCACGGGCTGCTCAACCTGCACCTCGCCGGCGGCCGTGACACGCTCGCTTATCCCAAGGCCGATCACGTACCGGCGACGTACACGATCCTCAACTTCCCGGTGCCGGACATCGATGCCGCCGTCGACGAGCTGGCCGCCAGGGGCGTGACGTTCGAGCGCTACGACGGCTTCGGCCAGGACGACAAGGGCATCGTCCGGGGCCCCGACGGCCCGCCGATCGCCTGGTTCACCGACCCCTCCGGCAACATCCTCTCCGTGCTCGAGGAGTAAACGCGCCGCACCACGGCGACGCGCTTGTGCTTGAATGGACGCACCAGAGGGAGGAGGTGGTCCAACACGATGCATGAACTTTTCGGGACCCTGGAGGTGGTTGGCCGCTAGGCGGTCACGCTGAACGGCTGGCGAATTCCCGCCAACCTCCGCCAATCGAGCCGCCGGAAGTCGTTCCGCCGGCAGCAAACCGCTCGGTTGGTCCCAAGTCAGTGTTCGGGCGAGGGGCGCGCAAGCGCCCCTCGTTCGCGTCAGTGCCCCGACGGGCGCGTCAGGCCGGTGACCACGACATCGAGGCAGGCCTCGACGTACTCCGGGGTGAGCTTGCGACGGCGCACGATCTTCTGGAACGCGATCGGTCCGACGGTCACGCCGACCAGCGCATCGAGGTCGAGGCCGGCGACCGCTTCACGGATCTCCCCGCGCTCCAGCGCCCGTTCGATGATCGTGCGGCACACTCGCTCGCGTTCGCCGCCGATCCGGTCGAGCAGGTAGGCCATCTCCGGGTCGCGCCCGGCGGCCTCGATGATCGACGGCATGATCTGGCCGACGTTGCCCGACAGATCCGTGCGCATGACGGCCCCGAAGAACACCTCGAGGTCGCCGCGCAGCGTTCCGGTGTCGGGGGTGCGTAGGTGCTCGAACATCGCGTTGACCGCATCGACGATCAGCGAAGCGCGTTCTGGCCAGTGGCGGTAGATGGTGGTCTTGGCGACACCAGAGCGGGCGGCGACGTCCTCGATCGTCAGGCTGGTGACGCCGTTCTCGACGATCAGGTCCCTGGTGGCCTCCAGCGCCTTGCGCCGGGCCTCGTCACTGCGTGGTCTCGCCACGTGGCACCTGTCACTTTCTCGAGCAACTTACGCTACGATAGCGTAGCGATCAAAATGATTGATGACGCCCAACTAGCTGCGTAGATGGATGTGACTCCCGTGACAGATGCGATTCAACGAGACGAAGCCGTAGCGATCAAGCACGACGATCTCGACGGTATCGACCCGGTCGTGTACGCCCGCCGATGGAAGACCCTGGCGGTGCTGTGCGCGTCGCTGATCATCGTGATCATCGGCAACACCGTGCTCAACGTGGCCTTGCCGACGCTGCAGATGCCCGCCGCCGACGGCGGGATCGGGGCGTCGAACACCGACATCCAGTGGATCGTCGACGCCTACGGACTGGTGTTCGCCGGCCTGCTGTTCACCGCCGCGGCGCTCGGCGACCGGTTCGGCCGCAAAGGTGCCCTCCAAGCGGGACTCGTGATCTTCGGGCTCGGCTCGCTGCTCGGCGTGTTCGCCGACACGTCCGGATTGCTCATCGCCTCACGCGCCGTGATGGGCGTCGGGGCCGCCTTCGTCATGCCGTCGACGCTGTCGATCCTCGCCAACGTGTTCCCGGCTCGTGAGCGGGCCAAGGCGATCGCCGTGTGGGCCGGCATCTCCGGCGCCGGCGCGGCCGTCGGCCCGGTCGCCTCGGGGCTGCTCCTCGAGCAGTTCTGGTACGGCTCGGTGTTCCTCGTCAACCTGCCGATCATCGTGGCGGCGATCGCCGCCGGGTACGTCCTCGTGCCGAAGTCGAAGGACGCCGGCGAGACGCCACTCGACCCGGTCGGCGCCGTGTTGTCGATCCTCGGCCTGGGGTCCCTCATCTACGCGATCATCGAAGGACCGCACCACGGCTGGGTGAGCGTCGAGTCGGCGCTGTGGTTCGGCGCCTCGGCGATCCTCCTCGTCGCCTTCGGTCTGTGGGAGTGGCACAACCGCCATCCGATGCTCGAGCTGCGGCTGTTCAAGAACCCGCGGTTTGCCGTGTCGTCCGGCGGCATCACGCTCGTGTTCTTCGCCATGTTCGGGTCGTTCTTCATGCTCGCCCAGTACTTCCAGGGCGTCATCGGCTGGAGCCCGCTCGGTGCCGCACTGCGCCTGCTGCCGTTCTCGGCGGTGATGATGGTCGTCGCCCCGAATACCCCGAAGCTGGTCGGCCGCTTCGGCGCCAACAAGGTCGGGGCGCTCGGTCTCAGTTCCGTCGCCATCGGCATGATCGGCACGCGACTGTTCTTCGACGTCGACACGCCCTATTGGACGATGCTCTTCGTGATCTTCTTCCTCGCCGCGGGCATGGCGATGACGATGACGCCGATGACCACTCAGCTGATGGCCGCCGTTCCCCGCGACCGTGCCGGGATGGGTTCGGCGACCAACGACACGACCCGCGAGCTCGGCGGTGCCCTCGGTGTCGCGGTGCTCGGCTCGCTGGTCACCAGCCAGTTCGCCAACGGTGTCGCCGCGGCGGTGTCGGATCTCCCCGCCGCGGTCCGCGCCGAGGCCGAAGGCAGTCTCGGCGGTGTCATCGGCTTGAACCTGCAGGGTCTCGTTCCCGACGGCGTCGTCGACACGGCGCGGCACGCCTTCGTCGACGGCCTCGGCGTGGCCACAGCGGTGTCCGCCGTGGTCGTGGCGATCGCCGCCATCCTCGTCTACAAGTTCCTGCCCTCGGACCGTGGCTCGCTGGAGGTCTCCGGCATGGGTGTCGAGGTCGAGCCGGACGAGGCGGCGTTCAACGCCGGCGAGGTCTCACCGGCGCCCGTCGCCGGTCGCTGATCGCCTGCCGTCGCCGAACGGTCAGGCCGCGGCCCGCTCGTAGGCGACTACCGCCTCGACCTCCTCGGCCACCTCGAGCTCGGCCGCTGGCTCGAGGGTGACGAGGTCGCCGCGGCGGGCCCCCACGACGACAACGACGAGCAGGGCGATCACGGCGCCGACGATGCCGAGGATCATCGCTCCGGCGGTGTGCACTCCCCAGCGTTCGCTGACCGCCCCGAACGTGAGGGAGAAGGGCAGGAACACGATCCAGCTCCCCGCCCCGACCGTCGAGGAAACCCCCGATCGGATGTCGGACGGGATGGCGTCGTGGAGCAGGCGGGTGAGGTAGATGCCGATGGCGATCGCCAGCAGGGCGAGCACGGCTTGGGCGGTCGTGGCGACGGCCGGGTTGTGGGCGAGTACGAGCGTCAGGCCGCCGCCGACGAGAACGACGGACACGATCACCAAGGACGGCCACCGCTCGAAATGGACCCGCCCGGCGAGCAGGCCGCCGAGGCCGAGCGACACCATCAGGGCCGCCCACGCCGGACCGAACGACCCGGCGGAGGCGTCCGCATCGACGAGCCACAGCGGGCCGAACTCGAACACGGCTTGCGTGAGCAACGCCGTGAGGATCAACAGGGCGGCAATCGGGAGAAGGCGCCGTTGCCGGATCAGCGCGCGTACGGTGATCGCCACGTGTTCACCGAGCGAATGGCGCTCGGCGACCTCGTGCAAGCGCGGCTCGCGGAAGCGCAGCAGGAACATCGTCGACACGGCGAGGAACGGCAGCGTGGCGAAATATGTGACCCGGGGCGCCGTGGCCGCCGCCAGCACCCCGCCGGCCAGCGCACCGAGTGTCAGCGACGCGCTCTCGGCCATGCGGACCCGGCCGACCACCGACTCGAAGCGGTCGCTCGACCCCGTCTCCTCGAGCACCGTGTCGTAGACGATCGCGTCGAACGTGCCGGACTGCATCGCGAAGTACACACCGAGGAACATCGCCGCCACGACGTACATCCAGACGCTGTCGCTGAGACCGCCGATCAGCACGCTGGCGAAGGCGCCGAGATTGCCGATCACCAGCACGCCGCGACGGCTCCACCGATCGGCGAGGATCCCGGACACGACCTCGAGGAGCGGAACGAGGGCGGCGTAGGCGGCGGCCATCACACCGATGGTCTGAGGAGTGAACCCGATGTCGTCGAGGAACAACTTCTCGATCGGGACCCACAGGGCGACGCCACCGAAGAAGAAGGCGGCGATGAGTGGAGCGAGCCGTTCAGTCATACTCCTAAAGTAGGAGGAAATAGTAGGAAAAGGCAAGTACTTGTTGCGGAACTAGGACCAATGTCACTACGCTCGTGGCATGGCGACGATGCGGACCTATGGCGACGGCTGTTCCTCGGCCCACGCCCTCGACCTCGTCGGTGAGCGCTGGGCGTTGCTGATCGTGCGCGACCTGCTGTTCGGACCGCAGCGCTTCTCAGACCTCGCCGCTGGTTTGCCCCAGGCCAGCCCAAACGTGATGACGCAGCGGCTGCGTGAGCTGGAAGCAGCGGGCATCGTGCGCCGCCGACGTCTGCCCCCTCCGGCGTCGACGATGATCTACGAGCTGACCGCGTGGGGTGCCGAGCTGGAGCCGATCCTCATGGGGCTCCAGCGGTGGGGGGCGGCTTCGCCGACCTTCCCCCACGAGGTTCCCATCGGATGCGATGCGGCGATGCTCGCCTTGAAGAACGGCTTCGACGCCTCGGCCGCCACCGATCTCGGGGTCGTCGAGATCCGCTTCGCCACCGCCACGTTCGCCGTGACGATCGGCTCCGGCGGTCTCGACATACGGCGAGGCGCCGCTGAACGGCCGGCGGCGGTCATCACGACCGAACCGACGACGCTCGAGCAGGTCGCCTTCGGCATCCGCCCGCTCGGCGACGCCGAATCGGCCGACGACCTGCGCATCGACGGCGACCACGCCGTCGCCGAGCGCTTCCTCGATCTGTTCCCGGCCATCGAGACCGCACCGATGGGTGTTTAGGGGACCGTTCCGTCCCCCAAACACCCATCGGTCGATGGTTGGGGGCCGTACGCTGGGCGCATGCCGATGCGCACGGAGTGCAAGCACTTCGAGAGCCGCACGTACCGCAACGGTGAGACCGTGCGCAAGTGCGACCTCGACCTCGCTCCCGACGCGCCGTGGCGCTGTCCCGATGAGTGCCCGGCGTACGAACGCCGCCTCGCCGACCGGTCGTGGACCCACGGCTCGCTGGTCACGCCACCGACCCCCGACGAGCCGAAGTCGGTCGCCGACGGCAGCGCTGCGGCAGTCCTCGACGAGGCCGAGGACCATCTGATGGAGATCGGCGATCGCATCCGCGCCGAGGTCGACGCCGAGCAGGACGCGGCGCGCCGCAAGCGTCGTTGGTGGTCGCGGTTCTTCAGCACGTACGACGACTGATCGTTTACATTCCGTCAATGCCCCGTCCCGCCGAACGTCATCTGACGTCGCGGCTCGGCGTGATGGTTCCGCTGATCGCGGCCCTCGGTGCGTTCGCCGTCGGCGCGGTGATGATCTGGCTGCTCGGCGCGTCGCCGTGGGAAGGTTTCAAGGCGCTCATCTCGGGGGCCTTTGGCGGTCGCTCCGAGTTGGCCGACACCGCCCTCAAGGCGACACCACTGCTCCTCGTCGGTACCGGGATCTGCATCGCCTTTCGGGCACGTGTGATCAACGTCGGCGGCGAGGGCCAGATCCTCCTCGGGGCGCTGTTCTCGACCGTCGCCGCCATCGCCCTCGGCGATCTGCCCCGCCCCGCCCTGCTCCCGCTCGTGCTCGTCGCCGGCACGCTCGGCGGCGGGCTGTGGGGGGCGATCCCCGGTGCACTCAAGGCCTACCTCGGCGTCAATGAGATCCTCTCGACGATCATGCTCAACATCGTCGCCGTGCAGGTCGTGACGTATCTGCTGCGCGGCCCGTTGATCGACCCCGCCCAAGCGGAGAGCGGGGCGCGCATCCCGCAGACGGAGCGGCTCTCGCCCAACGCCGACCTGCCGATCCTCCTCGGGGGCACACGCCTGCACCTCGGCGTGGTGATCGCCGTCGGCCTGGCCGTCGCTGCCTGGGTGTTTCTCTGGCAGTCGAGCGCCGGGTATCGGGTCCGTGCCGTCGGCGCCGGCCCGGATGCAGCCCGCTATGCCGGCATCCCGGTGCGCTCGATGACGATGCTCGCCCTGACATTGAGCGGTGCGCTGTGCGGGCTCGCCGGAGCGATCCTCGTGTTCGGCAGCGAGAGCCACCGGTTCATCACCGATGGTTCGTCGACGGGGTTCACCGGCTCGGCCGGCTTCAACGGCATCGTCGCCGCCCTGTTCGGAGCGCTTCATCCGCTGTGGACGATCCCTGCCTCGTTCCTCTTCGGTGGGTTGCTCGTCGGGGCCAACGCGATGCAGCGGGAGATCCAGATCCCGGCGTCGCTCGTTGTCGCCCTCAACGGGATCGTCGTCTTGTTCGTCGTCGCCAGCGTCGACGTCCGTCGCCGCATCATGCTGCGCACCTCGAGACCGCAGGCAGGCGCTCCCCACGACTCGACCGACGGGTCGGTGCTCGCCCTCGACGAGGTTGGGGTGTGAGTGAGCGACTCATGGTGCATCGATGAGTGAGTTCTTCACGGTTTCGGTGCTCGTTGCGACGGTCGCCTCGGCGGTGCGGTTGACGACGCCGTACGCCTTCGCCGCCCTGGGGGAGACGCTTGGACAGCGCAGCGGCGTGCTCAACCTCGGCGTCGACGGGGTGATGCTGCTCGGTGCCTTCTTCGCCTATTGGGTGGCGTTGGAGCAGCAGAACCTGTGGCTCGCCGTACTCGCCGGGGCTGCCGTCGGAGCGGCGATGGGGGTTGTGTACGCCATCGTCACGCTGGTCTTCCACGGGGAGCAGGGGATCAGCGGCATCGGTGTCTACCTGTTCGGGTTGGGGATGTCCGAGTTGCTCTATCGCCAGCACATCGGCACCCCGCTTCCGGCACCGACGTTGAAGCGCTGGGAGATCCCCGGGCTCGGCGACATCCCGCACATCGGCAGGATGTTCTTCGATCACAGCCTGCTCGTTTTCGCGTCCGTCGCCCTCGTGCCGTTGCTCGCCCTGCTCATCAATCACACCCGCTTCGGGCTCAACGTGCGCGCCGTCGGCGAGAACCCCGAGGCCGCCGACAGCCGCGGCGTGAGCGTCAACGGCACACGGACCGTCACGATCCTCGTGGCCAACACGTTGGCGGGCGTCGCAGGTGCCGCCCTCGCCCTGGAGATCGGCACGTTCCAGCAGAACCTCACGAACGGCATCGGATTCATCGCCGTCGCGCTCGTCTATTTCGGGTCATGGCGTCCGCTGTGGGTCTTCGCCGGTGCGTTCCTCTACGGTCTGCTCAACGCCACGGTCAACCAGCTCAAGACGCTGGGCATCGTCAGCGGCAGCACCGCCAGCCTCGCCACGGCGGCTCCGGCGGTGCTCACCGTCGTCGCCCTCGTCGTCATCGCTCGTCGCCGCGTCGAGCAACCGGCGGCGCTGACGCTGCCATTCGTCCGCGGCGGCTAGACCTCTCCATCAACCAGCACAACCCCCAGGAGGAAACATGGAAACCAGCAACCGGAACGTTCGCCGGCTGCGCCGTGCAGCGATGGCGGCGAGCCTCGTGCTCGGCGCCACCGCCGCCACCGGAGCGGCATCGGCGTCGGACGACGACTCCGACGACTTCGACGTCGCCGTTGTGATGCCCAGCGCGGCCAACGACCTGGCGTTCTCGCAGAGCATCATCGACTCGCTCGACCGGCTCGAAGAGGCCGACGTGATCGACGAATACGACTTCAGCGAGAACATGTTCGTCGTCGAGGACGCCGCCGGGGCGATTCGCGGCTATGCCGAGTCAGGTGACTACGACCTGGTGATCGCCCACGGCTCGCAATACGGCGGGCCGCTGGCCGAGATCGCCCCCGACTTTCCCGACGTGGCGTTCGCCTGGGGCACCGAGTCCGACACGTTCGGGCTGCCCAACGTCTCGGCGTACGCCGCGGCGTCCGACCAGGGCGGCTACGTGATGGGGGAGATGGCTGCGAACCTGGCGGGCGACGGGTCCGTCGGAGTCATCGGCCCGATCGAGGTGGGCGACGCCAAGCTCTACGTCGACGGGTTCGTCGCCGGGGCGACGGCGGCGAACGCCGACCTCGAGGTTGGCGTCAACTACACCGACTCGTTCAGTGACACGGCACTGGCCGCCGAGGCGGCGACGTCGTTCATCGACGGCGGGGCCACGGTGCTTACCGGCACGGCGCAGATGACGGTTGGGGCGATCGGTGTCGCCAGCGAGCGCGGCGTGCCGTGGTTCGGCACGCAGAGCAACCAGACTCAGCTGGCACCAGCGGTGGTCGTCGCCAACCAGGTGTACCACTGGGAAGTCGTGCTCACCGAGCTGATCGCCGGCATCACCGGCGGAACGCTCGGTGGCCAGTCGTACGAGATCAACCTCGCCAACGACGGCCTGGTCATCGAGTTCAACCCTGACTACGAGGTCCCGGCCGACGCGATGAGCACCGCCGAGGCGACGATCGCCGCCCTCGCCAGCGGAGAGTTGGAGACGGGGGTTTCAGTCGCCGCGCCGGAGACGACGACGGCAACCGAGGGCTCCGAGGCACCGGCTGGGACCGAGGCACCGGCGGGGACCGAGGCACCGGCGGGGACCGAGGCGCCGGCGGGTACCGACGCGCCGGCGACGACGGGCTGATGCCGATGGTGACGACGCCGGGAACGCCGCTGTTGCAGATGCGCGGCATCACGACGCGGTTCCCCGGCGTGGTCGCCAACGACAACGTCGACTTCGAGGTTCGCGCCGGGGAGGTACACGCCCTCCTCGGCGAGAACGGTGCCGGCAAGAGCACGCTGATGCGCGTGCTGTTCGGCCTGCAGAAGGCCGCCTCCGGCGAGGTGCTGCTCGACGGCCAGCCGCTGCGTGTGCGCTCGCCGAGCGACGCGATCGCCGCCGGCATCGGGATGATCCACCAGCACTTCATGCTCGTGCCGACGCTGACGGTCGCCGAGAACGTCGCCCTCGGGCAGGGATCGAACCCCTTCGGCGCGGTGGGCCTGAAAGCCATCGCCGAACGCCTCGCCGAGCTCAGCGCCGAGTACGAGCTCGGGGTCCATCCCCACGCCAAGGTCTGGCAGCTCTCGGTGGGGGAGCGGCAGCGGGTCGAGATCCTCAAGGCGGTGTTCCACGAGACCCGCCTGCTCGTGCTCGACGAGCCGACTGCGGTCCTGACCCCGCAGGAGGTCGACCAGCTGCTCGCCACGCTGCGGCGGATGGCCGACGCAGGTCGCGGACTCGTGTTCATCTCCCACAAGCTGCACGAGGTGATGGCGTTCGCCGATCGGATCACCGTGATGCGCGATGGGGTCGTGACCGGTGAGGTGCGCCCGGAGCGCACCTCTCGCCAGGAGCTCGCCGACCTGATGGTCGGCCGCCCGGTCAAGCTCGTCCCCGACCGCACCGATCGGGCGCCGGCCGACGTCATGTTGGCGGTGCGTGGGCTGACCGTGATGGGCGACCGGGCGCAGACCTCCGTCGACGACCTGTCGCTGGACGTGCGCGCCGGCGAGGTGCTCGGCATCGCCGGCGTCTCGGGCAACGGGCAGCGCGAGCTGGCCGAGGCGATCGCCGGCCTGCGCCCGCCGACCGCCGGCGTCATCACGATCGGCGGCGAGGAGATCGACGGCTCGTCACCGCGACACGTGCGGGCGAGCGGACTGGCCTAC
The DNA here is from genome assembly GCA_963772825.1 of Ilumatobacteraceae bacterium. Classification (GTDB taxonomy): domain Bacteria; phylum Actinomycetota; class Acidimicrobiia; order Acidimicrobiales; family Ilumatobacteraceae; genus Desertimonas. The sequence continues at coordinate 67,066 of CAVYYX010000009.1, read as the reverse complement.
GTCCCTGAGGAGCGCATGCGCGACGGTGCCATCGCGTCGTTCGCCGTGTGGGAGAACCTCATGCTCCTCGACCATGGACGGCGGCCGTTCGCCCGTCGCGGCATGCTCCGCCGGGGAGCGATCCGCCAGCACGCCGAACGCCTCGTGGGCGAGTTCGCCGTGCGGACCCCCGGCCTCGACACCCCGACGCGCAACCTGTCCGGCGGCAACATCCAGAAGCTGATCATGGCCAGGGAGGTGACGTCGGCACGGCGCGTGCTGCTCGCCTCGCAGCCGACCCGTGGCGTCGACATCGGGGCGGCCGAGTACATCCATGCCCGGCTGATGGCGGCGCGTGACGCGGGCCTCGCCGTGCTCGTGATCTCCGAGGACCTCGACGAGGTGCTCGCCCTCAGCGACCGCGTCGCCGTGATGCTCGCCGGTCAGATCGTCGGCACACTCGACCGCCCCGCCTGCACCACGCGCCGCCTCGGCATGATGATGGCCGGCGCCGGCGACCCCGGCCCCTCCTGATTGGAGTGTTTGCTGCCGTCGGAGTGCCACGTGTCGAGTTTCCCGGCAGGTGACACTCCAATCGCAGGAAACACTCCAATCGGTCAGTGGCGGAGGAGCTCGGCGACGCCGATGCGGGCGTCGGCCATCCCGTAGAAGACGAACCGGCGCTCGCCGATCGTCGCGATCGCGGTCGGAAACACGACGTTGGCCACGGTGCCCACGAGCTCGTCGCGGGTCTCCGGCCGCATCAGTGGCTCGGGCGTTCGGTCCAGCACCCGAGACGGGTCGTCGGGGTCGAGCAGCATCGCTCCAGCGCAGTACACCGCGGAGCCACCCGTCGAGGGATCGAATCCGACGTCGACGTCGCCGGCGACACCGTGGTGGACGAGCAACCAGCCTTCCGGGACGCGGATCGGTGGTGGGCCGGCGCCGATCTTGGCGGACTCGTAGTCGAACTCGCTGAGCGCCACGCAGCGGTGCCCGTGCATCGCCGTGATCGCCCGTACATCGGCCTCGACGGCGTTGGCCTTGACGTACGAGATCCAGATGCCCGGACGGTCATCGCCGATCGATGTTGGCGCCGGCAGGGAGTCGGCGAGGCCGAGCCAGTCGGCCCGCCACATCGGCCGGTGGAGCATCGCGTAGCACGGCTCGCCATCCGGGCCGGGCACCGGCTCGGGGAAGAACACGGCGTCCTTGTTCGGGTACAGGTTGAGGTCGACGTCCCACTCAGGTTGGAAGGCGAACAGCAGCGGTCCCAGCCGCCGCCACGTCACCAGGTCGTCCGACACGGCAACGGCGATGCGTGGGCCGAGGGGCCCGAAGGCGACGTACGTCATCAGGTGCAGCCCGAGCGTCGGAACGAACGTCACGCGCGGATCCTCGACCCCCGCATGGGTGGCGCCGCGCTCCCAGGTCATCGCCGGCTCCAAGACCACGCCACGTCGCTCGACGCCGACCGGCACGCCATCGCCGACGATGATGCGGGCGAGCCCAACCCGAGACACGTTGCCCCTGGCGACCAGTCGCGGCAGCAGATGAAGCACCCCATCGGGCGTCGTGCCGGTGGCCGGATTTAGAACGCCCTCGATCTCGTCCGGCGAACCCGGCTCCGGCTCCATGACGATGCCGAGACGTTGAAGGCGGTACGGAATCACCCCTTGACCCCGGAACCGAGGTCGGTCGACACGAAGTGGCGCTGGAAGATGATGAACAGGATGACCACCGGTGCCGCCAGCACGCACGCCCCGGCCAGAACGGCGCCGAACGGGTTGGACGCGCGACCCGCCAGGTTCTCGATGTAGTTGGCCAGCGACACGGCCAGCGGTTGCATGTCGGCCTTCTTGGTGATCAGGAACGGCCACAGGAACTCGTTCCACGGCCCGATGAACGTGAGCAGCGTGGCCGTGAGGATCGCCGGCTTGGCGAGGGGCACGGCGATGCGCCACAGGATCCGCCACTCGCTGGCCCCGTCGATGCGCGCCGCGTCGAACAGCTCGCGGGGGAGTTGGACGAAGAACTGCCGGAAGATGAACACCGCCGCCGAGTTGATGGCGAACGGCAGGATCATCCCGATGTAGCTGTCCCCGAAGCCGTAGTCGCGGACGAGCAGGACGTACAGCGGGATCATCAACAGCTGGAACGGGATTGTCTGTACGAGCAGGACGCTGGCGAACGCCGCGCCCCGCCCGCGGAAGTGCAGCACGGCCAGCGCGTAGCCGGCGAGCAGACCGAAGAACAGCGTCGCGGTCAACACGCCGATCGTCACGATCGTCGAGTTGAGCAGCGAACCGAGCAGGTCGATGCTGCCGTTGATGTCGCGATAGTTCTCCAAGGTCAGATTCGCCGGGCTGGGCAAAGCGCCGCTGAGGTCGGTGTCCGGTTCCTCCTGCAACGACCCGATGAGCATGTAGTAGAAGGGGAAGACGAATGCCAAGGCCCCGGCGAACAGCAGCACCAGCCGCAGCACGGCATGGTCCCCCCTGCTCCCGGCGGCGCCCTTCACTTCCCGCTGCCTTCGCTGATCCGTCGGACGAGGAGCGTGAGCACGGCCACGAAGATCACGAGCATCACCCCGATCGCCGCCCCGGCTCCGGCGTCACCCTGCTGGATTCCGGTCTGGTACATGATCAGCACCGGCGAGGCTGACGCTCCGTTGGGCCCGCCGCCGCCGGTGAGCAGATAGGGCTCGGTGAACAGGTTGGAGCCGGTGATGATCGCCAGTAGGAGCACCAGCGTGGTGGCCGGCCTGACTCCGGGCCAGGTGACGGTGCGGAACGACGCCCAGCGACCGCCGCCATCGACGGACGCCGCCTCGTACAGCTCCTTGGGGACGTTCTGCAAGGCGGCCAGATAGAGCAGGACATACATGCCGAGCTGCTTCCACGTGACGTAGATGGCAATCGACGGCATCGCCAGCCGCTCGTTGATCAGCCACGTCGGGTCGGGCGCAAGCGGCCCGAGGAGCGTGTTGACCAGTCCGTTGCCGCTGAACAGCCACAGCCACACCCCGATCGTGGCGACGCTCGCCGTGACGTAGGGCAGGTAGTAGGCAGTGCGGAAGAACGAACGGAACGGGATCGCCGCGTTCAGGGCCACTGCCAGGGTCACCGCCAGGACAACGGTGAGCGGAACGTTGATGACGAGGAACACGATGATGTTCCTGAATGATTGGCGCACGTCCTCGTCGCCGAGGGCGTCCGTGTAGTTGTCGAACCCGACGAACGGCCGGTCGACGTCGGCGCCGGGTGCGGCGAAGAAGTAGTCGTAGAACGACATCCACACGGCGAACCCGAGCGGGTAGGCGAAGATGCCGACGAAGAACACCACCCAGGGCGAAACGAACAGGAAGCCGGTGAGCTGCTTCCGAAGGGGAACGCGGTCGCGCTTGGACGGCGCCACGCCGGGGTGCGTGGCGCCGGAGGGCACGGCCGTAGTGGCCGCGGTCATTACTCGGCGACGAGCTCGTCGATCGTCGACGCCGCTTCGGTGAGTGCCTCCTGCGGGTCGCTGTCGCCGAAGATGACGGATTCCGACCATGCGTCGCGCAGCGTCTGCCAAACCTCGATCGAATTGGCGACGTTGGGCACCTCGACGGTCCGGTCGGCTTGGTCGGCGAAGACGACCAGGTCAGGGTTGGCTTCGAAGTACTCGGCGTACGTGTCGACGAGCCCGGTCCGCATCGGCATCTGGCCGGTGGCCTCGAGCAGGGCGCCGTCCTGCTCCTCGCTCGTGGCGAACTTGAGCACGTCCCACGCCGTTGCCTGGTTCTCGCAGGCGGTGAACAGGCCGATCGACTTCTCGTCGCTGAACGTGTACGTCTCCTCGGGTGCTGTGCCTCCGGACGTCGGCACCGGTACGACGCCCCACTCGATGTCCTCGCCGTACACGGGGATCGCCCATGGCCCGACGATCGACATCGCCGACTCTGCGGCGGCGAAGGCGTCACCGTTGTAGGGCTCCTGCGGTGAGAGGCCCTCCTCGTACATCGTCCGCCAGAAGTCGGCGACGGCGAAGCCACCGTCCGACGCGAACGTCGCCGCCCCGTCCTCGACGAGCTGCTGACCGGTCTCGGCGATGAACAACGGGTAGAAGTCGAACCAGTTCTGGAAGAACTCACCGGTCGGCGATGGCCAGATCGCGGCCGTGACCTCGCCGGACTCGACGAGGGCGCGAGACGTTTCGAGGAACTCCTCGTGAGTGGCCAGCGGCGGGGCCTCGGGATCGATGCCGGCCGCCTCGAAGATCGCCTTGTTGTAGATGATCATCACCGGGTTGGCCTTCCACGGCATCTGGTAGAGGCCGCCGTCGGTCGAGCGGTATTGCTCGGCGGCGTCTCCCGTGCGGGCGGCCACGTAGTCGGCGCCGTCTTCGAAGCTGTCGAGGGACACGAGCCCGCCCTGGCGCTGGAACTGGGGGACCGCAGCGGGAGCGGTGTTGAAGATGAGGCACGGTGCGTTGCCGGCCGTGATCGCCGCCCCGATGACCTCCTCGCTCGTCGTGCCGGCGGGGATCTCCTCGGCGGTGATCTCCTCGTCGGGATGGTCGGCGTTCCAGGCCTCGACCATCGCCTCACCCCAGGCCTTCTCCTCGGCGTTGTTGGAGAGCCAGATCGTGATCGACCCTCTCGATTCGAGGGCGCCGGTGACCGATCGGCCGCCGGCAGCGGCTGCTCCCTGGAGTCCGACGGCCGTGACGATCAGCGTTGCGGCGCCGAGCACGGCGATGTTCTTTAGCTTCATGGTTACCCCCTTGGTGGTTTGGTTGCGTCCGCCGGTGCGGCGGTCGACCCTCTGATGACGAGACGTGCAGGCGCGAGCTCCACATCGTCGGTGGATTCACCCTCGACGAGGTCGAACACAGCGCGCGCCGCTGCCCGCCCCCAGGCCATGGCGTCCTGCGTCACCGTGGTCAGGGCCGGATGTAGATGGGCGGCGACGGCGATGTCGTCGTAGCCGACGACCGAAACGTCGTCCGGAACGCGGCGCCCGCTGCGGGCGATGGCGGCGACACCAGCGACCGCCATCAGGTCGTTGGCGTAGACGATGGCGGTGGGTCGCTCGGTGGCGCGCCGGCGCAACAGCCGCGCCGTTGCCCGGGCGCCGCTCGTACCGCTGAAGTCGCCGTTGCTCGAGAGGTCGTCGCGCAGGTCGAGCCGCTGGAGCGTCGAGCGCCACGCCTGGCGACGGTTGCGAGCGTGCAAGAACGGTTCGGGGCCGCTGACGAAGGCGATCCGTTGGTGACCGAGGGCCACGAGATGCTCGACGCTGTCGACAACGCCGGCGACGTCCTCGAGGACCACAGCGGGGCAGCGCCGCCGCCCCTCGGGGCGTCCGAGCGTGACGGCCCGCAGGCCGAGTTCGGCGAGGATGCGCGGGCGCGGGTCGTCGACGCGCAGGTCGGCGACGATCACCCCGTCGACGCGATTGTCGGTGGTGAGCTGGCGGTAGGCCGCAAGTTCTGCCTCGAAGTGGGGAACGACCTGGAGCACGAGAGATGCCTGGCGAGCGGACAGCTCGGTCTCCACGCCGGCGATGAACGCCGGGAAGAACGGATCGGCAGCGATCAGCTCGGCGGGTCGGGCGAGGACGAGGCCGATGGCATAGGCGCGAGCGTTGACGAGTGCCCGGGCCGTCTGGTTGGGACGCCAGCCGAGTTCCTCGACGGCAGCGAGGATCCGCCGCCGGGTGTCCGGGGCAACGCCGGGACGGTCGTTGAGGACGAACGACACGAGACCCTTGGACACACCGGCGCGGGCTGCGACATCGACGATCGTCGCCCGCCGCGGCCGGAGAGTTCGCCGCGGCGGTCGGTCAACGGCAGCAGCCACCTCCATACATAAACCGGTTTAGGCCCCCGCCGTCAACCGCTCTCATTGGAGTGCTTGCTGCCATTGGAGTGTCACCTGCCGGGAAACTCGACACCTGACACTCCAAAGCAGGAAACACTCCAATGGGGGACGGCCGTAGGCTTTGGGGTCGTGCATGAGTTCACCGCTGATCAGGCGCGCGCGTTCGGTGGGCAGTTCTCCGGGGAGCGCGTCGCGGCGGCCGAGCGGGCCGCGGCGATGCCCTGGCCGACGGCCGGCGAGGAGATCTGGCGCTACAGCCGGATCGGCGAGCTCGACCTCGAACGGTTCCCGGCCGGCAAGATCGACACGAAGGTCGACGGCGGCGACGTCGCCACGTACGTCGTGTCCGACGAGGACGCCCTCGACCGCTTCCCGGCGATCCCCGACATCGACGCGCCGGACCTCTTCGCCGAGCTCAATGCCGCCTTCTGCCGCCCGGTCGTCGTCACGATCCCGCCGGGCACCGTGGTCGAGCGCCCGATCGTCGTCGACCACAACGTCGGTGCCGGCGCGACGTTCCCGCGCCTCGTCGTCGACGCCGGCGAGAACTCGGAAGTCACCGTCGTCGAGCGCTTCACGTCCGCCGACGGCGAGTTGCTCGCCGTGCCGGTGGTCCAGATCCGTGCCGGCCGGGCGGCCCGCGTCAGGTACCTCGCCGTCAACGACCTGTCGCACGAGGCCTGGCAGATCGGCCACCTGCAGGCGTCCGGCGACGCGGACTCGTCGGTCACCCTCGGCACGGTGGCGCTCGGCGGCCACTACGCCCGGTTGCGCACCGAGGCGCGGATCATCGGACGCGGCGGCAGCACCAAGCAGCTCGCCCTGTACTTCGCCGACGGCGAGCAGATGCACGACTTCCGCACGATCCAAGACCACGCCGCCCCCCACACGACCAGCGACCTGCTCTTCAAGGGCGCCGTGCAGGACTCCTCGGCGAGCGTCTACACGGGGCTGATCAAGATCCGCCCGGACGCCGGCGGCACCGTCGCCTTCCAGACCAACCGCAACCTCACCCTCGGCGCCGGATCGTGGGCCGAGAGCACGCCGAACCTCGAGATCGAGACGAACGACGTGCGCTGCAGCCACGCCTCGACCGTCGGCCCGATCGACGACGAGCAGCTCTTCTACATCGAGAGCCGCGGCGTGCCGACGCCGATCGCCGAGCGGCTGATCGTGCTCGGCTTCTTCGACGAGGTCCTCGCCCAGCTCCCCGTGCCAGCGCTGACCGCCGAGCTGCGCCAGCGTGTCGCCACGAAGTTCGACCGTCAGAAGGCAGCCGCGTGACCCTCCACGAGACGACCGTTCCGCTGTCGGAGATCGAGCACGGCACCGCCCACCGCGTGGAGGTCGGCGGCGTGCCGGTCGTCCTCGTGCGCATCGACGACGACGTCTATGCGATCGGCGACACGTGCAGCCACGCCGAGGTGTCGCTTTCCGGGGGCGAGGTGTACTGCGACGAGAAGGAGATCGAGTGCCCCCAGCACGGCAGCGTGTTCAGCCTCGAGACCGGCGAGCCGGCGACGCTTCCGGCGACGCAGCCCGTGCCGGTGTTCGACGTCTCCGTGAGTGATGGCGTCGTCACCGTCCGGGCGCGAGCCGACACGGGCTCCGGAGCCGGCTGATGACAGCGACGCTGGAGATTCGCGGCCTGCGCGTCGCCGCCGGTGGCACCGAGATCCTGCGCGGCATCGACCTCACCGTCGCGAGCGGCCAGGTGCACGCCGTGATGGGTCCCAACGGGGCGGGCAAGAGCACGCTCTCCGGGGCGATCATGGGCAGGCCGGGCTACGAGATCCTCGCCGGCTCGATCACCTTTGACGGCCACAGCGTGCTGGAGATGCCGGTGTGGGAGCGCGCCGCAGCGGGCTTGCACCTCGTCATGCAATACCCCACGGAGGTACCGGGCGTCGCCCTCGACGCCGTGATGACGGAGGCCCTCGCCGCCCGTGATCGAGCGGTGCCCGACGTCGACGCCCTGCTCGGATTCGAAGCGGGTCGCATCGGGCTGCCGACTGCGCTGCTCCACCGTTCGCTCAACGTCGATCTGTCCGGCGGCGAGAAGAAGCGCAACGAGACCCTCCAGCTCGCCGTTCTGCGCCCGCGCATCGCGATCCTCGACGAGCTCGACTCGGGTCTCGACGTCGACGCCCTGCGGGCCTGCTCGAAGCGCATCGAGGCGCTCACCCACTCCGAAGACGGCGAGCCCGGGCTCGGCGTGCTGGCGATCACCCACTACCGCCGCCTCCTCACCGAGCTCCATCCGGACAGCGTGCACATCCTCGTCAAGGGGCGGATCGTCGCCTCGGGCGGCCCGGAGCTGGCCGATCAGCTGGAGGCCGACGGCTACGCCGCGTTCAGCCCCGACGCGGCGGATGACGCCAGGCAATCGGCGGGCCTCAGCGCCCTCGACGACCTGTTCCGCAGCTGACGTCGACGCCGCGAGCGGCCGACGTCCCGGTCGCCGTGCGTACGCTGCGTGGCATGACTGACACCTGGACCGAGACCGACGGCACCCTGCGTCGGAGCTTCCAGTTCGCCGACTTCTCCGAAGCCTTCGCGTTCATGACCCGTGTGGCCCTGCTCGCCGAGAAGGCCGGCCACCACCCCGACTGGTCGAACTCCTGGAATACCGTCGACATCTCGTTGACGACGCACTCCGCCGGGTCGACCGTCACCGACAACGACCGCAACCTCGCCGCGGCGATCGATGCGCTGCTCGGATGACGGAGGTCCGCGTCCATCCCAACGTCAACCGCGTCGTCACCGCCGGAGCTGAGCGCGGGCTGCAGGTCGAGCCGTTCCACTTCCCCGACGGCACGAAAACAGCGGTCGATGCCGCCGCAGCGATCGGAGTCGACGTCGGTCAGATCGTCAAGAGCCTGATCTTCGCCGTCGATGGCGAGATCGTGCTCGCCTACGTCAGCGGTCGCAACCAGCTCGACGAGGGCAAGCTCGCCGCCGCCGCAGGTGGGTCGACGTGCTCGCGCGTCGACGCCGACACCGTTCGCGCCACCACGGGGTTCCCGATCGGCGGCGTGCCGCCGTTCGGTCACGCCACGGCGTTGCGTGTGTTCATCGACCCGGACCTGCTGCAGTACGGCGTCGTGTGGGCGGCCGCCGGCACCTGGACCGACGTTTTCGCGATCACGCCCGACGACCTCCTGCGGGCGAGCGACGCCACGGTTACCGAACTTCGCCGCACCTGACGACGGATCAGTCGGTGGGCGGCGGCGGGAGCTCCATGGTCTGGTCGAACATCGCCGGGTCGACGGTGATGAACAGACCCGTGCCGCGCGCCACCACGGTTTCGTCTGGGCCCGACGGGTCGACGAGCTCGCCTTCGATGAGCAACTTGCGCCCCTGACGCGATGCGAGCCGGCCGCGGCACAGCAACGGGCGGTGCAACGGCGTCGGCCGCTCGTAGCGAACCTTCAATTCGCCCGTGAAGGCCGGTTGCTGTACGACACCGAGGACGAATCCGAAGACATCGTCGAACAGGCCGGCGACGATGCCGCCGTGCGCCCGTCCCGGCGCCCCTTCATGGGCTGCATCCAGCGTCACCGTCGCCTCGATCTCGTCACCGAGGCGATGGACCTCGAGGTCGAGGCCCCATGGGCTGGCGGCCCCCGAAAAGGGCCGGTCGTCGTAGGACTCGATGGACGTGCCGCGATCGGTGGTCGCCGTCTCACGGTGGCCGACGTGTTCGATCGGCCGGCTGCGCGGCGCCCCGCGATCGAGTCGATCGGTCAGCGCCTCCACCGTGTCGGCGATGTCGGTGAGCAGCTCGGTGTCGGCCTCGTGACCGATCAGGGCATGTCCGATCCGGCGCACGGAGCGGCCGGCCGACCGCCGGCCGAGGGCCTCGCTCGACAGTCGCTCGGGGGAAGGCACCAGCCGATCGTACGAGCCGGCGTCTGGGAACGCGTCGTGGCTCAGGTCGAGTGGCGCGGTGAATCCAGGGCTTCGGCCGGAAGCGTCCCGGCGATGACGTCGCGAGCGACATCGGCGAGCAGCCGGTTGTGATTCCGGGCGTGGGTGCGCAGGTGGGCGAAGGCCTCCTCCATCGTCAGGCGTCGACGCTCGGCGATCACCCCTTTGGCCTGCTCGATCACGATGCGAGTGTTCAGTGCCTGACCGAGTTGCTCGTTGAGCACCTGGGCCTCGATGGCAGCGCGGTGTTGGAGGATGGCGATCGTGGCGACATCGGCGAGGGCCTGGGCGGCCGCGATGTCGTCCTCCTGCAGGTAGGTCGGCTCGACGTGGAAGAGGTTGAGGGCGCCGAGGATGTTCCCGCGCAGGCGCATCGGCACGGCGTGCACCGCCCGAAAGCCGCCGGCGAGCGCTTCGGGAGTGAAACGCGGCCAGCGCTCATCGAGCGCGGTGAGATCCTCGTTGACAACGGGTCGACCGGCCCGGTAGCAGTCGAGGCACGGACCCTCCTGAGACTGCACTTGGAACAGCTCGAGCATGCGAACCGCGTCACTGGACGAGGCCATCACGCGCAGGTCGCCTTCCACGGAGACGAGCATCAGACCGGCGGCGTCGACCTCGAGCACGTCGACGCACCGATCGGTGAGCAACGTCAAGAGCTCGACGACATCGAAGTCGGCGACCAGCGTGTCGGCGAGTTCCACGAGCGTTCGCGCCAGCTTCGCTTCTCTCGCCATCAGCAATCACCTCCCCCGACGGCACGCTCATCGCGGCCTGGGTGTTCAAAGCGTAGTCGTCTGGCGACCACGTCTCGGGCGACCTCGTCGAGGCTCCGCTCGTTGCCGAAGGCGCTGGCGCGCAGCCGGATCAACGCTTCGCCGACGGTGATGGCCAGTTGCGCCGACACCATGCCGGCGGCCTGGTGGACCTCGAGCCGAAGGTCGGTTGCCGCCATCAACTCTTCGACCATCGTCCCCGGTGAGGCGTCTGCCTGCATGAGCAGAATCGCCCGGGCGGCGACGTCCGCCATCACCAGGGCGTCGGCGTGCTGCTCAGCGGAAAGCACCCCCGGCCGGTCGGAGTACATGCCCATCGTCCCGAGGCGGACGGTGCCGATCAACATCGGGAACCCGAAGATCGCACGGGCGCCCGCGTCGACTGCTGGGCTCGTGAAGGCGAGCCACCGCGCCCGGTCCGGTGAGGCCAGGTCAGGCTCGAGCACCACCCGATCCTGTTGGTAGGCGTCGACCCAGGGTCCCTCGCCGAGGTCAAGATGGAGCTGCTCGAGGCGAGCGCTCACCGCATCGGTCGTGCAGAACGAGCCTGGCGAGACGCCGTCGAACATCAGCATCAGCCCGGCGCCGGTCGTCACAGTGATCTCGGCACACACTTGACACAACGGCTGAACGCGCCGGTCGCCATCGAGCGACTCGACCAGCCTGGTAAGGATGCGTAGCCGCCGATCGCCTTCCACGGACCGTTGCCACCTTCTTCGTGCAGAGCGCTGGATCGCCGGAGTCCGGTGCCGATCGACGGGCCTGAGCAGGGTCAGGCCGGTTGATCGGCGGCGTCGAGGGCGTCGACGAGGGTGTTCCACGCCAGCGTGGCGCACTTGATCCGCACGGGGAACTTGACGACGCCCTGCAGCGCCTCGAGGTCGCCGAGCTCGGGCACCGGCCCGTCGCCGTCGCCGTCGCCGTCGGAAAGGTCGTCGATCGACATCATCCCCTTGAACCGGCGCACCAGCGAGCGCACCTCGTCGACCGAGCGGCCCTTGATCGCCTGGCTCATCATCGACGCCGAGCTCTGCGAGATCGAGCACCCTTGCCCGCCGACCTTGACGTCGCTCACCCGTCCGTCGTCGACGAGCAGGTAGACGGTGATCTCGTCGCCGCACAGCGGGTTGTGGCCTTGGGCGACGGCCGCCGGCGGCGCCTCCAGCTCGCCGCGGTTGCGCGGCGAGCGGTAGTGGTCGAGGATGATCTCGCGGTAGAGGTCTTCGAGACCTGGCATTGCTGTGCTCGCTCCGTTCGTTCCGTTTGCTGCTAGGCGGGGGCGGGGGGAGGCCGAAGATGTCCGACGCGCCGTCGAGGGCATCGGCGAGGGCATCGATGTCGTCACGGTCGTTATAGAGGTACCAGCTTGCCCGCACCGTCGCCGCGACGTCGAGGACCCTCATCAGTGGCTTGGCGCAATGGTGCCCGGCGCGCACGCACACGTTGCGCTGGTCGAGCACCTGGGACACGTCGTGGGGGTGCAGCTCGCGGAACGCGAAGCTGAGCACCCCGCCGCGCAGCGCCGGGTTGGCCGGCCCGTGAATCGTGATGTCGTCGCCGAACCGATCGGTCATCGTCGTCATCGCGTACTCGCTGAGCGCTCGTTCGTGGGCGTGGATGCGTTCCATCCCGACGCCCTGCATGAAGTCGACGGCCGCCCCGAAGCCGATCGCCTCGATGATCGGCGGGGTGCCCGCCTCGAACTTGGCCGGCACCGGGGCCGGCGTGTAGCCGTCGAAGCGGACGTCGGCGATCATGTTGCCACCACCGAGGAACGGGGGAGTGTCGTCGAGCAGCTCCGCCCGTCCCCACAGAGCGCCGATCCCCGAGGGACCGCACATCTTGTGGGCAGAGAAGGCGACGAAGTCGGCCCCCCAGGCTTGGACGTCGGTGACGTTGTGCGGCACGTACTGGCAGGCGTCGACGACGGCCAGGGCGCCGGCGGCGTGGGCGGCGGCGGTGAGCTCGGCGACCGGCGTCAGCGTGCCGAGCACGTTGCTCATCGCCGTGAAGGCGAACACCTTGGCCCCGTCGAGGAGCCGTTCGAGGTTGCCGTCGTCGAGGTCGAGCTGCCCGTCGGGTGTGATCGGTAGCCAGCGCAGTTCGATCCCTTGGCGGGCCGCCATGATGTGCCACGGCACGACGTTGGCGTGGTGCTCCATCTCGGTGACGACGACGACGTCTCCTGCCGTGAGATGGGCGCCGCCCCACGATTGGGCGACGAGGTTGAGCGCTTCCGTGGCGTTCTTGGTGAACACGATCTCGTCGGCGTGGCGGGCGTTGACGAAGCCGGCGACCTTGGCGCGGGCCCCCTCGTACGCGTCGGTGGCGTCGGCGGCGAGGCGATAGGCGCTGCGGTTGATCGGGGCGTACGACGTTTCGGTGAACGCGGTCATCGCCTCGATCACCTCGCGTGGCTTCTGCGACGTGTTGGCCGAGTCGAGGTAGTGGATCGGGGCGTCGTCGATCTCCTTCAACAACAGCGGGAAGCGCTGCTTGAGGGCGGTGGCATCGAGGCGGTCGACCGCTTCGGCGGTGGTCGTCACGATGCGCCCACCGTGACGCGGAACGACTCGTAGCCGGCACCGTCGACGCGCTCGACGAGCTCCATCCCGCCGGACTCCACGATCCGCCCGTCGATCATCACGTGGACGACGTCGGGGGTCACCTCGTCGAGCAGTCGCTGGTAGTGGGTGATCAGCACGACGCCCATCGCCGGCCGTTGCTCGCGGACGGCGTGGATCCCTCGGGCGACGATCCGCAAGGCGTCGATGTCGAGCCCGGAATCGGTCTCGTCGAGGATCGCCAGCTGCGGCTCGAGAATCGCCATCTGCATGATCTCGTTGCGCTTCTTCTCGCCGCCCGAGAACCCCTCGTTGAGGTAGCGGTCGACGAACGCCGAGTCCATGCCGAGGCGCTCGGTCCACTCCATCGCCGCGAGCCGCAGCTCGAGCACGGACAGGTCGATCCCCTTGCGAGCCGACAGCGCCTGACGGAGGAACTGGATGACCGAGACGCCGGGAATCTCCTGGGGATACTGGAAGGCGAGGAACATCCCTGCCTTCGCTCGCTCGTCGGCCGGCCAAGCGCTGACGTCGTCGCCGAGCAGGGTGATCGTCCCGGCCGTGACCTCGTACTCCGGCGAGCCCATCAGCGCCGAGGCGAGCGTGCTCTTGCCGGAGCCGTTCGGGCCCATCACGGCGTGGATCTCGCCGGCTCCCACCGTGAAGTCGAGGCCGCGGATGATGTCGGGAAGCGGCCCGTCCGGGCCCGGCTCAGCCGGCCGGACGCTCAACCCTTCGACGCGGAAGAGATCCTCGGCGCTCATCGAGTTAATCCTACGCGCGTGTTGCTATTTCCCCGACCGCCGGGACGATGACACCGGACCAGTCGAGGTCGTCGACGACGACGGCCCGCAGCTCGGCGGCGACCTGCTCGGGCAGCGTGTCGAGGATGAACGTGCCGAGCCCCGTCTCGACGCTGGCCCGCACCTTGAGGCGGTGCGGGTTGCGATGGGGAGGGAGCAGCTCGACGTGGAGGTGCCAGTCGGCGCTGGCGGCCCCGTGGCTCGGGGACGGCGCTTCCTGCACGATCATCATGTACGGCATCGGGAATCCCCACAGCCGGTCGTAGCGGCGGATGACATCGGTGAGGGCGCGCACGAGATCGAGGGCGGCGTCGTCGTCGAGGTCGCCGAGCCGCCCGACGCCGTGGCGTCGGGCCCGGACCTGGACCTCGAGCGGCCAACGCGCGGCGAACGGGACGGCCGCCACGAAGTGCTCGTTGGCGTGGATCACCCGCTCGCTGTCGAGATCCTCGGCCACCAGCTGGCAACCGAGGCACGTCGCGTGGGTACGGCGATGCCGTTCGTGGCTGGCGAGCTTCGTCGCCGTCACGGGTGGTAGGAAGCCGTAGGCGTAGAGCTGGCCGTGCAGGTGGGGAAGCGTGGCCCCGACGTCGCTGCCGTGGTTCTCGAACGTCATCACGTAGTCGTAACCGTCGGCCCACAATGCAGCCGTCCGCTCGCGCCAGACAGCGACGACGTTGGCGAACTGTTGCAGCGACAGGTCGGCGAGGTGTTCGACGTGCTCGTCGGTGTAGACGACCACGAGGCACTGGCCGAGCGACGAGGCCACGAGTTCGGGTATCGACCCGACCGGGTCTGGGGCGTGTGGCGACATCGAGGGGTAGCGATTCTCGAACACAGCGAGCCCGAAGGGCCCAGGCAGTTCCGGACCACCTGGGCACAGCGGGCATGGTGGCGCCCCCTCGCCGGTGGTCGTCGTGCTCGGACGCACGTTGCGAGCCGGCGACACGAGGACCCAGTCGTCGGTGAGCCGGTCGTAGCGACGGTGGAGCAGCGACACGTCGTACCCGGAGTCCGCCGGTTGCGTGGCCAGCGCCGCCAGCGTCGCCTCGTCGACGTCGCCGTAGAGCAGGAACTGCCGCCCATCCGGGTGGATGACCTCGTGCCGACCGAGCACCCGCCCGCCGCTCACACCGTTCCCGTTCTGGGCGGCCTGCGATCCAATTCCCGTTCTGGGCGGCCTCCGGCCCGAAAACGGGCCGTTCGGCCGCCCAGTTCGACGATCGAGCTCACGCGAGGGCCTCGATCCACAGCAGCTCGACCGACTCCGGGTTGACGACGGGGAGGCGGACGCCGTGGGCAGCGAGTTGCCGTCCGCTCAGTTCGACCCCGGACTCGATCGGCAAGGCGTCGCGGGTGAGGCGGCGACCGGCGGGCAGTCCTGGCTGCTCGACGAGGGCAACCCGGTAGCGCTGCTCCGGGTCGAGGTCGGGGATCCGCACCGGTCGGGGGAGCAGGGCCTGGGCCGAGGTCAGCTGCACGTAGGCGATCAGGCCCGTGCGCCGATCGGCGGCGAGCACCCCGTGGACGAAGGCGTGCGGGTCGTCGTGGTCGAGGCGCACGAAGTCGCCGTGGTGCAGCAGCTCGCGGTGGCGCTTGTACAGCTCCACCCAGCCGGCCAGTGCGGCGACCTCTAGGTCGTCGAGGGAGAGCAGGTTCCACTCGATGCCGAAGTGGCCGAACAGGGCAGTGGCGGCGCGGAACGAGAGGCTCTGCGTGCGCCCGGTGGTATGCGCCGTCGGCGGGCCGACGTGTGCTCCGATCACCTCCAGGGGGATCAGCTGCGAGGCGTAGCGCTGGATCGTCTGGCGCTCGAGGGCGTCGTTGCAATCGCTCGTCCACACCCGCTCGGTGCGCTGCAGGATCCCGAGGTCGATGCGGGCTCCGCCCGACGAACAGCTCTCGAACTCGACGGCGGGGTGTCGTCGGCGCAGCTCGTCGAGCAGCCGGTACAGCGCCAGCGTCTGCTCGTGCGTGCCGGCCCGCCCGCTCGCGCCGGTGGCCTGCACGTGGTCGCGGTTCATGTCCCACTTGACGAACGCGAGGTCGTGGTCGCCGAGCAGCGCATCGAGCCGGCCGAGGATCTCGTCGAAGGCGGCGGGAATCGCGAGGTCGAGGACCAGCTGGTGGCGGCCGAGCACCGGTTCGTAGCCGGCGTCGGCGAGCGCCCAGTCGGGATGGGCCCGGTACAGGTCGCTGTCCGGGTTGACCATCTCCGGCTCGACCCAGATGCCGAACTCCATGCCGAGGGCGCGCACTCGCTCGATCAGCGGCGCCAACCCCTTGGGATGGGCATCGGGGGAGACCCACCAGTCACCGAGCCCGGCGGTGTCGTCACGGCGCCCGCCGAACCAACCGTCGTCGAGCACGAAGCGCTCGACGCCGACCGCGGCGGCACGCTCGGCGAGTCGGGCGAGCGTGTCGAAGTCGTGATCGAAGTACACCGCCTCCCACGTGTTGAGCACGACGGGTCGCGGTCGGTCGCGATGGGCGGGCGACGACCGCACGACGGCGTGGAACTGCCGGCTCGCCGCACCGAGGCCAGTCGTCGAGTGCACCGCGTACACCGGTGGGGTCCGATAGCGCTCGCCGGGCCGGAGCACCACCTCGCCGGGATGCAGCAGCTCGCCGAGTTGGACCACCGCCCGCCCGTCGGGCAGGCGAGCGGCGTGGAACGCGCGCGTTGCCGCTCCACGCCAGGTGAACGCCCCACACCTCGCCGTGCTGCTCGCCGAAGCCGGCGGTGCCGGCCCACAGCAACGGCGGGTTCTCGTGCGAGGTGCGGCCGCGCCGGTTCTCCGACAGGAACGGCACCGTCGTCGAACGGCCGACGGCGCGGATGGAACTCGCGACACCACCGCCCGTGGAACGTCAGCAGCTCGGCGACGTGCGGCGGCACCGCCAGGGTGATCGCCAGGTCGTCGACCCAGTAGTCGTCCTCGCCCTCGTTGACCAGCTCAGCCGTGAGGATGATCGCCCCGCCGGCGTGGCGATTCACCGTGGTGATGAGTCGGAGGGCGGCGTGCTCATCGGTGGACTCGATCGTCACGCCGTCGTCGTCGGCGACCGTCGACACGGCACTGAACCGCGGCGCCCAGCCCCGCCCGTCCGATCCGTGCCCGCTGAGCCCCGGCCGCCCGGGAAAGCCGGACCCGTGCTCGGGAACGAAGGCCACCGGGGCGACGACGTCGAGGCTTCCGCCGACCGCCGGCATCGTCAGCGCCGCGGCAGTCGCCGACAGCACGCCGCCCCCGACCGGCGCGCCCCAGTGAACGAGCACGCCACCGGCCACCATTGGGTCGACGACGAAACTGGTGTCGTCACCGCCCAGGTCGACGAGGTCGCCGGGCATCAGCCCTTGGTCGCGCCGAGTGTCAGCCCGCTGATGAACTGCTTCTGCAGGAGCGAGGTACACCGCCAGGGTGGGCAGGGCGATCATGCATCGAGGCGGCGGCGATGAGGTTGTAGTCGGTGGCGTACTGCCCGTTGAGCATGGCGATCGACGACGTGATCGGCCGTTCAGCTCCCTGGTTGAGCAGGTTGGCTCCCCAGAAGAAGTCGTTGTACAGCCAGGTGAACTCGAGCGTCGCCAGCGCCGCCAAGCGCCGGTCGCGTCAGCGGGAGGATCACCTGCCGAAGAACTGCCGGGGCAACGCCGGCTCCGTCGACGACGGCCGCCTCGGAGAGCTCCTTGGGCATCGTCTTCATGTAGTTGGACAGCACGAACGTGCAGAAGCCGACCTGGAAGGCGACGTGGATGAGGATGACGGCGATCTTCGTGCCGAGCAGGTAGCCGGTGTCGGTGTCCGACAGGAAGTCGGGCAGCGGCACCCGCTTGTAGATCTGGAACAGCGGCTGGGCGATCACCTGGGGGGCATCAGGTTGCCGGCGGTGAACAGCATCAGGAAGAAGATGTTGAACCTCCAGCTGTGAACCGGCTGACACCGAAGGCGACGCAGCTCGCCAGCAGCAGCGTCAGCACCACCGCCGGCAACACGATGAACGCCGTCATTCAGGAAGTGGCTGCCGCATGTCGCCCGACTCTCCAGGCGTCGCGGTAGTTCTCGCAGCGTGAGCGTGTCGGGCCACGAGAACACGCCGTTGACCTGGTGTCCGACCGAAGTAGCGGAACGACGAGTAGACCGCCGTGCCGATCGGGCACGAGCCAGCCCAGGGCGAGCACGGTGAGCACGACGTACAACAGGACCCGCATCGGCTTGATGCCGCCTCGACGGGTCCTGCCGACCGCGGCGACCTCGACTCGTGCGCCGACGGGCGCGGCGACGACAGCCATGGCTAGTGCACCTCCTGACGCGGAACGCGTTGCTGACAGTACCACATGACGAACCCGATGCACAGGATGAACAGCACCATGCCGTAGGCCGAACCGATCCCGACCCGTTGCCGCCGCCCTCACCGACCAGGCTTGTCGTGACCAGGTCCACATCACCTCCGTCCCGCGGGTTGCTTGAGGGCGGCGACGATGTCGTAGGCCCGCAGCGCCTCGATCACCGTGATCACGGCGACGATCGACGTTGATCGGCTTCATCGACGGGAAGATGACCCGGCGGAACGACTGCCACTCGTTGCAGCCGTCGATCGAGCAGCCTCACGGAGCGACGGCGTCGACGGCTCTTCAGGCCGGCGAGGTAGAGGACCATGATGTAGCCGATGTGCCGCCACGCCATGGGCGATCAGGATGGCGACGAAGTTCTGCGAGACCCCGTAGTCGCGAAGTCGAGCAACGGCAGGTCGATCTCGAAGCCATCGTCTGGTCGCCGACGAAGTCGATGGGGCCGCCAGGCCAGATCGTGTAGAGCAGTCCCTGGCTCGGCGAGTACATCACGCTCTTCCAGATGAACCCGACGACGGCGAGCGACAGCACCACCGGCATGTAGTAGACGCTCTGGTAGAACGGCCCGCCGCGGAGGTTCTTGTCGAGCAGGTAGGCGAGCAACATGCCGACCGCCGAGCAGGACGAAGAAGAGAACAGATCAGCACGAAGTTGTTGAACAGCGCCGGGAAGAAGTCGGTTTCGAAGATCGTGAAGATCTCCCAGTAGTTGCTGAACCCGACGAATCGGATCGCTGACGCGGCGCGAGGCCGTTCCAGTTGGTGAACGACAAGACGACCGTGACGATCGCCGGGACCCACACGAACGTGATGTGGATGAGGGCGGGGATGCCGACGAACAGCCACGAGCCACATGCGGTCGCGCCCGGTCAGCAGCGACGCTTGCGTTCGTCGCGGTAGCCGGACGTCGCCGCCGGGCGGTGCGGCGGCGACCGGTCATCCTTGCGTTCAGCTCGACTCGAAGATGAGCTCTGCTTCTGCTCCTCGACGCGTGCTGAGGATCGAGTCGATCGAGCTCGGGTCGGCGAGGAAGTCGGCGAGGGCGGCGCCCACCACGTTGGCGCGAAGTCGGGGTTGGTGTCGCGGTCGAGGAACTGGGCGATGTTGGCCGTCGCCGCCGATCGAGCTCGGCCGACTTCTGCTGCAACGGCGTTGTAGCCGACTGTGTCGGCGTCGCTGTTGGCGGCGACGCCGCCGGGTTGCCCCGTGAGGAAGACGTCGCTCGCCTCCGGCGTGCCGAGGTAGCGCGAGCACGTCCTTGGCGGCCTCCGGGTTCTCCGGGCTCGGCGGCCATCATGAAGCCGTCGATCGGGGCGTCGATCGACGTCCTGGCCGTACTCCTCGTTGATCGCCGGGATAGGCGAAGAAGTCGAGGTCGTCGAGGTCGTCGGCGAACTGCTCGGACACGAACGTGCCGAGCATGAACATCCCGGTCTCCCGGCGTCTTCAGGCGACTGGCGCCGGCCTCCTGCCACGTCCGCCCGTTGGCTCCGTGCTGGTAGTAGGGCAGGAGCGTCCTCCCACGCGGTGAACACCTCCTTGACCTGATCGGTCGTCCAGTCCTCCTGGCCGGCCATCAGGCCGACGTGGAAGTCGTAGCCGTTGATCCGCATGTTGAGGATGTCGAACGTGCCCATCGCCGGCCAGCTGCCGCTCGTTGCCGACGGCGAACGGGGTGATCCCGTCGGCTTGCATCTGGTCGGCCAGCGCGATCAGCTCGTCCCACGTCGCCGGGATCGTCGTAGCCGCCGTCCTCGAACAGGCTCTTCGAGTAGTAGCACGGCCCACGGGTAGTTGTAGAAGGGCACCATGTACTGCTTGCCGTCCGTCGCCGGTCGAGGCGGTCTTGAAGCCGTCGGTGAAGCCGGTGAGGCCCGCCCACACGTCGCGTGATGTCGCCGACCAGACCCTGGGCGGCGAAGAACCGCAGGCGATAGCCGGCGAACCATGTCATCAGGTCGTCGGGCTGCTGCAGGTAGTTGGTGATGTTCTCCTGGTAGCTGTTGTGGTCGATGGTGTTGATCGACACTCGATGTCGGGGTTCTCGATGGCCTCGACCGTCGCCTGGAAGGCGTTCCTGGGCGACCTCGTCGGAGTAGTTGCTGCCGAACGTCACCGTGCCCGACGACGCCTGCAGGAGGCGCCCCCTGCTCGCGCGGCTCGAACGCCGACACCCCGGCCGACCCGAGCCCGCCGAGGACCACCCCGGCGCCGAGGGCTGCGCCGGCCCCGGCGAGCAGCTTGCGCCGATTGAACTGGTTGACGGAGCTGTTCGGGAACTGCGAAGGCGCAGGTGAACGACGAGTCGTAGGACGTGGCATGAGATCTCCCCCCACTGGTGATTGTCGAGCGCTGCCGCCGTGGCAACGGTCACGTTGTCTCGCCCGACACTTTCTCGCGCCGGGGGTCGGGAAGTCAAGGAAAACCACCAAAATCACTCATGAATCACCCTTACCGGACAGTTTGAACGGTCGATTCTGTTGACTTCCGGTGAATCTCGACCAATAGTTGCTCGCGATGGCTGACGTCGAGGTCGAACGAATCGCACCCACCGGCCGGCGTGTCCTCGCTCGCCGCCGGCGCGAGCTGATCGCCGCACACGTCCAGCGTCACGGTTCCGTGCGAGTCAGCGACCTGACCACGGAGCTCGGCGTCAGCGACATGACGATCCGTCGCGACCTCGACGCCCTGACCCAAGAAGGCCTGCTCACCAAGGTGCACGGTGGGGCGACGCTCGCCGGCGAGACGGCGGCGACGACGCTCGAGCCGGGATTCCTCGCCAAGTCCTCGGAGCAGACGGCCGAGAAGCAGGCGATCGCCGCGGCGGCCGCCGCCATCGTGCGGCCGGGCACGGCGATCGGGCTGACGGCTGGCACGACGACCTGGCATCTGGCGGCGTGCCTCGTCGACGTCGCCGATCTGATCGTCGTCACCAACTCGATCCGCATCTGCGAGACGCTGCTCGCCAACGAGCGCGGCGACCTGACGGTGATGTTGATCGGCGGGATCCGCACCCCGTCGGATGCCCTCGTGGGGCCGTTGGCCCTCCAGGCGCTGGCGTCGCTGCACCTCGACCAGGTGTTCATGGGCGTCCATGGGATGACCGAGCGGGCCGGCTTCACGACTCCCAACCTGCTCGAGGCCGACACCAACCGGGCGTTCGTCGAGGCGTCGCAGCGCCTCATCGTCGTCGCCGACCACTCGAAGTGGAGCACGATCGGCCTGGCGAGCATCGCACCGCTCAGTGCCGCCGATTCCGTGATCACCGACGATGCCCTCGACCGACGGGCGATCGAGACGCTGCGCGCCCATGTCGACGACGTGATCGTGTGCTCGGTGTGAACAGTGTCGAGATTGCCGCACTCGTGGCGGATCCGGCGGCGATCGCCCTCGGCCGCCTGCCGATCGCACCGGGTTTGGCGCCGTACGACGACGTCGTTGCTGCCATCGGCGGGTCGCCGTCGCCATGGGTGCGGTCACTCGACGGTGAGTGGCAGTTCCGCCTCCGTGCCTCGCCCGCCGAGGTCGAGGCCGCCGACGTCGACGCCGAGACAGCGGCGGACGGCTGGGACGAGGTCGCCGTACCGGGCAGCTGGGTCCTGCCGGCGGATGGCAGCCACGACCGCGGGAATCCGATCTACCTCAACGTGCGGATGCCCTTCGCCCTCCAGGCGCCGCACGTCCCGGCCGACAACCCGACCGGCATCTACCGGCGCGAGTTCACGGTGCCCGCGGCCTGGCGCCGCCGCCGCACGTTGCTCCGCGTCGGCGCGGCGAACTCGATGGGCTTCGTGTGGGTCAATGGTGTCTTCGTCGGGTTCGGTACCGACAGCCACCTGCCGTCGACCTACGACATCAGCGAGCACCTCCGCCGTGGCCCGAACACGGTGTGCATCGCCGTGCCGCGGTGGAGCGCGGCGACGTGGGTCGAGGACCAAGACCAGTGGTGGATGCCCGGCCTGCATCGCAGCGTCGAGCTGGTGTCCGTGCCGTGGATCGCCCTCGCTGACACGGCGACGGTTCCGGGCCTGGAGGCCGACGGCACGACCGGAACGCTCGACCTCGACATCGGTGTCGACGCAGGCGCCGGGGATCCCGGACCGCTGACCGTCGAAGTCGTCGTCACCGATGCGCTCGGTCGGCGCCGACGCCAGCTCGCCACGACGGGGAGTGTCGACGTGCCCCGCTGGGTGCCTCGTGATGGCGGTGACGAGCACGCCATCGCCTACACCTGGCCCGGCCATCGGGTGATCGATCGTCTGCGCGTGCCGGGCATCGAGGCATGGAACCACGAGAGCCCACGGCGCTACCGGGTCGCCGTCGTCCTGCGTGACCGCGACGGGACAGTGCTCGATGTGCGGGCGCGGTGGGTCGGGTTCCGGAGCGTCGAGTTGATCGACCGCGCCCTCTTGATCAATGGGGTGCCGGTGGTGATCAACGGCGTCAACCACCACGACATCGACCCCGACCGCGGCCCGGCGACGACGGTCGAGGACAACCGGCGCGACCTCGAGCTGATGAAGCGCCACCACATCAACGCCGTGCGCACGTCGCACTACCCGAAGGACGAGTCGTTCTACGAGCTCTGCGACGAGCTCGGGTTGTACGTCATCGACGAGGCCGACCTCGAGACACATGGCCGGTGGCGGGCGACGAGCGACGACCCGGCGTACGCCGCGGCGTTCCTCGAACGGGGCATGCGGATGGTGTTGCGCGACCGTTCGCATCCGTGCGTCGTGGCCTGGTCGCTGGGCAACGAGTCGGGCTACGGGCCGTCGCACGACGCGATGGCGGCGTGGATCCGGCGTGTCGACCCGTCGCGGGTGCTCCACTACGAAGGAGGGTTCAGCCGCAATCTCGACGCCGCCAGCCCGGTGTCCGACATCGTCTGCCCGATGTACTCCTCGGTCGAGCGCATCGTGCAGTGGTCGAACGACGGTCGGGATCGGCGGCCGCTGATCCTGTGCGAGTACAGCCACGCGATGGGTCAGGCCGGCGGGCTGGCCGACTACTGGGCGGTGTTCGGCGAGGTCGAAGGGCTGCAGGGCGGGTTCGTGTGGGAGTGGGCCGACCACGGCCTGCGGCGTCACGAACCGGACGGCACGTCGTGGATCGCTTATGGCGGCGACTTCGGCGAGGTCGATCACGACGGCAACTTCGTGTGCGACGGTTTGGTCTCCGCTGACCGCGACCCGCATCCGCTGCTCGGCGAGCTGGCGGCGCTCACCCAGCCGGTCGCCGTCGAGGCCGCCGAACCGGGACGATTGCGGGTGACCAACCGGCGCTGGTTCACGGACCTCGACGACCTCGAAGCGCGCTGGGAGGTGACCGTCGATGGCAGGCGCGTAGCCCGCGGCGACCTTGATGTAGGGGCGATCGGCCCGCGTTCGTCGAAGGTCGTGGCAGTGCCCTCGCTACCCGCTGCAGCCGACAGCGGGCGGTCGACCCTCGTCGTGCGGTTCAGGCCCCGGCGCCGTCCCGGCTGGGCGCCGGGCGGATGGGTCGCCGCAGAGTCGTCGATCGAACTGTCCGACGCGCCGCAACCCGTGAAGCCGCGCCGTGCGCCGGCGGTCGAGGTCGGCGACGACGGCATCGTCGCCGCCGGTGTCGTGATCGGTTGGCCGGCGCTGTCGATCTGGAGAGCGCCGACGGACAACGATGACCCGCCGGGGGACTGGCGGGCATCGACGCCGGCCGCCGGTTGGCGGTCGGACGGCCTCGATCGCCTCGTCGACGCGGGGTCCGAGATCAAACGCCGCGGGCGAGTCACGACGAGAGTCGTCGGCTACAAGACCGGTGCCGGCCTCCCGATCGAGCATCGGCAACGGGTCGAGCTCGTCGACGGGTCGGCACGGATCAGCGAAGCGATCACGGTGGACCGTTCGATCACCGACCTGCCGCGCGTCGGCGTCCGGTTTGCGTTGCCCGCCCACTTCGACCGGCTCACGTGGCTCGGCCTCGGCCCCGGCGACTCCTATCCCGACCGACGGGCGGCCGTTCGCCTCGGGCAATGGGTGGCGAAGGTCGGCGAGCTCACCGTGCCGTTCGTCCGGCCGCAGGAGTACGGGCTGCACCTCGACACGGCGTGGTTCGAGGTGGCGTCGCCGGCCGTGACGCTTCGCTTCGAAGGCGACCGGCCATTGGCGTTCTCGGCGCTGCCACACTCCGTCGAGGAACTGGAGACGGCGACTCACGCCCACGTGCTGCCGCCGTCGACGGCGACCCACGTGCACATCGACGTCGCCCACCGCGGTCTCGGCACGGCCGCGTGCGGTCCCGACACCCATCCCCGTCACCTCGTCCCCGGGGGCACGTACCGCTTCACGTGGACGATCTCCGCCGCCCACCAGTAGCCCGATCCGCAGAGTCAGTTGCACCGTTTCGGTGCTCGGGTCCGGAGATTGCCAACCGTGGCGCAGGTCGCGCCCTGGCCAACCGGTTCCCTCGTTCTGGGGAAGATCCGTGTCATTCACGCTTCTGGGGAAGATCTGTGGCAGACCCTGACTCAGATCTCCCCCAGATGCCGCGCATCGAAGACCCAGCGAGTGTGTATCGCCCGCGCTGAGCACGCATGATCTGGCACGGTCTAACGTCGACGCCATGATCGAGCGTGCTGAGTTCGGACGGACGGGACATCAGAGCAGCCGGGTGATCTTCGGCGGGGCCGGCTTGTTCACCGCCACACAGGAGGACGCCGATCCTTTGCTCGACGTGTTGCTCGAGTTCGGTGTCAACCACTGGGATACGGCGGCGGGTTACGGCGTGGCCGAGGACCTCATGAAGCCGTGGCTGGCGACGCATCGGGACGACGTGTTCCTCGCGACCAAGACCGGAGATTGGGAGGGCGATGCCGCCCGGGCGAGTCTGGAGCGGTCGCTCGACCGGATGGGCGTCGACCACGTCGATCTGATCCAGCTGCACAACCTCGTCGAGGAGGACGATTGGCAGACGGCGCACGGCCCGGGAGGCGCGCTCGACGCACTTGTGCAGGCCCGCGATGAGGGTTTGACGCGGTACATCGGCGTCACCGGCCATGGTGTGCGCATCGCCGCGATGCACGCCCGCAGCCTGGAGCGGTTCGACTACGACTCCGTCCTACTGCCGTACAACTTCGTGCAGCTCGAGGACGCGCAGTACCGCGCCGACGTCGAGCATCTCCTCGCGGTGTGTGCCGAGCGACGCGTTGCCGTGCAGGCGATCAAGGCGGTCGCTCGACGCCGTTGGCCCGACGACTACGACGGACCCCGGCGTTCGTGGTACGAGCCGCTTCCCGAGGGCGACGAGTTGGAGCACGCCGTGCGATTCGTGCTCGACCGCGAGCAGCTGTTCCTGATCGCCAGCAGCGAGACGAGCCTCCTCCGGGCGATCCTCACTGCGGCGTCGACGCACGCCGAGCCACCCACCGCCGACGAGCTCCGCGCCGACATCGCCGAGGCAGGCATGCAGGCCCTCTTCGACGGCGACGAGCTCGAACGCATCTGACCCGGAGTCCCCGCCCGCGCGCGAAGTGCCGTCACAATCGACTCACAACGCGTCGATTCCGACGGCACTTCGCCGGGCGGCGTGGAAGTGGCGCCGTCCGGCGCTACGACTTGAACGACATATGCGATGCAACGACGCCATGGGCGCCGTTGCTGAGCTTGCGGCCTCTCAGCACGGGGTCTTCACACGCACCCAGGCCGCCGCTCGCGGGATCACCGCCCGCCATCTCAAAGCACAGTCAGCGCTCGCGCTGTTCGACGAGCCGGTACATGGAGTGCTGCGCGTGCGTGCGGCGCCGTCGACGTGGCACCAACAGATGCTGATCGCCACGCTCGCGCCGCCTGGTTTCTACGCGGGCTTCCGCGCCGCGGCGTATCTCCACCGCCTCGACGGCTTCTGCGACCCACCGACCCCGGAGATCGTTGGTCCGCGCGGCTGTCGAAGCGTCGCTGGCATCGATGTCGTCCAGCATTGGGTCGAGCCGCTCGACCCAGACGACCTCGTGGTGGTCGACGGCATCTCGACCACAGGTCTGGCACGGACAGTGGTGGACGTGTGCGGGCGCCGTGATGTCAACCGCTCGTTACGGGCATTCGACGACTTCGAACGTCGCGGCGCGAGCTTGAACTGGCTGCGGCTGACAGCCCAACGGCTGCACCGACCGGGCCAGGCCGGCACCGGGGTCGTGTTCGAGCTCCTCGACCGTCGCCAGCGCGGCGGTCGAGTGCCGGACTCTTGGTTCGAGCGCTTGGTCGAGCACTGTCTCCGCATGCCGGGCCTGCCACCGTGGGTGCGACAGCACGAGGTTCGCGATGCGGGCGGCCGCGTCGTGGCTCGCCTCGACCTGGCATGTCCGACGTTGCTGCTCGGGGTCGAGGCGAACAGCAAGCAGTTCCACTTCGGGCAGGGACCCGAGGCGCTTGATCAGCGCCGTGACAACAGAGCGGCGGTCGAGGGCTGGGACATCACGTACGTCGGGTGGTACGACACCGAGCAGCCGGTCGTCGTCGCCAGGACCATCGAGAGCATCGCCCGCAGTCGCGCCGCGCTGCTCAGAGTGCCGCTCCCGTGGCGGCCGTAACGACGAAGTGCCGTCACTATCGACGTGTTGTGAGTCGTTTGTGACGGCACTTGCGGGACGGGCGGTGGGCTACCAGCCGCGGGCGACCCACTCGTCGAGGTGAGGGCGCTCTGCGCCGATCGTCGTGTCGACGCCGTGGCCGGGGAGCACGATCGTGGTGTCCGGGAACGTGAGGAGGCGCGACGAGATCGACTCGATGATCGTGTCGAAGTCGGCGTCGTCGAACTTCGTGTTGCCCGGACCGCCTGGGAACAACGTGTCGCCCGAGAACAGCAGCGGGGTGCCCTCGACGTGGAAGGAGATCGATCCTGGCGTGTGCCCGGGATTGTGGATGGCGTGGAGGCGCAGGTTGCCGACCTCGATGACTTCGGCGTCGTCGAGGAACACGTCGTAGCCGACGTCGGCGAGCTTGGGGGCGTCGAGCTTGGTGACGGCGACCTCGTAGCCGGCCTCACGGATCGCCGGGACCGCCTGGATGTGGTCCCAGTGCCCGTGCGTCTCGAGCACCCGCCGCACGCCGAGGCGCTGGCACAGCTCGAGGAGCTGCTCGTGCTCGTTGGCGGCGTCGATCAGCGCCGCGTCGCCGGTGCGCCGGCAGCGGACCACGAACACGTTGTTGTCGTACGGGCCGACGACGACGCGATGGACCTCGACGTCGGCGTTCACCCAGTGCAACGTGGTGGACGGCTGTGGCAGCGTCGGCGCGCTCACGAAACTGACCGTATCTCGGTCGACCCGGATTCCTCGTCCCCGGGTCCCGCAGCGAACTCGCGGCGGCGCAGCATCACGAGGATGTCCGACGTCGTCTTGCGTTGGGCAGCCTGGATGTCGGCGAGGAAGCCGAGCACGAGCAGTTGGGCGGCCATCAGCAGGCACACGGCAGCGCCGACGAGGCTCGGAACCCGGCTGGCGTCGTCGCCGTCGAAGCGCAGGATGAACCACCGCACCACGAGAGCGATGCCGATGATGCCGGGGATCGAAGCGAGCCACGTGAAGAAGCGCAGCGGTCGGTAGCGGGCATAGCTGCGGACGATCGTCGGGATCGACTTGCGCACGTAGTCGAACGAGCTCTTGACGAGTCGTGAGGGACGGGACTGCGGGTTCACACCGATCGGCACGGCCTTCAGCGTGAGCCCTTCGGCGCCGACCTGGATGATCGTCTCCAAGGTGTACGTGTACTGGCCGTGGACCTGCAGGCGTAGCGCCGCCTCCCGCGAGAACGCCCGGAAGCCGCTCGTCGCGTCCCGCACTTCGGTGCCGGACAGCACCCGCACGGCGTGCGTGCCGAGGTGTTGCAGCGCCTTCTTCAGCGGCGAGAACGTGGAGATCGAGCTGAGCGGGCGGGTTCCCACGACGACGTCGGCCTCGCACTCCAACAGCGGGGCGACGAGCTTGCCGATGTCCCCACCGACGTACTGGTTGTCGGCGTCCGTGTTGACGATGATGTCGGCGCCGGCCCGCAGACTCGCCTCGATGCCGGTCATGAACGCCCGCGCCAGACCACGATTGACGTCATGGCTGACGACGTGGTGCACGCCGCATTGCCGAGCGACGTCCACCGTGCGGTCGCTGCTCCCGTCGTCGATCACGAGCAGCTCGATCACGTCGATCCCCGGAAGTGATCGGGGCAGATCGGCGATCGTCTCGGGAAGTGTCTGCTCCTCGTTGAAGCACGGGATCTGGATGATCAGCTTGACGGGCGTGGCCGGCATCGGGCGAGAGGCTAGTCACGGACGTCGGTGATGGACTTGGCGTGGCCGGTGAGCGCCGCGACCGAGGCTTCGGATTGGACTTCCGGTTCGTCCTGGTGCCCGTTGACGACCACGCTCGACCTACGTCGAGGCTCGACGACCACACAGTGCCAACGTTCACCTCGTCGTTCGAACGCTGCTCGACCACTGACTCACACTCGCGTTGACATGACGTCGAAGCTGAGGCCGAGGGCCACCGGGATCTGCACCGGGTCAAACGTGACATATCGAAGCGGTCGGGGCAGCCGCTCCGCTGCCGCTAGTTGGATCGCGTCAGCCAGGCGAACAGGCTGCTCGCGCAGCAGCGCCGCGGCGCGGTCGAGGCAGCGCTGGTCGACGGGCACGACGGCGTAGCGGTCCCACTGGAGCCGCAGAGCGTCCTCGAGGTCGAAGCGCAGGAGCGGCTCGTCGGTGAGCCGGTCGACGACGGCGAGCGCCTCGGTGAGCGAGAGCGCGCTCACGCACACGGCTGAATCGGTGTCCGTGAGGGCCTCGACCGCCGTTGAGCGCGCTGGCGACTCGATGTGCAACGCGACAACAGCGGTGGCGTCGAAGAACGTGCTCAGCCGCGGACCTCGGCGAAGGCGCGGTCGAGTCGCACACCGCTCCACACGGCGATCGGCGCCGAGAGCCGCGAGGCATCGTGGCGACGCGGGGGGAGCAATGCACCGGCGGCGACGAGGGAGTCGACGGTGACTTCGACACCGTGCCCCTCGACCGGTCCGAGGATCGCCGTCGGCCGGCCGCCAACGGTGACGACGAGCCGTTGACCGCCGGCGGCGCGGCGCAGCTGTGCGGCCAGATCCTGCCGCAACTCACGGGTTCCGATCCGCTGATCATCCATGTGTACGCGAGTGTACGCATGGCGCCTTGCCGGCGGTCCGCTTCGGACGGCATCATCTCCGGCCATGAACTTCGCCTTCACCGACGAGCAGGACGAACTGCGCAAGATCGTGCGTTCGTTCCTCGAGGCCAAGAGCCCCGAGAGCGCGGTGCGCGAGCAGATGGAGACCGAGCGCGGCTACGACGAAGCCGTGTGGTCGCAGATGGCCGAGCAGATGGGATTGCAGGGGTTGCACATCCCAGAGGAGTACGGCGGATCCGGGTTCAGCTACGTCGAGCTCGGCATCGTCCTCGAGGAGATGGGCCGCTCGCTGCTGTGCGCGCCGTTCTTCTCCACGGTCGTGCTCGCCGCCAACACGCTGATCCAGTGCGGAGATGAGTCGGCGAAGAAGGACTATCTCCCCGGCATCGCCAGCGGCGAGACGATCGCCACCGTTGCGTTCACCGAGCCGTCCGGCAAGTGGGACGCGTCGGGCATCGAGATGGAGGCGACGAAGTCGGCCGACGGGTACACGCTCACCGGTACGAAGATGTACGTGATCGACGGACACGTCGCCGACCTCATCCTCGTCGTCGCCCGCACGGACGCCGGTGTCAGCCTGTTCGCCGTCGACGGCAACGCCGCTGGCCTCACCCGCACGCCGCTGTCGACGATGGACCAGACCCGCAAGCAAGCCCGACTGGAGTTCGAGAACACACCCGCCCGGCTGATGGAGAGCGAGGGGATCGGCTGGGACTTCATGGCCCGGGTCCTCGACCTTGTCGCCGTGGGTCTCGCTGCCGAGCAGGTCGGTGGCGCCCAGAAGGTCTTGGAGATGGCTGTCGAATACGCCAAGGTGCGCGTCCAGTTCGGCCGGCCGATCGGGTCGTTCCAGGCGATCAAGCACAAGTGTGCCGACATGCTCCTCGAGGTCGAGTCGGCGAAGTCGGCGGCCTATTACGGGATGTGGTGCGCAGCCGAGATGGACGACGAGCTGCCGTCCGTCGCCTCACTCGCCAAGGCCTACTGCTCCGAGGCCTACTTCCACGCGGCGGCGGAGAACATCCAGATCCACGGCGGCATCGGGTTCACGTGGGAACACCCGGCGCACCTCTACTTCAAGCGGGCGAAGAGCTCCGAGCTGTTGTTCGGCGACCCCACCTATCACCGCGAGCTGCTCGCCCAGCGCATCGGCATCTGACGCTACGGCGGGCGCCGCAAGCTCATCGGTCCTCACACCGTCTCGCTAGAGTCTGTTCCACGGGCTTGATCGCCCGCCTCGGTGCCCCGGCACCCGGTACCTGGAACGGTCTTCGAGGAGGCAGTCCGATGTCGGTCACCGAGTATGAGCGCAACCAGTTGTTCGCCTGGTTCGAGGAGCACATGGGTAAGGAGCGAGCGGCGGCGATGATGAACCTGCTGCCGCCCATCGGCTGGGGTGACGTGGCGATGAAGCGCGACCTCGATGTTGTCGTCGAGCGAATTGACGCCAGGTTTGAACGAGTCGATGCGAGGTTCGACCGTGTCGATGCGAGGTTCGAGCAGGTCGATGCCAGGTTCGTCCAGGTCGATGCCAGGTTCGAGCAGATGGACGCCAGGTTCGATGCAGATGGACGCCAGGTTCGATGCGATGGACGCGAAGTTCGAAGGACTCGAAGCCCGCTTCCAAACGCTCGACGGAAAGGTCGATCACTGGGTCGGGCAGATGGCCTCGAAGTCGGACATCGAGGCGTTGCGATCAGATCTGCAACGCACCTTCATCACCTGGATCCTCACTGCGCAGGCCACCGTGGTGGCCGCAGTCGTCGGACTCGCCGCCGTCCTCAGCTAGCAGATGGAGCCGATCTCGTGGGTGTTCGTCGCCCTAGCCGCAATCTCGGTGTTCGTCATCGCCGCCGTCGTCGTCGGGCGTGAGGCCCACCGTCTCGACGCCGTGGCGCCGAGGTCGGTGTACATCGTCGACGAGGCCGTCGAGTTCGTCGCCGAATTCCTGCCCGTCGAGACACAGGCTCGGCTCACTCCGGACGAACTCGAGCAGTTGCTGACCGCACACATGCGGTGGCTGCATTCCAAAGGCCTTCAGCCGTCCAACGTCGTCGACCGCCGCCAGGACATCACCGCGCCAGTCGTGCTCACCGAGGACACACTTGCGGGCTACCTGCTCGCCGAAGCTGAGCGCTCCGGGATCGTGATCCTCGACGACGTCGACGTCGTCAACGTCGTCGACGCCCACCTCGCCTACTTCGAGGCGATCGGCGCTGTCGGGCCGATGGCCGACGATGAGCTCGGTTGACGTAGCTCGAAACAGGCCCACTTCGCGCTGAACTTCCGCGAGCTACGGCGCGGCCTGGTCGAGGCGCCCTCGACCGAGGTTGACTCGTCGGGGATCGCGCTGGGATAGCTCACCGGTGCGCCAACGGCGGGTGTCGCATCGAGCGGATCGACTCGAAGACCCGCGCGCAACATCTCCCGTCGCGGAACGCGAACGCCTGCGCCATTCGCCCGGCGTACGGTTCGCCTGGCTTCAGCTCGCGATCGATGAGCAACGCCAGCTCGTCGAGGACCTGGGACGAGTGCTCGACGACGGGACCGAAGCCGTCGGTCTCGTAGTTCCATTCGCCTCGGCGGTAGACGTGCTGGCCGGAGTAGAAGTCCTCCGGGTCGAACTGGAAGTAGATCGACCGGCCGGTTCAGGTAGGCGAGCTCGAAGGCGTTCGACGAGTAGTCGGTGATCATCACCGCACCACGGGCAAAGAGCTCCTGGATGTCTGCGTCTTGGTACCGGTACGCCTCCACGTGGGCCGGGAGAGGTCGCGTGAGGAACTCGATGCTGTTCGGATGCGGGACGAACGCGATGCTCAGACCGGCGCGCTCGGCGAGTTCGCTGAGTCGTTCCGAGCGGAGCAGTTCGAGCCAGTTCGTGGCGTACGGCGACTCGAAGAAGCCGGGATGTGCGACGTGGGCGCCGCCCGGCCGCATCGCGTCGCCGACCAGCTGGCGGCGCCACGTCGGCATGACGAGCAGCAGTGGATCGGCAGCAACGCACGTGGGGAGCTTCGGAGAGCCGCAGCAACCGATCGTGGCGGGGGAACCCGGTCAGCCGCACTTCCTTGTCCGTGAGGACGTACGGCGTGCCGTCGCCGGCGATCGACTGGTGTTCGGCCTCGGTTGCAGTGATCAATCGGTCGATCCGCTGGCGATTCAAGCGTCGCGAGAGGTCGTCCTTGGTGACGCCGTGCTGCAGGAACGTGAATCTCCTGCCGCCGCTTGCCGAACCGCCCGATGTTGAGAGGGTTGACGGCGGAGTCGTCGACGTGCGACGAGATCAGCTCGACGCAGTTGATCATCAACAGGACGTGCTCCGCCGTGCCGTACTGCACGAGGCGGAACCCCTCACGTTCGAGGCGCGGCCAGTCCGTGGTCGTCACGGTCGATGACGAACCAGGCGTTGATCTCCGGGTGGTGCTCCTTCACGAAGCGATAGAGATGCTCGGCGTTGTCCTGGGCCAAGTCGTTGCGGTCCGTGAACACCCACGCATCGCGGTAGCGCGCCTCAGCGGTCGTCGACGCAGCCATCCCCACGAGCCGTCGCCGCCCGACGCGTGGCGACGGCCCGCCCGACCAGCGCGGCGTGACGAACACGACGGCGCACCCCTCCGGCTCGTCGACGGAGCGCTCGAACCGTCGTCGCCTGCCACGTGTCGGCGATGACCCCTGACGGCTCGCCGTGAAGGATCGGCAGGCGCCGGCCATCGACGACGACCTCGATCGCCCCATCGGCGGGGAGCCAGGCAATCCGCTCGCTGGCCATCTGCCGACCCAGGTACCTCACCGCCCGCCGCTTGCCGTAGGCGGGTTCGGTCACCACGCCGCCGACGCGGAACTCGTCGGTCGGCGCCGCTCCTCCGTAGTAGTAACGAACCTGGGCGAGGCGCTGGTCGGCGTCGACCTGCGGCGATGCGCGCACCGTCGGGTCGATGACGCGCTCCCTTGCCGTCGATGAGCAGGGCGTTGCGCATGTCCGTCGACGAGCCGGGAATGCTGTACCTGTCGATCGTCGCGACGTCGATGTGGGCCATGATCTCGACGAGGAGCTCGTGGAACTCCCTGGCCACGTCGTCGTGGACGCGGCCGAGCGGCGGAGTGCTCGCTCTCCTCCTGCCCGAAGTAGGCCAAGAGGTCGTAGAGCACGAGGTTCTGCAACCAGACCGGCGCAGCGCCGCGCTCGGCCGCGACCTGGGCGAGGAGATCGAGATAGCCGTGACGCAGGACCTCGGTGAACTTCGCTGGATTGGTCCAGCTCGACTGGACCAGCGAGCTCGCGTCGCTGCGCCGCCGGTACTGGTAGACGGGATCGCTGAGGAATGCCACCCGCGGTCGCTCGTGCTCGGCGAGGTAGCGGCCTGTGAAATGGCCGTCCTCGAAGTTCGGCTGGATGCGCCCGTCGAACCGCAGCCGTCGCCGCTCGATCAGGTCGGTGCGGTAGAACCCGGTCGCCGCGCTGAGGTGGATGTGGCGAGGGTGTCGCGACAGATCGACGACCCGGTCCCGTCGCCCGAAGCGGAACTTCAACGGATGTCTGTCGCGCACGATGCCGGTTCGTTCGTCGAGCATCACCAACCGGCAGGCGACGAGATGGAGATCGTCTGCCTCGTGCCGGCCGAGGAACGTCGCCACGCTGGCGAAGTAGTTCGCCGAGAGGATGTCGTCGGGGTCGCAGAAGGTGACCCAGCGTACCCGTCGCCTGGTCGAGACCGAAGTTGCGTGCCGAGGACAGGCCGCCGTTCGCCTTGCGCAGCAGCCGTCGCCGTCGGCGCAGCCGCAGCTGATCCAGCTGGAGATCATCTCGGCAGACGTGTCGGTCGAACCGTCGTCGACGAAGATCATCTCGATGGAGTCGAGCGGGTAGGTCTGACGCAGCCAGCGAGTCGAGGAAGTCGCCGAGGTAGCGCGCGACGTTGTACGTCGGCACGACGACCGAGAACAGCGGCCTCATCCCGAGGGTGACGTCCGACGGGAGCCTGCCATCTCGATCGACGCTATCCGGCCCCGCTTCCGGCCCGATCTCGAGCCGGCACCGCACCTCTGTGCCCGCGGGGCTACCCTGCCAGCCGTGGCGTCGCCTCCCCGCTTGCGGTCGCGGTCGGCGAGGATGCGCCGGCTGGCGGCGCGATATCGCACCGACGGACGCCTACCGCCGATCGTCTCCGCGTTGCTGCGCGACACCACCGCGCTGCGCGCCCGCGACCGCGTCGATCGGTCGGCTGGCCAGGATCCGCCCCGTGCTCGGGCGCCGCCCGGCGACCGGTGACGTGGCCCGCCGTCGGCGGCCGGCGGATGGCGGTAGCCGGCCCGGTGGCGATGTCCTCGCAGGAGTTGACCCACGACGTCGCCCAGCGGGTGACGGCTGCGCTGGCGGCACGAGGGTGTCGACGTGTTCCTCGTCGATCGAGACGGCGAGCACCTTGTGTTCGGGATCCTCGACGAGGCTCGCCGCGCACGCCTGGGACGCGCTGCAGGAACTCGCCGGCGAGGACGCCTGGTACGTCGACTGGGAGCGCGGCAGCCGTCGAGGCACCGTCGCCCTCCGGCGCGGCTCGCTTCCCGTGCCAACTGCGACGGTCGACGACGCTGGTCGATCTACCGGGCGTGGGCGGCCGGCGACGTCGTCGTCGGGCCCGAGCAGGCGACGCAGACTCACGTTCTGGGAGCCGGGGACCTCCGGCAAGCACGAGATGATCGGTGTCCGTGGGCAGTCGCGATTCGACGTCCGCAGCACGCCGACGGTCGAGACGATCGACGGGCACCAGCTACCCCGGTCGCAGCGCGTTCCCGGTCGGCAACGGGCTCGAGCGCTTCAGTGGCGACATCGACGTCGTGTACACCTGGGTCGACGGGTCGGACGAGCGCTGGCGGGCGGCGTTCGACGAGTGGTCGGCGCGGGAGGGACGTGACCACCGGGTCGATCGTCGACCTCGTGGCCGGCCGGTACCGAGACAACGACGAGTTGCGCCACTCGCTGCGGTCGCTGTGGTTCGGCTGCGACTGGGTGCGCCGGATCTTCGTCGTCACCGCCGACCAAGTGCCGGCATGGCTCGACACCGATGACCAGCGCATCGAGGTGGTGTCGCATCGCGACATCCTCCCGGAGAACTGCCTGCCGACGTTCAACTCGCACGCCATCGAGGCCGCGCTGCATCGCATCGAGGGCCTCAGCGAGCACTTCGTCTACTTCAACGACGACGTGTTCGTCGGACGGCCGTTGCGCCCCGAGCACTTCTTCACGTCGAGCGGCCTGCCCAAGGTGTTCCCGAGCGACGCTCGCGTGCCCGGCGTGGACGACGACCGGCAGCTCGCGGTCGACAACGCGGCGATGCGCGGCCGCCGGCTGTTGGCCCGGGACTTCGGCCGGGTCGCGGCGTTCAAGCCGCATCACGCGCCGTTCGCCCTGCGCCGTACGCTGCTCGACGAGCTGGTCAAGCGGTACGCCGACGAGGTCGAGGCCACGATGCAGCACCGCTTCCGGCATCCGGACGACCTCAGCATCGCCGCGTCGCTGGCCGGGAACTACGGCATCGCCACCGGCCAGGCGGTGACCGGGTCGATCGCCGTCGAGTACGTGCACCTCGAATCGGCGAGGCTGTCGTGGCACCTCGACCGTCTGCGGCTGGGACGCCGCTTCGACACGTTCTGCCTCAACGAGACGGAGACGGAGTCGACCGATCGCGATCGCTCGGCGGCGTTGATCGCTGACTTCTTGGCTCGGTACTTTCCGGTGCCGGCGCCGTGGGAGCGCGGCGAGCCAAGCCCGTAATCTGCACCGATCCACTACCGCCTGCCCCTCCCAGCAGACTCGTCCGGCACGGAGCGGGTGCTCGACATCGTCGACCCGGTCTCGACCGCGGTACAACGTCTGCTGCGGCGAACCGGCCTGGCCGGCTACGAGCCGGCGACGATGGCCACCCTGCTCGCCGCCTTCCAGCGTCAGCGGCCCGGCTTCCAGTTCGTCGATGTCGGCGCCAACATGGGCCTGTACTCGGCGATCTGCGCCGTCATGTTCGACCCTGGTCGCGTCGTCGCCTTCGAGCCCACCCCGGACGTCGCCGAGGTCGCCCGACGTGTCCTCGCCGCCAACCAGGTCAGCACGGACATCGGGTGGGTCGAGCAGTGCGCCCTCGGCGAGCACCCCGGGACGGTGCCGCTGTACCTGTCGGCCGTGTCTGACTCGTCGAACTCCCTCGTCGCCGGGTTCAAGCAGAGCGTCGGGTCGATCGACGTCACCGTCACGACGCTCGACGACTACGTCGACGCGACTGGGACGGTTCCGGCCATCGTCAAGATCGACACCGAGACGTTCGAGCCGGCGGTGATCAACGGCGCTCGGGCGACACTGCGAACGCTTCCGCCCGTGGCTGGTCGTCGAGGTGCTCCACCGGCGCGGGCACGACCACGGCGTCGAGTTGTCGGCGGCGATGGACGGGCTCGGCTATTCGTACTACCGGCTGTCGCAGACGTCCGACTGGCGCCCACGGACCACGATCGCTGGAGAGCCGGGGAGCAAGGAGACGGACTGGCTGCTCACGCCCGAGCCGATCGACGACGGGTTCGGCGCCGACGTTCGGCGCTGGCTCGATCGCTTGGCCACGTGCACGGCTGATCGGAATCCCCGGCTCCCGGTGATGACCGTCGCCCGCCACGTCCTGCGCCGCCACGGCGTTCGCGGATTCACGCGACGAGGACTGTGGTACGTGAAACAGCACCTCCCCGGTCGCCGGCGGCTGAACAAGGAATCGACTGAGAGCGAGCGAGCGGGCGCGGACTGTCCGTGGTCACGAAGTCCCGACAGATCGCGCCGTATCTCGGCCCGCGTGATCGGGACTGCCTCGCGCATCGCGTCG
The DNA here is from genome assembly GCA_963772825.1 of Ilumatobacteraceae bacterium. GTDB lineage: Bacteria > Actinomycetota > Acidimicrobiia > Acidimicrobiales > Ilumatobacteraceae > Desertimonas. The sequence goes on along the minus strand of CAVYYX010000009.1, from coordinate 29,760 downwards.
GGGAACCGCCGCGGCGCCGGCGGATTCGTACAATCGGGCCAATGCCGGCGTCCTTCTCGTAGCGAGTGGCGTCGGCGACCGTGATCAGGTCTCGTACCCGCTCGCTGTTCCGTCGATCGGCGACCACGCTGTCGACGGTCGGGTTCGGCGGCATCGTGGGGATGCTGCGCCATGGCTCGCAGTGGCGCTGGCGTCGTGCGATGTCGAAGTCACGCGCCGCGGGAGGCCCGCTGTCTCGTGCCGTCGACACTTGGCCGGCGATTCGCGTCCGTCGTTTCATCGGATCGCGTCGGTCCGCCGCGGCGCGGCTGGCGGCCGCCGAGACCGCGTTGCACGAGCTCCGGACTCCGCCGTCGACCGTCCGGTCCTGGCCGGCCAATCCGACGGTCGGGATCGTCATTCCGGCCGACCGTGACGCCCACCTCCTCGTTGCCGCGCTGCGCAGCGTGCGCAAGCAGTCGTACCCGCTACTGGCGCTGCGTCGTCGTCGACGACGCCTCGTCGGAGGACGTCGGAGCCGTCGTCGAGCCGTTCCGCCTCGCCGACCGCCGTGTCGAACTGCTCCGTCACGCAGCCAAGGGTGGGCTGGCAGCCGCTCGCAACACCGGGTTGCGGCATCTCGACACCGATCTGGTGCTGTTCCTCGATGCCGGCGATCTGCTCGTCGCCGGCGCGTTGGAGGACGCCCGGCGCTGCATCGAGCCATGGAGCGGCGCCGCCGCGGTCGCCGGCGTACACGCTCGCGTCGTCGAGGTCGGAGAAGACGCCAGGAAGGCGGATCTCCGAGGCTGGAGGTCGACATCGGTTGGCGCACCGATCGACTGGATCAACTACGACGGCGCCAGCCAGCTCGCCGTCTCACCAGGTCATGGTGCGCCGGGAACTTGTCGAGCGCAGCGGGGGATTCGACGAATCGCTGGGTGGTGAGGCGGCGGATGACGACCTCCGCTTCCGCTTGCTCCGCCACGGCTATCGCTTCGAGCCGACCGAGCGCCCGCTCGTCGCCCGGCGCCGCCGGCAAGAGTCCGACGCCGAAGGTCGCCCCATCGGGCGGCGCGCCGACGCGGCCGCCAAGCTGCTCGGCGCTGCCGAGCAGTGGGCCGAGCTCGACGACTCGCTGGTCGTCGGACGTGGTGCGGCCGCCCCGTTGTCCCGGGCGCGGTCGGCGCTCGAACGGCGCGAAGCGGGCGGCGGCGCAGATCGGCATGCAGGTGGCCGCCACGGGCTCGCTCGACCCGCTCGTCAACGCGGAGCAGCTGGCGATCCTCGACCTTCCTGCATTGCCCGAGGGTCGACGGAACGATCTCGCCAACGCGGCGACCGATGGGGCGTGCCGCGGCCTGGGTATCTCTCGCTCGAACGCCGGGAAGCTGTCCGTTGTGGCGCGGGACAAGCTGGAGCGGATCGGTCGCGCAGTGGCCGCTGAAATCCTCGACCGCCCCTACGAGCCGGCGAACGAGCCGGCAGGCTACGACGCGAGATCACGGCATCAGCCGGTCGACGTCCTGCTCGCGGCGGAATCGGTTGCCGATGTTCGGGCGCTGGCGCCGTTCACCGCGACGAGCGATTCGAACGTGCGGGTTGCCGCCGTCGACCTCGAGTTGGTCGCCGGGTGCTGCGGGGCGAACGATGCCTGGCGCGAGGCCGCGGTCGACGTGGTCCCCTATCACCACGTCGTCGGAACGATCTCCAAGATCGGAGAGGTGGTCGTCTGCGCGCCGACTGGCCCGGTAGTCGCCGACCTGCTCGAAGCTGCTCGTCGCGCCGGAGCGCGCTGCCATGTCGTCGACGTGCCCGGTCGTCCAGCAGCCTTGCCGTGCAGCGTTGCGGCCACGAGCCATCGGACTCCAGCCGGATCTGGCCAATGGAACGGGACCACGCTTTCCGTCGCGGCTGCCGTTCGAGGACGGCCCGCTCGAGGTCGACGTCGGTCGAGCGGCTGGCGGCACTGCGCGACCGGCATCGCGGCGAGACGGCTGTCATCATCGGCAACGGCCCGTCGCTCAACGAAACCGAGCTCGAGCTGCTCACCGACGTGCCGACGTTCGGCGTCAACGCCATCTTCCTGGCGAACGAGCGACTTCCCAAGCCGATCACCTATTACGTCGTCGAGGACACGATGGTGTTCAAGGACAATCTCCCGGCGATCAAGGCCTGTGACGCCGTGTGGAAGCTGTTCCCGACCATGTACCGGGCGTCGTTCAACGACGCTGAGCTCGACGATCAGACGATCTTCTTCCGCATGAACGCCGGGTTCTACGGCCGTGACACCGGCACGAAGTGTCATCCGCGGTTCTCGTTCGATGCGACGCAGCGTCTCTACTGCGGCCAGAGCGTGACGGTCATCAACCTCCAACTCGCCCACTGGATGGGCTTCCAGCGCGTGGTCCTGATCGGGATGGACTTCTCCTATCGCATCCCGGAGGATGCCGACCGCACCGGGGTGCGGATCGTCTCGCGCAGCGACGATCCCAACCACTTTCACCCCGACTACTTCGGCGCCGGCAAGACGTGGCATGACCCGCGACTCGATCGTGTCCTCGTCAGCTACCACCTGGCCGACGAGATCTACCGGGCCACCGGCCGTGAGATCATCAACGCCACCGAGGGCGGCAAGCTCGACCTCTTCCCGCGCCTGCCGCTGCGTGAAGCGATCGGTTGGACGGGCTAGACCGGGTCAGCCGCCTCCTGCAACCGTTGTGGTTGTTGTGGCCGCCGTGGTCGGTGGCGGTGGAGCACTCGTCGTCGTTGTTGCCACCGTCGTTGGAGCAGCCGTGGTCGTCGGCGGCTGCGTCGTCGGTGCCTGGGTCGAGGGCGGCGCCGCGGTGGTCGGTGGTGCGTCGGTCGTCGTGACCTCCGGCGCGGCCGTCGTCGTCGGATCAGGCTCGACCGGGGCAAGGATCAGACCGAGGTCGAGGCCGAGCGGCGGTTCGGTCGGGGCGCCGAAAGTTTCCGTGCGTGCCGTGCCTCGTTGCTCGTCGACCGTGACGAGGTCGGAGTCGAGCTCGTCGTCGGTGCCCTGGTACGGATTCGTGATGTCGTAGCCGTCGGGGAGCTCGAGCTCGATGACATAGGACCCTTGGGCCACGCCCGCGAACTCGTACGCCCCGAACTTGTCGGTCACGTCTCGGGCGAGCTCGCCACCTGCCGCGTCGAGGAGGAAGACTGCGACCCCTTCGACACCGAGTTCGTTCTCGTCCTGCAACCCGTTCCGGTCGGCGTCGAGCCACACGAAGTCGCCGATCGTCGAGGTGTCCGCTACGGCCGAGGTCGTCGGCTCGTCGGAGCTCGAGGGCACGGCCGTCGCCGGTCGTGCGGTCGCCGTGGTCGTCGTGGGTGCCGTGGTGGTGGTCGTCGTCGACGTCGATGTCGTCGACGTGACCGGGACCGTGGTCGTAGTCGACGTCACCAGTGGAGCGGAGGCCGTCGCCAGCAACAATGCGGTCGACGCCCCGGGCGTCGCCGTGACGACGTTGCTCACCCGGCTCCAGCCCACAGCGTTGCGGGCAGCGACGCGGAACTGGTAGGTCGCCCCGTTCGCCAGCCCGGTCGCCCGATAGAAGCGGTTGGTGGAGACACCGTCGCTCAGCGACACCCAGGTTCGCCCAAAGTTGTACGAACGCTGGACCACGTAGTCCGTGATCGGTAGGCCACCGCTGGAGCTCGGCGCGATCCAGTTCAGATCGACGTAGCCGGAACCTGGCGAGGCGGTCAGCGAGCGCGGAACCGACGGGATCGTGGCCTGCGGGGTCGCGCTGACGATGTTGCTCGGTGGGCTCCAGCCGACGGCGTTGCGGGCGGCAACGCGGAACAGGTAGGTCGCTCCGTTGGAGTGTCCACCCACCGTGTAGCTCCGGTTCGTGGAGACGCCGTCACTCAGCGACACCCACGTCCTGCCGCCGTTCCAGGAGCGTTGGATCACGTAGTCGGTGATCGGCATGCCACCTGTGAGAAACGGCGCCTGCCACGTCAAGCGAACGCGTCCAGAACCGACCCCGTACCCAACCGACGCCGACAGTTGTTGCGGTGCCGAGGGACGTGCCCGTCCTGCCGCTGGCGTGATGATCTGTCCCGCCAGCACGCGACCTGCCTGATCGGCGATGTAGCTGGCAGCGGCGTTGGCGCCGGCCGGGCGGAAGTGAATGCCGTCGGAGTAGAACCAGTCCGGGCGGTTGGCCGCGTACGACGCCCAGTCGGCGATCTGCAGTCGTGGGCCGTACTGGATCGCCTTGTTGAACAGGGTCCGGTTGATGGCGCGGAACGTGGCGCTGTTGGAGATCGCCCCCGGTCCCACATAGGACACGCCGGTGTGGCGCAACGTCAGCCACATCACGGTCGGGATCCCCTGGCGCGCGCCTCCGCCATGATGGCGTCGACGGCGGCGCCGAAGTTGTAGCTGGGGTCGTCGTAGCCGCCCATGATCGCCAGCACGGAGCCCAGCTGGCCAGAGAGCCGGCGCATCGCGTTGAGCGTGTTGTCCGGCGTGTAGCCCTCGCGGCCGCGGCACGACGGAAGGACGGTGCGCCGGCACGACTCGGCGTCGTACACGAAGTTGAACCGCTTGAGCGGCTCGAACTGATTCGTCCAGCGCAGGGCGGCGATCGTCGAGTCACCGATCACGCTGATTCGCGGCGCCGATCCGGCGCCGGTGTAGCGGATCGTCGTCGCCGCCGATGCGTTGTCAGCGGGGATGGCTGCTGCGAGTGCGACCAGCACCAGCACCATGATGAGCGCTGACAAGTTGCGACGACGACGTCTCTGCATCGAGGGCTCTCCGTGGTTGGTGTGGCGGACGGCTCGAACGTAGACGATCGGCCGGGGTCGCGGCGAACACCCGTGGCGAGATGCTGCCCTGAGCTCACGGTTGCTCGCATGTTGGGATTGGAAGTTGTTGCAGCTCGGACTGTGTACCGTCGGGCAAGATGCCCGTACGGAGAGCCCCCCTTGTCCTGCTCGTTGTTTTGGCCATCGGGATGCTCGTCCCGTCGGTGGCAGCCGCCGACGCCGACAACAGCGGCGGCCCCGATGAGAACCGCGACATCGCCACACCCGGCGCCGCCCCTGCGGACACCCGGCCGTTGCAGACGATGGCGACGACGGAGGCGACGGCAGATAGCAGCCTCACCGTGTTCGCAGCGGCGGTGGTGCGCAACCCGATCGACGACTTCCGCTACGACGAGCTGGTCCTCGAGGGGACCGCTCGCGAGGTATGTGCGGGGCGGCTGCTGACCGGGTCGGGGTGGACGTTCAACGAGATCGTCAGACGGTTCGGCGGGTCGGCCGGAACGATGTACTTCTGCCGCGAGCGGTGGGACACCGCAAACGATCCGACGTGCAACGGCCAGCAGGGCAACCCGGTGACGTCGCCCAACTTCTTCAGCAAGTGCTGGAGCAACCACGCCCGCGGCCGGGCGATCGACGTCATGGTCGGCCGGGCTGGCTCGGGCTACAACCGGACCCGTGGAATCAACATCGTCAACTGGCTGCTCGCTGGCGACACCCAGGGCAACGTCAACTCCAACGCCCGCAAGCTCGGCATCCAGCAGATCCTGTTCGCCGACCGTTGCTGGAACAGCGATGGCGACCGGGGGATCCGCTCGTGGGCAGCGATGCGACCGTGCGGCATCGGTCACCACGACCACGTCCACCTCGACCTGACGATCCCGGGCGCCAACGGTTGGGTGTCCTACTGGGGCACCGCCCCGATTGTCGCCCCGAAGCTCGACACCCAGGTCCTGTGGGACCGCAACGCGTCATGGCGGCAGGCGGTGTCGTGGTGGCACCTCGTCCCGACCGACGAGGAGGGTCTGAGCATCCCGGTCGGGTCGGACAAGGCGATTGTCGGAGACTGGGACAGCGACGGGATCCGCGACGAGGTCATGCTGTGGGACGTGGACTCAGGGAACTGGGTGCTGCAGAACTGGACGAACGGCGACTCGCTCAACGCTCGAATCGGCTCGTGGGCTCGTGGCTACGACGAGATCGTCGCCGGCGACTGGGACCGGGACGGCGAGTTCGACGACATGATCATCTGGGACCGCGACACCGGTAAGTACGTGATCCAGACCTGGAACGGTTACGAGCACACGTACCGCGGAGGCGGGCAATGGGCCCGTGGGTACACACAAATGATCGCCGGCGACTTCAACGGCGACGGATTCGTGAACGACACGATGCTGTGGTCGCAAAGCACTGGGAAATGGACCCTGCAACGCTGGCAGAACTTCCGCTGGGCCTTCAGCGGAAGTGGCACCTGGGCGCGCGGCTACGACGAACTCATCGTCGGCGACTGGAGTGCCGGCGGTGACTTCGACGAGACGATCCTGTGGGACCGCCAGACCGGACGGTGGTCGATGCAGACGTGGTCGAACTTCAGGTGGCGGTACGCCCGTAGCGGCCAATGGAGCACCGGGACCAACGTCGTGGCCCCAGGGGATTACGACACAGACGGCCGCGTCGACGACATCTTCCTCTACAACTCGTCCAACGGGACCTGGACGGTGTGGTCGTTCCACCGCACCGTCCCGTCGACGCGACTGAGTGGAACGTGGCTGAACGGCTACGACGTGATCAGCGTCGGGTCGTTCATGGACTGACGCAGGTGCTGCGCCTCACTCGGTGGACAGCCGGATGCTCGCGCCACCATCCATGACGATCGTCTGACCCGTCGTGTACGGCGACCGGTCGCGGTCGACGAGGTGGAGGATCGTCGGCGCCACCGCTTCGGGGCGGGCCACGAAGCCGAGCGGCGTACGTGCCTCCAGGTCCTCGAGGTTGCCCTGCGCCCCGCGCTCGTGGGGTCGCCGGCTGAGCCCGTCCATCAGCATCGGCGTCTGCACGGCACCGGGCAGCACGGCGTTGCAACGCACCCCGAGCGGCGCCAGATCGATCGCTGCGCTCCGCGTCAGGGCGACGAGCGCCCCCTTGGACACGGCGTAGGCGGCGACGTTCGCCGAAGTCACGATGGCGTGTACCGAGCTGACGTTGACGATCCCGCCGTGCACCTCGGCGAGGCGGGGGGCGAGGTCGCGGATCAGCTGGAACGGCGCCCGCAGGTTCGTCGCCATCACCTCGTCCCACACCTCGTCGGACGTGTCGGCGACCGACAGATTGGGCTGGAAGGCAGCATTGTTGACGAGGCCATCGAGGCGGTCGTCATCGACTTGCGCGACGAGCTCGGTGACGGCGCCGACCTCGCTGAGATCGACCGAGATCAACTGATCGGCCGGCAATTCGCCGTCCACGGTGGCACGGTCGGTGCCGATCACCCACCAACCCTCGGCACGGAACGCCGCCGCTGTCGCCCGGCCGATGCCCCCAAGGACGCCGGTGATCAGGACCCGCCGCCGATCGGCGTTCATGACGCCACCGTAACGCCCAGTTCGCGGGTCAGGTTCTCGACCGCCATCACGTGCACTCGCGCCGACGCCTGGAGCGTGTTCGAGGCGTTGTGCGCAGAGCTTCGATGCTCAATGCGCAAGCGTCGATATGAAGGTGTCTACCACTCGTTCCAGATCGTGGCTGGTCAGGGAGTTGTAGAACGGAAGGCGCAACAGGCGTGAACTGATGTCGTCGGTAATTGGGCACTCGGTCTCCCGGGCGGCGAAGCGCCGGCCGCCTTCCGAGCTATGGAGCGGGACGTAGTGAAACGTTGCGCCGACACCACGCTCCCTCATGCCGTTGAGGACGCGAGTTCGGGTTGCCGCGTCGGGCAGCAAGACGTAGAACATGTGCCACGCCGGCCCGCAGTCGGGTGGGATGGTCGGAACGCGAAATCCGAACTCGTCCGTAAACGGTTCGAGCGCACGGTGATACGCCTCATAGATCTGCTGCCGCTTGCGGAGAATCGTGACCCGCTGCTCGAGCTGTCCGAAGAGGTAGGCGGCCACGAGGTCGGACATGCCGAACGACGAGCCGCAGTCCTTCCAGGAGTACTTGTCAACCTCGCCGAGCATGAAGGCGCGACGGTTGGTGCCCTTGTCGTAGAGCACGTGTGCCCGATCAACGTCCCCCGATCGATTCACCAGCAACGCCCCGCCTTCTCCCGAGACAAAGTTCTTCGTCTCGTGGAAGCTGAGCGTGCCGAACCGGCCGAAGCTTCCCAGGGGCCTGCCCTGGTAGGTCCCGAACAGTCCGTGGGCGTTGTCCTCGATTAGGTGCACGGGACGGCCAGATCCTTCGATGATCTTGGTGAGCCCTTCGAGTTCGCAGCTGATTCCGGCGTAGTGCACCGGCACCACTGCCCGAGTCCGGTCGTCGATGAGCTCCACCACATGCTTTGGATCGAGGCCGAGCGTCTCGGGCTCAATGTCGGCAAACACGACCTTCGCCCCTGCCCGGACGAAGGCGAGCGCAGTCGAGACGAACGTGAACGACGGGACGATCACGTTGTCACCAGGCTGAAGATCGAGCAGCATCGCGGTCAGTTCCAGCGCGTCGGTGCAGGAGGTCGTCAGGAGCACCTCGTGCGCACCGGTCGCCTCCTGGATGATTCGTGCGGCGGCTTGGGAGAACGGTCCGGATGCGGCCGTGTGGCCGCTTTCGACCGCTTGCCGCATATAGGCGAGCTCGTCCCCTTCGATGGTCGGCCGGTTGAAAGGAATCGGTGGTGACGACACGGTGATCTCCGAGGTGACGCGTTTTCAGCTGATCGGGCGGGAACACTCAACCTTGGCGAGCGCCGGTCGTGTCGTAGAACCGCAAATCATGCTGTATCGAGTCTCCCCTCCCCACCGGGCTACTGGGCGTCGTCGGCGTCGGGGTCTGATGGGTGCAAGGCGCGCATCGGCCGGACGTGGTGCCCCGGAGGCAGAGCCGCTCGTAAGGCGATTCCCATTGCGGTTGTAGGCCAGACCACGCACAGTACCCTCAGCCCGCCGCCACCACCGCCTTGGACCCAATCGTTGGACACCTTCGCCCGCCGCCGCCTCGACTCCGCCGCACTGATCGCCGGCGCGGTCGTAAATGGGGCCGCCGTGTACGCGGTGTCGATCATCGGCATCCGGGCCTACGGTGCTGCCGACTTCGCCCCGATATCCGTCCTCTGGACGTTCTGGGCAGTTCTGTCCGCAGTGCTCACGTTCCCGGTCCAGCACTGGGTGATCCATCGAATGGCCGCAGATGGGAGCGACGCAACGGTCGCCGCTGCCTTGCCGAGGGTCGTCGCCGTGGGCATCGTGTTTGCCGGCGTGTTGGGTGCCGTGGCGTGGCTGGGGGGCGAACAGTTCTTCGGCGTTCGAAACTTGGCGTGGCCCGTCCTCGTCGGTGTGCTCGCCATCGGCACCGCCGTGGCAGGTGTCGTGCGTGGCGTGCTCGCGGGCCGTCGCCGCTATCGCGCCGTCGTGGCGGTGATCGCCAGTGAAAATGTCGTTCGGCTCGTTGCGTGCACAGCAGTCGTCGCCGCCGACGGCTCGATCGAGGTCTTCGGCGTGGCGTTCGCCTCCTCCACCCTGTGCCTGGCTGCTTGGCCAGGGGCGTTCCGCTTCGCGAGTCCCGGCGCGGCCAGCCAGGCATCGTTGGCCCGTTTCATCGGAGGCCTCGGCGCCGGTGCAATTCTCGCCCAGGTCGTTCTCAACGCCGGCCCGATCGTCTTGTCGGCAATCGGTGGCAGTCCGGAAGAGGTGACGAGTCTGTTCGTCACCATGGCGTTGTTTCGCGCACCGTACATCGTCGCCCTCGGACTGTCAGTTCAGCTCACCGGACCGGCGACGAGGATGGCGATGGGAGACAATCCGGCGGCACTGCGACGCTCGATCCGCAGGACCGCTTTCGCAACGATGTGCCTGGGCGGGCTGGCAGTTCCGTTCGGCCTGACGGCGGGCAAATCGATTGTCGAGCTCGTCTACGGGTCGTCGTCGACTCCGGACGCCGGTGTCGTTGCGCTGGTAGCGGCAGGCAGCGTCCTCGCCCTCGGCTCGCTCGCCATCGGACTGATGCTCGCTGCCCGTGCAGCTACGAACCGTGTGGCGGCAGCCTGGACATTGGCAGTGCTCGCTGCGGCGATCGTGATTGCCATCTCTCCCACGCGGCCGATCGTGTCGGTCGCGGCTCGGATTCTTGATTGCGCAACTCGCAGCACTGATCGCGCTCACGCTCAGTGCCGATTGACAAGATCTGCCGAGGCGGCGCCGGTGGATCGTCGGCGCTCCATACCGTCATGCGTGCTTTGGCACCCGGCCCAGGTCGCATCCTTCTTCACCGCGAACACGTCACGCCGCCCGCGCGGCGAGGAACACCGACGACCCGAAGGGGAGATCGAACCGAGCGAGGCACTTCTCGTCCACCCAGCTGAGTGTTGTCAGCACGCGATCCTGCCAACGCGGGACGGGGCCAAGCCCGCCGCGGCCGGTGAGCCGGCTGACGGCAAAGAGCGGAAGCGTCGAGGCGAATGCGTAGGTCGCCCGCTCAACATTGAAGCCTGCGTCTCGTACCGACTCGACGAAACGTCGACGCGTGTATCGGCGATGGTGGCCGGCGCGGATGTCAAACTCGCTCCAGGCCCATTGATACGCGGGGACAGAAGCGAGCAAGCGCCCGCCCGGCTTCAGGACCCGACGGAACTCACCGAGAAGGACGCCGTCGTCCGGAACGTGCTCGATGACGTCAAATGCCGAGAGGCCGTCGAGTGACTCGTCCTTGAACGGCAGGTCCCGAGCGTCGGCGCAGACGCCGCTGCGGAGACCACGCGGGTCCCGGTCGAGTGGGATGGCAGCAAGCCACGAAACCGACGGGCTGTCGGCGGATCCCACGTCGACCATGGTTCCCTCCGGGACGAACGATCCCAGCGCCCGTTGCAGTAGTCGATTTCGAGCCCGGTACCACCAGTGGTCGGGAAATGCGAGTGAGCCCGACCCCGGCTGGTAGCTCGTCGGTAGGCCAGGTGACTCTGCCACCGTCACCGAGCTACTCGACCAGTTCACGGACCACCCACCGCGGCGCGCCGGTGACCTCGGCGACGATTCTTGCGACATACTCGCCGAGCACTCCCACCGCCAGCAGGTTGGCCCCGCCGAGGAACAGGACCAATACGACCAGCGTGGCAAAACCGGGAACCGCACTCTCCCCGACCAACGCCCACACCACGTAGAAGACGGCGAGGAGCAACGCGATGATCGACGCCAGCAAACCGAGTGTGCTGATCATGCGCAGCGGCACGGTCGAGGCGTTGACGACGTTGTCGACCAGCGCGCCCACCAAGCGCTCCCGATGCCAGCCACTACGACCCTGGCTCCGTGGTCGATGCTCCACCGCGACATTGCGGATCCGCGTGGTCGACTGCAGGATGAGCGCGCCCATCACTGGGCGAGCCGTGCGGTTCACCCTGATCGCGTCGACCAGCGTGCGCCGCAGAATGCGGAAGCTGGTGGACTTGAGACCCTCCGGCTTGCCGTATGCCCGACCGTAGATCGACGAGGCCACCGCCGTTCCGAGGTTGCGCGGCAGACGAGTGCTCCTTCGACGTGTAGGCGCCGATCACCGCGTCGAGGTCAGGATCGGATTCAATCGCTTCGATCAGTTTCGGGATCTCTTCGGGCGGGTGTTGCAGGTCGTCGTCCATGGTGATCACGAACTCGCCCTGCGCCAGTTCTAGCCCGCACATCAGAGCACGGAACTGGCCGACGTTGGCCATCAGGTCCACGGCTCGCACCCACGCCACTGTCTCGGCCTGCTTGCGGATCGCCGGCCAGGTACCAGCGTCGGGGGACCCGTCGTTGACCAGGATCAGTTCATGGCCGCCCTCAACCGCAGCCATCGTCTCGCCAACCCGACGTACCAACTCGTCGATCCATGGGCCGCTGTTGAAGCAGGGCACGACGACCGAGTAGCGCGTCGGCTCTGACATCGGGGCGAGGATAAGTCCGCCCGACGGGAGCGAGCAACCGTCACCGCTCGTCCCGACCATGGAGGCGTCGATACGATTGTGGCGCCGTGGTGGCGGAAGAGCGTGATGTCGTGGTGGTGGGCAGCGGTGCCGCTGGCCTGACGGCGGCGATTGAGGCCGCCATGATCGCGCCGACCGTTCTGCTCACCGATCGGGCCTTGGGTCGCTCCAACACCGCCTTGGCGCAGGGCGGTCTGCAGGTCCCTTTCGACACCGACCGGTCCCGTGAATCCCTGGTTCGAGACATGGTCATCTCGGCGCGGTCGCCGGTCCAACTCGACCGCGTCGAACGCTTCGTGGACGAGATATTGCCGACTGTCCGCAGGCTCGAGCAGTGGGGGCTCGTGCTCGATCGCGACGAACGGGGGGAGTTGGTACGGCGGACGGCAGGAGGTCTGAGCGAGCAACGAATCGTGTCTGCGCGTGACCAGATCGGCCCGGCCCTGCTTGACGTGCTCAAGCGTGTGCTGGCCTCCAGCGGTGCCGACATTCACCCTGGTCAGCGGGTCGTGTCAGTGAGGTCGGGAAGCGGCGGGGTCGAGCTCGACGTCGTGTCCGTTGAGGGCCGGCGCTCGCGTCCGGGCGAAGGCGGTGGTGGTGTGCAGCGGCGGAATCAGCGCCCGGTTCGCAGCGCAGCGCGGCGAACGAACCACCAATCAGCCGAACGAGAACGACCGCCTTTTCGACCATCTCGCGTAGTCTCGGGCTGCAACTCGTCGAACCGGACGCATACCAATACCATCCGTTCGGGCTGGTGGAGGTGGAAGGCGCGGCAGGGAGATGCATACCTGAGAGTGTCGTCAACTTTCCGGTCAGGTTGCTCGACCGGCTGAGGCGCCCGATCACGGACGACATTCGCCAGGACCGCTATGCCCTGACTCATCGCATCTTCGAAGTTGCCGAGGCTGGCGAGGCCCACGAGGTCAACGCTGGCCTCGGAGTCTGGCTGACCCTCAGCGAGGCGGACCCCGCCGTGCTGGCGGACGTGTTTCCGAAGCTCCGCCGTACGTTGGAGCGGTGCGGTTGGGTCGGCGACGACGTACTCGTCTACCCGTTCCTTCATTACTACTTGGGCGGTTTCGGGGTCGGCCGAGATGGCCAGACCCACGTTCCCGGGCTCTACCTCGCCGGTGAGATGGTGGGTGGCCTTCACGGACTCAACCGGTTGATGGGCAACGGCACTCACCGACTCACTCGTCCATGGACGCCTCGCCGGTCGCGCCGCAGCACGTCACGCGCTGGCGTCGTAGCTCCGCGAACGTCGCGACGTACGATGCTCAGCCGTTGAGCAGCCGAGTCTCCGGCCAGAACAGCATCTCGTCGCCGTGTTCGTCGACGAGATGCACGGAGCGATACGCCGCGCGGCTGCGCTCGATGAGCTCGGCTCGACTGCTTGCAGCAGCGATGAAGTACCCCACCCTCCCCAGCGAGTTGACCACGCCCTCGTGGACGTGGCCGGCGGAGACGTAGAAGTCCCCTTCGTGGATCTCGCTCGCCGCGAGCAGTTGATCGAACCCGGAACAGGATGCCACCCGGCCGGTGCCGGCGAGGAGGAAGTTGACCAGCGCGTGCGGGTGGCGACCGGCGTCGTCGATAGCGGTAGTCGATCGGTTCGGCGCGTCCCGAACATCGCCAGGTCGATCAGCCGATCGGTCAGGTCGACACCGGTGGTGAGCGGGATCAGGCTGGCCTCGTGGCCGCCGCCCACCCGGCCGCCTGCCTCGACGACCCACACGTCCCCGCCGGCGACGAGCATCTGGATGTAGAGCGGGCCCTCCTTCATGTCGTAGGCCGCGGTCACCCCCTCGACCTGTCGGGTGATCACCGGGAGCAGCATCGGCAGCGTGGACGCTGGGGAACACGTGCTGGAAGGCGATGCCGATCGACGGGGGCGGGTTGTAGGTGACACGGTCGGTCACCGCGAGGATGTGCGGGTCACCGTCGACGACCCAGGCGCTGACCGTGACCTCGTGACCGTGCGACGAACTCCTCGACGACCGCACGGCCCGATCGGGACTAGCGCAAGGCGTCCGCGATGGCTCCCGGAGCGAGCTCGGCGGTCGATCGACCCGACTCGTTCCGCGCTGGCCCTGGGAGTCGGCCGGCTTGACCACCAGCGGCAGGCGCCAACTGCCGGTGCCGGCTCGTGGCCACGCGATCGTCGAACACCTCGTAACTCGTGGGCCGCCGCACGTCGTTGCGGGCGAATGCTTCGGCCATGAGCACCTTGTCGGTGGCCACCCGGGCAGCCATCGGCGTGAGGTAGCAGGGGAGATCGAGCGCCGCCGCGACCTCCGCCATCGTCACCACCGCCATGTCTGTGCCGGTCGTGATCACCCCGGCGACGTCGTGGTTGCGAGCGAGCGCCACGTTGGCCCCGACATCCAGCGCGTCGAGATCGGCAGGAAACGATGCGTACCGCTTGCCGGGAGCGTCCGGGTAGTAGTCCGACGCGACGACTGCGATGCCCCGCGACTCCGCCCGTTGGATCAGCGCCGCCTGGTGCCGACCCGCCCCGAGAACCAGAAGTTTGGGCCGTGCCGTCATCAGCGTTCCACGGGGCCGTGGATCGTGAGCAGCGTGTCGGCTCGCAGTCCGAGACGGAGCGTCTCGAGTGGCAGCGAATCCTCTGGAGCGATGTTTGCCGAGGTTGACGTCCGGCCCGATGTGATTGATCAGCCAGACCTGCTGCGCCTTGGTCGGCGCCTCGAACACGAGGCGATCCACCGGAATGCCGGATTCGAGGATTTCGTCGATGAGGCCCATCCGGATCTCGCCGGACTCACGGTACATCCCGGCAGTCCCGGACTCGCGACCCTCGAGGATCACCATCGCTGCACCAGCCGCCAGGTCATCTTTGATGGCCCGCACCCATCGTGCCGGGGTCACGATGGCCGCAGCGTCCTTGCTCCCGACCTCTGAGAAGACCGTCAACTCGGTACTGAACTTCTCGATGATCTCCACCTTGGCCGAGCCTTCCATCTCCAGCACGCCGTCGGAGACCTCCAGCACAGTGATGTTGAGCTCGCGCAGCCAGGCGACGTACTCGTCGACCCGATCCTGCAGGTGGGCCAGTTCGAAGAGCGTCCCGCCGAAGCACACTTCGATGTCGTGTGAGCGGTACATGTCCAGCTTCTCGGACAGGTTGGGGGTGACGACAGAAGTTCCCCAGCCGAGCTTGACGAGGTCGACGTACTCGCCGCCGACCCGCATCTGGTCGTCGATCACTCCCACCGGCAGCCCTTTGTCGATGAGATGCGTACGCCCAAGCGTCCGCGGCTTCGTGTTTCGGTCCGGGATCCGTACGGGCAAGTTCATGACGTCCTCGGTTGTTCGGTGGTCGCCCGGATTCGGGCGAGAAACTCGTCGGGCCACGACTGGAGCGGATGGATCTGTTGATGTGCGCTGACTTCGGTCAGCCATGCGCCCAGGTCGCCGAGCATGGTAGCCATCGGTTCCGGACCGGCGCCGCCGATGCCGCGGCGGAGTGCGAGGGTGTAGGCCGGGTCACGGTTGTGGTCCAGTTCGGCATCGTCTACCCCGTCCAGTTCGACACCGAGGTCGGCGGCGGCGGCGTGCACTCGGTCGGCGGTCACCGGTGCACCGTCGTCGGCAACCGCGTCGCGTACCGCTCGTCCGAGCACTCGGTGGACCGTGCGATTGTCAAGGCCGGTAGCGAGGACAAGGTGGTCGCACATGTCGGTCGCGTAGGAATAGGCCGACGATGCGGCCGCCGCCAATCGCTCCCGGTCCCACGTCGCTCGTTCGAGGACGTCGGCGAGCAAGAGCACCGCGCCGATTGTCCGATCGAGCGCTTCAGGAACGTCGCGGTAGGCGAAGATCCGATTGTCTGGCTGCCCACTCGGAGTCAAGGCGGCAGTCGCCACGCCCACCCACCGACCCAGCAGATTCCTTGTCTCGCCGCGCAGAAAGCTGAGGGCGTAGGGGTTCTTCTTCTGCGGCATGATCACGCTTGTCCGGCTGTGGGCATCGTCGAGTTCGACGAAACAGAACTCCTCAGTCGCCCAGATCTGGAGGTCCTCACAGAGCCTGTCCACGTTGGTCATGGTGGTGATCGCCACGGTCATCGTCTCCGTGGCGAGGTCCGGCGCCCACATCGCGTCACGGGTGTGCTCGATCAGGCCATCGAAGCCCAGCAGCTGCCCTACCCACACCCTGTCCATCGGGATCTGCGAGCCGTTGACGCTGCCCGATCCCGCTGGGGAGCGATTGATCAGTTGGAGGGCGCGCCGCACACGTTCGACGTCCCGGGCGAACGGAAAGGCGAATCCCAACAAGTAGTGGCCGAGAGTCGTTGGCTGAGCGTGCTGGAGGTAGGTGAAATCGGGCATCGATGTCAACCGTTCAGCGCTCGCCAGCCGTTGGAGCACCGTGACGAGTTCGAGCGACACTCGCCAGAGGCTCAACAACCGGTTTCGGCAGGCGAGTTGCCAGGCGATTGTCGTCGCCTCCCGCCGTGCGCGGCCGGTGTGGATGACGCCCGCCAAGTCGCCGAGATGGCTAGCGACCCAGACATCACGATTGCTGTAAACGTCGCCGAGGGCGGGATCAAGTGGCACGTCATCCGCGGCGGTGTGCAGGTCCAACAAAACCTGCAGAACCGTCACCGCAACGTCGGAAGGGATCACGCGCTCGTGATGGAGCAGCGCTACGTGCGCCAGGTCTGCGTAGCTCAATCCTTCGAGGAGATACGGCGCGGCGGCCAGTTCTCGGGCGAAAGCAGATGCCGCGAGAGCCTGGGCAGGGCCATGGTCGAGCCTGGCGCCCACTCCAAGCGTTTCACGTCCGCTCATGCGGGCTCGGATGGTATCCGCGGAGCCGTCGGTCCGCTGTGGCCGCGCCTTCGTGTGAAATGCCGACTTCGGGATACCTTTGGGCCGATGCCGATGTCGGCTCTAGGAGCGGAGCGTGCAGCCCGACGCAGCCGACGCACCACATTCTTTCGCGAAGTCACGCCTTCCGACGGTGAAAACCCGGCCACGCTTGTCACTTCGGCCATCGCATCTCTGATCTCCCGGAGACCACTCTTGTGGGCGTTGATGGCAGGACCTTTGGCATTTGTGGTACTTGCTGCGTCTGCAACCCGATTTGTGTTCAGTGCCTTTCTCATCCACGACGACACGATCTATCTCCCGCGAGCGGCTGTTGGCCAACGCTTCTCGGGCTCCTGGACATGGACCGTCGATTCGGTCAGTCTTGCGACTCAGGTGGCAGATTCGATCATCGGCGGGAAAATCTTCGGACTCGTGATGATCTCGATCACGGCCGCGGCCCTTAGTCTATTTCTGGCGCAGGCAACGCGACGTCCGACTTTATCAATTCTCTCTGCTATAGCGATAGTGATGCTTCCGTTGGCGTCGGAACCAGCTGTCTTTGTCCTCGGTTCCCATCCCTTCTTTGCCGCACCGTTCGCGTTCATAGGGCTCGACATCCTTCTCCGACGACTTCGCACGGATCAGCCTGTGGGCACCGTTGCCGTGATATTTGCTTCCCTGTCCTTCTCAATTGCGGCTACCATGTCGCCGACAGCAGTATTTCTTATGGCGCTGCCTGCGGTATTGCTTATCATCCGTACCGCCGTGGCTCGAAGCATCACACAAAGCGATGGCATCGCGTTGGCGATCTCGATTCTGTGGCCCGTGTTGGTCGCTCGGCTGATACTCGGGCATCATTACACCGGACTTCAGGGGTGGGTCCAATACTCTCCACGACTTGCGCTCAGCAATCTTCGAACGGCGCTCACTTACACGGCGAACACGTTCAGCAAGGGGGGTGGGGTATCCGTGACACTCATCGTGCTCGGCGCTGGCCTTCTGCTCATGCTGATCGCAGCGCCCGTGGCCGCCCGCATGCGACGCGGGTACACGGTAGTTGCGCCAGACGGGCCTGCAGCCAGAGAACGGGTGAAGGCTCCTCCTAGTGCAATGCGCGTGCGGGTGGACTACGACGTCCTCGGACTGATCGCGGCCGCTGGACTGGCCTTGGCACCAGGCCTCGCTGTGACCGGATTCTCACGCCGGTATGTCGCGCTTGCGTTTCTGTTCGGCGCGGCACTAGTCGCCCTCATAACGATCCGACTAGTGAGCATGCGGCGCTCCAGGCGAAGTCAGTTGGCAGCCGCAATGGCCTGGCTCATGGTCGCTACGGGCGCGGTTGTGGGCGGTCATCATGTGCGGGCAGAAACCTACGATGGCTACCTCGATGCATCGGAGGTAATCGACGATGTAGTCTCACGTGACTCGTCCGAATGGCTACCCGGAGCTCAAGTTGTCTTCGTCATGTCCCACGGCGAAACAATACCGACGGTCGGCTACAACCACTGGAGCACATGGCTCTTGCGTCACTTGAGTGACCGATCGGATATCAGTGGACTAGTCGGTGTTGAAGCGTGGCTTGCGAGAGAACCATTCGTGCGCGAATATCGTGACCACGCTGATGAGTATTGGACGATCCAAAACGGTCGAAGCCGTCGGATCCCGATGAAAGGTATTACAAACGACCGGCCATTGTACGTATACCGGCAACAGCGGCCAGGAGTCGCGCCGGTGAGCACTCCGACGTGTTTCGTTACCCCGACAACTGCTGTTGTCGTGTTCCCCGGCGAAAGCGTCGCCAATGCCGAGCCAATCGAAGCCCCGGATTGCCCTGCATCATCTGTGCCATGGATCGTCGAGGAGGTTCCGGATGATGTCCTCCCCATCGACGATCTTCTGCACTTGACGGAGCGGGTGGGTACAATTCTCTCTGCGACGCGCCGTTTCGAGCCCGGGGGCTGACGATAGGAATCAGTCTTGCCGACCTTGGCGCGCTCATGGCGAGACCGTAACGCCGAGCTCGCGGGTCAGGTTCTCGATCGCCATCACGTGCACTCGTGCCGACGCCTGCAGCGTGTTCGACGCGTTGTGCGAGCCGAACATCACGTCGGCACGACCGAGCAGCGGGCTGTCCGGGCTGGGTGGCTCTTGTTCCATCACGTCGAGGGCGGCCCCGGCGAGTGTCCCGACGTCAGGGCGCGCTGACGAGCGCATCCGTCGCGACGACGCCGCCGCGCCCAGTGTTGACGAGATAGGCGCCGGGCTTCATCGCGGCGAACGCCTGGGCGTCGAACAGGTGGAACGTCTCCGCTGTGAGCGGGCAGTTCACCGAGATGAAGTCGCTGGCGGCGAGCAGGTCCGCCAACGGCAGCACGGACACGCCGATCGCCGTTGCCGCCTCGGCCGACTCGGGCGAGGGGTCGGCACCGCACACGATCATCCCTGCCGCCGCGGCACGCGCGGCCACGGCGCGGCCGATGCCTCCGAGCCCGACGATCCCGAGCGTCGCCCCGCGCAGCGACGTCCCTGCCGGCTTCGGCCACGAGCCGGCATGCACGCCGCGGTCGATGACGTGCAGGCCGCGGGCGAGCATCACGAGGTAGGCCATCGTGACGTCGGCGACCTCGTCGTCGAACACGCCCGGCGTGTTGGTGACGACGATGCCACGGGCTGCTGCGGCGGCGAGGTCGATGCCGTCGACGCCGATTCCCCACTTGGAGATCACGCGCAGGTCGGGGCAGCGGTCGAGCACGTCGGCGGTGAAGCGGTCGTCACCGGCGATCACCCCGGCGCAGCCGGCGAGGGCGGCGACGAGCTCGTCGCCCTCGAGGTGCTGTCCGCTGATCACTGGCACCGACATCGTGAGCCCGGCAGCCTCGAGCTGAGGGCGGTGCTGATCGAGGTCGCGGATCAGCTGGATGCAGGTGACGGCGATCTTCATCGGTGCTCGGCGAGGTGACGGTCGAGCGCTTCGGCGAGCACGAAGTCTGCTTCGATGTCGATGTCCACGGCCTCCAACGGATCGATCTCGAAGAGGACCGGGCGCTTGCCGATGCGCCGTCCGGCGGCGATCTGGGTGGCGGTGAACAGGTAGAGGTTGGAGTTCTCCTCGTACACCGGCGGCAGGTCCTGGGTCCGTAGCAGGACGTCGGGATCGTGGTTGATCGGCGTCCCATCGGCGCTGTACAGCCGCGTCTGCCAGCGGGTCACCGAGAACAGCGAGTCGTGTCCGTCGGCGTCGTGCTCCATCCGGTCCAGCGCGGCGTCGATCGTCTCGGGGCGCAGCAGCGGATTCGTGGTGTGCGTCTGGAGGTACCACTCCGCCGGCACCTGCTCGGCGTCGTAGCGCAGCACGTCGGTCATCGGCGTGTGGCCACCGAGGAGATGTGCGGGACGGTCGATCACCGTCACCGACGGGAAGGCGTCGGCGGCTTGTTCCTTGACGGTCGGGCTGTCGGTGTCGATGACCACCTTGGTGATCCGGTCGACGGCGAGCAGCGTCGACACGATGCGGTGGAACAGCGGAACGCCGTTGAACGGGCGGTAGTTCTTGCCGGGCACGCGCTCGCTGCTGTGGCGCATCGGGACGAAGGCGACGGCGGCGAGGCTCATCGCCCGGACCGTGACGACCTGTCGAGGCCGGTGAACCCCTTCGGGTAGTAGAAGCGGCGGCGCAGCGACGTCGAGACGTCGCCGCGGTGGCGGAACCCTTCCCACGTGCCGAGGTACTGGGCGGCGCGGAACTTGGGGATCGACGCCAGGTTCGACGACAGGCGCCGGCGGGCTGCGGCGGCGAGGTAGTCGCGACCGGTCGAGAGCAGGAACAACCCGAGCGCCTCGAACAGGTTGACGTGCTGGTCGTGGAAGATCCGCCGGTGGGCGATCGCCTCACGCCGGTAGCGGTTGCGCGTCTTGTCGAAGCGCTCGTTGTGGATGTGGGCGACCCGGGCCTCGGCGGCGTAGACGAGTTTCCACCCGGCGGCAAGGGCCCGTTTGGCCCAATCGAGGTCCTCCAGCCCGGTGAGCGTCTCGTCGTAGGGGAGCGCCCGCCAGGCCTCGGCGCGCACGGCGCAGTTGGCGTTGTTGCAGAACGGCGTCTGCTGGTCGTCGTCGCTGACGTCGGGGAACCACGACCGCAACAACTCCAACTCGGAGAAGTGGCTGCGGCTGTCCCCGGTCTGGCCGCCGTACACGAGCCCGACCTCGGGTCGCTCGAACGGGGCGACCATCGGGTCGAGCCACTTCTCGTCCAGCGGGTAGACGTGGGCGCTGACGATCACGAGGATGTCGCCGCTAGCCGCGGCGCAGCCGCGGTTCAAGGCCCGCCCGAAGGAGAACTCAGTCGGGCTGATGTTGACGACCTCGGCACCGTGGGCCCGGGCGATCGCGACGGAATCGTCGACCGAACCGGAATCGACGAGGATCACCTGGTCCGGCTGTCGGGACTGGCGTAGCAGCCCGGAGAACAGCGCCGGCAGATGATCGGCCTCGTTGAGGGCGCGGATCACGATCGAGACGGTCGCCATTGCCGGGAGAAGGCTACTCGTGGACATCGTGGTCTGAGCTGACGGCACCGCTGCCCACATGAGTTGCGGAACCGCTTCGTCAAGCGATCGGCTTGACGGCTGAGCGCTGCGCCGGAGGACCGCCTGTAGCGTGCGCCCTCGTGTCGATCATGGAGGCATTACGAGGACGTCGCCGACGCATCCTGTTCCTGGGCGCTGGGGCGGTCGGCTGGCTGATCGCTGCGATTGGCGCCTTCGCCGGCAGCCGCACCGTCCTCGGCGTTGGCCTCGTTCTCGCCGGAGTTTTCAGCGTCGTGGTGCTGAAGCTGCTGATGGAGGTCCACTCGCACGCCCAACCGAACAGCGCTCGAGGCCGAGTCGAGACGCTCGGCGACGGCGACCGAGGCAGGCAGGCTCGAGCTGTACACCGACCGGACCATCGGCGACAACCCCGAACTGGTGGGGACGGTTCGGGAGGCGCTGATCGAGCACCACTTCTCGAAGATGACCGGATGGACTGATGACGCCGGACCGGAACGTTTTCGCGTCGACCTGGATCGTCACAGCTACATGCGCCACGACGCGGCGGTCACGTACATCGTTCCGTGGGTGAACCAGGTGGTCCCGCTGGAGGGCGCATCGATCGTCGAGATCGGCTGCGGCACCGGATCGTCCACTGCCGCCTTTGCCCCGTACGCCCGCAGCGTGCACGGCTACGACATCTCGCCGTCGTCGATCGCCGCCGCCAAAGTCCGCCTCGACGCCCACGGGTTGGCGGACCGCGTCAACCTGGTCGTATCAGCTCCCGCCGAGCTTCTGTCAACCGTTGAGCGTCAGCATCGAGCGGCGCCGGTCGACATCGTGCTGCTCTTCGCACTTCTCGAACATCAGACGATCGACGAGCGCATCGAAACGTTGCGACTGGCCGAGCGGATCGTCAAACCGGGTGGAGTCATCGTGATCACCGAGACGCCGAACCGTCTGACGTACTTCGACCGCCACACCTCGCAACTCCCGTTCTTCCACATGTTGCCGATCGAGCTCCAGCTGCTCTATGCGGACCGGTCGCCGCGCGTCGGGATTCGCCGACAACATCGCCGCCCACAAGGAACGTCAACCCGGCGATGGAGCGCTCCGCGAGCTGATGATCAGATGGGGACAGAGCGTCAGCTTCCACGATTTCGAGGTTGCGATCGGCGATGTCAACGACCGGATCGTGTCCAGTGGGCATCATCCGAACCTGCTGAAGCTTCGCCCGGAACGGCCGGAGGAGGCCCCCCTGCGCGAGTTCTTGCGCAGTACGGATCTGTCGATTCATCCAGCGTTCACCCGATACTTCCTCGACCTGATCATCGCCGTTTGACGTCGACGGTCGGTCAGAGCTGGGCGAGGTCGACACCGAGATCGCGGAGTCGCTGATCGAGCACTGGGGCGAGGTTGCGGCTCCAGGTGCCCGTGAAGTGGGTTCCGTCGTAGCGCACGACGACGTCATCGATGCTCAACGGGCAGGCCTGACCACCCGGGCACACGACGTCGAGGAGATCGACGACGCCGACGACGTCGTCTCGTTCGTCGGCGAGCTCGCGGAACTGTTGATTCACGCCGTCGATCGGCGAAGGCGTGGGAATCGCCCGGAGACAGGCGCCCTCGTCAGGCCCGCTCGTCTCCAGGCACTCCATGAACGGACCCGGAGGGAGCACGGTCAGGAAGGCGACGCGGGCGCCGTTCGACGTGATGATGTCGACGGACTGCTCCAGCGCGGCCCTCGATTCGGCCGTGTGACGATCGGTACCTGCTTCGACCAGGACGCCGTCGGTGACGTGCTGGTTCGACTCGTTCCAGGAGGTGGCGATCACCAGCTCGACCTGCCAGGAATCGACGAGCTCCTCGAAGACGCCGGGAATTGCGTCGTAGCACGCGAAGTTGCTCGGCTTGTGCAGCTCACCGTCGATTCCCGTGGCGACCAGCCGATCGCCGATCGGGCAACCGCCCATCGCTTCCTGGACGAACCGGAATCCGTACTGCTCGGCGAGGGCGAGCAGTGCCGGGCGGTACATCTGCGCCGTCGAGTCGCCGACGAGCGCCACGGTGGGTGCGGACGGGACGCCGGGCTCGTAGAGGACGCAGGGGTGCGGCAGGTCGGGGCAGTGCTCCACGCTCGGGTCGTCGACAGCCGCGGCGGCGATCGCCTCCGGTCCCGAGGTCGGGGGGCGCAGCACCCACGCAGACGAGCCGATCACCAGTGCCATCGCCACCGCCGCGATGCCGAACACCTGCACGTTCGGTCCGGCGAATCGTCGCGTTCGGATCGGCCGCTCGATCAGCACGTAGCTCGCCATCGCGATCGCCAACGTCAGGGCGAGTTGTGTGAGGTTCACGCTGCGCCGGTCGAGCCAGTCCGCCCCGTCGGCCGGGCGCACCCACAGGATGATCGGCCAATGCCAGAGGTACACACCGTAGGAGATTCTGCCGAGCGCGGCGAGCGGCCACCAACCGACGACGGCGGCAAGTGACGACGACCGTTCCAGGGACCAGATCAGCGCCGCCGTGCAACACGGCGACGGCGATCGCGCCGTAGTAGAAGTACGACGACTCACTGCCGTCGAGGCGGAGCGCCATCACACCCAGCGCGGCAAAGGCGGCGACGTCCGACAGCCACCGCCGCAGTCGCGGCGTGCGACGGCAGGTCGCTTCCTCGTCGCCGCCGACCGAGGCCGCCGAACGAACCACACCGTGGCGATCGCCAGGACGGCACCGAGCAGCGGCTGGAACACTCGTGCATCCGTGCCGTAGTAGGCGCGGGCCACGTTGGCGGGGGAGTACAGGGTGATCATCGCGACCGCCGACGCCGTCGCCAGTGCCGCGGCGACCGCCGCCGCGACTCCGAGGCGTCGACGGAACAACCACACGATCCCGATCAGCAGGAGTGGCCAGACGAGGTAGAACTGCTCCTCGACGGCCAGCGACCACATGTGCCGCAACGGCGACGCCGACTCCGACTCGGCGAAGTAGTCGTCGGATCGCCCGATCAGGTTCCAGTTGGCGGCGTACAGCGTCGTCGCCCGGATCTCACGGAATCGGCTGTCCAGCTCGAGCACCGTGCCCCACAACGACTCGCGCACGGCGACGACCAGCAACAGCACCAGCGCCGCCGGGAGCAGCCGCTTGATCCGCCGCACGTAGAACGGCCCGAGGGCGCGCGGCGAGCGGTGCTCCAGGAGGATCAGCGTGATGAGGTACCCGGACAGGACGAAGAAGATGTCGACGCCGATGAACCCACCGCCCAGCCCGGACGGCGCGGCGTGGAACACGAAGACGAGCAGCACGGCGATGGCCCGCAAGCCGTCGAGGTGCGGCCGGTAGTCAAGCGTGCGTCCGCCAGATGGGTGCGTCGCCGGCGAGGACGCCGTGCGTGTGGCGTCGGCGACGTGAGCTGGCGGCGTAGCGCGCTGATCGAGCACAGCGATCCGACGCTACTAGCGCGATCGACGCGACGCGCGGCCGGTGAAGTTGCTGCGTCGCGCTCCCGGTTGATCAGCCGCTTCAGCACACTGTGCTACGAGGGGTTGGCGCCGGGGGTGTGGAGCTGATCTACCACAAACCCCACGGGGAGCGAGTCGCCATGTTCGCCGAGTCGGCCGGGCGTTCCGAATCACCCGAACAGCGGCGCGAGCTCTTGGGTGCGCCGTTGGAACCGACTGCTCCGCCGTGGACGTCCGCCGCCGTGCCGAGACCTTCCTCAGGCATCACCTCGTCCTCGACGATCCGGCCCCCGACGAACGGGTGGCTGCCGAGGTCGCCGTGTTGGTGACCCAGACGATCCGCTAGCAGCGGGCGAGCACGAGGCACCACCAGCAGTGCCCGTTGCCGTAGGCGAGGCCGACGCCGAGGTGGGTGCACGCCGCATTGAGCATGGTTGGCGCGATGTGCGGTGGTCTTGCCCTGGCCGTTGTCGCCGACGACGACGGAGTAGCGTCTGGCGTTGAACACCGCAGTCGAGCTCGTCTGCCCACGAGCAATGTTCTCGCCCCACGCCGTCCAACGGTAGCCAGCAGCCGTGATGCGCCGACTGGCGTTTCGAACCGTTCGAGCCGGTGTGCGTCATCCGGTTCATCCGGCCATGTCCTTGGCGGGGTTCCAGCGACTTGCAGCGCATAGCTCGTCGTCGCCGGCCGGAGGCCGAAGGCCTTGCGGTAGTTGTTGACATACCAGGCCAGCGCGCTGTGCGCGCTCATGTCTGGTCGGGCGCAACCGGCTGCCCCGACGAAGTCACGGAGATCGAACCACCTGTGAGCTCGCCTATGGGACCAGATCGGGTGCTGATTCAAACCTGCGCTTCAGCGCAAGTCCACTTGTCGTCGGGACTCGAACGGCGACCGTGCGTCCGCGGCTCGCGTGCCGTTGCGTCAGGGCACGCCAACCAAAATTTCGCATGTCGCGGCGGTGTCGATTCCCACCCCGCCGTCGCACCGGTCGCTATTCGTCCCACCGAACATCGAGTCGTTGCCGGCACCGGCGAAAATCTGATCGTTGCCGGCGAGGCCGTCGAGGCGGTTGACGCCGCTGTTGCCGACGAGCCTGTCGGCGAACGGTGAGCCGAACACGGACTCGACCGTGTTGAGCGTGTCGCTGCCCTCTCCGGCGGCGGTGTTGGAGGTCAGGTTGACCGACACCGCCGTGGCCGACACCGAGTAGGTCACGGTGTCCACCCCGGCGTCGCCGCGCAGGGCGTCGTTGCCAGTGCGGCCGCGCAGCGAGTCGTTGCCAACGCCGCCGAACAGGGAGTCGTTGCCGGCCTGACCGTCGAGGATGTCGTTGCCGGCGAGGCCGTCGAGGCGGTTGACGCCGCTGTTGCCGACGAGGCTGTCGGCGAACGGTGAGCCGAACACGGACTCGACCGTGTTGAGCGTGTCGCTGCCCTCTCCGGCGGCGGTGTTGGAGGTCAGGTTGACCGACACCGCCGTGGCCGACACCGAGTAGGTCACGCGTCTACCCCGGCGTCGCCGCGCAGGGCGTCGTTGCCAGTGCGGCCGCGCAGCGAGTCGTTGCCAACGCCGCCGAACAGGGAGTCGTTGCCGGCCTGACCGTCGAGGATGTCGTTGCCGGCGAGGCCGTCGAGGCGGTTGACGCCGCTGTTGCCGACGAGGCTGTCGGCGAACGGTGAGCCGAACACGGACTCGACCGTGTTGAGCGTGTCGCTGCCCTCTCCGGCGGCGGTGTTGGAGGTCAGGTTGACCGACACCGCCGTGGCCGACACCGAGTAGGTCACGGTGTCTACCCCGGCGTCGCCGCGCAGGGCGTCGTTGCCAGTGCGGCCGCGCAGCGAGTCGTTGCCAACGCCGCCGACCAGGGAGTCGTTGCCGGCCTGACCGTCGAGGATGTCGTTGCCGATCGAACCAAAGAGAAAGTTCGCAGCCGTGTTGCCGATCAGCGTGTCATTGTGATCGGAGCCGAACACGTCCTCGATCGTGTCCAGCGTGTCGGTGCCTTCCCCGGTGGCGACCTTGGAGGTCAGGTTGACCGACACCGAGGAGCTAGAGAACTCGAAATCGGCCATGTCTGCGATGCCCTCGTTGCCGACGAGGAAGTCGTCGTTGCCCAGGCCCACCAGCAGGTCGTCGCCTTCCAAGCCGAACAACGCATTGCCAAACGAGTCACCGACGAGCGTGTCGTCGTTTGCCGAGCCGGCCAGATTCTCAAGGGCAATCAGCGTGTCGTTGCCCTCCCCAGTTGTAGTTCCCGTGTCTAGCCTGGCGACAACGGCCGAGGCGGCGAATTCAAAGGAGGCGAGGTCGTCACCGGGGCCGCCGTCGAGCAGGTCGTTGCCATCCTCACCGAACAGAAAATCGTCTCCCTCGCCGCCACAGATCAGGTCGTCACCTCCCAGACCGAAGACGTCGTCGTCTCCGGAGTCGGCGAAGATCACGTCGTCGCCTTCGGTTCCTTCGAGCACTTCGCTCTCTGGCGTGCCGACAATCGTGGGTTCGAGACCACCGCAAGGCTCTGCAACGAGCAGTTCCACCGCGGCGGTCACCTCGGTGGTCTCCGAGGCGGCAGTTGTGGTGGGTCGGGTCACGACAACTGGCTGGGTCGTGGTCGACAGTGTGGTCGTCGTCGTTGCCGGGCCGGTCGTTGTCGTGGCCAGTGCGGTCGTTGTTGTCGCCAACTCGCTCGTATCGGGCACCTCGGTCGTCTCCGGTTGGGTGGTGTCGACCAACTCGGTGGAGTCGGCAGAATCGGCTGGAGGTGTGCTCGCACCGGCGCTGCTGGCCACGGTGACACCCAGGCATGCAACGATCCCCAAGGTCGCCACCGACGCCCCGACCGCCGCACGACGCCGGCGACCAACCCGATGACACCGCCCAACAACGGCAGCTCTGAGCACCGCGATGCCCCCTCAACTGACTACACGCCGCCGACCCGGGCCGCGCGTGCTCCGGGATTATAAGGGTGTCCGCGACGTCCAGACAGCCGATTTTCGATGATCATTGTGTGCTGCCGACTCTGACCGGTGCAGACAGTTCCTGGGGCCGTCCTTCGTAGGGCAGTCGGCGGCGTGACCGAGCTTCAAGCCCACGATCCGCTGGCCAACAAGCTCGAGCAGGTGGCGCTCTCGTCAGGACTCGGGCGCGAAGAACGCAGCGCGATTGCGCTCGCCACTGGTTGCCGCGACGCGGTCACTCCGTCGAGAGCCGTATGCTCGCTCCGCCATCCATCACGATGGTCTGGCCCGTCGTGTACGGCGAACGGTCGCGGTCGACGAGGTGGACGATCATTGGGTGGACCGGCTTGGGCCGGGCGACGAAGCCGAGCGGCGTACGTGCCTCCAGATCCTCGAGGTTGCCCTAGGCCCGCGCTCGTGAGTTCGGCGGCTCAGGCCGTCGAACAGCATGGGTGTCTGCCCATAACCGGGACCAATCGGCAGCTACACACGGGGCGAATCGGCGCTCCCCGATGCCCGCTCGCCCGGGCGACCATAAGGGAAGATGTCTGCGGGGGACATTGAGCGACTCCCAACGCTGCAGTCCGGCCGGAGAGAACGCGATCCCAGCGATCTGCTCGCGGGCAACGTCGAGCTCGCCGCGACCGAAGTGGTTGAAGGCCCGCGTCGGTTGCGCGACGCGGCGCTGCGATTCGGGGACTTGCATCACGAATGCCGAAGGCCTGTCCACCCGCTGGGCGTTGTTCTAGGTGGCTGCCGAAGAAAGTGGTCCTCGGGCGTGGTACTGCGGGCAACGCACGACCCTCCTGCAACCACGACTCACGGCCGGGATGATCAACTTCAAGAAGCTGTTCACCATCGATCGAGGCCTCACCGCCCTGGCCTGGCACCTCGACGGCCAGCAAGCGCATGAGCCGCAACCCCAACCCTTTCGTCACCGTAGGCGGTGTTACCGAGCACCTCTCGGACCGGCGCCCCGGCGTGCTTGGCGGCCGAGACAAGCCACTCCCTAGCGGATGCCTGGACCACCGCCATCGGCTGGTGCCTGCTCAACATCCTGGTTGATGATGCTCCGGGCGTTGGACAGTTCGTCGTTGCCGGCGGTGGCAGCCAGCACGTCTTGGGCGACTTGAACGAGGCGGCCCAGCTCGGCCCGGCGGGCCGTGGCAACGGCGCAGTCGATGCGGGCCTTGCCGTTGACGATCCCGTTGGCCTAGCGACGAAACCGCGTTGGGCAGCGCCTCCGCCGCCAGCGGCGCCGATCAGCGTGGCGATCGCTTGGTGGATCAGCTCATAGGTCTCAGCCACCGCTGCGGGCCCATCACCCCGGTCGAGTTGACGATCGCCAGCATTCCCTCGGGGAACAACCCCGACCAGGACGGCCCGCTCCAGTGTCACTCGCAGGACCCGCTGGTCGGCATCGTTGACCAACAGTTGGCTACGGAACAACGACAGTGTCGTGTGGGTGGCACGGCACCTCATCGGCCTCCAACCCCAGCGCTCGCTTCCAGTCCAGATCCGTTGGCCGCCCGCCAACAACGACGGCGGGATCGATGGGCGACCCATCCCTGCAGAGTAACAATCGGCGAAGTCGCCGTCGGCGATCAACGCGGCACCGTGCACCGCCATCCGTGCATAGAACGACGACTCATCGCTCTCGGACAGCCTCGACAACAGCGAGTGCACCCGAACAGACAGCACTGAGCGTCAACCCGCCGAGCACAACGACCTGCCATCACAATGTCCACCGTCTCTTCGACCGGCAACCACAACTCGAGGACCCTCGCCTCTCAGTCCACCGACATTTTCGGCAGCCACGAAGACTTGGCAGGAAGCAGTAGTTCCGTTCGTTCGTCACCTGGCTGACCACGTCCGTGTCGATGGAATCCGCGAGCGCAACACATCCGCGGACGCTATTCGGCGGGCTGACGCTGACGTCCCAGCCGGCGTTGTCGCTGCGGAAGCGTGTCCGTGAGGTTGGGGTTACCGCTCAGGTCCGAGCGAGAGGCGATGAACACCGAGCGCACGAGCTTTGCCGGCGCGTCGCCAGGTGCTGTCCAGTCCAGCGGGAACTGCTCGTGGTTCGGTTGCGTCACG
>CAVYYX010000008.1:0-39247 GCA_963772825.1 Ilumatobacteraceae bacterium | reverse complement strand
TCGTCGGTGAACTCGGCGACGATCTCCCGATAGGCGGCGACGACGTCGCCGTAGCTGGAGAACAACCGGTCGACGGGCCAGTTCGTGCCGAACATGCACCGGTCGATGCCGAACGCCTCGATGCAGCCGAGCACCCATCGGCGGATCGACTCCACCGTCCAGCGAGGATCCTTCATGCCCAGCCCGGAGATCTTGCACGCCGTGTTCGGGGCTTCAGCCATCGCCGCCAGCCCTGCGCTCCACGTCTCGAAGTACTCGTCGGTGCGCTCCTGCGGGAAGCCGGCGTGTCCGAGGATCAAGTCGACGCCGGGGAACTTCAGCGCCAGGTCGCGAGCCTTGGGCAGGTTCTCGGCGGTGGCATCGAGGTCGTAGGACATGCCGTACTTCTCCAGCAGCGCGTAGCCGCGATGGAACGCTGGGTCGACGAGGTAGTCGCCGACGGCGAAGTCACGGATGCCTCGGAAGTTGGCGTGCCTGGCGTGGCGGGCGAGCGTCGCCTCGACGTCATCGGATTGCATCCGGGCGTCTCCGACCAGCATCACCGGTAGCGAGTCGGCGGTCAGCTGTCCGTTGACGAACTCGCTCTCCTCGGCTGGATCGACGCTGCCGAGCGCCGCCTGCACGTGCACCGCGCCGATCACCCCGGCGAAGCGGGTCTCGGCGGTGTAGTTGTCGAGCAGGTAGCGGTACGTCTTGATCGCGTCGATGTTGCCGATCGCCGGATGGATGAAATCGGGCTCCAGCCAGGAGTAGCGAAGGGTCGAGTGGGCCAGGTCGTAGAAATGCACGTGAGCGTCGATGAACTCGAAGCGCCGCCCGTGGCTATCATCAACCGTCGATTCCAAATCGTTTCCAGTATTGATTCTGGAGAGTGTAGAAACGGACCTCACGGAGCGTCAACCGTCGACATGACCGAGAGCACCTTCGACGACGAGGAAGTCGCCCGACGACCGACGATGCACGACGTTGCGGCGCGTGCCGGCGTTGCCCTGTCGTCGGTTTCCCGTGCCCTGAGCGATCATCCAGATGTCAGCAAGAAGATGCGTCGGCGCGTTCACGAGGCCGCCCGCGACCTCGGCTACGAACCCAACTTCTTGGCCCAGAGTCTGCGCACCGGCAGCACCCACACGATCGGGTTCTTGATCCGCGACATCGCCAACCCGTTCTTCGCGTCGATGGCTCGGGGCGCTGAGCAGTTCCTCCGCCAACGTGGATTCGTGATGCTGTTGGTCAACTCCGACGGCGACTCCGACGTCGAAGCGAACCACATCAACGTGCTCCGGCGGCGGCGTGTCGACGGCCTGATCCTCAACCTCGTCACCGAGGATCACGAAGCGACGATCAACGCCCTCGCCAACCTGGAGACGCCGTACGTGCTCGTCGATCGCACGATTCCAGGCACCGAGGCGTCGGCGGTCTTGTGCGATCACTACTCGGGGGTGCGTGCCGCGACCGACGACCTCATCGCCCACGGTCACCGCCGTGTCGCCCTCGTCAGCGGCCAGCGCACCGTCCGTCCAGTGCGCGAACGTCTACGAGGTTTGAAGGACGCCTTCTCGATCGCCGGTCTCGCTCACGACGACCGATACGTCGTACTCGGATCGTTTGTCGGCGATGTCGCTAGAAAACAAACCCACGCCTTGCTCGACGACCCCGAGCCGCCAACGGCAATTCTGACCGGGGGAGCCCAGGTGACCGTCGGTGTTCTGAGAGCACTCGCTGAGCGACAACTCACTGCCGGACGCGACATCGCCCTCGTCGCCCTCGACGAGCTCGATCTCCTCGAAATCGTGCAGCCGGCGATCTCGGTCGTCTCCCGCGACCCCCAGCGGATGGGTGCCGAAGCAGCGCGGTTGCTGCTCGACGCCGCCGCTGGGCAGCCACCCCAGACGGTGATGCTGCCGACGACGTACTCACCGCGCTCGACTCCCGACGCGTAGCGTTTCGACCGCTTGCGTTCGCTCGTTCCTCGCTCACTGCAGCGGTCGAGCTTTCGAAGGGCGGCTGCGCCGCACCCACCTCCAGGCGGCGGCCGGCAAAGCCGGCACGAGCCGCCGCATCAGGGGGCTTCCGCCCCCTGAAACCCCCGTCGGAGGCGTACCGCGACATGGGCGCCGACCGCACCCCGCCTCGTCTCCACCATCACCTCTGCTGGCGCGACTCGAAGGCGCCCGTGGCACTGCTGCGGTAGGCGAGGTCGAGGGCCTCGACCGTGCGCGCCCCGAGCCCGATCGGCGCCCAGTTGAAGACATCGCGTCCACGGGCGAGATCGAGGATCGTGTCCACCGGGCCGATGCAGTCGTACCACCCGGCACCAGGAGCAAGGTCGGGCCGATGGTCCGTGCCGTCGTGTCGATACAGCCACAGGTCCTCGCGCTCGACATCGATGCGGAACTGACCCTCGGCACCTACCGCCTGGATCAGGAGCTGGTGCTTGTTCTCGCCGGCGCCGACGTGGTTGGAGGCCCCGAACATCGTCCCTACCGCCCCGTCGTCGTAGCGCAACACGATGGCGTCGTGGAGCTCGACCGGCGCGTCGAGCGCGCTGGCCATCACGGCGAACGCTCCGTTGACCCGCTGGTCGAGCAGCCACAAGCTCATTCCCAGGGCGTGCGACAGTTGCGCCTGGGCGTAGCCACCGCCGCTCAGCGCCGGGTCGGTCCAGGTCGGCTGCTCGGGCACCGTGTCCGGGTCCGCCTGCGGATAGGCGCCGGTGTTCGACAGCAGTTCGCGGGTCGGTGACGACATGTGGATCGACACGGCCTCGACCCGACCGATGCCCACTTCGGTCATCAGCCGCTTGGCTTCGCGCAGCATCGGCATGAAGTTCCAGCCGAAGGCGACGGTCACGTGGCGCCCCAGCCGCTGCGCAGCGGCGACGAGGTCCCAGGCTTCCTGAGGGTCGGTGGCGACCGGCTTCTCGACGAGCACGTGAGCTCCCGACTCCATCGCCGCCAGGGCGTGCTCGCAGTGGAGGCTCGACGGGCTGGCGACGAGGACGACATCGAGATCGTGGGACACGACGTCGCGGTAGTCCTCGCTGGCGAACTGGAAGCCGAACGTGTCCTTGACTCGCTGTAGCGCCTCGTCGCCGTGCCTGGCCACGGCGACGAACTCAACATCGTCGTGACGGGCGAAGTTCGGCAGGTGCGACGAGATCGCCCACGACCCTGCCCCGATGACACCTAGACGAATGGTCATGATTGCCCTCCACGTACTTCCCGAACTGGGCGGCTGAGACTGCGCGTTCCGGACCGTAGGCCGCCCAGATGCTGATTCGGACCGGAGGCCGCCCAGATCGGACACACGTTCACGAGGTCGACCGGCTGAAATGCTCGCGAACCCGGTCGAACGAAACTGCGGTGATCAGCAGCACGCCGCTGGCCACCTGCTGCCAGTACGAGCTGACGTTCATCAGCGTCAACCCGTTGTTCAGTACCCCGATGATCATCAGACCGAGCACGGTCCCGACGACGCTGCCGCGGCCACCGTTGAGGCTGGCACCGCCGAGCACGATGGCCGTCACGACGGTCAGTTCCAGGCCGAGGGCGGCGTTGGGGACCGCGGCTCTGAGTTGCGACGTGAGCACGAGCCCGGCGAGCGCTGCCGCCAGACCCGACGCCACGAACGCGATGAACACACGGTGCGGCGCCGAATGCCGACCAGCCGGGCGGCGACTGGGTTGGCGCCGATGGCGTACACGTTGCGCCCGTACACCGTGTACCGCAGCACGACGAGGATCACCGTGGCCACGATGGCGAACAGGATGACCGGCACCGGGATGTTGAGGAACGGCCGGGCAGTGCCCAGCCATTGGAAGTCCGCCATCACCACGGTCTGTCCGTCGGCGATCAGGAAGGTCGTGCCGCGGTAGGCGGCGAGGCCTCCCAGCGTGACGATCAAGCTGTTCACGCCGATGACCGTGACGAGGGCGCCGTTGATCACACCAACTGCGATGCCTGCCAGCAACGCGGACAGCACGGCGACGGGAATGCCGACGTCGGGGGCCACGGTGGCGAGCACGACGCCGCACAGCGCCGTCGCCGCGCCGACGGACAGGTCGACCTGGCCGGCGATCAGCAGCATCGTGCCGGGCGCGGCCAAGATCCCGGTGACCGCGATGGCGGTGAGGATGTTGATGATGTTGTTTGTCGCCAGGAAGAACTCGCTCGCCACCGAGAAATAGACCACGAGTCCGATGAGCACGACGCAAAGGGCGGCAAGCTCGGGTACCGACCTCCCTGGACGCCCCGCTCCGGTGGCCTCCTGGGCGACTTCGCCTCCCGGGACGGCGTGCTGACCGTCGGGCACCGATGCGGTCGCCGGAGCGCTGACTTCGTCGTCCGGTTGCACGTCGTCCACTCCAAGCGTGTTCATCCCCCGGCCGCGTCCGTCAATGTCCGCATCGTGACCGCGTCGTAGTCGAGAGCGCTTCACGAGGCGCCCCCGTGACATCACGCCGGCCCGATCGGCGAGTTGCACGATCTCCTCGTAGTCGGAGGATGCGACGAGGACGGCGACGCCGGTTCGCGCAAGGGCGCGGACGGTTGCGTAGATCTCCTGGCGAGCGCCGACATCGACGCCGCGAGTCGGCTCGACGAGCACCAGCAGCTGCGACTCTGCCTGCAACCACCTGGCCAGCATCACCTTCTGTTGGTTCCCGCCCGACAGTGTGGCGATCGGTCGGTTGGCGCCGCCTGGCGCGACACGGATGCGCAACGCTTTGCGCCATCGTTCGAACGTCGCCGTCTCCCTGTTGCCGTTGAGCCACACCCGGCCGACGGCGTGGCGACTCCACGTCGGCGCGGCAAGGTTGCGGGCACAGGACAGCGCCATGAATGCGCCGTCCTGCTTGCGGTCGGCAGGGAGGAAGCCGATGCCTCGGGCCACCGCATCGCGTGGGTGGGCGGGTGTCGGCCGCCCGTCGACGGTCGCCGAGCCCGACGTGAGTGACCGGAGGCCGAACGTTGCCTCGGCGACCTCGACGATCCCCGAGCCGACCTTGCCGTAGAGCCCGACAACCTCCCCCGGCCAGACGTCGAGGTCGACGTCCGTGAAGGCGCGCCCAGAGGTGGCCGCCCGGAGCACGAGCCGCGGGACCTCCGCGCTCGGTTCAAGGGCCCGATCAGGTCGACCGACGGCCTCGACGGACGCGCCGACCATCGCCTCGACGAGCTCGGCTCGCGATCGATCACCGACGGTTGCCTCGAGCACGAGGTTCCCGTCGCGTAACACGACGACGTCGTCGGCGATCTGGCGTACCTCGTCGAGCCGATGGGTGATGTAGATCATCGCCGTGCCGTGCTCCCGCAGCCGCCTGATGAACTCGAACAACCGAACCGTCTCGTCGTTGGACAGCGCGGCCGTCGGCTCGTCGAGGATCAGCACCCGTGCCTCGTCGCTGAGCGCCCGGGCGATCTCGACCACCTGACGCTCGCCGAGGCGCAGGCCGGACATCCGCGCCGTCGGGCTCGATATCGACACCGAGCTCGTCGAGGACCGCCTTGGCGCGGGCGCGGACCTCCTTCCAGCGGACGAAACCGGCCGTGCGGGGCAACCTGCCGAGGAGGATGTTCTCGGCGACCGTCAGCGGTGCGGCGTCGTTGAGCTCCTGGTAGATCATCCGGACCCCGAGAGATCGCGCCGCGATGGGGCTGAGCTGATCGTGAGTCTGGTCGCCGACGCTGATCGAGCCCGAGTCCGCCTGGTAGTCCCCGCTGATGATCTTGACCAGCGTCGACTTCCCGGCTCCGTTCTCGCCGAGGAGGGCGAGCACGTGACCGCCGGTGGCCGACATGGTCACCCCATGGAGGACCTCGACCCCGCCGAAGGACTTGCGAAGCTCGTGAACCCGCAGCAGCGGTTCGGTCGCCACGTCCGATCGTGTGCGTTCAGCAGTCACCGACGTCGTAGTAGTCGGCGACGTTCTCACTGTTGACGAAGAAGTGGTCGACGAGCAGATTCTCGGGGATCTCCTCGCCGTTGACCGCATCGATGAGATAGGGAATGCCGATCTCGCCGTAGCGCTCCGGGAAGAACGCCGCGTCGCCGGCCCAGTTCGGATTGGTGGCGATCTCGCAATGGGCGGTGGAGTCGGCTCCCATGCCCGTCATGTGCAGCTGCTCCGCACGGCCGGCCGTGCGCGCCGCCGCGAGAGCGCCGAGGACGGAGTCGTCGTTGATGCCCACGACGATGATCGTCTCAGCGTCGGGGATCGCGGTGAGCGTGTCGCCGAATTTGGTGAGGGCGACGTCCTGACGTCCGGCGTCGAGCACACGCTCGTCGTGGATCTCCCCGCACACCGACTCGAAGCCGTCCCTGATGCCGTTCATCCGCAAGTCGTTGACCTCGCCGACACCGAGGTCCTCGAGGCTGATGTAGGCGTCGTACTCGCAGTCGAACTTGTCGCTCATGTAGTTGCCGAGGCCCTCGCCGGCCACGTTGCCGGCGCGGGAGTTGTTCGCTCCCATGAACGCCGTCTGGCAGTCGCCTTGGGCGATGTCGATGGCGATCACCGGCACGTCCTGGGGACCGGCGTCACAGATCGACTGGGCGGCATCGGCCACCGGCTGGAAGTTCAAGTAACCCTGTACTCCTTGGGTGGCGAAGCTGCGGGCGCACTCCAGGGCCACGGCGGCGTCGAGCTTGCTGTCGCAGAACACCAACTCGGCTCCGGCGATCTCGGCCTGCTCGTGGATCGAGTCGGATACGAGCTTGCTGAACGGGATCGCGTCGTCGAGGGCGATGAGTCCGAGCGTCATGCCCTCGCCGCTGCCCGGCTCGGCCTCTCGGAACTCGACGAATTCGGCGCTGCCGTCGTCGGCAGCTTCGGTGCCAGGAACGGTGCTGTCGGCCGAACCGGCGCCCACGGGCGAGCCGGACAGGCCGCCGACACCCACCATGGCCAGGCTCGCTGCAGCGAGGCAGGCAGCGATCGTCGAGACGTGGCGCAGCAGCTGAACCTTCATCAAGTCCCTCCTCAGAATCATATGGAAAGGTTTCCAGAATGCTAGCCGACGGACGGCGTTCACGTCAACTGCTCACGGCTGGGTCGTCTCCCGCGGCGGGCTGGTGGCTGGCCGCTTGCTCGTCGAGATGCCAGACCTCGTCGGCGACGAAGAGGGCCCCGCTGTCGTCGGTCAGCTCGTCGATCACCTCGGTGAACCACTGCGCCCAGTCCCGGTTGGCCTGCGACGCCGACATCCGCTGGAGGGCGGTCGCCACGTCAGGATGGCACTCGGCATAGGCGTAGATCTGCAGGTCACGGCGGAAGAGTGAGTAGTTGCGCCAGCCCGCCTCGTAGAGATCGTGGAGCAGTGCCGGCCACACCGCCTGATGCCGGCGCTCGTATTCGTCCTCCTGGCCGGGCCGCAGTGCGAACGTGAACATCAGTCTCTCCATGGCTCCTCCGGTGCTCTCGATGAGCCGTTGACGGTCGCACGGCCCGGGACCGCTCGTCGACGAGAACGTTTCCAGCAAGGCAGCCAGCTCAACTCGCCACCACCCGATGCCGATCCACGTAGTCCCAGTCGAGCTCCCAACCGAGGCCGGGCCGGTCGCTGAGCGTGATCGTGCCGTCGCGCAGCTCCGGCTTGTTGGCGATGAGATGGTGCCAGATCGGGTCGCGCTGGGCGTGGAAGATCTCGACGAACGTGCCGTGGGGGATCGAGCAGAGCAGATGGCACGCTACTTGGGCCTCCTCGTGATGGGCCATGCGGATGCCGAACGTCGTCGCCATGGCGGCGACGCGACGCCACTCCGTCGGGCCGCCCGACCACGACGCGTCGAAGTTGCAGAAGTCGACGGCACCGGCGACGAACAGGTCGCGACAGGCCGCCGCGGAGAATTCGCTCTGGCCGGCGCAGACCGCCTGACCGCTCATCAGCCGTACGTCACGCATCGCCAAGCGATCGTTCGACCATTCGCAAGGCTCCTCGAACCAGAACAGTCCATGGTCGGCGACGCGTCGGGCGAACTCGACGGCTTCGTGCACCTGCCATGCCTGATTGGCGTCGGCCATCAGCACGAAGTCGTCGCCGGCGGCGCGGCGGGCTTCGATGAACCGTTGGGCGTCCTCGGCAGGCGACAGCCCGCCGACTTTGAACTTCATGCCAGCCAGCCCGCGAGACTGAAGCTCGGCGACCTCCTCGGGGATGCTGACCCCGGTGCCGTAATAGCCGCCGATCGAGGTGACCGGGATCGAGTTGCGGTACCCACCCCACAGTCGCCAGAGGGGCTCTCCCGCCGCCTTGCCGATGGCGTCCCAGATCGCCGAGTCGACGCACGCGCACGCCACCAATCCGAGGCGGCGATCACGCAGGATGTCGAACGTCGCCGGCCTCGCCTTCTCCCAACACAACTCGACGGCGCGAGCATCGAGGCCGATCAGTTGCGGAGCGATCTCGGTGCTGATGATGCGCGCGATCTCCTCGAGGCCGGCGTCCTCGTCGCCGGCGTACGCCTCACCGACGACTCCCGCGGACGTGTGCACCTGGGTGATGATCGTCGAGCGATGGGTCATGCGGTACTTGCTGCCGCGGTACGTTCGGTCGAGAGGGACGCGAATCGCGATGAGGTCGATTCGCTCGATCGTCAGGGCACCTGCCGAGCCCGCCGGCGACAGCGACTCGGCGGTCAACGTGCAGGCCGTTCGCGGTAGCGGTCGACCACTTCGTCGATCACCTCGATGCCCAGCCCCGGTCGGTCGACCGGCGGGTACACGTACCCGCTCTCGACCTTGAACGGCTCCGTCACGAGGTCGTGTTGCATCGGATTGCGGAGCGGTTTGACCTCGAAGACCTTGCACGCGCTCGAGGAGAACGAGATCGCCAGGCTCGCGGCCGTGACGATCGCCGACGACCAGGCGTGAGCGTTGGCCTGGCGACGGTATGCCTCCACTCGTTCGGTGACCTTCTTGAACCCGGTGATCCCCTCGGCTCGTCCCGGGTCGCAGCCGACCACGTCGCAGGTCCCAGTCGCCAGGACTCGCTCGAACCCTTCGACGTTCCACTCCCGCTCTCCGTAGGCGATCAGCGTCTTGGTCTTCGCTCGCAACGTCGCGTAGCCCTCCGGGTCCCACGCCCCGAGCGGCTCCTCGATCCAGGTGAGGTCGTAGTCGTCGAATGCCTGGACCCGCTTGACCGCTGTGGCGACGTCCCAGTTGATGGCGATGCCGAGGTCGATGATCAGCTGCTTGTCGGCGCCGATGCCCTCGCGCATCGCCCGCACGTACTCGACGTCGCGGTCGTGCTCGTAGCCGAGTCTGGCGTTGCCGCGCTTGCCGAAGCCGACCTTGACGCCGTGGAGCCCGTCGCTCAACCAGCCCTGGGCCTCCGCGACCATCTCCGAGATCGACTCGAAGTGGGCATGCGACGAGGCGATCGCCGGCAGGCGCTCGTGGACCGGACCACCGAGCAGGTCGCAGACGCTGCGCCCGAGGGCCTTGCCCTTGAGGTCCCACACGGCGATGTCGATGGCGGCGATGGCGTTCGACGCAAGTCCGCCCTTGTAGCCGTACCACCACGCCCGGTCCTTGAGGCCACGCCAGATCGTCTCGGATTGCACGGGGTCCTTGCCGACGACGTACTCGTCGAGGCCGTCGATGAGCGTCGCCACGGGGGCGTTGGCCTCGGCGAACTGGGTGATCGCCTCACCCCAGCCGACCGTGCCGTCGTCGCCGGTCAGCTTGACGAGACACAGGTAGCGGGTGGCGTCGAAGTCGTTCGGTTCCGGGTAGGCCACCGGGATTGCTTCCATCTGGGCAATGCGCATGTCGCTCTCCGTCCGCCGAGCGTGCGTCGGCGCGTCAACTGCTTGCAATCGTTTCCAGAAACAATACTGGCGACGTCGTTTGGTGGTCAAGTAGGGTCGCCCGGTCGCGGAGGGATCGAGATGACCTGGACCAGCACGGAGGGCCTCGAGGGGGCGGTGGTGCTCGTCACCGGAGCCGCTCGAGGGATCGGCCGATCCGTCGCCGAAGCGTTCGCCGCTGCCGGTTCGTCCGTCTACGCGCTCGACCTCAACCGCGAGGTCGAAGACGTCGTGGCGAGTCTGCCTGGCGATGGTCACCAGGCAGTGCAGACCGACTTGGGCGACATCACTCGACACGCCGAGATGATCGGACGCATCGTCGAACGCTCCGGCCGACTCGACCACCTTGCCCACGTTGCTGCGGTGCTGCGGCGCAGGGACGACATCGACGAGATCACCGAGGACGATTGGGACGTCCAGGTCGACATCAATCTCAAGGCCTCGTTCTTCCTCATGCGTGAGGCGGCGCGAGCGATCAAGGCCGCCGGTGGCGGAAGCATCACGGCCTTCACCTCGCAAGGGTGGATGACCGGTGGCTTCGGGGGCTCTGTGGTCTACGCGGCGACGAAGGGCGGGATCGTCTCGATGACCCGCGGGATGGCCCGGACCTACGCGGCAGCCGGCGTGCGGGTCAACACGGTGTCACCGGGCGGTGTCGAGACGCCGATGATGCTGTCCGGGCTGACCGACGAAGCGCTCGCTGGCTTCGTGGGCGGCATCCCGCTCGGTCGACTCGCCCAGCCCGACGAGGTCGCCGGGTCGGTGGTGTTCCTCGCCTCGGACCACGCCCGCTACATCACGGGGGCGACGATCAACGTGAGCGGCGGCTTCCTGATGTACTGACCCCATCCGCAGCCACCGATGGGTGTTCTGGGGACCGAATCGTCCCCACAACGCCCATCGGTCGTCGTGGACCGCGTCAGAACTTCTTGACCGCCGTGAACCCGCCGTCGACGACGATGTCGGTCCCCGTCACGTAGCGAGCTTCGTCACCGGCGAGGAAGACGACGACGTCGCCGACCTCATCGACGGTGCCGACCCGGCCGAGGGCGCTGGCGTCGTTGACCCGCTGGAGGAAGTCGGCGGCTCCCTCGACGTCCATGCCGTCGAGATCACGCGCCAGCATCGGCGTGTCGATCGTGCCGGGCGACACGGTGTTGACGCGGATGTTGTCCCGCCCGACCTCGACCGCCAACGTGCGTGCCGCGGCAACGACGCCCGCCTTCGTCGCCGCGTAGACGACGCAGCCCGGCAGGCTGTGTGACGCCTGCACCGACGAGGTGATGACGATGCTCCCACCGCCGCGTCGGCGCAGCGCCGGGATTGCGTACTTGCAGCAGAGCAACACCCCCTTGAGATTCACCCCGATCACGGCGTCGATCGCTGCTTCCGTCTGAGTCTCGAGCGTTTCGTAGTGTCCGACGCCGGCGTTGGCGTGGATCACGTCGAGGCCGCCGTAGCGCGACTCGGCGATCGTGATCAGCTCGTCGACCTGCTCGGGAACGGTGACGTCAGCGACGTGGACGAACGCCTCG
Organism: Ilumatobacteraceae bacterium; assembly: GCA_963772825.1. Lineage (GTDB taxonomy): Bacteria > Actinomycetota > Acidimicrobiia > Acidimicrobiales > Ilumatobacteraceae > Desertimonas. The sequence continues at coordinate 27,902 of CAVYYX010000008.1, read as the reverse complement.
CCGCCCGAGTCGACGATGGTGGCGACCGTCTGCTCGGCACTCGCCGCATCGACATCGTTGACGACGACCTGCGCGCCGGCCCGCCCGAGACTGATCGCGCAACCGCGACCGATCCCGGATCCGCCTCCGGTGGTGATCGCCACACGGCCGGCGAGAGAACTCATGACAAGCCGGCACCTCAGCCCGTCCGCTCGGCGTCGAGCCCGCCGAGGACGTCGTCGTTGTCCGCACCGAGCGGCCGTCCCGCATGGCGGATGCGCCCGGGCGTCCGGGACATACGGGCGACGACGTTCTGCATCAACACGCCATCGACCTCGATCAGAGTTCGCCGATGGCGATAGTGCGGATCGTCGACGATGTCCTTGATGTCCATCACCCGGGCGATCGCCGCATCGACGCGCTCGAACTCGGCGAGGACTTCGTTCGAGGTGTGCGCGGCGACGTAGGCGCTCATCGTCTCCTCCAGTGCGATTCTGTTGCGCGATCGATCCTGAAAGGTGGTGAATCGCGGATCGCCGTCGATGCCCAGCAGTTCGAGCACGCGCCTGGCCACCGTGTCGGCCGACGAGGAGATCGCCACCCACACCCCGTCTGCACAGCGGTACGTCCCCCGCGGCACGGTGTACGGAATGCCCGACCCGAGACGCGGCTGGACGTAGCCGCTGTCGGCATAGGCGGCGGGAAGCGGGCCCATCAACTGGAACATCGACTCGAGCAGGTTGACGTCGATGACCTGACCCTCGCCGGTTCGTTCGGCGTGACGCAGGGCGACCATCGTCGCGAAGGCTCCGGTCAGCGCGGTGACCTCGTCGGTGAGGGCGATCGGAGGGAGCAGCGGCCCGCCGTCGGGTTCACCGCTCAGGGCCGACAGGCCGCTCATCGCCTCGGCGAGGGTGGCGAATCCGGGGCGCATGGCATAGGGGCCGTCCTGGCCGAATCCCGTGACACGCAGGACGACCAGCTTCGGATTGGACTGCAGGAGAAGGGTGGGGGCGAGGTCGAGGGCCTCCAGCTTGCCCGGGCGCATGTTCTCGATGAGCACGTCGGCCGAATCGAGCAGGCGGCGCATGCGCTGGAGGTCATACGCGTCCTTGAGGTCGAGCGTGACGCAGCGCTTGCCCCTGCTGAGGATCTTCCAGAACAGCGAGTCCACCTCACCCGACGCTGTCCAGCCCATCCGCCGGGCTGGATCGCCGGACGGCGCCTCGACCTTGATGACGTCGGCACCGAAGTCGGCGAGGTACTTGGCCGTGCCCGGCCCGGCCACCACGGTCGCCAGGTCGACGACGCGCACCCCGGCGAGCGCGTCAGTCATGGCGACGGCGCCCTGACGACGCCGGAACTGTGAGCTGTCGACTGCGGATCAGCGTCGCGAACTCTTTGGTGCCTGTGACGCCGCTAGCGGCGCCAAATCGACCAAGTAGTCGGAACGATTGCCGAGTGCTCATCGCGCCGGTCGCATCGGGAGGAGCACCGACCGGCGGAACGTGCAGACGACCTCGCGGTGCTGGTTGCGGCCGGTCGTCTGCACGGTGAGGATGCCGGTGCCGGGTCGTGACGCCGACGCCCGAACCTCGAGCACCTCGGACTCGCCGTAGAGCGTGTCGCCGTGGTGCATCGGGGCGACGTGGCGCAGTTCGTCAGCCCCGAGATTGGCGAGTGCTCGTCCGGAGATGTCCGGCACGCTCATCCCCAGCAGCAGGGCGTACACGAACGACCCGACGACGACGTTGCGCCCGCCATCCATCTCGGTTTCGGCGAAGTGGGCGTCGACGTGCAGTGGGCTGACCGCCATCGTGAGGAGACAGAACAGGTTGTCCTCCGCCTGGGTGATCGTCTTGCCCGGCCAGTGGGTGAACGTGTCGCCCGGTTCGTAGTCCTCGAGATACCCGCCGAAGCGACTGTCGCGAGCCACCGTGCTACGAGCCATCGATGGCTTCAGGCCTCGACGACGATGAACGGCGCGCCGGTGGCGACCTCGTCCTGCGGCTCGACGAGCAGCTCGACGACCGTGCCGGCGACGGTGGCTGGGACGTCGGTGTCGATCTTGTCGGTCTCCACGGAGACCAGCGGATCGCCAACGGCGACGGCATCGCCCGGAGCGACGTGCCATTCGAGGATCACCACCTCGCTGACCGAGTCGCCGAGTTTGGGCATGGTGAGCGTCTGGCGCACTAGCCGCTGCCAGCCGTCACGTGTCGGAACATCTCGTCGACGTCCGGCGGTGGGCTGGCGAGCACCGCTTCCACGGCCGCGGCCACCCGCTGGTCCACGCTGGTGTCGACGTCGGCGAGTTGTTCGGCGGTCGCCTCACCGGAATCCAACAACTTCTGGCGGAGGATGTCGATGGGATCGCGCTGCTTCCACGCGTCGAGCTCACCGTCGGGGCGGTAGGTCCCGGCGTCGGCACGCGAGTGCCCTGAGTAGCGGTACGTCTTCATCTCCAACAGCGTTGGCCCGTCACCCGCCCGCGCTCGTTGGAGCGCGCCACGCACAGCGTCGGTGACGGCGTCGACGTCTTGCCCGTCGACGGTCACGCCGGGGAAGCCGTACGAGCGAGCTCGCTCCGCGAGGTCCTCTACCGGCGTCGTCAGGTTGATCCGGCTGTACTCGCCGTAGAGGTTGTTCTCGCACACGAACACGACCGGCAGCTTGAGGATGCCGGCGAGGTTGAGGGACTCGTGGAAGGCGCCGATGTTCGTCGCTCCGTCGCCGAAGATGGCGATCGCCGCGTCGTCGGTGCCGCGGACCCAGGCGGTGAGCGCCGCCCCTGCGGCGACCGGGATGCCTGCCCCGACGATGGCGAACGTCGGCAGCATGCCGACGGACATGTCGCCCAGATGCATCGACCCGCCGACGCCGCCGACGCAGCCGATCGAGCGACCGCAGATCTCGCCGAGCACACCCTCAGGCGTCACGCCGAGGGCCAACGCCGTGCCGTGTCCACGATAGGTGCACGTGACGACGTCGGTCGGGCGGGCGGCGACGGCGATGCCCACGGACACCGCCTCTTGCCCATTGGCCAGATGCGTCGAGCCGCGAACGTGCCCGTCGTTGTACAGCGCCTGGACGTTCTCTTCGACGCGGCGGATCTCGACCATTCTGGCGAGCTGCTCGAGGCGGCTGTCTTGGAGCGCGGCGCGCCGCCCGACAGCGGTGGCGGTTTCGGTGATGGTCATGAGTTCTCCTCTCCGATGCGAGCGACGAGGCGCCAGCCGAGGAGCGGCCAGCAGCTGCGCAGGCAGAGTGTGGCGTGGCCGGGGAACGCAATGATGCTCACGACTTCTCCTCTCGGGCCCACCACGGTGCGGGGGCTCGGCCGGTCTCGATCAGCTGCGTCGTCTGCTCGGCGACGTACTCGGGCGACGGCAGGAAGCGCTGCTCCAGTTCGGTGCTGTGCGGCACAGGAATGTCTGGGCAGGTGATCCGCAGTGCGGGAGCCTGCAGCGAGCCGAACAACTCGGACGACACGTGGGCAGCGACGTCGTTGCTCCAGCCCGCCGTCCACGGACCCTCCTCGACGACGACGAGACGTCCCGTCCTGGTCACCGAGTCGATGACCGATCGCTTGTCCCAGGGAACCAGCGTCTGCAGGTCGATCACCTCGCAGGACTTCCCCGTCATCAGCGATACGGCTTGCTCGGCGACGCCGACCATCGCCCCGGCCGTGACGATCGTGACGTCGTCGCCCGAAGCCACGGTCCTGGCCTGCCCGAGTGGCACGATGCCCTCCTCACCGGTGATCAGCTCCTGGCGCTCGCCATAAAGGATTCGCGGCTCGAGGACGACCACCGGATCCGGATCTTGGATCGCGGCACGGAGCAGGCCGTAGGCGTTCTGGGCGTTGGAGACGACGCAGACCTTGAGCCCGCCGACTCCGCGGAACCAGTAGTCGAGCATCTGTGAGTGCTGGCAACCGAACCCGAGCCCGGCCCCTGCCGAGGCCCGCACGACGAGCGGCACACTGACCTGACCGCGCGACAGGTACCGCATCCTCGTTGCCTCGGTCGTCAACTGGTCGAGGGCGACACCGATGAACTCGATGAACATCATCTCGACCACCGGCTTGAGGCCCGTGGCTGCGGCACCGACGGCCGCTCCGAGGAAGCCCATCTCGCTGATCGGTGTGTCGAGGACGCGGTCGCGGGCCGAACGTTTCGAGGAGCCCTTCCGTGCACTTGAACGGTCCGCCGGCGACGGCGATGTCCTCGCCCATGACGATGACGTCAGGGTCATTCTCGAGCTCGTCGTGCAGCGCCTGGAGGACCGCCCGGCGCACCAGCACGCGAGCCGGTTTGCTTGTCGTCGTGGTCAATTCAACCTCACTCTGATGATCGCAGGGGATCGTTCGGGTGCTCGGCGACGGCGATCACCTCGACGTCGAGCCAGGGGAAGAATGGCAGAGAGCTGATCGCCGTGTGCAAGCTCGTGGCGTCCGGGGCCGACCACAGACCGTAGTTGGCACGTCGGCCCGGAACTCGCCACAACCGCTCGAGCGTGCCGGCCTCGGCCAGCTCTCTCGCCCGCGCCGCTTCGGCCTCGACGAGCCTGGCGAGCTCGTCCGGATCGCCATCAGGCGGCCAGCGCACCTCGATGTGCACGAGAAACTCCATGTCAGCACGCCTTCCCGGTGACCGGTCCACAGTGAAGCATGCCGGTCGACTCGTCGTCAAACGTTTGATACATGATCGGACGTCGTCCCCGTCAGTGCTCTCACCGACTGTCGCTCGATCAGCACGGGTGCGCCGTCGACGACGATCGACCGAGGCACACCGCCATCGATCAGCTCGACCAACAGGTCGACGGCAGCGCTGCCCATCTCGTGGATCGGCAGCGAGACGGTGGTCAGTGGTGGGTTGAGAAATTCGGCGAGGTCGCTGTCGTGGAGGGCCACGAGCGAGACGTCGTCGGGCACCGACAGCCCCCGCTCGCGCAGACCGCGAATGGCACCGACCGCCATCACCATCGTCGACACGAACACCGCCGTCGTGTTCGGGTGAGCATCGAGGATCCGAAGAATCCCGTCGTAGCCGTTGCGGAAGTCCCACCCGGGCATGTCCACGGCGACCGTTTCGAGACCGGCCGAGCGCAGCGCCCGGGAGTAACCGGCGCGCCGCCGGCGCGAGGTGTCGATCGCCGGCGGGCCGAACAAGCCGACGACGTCGACGTGGCCGTTGTCGAGCAAGTGGCGGACAGCAAGGGCGGCCCCGGCCGCGTCGTCGACAACGACGCTGGCTCTCACCTGATTGACCCGCCGGTTGACGAGGACCACGGGGCCGAAGTCGCCCGAAGCGATGCGCCGGATGAACGCGTCGCGCAGCAGTCCGCTGGCGACGATCAGCCCGTCGACGCGACCCTGTTGGAGCAGTCGAGTGAAGATCTCCTCGCGGGCGCCTTCCACATGGGTGCGGAACACGATTCCGTAGCCGAGCTCATGGGCTCGCTCTTCGGCGCCGGCGATGACGTCGGCGTACATCGGGTTGGTCACGCTCGGCACGAGCACGCCCATCGTCCAGGTGCGGGCCATGCGGAGCCCGCGGGCGACCACGTTGGGCCGGTAGTCGAGCTGGCGCACGGCGTCGATGATGCGCTGGCGCGTGTCCGGGGAGGCCCCTGCCTTGGGATCGCCGTTGATGACCCTCGACACAAGGCTGGCGTCGACCTTGGCGAGCGTGGCGACATCACGCAACGTCGCTCGGCGCGCAGGACCCACTCTCAACAGCACCCGGATGGCGGTGCGGCGACGGCCTCGTCCGGCTGGTACTCGCCGAAGCCCACGGAAGACTGGATCAGCTCGACGCGGAAGCCATCTGGGTCGATCATGTACACGGCGCGACCGCCCCGGTTCGGCCCGATGGTCGGCGTGACCGGCGGTGAGACGCTGGTGATGCCTCTCGCCGTCAGCTCGCCGTACAGCGTGTCGAGGTCGTCGACGGCGAAGGCGATGTGGGCGGTGCCCGGGTTGGCGTTGCCGCTGTCCACTGCCTCGGCATCGACACCGCGGTACTCGAGCAGCTCGAGGAAGACGTCGGACCCGGGAATGCGCAGGATCACTGCGTGCAGGTCGACGGTCGGGTAACCGACGAGCTCGGCGATGTACGGGGCCCGCGGGTTCCAGGCGAACGCTTCCTCGAAGCCGAGGACGTCGCGGTAGAACGCCACGGACCGTTCCAGCGATCTCACGGTGAGTCCCGTGTGGTGGGCACGCTTGATCTGGCTCACGGTTCTCCTTGATGGTCGTCGACGTCATCGAGGTCGTCGAGCAGGCCGTCCGGATCGATGACCTGCTGGGTGGCCAGCCAGCGTCGGTTGACGAGCGTGCCCAATCCGGCGTCCTGGGCGAGTGGCTCCATCAGTCCGTCGACGATCACTGGCTGTTCGAGGCAGTCGTCCATCGGGTGGACACCGGTGCCCGGTACGCCCCATTCGATCGGGACGTCGGGTGCGCCGAGCGCCGGCAGCACGCGCGAGTGCAGGTGTGGGTACATGTGCGGGGCCACCGGCACGCCGGCTCGGCGGGCCTGATCGAGCACCCGTGGCATCCCAGAGATCCCCCCGTTGGTCGTCAGGTCGATACGGAGGACGTCGACGGCGCGGTGGGCGAGCAGCGCCTGGGGGTGGTACGAACCTCCTTGTTCGTCGCCCATCGCCACCGGCGTGGAGGCAGCCGCGCGGCAGTCGGCGACGAGCGCGGCATCACCGGGCGGGACGAGATCCTCGATCCACCCGAGGCCGAGGTCGGCGATCTGGGCGTCGAACCTGGCGACGTCGTCGGCGGTGCGGAACACCATGTTGGCATCGAACCCCACCCAGCCCTCTGGCGCCGCAGCCCGTGCTGCGTGCAGGCGCGCCACGGAGGCGTCGAGATCTGGGGCGATGGGCACCTTGAAGCGCCGCCAACCTGCAGCCCACAGCCCGGCGACCTGGGCGGCGACGGCATCGGGGCCGAGCGATGGCGGGTAGCCGACGATCGCCGTGGCCGGCAAGCGCACCGGGTCGGGAGCGCCGAGGGCGGCGGCGATCGTCACGCCGTCGATCTTGCAGGCGAGGTCCCACGCGGCGATGTCGACGACGGAGAGACTGCGCATGCCGATCCCCGACGCGTGAACCGCGTGGTTCGAGTACAGCGTGTCGAAGAACGCGGCGCGGGGATCCGCCGCGGACACGCCGACGTAGCGCGGGGCGATCGTCCTGGCGACGATCTCGGGGACGGGACCGTCACGGGTCAGGCAGTAGGCGAAGCCGGTGCTGCCGTCGTCGGCATCGATGCGCACGAGGACGAACTCGCGGTGGCGCATCACCCACGGTCCGTAGACGATCGGCACCTCCAGCTCGTAGAGGATCCGTGCGGTCCGAACCTGCGTGATCGTCGGAGACTCCGTCATGCGGTGAGGTAGCCGTCGTCGCACATCAGCATGTGACCGGTGACGAGCTCGGAGGCGTCGCTGGCGAGGAAGATCGCCGCGCCGATGAGCTCCCGCGGCAGACCGAGCCGCGGGCGGAGCATGCGCGCCTTGATGAAGTCGGCGGTCACCGACGTCGTCGTCGCCGCTGCCCGCGTCAGGGGCGAGTCCATCAGCGTCGGGCCGATGCCGTTGACCCGGACGCCGCGGTCACGCCACTCGAGGGCGAGTCCCTTGGTGATCTGCACGACGGCGCCCTTCGAAGCGAGATACGCACTCGCCAGGGGGTAGCCGATGAACCCGCCGATCGATCCCATGTTGATGATGCTGCCCTTGCCCTGGTGGAGCATCTTTCGCCCGAACGCCTGACAGCACAGGTACGTGCCCTTCATGTTCAGACCGACGATGAAGTCGAACTTGTCCTCGGGGAAGTCCTCGGCCGGGCAGCGGAACGCCGAACCGGCGCTGTTGACGAGCACGTCGACACGACCAGCTTCGGCGACGACCTCGTCGGCGACGCGGTCGCACGCCGCCTTGCTGACGACGTCGAGCTGCTTGACGATCGCCGTGGCGCCCAAGCCGGCGATCGTCCCGGCGACCCGTTCTGCGCCCTCGCTGTTGACGTCCGCGAGCACGACCGTCATTCCAGCCTGGGCGAAGCCGATCGAGATCGCCTCGCCGAGGCCGCTGCCGGCCCCGGTGACGACTGCGACGCGGCCGGTGAGGTCGAAGATGTCGTGGGCGTAGCCCGGCGGGGATCGCCAGATCGTCACGGTTCTCGTCGATCACGGTCGCCTCCTTCGTGCCGACGCTGCCGGTCCAGGTCGGGCCGCCCGCCGTATCGGTTTCGATCACCCACAGCTGACCGGTGAACGAGGCGTCGGGTGTGTCGGCGATCGCTCCGGCGTCGGTCATCAGCAGGCGGGTGCCGTCGAACACGCAGTTCGTCGGGATCGTTCCGACCTCGATGAACTGGTCGTAGCTGCCGTCGGCGTTGAGCACATCGATGCCTCCGCCGTTGACGGTCGTGACGAACAGACGGCCGTCCGCCGCCACGGCGAGACCGTCGGCGACGGGATGGTCGCCGGGCAACATGCCGATGTCGGAGACGCCCGTGCCGTCTGGACGGCACCGCCGGACCATGCCGGTGTACGACTCCGCCCACACCACGCTGCCGTCGGCTTCGATGGCGATGCCGTTGGGAAACGTCGGTGGGTCGAGCTCGACGAGCAGGGCGCCGCTGCCGGATTCGTCGAGCACGAAGATCCGCGACGGCTCGGGGTCCGATGGTCGGTAGGTGCCCGGGTCGGTGAGGTAGAGGCGGCCGTCGGGACCGAAGACGAGGTCGTTGGGCCCATTGAGGGCGATCCCGTCGATCTCTGTGACGATGACCTCCGCCGGCCCGCCCTCCCGTTCGATGCGTTGGATCGATGGCACGGACATCTCGGCGGCGCGCCACGGCCCCACGGTGCCGCCGTTCTGGCACACGTACAGCTCGCCGTTGCTGCCGACGACGCAGCTGTTCGGCCCGCCGGCGGTGTAGGCGTACCGAGCGACGCCGGTCGCTTCGTCCCACACCGACACCTGGCTGCGGAACGTCTCGACGAAGCACACCCGGCCGTCGGCGAGGAGCGTCGGCCCCTCCGCCCAGCCGAGCCCGTCAGCCAGCAAACGTGATTCGTTCATTGCGTTCCCCGGCCACGCAGGCCGCTCCTGGACACTCGCTCGCTGGCGCTCGCTCGTTCGCACCTGATCGTGACGCGCACCAATGTCATGTCGCTCCTCGTTTCACTTGACGGCTCCGGCGGTGATGCCGCGGACGATGTACTTCTGGATGAACACGTTGGCGATCAGCAGCGGGACCATCGTGACGACGCCCACGGTGGCCGCGACGTCCCAGTCGATGGGGCGCTGGGCGCTGATCAACCCGGCGGCGCCGATCGGGATCGTCTTCTGGTCCTCGGAGTTGATCAGGTACAGGCCGACGAGGAACTCGTTCCAGATGAAGATGCTGGAGAAGATCGCGGCGACGAGGATCCCGGGGCGCACGAGCGGCAGGAGCACCCTGAGCAGCGTGCCCCACGGGCCGCATCCGTCGAGGGCCGCCGCGGCGTCGATGTCGCGCGGCACCTCGTCGAAGAAGCCGATCATGATCCAGATCACCAGTGGCAGGCTGAAGGCGACGTAGGGGATGATCAGCCCCGGCTTCGTGTCGGTCAGCTCGACGCGGCGGATCATCAGCAGGATCGGGATCGCCACAGCGATCGGCGGCATGAAGCGGAAGCTGAGGATCGTCGATGCCCAGCGATCCTTGCCGCGGAAGCGGTGGCGGGAGAAGGCGTATGCAGCCGGCACGCCGAGGGCCAGTGCGATGGCCACGGAACAGCCGGTGACGATGATCGAGTTGACGATGAAGTCGAGGAAGTTCCGCTCGAACAGCACGTTGGAGTAGTTCTCGCGGATCACGTCCCACTCGAGGTCGAGGCTCGGGGGGACCTCGAGGATGTCGATCCGCCGCTTGCTCGATAGCAGGGCGAGGTAGACGATCGGGGCGATGCCGAACAGCCCGATGACGACGAGGACCACGTACTGCACGACGCGGATCGCCCGCCGCCTGGCTCTCCCGGTCACCTCGCGTCCTCGCGGCGGATGTCGACGCGCTTCAGCAGCACCGAGGACGCGATGGCGGCGACGATCACCATGACGTAGGCGATCGCCGACGAGAAGCCATAGCGGGTGAAGCTGAACCCGGTCTCGAAGCCGTAGAAGCTGAGCGTCGTCGTGGTTCGTCCAGGCCCACCGTACGTCAGGCCGTAGACGAGGTCGAACGTGCGGAAGGCGTCGATCGCCCGGAAGATGCCAGCAAAGACGATCGCCGACGCCAGCAGAGGCAGGGTGATCTGGGTCGTTCGGCCCCACGGACCGGCCCCGTCGACCGAAGCCGCCTCGAAGATCTCCTCGGGCAACGCCTGCAGGCGGGCGAACACGATGATGAACACGAAGGGCGTCCACTGCCACACGTCGACGAAGATGAGCACCCACTTGGCGACGGCCGGGTCGCCCAGCCAGTTCGGCGGCGCGTCGTAGCCGAGACCTCCGAGCATCCAGTTGACGAGGCCCCAGTCGGGGTTGAGCAGCGCCCGCCACATCAGCCCGACGACCACCGGGTTGAGGATCATCGGGATGACGAGCAGCCCGCGCACGAGGGCAGCGCCCCGCAGACGGAGGTTGAAGAACAACGCCAGGGCGGTGCCGAGGATCGACTGCACCACCACCCCGACGCCGACCATCAGGGCGGTCGTCCGAGCCGCGGCCCAGAACACGTCGTCCGACCACAGCGATCGGTAGTGGTCGAGGCCGACGAACTCCCAATCGCTGTCGATGACGTCGAACTCGTAGAACGAGATGCCGAGGCTGTACAGCAGCGGGAACAGCGAGAAGATCAGCAGGTAGCCGAGCGCCGGGCCGAGCAGCACGAGCGCCTGGTGCCGGGCGAACCAGTGCCGCACGCGTACCCCGCCAGGCGACGATCGGGGCGTCCCGATCGTCGCCGACGCCGTCGTCAACGGTGCGTCCCGTCAGGCCAGGTGGCCGGCACGTTGGAGGATCGCCACCCACGAGTCCTGGGCGTTGGCGCACGCTTCCTCGGCGGTCTGTGAACCGGCGATGGCAAGGTTGAACTCGCGCGCCGCCTCGCCGACGAGCTCGAAGTTCTCCGGGATCAGCGCCGTCTCGAGGATCTGGGCGGTCTCCGCCGCCTCGCCGGCGATCGGGAGGTAGGGGAGCGCTTCGACGAGATCCGGCGCCTCGAACGTCGAGCTGCGGTTCGGGTCGGTCTTGTACGTGAGCACCTGGTACTGCTCGAACTCCTGGGCGGTGAGGTAGGTGAGCAGGTGCCAGGCCACGTCCTTGCGTTCCTGGGGCAGGTTCTCGGGGATGCCCAGGCCCCAGCCACCCCGTACGGCTCGTGGCGTCTGACCGTCGTCGGCCGGCAGCACGGCCACGTCGACGGTGTCCGAGACCCGCGACAGCTCGGGGTCGTAGACGGAACCACCGATCGTCGACCAGCAGATCATCTGCCCGACGTTGCCGACCGAGAAGGCGTCGACCGACTCGGTGAACCCGTATGACGACACGCCGCTGGGGGAGAAGGCGGCACAGTCGATCATGTGCTGGAGGGCGCGCACGGATGCCTCGCTCGTCAGGTTGGGCTCGAAGTCTTGCGTCGCCGGCGTCCCGTTCATCAGCTGGCCGCCCATCGTGATGAAGCGGGAGTACCAGTCGACGAGGAAGAGCGAGACGTCGTTGGCGCCGATCATCGACGTGCCCGACACGTCGCCCTGGGTGAGGGCCTCGGCGTTGGCCAGGTAGTCCTCCCAATTCGTCGGTACGGTCAGCCCGGCCTCCTCGTAGAGGTCGGGCCGGTAGTACATGATCACCGATCCGCTGTGGATTCCCGGAATGAGGAACAGGTCGTCGCCGCCGAACTGACCAGCCTCGACGTCGAAGTAGCCGCAGTACTCCAACTGGCCGGCCGGGAAGTCCGGGAGGTCGTAGCCCTCCGGCGTCCGTGACGGGTCCGCCACGTAGTCGTTCAACGGCGCGAGGAGGCCGGCGCCGACCGTCCCGGCGACGCTGAAGCCGAGGATGTGGGCGATGTCATAGGCGCTCTCGTCGGCGCGCAGGTTCTGGTTGTTGCTCTCCAACAGGGCGCCGAGGGCGAGCGTCGACACCTCGACCTCGAGGCCCATCGTCTCGCGGATCTCGTCGAGCTTGTCGCGAAGCCCGAGGTCGTCCCGTTCGCCGTCGACGAGGAGGATCGACACGGTCTGGCCCGCATAGCGCATCGGGTCGTAGGTGCCGCCCGCCGCAGTTCCGGGGACGGTCGTGTCCGTCCCGGTGATCAAGCGGTGACCGCCACCAGCCTTGAGCAGCCCGACGGCCCCGAGGCCGACTCCGAACGCTCCGGATCGGGCCAGGAAGCGCCGCCGACTGAAGTCGTTGTTGGGTGTGATGTTCATGATTCCCCCCTTGGAAATTGGAACGAGTTGAGGATCTGGTCGGGATCGTCGTGCGGCTGTGAGGTCGCCCACTCGAGGTTGACGAGGGCGCCGAAGCCCGGCGCCTCAGGGAGTGGCGCCATCATCCCGTCGGTGATCAGCGGCTGGGCGAGGCTGTCGGCGTAGGGATCGACCCCGGTCCACGGCACGCCCCACTCGACGGGGACGTCCGCCCAGCCGAGCGCCGAGAACACCTGACTGTGCACGTGAGCGAACATGTGCGGGGCGAACTGCACGCCGGCGCGCCGGCACCGATCGATGACTTCGCGCCCTCCGGTGATCCCGCCCATGCAGGTGAGGTCGATGCGCACGACGTCGACGGCGTCCGCCAGCAGGAGGGCCTCCGGGTAGTAGCTACCGCCCTGCTCGTCGCCCATCGCGATGGGCACAGACACTCGGTCCCGCAGCCGGCGGACGAGACCGGCGTCGCCGGGTGGGAAGACGTCCTCGAACCAACCCAGCCCGACGTCGTCGATCGACTCGACGAACTCGACAGCCGGTTCGACATCGTCGTAGATCCAGGCGGCGTCGCAGCCGATCCACGCGTCGGGGGCGTTCGCTCTGGCTGCCCGCAGACGATCGGCCGACAGCTCGGCGGTCGCTGCCACCGGGGCCTTGAAACGGCGCCAGCCGGACTGGTGTAGCTCGGCGGTCTGTTTGCCGGTCTCCTCGGGACCCATCTGGCTGGGCGGGTACCCGATGATCGCAGTCGCCGGCATCGGTTCGTTGCGTCCGCCGAGCAGCGCGGCGATCGAGGTATCGGCGAGCTTGGCGGCGACGTCCCAGGTCGCCAGATCGACGATCGAAAGTGCTCGCAGCCCGATGCCACCAGCATGGGAGGCAAGGCTGCGGCGCGACGCGATGCGGAACAGGCGCTGACGGTCGGCTGGATCCTCACCGACGTACACGGGGGCGATCGTCTTGCGGATCTGCTCGGCGACCGTGCCATCGCGGGTCAGCGTGAAGGCCCAGCCGACATGTCCGGAGGCCGTGCTGACGCGCACCACGGCGTACTCGCGGTGACGCATGATCCAGTCGCCGAAGACAACCGGTGCGGGAAGGGATCCCTGGATCGTGGCGACGCTGACGTCGGTGATCGCGGTGGCGAGGCTCACCGCCGTTCCCCCATGCGGTCAAACGTATGGCGAAGGAGCGAGTTTCGTCAAGCGTTTGATCTGCGACGGGCGGACAGCCGCTCAACCACCGAGTTGGTCGCCGGTTGGGTAGTGCAACGGCACACCGCGCAGGCCGAACCGACCGCGGCTGAGGTGCCAGCGGCCAAGATTCGGCACGACCAGAAGCGAGCGATCGTCGCCGGCGAACACGACGTTGGTCGGGGCGGCGAGTGTCGTGCCGCGGGGATCGGAGGCGATCAGCGACAACCCCTCGTCTTGGTGCCATCGGTAGATGACGTCGGGCCGGTAGCAGGAAATGACCAGACCGCCGTCGTCGGTGATCGCCACGCCGTCGGGAACGACGAGGCCCAACTCGCACAGCACGGTCCGTTCGCCGGCGGACCCGTCGCTGGCGATGTCGATCCGACAGATTCGGCCCGGCAGGCTCTCGACGTAGTAGAGGCACGCGCCGTCCGGTGCCACCGCGCAGCCGTTGGGGAAGTCGACCGCGGCCTCCGTCCAGACCGTGGACTCACCGCCGGGAAGGATCCGCCAGATCAGCCCGCTGGCGGCGCCCCATCCACCGGAGTCCGTGAGGTAAAGGTTCCCGTCGGCGTCGAACGCTCCCCAGTTGGGCACGCTGAACGGGCGCTCGGGTAGCCCGACGGCGTAGACCGTGTGGGTCCCGTCGTCGGGCGTCACCCGCCAGACGCAGCGGTGCACCGTGTCTGCGGCGTAGATCCGGCCATCAGCGTCGGCGGCGATGCCGAGGATGAACCCGCCGGTGTTGGCAACCTCCGTCGCCGTGTCGTCGTCCTCGATGCGATAGATCTGGCCCGCCTCGCCACCGACGTAGATGCGGCCGCCGGGGGTGATCGTGATGCCCTCTGGATGATCGAGTCCCTCGGCGAACGTCTCGATGTGGTCGAGGCCCACAGGGCCGATGTCGACGGGTTCACTTGCCACCCCGCGGAGCGTACGGTGTCGCATCACCTGTGTCGGGAGGCTGACGGGACCGGGGTCGCCGGGCTGACGCAAACCTGGCGAGAACCGAGGGGATACTCTCAGTCGCGGCAGGCGAACAGCTCCGACAGCGTCGTCGGGGCAGGAGGTTGACCAATGCAGGCCCATCCCGACGTGGCCGAGGCGCTCGACCGGCTGGGCGAGCTTGCTGCGGTCCGCCGACCGGACGACGAGGTGCTCGGTCCGTTCTTCGCCCTGTACTACTCCGAGCTGCCGGAAGAGGACGTCGACGACCGCAAGATCGACGACATCTACTCCGTCGGCGTCGCCCACTTCGATCTCGGGCGCATGCGCCCGGCTGGGTCGCCGGTCGTCAGGGTGATGTCCCCCGATCGAGAGCGCGACGGATGGTCGACCCCGCACTCGGTGGTGCTGATGGTGACCGACGACATGCCGTTCCTCGTCGACACGATGCGTATGCGGCTCGAGCGCCACGGCCTCGACATCCACCTCCTGGTCCACCCGATGCTCCTCGTCGAGCGTGGTGCTGCCGACGAGATCGTACGGGTCGCACCGTTCAGCGGCCGGCTCGACGGCACCGCCGACGACTCGCTGCTCGTCGAGGCGTGGACGCAGATCGAGATCGATCGCATCGACGACGAGCTAGCAGCGACGATAGAGACAGAACTGGAGTCGGCGGTCGCCGACGTGCGGAGAGTGGTCGCCGACTTTGCCCAGATGCGCGACCGGCTCGGAAGCCTCGTCGACGTCCATCCGGCGTTGCAATGGTTCGCCGACGGGCAGTTCGTCTTCCTCGGGGCGGTCGACACGGTCTGTGACGAATCGGGCGAGGTCACGCCGCTCGCCGGAACCGGCCTCGGACAGCTCGCCGACGCTGGTCCGGCGACGCTCGCCGAGTTCACGTTCTCGACCTCCGGCGAGCGTGAGGGGCGCCCAGCGGTGGTCGCCCGGGCGGATGCCGTGTCCACGGTGTTTCGCCCGCAGCGCCTCAGCGTGCTGATCGTCAGCGACCCGGTGAAGGGGCCCGAGTTGCAGCATCGCTTCATCGGCCTCCTGTCGACGGGTGCCCACCGAGCCAGCGTGCTCGACATCCCCGGGTTCGGCGACGAGATCGCCACCGACCTCGGCCTGGTCGGCGAGGCGGTGCACAGCCACTCGGGGCGTGCGTCGCGCACGGTCCTCGAGAACCTGCCGCGCGATCTCGTGCTCGAGCTCTCGGCGAGCGAGGTCGCCGATCTCGTCCGGGAGATCGTCGGGCTCCAGGAGCGGAGGGTGGTCAGGGTCTTCGAGGTCCCCGAGCCGGCCGGAGCGTGGACGACCGTGCTCGTCTATTTCCCACGCCGCCGGTTCACCGCCGAGCTTCCGGAACGCCTCGCCGACATCGTCGCCGACGCCTACGACGCCGACGTGCGGACCTTCGAGTCGCTCGTCTCGGCGAGCTCGCTGGCGCGTGTGACCGTCAGTGTCCGCCGGCGGTCGTCCGACCACGCCGTCGACCTCGGCGACCTCGAGCGGACGATCGACGAGCAGTCGATCTCGTGGACCGAGCGTCTGCGCGCGGCGCTGGTGGCTGAGCTGGGCGAGGGGGACGGCCACCGGCTGTACGACGCGGCCGGCGATGCGGCGCCGCCGGCGTATCGCGCCGCCGTCGCTCCGGAGCGGGCGGTCGCCGACGTGCGGCGCATCGACGAGGTGCTCACCGGCGCGGACGACCTCGTCGTCGCGTTCGGCCGCGAGGCCGATGCCCCCGCAGACGAGTGGCGAATGCGCGTCTACCGGCGGGGGACGGCGATGGCCCTGTCCGAGCTGCTTCCGCTCCTCGACCACCTCGGCTTCGTCGCCCTCGACGAGCAGCCCTACACGTTCCGCATCGGGACGGAGCTCGTCCATCTGTACGACATCGGGGTGCGCGCGCCGGGAGGTGCGCTCGACCAGCGTCGCTGCCGTGACGTCGTCGAGGCGTTCGTCGGCCTCGTGCGCGGCGTGGTCGAGAGCGACGGCTTCAACCGGTTGGTCGTCGTCGCCGGCTTGGATGCCCGCGACGTGGCGATGATTCGGGCGTACGCCAAGTACCTGCGCCAGATCGGGTTTGCCTTCAGTCAGCAGTACGTCGAGAACACGCTGGCCAAGCACCCCCGCCTGGTGACCCAACTCGTCGAACTGTTCACGACGCGCTTCGAGCCGATCGAGCGCGGCGGGTTGGGCAGCCGAGCGGCAGCCCAACAGGTCCAGCGCGAGCTGATCCAGAGCGCCCTCGACGCCATCCCGAGCCTCGACGAGGATCGCATCTGCCGGAGTTTCCTCACGCTGATCGACGCAACCGTGCGCACGACGTTCTTCCGCGGCGACGCGACGCTGGCCTTCAAGTTCGACCCGGCGGGGATCCCCGAGCTGCCCCAGCCGCGCCCAGCGTACGAGATCTGGGTGTGCAGCCCGCGGGTCGAGGGTGTCCACCTGCGCGGCGGGCCGATCGCCCGTGGCGGGTTGCGTTGGAGCGACCGGCGCGAGGACTTCCGGACGGAGGTTCTCGGGTTGATGAAGGCGCAGATGGTCAAGAACGCCGTGATCGTGCCGACCGGAGCGAAGGGCGGGTTCGTCGTCAAGCGTCAGCTCACCGACCCCGACGCAGCGCGCGCTGAGGTCGTCGACTGCTACCGGATGTTCGTCGGGGCGTTGCTCGATCTGACCGACAACCTCGTCGACGGCCCGGGTCCGGGCGGTGCCCAGGAGCGGCGGGTCGTCCACCCACCCGACACCGTCGTCCACGACGGCGACGACACCTATCTCGTCGTCGCCGCCGACAAGGGCACCGCCAGCTTCAGCGATATCGCCAACACCGTGTCGCGCGAGCACGGCTACTGGCTCGGCGACGCCTTCGCCTCGGGCGGCAGCGTCGGTTACGACCACAAGGCGATGGGGATCACGGCGCGCGGAGCGTGGGAGAGCGTGCGTCGCCACGCCAGGTCGCTCGGTCGCAACGCCGATGCCGACCCGTTGTCGGCGGTCGGCATCGGCGACATGTCCGGCGACGTGTTCGGCAACGGAATGCTGCGATCGAAGGCGCTCCGTCTGGTCGCGGCCTTTGACCACCGGCACGTGTTCATCGACCCCAATCCCGACGGGCCCGTGGCCTGGGCCGAACGGGCGCGGCTGTTCGCGCTGCCGCGGTCGTCGTGGGCCGACTACGACACCGAGCTGATCTCGGCTGGTGGCGGCGTGTACGCCCGGACGTTGAAGTCGATCGATCTGAGCAAGCAGGCGCGGGCCGCCCTCGGCATCACGTCGGTGGACGATCTGACGCCCGACCAAGTCATCTCGGCCGCGCTCACGGCGCCTGTCGACCTGTTGTGGAACGGTGGCATCGGCACGTACGTGAAGGCCGAGTCGGAGAGCCACAGCGAGGTCGGCGATCGGGCCAACGACGGCGTTCGAGTGAACGGCAGCGAGCTGCGCTGCCGGATGGTCGGAGAGGGTGGCAACCTCGGGTTCACCCAGCGCGGGCGGGTCGAGTACGCGCTCAACGGCGGGCTGATCTACACCGACGCGATCGACAACTCGGCGGGCGTCGACTGCAGCGATCACGAGGTCAACATCAAGATCCTCCTCGACGGGATCGTCGCCGCCGGCGAGTTGACCGCCAAGCAGCGCAACGAGTTGCTCGTGTCGATGACCGACGAGGTGGCCGGCCTCGTGCTCGCCAACAACAAGGCCCAGACGCTGGCCCTGCTGATGGCCCGCAAGCAGTCCCTCGGCATGGCCAACGTGCATGCTCGCTACATCGACACCCTGGAAACGGAGGGGTGGCTCGATCGCCAGCTCGAGTTCCTGCCGTCGGACCGCCAGATCGCCGAGCGCCAACTCGCCGGAACCGGGCTCACCGCTCCTGAGTTCGCCGTGCTGATCGCCTACACGAAGAACACCAACGTTTCCGAGATGGTCGGCAGCGACCTCCCCGACGATGACCTGCTGCACCGCGATGTCGTCGACTACTTCCCGACCCCGTTGCGCCAGCGCTTTGCCGAGGCGATCCTCGCCCACCCGCTGCGCCGCGAGATCATCTCGACGATGGTCGTCAACCAGATGGTCAACCTGTCGGGGATCTCCTTCGACCACCGCATGACGGAAGACACCGGGGCTTCGGTCGTCGACGTGATGCGAGCGTGGCTCGTGTCGCGTGAGGTGTTCGACTTCGCCGCGCTGTGGAGTGCGATCGATGCCCTCGACGCCACGGTGGCGGTGGACACGCAGTTCAGCTTGTTCCTCGACCTCCGACGGATGGTCGAGCGCGGGGCGTTGTGGGTGCTCCGCCATCGCCGGCCACCGTTCGGGCTGGCCGAGACGGTCGCCGAGTTGAAGCCCGGGATCAGCGAGCTGGCGGTCACGCTGGGTTCGAGGTTGCGCGGTCGGATGGCCGACGTGGCGATGTCGGAGGAGGCGTCGCGCCTCGCTGCCGGCGTGCCCGAGGCGCTCGCCGAACGAGCCGGTGCGTGGCCCGTGCTGCATACGGCGTTCGACCTCGTCGACCTGTCACAAGCGACCGGCCGCCGGGTCGGCGCGCTCTCCGCCGTGCAGTGGGAGCTGTTCGATGCCCTCGACCTGATGTGGCTGTGGGAGGGCATCGCATCGTTGCCTCGCTCCGACCGTTGGCAGACCCAGGCACGCTCGGCACTGCGCGACGACCTGCTGTCGACGCTGGCCGAGCTGACCGAGGCGTGCGTGCTGAGCGGCGGGTCGGTCGAGGAATGGATCTCGATCAATGCGCGTCCCGTCGGCCGGGTCGGCACGATGCTCACCGAGATCCGTCGCGCCGAGAGCTACGACCTCACCACCCTGTCGGTCGCCCTGCGCCAACTTCGCAACCTGGCCCTCACGTCCCGCTCGACCTCTACCTGAGACCGAGGCCAATTGTGAGCAACAACCTGCTCACAATCGGCTCTGGACTGGTCGGTAGCGTGGAAGGTCCATGCCGCCGCGCTACCGCTTCGCTCCCTCGCCGACGGGCTACTTCCACGTCGGTGGGGCGCGCACTGCGCTGTACAACTGGGCGTTGGCGAAGCACCAGGGCGGCTCGTTCGTGTTGCGCATCGAGGACACCGACGAGGTGCGCAACCATCCGGAGTGGATCGAGGGCATCGTCGACGGTCTGGCCTGGGTCGGCATCCGCGCCGACGATCCGACCTTCGAGGGCCCGTACTTCCAGAGTTCCTACGCCGCCGCTCATGTCGCCGCCGCCGAACGACTCCATGACCTCGGTCTGGCCTACTACTGCGATCTGACGCCCGAGCAGATCGACGAGCGCGCCAAAGCGCGCGGCAAGCCCGGCTACGACGGCTTCTCGCGGGATCGGGGGCTCGGCCCGGGTCCTGGTCGTGTGCTTCGGTTCCGGGTACCCGAGGGCGAGACGGTGGTCGACGACGTGATCCGCGGTGCGGTCACGTTCGAGAACGAACACCTCGAGGACTTCGTGCTCCTGCGGGCCAACGGCACACCGCTGTTCGTGCTGGCCAACGTCGTCGACGACATCGAGATGGCGATCTCTCACGTCGTCCGCGCCGAGGAGCACCTCCCCAACACGCCCAAGCAGCAGATGCTGTGGACCGCCTTGGGTGTCCCGCCGCCCGTGTGGGCGCACGTCCCCGTTCTCGTCAACGAGGCTCGCAAGAAGCTGTCGAAGCGTCGCGACAAGGTCGCCCTCGAGTCGTATCGCGACGACGGCTATCTCGCCGACGCGATGGTCAACTACCTGATGACCCTCGGCTGGGCGCCGCAGTCCGCCGAGTCGGCCGGGGAGTCGGAGATCGTGCCGTGGTCGGTGATCGAGGAGTCCTTCCGCCTCGAGGACGTCACCCATTCGCCGGCGTTCTTCGACATCAAGAAGCTCGCCGCCTTCAACGGCGAGTACCTCCGCAAGCTGACGACCGAGGAGTTCGTGGCCGCGTGCGAGCCGTTCCTTCCCGCGGACTACGACCGCGACATCTTCGCGACGATGGCGCCGCACCTGCAGACCCGGGTGGTGACGTTGGCGGACGCCGCGCCGATGGTCGACTTCCTGATGCGTCCTGATCCGATCATCGACCACGACTCGTGGGCCAAGGCGATGCACCAGCCGTGGTCGCGGGCGGTGCTCGCCGAGACGGTCTCCTCCTACGGGCGGGCGGTGTGGGAGGCCGAGTCGTTGAAGGCCGTCCTCGAGCGCGTCGGCACCTCGCACGGCATCAAGCTCGGCAAGGCGCAGGCACCCGTTCGCGTCGCCACGACCGGGCGCAGCGTCGGGCCACCGCTGTTCGAGTCGCTCGAGGTGCTCGGTCGGGACGAGACGATTCGGCGGCTCAACGCTGCCGTCGCCCGCCTGGGGCGTGACTGAGGGCGCGATGGCCGTGATGGTCCCGAGCCGTGATCCCACACCGGTGGGGACGATCCGCCCGATCGCTCGGGGCGAGATTGCCGGTGTCGACGACCTCGTCGACTTCACCGACGAGCGGCGGGCGGCGGACGCACGGCGCCGTCGGCGATGGCAAGTCGTCCGGCGCTCGGTCGGCGCCGTGCTCGTCGTTGCGCTCGCCTACTACGCCATCAGCCTGACGCAGGTCTTCCTGACCGGTCGCAGCGACCAGGCAGCCGAGGCGAGCCCGGCCGACGCCATCGTCGTGCTCGGCGCGGCGCAGTACGACGGTCGACCGTCGCCGCAGCTCGCTGCTCGACTCGACCACGTCGTCACGCTGTACGACCAAGGCGTCGCGCCGGTGGTCGTCGTCACGGGTGGCAAGCAACCGGAAGATCGGTTCACGGAGGCGGAATCATCGGCGCAGTACCTCGTCGACCGCGGCGTCCCGGCCGAGGCGATCGTGATGGAGAGCACGGGGCGCACTACGTACGAATCGCTGTCGGGGACCGCCGATCTGCTCGGACAGCGGGGACTCGAACGGGTGGTGGTCGTCACCGATCCCTATCACGCCCTGCGGTCGCGGCTGATCGCCCAGGACGTCGGGCTGACGGCGTACGTGTCACCGACGCCGAGCTCGGTGGTTCGCGGCGGCAGCGCTGCCCGCCGGCAGCTCGCCGAGGCCGGCGCCGTCGCCCTCGGCCGGATCGTCGGCTTCGACCACCTCTGACCCGCCCAGCCGCCGCAACCGATGGGTGTTTGGGGGACGGAACGGTCCCCTCAACACCCATCGGTTGTCGCGGCGGTAGGATTTTCGGTCGCTCCGATGGGGAGTGGTGTAACTGGCAACACGGCAGATTCTGGTTCTGTAGTTAGGGGTTCGATTCCTCTCTCCCCAGCTCGACGGGCGCTCGCGCTGATAGCGTGACGACCCGCGCGGCGCCCCGGCGCCCGGCAGCACGGCCCGTTCGTCTAGAGGCCTAGGACACCACCCTCTCAAGGTGGCGGCACGGGTTCGAATCCCGTACGGGCTGCCAAAGAATGGTCCAGGTCAGAGGCACTCTGCGGAGTGCCTCTTCTGGTTCCGCCCCGTGTTGCCAATGGCGATTGGAGAAACGCCATGAAAGGGGTTCTTACGCCAGCGGGGCGACGCCGGGGGAGTTGCGCGTGTATCTCGGCACCGACCCGGTGACCGGCAAGCAGCGCTACACCAGCCCGGCCCACGCTCAAGGCACCAGCTGTTCGCGATGACGCCGAGTAGGGCGGGTTCGCCTCGGTCGAGTACCAAGGCGAAGGTAGACGCGGATCGGCAGGTCGGTACTCGCTGGAGCTAGTCAAGGACCGGGACTAGTACCTGGGTAAGACTGAATCCTGCCGAGTTCTGGATGACGTAGGCGAACGGGCAGGTTCCACCCTGGGTGGGGGTGCCGGCGATCACTCCGGTGGCCGGATCAAATGACAGTCCGATACAGCCCGTCTGCAGTGTTGGGTCGAAGGTGTCGGCGGTGATCGTTGCGACGGGATTTCCGAGGTCGTCGTTGGCCAGCACGTTCAAGCTGAACGGCTGGCCCACCGTGGCGTCCTGTAGGAGGATGTCGGGTAGGGCGACTGGTGCAACCGCGGGCGACGTCGAAGCTATCGACGTGGATGTCGTGGTCGATGTGGCGGCGTCGCAGGGCCCCACGGTGTCGTCGTGGTTGTCGACGTGAGCGTCGACGGCGGGCTCTCCGACAGTGATGGTGTGCTCGTTGCCCGGGTTTCCTGGTGGGACGTGGCAGATCACCACCTGGTCGACCCCGACTGGGGGCACCGCTGGCGACGTCGAGGTTGTCGAGGTGGATGTCGTGGTCGATGTGGCGGTGTCGCAGGGCCCCACGGTGTCGTCGTGGTTGTCGACGTGAGCGTCGACGGCGGGCTCTCCCACGATGATGGTGTGCTCGTTGCCCGGGTTTCCTGGTGGGAGGTGGCAGATCACCACCTGGTCGACGCCGTTCCCACCGCGATTGCCATTGGCGTCGGCATCGCCGTTGCCGTTGCCGTTGCCGTTGCCGTTGCCGTTGCCGTTGTCCGCCGTTGCCGTTGCCGTTGCCGTTGCCGTTGCCGTTGCCGTTGCCGCCGTTGCCGTTGCCGTTGCCACCGTTGTCAGCGAGGGTGTACGCCGGGAACGCGGCCAACCCCACAGTCACGAGCACCGTCGAGACGATCACGCCGAGACGTCTGAGCGTCGTTCTCTCGTGCATATTCCGTACCTCGATTCGACGTTGTGATCTGCCGCCGTGCGGGGACAGCTGGTTTGCCGGGTAGAGCCGGTGCCAGGGGTTGCCGCTGTGGAGCGCATGGCACCGGCTACCCACTTGATACATCGTTGCAGTGCCCAGTTTGGGTACGGCCAATCCTCCGACCTCAACCCTTGAATCAGCACGCATGTCCGATCAGGATCGCCGGAACTCCGACCGTGCGAGTTCGTTCCCATGATCGCGGTGGTGTCGAGGGCAACGATGGTGGGTGGGTTGGCGCTGGTCTGGTGCCTTCAGCGTCGGTTCGTCGCAGCTGGGCGGGCGGCGGTGACTGGCGGGCGCACGGGGCGGGTACTTTGTCGTTTGCGTGATTGGGGTGGACAGTGCCACTCGGCTGTTGGCTGGGCGGTACGTGCTGGAGCGGCTGCTCGGCCGCGGCGGAATGGCGATGGTCTACGCCGGTCGTGATCGTCGTCTCGATCGCCCAGTCGCCGTCAAGGTCGTCCCGGTTGCGGTGACTGACCCGGTAGGCCGCGCTCGTTTCGTTCGGGAGGCGCAGGCGGCAGCCGGGTTGAGTCATCCCAACGCCGTCGCCGTGTTCGACGCAGGCGAGGCGGATGGCTACCTGTACATCGTCATGGAACTCGTCGAGGGCCGCTCACTCCGTGGCGTGCTCGCCGAGGCCGGGCCGTTGGAGCCGTCGCAGGCGACGGCGATCGCGGCGTCGGTGCTGGCCGCCTTGGGTCAGGCGCACGCCGCGGGGATCATTCACCGTGATGTCAAACCGTCGAACATCATGGTGTCCTACGACGGGACGGTGAAGCTGCTCGACTTTGGGATCGCCCGTCGTCTCGACGACTTGGCCAGTGACGTGACTGCTGCTGGGGAGGTCGTCGGGACACCTACGTATCTCGCTCCCGAGCAGATCGAGGGGCGGCCGACGACTCCGGCAACCGATGTGTACGCCGTCGGTGTCGTCTTGTTTGAGATGCTCACTGGTGTCGCACCATTCAACGGGGATAGTCCGGTTGCCACGGCCCTCGCCCACACCACTACTCCGGTTCCCGACGTTTCTTCACGACGTCCTGACGTCCCCGATTGGCTGGCGGGGGCGATCGGCACGGCGATGGCCAAGGACCCTGCCGATCGTTTCGCCGGTGCGGCGGAGATGCAGGCCGCCCTGACGACCGAACCCTCGACGGCGTCCACCAGCGTCCTGCGAACATCGGCGGTGACATCGGAGCCGACGCAGCTGTTGCCGTCGGACGGCTATCGCCGCCGTACACGGCGACCGTGGTGGCTCGTCGGCGTCGCCGCGTTGGCCGTGGCCAGCCTCGTCGCGTGGAACATGGCATCGGGCCTCTTTTCGTTCATCACCAGCAGTGACCCACCCGAGCAGCGATCGGCCCAGGCATCGCCGACAACCTCGCCGGTGCCGACGACGACGTCGGTGCCAACGACCATCGCCGCGGTGATCGCCGCCCTCCAGGCGAACCCGGACGCCTACGGACGGCAACACACCACGTCGATCGTCGATGAACTCGTCTCGATTGAACAGGGCGACGAACCGAGCGAGCGTGCCGCCAACCTTCTCGACAGCGTCGCCGAATGGGTCGCGAACGCTGAAGTGACCCCGGCCACCCTGGCACTACTCGAGCCAGTGCTCACCCCGCTCATCGCCCCACCCGCGGTCGACGAAGTAGACGACGGCGGCAACGGAAACGGCAATGGAAACGGAAACGGTGGTGGGAACGGCAACGGCAACGGGAACGGCCGCGGGAATGGCAACGGCAACGCCAACGGCCATAACAAGAACAAGAACGACTGACGCAGTGCCGAACGCTTACAGCGCCGGTAACCCCGTGATCGGTCACCTCGATGAGCCGAGCATGTCTCGTTCGGACCATCTGATGACGCGGGCGACGTAACGCCCCTGATTGGCCAATCCCGATTCCGCCGATTCGTTTCCTATCGGGAGGGTGGCAAGAGGTCGGGCGCGAAGGTCAGACAGCCGTCGTTGTAGATGGCTTGGCCTGCGAGGTCCCAGTTGCGACCGTCGGGGTCATACGGCCCGGTCGGAATGATGTCCTCACCTCCTTGATGATTGTCCCGGTTGTGCCCACGGCCTTCCCGCACGGCGTTCTCACTCACCGTGATCTGCACGTACGGATTGGTCGCCGACCCGGTGGCGTGACAGATCGTCACCTTGCCTGGCGACGCTGACACCGCCGGCGACGAGGCGACACCCGCCGGACCACTGAACAGAGCAGCGACGGCTACCACCCTCAACGTCGACGGTAGAAGTGGTCGCCACGATCGCTGCTTCATGTCTGCCTCCACGACGCCGCGAGACCACCGACGGCACGAAGGTCTCGCTGCGTCGGTCCGAGTTGTCTCGCAAGGTGTCCTCGGAGTACCCCTTGCGGCAACGCACCAAACGCTCCGGCAGACGGTGGCTATGGCGGTGCGATGTGGTCCGGTGGGATCAGCCGGTACCACCGGTAGCCGAACGCTTCGAGGGTCAGTTCAACGGACTTTTCGTCGAGTGTTTCGAATGCCGGCCGCTCGTCGAGGAGGTCGTCGAGGCGCGCTCCGTCGTCGACTGCGTGGAGATCGACTCGCACGTGGCATGGCTCGGCGGCGAGGTTGTGGACGGCGATCACGGTGCCGCCCTCCCAGTCGCAGCGGTGGGCGAAGACGGCGGCGACGCTGCTCGTCAAGACTCGCCAGTCGCCCCAGGCGAGTTCGGGGGTCTCGCGTCGTCGGCGGATCAACCGTTCCATCCAGTTGAGGAGCGAGTCGTGGTCGCGACGTTGGGCGGCGACGTTGACGGCGAGCGGGCCGAACTGTCCCTCGACTACTGGACGGCGCAGGCGTGAGGGCCGGGCGGTGGAGAATCCGCCGTTGGGGTCGTCGCTCCATTGCATCGGGGAGCGAACGCTGGCGCGGCCATCGATCGCGAGGTTCTCGGCCATGCCGATCTCCTCACCGTAGAACAGCACGGGGGTGCCCGGGAGGGAGAACATCAGGCTGTATGCCATGCGGATCCGTTGGGCGTCGCCGCCGAACATCGATGGCAGGCGTCGGCGGAGGCCGCGGCCGAACAGCTGCATCTCCTCGTCGGGTCCGAAGGCGGCGAACACCTCCTGACGCTCCTTGTCGGTCAACTTGTCGAGCGTCAGTTCGTCGTGGTTGCGCAGGAAGTTGGCGTACTGCTGATCGTCGGTTTCGCGCACCGTGTTCGTCAAGGCGGCGGCCAGGGCGGTGGCGTCCTGACGGGCGAAGGAGAGATACGTCGCCTGCATCAGCGGGAAATTGAACAACAGTTGGACCTCGTCGCCGTCGGCACCGCCGAAGTACTGGGGCAGGTCGTCGGCCGGCAGGTTGACCTCGCCGAGCAGGAGGGCGTCGCCGCGGCGCCGGGCGACGAACGACCGCAAGTCGCGCAAGAAGTCGTGTGGGTCGAGCGCAACGTCGCCGGTGATCCCGCCGGTCTCCAACAGGAACGGGACGGCGTCCATGCGAAAGCCATCGACGCCGAGCTCGAGCCAGAAGCCGATGGCCTTGGCGATCTCGTCGCGCACTCTCGGGTTGCCGATGTTGAGGTCGGGCTGATGTGAGTAGAAGTGATGGAGGTAGTACTGCTCGGCCTTGTCGTCGTAGGTCCAGATGCTGTCCTCGGCGTCGGGGAAGACGACCTCTGCCTTCGGCTTGTCTGGGGGTTTGTCGGCCCACACGTAGAAGTCTCGGAACTCGGAGGTTCGCCTGGCGCGGGCGGCGCGGAACCACGGATGGCGGTCCGAGGTGTGGTTGACGACGAGGTCGATGATCACCCGCAGCCCACGGTCCTTGGCGGTGCGTACGAGGGCGACGAAGTCGCCGAGCGAACCGAGCCGACGGTCGACGCCGTAGTAGTCGGTGATGTCGTAGCCGTCGTCGCGGTTCGGCGAGGGTTGGAATGGCATCAGCCAGATGCAGCTGATACCGAGTCCGGCGAGATAGTCGACGCGTTCGGTGAGCCCGGTCAGGTCGCCGGTTCCGTCGCCATCCCAGTCGAAGAACGTTTCGACGTCGAGGCAATAGATCACCGCGGTCTTCCACCACAGGTCGCTTGTCCTGGCGTTGTTCACGACCGGACCTCCGGCAGCACTCGATCGCCGAACACTTCGATGAACCGCTCCTGCTCGGCACCCTGGGCGACCTGGTGGAGATACAACTGATCGACGCCGAGGTCGGCGATCTCCTGCAGCCATTCGATGTGCCGCTCGACATCGGCGGAGACGAGCACGCCGGTGGCGACGTCGTCGGGACGGACCCAACGACCGGCCTCGTCGAACTCGGCCGGCAACTCCAGATTCCAGGCGAGCTCCGGTCCGAACACGCAGTTGCGCCACCGGTCATGGGCGACAGCGAGGGCGGTGGCGTCGTCCTCCGCCCACGACAAGTGCACCTGCACGGCCACGGGCTTGGCGTTTCCACCACCATCACGAAAAGCGTCGATGACCCGACGCAAGACCTCGATCGGTTGGTTCACCGTGATCAGGCCGTCAGCCCACCCGCCGACTCGTCGAGCAGTCTGCTCGCTGACCGCTGCGCCGAACAACGCAGGGGGCCGTGTCGGAAGGCTCCACAGCTTCGCCCGGTCGACGCGGACGAGGCCATCGTGAGACACCTCCTCGCCGCGCAACAGGGCGCGGATGACATCGACACACTCGAGCAGG
>CAVYYX010000007.1:0-99899 GCA_963772825.1 Ilumatobacteraceae bacterium | reverse complement strand
GAACGAGACCTGATCCGCCCTGGGGCCGATGGTTGGCGCCGAAGTGAGCGTTCAGGTTTGGTCGACGGTGGGAGTGCGGTCCCAGTAGCGCAGGGTCCGGCATTGTTCGAGGAATGTGGCGATCGCGGCGTCGCCGTCGAGGGCGATGTATCCGCCGTCGAGGTCGACAACGGCTTCGAGCAAGGTCTGAGCTTCTGGCACGTAGCCGACGTACTTGCAGTGGGCGTGGGCGTCGCTGATGAAGTCCTTGGCGGCGGCGTCCTTGGCGAGCAGGGCGGCCGCATCCGCCGTGGCGAGGATGACCACGGCGTCGTACAGGACAGACGGGCCGCCGTCGATCTTCTGGTGGGCCGGCACGAGTTGTCCGTCGCTGGTGACGACACCGCCGACCTGGGGGGCGACGAGTTCGACGAGTGCTCCTTCGGCGGTTGCCGCCTCGCGTAGCGATGCCAGCAATGCCGCGTCGGTGCCGTCGGTGATCAGCGCGCCGATCTTGCGGCCGGTGAAGCTGTCCGGCCCGTTGAGGATGATGCTCAGCGCCGGTGAGGGGGGCAGGTCGGTGATCGGCGGCCGAGCCGGGACCGAGGGCTCCGGCAGCGGGTCGAGCCGCAACCCTGTCGGCGACCCGTTGGGCGAAGTCGTCGTCGACGTTGCGCAGGTTGGCCACCATCCGGGCGCGGATGCCGGGCTGTTCACACTTGCTCAGTTCGAACACGAAGGCGTCGACGATGTGTGCCTGCTCGACCGGTGTTTGGCTGACGTAGAACTGGCGGGCCTGGCTGTAGTGATCGGCGAACGTCTCGGACCGCACGCGCTGCTTCGTGCCGTCGATGGGCTCTTCGAAGCTGCGGAAGCCACCGGTGGGGTCCTCCCGCGGTCCGGCACCGTCGCCTGACCATGAGTTCGGCTCGTAGTTGACCCGCCCGACGGGGTTGTGCATCGCCATGTGCCCGTCCTGCTGGAAGTGGGCGACCGGACACTTCGGAGCGTTGACCGGAAGATGCGTGAAGTTCGGGCCACCAAGACGCTTGAGCTGGGTGTCGAGGTACGAGAAGTTGCGGCCCTGGAGCAGCGGGTCGTTGGTGAAGTCGATGCCGGGGACGATGTTCTGCGTGCAGAAGGCGACCTGCTCGGTCTCGGCGAAGAAGTTGTCGACAGTGCGGTCGAGCACGAGGCGGCCCACGCGGCGAACCGGGACGAGCTCCTCGGGGATGATCTTCGTGGCGTCGAGGATGTCGAAGTCGAACGAGTCGGCGAACTCGTCGTCGAACAGCTGGAGGCCCAGCTCCCACTCCGGGAAGTCGCCGCTGTTGATCGCGTCCCACAGATCGCGCCGATGGAAGTCGGGGTCGGCACCGTTGATCTTGACCGCCTCGTTCCACACCACCGACTGCATGCCCAGCTTCGGCTTCCAATGGAACTTCACGAACGTCGACTCGCCAGCGGCGTTGACGAGGCGGAAGCTGTGCACCCCGAAACCCTCCATGAACCGGAAGGAACGGGGGATCGCCCGGTCCGACATCGTCCACATGACCATGTGGGTCGCTTCGGGCATCAGCGAGATGAAGTCCCAGAAGTTGTCGTGCGCCGACTGCGCCTGGGGAAAGCCGCGGTCCGGGGCCTGCTTGACGGCGTGGACGAGGTCGGGGAACTTGATCGCGTCCTGGATGAAGAACACCGGGATGTTGTTGCCGACGAGATCCCAGTTGCCTTCCTGCGTGTAGAACTTGACGGCGAAGCCGCGGACGTCACGGGCGAGGTCGAACGATCCCTTGTTCCCGGCAACCGTCGAGAAGCGCACGAACACCGGTGTTCGTTCGCCGGGGCGCTGGAACAGGTCGGCGCGAGTGAGATCGCTGAGCGACTCATACGGTTCGAAGAACCCGTGGGCTCCGAAGCCGCGGGCGTGGACGACACGTTCGGGGATCCGCTCGTGATCGAAGTGGAAGATCTTCTCGCGGAAGTGGAAGTCCTCCAGCAGCGAAGGCCCACGCTCGCCCGCACGCAGTGTGTTCTGGTCGTCGGAAACAGGAGTCCCCTGCTGCGTCGTCAACCGGTTCTCGGTGCCGGTCGACGTCTGATGCGTCTCGCCACCAGCACCGACCTCGTCGATCAAGTCCGCGGCGGCCACGTCATCGGGCGCCGCGTCAACCGCCGGGTCGGCCGGGCTCTCGTTCGTCGCCGCGGACGTCGCCGGGCTTCGCTTGGCGGCGGCAGACTTCTTGGCAGCAGCGTCTTCCTGGGGGCGGTCTTCTTCGGGGCCATGGCCACCATTCCTTACGTCGGGACGTCGAGGACCGACGGCGCGCCACGGTCAGTGTGCCGAGTACCCGAAAGTCGCCGGACGGAAACGGGCGAGCGACCGCGGGGAGACGAGTCGGGAACCTGGGGTAGCACGTGCGCAACCATCGCTCGTTGCGCCACCGTCATCGAACAGCGTGTCGGCGACTCGTGCTCACGGCGACGCCGATCCCCTGAGGGTCAGGACTGAGTGCAAGATCTGTGTCGCGTTCGTCCCGACGGAGTTGGCGTCCGGCGTCGTTGATCAGGTCGAGCTGTTCGAGCAGCACTGCCTTGCGCTCGTCGGGCGCAATCTCGAGCAGGTCGTCGAGTGCTGCGATGAGCCGCCTGGTCACCTGCGGTGATTCCTGGCCGGCGAGGCGAATCTCGTTGAACGCCAGCCGCACGTACGCATTCCAATGCATGACCGGGACGGTCAACCGCAACTGTCCATGATCGTCGTGGTAGCGACCGTCGGGAATGGCCCGCACGGCGAGTTGGCGAAGCCCGTCATGAAATCGGTCGATCGCCTGCACCGCGGTCGTCGGATCGAGAAACGGCGAATCCGACAACGCTCGCTCGGCCATGTCGACAAGCATCCGGAATCCGTAGGCGACGTCTTCGTCCAGCGTCCGTTCCAGCGCCGACGACAGCGCGTCGACGGCGCCGTCGGAGTCCACGTCGTCCGTCGGGCCTTCGATTCGCATGAGCGGGGCACCGGCGGCGACGAACTCGCCAAGTGCGGGAACCACGTGCAGGACGCAATGTCCGTCGGACGCCAGCTCCACGAGCCGGTCCCGGTCGATGCCGGTGAGGACTCCTGACTTCGGTGCCGTGATGACATGCGGATCGACGACCTCGGCGACGAGTCGGTCGGGATAGTGGACATCGAGCAGGCGTCGGGTGTCGTTGCCGACGAGTTCGATCAATGCCGAGACGCGCAGCGATCGGCCGATGTGATCCACGTACAGCACGAGCATGGCGATGCTCGTCAGCACCAGGACGTAGCTGACAGCGATTGCCACACCGGGCACCTGGCCGTCACCTTCGAACTGCACCTCGCGCATCGCGATCATGGCGTGGGCGAACGTGGCCACGAACAAACCGATCGCCAGCTGGCTTGGCCGGTCGCGCAGGAACGTCTGCACGATCCTCGGCGAGAACTGCCCCATCGCCAACTGCACGACGACCATCGTGATCGTGAGCACCAACGTCGCCAACGACACCATCGACACCGCGATCGTCGTCAAGATCGCCAACGCTGCGTCTGGTCCACCCGTCATCCACGACGGAATCACCTCGAAGCCGAAGGCACGATCGATCGCCACCGTTCCCAGCGACAACGCGATGCCGCCGAGCACGCACATCACCGGGATGAACCACAGGGCCGAACGCACTCCTGTCGACGGAGAAGCCATCGACGCTCCCTACCGGTCTTCGGCGGTGACGTCGAACCGCCGGAGGTCCCGCACCGCCGGTCCTTGCACCACGGTGCCGTCGTGGCCGAGGCGGGAGCCGTGACACGGGCACTCCCACGTGATCTCGTCGGCGTTCCAGCGCAAAATGCAGCCCAGATGAGTGCAGGTGAGGCTCACGGTATGAACGACACCGACTTCGTCTCGGTAGCCGCCGATGATCCTTCCGTGGTGGCGCACAACTCCAGCTTGACCGGGAGCGCACCAGTCGACTCGGTGGGTCCGAAGTCGGCCGAACCAGTCGCCGACGAGGAGACCGCCGACCTTGAAGTTGTCACGTACGAGGCTTGCGACCGCGCCCTGATCGGCCACGCAGCTTGGCCGGAACCGATGCGGGTGGCGCCGGCGTCGCCGAAGCGCCGCAGCGCACGGTCTGAGGTGACGACCGTTGAGCTCGGAATCTCGGCCCAGCGTGGTTGACCTCAGACGTGACACCGCTGCTCGTCAGTCCGACTTGGCCATGTTGTCGTGTGCGTTCTTGGCCCGGGCTGCACCGATCGCCGTCTTCACGCTCTTCTGCTCCTCGGGTGGGGGCAGCACCGCAGGCAGGCCGAGCGCCTCCAACCACAACTCGCGGGTCCAGCCTGTGGTGTGATAGAGGTGCTCGTCTTCCTCCTCCTCGACCTCGTCACAGGCCGCCGAAATCGCCTTGGCAGCAGGCCCGGTGGCCTTCTCGCTCACCGTTCGGAGCAGCTCCCAGTTGAGGTGATCCTTCGTTTCAGCGTTCACGACGCTCTCACCGGCCACGAGCTGAGCAGCTTCGGGGGGACCCGAGGCCAGCGCCATCTCCATCGCCGTCACCAGCGACTCACCGACGTGACGAACCACGACGCGGCCCGGAGTTTCCGCCGACGGATCGAGCCCGAGCTCCCCGAACAGCGTCTCAAGAACGGCGTGGTGATTCTGAGTCTGTTCGAGGTACTCCTCCCATTCCCTCTTGAGGTCATCGTTGACCGCACACTTGATGGCCGTCACGTAGACGGCGAGACCGCCAATCTCGGTCTCCAACGCTTGGTAGAGGAGTTCGTGGAGCTGTTCGTCCTTCATTCGCCATCAGTCCTTCTTGTGAGTTTGTCCTTGGCCGTGTAGACCGCTTCTTTGACCTTGCCGGCAAGCTCGTCGACCTGCCTTCGCGTTCGAATTCTTTTCGTCGGTGAGGTCGCCGACAGCCGCCAAACCCATACCCGTTGGCTCGTCGCGCCATCCCTATGCCGGCAAGTCAGCCAACACGTCCCCAACGCATCTCCCCCGACCGAGCCGCGGCGTCGCCGAGGAAGACGCGTGCGGACAGTGCCTCGAAGAGATTCTCGAGCGCTTGGTGCGTGGCCGCCTCGCAGACCTCCTCCGGTTCACCGTCGAAGCGATGCGTCGAGCCGCGCACGACACCGCTGACGAACGTACCGACGAACACCGTGCCGACCTCAACACCGTCCTCCGGCGCACCTCCGGCGAGTCCCGTTGTCGCGACCGACACCTCTGCGTCGAGGAGTTCGGCAACGCCGTACGCCATCTGCCCAGCCGCCTCGATCGACAGCACACTCTCGGCGGTGACACCGAGCAGTTCGGCTTTCACGCCAGGCTGGTAGGCGACGAGCCCGCCTCGAAAGAACGTGACCGCGTCGGCAACCGAAGCGAACGCGGTTGTCAGCCTTCCTGCGGTCAACGACTCGGCACACGCGAGACGACGGCCCGCCAACCTGTCAGCGACAGCGGTCGCCAGTTGAATGACATCGTCGTTCACCGCACGGCTGTACCGCACTGAGATGACCTCCAAACACCGCGGACGCAAAACACTCGCCCGATGACCCCTGAGGATCGACTGGCAAGGCCGGTACGCCGACTCTCCGTGCTCTTGGACGGGGCTGTCGGTGGCGGCCGTGAGGCGGGTGTGACTTCAAGTGGGTGTGGGTAGTGCGGCTTGACGCAGAGGAGGAACCTATGCCGGGCAAGTCAGCAAACGTCAAGAAGACAGTACGAGCCTCAAACAAGCATTCCAAGAGCGTGCCGCCAAGATCGCAACTCGCCCAATGCGTCCAAACATGGGGGTGAGGTCGCTTCCGGTTCGGGCAAGAGCAGCCAGGGCGGTACCCATGCGCAGCACAAGGCTGCGGGCCGCAAGGGCGGCAAGGCCACGGCCAGGTCGAAGTAGTCCGCCATGACCGCGGGCCATCCGTACATAGGGGTCCGCGTCGAAGGGGCTGGCGTCGTCTCTGTGCGTGAGAGCGGCAGCCCAACGCGTCGGTTGGACCCGCCGGCGGTGGCGAGAAGAAATGATGATTGTCCTAGACGTGCGACGGGCATCACTCATTCATGATCGGCGGCCCGACCATGGAGACGAGCTGGACGGCTGAGCCGTTCGTGCCCGCATCCCGCTCGCTGCGAACGTTGCAGCGCGCCGTGCAGGACTGCAAGGGCTGCCCCCTGCACGCCGACACCACCCAGGCTGTGTTCGGCGAAGGCGCCCGGAGTCGCGCCGATCGTGCTGGTCGGTGAGCAACCCGGCGACCAGGAGGACAAGCAGGGTCATCCGTTCGTCGGCCCAGCGGGCAGCGTGCTGT
This sequence comes from Ilumatobacteraceae bacterium, assembly GCA_963772825.1. Lineage (GTDB taxonomy): Bacteria > Actinomycetota > Acidimicrobiia > Acidimicrobiales > Ilumatobacteraceae > Desertimonas. The sequence continues at coordinate 93,586 of CAVYYX010000007.1, read as the reverse complement.
GGCGCTGCGTCGACGACGCCGGGATCGATCGCGAGTCGGTGTTCGCGACCAACGCTGTCAAGCACTTCAAGCACGAGGACCGAGGCAAGCGGCGGCTGCACAAGAAGCCCAACACCGCCGAGGTGGAGGCCTGCCATCCGTGGATCGACGCCGAGTTGCGTGCCGTCGAAGGACGCGTGATCGTCGCCCTCGGCGCCACCGCCGCCCGATCCGTGTTCGGACGTTCGATGGCGATCGCCGCCAGCCGAGGAAAGGTGTTGTCGGTCGGAGATCGGCTGGCCATCGTCACCTACCACCCATCGGCAGTTCTCCGCGCCGACGAGGCAGCGGCTGAGATCCGGGCGGCGCTCGTCGCGGATCTGCGTCTGGCAATCACCGGTTGGCCGGGGCCGATGCGTGAATTGGCTGTCACCGGCGCGTTGAGGGTCGGCTGTTCGGGCTGGTCGTACAAGGACTGGCGCGGCATCGTGTACCCGGCCGACCTCCCACAGCGACGATGGTTCGACCACTACCAGTCGCTGTTCGACACCGTTGAGCTCAACTCGACGTTCTACCGGCTGCCCACCCCGACAGCGGTCGAGAGTTGGGCGCAGGCGGCTCGGCCGGGCTTCCTCTATGCCGTCAAGCTCGGCGCCTTCGGGTCGCATCGCATGAAGCTGCGTGACCCGGGATCATGGATTGCCAACCACCTCGACCGCGTCGAGCGGCTCGGCCCCCACCTCGGACCGAACCTCGTGCAGCTCCCTCCACGCTGGGCGCGCAACGTCGAACGGCTGGACGAGTTCCTGTCGACGGCACCGTCGACGATCAGGTGGGCGGTCGAGTTGCGCGAGCGCTCGTGGCTGCACGACGACGTGTTCGACGTGCTTAGCCGGCACGGCGCCGCGCTGTGCATCCACGACCTGCTGGTGCCACATCCCTTCGTGCTCACCGCCGACTGGACCTATGTGCGCTTCCACGGACCGGACGCGCTCGAGCATCCATACCACGGTTCGTACGGCGAGACCCGCCTCTGCGAGTGGGTCGACCGACTGGCAGCGCTGCTCGACCAGGGCCGCGACGTGTACGCCTACTTCAACAACGACTGGTACGGACACGCCGTCACCGACGCCCAGTTCCTTCGCGATCAGCTAGAGACGCGACTCACGACCTGGGCGCGATCTGTCTGATTCCGCATCTGGGCGCGATCTGTCTGGGACAGTCCGGACTGATCCCGCCCAGATCTCGGCGGTGGCGGCGTTTGGGTGTCGGGGGTTGCCGGGATCGCGTTGGGGTACCGTGCAGCATCGTGTTCAGACGACGTTCGCCGAATCCGAGTTGCGGCTGGGGACGATGAGGGTCGCTGTCACGGGGGCGACGGGGTTCATTGGGTCGCTGGTCGCGAAGGCGTTGACGGATGCGGGTCATGATGTGACGGCGCTGACACGGGATCCCGGCGGCTACACCGGTGCTGGACGAGCGGTGTACGCCGATATTGGCGATGCGGAGAGCCTGCGCCGGGCGTTGGATGGCCAGGAAGCCGCCTACTACTTCGTGCACTCGTTGGATGTCGAGGACTTCGCAGTGAGGGATCGAGCGGGTGCGACCGGTTTCGCTGCCGCCGCCGCCAATGCCGGGCTGAGCCAGGTGATCTACCTCGGCGGTCTGGGTGACGAACGGGATGACCTTTCCGAGCACCTGCGCAGCCGACGTGAGGTGGAGTCGATCCTTCGTGACGGGGCTCCGACGACGGCGTTGCGGGCAGGCATCGTGATCGGCGACGGGAGCATCAGCTGGGAGATCCTGCGCCAACTCGTCGAGCGGCTCCCAGTCATGATTACGCCGCGTTGGGTCCAGACCAAGACCCAGCCGATCGCCGTCGACGACGCCCTGATCGACTTGATCGGGGTTCTCGGTCGACCCGACACGATCGGTGAGGTTTACGACATCGGCGGGCTCGAAGTCCTCACGTACCTCGACATGATGGTGATCGCCAGCAGGGTGATGGACCGTCGTCGGCTCATCGTGGCCGTACCGCTGCTGTCGCCGCGGTTGTCGTCGCACTGGTTGCGGCTGATCACTGACGTCGACCTGACCACGGCTCGGACCCTGGTCGATTCCCTGACGAATGAGGTCGTGGTGCGCGACCACCGTCTCGACGAACTGCTGGGCCACACGCCGATGACTTTCGCCGAGGCCTCCGCCAGAGCGTTGGCGGCGAGAGCGGAGCGTCGGGTGGCTGCCGAGGTCCGTGCGCGTCGCTAACCTCCTCGTCGCTTCCACCAAGCCAGCGACTGTCGATGTGCCGGCGGCGCGGCGGCGACGACGGGTCGTCATCGCCATCGCAATCGTGGTTGGGACGGCGCTACTGGCCGCCACGTTGCGCGTGCCCCACGGCTCGGCGTGGTTCACAGTCCTCGCTCTGCTGGTGGCAGCCACCTGGACGGTCGGAGCGTTCGTCTCCGGACCGATACCGTTCCAGCCTGATCGCGGCACGACGTGGCGCACGTTCCTCGATCCAGTCATTGTCGGCATCGCCGCGTTCGGGGTGTTTGCCCTCGGGTACCTGGTCGCTCGTCACTTGCCGCTCGTCGGCCCCGCCCTCGACGGCGTGCTGGCCACCGCTGATGCCGGCCCCATCGCCGTCGTGCTGTTCGTCGCGCTCGTCAACGGCGCCGGCGAAGAGCTGTTCTTCCGCGGCGCGCTCCACGCCGCGCTCGAACCAAATCACCCTGCGATCGCCACGACTGTCGTGTACGTCGTCGTCACCGCGGCCACCGGCAACCTCGCCCTCGTCATCGCCGCCGCGATCATGGGTACCCTGTTCAGCCTCGAGCGTCTGTCGACCCGCGGCGTGCTCGCCCCCATCGTGACCCACCTGACATGGTCGACGCTGATGGTGCTCGCCCTCCCGCGCTGACAATCAAGGGGCGGCGCGCCTCACGACCTGAATGATCCGCCTTCGGTGGCTCGCCTCGACGTCCTGAGCAGGTGTGACCGCGCAGCGTGATCGGCGGTGAACGATGCGGGACCCGGAGCCTTCTCTAGGGCAAGCTCGGCGCTCAGGGGTTCGCCAACGACGCCTGGGCGGTCGCGGAACGTGGGTTCCAGGCGACTTGTGGTGAGGGGTTCGTACGTTGCGTGCTCTTCGTATCGTCGGTGCGATGTCGCAAGCCCCTTCGTTCGGTGTGGCCCTGGTTATCTCGCTCGGCGTCTTGTTGGCGCCCGGACTCTTTGTCGCGCGCGTCGGGCGACTCGGTGTCGGGACGTCACTAGCCACCGCAACGGTACGCGCCTGCGTGCAATTGGCCGGAGTCTCAGTGATCATCGCCGCCGTGCTCGGTCGGACTTGGTTGGCGGTTCTATTCGCCTTCATGACGTTCGTGGTCGCCACCTTCACGGCAGCGGGTCGAGTCGGCGTCCGCCCATGATTTGGAGGGATCGCCGTCGCGCTCGGTGCCGGCGTGCTACCGGTGCTGGTGATCATTTTCGGATTCCGGGTCACGACGTTCACCGGTGCGGCGGTCATCCCGATCGCCGGGATCATCATCGGTGGTGCGATGACCGCCCACACGTTGACCGCCCGACGGGCCTTCGACGTGCTGCGCAGTGACCGCGGGCAGGTCGAGGCTGGGTTGGCGCTCGGACTGGAGCGCTCGGCGGCGATCGCCCTGGTGATGAGCCGGTACTCGCCCGAGGCACTGAATCCGGTCATCGACCAGACTCGCACCGTTGGACTCGTGACGCTTCCAGGAGCATTCGTCGGTGTGCTGCTTGGCGGCGGCTCCGCCGCCGACGCAGCGGCCGCCCAAGTGCTCGTGCTGATCGGTCTCCTCGCCACCGAGACATGCGTCGTCGAAGCGTCGCGTCGACTCATCGCTGCCGGGCGCATCCTGCCGGGCGACCTACGAACGCTCGTCCCGCGCCGGTGACGACCTGACTCACTGCGGGTCACTCGCCGTGACCGTTCCCCGGGGCCTCCCGGCGGGACGCCAGCCGTGGACCCCACGGCATCGACGTTGTCGGCACCAACGGCAGTCAGTCGGCGTCGCCGCGGCCGTCGTTCTCGTCGCCGACGACGTTGAACTGTTCGTCGAGCTGCACATCGACCTGGTCGCCGTTGTCGAGGGTGACTTCGATCTCGTACTTGCTTTCCTCGTCATCGACCTCCGAGCCGGTGATTCGGCCTTGTCCGGTGTGGGCGAGGGCCGCGTCGCTTGCTCGTTGCAAGGCATCGCCGGTGATCGCGGTGTCAGCTCCGTCGTCTTCTGGTCCGTCATCACCTGACGACGCGTTAGCGACGGTTAGCCCGGCTGCCACGGCGGCGAACGCCAAGGTGGTGGCTGATGCGATCTTGGTTGAGCGCTTCATTGGTTCTCCAGGTGGGTTGTGTTCTGGTTCGATCATGCCTCGTCGGGGCTGACTCCAGCCTGAACCACCGAACAGGTTCTGAACTGGTGTCGGGACCCGGTCAGCTTCCTGGTGTGAACTCGATGAGCTCGGCGGTTCCGACGCCTCCGGCGACGTGCGTTTCGAGGATCACGCCGATGCCCGGGGCGTACGACTTGTTCTCGACGACGTCCGGCTCGAGCGGTGTCCAGTCCTGCGTGACGACGACGTCGGTGTAGACACCGAGTCCGATGGTGACGGTCGCGTCGACCTCGATGATCTCGCCCATGTCCTCGGCTTCGCTTGGGTAGTACTCCTGGCGGAAGGCGTCGCCGAGGGCTGGCTCGGCTGGCATGACGATGCCTGGAAGGGCACCGTCAACGCCGTACTCCCATGCTCCGTTGTTGTTGGTCGGTTGGCCGTTCTCGTATTCGGATGTGTCCTCGCCGAGGTACCAGACGTTGCCTTCGACATCTTGGGCGTACCAGTCGTAGGTGTCTTCGGCGAGTTCACCGTCGACGTAGACGGTGTCATGGACGACGATCGCGGAGATGCCCATGATTTCACGTCGCTCGTCGAGCACTTCGACCTCGATGCGCTCAGCTTCGCCGTCGCTGTCGCCCTCGTACACCCAGCGCGAACCGGCCAAGAGCGGGAAGTACGGGTTGTCGACGACGTCGACGAAGTCGGCAGGATCGAGCGACACCTCGTAGACACCGCCGTCACCTGGGTCGATGACGGGCGGCTGTGCGCTGGATCGATCATCGGTCGTGTCCGGCGCATTGTCGACCGCCGCGGTCGAGGCCGGCGGTTGGGTCGTGGCCGAACCGGCGGTCGCCACACCGCCGGAAATGATCAGAACAATCCCCGCGACGACCGTACTGGCGGTCCGATTCTTGTTCATTGCTGCTCCTTGTGGTCGGGTTGACGCGGACCACCGTGGGGTGAGAGGCCTGACGCTTCGCTGAACGACCGGCCGGTGCGTTCAGTGTGGGTTCAGGTCGAACGGCGAGACTTGGTTCGGAGGCCCACTCGTGAAGGTTTTGCTCGTCGAGGATGACCGCAAGATCGCCGCCGCGGTGAGGCGCGGGTTGCAGGCTGAAGGTTTCACAGTCGAGGTCGCAACTGATGGGTTGGAGGGTCGCTGGCTGGCCACGGAAGGCTCCTACGACCTGATCGTGCTGGACATCATGCTGCCGGGGCGAAACGGGTTCCAGGTGTGTGCCGATCTGCGCGACGCGGGGGTCTGGACCCCGATCCTGATGTTGACGGCGAAGGATGGCGACCTCGATGAGGCTGAGGCGCTCGATACCGGTGCGGACGACTACCTCACCAAGCCATTTTCGTTTCCGGTGCTTGTCGCCAGGGCCCGGGCCCTCCTCCGGCGCAGTGGTGGCGGCGCACCTCCGCCTGTCGCAGTCGGGGACCTGCGCATCGATCCCGGTGGGCATCGCGTCTGGCGTGGAGACACCGAGATCGAGGTGACCGCCCGCGAGTTCGACGTGCTCGAGTACTTGATCCGCCGGCGCGGCCTGGTCCTGTCCAAGGACGAGATCTTGGCCGGTGTGTGGGACTACGAATTCGACGGTCCGGCGAACATCGTCGAGGTGTACATCGGAAGGTTGCGGCGCAAGGTCGACGAGCCATTCGGGTGTGACTCGATCTCGACCATTCGCGGCGCCGGTTACCGGCTGGACGACTCGTGAGCCCACTCACATTTCCGTCGACGGTCCGCTTCCGTGTCACCGCGCTGGCGACCGGCGTCGTCATCGCCATGCTCGTCGCCATTGGATTTGGCCTCGTGACGAACCAACGACGCGTGCTCACCGAGACGCTCGACGAGAACCTGGCCGCCCGCGCCGACGAACTCGAACCATCGATCGTCGACGGCGAGATGCCACCACTGACAAACCTCGGGGAGGACGACACCGTCGCCCAAATCGTCTCCGTTGATGGCGTCGTCTTGGCGTCGAGCCCGATGATCGTAGGGCTTCCTCCGATCGGTGACCCGATCACTACCCGTCAGACGATCGGCAACGGTGGACCGTTGCCTGGCATCGACGGCGACGTCCGGATGCTCAGCCGCGTCGTCGACCAACCCGATGGCGATGTCATCGTGCACATCGCGGCGTCGACCGACGACATCAGTGACAGCGTGACGACACTGGTGACGTCACTGTTCATCGCCGTCCCGCTCGCCGCCGCAGTGCTCGCCACGTTGATCTGGTTCCTCGTCGGCCGCACCCTGCGCCCGGTCGAACAAATCCGTGCCGAGGTCGCCGCCATCGGCGGCTCCGAACTCCATCGCCGCGTCCCGGTCCCCGCAGGCGACGACGAAATCGTGCGACTCGCCCGCACGATGAACGACATGCTCGAACGAGTCGACGAGGCCAGCCGGCGTCAACGACGCTTCGTCGCCGACGCATCTCACGAGTTGCGCAGTCCACTGACCCGCATGCGATCCGAACTCGAGGTCGACCTCGCCCACCCCACCAGCGCCGACCCAGCCGCGACACTCGACAGCGTGCTCGAAGAGGTGGTCGGCCTCCAACGACTCGCCGACGACCTCTTGCTGCTCGCCCGCAACACGGCACTCGCAACACCGGTCGCTCATCGACAACATCTCGTCGACCTCGCCACAGTCGCCGACCGAGTCGGACAACGGATCACGGTGCACGATGGCGTGCAGGTCGAAATCCGTCACGACGGCGCGGCACCGGTGCGCGGCAACGCCACCGAACTTGCCAGAGCGATCGGCAACCTGACCGACAACGCAACACGACACGCCCGATCCGTCGCCCGCATCGTCGTCTCAACGGCACCCGGGGCAGTCACAGTCGCCGTCGAAGACGACGGTCCCGGCATCCCGGCAGGCGAGCACGAACGCATCTTCGAACGGTTCGCCCGCCTTGACGAAGGCCGCTCAGCGACTGAGGGTGGTACCGGCCTCGGATTGGCGATCGCCCGCGAACTCATCGAACATCACGGTGGCAGTCTGACCGTCGACACCGCCTACCGCAGTGGCGCCAGATTCGTGATCAACCTTCCTGCCGCCAACGACTCATCCACAGCCATCAATATGACTTCGACACTCAGCACCAACTCGTAGACGGATTGGCCGCGGCCGGTAGCGCCGATCACCTCGTGGTCGACCGCGCTGCCATTGAACTCGACGTGACCCACAGCCGCAAGGTCCCTCAACCGGCGGCCCGGCAGGCCCGACATCCCGGCAGCCGCCGAGCGAGCGGCGACTCCTCGGCGGCCATCTCATCGACGACGCCGCATCCTCAACGACCGACTCGCCGAATGGGAGAACTACTACGACCACCACCGCCCACTCGGAGCCCTCGAAGGCCAAACCCCTACGACTCCGTGCCAAGACACAACCAACAGGGACGCGCCCGTAACGGATCCCCGTCAGTCGCACATTTCGAGCGGACGACGGGATTCGAACCCGCGACCCTCACCTTGGCAAGGTGATGCTCTACCAACTGAGCCACGTCCGCATTTCCGCCCCGCAGGGCGGACTGGACCAGCAGCCTACCAAGCCAGCTATTGCCCGACTCGTCGAGCGAGAGGGGAGATGATGAGTGAGCAGGTAAGCAGGTCCGGTAGGCCGTTCGGGATGGCCTGCCAGCGAGGCAATCGCTGGCAGGCCGTCTGCGAGCAGGGAGGGTCGGAAGCGGCACGTGAGAGTTTCGGCAGCCGGGATGCTGCCGAGGCTTGGTTGTCAACCGAAGCTGTCAATCGAGGGGTGAAGCCCGTTGAGGCCGTGACTGTCGGGAGTAGTTCGACCAGTGGTTGTCTGGAAGGCCGCTGGCCCCTAGAACGGTCGTAGTACCCGAGAGGTCTGGAGGCTTCACCTTCGGTCGACGTTCGGTCCCCTTGTATTGACGAACGTGTCACCGGTTGATGTGCGCCGCTGGTATGCCGAGCGGTAGCCGACTACGACAACTGCGAAGGGGTACCGGATCCTCGCAACGATGGTCGGTAATGCTCTGCGGGCTGGGTTGATCGTCCCCTCCCCTTGCACGCTTCGTGGCGGGCCGTGAGAGCGTCAGGTCAGTTCGGGTGGCCGATCCCGTGCCTGGTCTGAGGCATGGCCGACCAAGCCCCTGAGATCTGATTGTTGATCCGATGAGGCAGCGATCGACGCCGATCGCCTGCCCGGCCAGCGTTGGATCGTTCCAGCGACGAGGGGGGAACACCATGATTGCGACAGCACTCGCAATGGTCGTTCAGTCCAGCGCAACCGAGCCTTGTCAACCTGATGCTCGACCAACTGAGCCACGTCAGCGTCGGTGGTTCAAGTGATCAGCCACCCTTGAGGTCGACACGGAGCACGAGGACGCCGTCTTCGATCGCGCCGATGGCGTCGCCGATGATCGCGAAGTCCTGGAAGTCGAGCTGCGCCTGGGCGAGGAAGTGTTGGCGCTCCTCGCCCGCAACCGGCGGCAGCGGGCGCTGTTTCACTGCTTTCGCTCGCTCCCGGTAGCGCTCCAGCATCGCATCGACGTCGAATGAGGCCATGGATCGATGGTACCCATGGCCGGCGCGGCGCCAGACGCCAACTGTGGTACGCGAGTTGCGCCACCGGTGGCGCAACTGTTGTATCGGAGTCAGCGCAGCTGAGCTTCCTCGCTGTCGTCGCTTCCTCTTCTCGGCGGCATCGTCTGCATCGGTCGTCGACTCGACCTGAGGGATCGGCGGAGCAGGGTTCGGCTGAGGCGGGAACGGGTCCGGCATGGGATCGGGTGCCGGCGGGTGCGGAATCGGCTCCGGAACGGGCTCGGGCGGCGGCCCGGGGATGGGGGGCAGCGGCTCGGGCGGCGGCGGCGGGGTTCCGGCCCGGGGATCGGTGGGACGGGTTCGGGTGGCACCGGCGGTTCTGGTGGCACCGGCGGTTCGGGTGACTCCCACCCGCCGTCCCCCGTAGACTCCACCGACTCCACCGACTCCACCGACTCCACCGACTCCACGACTCCACCGACTCCACCGACTCCACAGACTCCGCGACCACTGGCGCAGCGAGGTCGACAGGGGCTTGATCAGCACTGGGCGGCGCCAGCGCCGTCGACGACACGGCATCGGCTTCGACGGCTGCGTCGAGCTCGGCCTCGGCGTCAACCTTGGCCTCGGCCTCAACCTCGGTCGGCGGTGTACCACGGGCACCGGCGAGCACTTCGGCGCGGGTCTCGGGACCAGCCCTGCGCCATTGTCGCTCGCCCATCACCTCGAGTGGGCCGAGAGCCACCGGATCAGCGCGCGTCGCCCGCACGAGGCGAACGCCGACGACCAACAAGGCGATTCCCAGCACGACGAGAACGCTCACCAGCACGACGATAGTGACCATCGTCGACGCCAGCGTCGTGGCCATCGCAGGACGGGAGTCGGGCACGTTCCGATCATCGCAGGTTCGGGCGTCGAACCGCCGCCATCGTGGACATCGCGCCCGCACCCGGGCACACTCGTCGGCGTGCTTGCACTCGAGTTGGTCGACATCGTCGGTCTCGTCGGCATCCTCGGCGGCTGTGCTGGCCTCTACTACCTCTCATCGCGCATCGAGCCGCACTGGGTCTCCAAGGACCAGTCTCGCTTCCTGACCGTCGCTCAGGAGCTCGATCAGCACGGCCTACCGATCGGCCGCAAGCGAGATGTCCGCGTGCACATCGACGACGACAGCGACGCATTGCTCGTCAGCCGCCGATCGTTCCTGCGCCCCAGCTCGGCAGTGTGGACCGTCAAGTCGAAGTCAACCATCAGTCGCAACCGCAACGTGTACGTGCTTCGTCCCGCCTCGCCCACGCCTGAGGTCGCCTTCCTCGCGATACGCGTCCCTCAGAGCAGCAAGGTCACTCCGCGACTCGACGCGCTGCTCGAGATGACCGGCGAACAGGAAACGATTCGCCGCCAACGCGAGCAGTACCGCGCCCAACACGGGCAGCCGCAACCCGCTACGGAAGCTTCCGACAGTCCAGGAAGTCCGCTACCGGATCCGCCAAGCGATCGAGGTTGATGAGGAAGGCGTCGTGGCCGTGCGGTGAGTCGATTTCGGCGTATCCGGCGGGGTTGCCAACCGACGCCAACAGCTCGACGAGCTGACACTGCTGATAGGTCGGGTAGAGCATGTCGGAGGAGATGCCGACCGACAGCACCGGTGCGTTGATGCGAGAGATCGCCGCCTCGAGGTTGCCCCGGCCGCGGGCGAGATCGTGGAGGTCCATCGCCTTGCCGATGACGAGATAGCTGTTGGCGTCGAAGCGATGGCCGAGCTTCGTGCCGTGGTGGTCGAGGTAGTTCTCGACTTCGAACCGCTGCCAGAGCGACAGATGATCGCCGAGCTCGGCGCGGTGAGCGATCGAGCGTCCGAACCGCTCGGTGAACACGTTGTCGCTGCGGAACGTCACCTGGGCGACCATCCGGGCAACCGCCAACCCGTCGCCGGGCCCATCGCCGGGTTCTGCGTCGTAGTAGTCGCCGCCGCGCCAGCGCGGATCGAGAGCGATCACCCTGCGGCCGATGCTGCCCCACGCGATCTGCTGGGCGGTCGACTGCATACACGTGGCGATCGGCACGAGCCCGCGGACCCGATCGGGATACATCACCCCCCACTCGAGGACCTGCATACCGCCCATCGACCCACCGATCACGGTGTGCCACGCACCGATGCCGAGGTGGTCGGCGAGGCGGGCCTGGGCACGCACCATGTCGCGGATCGTGATCGCCGGGAAACGAGAGCCGAACGGCTTGCCGTCGACCGGAGACGCTGAGGCCGGTCCCGTCGATCCCTGGCAGCCGCCGAGCACGTTGGCACACACGACGAACCAGCGGTCGGTGTCGATCGGCTTGCCGGGGCCGACGAATCCGTCCCACCATCCCGGCGTCGGGTGACCCCGGCCGGCGGGGCCCGCGGCATGGCTGTCGCCAGTCCAGGCATGGCACAGCAGGACGGCGTTCGATGCATCGGGCCAAAGCTCGCCCCAGGTTTCGTAGGCGACCGTGACGTCGCGCAGCGTCTCGCCAGCATCGAGGGCAAAGCCACGATCGACGGCGAACGTGAAGAACCGGCGGTGCCCGGGTTCGTCGCCGGGGCACCAAGCCCCAGAAACGGGCGTGAGGTCAGCCGTCACCGCCACTCCTTTCGTGCGTCGTCAGTTGTCTCCAGGTGCACACGAGCGGCCGAACGCCGGTTGCCGGCGTTGCTGCCGGCCACATCCCGCCGAATTCGGCGGAGGCACCTTGGGGCGTTGACCAGGTTGCCGGGCCCGACGAATCGGACCGCTCGAAATGCTCGGGCGAACGATACCAAGTGGCGGGCCGCCGAACGCGCCCCGAACCGCGGCCGGGTCGACGGGCGGTCACGTCGTGTTCACCGTGCGGCTACGTTGCCGTGGGTGCGAGTGGTCGTGGTGGGCGCCGGCGGCGTCGGCTCAGCGTTCGTGACGATCGCCTCGCGTCGCGAAGCCTTCGAGCACATCGTCGTCGCCGACATCGACGGGCGCCGGGCCGAGCGGGCTGCAAGTACGGCGAGGCGCAGCCACAAGCGGCGGCGGGTCACGGCCACCACCGTCGACGCCAATTCGGCCGAGTCGGTGGCTGAGCTCGCCCGCTCGTGCCGCGCCGATGTGGTCCTCAACGCCTGCGCGCCGCGGTTCAACCCGGGAATCTTCGGCGGGGCCTTCGCCGCCGGCGTGCACTACCTCGACATGGCGATGCACCTGTCGGTTCCCCATCCGCAGCGACCGTTCAGCGAGGTCGGCGTCTTGCTCGGCCAGGAGCAGCTCGCCGCCTCGGAAGCGTGGGAGGATCGCGGTCAGCTCGCCATCGTCGGGATGGGGGTCGAACCCGGATTCTCCGACGTCGTGGCCCGCTACGCCAGCGATCATCTCTTCTCGCGCATCGACGAGATCGGCGTGCGTGACGGTGCCGACCTCGTCGTCGACGGCCACGACTTCGCGCCGACCTTTTCGATCTGGACGACGATCGAGGAATGCCTCAACCCGCCCATCGTGTACGAGCGTGACCGCGGCTGGTTCACCACCGCCCCGTTCAGCGAGCCTGAGATCTTCCCGTTTCCCGAGGGCATCGGGCTGCTGTCGTGCGTCAACGTCGAGCACGAGGAGGTCGTGTTGATGCCCCGGTGGCTCGACGTCGGCAGGGTCACGTTCAAATACGGGCTCGGTCAGGAGTTCATCGACGTCCTCCAGACCTTGCACAAACTCGGTCTCGACGGCACTGACCCGGTCGACGTCAAGGGCTCCGCGGTGTCGCCCCGCGACCTCGTCGCCGCCGTGCTGCCGGACCCGTCGTCACTCGGCAAGGACATGCGCGGCAAGACGTGCGCCGGCTCGTGGGTGCGCGGAGCCGGGCCCGACGGTGCGGACCGCTCGACCTACCTCTACCACGTCGTCGACAACGCCTGGTCGATGCGCGAGTTCGGTCACCAGGCCGTGGTCTGGCAGACGGCGGTGATGCCGGCAGTGGCCATCGAACTGCTCGCCACCGGGGCGTGGAGTGGCGCCGGTGTCCTCGGTCCCGAGGCGTTCAACGCCGACCCCTTCCTCGAGTTGCTCGACGAGCAAGGCGTCGAGTGGGAATGGGACGACTGGCCGGCACCCATGCCGGTCGGCGCCAGCCACTGACCGTCAAGCGAGTCGACGGAGCGGGCCCCCAACGTGCGACGTCCATCCACCCGATAGTCCGGGCGCGCCGGGAGCTATGTTGCACACCAGTCAGTCGGACAACCCGCGGGCGGCGAGCGGGTCGGGGGTGAAGCGGTGGGCATGTCGGTGCAGCTCTTGGGTTCTCCGCTCGTTCGCGACGCCCTCGGCGAGTCGCGCGCTCCCCGCGATCGCAAGACGTGGGGGGCGCTGGCGTACCTGTACCTGGCCGACCGTCCACCGCCCCGCCAACGACTCGCTGAGCTGCTGTTTCCCGACGTGGACGATCCGCTCGCGGCGGTGCGGTGGGTCCTTGCGAGCCTCCGCCGACTGCTCGGTGGCGATGTCGCGGGCGGCGATCCGATCGAGCTGCGTCTCCCTCCCGGGACCATCGTGGATCTCGACGTCGTCGCGAGGGGAAGGTGGGCCGAGGCCGCGGCGTGCCCCAGCCTGGGTCGCCAACTGCTCGAAGGGGTCTCGTTCGACTCCCTGCCGGGGTTCGACCTCTGGCTGACGAGCGAGCGCCGACGGCTGCGCTGCAAGTCGGCTGCGGTGCTGCGTGAGGCCGCCCTGGCGAACATGTCACAGGATCCCGAGCGTGCCGTCGAGTACGCCGAGCGCCTGGTCACCGTCGATCCCTTCGACGAGAACCATCACGTCGTGCTGGTGCAGACCATGGTCGCGGCCAGGAGGACCGAGGACGCGGCGCGGCACATCGACTCCTGCGAGACGTTCTTTCGAAACGAGTTGGAGGTCACCCCAAGCGGTGCGTTGCGTGATGCCCTGACCCCGATCCCGCACGTACCACTCTGGGTGGTGACGAGGACGTCGGTCCTGGCCCAGCTCGAGGCCGCCGATGCGGCGACGACCGCGGGCTCGTTGGCCGACGGTGTCAACGGATTCCGCCGCGCCGTCGGCAGCGCCCGCGAGCTCGAGGCGCCCGACGTGCTCGCCCGCTGTCTCGTCGGACTCGGGTCGGCACTCGTGCACTCCGCCCGCGGCCACGACGAGGAAGGTACGGCGTCGCTGCACGAGGGCGGAGCGCTCGCCGAGCAGCACGACGAGTGGGCGCTGGCGGCGACGGCATGGCGCGAGCTCGCCTGGGTGGAGTTCCTCGCGCGCCCGGCACGACCGGGCGTTCCTGTGGCTCGACCGTGCCGCCGCGATGGGTCCCGACCCCGCCGAGGCGATGTGGATCGCCCTGGTGTCCGGCGCGGCGCGAACCGACACCGGCGACTACGCGCCCGCGATGTGCGATCTGACCAACGCTGTCTATCTCGCCGACCAAGCCGACCTGACCGGTCCCGGCGCGTTCGCACGGGCATTCCTCGGCCGGCTCTTGCTCCTGCGCGGCGAGCTCGACGAGGCCGCGGACATCCTGACCGAGGCGATCGACCAGGCGAAGCGGGCGGCGTGGACCTCGGTGATCCCGTGGCCTGAGTCGCTGCTCGCCGACGTGCACCTGCTACGCGGCGACGACGGGGCGGCGCAGGACATGTTCGAGCACGCGTACACCATCGGACGCCAGATCGGTGACCCGTGCTGGGAGAGCCTGGGCGCACGCGGGCTCGGCCGAGTCGCCGCTCACCGCGGAGATCTCGACCAAGCGCTGGCGCTGCTCGAGAACGCGCCGCGGATCTGCCGCCGGCTTCCGGACACCTACTTGTGGATCGAGGCCTACGGGCTCGACGCACTGTGCTCGATCGCGGTTGACCACACCATGGCATCAGCGCCCCACTGGGCCGACGAGCTCCAACGGGTATCGGACGCCGCGGGCTTCCGCGAGCTGAAGGTGAAGGCACTGCTGTACCGCGCCCGCCTCGGTGAGCCGGGAGCGCTCAGCGCAGCCCAGGCTGCCGCCGACGGCTTCGACAACCCACTCGTCGTCAGCGAGATCGCTTCGTCACTGCCTTACTGAGTCCAACGCCGGGTCCAACGGCGGCCCGTCAGCGTGGTGCCGACTGGGAGCTCTACTCCACAGGAGGAACAGTGCCGACGACAGCCGCCGAGCTCGTTTCGAGAGCGCGATCACAGGTCGACAACCTGACGGTGGACGAAGTCTCGACGGCGGCCAGGAATGGCGCCCTGCTCGTCGACGTGCGTGAGCCAGCGGAGCTGGACGCGATCGGGATGATCCCGGGCGCGGTCCATGCGCCACGAGGGATGCTCGAGTTCTGGGCCGATCCGGTGAACCCGCATCACCGTCCAGAGCTCGACCCTCGTCGGCGGACCGTCGTGTACTGCGCCAGCGGAGCTCGATCTGCACTCGCGGCCCAGCTGCTTCGGCAGCTCGGCTACGCCGACGCGGGCCACCTCGACGGGGGCATCGAGGGATGGATTCGGGCCGGGCATCCAGTCGTCAGCCCCGAGCGGGCTTGATCGAACCCGAACAGCCACAACCAAACCACAAGGAGAAACACCATGACCAGGATCAACCCAACGATCTCCCTCAAGACCAAGCTGGCCGGTGCGAGCGCCGTGCTCACCGCGGTCGCGTGCACCGCGTCCGTTTCGGCGACCGCCCCGCCGACAACCGAACCTCCGATCCCACCGATCGCGGTCGAGGAGTTCACCCGCCTCGATGCCGAAACGCTCGTACGCGGCGCCGTCACCGACAGCGTCACCGCCACGATCACCATCAACCGCGAAGGCATGGACGAAGTGGTCCTCGACCTCGCCGACCTGTCCAACGTCGCCGTCGCCCGATTCACCATCCAGCCCGGCGCCCAGTTCCCGTGGCACACCCACCCCGGCCCGGTGCTCGTGACCGTCACCCAGGGCGAGCTCGTCTACGTGATGGCCGAAGGGTGCCACGAGGCCGCGTACCCCGCCGGCACCGCGTTCGTCGACCCTGGCCGCGGAATGGTGCACACGGCCTACAACCCGACAGATGTCGAGACCGTGATCGTGGCAACGTTCACCGAGGTACCCGCCGACGGTCCGCTGTCGATCACCGAAGGCATCACCGCACCGGCCGACAACTGCGGCCTTCCGACCAGCCCGCCAGGCTGAGGCGACGTAGCCCTAGGCGACCCGGCCGAGTACCGGCTGGGCAAACCGCAGGTGCTGGTCGAATCCGACCTCGTACGGCAAGAACCCGTTCCGATCCGGGTAGACGAGTTGCACGATCTCGAAGTGCTCAGCTCGATACCACGCCTGGGCGGTGACGAAGAGGCCGCCCCACTCGCCGACGTCGACGGGCGCGAAGCAGCACCGCAGTTCGTTGTCGAGCAGGCCGACGACCTCGACCGCTATCGGGATCTCGGTCCCCGCGGCGAGCGTGTCGCGAACGAGACCGAGCAAGCCCCGAGCGGCCACCGGCGTCAACCCGAACACGGCGACCTCGGGGAAGCCGACGTGCTCGGGGAAGTTGATGGTGTACGAGTACCCGGCTCGCGGCGGGTCACTCTCGATGTCCGGGGCGACGACCTCGAGGGCGTAGCCGTCCGTCTCGATCATCCACTCGATCTTCTCGGCGTGTGGAAGTTGGAAGTCGGGAAGCTCACCGCCCATGGCGTGTCGCACGCTACGCCGAAGCCAGAAATAATTCGACGCGCGTCAGCCGGCCGAATACGTTCCCCGCACCGCTGGCTCGACCGGCCAGCGGAACCACTGCAACAACTATCGGCGGCGGATCGCCGGGCGGAAGGAATGACATGACTCTTGATGACACGCGCTGGCTTGCGCACGCACGGCGACTGATCACCGCGACTGTCTGTGCCGGCACCTTGGTTGCCGCTGGCGGCGGCGTCGCGTCAGCGACGACGGTGCCCGGCGACACGACACCGGCCGACAGCGCCGCTCCGGCCGAACCGGTGGCGATTGCGGTGACCCTCACCGAGACGGGGATCGAAGGACTGCCCGACGACCTCGTTGCCGGCGTCGTCGACGTGACGGTGACCGACGAGACGGAGGGTGCTGGTGGTGCCTTCGATTTCACGTTGGTTGAGCCCGGCACCGACCCGGCGACGTTCGTGGAAGGCCTCTCCAGCCTGTTCCAGGGCGGGCCGTTCCCCGACTTCTTCCTCAACAACGCCGGAGTAGTCGGCCATACGGTCACGACCCTCGACGCGGGCGAGTACATCGCCTGGATGGACCTCGCCGCCAACCTCGACCGCGAATCGACGGTGGAAGACATCATCGCCGTGCCGCTCACCGTGGGCGAAGGCAACAACGACGCCGTGATCCCGCCGACGGACGGGGCCATCCGCGGAGGCGACTACCTCTTCGACGTCGACGTGACAGCCGGCGGAGCCACCGTCACGTTCACGAACTCCAGCGACAACCAGTTCCACCACGTTGCACTCATGGACTTCGGGACGAATGATGTAGCGCTCGTGGAGCAGAGCCTGCCGGTGCTCCTGGAGAGCGAGGGTGAGGGACCGCCGCCCGAGGGCCTGGACATGGAGCAGTTCAACCCCGATTTCGCGTCCTCGCCGGTGTTCGGGCCGGGTTCGAGCGGCACGTTCGACGTGACGTTCGAGGAGGGGCACACCTACGTAGCGCTGTGCTTCATTCAGGACCGCGATGGTGGCCTGCCTCACGCGATGCAACACCAGATGATCAACGTGTTCCAGGTCGGAGCCGGCTGAGTCTGGCGGCATCTCGGCCGGGGACCGCCGATACGGTCCCCGGCCGAGATGTACCGGTTCCTGCTTCGTCCGCGCTGGATCGCCTTCACCCTCGTCGTCGTGCTGGCGATCGTGGTGATGGTCAACCTCGGGTTCTGGCAGCTGCGCCGACTCGACGAGCGCCAGATGTTCAACGAGGCTGTCGCGGCGCGGATCGATCAGGCCCCGGTGCCGCTCGACGAGCTCGTACCGCCCGGAGCCGCCGTCGGTGACGACGAGCTGCGCGACGTCGAATGGCGGCCGGTGAACGTTTCCGGCCGGTACCTGCCGGACGAGGAGTTCCTCGTCGTGCACCGCTCGCAGGGCGGGCGGGCCGGAGACAACGTCGTCACGCCGTTGCTGCTCGAGGACGGCCGGGTCCTCCTCGTCACGCGTGGCTTCGTCCCGCAAGACACCGAGTGGTCCCCGCCTCATGCCGGCAACGTGGTCGTCGAGGGGCGACTGCGTCGCTCCGAATCGCGACGGACCGGCGCGTTGTCCGACCCCGCCGAAGGCGACCTCGCCGAGGCCCAACGGGTCGACATCCCCCGTCTCGCCGCCCAGCTGCCCGGCGACATCGTTCCGATGTACGTCGAGCTGACCGGTTCCGAGCCGGCCGCTGCCGGCGCTCTCCCCGAGCCGATCGCCCAGCCATCGCTCGACGAGGGGCCGCACCTGTCGTACGCCGTGCAGTGGTTCCTGTTCTCCGCGCTCGTGGCGATCGGCTGGGTCCTGGCCGTGCGCAAGAGTCGTAAGGTTCGCCCATGAGGCAGCTGTCCGGGATGGACGCGGCGTTCCTCAACATGGAGACGCGCAGCACCTACGGCCACGTCTCCTCGCTCAACCTGTTCGACGTCAGCGGTGTCGGCGGCAACGGCTACTTCGAGGCGACCCGGCGGTCTCGTCGAAGAACGGCTCGGGCTGCTCGTCCCCTTTCGCCGCCGGCTTGTCGAGGTCCCGCTCGGGCTCGACCTGCCCTACTGGATCGAGGACCCCGACTTCGACCTCGACTTCCACGTGCGTCACCACGCCGTGCCGCCCCCTGGCACACCTGAGCAGCTGAGCGACGTCGTCAGCCGGATCCATGCCCGCCCGCTCGACCGCTCCAGACCGCTCTGGGAGCTGTACGTCATCGACGGGGTCGACGGCGGACGACTGGCGGCCACGTTCACCAAGGTGCACCACGCGTCGATCGACGGAGCGTCGGGGGCGATGATGCTCGCCGCCCTTCTCGACCTCGACCCTTTGGGATCGACCCCCGAACCGGTGCCGTGGCATCCCGAGGCAGTGCCCAGCGATCGCCAGCTACTCGAACGGACGATGCTGGAGTACGTCCGGCGCCCGGAGAAGTTCGTCCGTCTCTCGGTGCGGACGATGCGCGAGCTGTCTGTGGCAACACGCAACGGCGGCCTGCGGGTGATGGCGGATCTGCTCGCCCAGCCGGTTCCCGGGCCGATCGGCGACTTGATGCGCCGGCGGCTGCGGGGCACCGACCACGAGATCGACCATCCACCGGTGCTTCCGCTGACCGCGGCGCCCCGCACGCCGTGGAACGCCTCGATCGGTGCCCACCGCCGGTTCGCCTACACCACGGTCCCGCTCGCCGACGCCAAGAGCGTGCGCCACGCTGTCGGCTGCACGTTCAACGACGTCGTGATGGCGCTGTGCTCCGGCACCTTGCGCCGCTACCTGACGAAGCACGACTGCCTGCCCGATGAGCCGCTGATCGCGATGGTGCCGGTCAGCGTTCGTACCGGTTCGGAAGACGACACCTACCAGAACCGCGTGTCTGCCCTGTTCGCCGACCTGGCCACCAACGAGCCCGACCCACGCCGGCGCATCGACCGTCTCAAGGCGACGATGAACCGAGCCAAGACGGACTTCCGGGCGATCCCCGCTGAGGCGCTGCAGGACTTCACGCAGTTCGCCCCACCGGCGATCGCTGCCCGAGCGATGCGCATGTTCAGCCGGCTGCGCATCGTCGACCGCACCGCGCCGCCGTTCAACGTCGTCATCTCCAACGTGCCCGGCCCCGGCTTCCCGCTGTACGCCGCCGGCGCCAGACTGCTGCACTTCTACCCGGTGTCGGCGATCGTCGACGGAATCGGCTTGAACATCACCGTGCAGAGCTACGACGGCAACCTCGACTTCGGCTTCGTGTGCGACCGCGACCTCGTGCCCGACGTCTGGCTGATGGCCGACCTCCTCCAAGAGAGCATGGCCGAACTGCTCGCCCTGACCTGAGCCCCGGCCGAGCGCCCGGACAGAACCGAGGCCAGTTGTGAGCAAGATCTTGCTCACAACTGGCCCTGATCTTCGGAAATTTCCCCTTCGGTCGTCCGGGGACACCCAGGCTGGGTGTGATCGAGCATCCCGTCGTCGCCACGCTGCTCGCCGCCCAGCACGGCGTCGTGTCGAGCCGCCAACTCGAAGCCGCCGGGTTGTCGCGGCGAGCGATCGGCTACGCCCAACAGCGCGGGGCGTTGGTCCCGATAGTGCCTGGCGTACTCCGCTCGGCCGCCCACTCCGAGACCTTCGAAACCAGGGCGATGGCGGTGCAACTGCACGTCGAGCCCGACGGCGCCCTCAGCGGACCCACCGCTGGGCGGCTGCTGGGGCTGCGCGCGATGCCGAGCGGCACGATCGTCGCCGCCGTCGTGAGGCGTCGCCGGATCTCACTACCCGGCTGGGTGTCAGTGAGCCGCTGCTCGTGGCTCGACCTCGACTCCGACGTGCTTCAGGCCGGCAGCTTCCGCGTCCTCAAGCCGCTGCCCATGCTGTTGACGCTGGCGGCGTCCTTCAACGATCACCGCTTCGAGCGAGCGGCCGAGGACGCGTGGCATCGCGGCTTGGCGACGCCGGCAGACGCTGTGGCCTTCCTCGACCAGCTCCGCCGACCGGGGCGCTCCGGCGTCGCCCGGTTCGAGCGATGGCTGGAGCGGGCCGTGGGGCGCGCGAGACCGTCCCAGAGCGGTCTGGAACACGACGTGCTGGCAGCGATCCGCCGGGTCGGGCTGCCCGAACCCGTCCGTCAGCATCCTGTCCGCCTGCCGTCCGGCGAGCTGATCCACCTCGATCTGGCGTGGCCGGAGGTGCTCCTCGGGGTCGAGCCCGGGCACTCGTGGTGGCACGGCGGCGACCTCAAGATGCGTGCCGACCTGGCCAGGGATCGGGCGTGCGGGCAGCTCGGATGGCACATCGTGCGCTACGACGAGGACCTGCGTCGCGACCTCGCCGGCGTCGGCCGCGAGCTGCGGGCCATCTACGACCGGCGCGCCCAGAACCGAGGCCGATTGTGAGCAAGATCTTGCTCACAATCGGCCTCAGAGCTGGCGGCGCCAGGCGGCGGCGAGGCGCTCGGCGAGCAGGATGACCGGCACGTAGGTGCCGGACGGGGGGGTTGCCGGGAGGGCGGCAGCGTCGGCGACGTAGAGGCCGTCGTAGCCGACGACCGCTCCGTGCTCGTCGACCACCGAGCCGATCGCGCACGTCGACGTCGCGTGGGCGTAGCCGCCGAAGCCGTCGGCGACCCAGGATTCGGCGACGACGTCGGTGAAAGGTGGACTGGCGAGCAATTCTTCGACCATCGCGACGCCTGCCGCGAGACGCACCGAGTCGGCCTCCCCGAGCCGCCCGAAGTCGACCGCAGGCGGCGCCGCCGGGTCGTCGGGATTCTCGGAGTCCAGGCGAACGGTGCCGCGACGCTGGTTGGCGAGCAGTCCGACGAGCAGCGCGGCGTGGCCCGGTCTTCGAGGACCGAGGTGGTTCATCGCCACGACCTCGATGACCCCGCGTCGGAGCACGACGCCCGTGACGAGACGGCGAGCTGCCCCGTCGTCGGCGTGCCGTAACGTCAGCTCGACGACCCGCCCGACGTGATCGCTGAGCCCTTCGCCGATGCCCGCCGCGTCGACGCCGGAGCGCAGCAGCACGGCCGGGGTGTGGATCGCCCCGGCTGCACACACGACCCGGTCAGCGGCGATCACCGCTCCATCGGCGGTGGTGACCCCGGTGGCCTGCCGCTGATCGACGCGAATGGTGGCCACGAGCCGGTCGGTGATCACGTCGAGGTTCGGCCGTGACCGCGCCGCAGCGAGAAAGGTCTCGAAGCTGCTCGCCTGACTGAGCAACACGGGTGCGGCGTCGTCACACGTGGCGAGCAGGGCACGGTCGATGGCGCCAAGCTCGTCGTCGGTCACGACGCGACGAGGGACGGTCAGACGGCCGAGGTCGTCGTCACCGGCACCCGACAGCACACCTCCACTCACGGTGCTCGACCCGCCGAGACCGCGCCCCTGCGGGTACGGCCGCGGACCACTGTCGCCGTCCGTGGCGACCAGCCCGTCCCACAGCGCCCCCGGGACGGCAAGATCATCGAGGTAGCTCACCGAACGCGGGCCTCGCGGGGGCCCCGCTTCGACGAGCGTCACGTGGTTGTGCCGATCCTCGGTCAGCCGGGCAGCGAGCACGCAGCCCGCCGTGCCGCCACCGACGATCAGCCAGTGCGTCACTGCCCCAGCATCACGGCCAGAGGCCAAAGCGAAGCGGAGGCCGAACCCGCAGAATCACGGCCAGAATCCGTCGAGCAGGTGGGCGGCGTCGTTGTACCGATCGATCCGCCACCTCTCCCGGCCGGTGTCCGTCATCTCGGTGAGCGACGTGTTCAGCGTGAACAGGTCGAACCACCCGCGGATGGGGACGCGCATTCCGATGCGCATCGCGACGTCGACGACACCGCCGTGCGTGCACACGACCACCAGCTCGCCGGGATGGGCAGCGATGAGGGCGGCGAGCCCATCGGCGACCCGGGCGTGCAGTCCGGCCACGGTCTCGCCGCCCGGATAGATCACTCCGTCAGGATCCTCCAGCGTCCAGTCCGGGGCGTGGTTGGCGATGAGGTCGTCGTAGGTCATCCCGTCGCAGTTCTCGCCGGGGTCGAGCTCGGCGAACCGCTCGTCGATGTGGATCTCGGCGTCGAGCACCGGAGCGACGAACTCAGCCGTCTGCACCGCCCTGCGCACGTGGCTGGCATAGAGCACCGCACCGGCGAGCTCGCCCGTGCGATCGAGGCGCTTGGCGAGCAGCTCACACTGCTCCCGCCCGGCGTCGGACAGCCCTGCGCACGTGCGGAAGTGGGAGATCGTGCGCGTCGCGTTCCCGACCGACTCGCCATGACGGATCAGAACGATGCGGGTTCGCGGCGTTTGCTCATCGTCGGTGGACACGCCCATCACCCTACGGATTGGAGTGTTTGCTGCCACCGGAGTGTCAGCTGCCGGGAAACTCGACACGTAGCACTCCGATCGCAGGAAACACTCCAATGGGAGTTGTAGGGTCGGCGCAGTGCCAGCCGGGTCGCGACTGACCATCAGAACAATCGGTGACGACCCTCGGGAGGCGGCGATCATGGCCGCCGCGGCGGCCAACCACCTCGACCTGCCGGGACGTGTCCGGCTCAGCGACATCGCCTTCGTCGAGGGTGATCTCGACGACGCGCAGCGCGACGTGCTCGCCGGTTTCCTCGTCGATCCGCTGCTGCAGACGGCGACCTGGGACCAACCGCCAGCGGACGACACGGCGGTGGAGATCGCCCTGCACCCCGGCGTCACCGATGCCGCTGCCGACGCCATCGTCCAGGCGGCCGCCGAACTGCAACTGCCGGTCACGGCGGCGGCGACCGGCCGGCGCGTCGAGTTCCCGCCGGGCTGTGACAGGGCGACGATCGACGCCCTGCTCCGCCGCGTCATCGCCAACCCGGTCATCGAACGGTGGGCGGCGCACGCCATCGACCCCGTGTTCCATCCCGGCTCGGACGACACCCCGCCCGCCCCGATCATCCCCATCCGATCGTTGGACGGCCCGAGACTCGCCGCCCTCAACGCCGAACGTTCGCTGGCCCTCGACCCCGAGGAGCTCGACGTGATCCGCGGGCACTTCTGGGATCTCGTGCGTGACCCCACCGATGTCGAACTCGAGACGCTCGCCCAGACGTGGAGCGAGCACTGCGCCCACAAGACGTTCCGCGCGGCGATCACCGTCGATGGTGTGGAGGTCACCCCCCTACTCCGTCAACTCCGCGACACCACCGAGCGGATCGACGCCAAATTCGTCCGCTCCGCGTTCGTCGGCAACGCCGGGATCATCTCGTTCACCGAGGGTGAGACGCTGGCCCTCAAGGCCGAGACGCACAACCACCCATCGGCCGTCGAGCCGTTCGGCGGCGCCAACACAGGCGTCGGCGGGGTGATCCGCGACGTGCTCGGCGCAGGCCACCGCCCGATCGCGGTCACCGACGTGCTGTGCTTCGGGCCGGCCGATCTGCCCCCGGAGTCGTTGCCCGAGGGTGCCCTCCATCCCCAACGCATCCGCCAGGGCGTCGTCGCCGGCGTCGCCGACTACGGCAACAAGATCGGCCTGCCGACGATCGCCGGCGCCGTGCTCTACGACCACGAGTTCACCACTAACCCGCTCGTCTTCTGTGGCTGCCTGGGAACGGCTGCCGACCGCGAACCGCCGACCGGTCCGCACGTCGGCGATCGCATCATCCTCCTCGGCGGGGCGACCGGACGGGACGGGATCCGCGGGGCGACGTTCTCCAGCGCGTCGATGGACGCCACGACGGGCGAGGTCGCCGGGGCCAGCGTGCAGATCGGCGACCCGATCACCGAGAAGCTGTTGATCGACGTGCTCGACGGTGCCGAGCACCTGTGGACGGCGATCACCGACTGTGGGGCAGGGGGCCTGTCGTCGGCGATCGGCGAGATGGCCGAGGGCATCGGCGCCGACGTGGATCTCGACGCCGTGCCACTCAAGTACCCGGGCTTGCAGCCATGGGAGATCTGGCTGTCGGAGGCCCAGGAACGGATGGTGCTCGCCGTCGCTCCCGATGCCGTCGACGAGCTGCTGCGACGGTGCGAGGCGCACCGTGTCGACCTCGCCGACCTCGGAGAGTTCACCGGCACCGGCCACCTCGTCGTCCGCTCCGGCCGGACCACGGTGCTCGACCTGCCGACCCGGTTCCTCCACGACGGACGACCGCAGCGTCGGATGTCCGCCATCGCCCCGACGCCGCCGACGATTGCCACTGGCCGGGTCGTCGACGATCCCTCGGCAACGCTGCTCGCCCTGCTCGCCCACCCGAACATCGCCTCCAAGGCGGCGGTCATCCATCGCTACGACCACGAGATCGGCGGCGCCACGCTGGTGCGCCCGCTCGCCGGCGAGCACGACGAGGGCCACGCCGACGGCGTCGTCCTCGCCGATCCCGAGGCGGATCGCGGCATCGCCGTCGGCATCGGCGTCAACCCGTGGTACGGACTGCACGACGCCGAGGCGATGGCCGCCGTCGCCGTCGACGAGGCGATCCGCAATGCGGTCGCCGTCGGCGGTGACCCCGACCGAGTAGCCCTGCTCGACAACTTCTCGTGGGGCGACCCGCGTGACCCCGAGACGCTCGGCACGCTCGTGTCCGCCGTCGCCGGCTGCTGCACGGCCTCCGAGCTGTTCAACGCCCCGTTCGTGTCGGGCAAGGACTCTCTCAACAACACGTACACGGACGCGGAAGGCCAGCGACACTCCGTACCGCCAACCCTCGTCATCACTGCCGTCGCCGACGTTCCCGACGTCACCCGATGCGTGACCCCGGAGCTCACCGCGCCCGGCAACGTGCTGCTCCTCGTCGGCGACACCGCAGCGCACTTCGCCGGCAGCCACCTCGACCTGCTCGCCGGCGCCCACCGCACACCGTCGGCGGGGTCGGGCATCGTCCCCCAGCTCGACCCGGCGTCACCGGCCAGCTACCGCGCCCTGCACCAGGCGATGCGCGCCGGCCTCGTGGCGGCCTGCCACGACGTGAGCGAGGGTGGTCTCGCCGTAGCGCTCGCCGAGATGTGCATCGCCTCGCGACTGGGCGCGTCCGTCGACGACCTTCCGCACGGCGATGTCGCCACTGCCCTGTTCTCCGAGTCCGCAGGACGCCTCGTCGTCGAGGTGGCCGCCGCGGACGTCGCCGAGTTCACGGCACTCCTCGGCTCGGTGGTGAAACTGGGCACGGTGACGGCGGAGCCCGTGCTGCGCGTCGCCGGGGTGCTCGACGTCGGAATCGACGAGCTGACCGCCGCCTTCGCCGGGAACGACTGGTGACCATGTCGAGGCCCACCGCAATCGTCGTCGCTGGGCCCGGCACGAATCGCGATCGCGACGCGGCACTCGCCCTCGACCTCGCCGGCGCCGCTCCGCAGATCGTCCTCGTCGACGAGCTGGCCGCCGACCCCCGGCGGCTGCGCGAGGCCGACCTGCTCGTCGTCGCCGGCGGGTTCAGCTACGGCGACGCGCTCGGCGCCGGACGGCTCCTCGCCCTCGACATCACGAACGGCAACTACGGCCATCTCGGTGAGGCGCTGCGCGAGTTCGTCGCCGCCGGCCGCCCGGTGGTCGGCATCTGCAACGGGTTCCAGGTGCTCACCCGGGCAGGCCTGTTACCCGGCGCCCTCGGCCACAACGACGGCGGCCACTTCGTCTGCAAGTGGGTGACGCTGGCGAAGGAGCCGAATTCGCGCTGCGTCTGGACCCAGCATGCCCCCGACCGGATCGACTGCCCGATCGCCCACGGCGAAGGCCGCTACGTGCATCCCGAGCCCGAGTCGTTGGCCGCCAACGGTCAGATCGCCCTGCGCTACGCCGGCGGCAACCCGAACGGCTCGGTCGCCGACATCGCCGGGGTGTGCGACGAGACCGGCCTCGTCCTCGGGCTGATGCCCCATCCGGAGAACCACAGTGTCGTCCACCAGCATCCCCGACACCGCCGCGACCCGGCCACCGCCAGCACCCTCGGGCTCAGCCTGTTTCGATCGGCGCTCAAGTATGTGCGTTGACCCGTGTACCGATGCGAGCGAGCGAGCGCCAGCGAGCGAGCGGCCAGAAGCGGCCTGCGTGGCCGGGGAACGCAATGATGTCGGCTGAGCTGCTCCCCGAACCGTTCGTCGACATCGACCTGCCGTTGGCGGACCGTCGTGACGGCAAGGTGCGCGTGTCGTACCGCATCGACGACGACTCGCACCGGAGGCTGTTCGTCACGACCGACCGCCTGTCCGCCTTCGACCGCATCATCGCCGGGATCCCCTACAAGGGCCAGGTCCTCAACGAGTTGGCGGCGTGGTGGTTCGGGCGCACGAGCGACATCGTCGCCAACCATGTGATCGGCGTGCCCGACCCCAACGTGCTGATCGCCAGGGCGACGACACCACTGTCGGTCGAGGTGGTCGTGCGCGGGGCGATCACCGGCGTCACGTCGACCTCGCTGTGGCAGCTCTACGCGACCGGGGCCCGAACGATCTACGGCTACCGCTTTCCCGACGGCGTGCGGAAGAACACGCTGCTCCCCGAGCCGATCGTCACCCCGACGACGAAGCCGGCTGCCGGCTCCGGCGCCCACGATGAGCCGCTGACGTTGGCCGAGGTCGTCGAACGCGGCCTCGTGCCGGCAGCGCGGTGGGAACAGGTCGCTGCGGTCGCCATCGAGCTGTTCACGGAGGGGCAGCGCATCGCTGCCGAGGCCGGCCTGATCCTCGCGGACACGAAGTACGAGTTCGGCGTCACCGATGACGACGAGGTCCTGTTGATCGACGAGGTGCACACCCCGGACTCGTCGCGCTACTGGGTCGCCGACACCTACGAGGAACGTCTCGCCGCCGACGACGACCCGGAGAGCCTGGACAAGGAGCCGGTGCGCCAAGCACTCGCCGACAGTGGGTACCGTGGCGATGGTGATCCTCCCCCGCTCGGCACCGAGGTCGTCGCCGCGACGACCAACCGCTACATCGATGCCTTCCAACGGCTCACCGGGTTGCCGTTCGAGCGCGCCGACTACCCCATCGGCGAACGGATCGCCGGCCGCCTCGCGGACATCCTGGCGCAGTCGGACGGTGGGCTATGAGTCGTGACCTGTTCGTCACGGCGCTCGACGAGGACGTTCCGCAGGAGGAGTGCGGGATCCTCGGGTTGTCGACGCCCCACGGCGATGGCGTCGCCCAGCTGGCGTTCTTCGGGCTGTTCGCGTTGCAGCACCGCGGCCAGGAGGCTGCCGGGTTGGCGGTCAGTGACGGCCGGCGGGTCCGCGTGCACAAGCAGCCGGGGCTGGTCTCCAACGTGTTCACCCGCGAGGCGCTGGCACCGCTCGTCGGCTACCACGCCATCGGGCACACCCGCTACTCGACGACCGGTGGCAGCAGTGACCGCAACATCCAGCCGTTCGTCGTCGAGACGATGCACGGTCCGCTGGCCCTCGCCCACAACGGCAACATCGTCAACACGGGGAGCCTCCGCGAGGAGCTGCTCTCGAGGGGGTTCGGGCTGACGGCCTCGAGCGACTCTGAGGTGATGACACTGATGCTCGCCGCCGCCGGCGGGCAGACCTGGGAGGACCGCATCGAGCGCACGCTGCCAGCGTGGAAGGGTGCCTTCTCGCTCGTCCTGCTGTGCGGCGACCGGGTCCTCGCTGTGCGCGACCCGTGGGGATTCCGGCCGCTCTCGGTCGGACGCCTGCCCCGCGGGGGATACGCCGTCGCCAGCGAGACGTGTGCCCTGGCCACGCTCGGCTGCAGCGACATCTCGGAGGTCGCCCCCGGCGAGATCGTCACCCTGCAGGGCACCGAGCTGCATCGCCGCCAAGCGCTCACGCCGGCGAGACAGGGCGCCCGCTGTACGTTCGAGTTCGTCTACTTCTCGCGCCCCGACTCGGTGTGGGACGGCCGCAACATGCACCACGTGCGCGAGGCACTCGGCGTCGAGCTGGCCCGTGAGTCCGGCGTCGACGCCGACGTGGTGATCCCGGTCCCCGACTCCTCGATCCCCGCGGCGATCGGCTACTCGCGGGAGAGCGGCGTGCCGTTCAACGACGGGCTGATCAAGAACCGCTACATCGGACGCACGTTCATCGAGCCGACCCAGGAGATCCGCGAGCGCGGCGTGGCCCTCAAGTACAACTCGCTGCCCGAGAATCTCCGTGGCCGGCGCGTCGTGATGATCGACGACTCGCTCGTGCGCGGCACCACCGCCGGGCCGCTCGTCAAGCTCGTGCGCGACGCCGGGGCCACCGAGGTCCACGTTCGGATCACCTGCCCGCCGATCATCCATCCCTGCCACTTCGGCGTCGACATGGGTCACGACGGCGACCTGATGTCGGCCCGCCTGACCGTCGACGAGACTCGGGAGCGGATCGGCGCCGACAGCCTGGCGTTCCTGTCGTTGGAGGGGATGATGCGGGGGATCGGCTACGACGACGTTGCCACCGCCGGTTACTGCAACGCGTGCTACACCGGCGACTACCCCATCGCCGTCGCCGACACCCACGCCAAGCTGAGCTTCGAGGGCGTCCTGGCGTGACCGTTCTGGGCGGCCTCCGGTCCAATTCCCGATCTGGGCGGCCCCCGGTCCGGATTCACGGCCTTCGGCCGCCCAGATAGCGGTTCACGATGCGCGTCCTCGTCATCGGCAGCGGCGGCCGGGAGCAAGCGATCGCCTGGGCATGTCGCCGACACGGCCACGAGACAAGCCTCCTTCCAGAGCTTCCAAACCTGGAGTCCGAGCAGCCGGACCTCGTGATCCCCGGCCCGGAGGCCGCGCTGGTAGCCGGGGTGGCCGACGAATGTGCGGCACGAGGCATCCCCTGCTTCGGCCCGACAGCGGAGCTGGCCCGCCTCGAGTCCTCCAAGAGCTACGCCCGCGAGCTGGCGGCGAACCTCGGCATCCCCGGCCCCGCCTACGCCCGCTTCGAGAGCAACGAGCGAGACGCAGCGATCGAGTGGTACCGGCAGGCAGGCCACCCGATCGTGGTCAAGCTCGACGGCCTGGCGGCCGGCAAGGGGGTCACCGTCCCCGACACCGACGACGAGACGATCGCCGCGATCCGCGCCACGACTGGCCCGTTCGTCGTCGAGCAGCGGATGAGCGGCCCGGAGTGCTCGCTGATCGCCCTGTGCGACGGGACCACCGCCGTCGCCCTGCCGCTCGCCCAGGACCACAAGCGCATCGGCGAGGGGGACGTCGGCCCGAACACCGGCGGGATGGGCGCCTACGCCCCCGCCCCGGTGCCCTACGGGGCAGCCGAGTTGGTCGCCACCTTCGTCCAGCCGATCCTCGACCACTTCGCCGACGCCGGCACGCCGTACGTCGGGGTCCTCTTCGCCGGGTTGATGCTGACCGCAGACGGCCCGCGTCTCGTGGAGTACAACGTCCGCTTCGGCGACCCAGAGGCGCAGGCCATCTTGCCGCTGCTCGACGGCGACCTCGCGGCGATCGCCGTCGCCGCGACCCAGGCCCGTCTCGCCGACGCCGACGTGACGATCCGTCCCGGCGCATCCTGCACCGTCGTCGCCGCGGCGGCCGGGTATCCGGCCGACCCACGCGCCGGCGACGAGGTCAGCGTGCCCACCGACGAGCAGCTCGACGGCGCCCTGCTGTTCCCGGCGGGCATCGCCGAGGGACGCACGGCCGGCGGTCGGGTGCTCGCCGTCACCGGGCTCGGTGACGATCTCGGCGCCGCCCGGGCCAACGCCTACGCGGCGATCGAGCAGGTCAGCTTCGCCGGCATGCAGTACCGCCGGGACATCGGTTGGCGGGCCCCCGGGGCGGCGTTGGCCTCGTATGCCGCGGCCGGCGTCGACATCGTCGAGGGCAACCGGGCCGTCGAGGAGATGCGCCACGCCGTCGAGCGGACCCACGGTGCCGAAGTCGTCCGTGGCGTCGGAAGCTTCGGCGGCGCCTTCTCGGCCAAGGCGATCGCGGCGATGGACGACCCCGTCCTCGTCGCCTCGACCGACGGCGTCGGCACGAAGGTCGAGCTGGCGGCACGCCTCGGGCGGGTTCGCGGGCTCGGCCACGACATCGTCAACCACTGCGTCGGCGACGTGTTCGTGCAGTCCGCCCGGCCGCTGTTCTTCCTCGACTAC
Organism: Ilumatobacteraceae bacterium; assembly: GCA_963772825.1. GTDB lineage: Bacteria > Actinomycetota > Acidimicrobiia > Acidimicrobiales > Ilumatobacteraceae > Desertimonas. The sequence continues at coordinate 63,001 of CAVYYX010000007.1, read as the reverse complement.
GTGGCGGCGAGCAAGCTCGATGCCGACCTCGTCGCCGAGATGGTCAGCGGGATGGCGGACGCCTGCGACGCCGCCGGCTGCACGTTGCTCGGCGGCGAGACCGCCGAGATGCCTGGCGTCTACTCCCCTGGCTCGTTCGACATCGCCGGCACCCTCGTCGGCGTCGCCGAGCGCGACGCGCTGCTGCCGCGCCCCGACGTCGCCGTCGACGACGTGCTGATCGGCGTGGCGTCGAGCGGCCCGCACACCAACGGCTATTCGCTGCTGCGCAAGCTGTTCGCCTGGATCCCGATGGACGTCACCCCGGCGGGGTTCGACCGTCCACTCGGCGAGGCGCTCCTCGAACCGCACCGCAACTACCTGGCGGTCCTCGAAGCGGCCGTCGCCACCGGCGCCGTCAAGGCGCTCGCCCACATCACGGGTGGCGGCCTGCCTGAGAACCTCCCGCGAGTGCTCCCTGGCGAGGTCGATGCGGTCGTCGACCTCGACTCGTGGCCGCGCCCGGCGCTGTTCCGGCTCGTCGCCGAGCTGGCCAGCGCCCTCGACGACCACGAGCTGCACCGCACGCTGAACATGGGCATCGGCATGGTGGTTGTCTGCGCCCCTGACGACGCCGAGCGTCGTGCGGTCGGCGATCGCCGAGGAAACCTGGGTGATCGGGCAGCTCGTCGCCCATGATCCCGCCGCCGGACGCGTCCGCCTCACGCGTCGTTGACGTCGATGGACACGATGTCGGCGGGTGTCGACACGGGGCTCAGCGCCGCCGAGGTCGCCGAGCGGATCGCCCGGGGTGCGACCAACGACGTTCCGGATCGGGCCTCCCGATCGGTACGCGAGATCGTCCGGGCGAACGTGTTCACGCGGATCAACGCGATCCTCGGTGTGCTGCTGGCGATCGTCCTCGCCACCGGCTCGCCGATCGACGGGATGTTCGGCCTGTTGATCATCGCCAACAGCGGTGTCGGGATCATCCAGGAGGTCCGCGCCAAGCGCACCCTCGACCAGCTCGCCATCGTCAGCCAAGCCCGACCGATGGTGCGCCGCGACGGGTCGGTCTCGGCGCTGACGCCGCGCGAGGTGGTCCTCGACGATGTCATCGAGCTCGGTTCCGGTGACCAGGTCGTCGTCGACGGCGTGGTCGTCGAAGCCGGGGCCCTGGAGATCGACGAGTCGCTGCTCACCGGAGAGGCCGATCCCGTCGACAAGCCCGTCGGGGCCGAGATCCTGTCTGGCAGCTTCGTGGCCGCCGGCAGCGGTGCCTATCGGGCCACCAAGGTGGGACGAGAGGCCTACGCCGCGAAGCTCGCCGAGGAGGCCAGTCGGTTCACCCTCGTGCGCTCGGAGCTGCGCTCGGGAATCGACCAGATCCTCAAGTTCATCACCTACCTGATGATCCCCGCCGGTCTGCTGATCATCTACAACCAGCTGTTCGCCAGCGATGAGTCCTTGTCACGCGCCCTCACCGGGATGGTCGCCGCCTTGGTGCCGATGGTGCCGGAAGGTCTCGTCCTGATGACGTCGGTGGCCTTCGCCGTCGGCGTGATCCGCTTGGGCCGGCGCAAGTGTCTCGTCCAGGAGCTGCCGGCCATCGAAGGGCTCGCTCGCGTCGATGTCGTGTGCGCCGACAAGACCGGCACGCTGACGGAGAACGGGATGCGGCTGACCGAGGTTCGGGCGACGGAGCACACCGACGAAGCGAGCGCCCGACAGGCGTTGGCGGCGCTGGCTGCCGCCGACCCACGGCCCAACGCCAGCATCGAGGCGATCAAGGAGGCGATCCCCGACGCCCCGGGCTGGGGCGAGCCGACCGCCGTGGCGCCGTTCTCGTCGGCCAAGAAGTGGAGCGGTCAGTCCTTCGGCGACAACGGCAACTGGCTGCTCGGCGCTCCTGACGTGCTCCTCGACGGACAGACGTCGACGGCGGTGCAGGCCCAGGAGATCGGCAGCTCGGGGCTGCGCGTGCTGCTGCTCGGCCGAGCCGACCGCCCCGTCGATGCCGGAGACGCGCCAGGCACCGTGACACCGCAGGCGCTCGTCGTCCTCGAACAGCGGGTGCGTCCGGACGCCAAGGCCACGCTGGAGTACTTCGCCAGCCAGGACGTCAGGGTCAAGGTGATCTCCGGTGACAACGCCGTGTCCGTCGGAGCCGTCGCCGGGTCGTTGGGCCTGCCGGGTGGCGACTCCCCCGTCGACGCCCGCTCGCTGCCCGAGGACCGCGAAGCTCTCGCCGACACGCTCGACAAGGCCACGACGTTCGGTCGCGTCCGGCCCGACCAGAAGCGGGCGATGGTCGGAGCGCTGCAGTCGCGTGGCCACACCGTGGCGATGACCGGCGACGGGGTCAACGACGTGCTCGCCCTGAAGGATGCCGACATCGGCGTGGCGATGGGCTCGGGCAGCCCGGCGACGAGGGCCGTCGCCCAGATCGTGTTGCTCGACAACCGCTTCGCCACGTTGCCCTACGTCGTCGGCGAGGGCCGGCGGGTCATCGGCAACATCGAGCGGGTCTCCAACCTGTTCCTCACGAAGACCGTGTATTCCGTGCTGCTGGCCCTGCTCGTCGGCGTGACCGGGGTGCTCTCGGAGATCAGCGATATCGATCCGCTGCCCTACCCGTTCCTGCCACGGCACGTGACGATCGCCGCGTGGTTCACGATCGGCATCCCCGCCTTCATCCTCTCGCTGGCCCCGAACAACGAGCGCGCCCGGCCAGGGTTCGTGAAGCGGGTGATGCGCCTGGCGGTCCCCTCGGGGGTGATCATCGGCGTTGCCACGTTCGTGTCGTACCTGCTCGCCTACGCCGGACCGACGGAGACCGAGGAGCAGCGCATGCAGGCCAGCACGTCGGCGCTGATCACGCTGATCACCATCGCCATGTGGGTGCTCGCCGTCGTCGCCCGCCCGTACACGTGGTGGAAGCTTGTGCTGATCGGCGGTTCGGTGATCGCCTACGTGATCCTGTTCGCCTGGCCGTTCACCCGCGACTTCTTCGCCCTCGACCCGTCCAACGTCGCGGCCACGACCTCGGCGTTCGTGTGCGGCGCGGTGGGGATCGTGCTCGTCGAGATCGCCTGGACGGTCACCAGCCGGCTCTCCGGCGAACGCCGCCGCATGTTCGCCACCGACTTCTTCTGACGACCGATGGTGTTGGGACCGTCCGTCCCTGAACACCCATCGGTGGCGACGAGGGCGCTACGCCGTCCCGAGGAAGCGCAGGGCGTTGGCCGACAGCAGCTTGGCGCGCTGGTCGTCGGTCAGGAACTCTGCGTGGCGTACGACCTGGCCGGCGGGGCGTTCGCCGAGCGGGTAGGGATAGTCGCTGCCGACGACGACCTGGTCGTCGCCCATCGTGTCGACGAGCAGGCGCAGGGCCGCGGGGTGGAACACCACGCTGTCGACGAAGAAGCGGTCGGTGTACTCGCTCGGAGGATGGGCCGAGTGGCCGCGCACGAGCTCGCCCCGGCGATGCCAGGCGTTGTCGAGACGGCCGAGCCAGTACGGGAAGCTGCCCCCACCGTGAGCGAAGCAGATCCGCAGCGTCGGGGGCACCCGATCGAACACCCCGCCGAGGATCATCGCCAGCACCGAGAGATGCGTCTCGGCGGGCATCCCAGACAGCCAGCGGGCCATCCAGCGGTCGTGCCGTGGACCCGACGGCATGTCCCACGGGTGCACGAACACCGGGGCGTCGACGTCGGCGCAGTGCTCGAGGAACTGGATTGTGCCCTCGTCGTCGAGGTCCCGCTCACCGACGTGGTTGCCGATCTCCACGCCGGCGTGACCCGCCGCCAGGCAGCGGTCGAGCTCTGCGCAGGCGGCGTCGGGATCCTGGAGCGGTACCTGGCAGAACGGGATCAGCCGGTCTCCCCCGGCGGCGACGCACTCCAAGGTGAGGTCGTTGAAGATCTTGGCGACCTTGACCGCCTCCCCGGCCGCCCGCTCATAGCCGAAGAACAGCGGCGTGGGCGATACCACCTGGCGGTCGATGCCGTCGTCGTCCATGTCGACGAGCCGGTCGGTGGCACTCCAACAGACGGAGCGGATCGGGCGGTACTCAGCGTCGCCGACCATGATCATCGCCGCTCGCTCGGACTCGACACGCAGCCACGGCCAGCCGTCGCTGCCGGTGACGACGGCGAGATCGGGCCAGCCCTGGGGGACGACGTGGGTGTGCACGTCGACGACGGGGGCCGTCACCTCGGCCATCGAATCAAGCGCCCTTGCCAGGGTGCAGCACGCCACAGTTGGGGCACGTCCTGGCCTCCTCGCTGTCGTAGAAGGCGTTGAACAGCGGTGGCAGGTCGGTGACGATGTCACGAACCTGCACCTCGACCTCGTGCACGATCGCGTTGCACTCGGCGCAGTACCAGCGGAACCTCTCGAGCGTGCCCTCCTCGCGTACCCGCTCGATCACCAGACCGATCGATCCGGGTTCGGGTCGCTGTGGCGAATGGGGAAGGTTGCGCGGCAGCACCCACATCTCGCCTTCGTGGATGTCGACCCGGCCAGGCCCGTCGTCCGTCATCACGTTGACGTGGATGTTGCCCTTGACCTGGTAGAAGAACTCCTCGTAGGGGTCGACGTGATAGTCGGTGCGTTGGTTCGGCCCGCCGACGACCATCGTGATGAAGTCATCGCCGGCGGGGAACAGCGCCTTGTTGCCGACCGGCGGCTTCAGCAACTGCAGATTCTCGGCGACCCACGCCTCGAAGTTGAGTGTCTGGTTCACCTCACCCATCGTCACCTCCTCGGTAGCACAGCGATCCCTTGCATCTCGATCAGCAGGTGCGGATGGGGCAACTCGCGGACCGCGATGGTCGTGCGTGCCGGCCCGGTCGCCTCGTCGAAGAACTCTCCATAGACCTCGTTGTACGCGGCGAAGTCGGCCATGTCGACGAGGTACGTCGTCACCGTTACGAGGTCGGCCAAGTTCGCCCCGACCGACTCCAGGATGCGGCCGACGCTCTCGATCACGGTGCGGGTCTGCACGCCGATGTCGAGATGGACCTCGCCGTCGGCGTCGAGTTCGGCGCCGGCGATCGTGTCGTCCGGCTGCCGGCTACTGGTACCCGACACGTAGGCAAACCCGCCGGCCAGCTTCACGTGCGGGTAGCGGCCACGCGGGGTCGGCAGTCCCGACACGATCTTGGATTCGCTCATCGCCTTCGCCCCTTCTGGGTGTCAATCCTTGCGAGCTTCGTCACGACTGGCACCAAGAAGAGCGCAGCCAGGACACCGAGGGCTGTGTGCTGCAGACGGACCCGCCGGCGCACCTCGGCGTATGGCGTCGTCGTGAACGACACCAGCTCGTAGCGCGACCGATACACACCGGGAAGCGCCCGCTCCAGGCCGTGCTCGAATCGCTTCGCCAGCCGATAGATCGGCGATGCCACACGGTCGCGCATCTCGACGAAGTTCTCCAGGGCCATCGCCGCGATCGCCTCGGTGTTCGCCCGGCGGCGCTCCTCGAACAGCGGCAAGGCGAGGTCCCACGCGTCGTCGGTCTCGTCGAGGCAGCGGTCGAGCTCGACGACGTCCTCGAACGCGCAGTTGGCGCCCTGCCCGTAGAACGGGACGATGGCGTGAGCGGCGTCGCCGAGCACGCCGATCCGGCCGCCCGCGTGCCACGGCGCGGCATGGACCGTGCCGAGCAGCCCGACGGGATTGTGCTGGTAGTCCTCGACGAGGGTCGGCGCCAGCGGCACGAAGTCCGGGTACTCGCGGCGGAAGTGTCGCTCGATCGCCGCCGGACTGCTCAGCGCGGCGAAGCAGCCCGGCCCACCGTTCGGCCAGAACAGCGTGCACGTGAACGAGTGGTCGGGATTGGGGAGGGCGATCATCATCGACGAGCCGCGCGGCCAGATGTGCAGGGCTGCCGGGTCGAGGGCGAACTCGCCGTGCTCACCCGGGATGTGCAGCGCCGGGATGTGCAATTCCTTGTAGCCGTAGTCGAGGAAGTCGAGGTGCTCGTCGAGTGCCCCGGCACCGAGCAGCTGACCGCGGACGGCCGAGCCGGAGCCGTCGGCGCCGAGCACCACCTCGGCGTCTGCCAGTGCCTTGCCGGACGGTGTGTCGAACGTCATCGACATCGGGGGGCCCGAGTCCAGGTCGATGTCCACGAGTTGGTGATCGAACCGGATCTCCACCGTCCCCGCCGCCTCGGCGGCGTCGAGCAGGGCGTGGTTGAGTGCCGCTCTGCTGATCGAGTTGATCGCCCGGTCACCGTCGAGCGAGTAGGACTGGAAGTCGAGCGGCCCCCGCACTGGGTGGACCATCCGGCCGCGCATCGGCAGGGCGTCGGCCATCACCGCGTCGGCCAGGCCGATCCGGCGCAATGCGTCGAGGCCGCGTTCGGAGATCGCCAGGTTGATCGAGCGCCCTCGCTCGGCGGTGCCCTGGCGAGGGTCGGGACGTCGCTCGTACATCGTCACCCGCCGGCCGCGGCGAGCGAGGAAGCAGGCCAGCAGGCATCCGGCGAGACCGGCACCGATCACGGTGACGTCGTCGCGCCGATCGCTCAACGATCGACCCCGAGGACCTGGCCGAGGGCGACGGCGGCCCGCCAACAGTCGTGGTAGGTCGAGTACAACGGGACCGGCGCGAGGCGGACGATGTCGGGCGGCCTGGCGTCGACGACCACACCGTGCTCGTGGCGAAGCCGGTCGGCGACCTTGGCCGCGGCGTCGCCAGAGACGCGCAGCGAGAGCTGGGCCCCTCGCCGTCGTGGGTCGCGTGGGGTCACGAGGACGGCGGCCGGGCCCACGGTGTCGAGCAACGCCTCCAGGTAGCCGGTGAGTCGCTCGCTGCGTTGACGCAAGGCGTCGATCCCGACCTTGTCGAAAAGCTCGAGCGAGGTGCGCAGCGGGCTCATCGCCAGGATCGGCGGGTTGGACACCTGCCAGGCGTCGGCGCTGGCCGGGGGCCTGGCGACCGGCGCCATCTCGAAGCGCGTCGCCGGGTCGTTGCTCCACCAGCCCTCGAAGCGCGGCAGCGACGAGTCGCCGAGATGCCGTTCGTGAACGAACGCCCCGCCGACCGATCCGGGGCCGGCGTTGAGGTACTTGTACGAGCACCAGGCGGCGAAGTCGACCTCCCAGTCGTGCAGCGTCAACGGGACGTTCCCGGCCGCATGGGCGAGATCCCAGGCGACGATCGCCCCGGCGGCATGGCCGGCCGATGTGATCGCCGGGATGTCGAGCAGCTCGCCGGTGAGGAAGTTGACCCCGCCCAGCAACACGAGGGCAACCGTGTCGCCGTCGCGCTCGAGGTACGAGAGCACCTCTGAGTTGAGGTCTTCGGTGCCCAGGCGCACGACCGCCGTGTCCGGGTCGAATCCGTGAAAGGCGGCTTGGCTGCGCACGGCGTAGCTGTCCGACGGGAACGTCGTGTCCTCGACGAGAATCGTGTGGCGGATGGCGGTCGGTCGGTAGAACGACACCATCAGGAGGTGGAGGTTGACGGTGAGCGAGTTCATCGCCACCACCTCGACGGGCAGCGCACCGACCAGTCGGGCAGCCGGCGCGGTGAGCAACTCGTGGTAGGAGAACCAGGGACGGTCGGCCTCGAAGTGCCCCTCGACGCCGAGGTGTTGCCAAGCAGCCAACTCGGCGACCAGCTCGTCGGCGGTGGACTTCGGCTGAAGACCGAGCGAGTTGCCGGCGAGGTAGGCGCACGCTGCGTACGCCCCACCACCCGGCGGTACGTGGAACAGGTCGCGATGGCCCGGATCCGCCTCGTCGCGCCGCAGAGCTTCGTGCTCATCGGCAGGCGTCACGGCTGCTCCCGTCCGGAGAGGAAGAACCCCATCGCCCGCTCGATCGCCTCGGGGAGCGGCGGGATGTCCGCCCGCGGCAACAGGAACGTCGACAGGTTGAACAGGTCGGTGAACACTCGGGCTTGCTTCGCCGACTCCTCGAGGTAGTCGTAGCCGGACGTGCCGCCGGTGCCCATCCGCCCGCCGATCATCCGCCGGACCATCAGGGCGTGGCGGTAGCGCCAGTTGGTCAGCGCCTCGTCGACATCCATCAACGTGGCGAGCAGTCGAAACGGCATCTGCACGACGGGCTCGTCGCGGTACAGGTTGATCAACAGCGCAGCCTGGAATGCCCGATGCGAGAGGCGCGGGCGATAGCCCGGGTCGTGCTGTGCGTACACCGCCGGATCGAACGCCGCGGCGTAGTGGGCGGTCGATCGGTCGAAGGCGTCGAGGCGCCGAGCCCGCTCCTCGTCGTCGAGTCGCGGATCATCGACGATCGGTCGGCGATCGGCCGCCACGGATCGTTCGACGGCGGCGCGGTACTCGTGCCAGAACTCGTAGTCGTCGACGGTGAGGAACGGCGTGCGCTCCAGCCACGCCTCGATCTCGGCGAACAGGCTCGGCTCAAGCTCGGATCGCTCGATCAGCTGACGGTGTGCCGGCGAGAAGCGCGTCGTGTACACCGAGCCGGCGATGCGCGGCCGGCTGCCGGCGTCGACCCCGAGCCGATTCTCGATCATCCGGAACTGCACGCTCTGGAACCCCGATGCAGGTACGAGCAGATCGCGGAAGTCCAAGAAGTCGAGCGGCGTCATCGTCTCGAGCACGTCGACTTGATGGAGCAGCAGCCGCTCGATCTCGGCGACCCGGTGCAGATGATCGACAGCTCGCAGCATGTCGCGGTCGGCCACCACCCCGGCGAAGATGCCGATCACCCCATCGAGTTCGTGGAGGATCTGCTTGAACCACAGCTCGTAGGCCTGGTGGACGATGACGAACAACAGTTCGTCGTGGGCGGTACGCGCCTGCCGATCGCTCTCCAGTTGCTGGCAGGCGAGCAGCTGGTCGAGCTGCAGATAGTCGTGGTAGTAAAGCGGCTCCCCAGCATCGCCCATCGCCGAGAACGTAGCTCGCCGTCAGGCGAGCTCGAAGCGGATCCGCCGGTTGCGCTTGCCCTTGTTCTCGACCTTCGTGATGCGGAACGGCTCCGACTGAGCGGTGTTCGACAGGTGCGTGCCGCCGCAGGCCTGGCGGTCGACGCCGTCGATGTCGATGACGCGCAACGTGCCGTCGGACGTCGGCGGTGGGGCGACCGAGAGGCTGCGGACAAGCCCGGCGGTGGCGTCGGCTTCGGACGCGGGGACGTACACGCTGCGCACGTCGAGGGCCTGCGCGATCACCTCGTTGACACCGGCGTCGAGGCCGCGCAGCACGTCGTTGTCGATCTGCGACAGGTCGAAGTCCATCCGACCGGTGCCGTCGGCGTTGATCTGGGCGCCTGTCACGAGCGTGCCAGGGAAGCGCTCGAAGACGAGGGCGTTGAGGATGTGCGAGTCGGTGTGCAGCGACGCGACCCTGGCCCGGCGCTCGTCGTCGACCCGCACGACGACCGTCCCGGACAGCTCGAGGGAGTCGTCGTCGAGCAGGTGCCACACGGGCGCATCGGCCGCCGCCGGCTCGATTCCCGTGACGGCGACCACCCCACCGGGGTACTCGATCCACCCGGCATCGCTTACCTGTCCACCACCACCTGGATGGAATGCCGATCGGTCGAGCTGCACTCGCCCAGGGCGAGCATCGACGACACGTGCGTCGTGCTCGACGAGGTCAGGTTGTTCGTGGCAGAGGTAGACGGCCATGACCCGAACCTACCGACCGCGAACCGCGTCGGTGACTGTGGCGTACAGCTAGGTATGAACCGCACTACCACTTCACTCGTCACGGCATCACTCGCCGTGCTCGCGTTCGGATCGGCGACGGTGGCCGCCGAATCGACCTACGGGCCTGACCCGACGCCGCCGGCGACGGATGCCGCGGCGGCGCCCGAGGGCACTGATGCGGCGATGGATCCCGACGCGCTCGTCCATTTCTCTGAGAGTTCGCTCGGCACGATCCTCGTCGACCAGGAAGGATTCACGCTGTACGCCTTCCTCAACGACACCGACGGCGAGAGCACCTGCACCGGCGACTGTCTGGCCAACTGGCCGGCGGCAGTCGTCGAGGGCGGCGAGCTCAACGTCGGCGACCTCGATGCATCGCTGTTCAGCACCGTCGAGAACGCCGAGGCCGGCACGATGCTCAAGATGGGTGACTGGCCGCTGTACCGCTTCGCTGGTGACACCGCTCCTGGCGACGTCAACGGCCAGGCCGTCGGTGACGTGTGGTACGTCGTCGGACCACTCGGCGCTCCGGCCACGCTCGTCAACACGCGTGAGACCTCGGCCGGGCCGATCGTCGTCAACGGTGCGGGAATGACGCTCTATGCGTTCCTCAACGACACCGATGGCGAGAGCACGTGCACCGGCGACTGCCTCGGCAACTGGCCGGCGGCGGTCATCGGTGAGCATGACCCCGCCGTCCTCGACCCGGCGCTGTGGAGCACCGTCGAGAATGCTGAAGCTGGAGCGATGTTGAAGGTCGGCGACTGGCCGCTGTACACGTTCGCAGGCGACGCCGCCCCCGGCGACGTCAACGGCCAGGGCGTCGGCGAGGTGTGGTACGCAGTCGGTCCCGACGGCACGCTCGTCGAGGGCGCCATCACCGTGACCGAATTTGCAGCCGCCCCGTCCGGCACTGCTCCCGCCGGCACAGAGCCGATGGGCACCGAGCCGGCCACGACCGGCTGAACTCCACGGGGCAACGGCGCCCCATGACAACCGAAGGGGTGCCAGGAGGACGGAACGGTCTGTCAGCTTAGGAACCCAATGGGTTCCAAAGCTGTCAAGCAGGCGGGCTTATACGTCCGCATCTCCCGGTTCGACATCGACGTGGCGGATCCCGACCGGCGGCGGTCTCTTGGCACGCAACGCCAGGAGGCCGACTGTCGGGCGGGGGCGTCGAAGCGCGGCTGGGAGGTGCACGACCTTCACTGCGACGGACCGCTCGGCGTTCTCCGGCAAGCGTCGACCCGCCTACGAGGCGCTCTGCGAGGACATCAAGAACCACGTCATCGACGCGGTGATCGTCTGGGACGTGGACCGCCTCCACCGCAACCCGCCGGAGCTCGAAGACTTCGTCACGTTGATCGAGTCCGTCGTGTCGGTGTCCGGCGGCGACTACGACTTGGAGAACGCCGACGGCAGGTTCAAGGCGACGGCTCCGAGGCAAGCACGCCGAGCTCGTCGCTACCGCAAGCTGAACGGCGAGCGCCCGTACGGATGCAAGCGTGTCGGCCTGGAGCATGATCCTGCGGCGGGCGGCAGCGACACTCGACGCCAGGTTGCCGAGCCAGCCGAGGCGGCGGTCGTCGCCGAGATGGTCGAGTGGGTCGCTCGGGGCGAGACGCTGTCGGCGATCGCCGGCAAACTCAACGCTCGTGGCGTCCCGACGCGACAGGGAGGACCTTGGATCGCCGAGACTGTGGGCGGGATCGTCGCCAGCTGGCGCGGATCGTCGGGCGTGGGTGAGCGGGTGCTCATAGCTGCCGCCAACGCCCGGATGATCTACCTTGGTCGACCGTTGCCCCCGCCCCCCAGCTTCGGAGATTCTCATGTCTTGGATCGCGCTAGCTCGCCGGACCGTGACGGCCGCGAATGCTCGCCAACGCGGGCTTCGGTTGCTCGCAGTCGTCGGCACGGTGGCAGTAGTGACGTTGGTATCGCAATCAGCAGCGGCCACCCAACCCGCGCCGCCAGACGAGCCGACGCCGACTGAAGCGCCTACGACGGCTCCCGCGCCGCCAGAAACGACGTCAGTGCCGACATCGACTACCGGGCCGCCGAGCGACGGGTCAACGACCACTGAGGGATCGACGACGACTGAGGCATCCGCGACGACTGTGTTGCCGACACCGATTGCTCCGTCGGTCGTGTACTCGGCGAACGCCGAGTGTGACCCGGAGACCGGTCAGACGACGGTGTCGTGGCAATTGATCAACAACGGGTTGACCCCGGTCCAGATGATCACGACCTCGGCCGAGGTTCCGTTGGAACCGAACCCGGTTCCGGCCCTCAGTTCGGCGTCGGCAACGATCACCGTCGACGGCCCGGACACCGATCAGCAGGTCGCCACGACAGTGACGATCGATGATGGTTCCGGAGGGCAGGTCGAGCTCAGCGAGGACGTCACGGCGGCTGCATGTGAGGGACCGGAGGCGCCGCCAGACGTGACGTTCACGTTCGTCTCGACGCCGAGCCAGTCGAGGGCCATCGTCGGCGACATCGTTGAGTACACCTACTGCGGCACGAACACGAGCACGATCCCGTTGGAGGTCGTGAGGGTCGTCGATGACCGCCTGGGTGTGATCATCGAGTTGCCGTCGGTGCAGACGGTCGTCGGTCCCGGCGAGTCGATCTGTAACACCGACATCGGCAACGTCGCCAGCTACACGGTCCAACCAGAGGACGCCGGCAGCGTCATCCACAACTACGCGGTGGTGACGGTGCGAACCCAGGAGGACGAGCCACGCGAGTTTCAGGGGACCGCGTCGTCGACGGTCGCCGTGGACCTTCTGAGGGGTCTGCTGGGGCAGGAGAAGGACATCCGAATCTGTCATCGCACGAGCTCTGGCGGCGAGCTCAATCCGTTAGACCTGCAGGGTCTCAATCCATACAACCCGCAGATGCACAACGAGGCCAGTCTGATCCGTGGTGGCCACGGAAATCACACGGGACCGGTTTGGTTCCCGGGGATCACGGTGAAGTGGGGCGACATCATCGAACCGTTCGAGCAGTCGGACGGGAAGCCGAATCCGGGATACAACTGGCCCGAAGGTGCCGCGATTCTGAACAACGACTGCAACCCGGCGGTGACGCCGACGCCTCCCGAGACCACTGAGCCGTCGGAGACGACGCTGCCGACAGAGACGACGACCGAGACGACGACCGAGACGACGCAGCCAACAGAGACGACGACCGAGACGACGCAGCCACAGGACGACGACCGAGACGACGAGCACAGAGACGACGACCGAGACGACTACAGAGTCGACGACCGAGACGACGCAGCCAACAGAGACGACGACCGAGACGACTACAGAGTCGACGACCGAGACGACGACCGAGACGACGACCGAGACGACGCAGCCAACAGAGACGACGACGACAGAGACGACGCAGCCGACAGAGACGACGACCGACGACGACGACAGAGACGACGACAGAGACGACGCAGCCGACAGAGACGACGCAGCCGACAGAGACGACGCAGCCGACAGAAGACGACGACGAGCCGACGACAGAGACGACGCAGCCGACAGAGACGACGCGGCGACAGAGACGACGCAGGCCGACAGAGACGACGACGGTGGCGTTCGAGGTCTCGACGTCCACGACGTCGAGCACCACCACAACCACAAATACGCCGGGCGGATCGACGACGACATCGGGGAGGTCGACGACGACGACGCTGACGCCGCCGCCTCCGGGTATCACGTTCACCTTCACGAACGACGCGAGCGTGAGGGTCGCCGAGGTCGGCGAGACGATCGACTACACGTACTGCGGAGAGAACAGGAGTGATGTTCCGCTCGAAGTCATCCAGGTGGATGACGACAAGTTCGGACTGCTCACGGTGCCCGACGAGCAGACGATCGTCGAGCCTGGTGAGACGTTGTGTAGCACCGACCTCGGGTTGCCCGTGAGTTATGTGGCGACGGAGGCTGATGCGGGTACGACGATCGTCAACAACGCCGTGGCGACGGTCCGCACCGTTGGGGCGGAGCCGCAGGCGTTCCAGGCCGCCGATCCAGCCGAGGTCGAGATACTCGCGGTCGGAGACCAGCTGGATCCCACGACCACCGCAATGCCGCCAACGCGGTTGGCGAGCACCGGCGCGAGCTCCGTACCGCTAGGTCTCGTCGTCTCCGCCGGCATGGTCGCCAGCGGCTGGCTGGTCGTGATTGCCGCTCGTCGTCGCCAACTCTGACGCCCGATCTGAACCGCTGAGTACCCGGACTCGTGGACCAGCCCCTAGGTCCCGGCGACGAGTTCCTCCAACGTGGCGCGCAGCCGGTGGAGAAACGGCCGACCTCCGGGTACGTGGCCTCAGCCTCTGTCCATCCAACCCGTTCGACGTAATCGGCTAACCAGCCGTTGGGGCTGATGTTGATCGCGGGTGACTCACCGAGCTTTACGAACGGGTTCAAACGGATTGCTAAGTCGCACACGAGCTCGTCGGTGATGATCGACGCCAGTTCGCCGGTCTCGACGATCTCTCCTTCCGTGGATGTGAGGTCGGTGACGTCAATGCTCATCGTTGCCTCGCTGAAATTTCTTCGCCGACGTTCTGCGGCGCCGAGCTCCACGAGGTGTTCTCGACGTTGACGGTGATTTAGCGATTAGGCCGAACGGTCCTGCTGGCACCCTTTCGTCTTCCATTCGTCGTCGATCGCGGGACCTTCGACCCTTGGCCAGCTTCTCCGCGCCAAGCATCGTTGATCTATGACGACCGACCGCTTGGGCACCACGATCCTGGAGGCCAATTCCTGCTGGGACCTGTTGCGCTCCTGTGACGTCGGACGCCTGGCGGTCGCGTTCGGCGACCAACCCGACATCTTCCCCGTCAACTTCGTGGTCGACCACGGCACGATCGTCTTCCGCACCGCCGAGGGGACCAAGCTCGCCGCGGCCGTACTCGGTCGCGGCGTCGCCTTCGAGGTCGACGGCTATGACGCCGACGCCGGCGAGGCGTGGAGCGTCGTCGCCAAGGGCCGGGCGACCGAGATCGAGCGGATGCAGGACGCCTTCGAGGCCCTCGACCTGCCGCTGTTCCCCTGGCACGCCGCCCCCAAGCACCGCTTCGTGCGCATCGAGCCGGAAGACGTCAGCGGCCGCCGGTTCCACGTCGTCGACCAGCGGTAGCGGCGGCAACGTCGGGACGCGTGCCGCCGAGCGAGGGACCTTTGGCCCGAGCGGCGTCACCTGGTCGATTCGTACTCTCGAATCAAGCCGCCGGTCCCCCGCCGGGACCACGAGATCAGACAACCAGGGAGGTTCCCGTGAAGGTCATCGATTCGGAGCAGGGCACGTCGACCGACGTCGCTCCATCCATCGCTCCGCCCACCGCTACGCCGACGCCGCCGGTCGACGATGCCGTCGTCGTCCACAGGCGCACGATCGACACCGTGTTGATCGCCGCCGGGGCTGTCGTCACGGCTGTCCTCCTCGCCGCCGGAGCGCTGCTCACGTGGGGCAGCAACTTCGCTGATGACTACGTCGGTGACGAGTTGTCCTCGCAGAACGTCTTCTTCCCCGACGCCGCCTCCCTGGAGGAGGAAGGCCGCACCGACCTGGTGCAGTACGCCGACGAGCAGGTCACCACGGGCGCTGAGGCCGAGGCGTACGCCAGCTTCATCGACGGCCACCTGGAGGGCATCGCCGACGGCGCCACGTACGCCGAGCTCGGTGGGCCCCAAGGCGAGGCCCGCGCTGCGCTGGCCGCCGCTCAGGACGCAGGCGAGGACGAGGCAACGATCGCCGAACTTCAAGCCACAGTCGACGAGATCAGTGGCCAGCGAGACTCCCTGTTCCGCGGCGAGACTCTGCGGGGCCTGCTGCTGTCGACGTTCGCCTGGTCGACGATCGGTGAGATCGCCGGGATCGCGGCCATCGTCGCCTTCGTCGGCGCCGGTGTAATGGCGCTGCTCGTCGTCCTCGGACTGGTCCACCGCACGCGGTCCGTGCCGGCTGGGTGACACGAATCGATGTGACACACAGCGATTGACACCAATCGTGGGGGGTCCGAGGAGCCCGGCCGCAGCGAGATCTGCGGCCGGGCTCCTCTCGCGTTGACTTTTCGTTCAGGGTCGTTGCCGTCCTTGGGGTTCACCGCCTAGCTTCGAGGGATGGGAGGCACAGCTGCGAGCAAGCGCCGCATCGTCGTCCTCGCTTCTGGCTCCGGCAGCAATCTCCAGGCGGTCATCGACGCCTGTAGATCCGGTCGCATCGACGGTTCGGTGGTCCATGTCGTCTCCGACCGAGCAGACGCCTTCGCCCTGCGCCGCGCTGCCGACGCGGCCATCGGCTTCAGCCATCTCCCCCGCATCGATGGCGAGACGAGGCCGACCTACGACGGCAGACTCGCCGACGTCGTCGAGGCTGCCGGCGCCGAGCTCGTCGTCCTCGCCGGATGGATGCGCATCCTCACGATGAACTTCCTCGGTCGGTTCCCTGGTCGTGTCCTCAATCTCCACCCGGGATTGCCAGGCGAGTTACCGGGCACGGACGCCATCGGCCGGGCATGGGAGCAGTCGCGCCGAGGCGAGCGCGACCGCACTGGGGTGATGGTCCACCTCGTGCCCGACGAAGGGGTCGACGACGGGCCGGTCCTCGGCGAGGCTGTCGTTGCGATCAATGCCGATGACACGTTCGACTCGCTCACCGAGCGGGTTCACGCCGCCGAACACGACCTGCTCGTGGAGGTCCTCGCCGAACTGTGTTCAAAGCGTTCCCCGGCCGCGCAGGCCGCCTGTAACCGCTCCTTCGCTGGCGCTCAGTCGCTCGCATCAGAGAAAGGACCTCGCCACCCATGAACGAGGCCACCCCCCACCCCAACGACGGCCTGTTCGACCGCTACGAGGCACTGACGTTCGACGACGTCGTCATCGTCCCCGGATATTCAGAGACGCTGCCGGACGCTGTCGACACGACCGCCACGTTCGCCGCCGAGATCACCTTGGCGATCCCCCTCGTCTCGTCGGCGATGGACAGGGTCACCGAAGCTCGCATGGCGATCGCCATGGCCCGCCACGGCGGCATCGGGGTGATCCATCGCAACCTGTCGATCGAGGATCAGGCCGCCGAGGTGCAGAAGGTCAAGCGCAGCCAAAGCGGGATGATCACCGACCCCGTCACGCTCAATGCCGACGCCGCCCTCCACGAGGCCGAGCAGTTGATGCACCGCTTCAAGTTCTCCGGGGTGCCGATCACCGACAGCGACGGACGCCTCGTCGGGATCCTCACGAACCGCGACATCCGCTTTTGCGAGGCCGCCGACTTCGAGCGCCCGATCTCCGACTTCATGACCTCGACCGGCCTTGTCACGGCGCCCGTCGGGACCTCGCTCGACGAAGCCAAGGCGATCCTTCAGCGCCATCGCATCGAGAAACTGCCGCTGGTCGACGGCGCCGGCCGGCTCGCCGGACTGATCACGGTGAAGGACATCCAGAAGCGCCAGGAGTTCCCCAACGCCAGCCGAGACGAGGCCGGGCGGTTGCGCTGCGCCGCCGCCGTCGGGGTCGGCGACGACCTCGAGGCCCGTGTCGAGGCGCTCGTCAACCGGGGCATCGACGCCGTCGCCATCGATACGGCACACGGCCACTCCGCCGGCGTGATCAAGGCGATCGAGCGGATCAAAGGCGGCTGGCCGGACCTCGCCGTCGTCGCCGGCAACATCGTGACGGAAGAGGGTGTCGACGCCCTCGCCGACGCCGGCGCCGATGCCGTCAAGGTCGGCGTCGGGGCCGGATCGATCTGCACGACGCGGGTGATCAGCGGAGCGGGGATGCCGCAACTGTCTGCGATCTGGACGGCGACGCGTCGGGCCCGCCGCCGTGGGGTTCCGGTCATCGCCGACGGCGGGATCACCTACTCGGGTGACATCGTCAAAGCGATCGCGGCGGGTGCCGAGACGGTGATGCTCGGCTCGCTGCTCGCCGGAACCGAGGAGAGCCCGGGCGAGCTAGAGCTGTTCGAAGGGCGCCGCTACAAGAGCTACCGCGGGATGGGCTCGATGGGAGCGATGCAGGGTCTCGGCGCCGACCGCTACGCCAGTGCCCAGCGCGACGGGAGCGGCGTCGGCGCCACGACGAACAAGCTTGTGCCAGAAGGGATCGAGGGTCGCGTTCCGTACGCCGGCTCGATCGGTGACGTCGTCTATCAGCTCGTCGGCGGGCTGCGCAGTGGGCTGGGCTACGCGGGCACGCCGACGCTCGAATCGCTGCGCACCCGCGCGAGGTTCATGCGGGTCACGACCGCGGGGCGCGAGGAAAGCCACCCGCACGACGTGACGATCACCAACGAGGCCCCCAACTACCAACGCGGCTGACCGTTCATCCCGTTCTGGGCGGCCTGCGGTTCATTGGTCGATTTCCCGTCACTAACGTCGTCACAGCGACCAAAGATCGGGAACCGGGCGGCAGGGCCGCGACGTCAGAGGCGCATGTTCAAGCGCTTCCTCCCCACCTTGCTCCCGGGCTTCGCTCTGGCCGTCGCCATCACCGGAGGCCTCGCCGTCGCCGGTAACTCCGCCGGCAGTGCGAGTGCCTGCCCAGCTCTCGAGCCTTCCACCTCGGAGGTCCCGAGCACCACCGCTGACCCCGCCGGCCGGTGCGCGATCGACGCCGAGGCGTACGTCCGCAACTACGAGCAGGGCGAGATGGACATGCAGACGACGGCGATGCCATCGTCGAGTGGCGATGCCAGCTCGGGAGTGGCGGCGGAGGCCATCGAACCGCTCCCGCCGATCGTCATCGACGAACCCCCGGGGTGCTCGACGACAACACGTTTGTCGACTCCGGCGACTCGCTGTGGGTCGCCACGGCGGACGATCGTGAGTCCACGTTCGCCCTCGACGTCGATACCGGCTCGTTCAACGTCGCCCAGACCTTCCTCGCCAACGGTTATCGACCGGAACCCGACTCGATCCGCGTCGAGGAATGGGTCAACGCCTTCTCCTACGGCGACGCGCCGGCCACCGACGCAGACCTCGCCGTCACGACGGAGTCATCAGCGAACGGCGACGACGGCACGGCGATCGTTCGAGTGGGGGTCACATCCCGTCAGCTCTCCGACGAGGCTCGTCCGCCGGCCAACATCACGTTCGTCATCGACACGTCCGGATCGATGGACATCCGTGAGCGCCTCGGTCTCGTGCAGTCGTCGCTCGCCCTTCTCGTGCGCAGCCTGCGCACCGATGACACGATCGCCATCGTCACGTACGGCGACAGCGCAACGCCGCTGTTGGCGCCGACACCCGTGGCCGAGTGGCCGCGCATCGTCGACGCCATCGACTCGCTCGCCCCCGGGGGCAGCACGAACATGGAGGCCGGCCTGGTGCTCGGTTACGAGGCGGCCCACGACAGTTTCGACCCCGATGCGCTGAACGTCGTCGTGCTCGCCTCCGACGGCGTCGCCAATCAAGGGGTCACCGATGCGGACGTGCTCACCGACGAGATCACCCAGGCGGGCGACGAGGGGATCCACCTCGTCACCGTCGGCTACGGGATGGGCAACTACAACGATCAGCTGATGGAGCAGCTCGCCGACCAGGGCGACGGCTTCTACTCGTACGTCGACACGTTCCACGAGGCCGTCGAGCTGTTCGTCGAGAACCTCACGCCGACGCTGACCGTCGTCGCCGAGGAGGCCAAGATCCAAGTCGTCTTCGACGACGAGAACGTCACCCGCTACCGCCTGATCGGCTACGAGAACCGGGCGCTCGACGACGATCAGTTCACCGACGACACCGTCGACGCCGGCGAGCTCGGCGCCGGGCACCAGGCGAGTGCGCTGTACGAGGTCGAGCTCGCTCCCGGCGCATCTGCGGACAGCGTTGTCGCCGACGTCCGTCTGCGCTGGCGGTCCACCGAGACCGGTGACGTGATCGAGGTGGACGAGCCGCTGACGGTCGACGTCGACGGCGATTCGTCGGACAGCCTGCGCCTCGCCACGCTCGTCGCCAACACCGCTGAAGTCCTACGCGGCAACTCGGTCGTCGCGGAGCGTGGGGTCACGCTCGAGCAACTGCTCGTCGAGGCCGAGGAGCTGGACGCCGACGGCGTCGACGGCGCCGACGAGATGGTCGAGCTGATCACCACGGCGATCCACGCCGAGGACCCGGTTCCGGTCGAAGACTGACCCAAGCTCGCCCTGCCCGAGCGTTTCCGGCCGACACGTCCGGCGCGAAACACTCGGGTGGACGGAAACTCTCGGGTGGGGTCAGGTGAGTTTTTCGACGAACTGCTCGAGTTGGCGGAGGTTGCGGCACTCGTAGAGGCCGTCGGTGTGCGTGGCGTACTCGCTGACGATCGAGTCGCCGGTGTTCCAGTATGAGCGGGGCTCGGGGTTCAGCCAGTACACGTGGCGGGCCTTCGCCGACATCTCCTTGACGACCCACGACTGGCTGGCGTGGTAGTTGTTGCGAGCGTCGCCGAGCAGCAGCACGGTCGACTTCGGCCCGACGTCCTTGCCCCAGCGCTGCCAGAAGATCTCAAAGGCGTGGCCGTAGTCGGAGTGCCCGTCGACCCACACGACGTCGGCCTCGGTGTTGATGCGGTGGATCGCCTCGCCGACGTCCTCGGTCTTCTTGAAGTAGTCGGTGACCTCGTCGATGCCATCGATGAACACGAACGAACGGACCTTGGAGAACTGGTGCTGGATGGCGTACACGAGCATCAGCGTGAAGCGGGCGAAGGCGGCGACCGAGCCGGAGATGTCGGCGACGACGATCAGCTCCGGCTTCGCCGGGCGGGGATACTTGAACTTCGGCTCGGCCGGCACGCCGCCGTAGGAGAGCGAGTGGCGCACGGTGTTGCGGAAGTCGAGCGGGCCCTTGCGCCCGTGGCGGCGTTTGCGGGCCAGCCGGGCGGCGAGCTTGCGGGTCAGCGGGTAGAGCGCCTTGCGCAGCAGCTGCATCTCGTCGCGGCTGGCGTGCATGAACTCGACGTCCTCCGGCAGCGGCTTGCGCAACGTCTTGGCCATCGCCTCGGCGCCGCGGTCGGCGACCAGACGGCGCCTGATCTCTGCCTCGACCTCGGCCTTGAATTGCTCGATGCGGCTCTCGAACTCCTCGCGCTCGAGGCGCTCTTCGAGCGGGGTCAGGCCGCCGTCGGCCGTCTGGCGCGACGCCTCCATCAGCTGCTCCAACAACCCGTCGAGGTCGAGGTTGCGCAGCGTCCGGTACAGGTAGTACGTGCCGCCGACGGGTCGACCCGGCTCCATCCCGGCGAAACGCTGCACCGACTGGCGGGCCATCGCCCGCATCGTCGCCTGATCGCCGCCCAGCAGCGCCTGCATCAGCAGGTGGGCGATCTCCTCGGCCGTCAGGGCGTCGAGCCCTCCCCCCGCGGCACCCCGCCCGTCACCTTGCCCGGCCTGTTCCTGCATCTCCCGCCACAGCTCGTCGAGCTCGCTCTCGTCGGCCTCGAGCAGGCGGTACTCCGGCCCACGCAAGCTGAAGTAGACCTCGAACACCGTCTCGAACGCCCGCCAATGGCTGTTGTTCTTGACGAGCGTGGCGCCGAGGGCGTACTTGAACGCGTCACGGTCCTCGACCGGGATGTGCTGCACCGCCTCCATCGCGTCGAGGTTCTCGGTGAGGCTGACCGGCAGACCGGCGTTGCGCAACTCGACGACGAACCCGTTGAGCAGCCCGACCATGTTCGAGTTCGGCGGCACGTCGGTCGTCGCGGTCACGGGAGCATTCTCACAGCGAATCGAGAAGTTCGCCCGCGATGCCCAGCTGGGCTGTCGGCCGTGTCTGTCCTCGTCAGCGACACCGCCGATCGCCGCTGACCCTGGATCGCGCTTCCCGGTGGACGGCGCCGCTGTCAGCCGACGGCGCCGTAATCGCCCGACTCGAAGGCGATCTCCACCCAGCGGGGGTCGTCGTGGGCTGCCGGCGTCAGCGGGATCGCCGCCAGCTGCTCGGTGGACATCGGCTCGACTCCAGCGCTCACCCACGTCACGATCGAGTTGGGCGTCGACCTGACCAGCATCGTCTTCTGGCCGCCGTCGCCTGCTGACGGGCCGAAGGCGATCGACCACTCGTCGCCGTGTTTGGTGAGCACCGAGTTCGGGGCGGCCCAAGCGAGCGCCATCAATGGCAGGCGGCTGTCGGCTGGCCACGTCGTGCCGTCGTACAACACGTCGTACGAGAGCCACTCCGTCCCGGTGTCGGTGTGGTAGGCGATGTGGAAGTTGTGGTTCGTCGGGATGGTGGTCAGGAAAAAGTCTGACAGCGGGCCGTCGTAGACCTGCACGAGCTCGCTGGGAAGCGCCGCCCCGGTCGTCGTCGCGGCGTCCGCAAAGGCGACGAACTCGTCTTGCTCGAGGCCCCAACCGGCCAACACGACAGTGGCGCCGCCGGCATCGGTCGTATACAGCGTGGAGATCGCCGACGTCTCTGACGGGGGGACGAAAAAGCCGCCTCGACCGCCACCCATCGGAACGGCGATGGCGCCGGTCGCCTGCGATGGGTCGTTCGACACGTGCGATGGGTCGTCGGTCACGGGCATCGGGGAGCGGATCAACGCGATCGCCGCGGCGGGCTCGGCGCAGTCGGCGCAGCTCGCCCACACGGTGTACAGCGAGAGGCCGTCTAGCCCTGCCCCCGCTTGGTGATCGACGACGCAGTAGCCATCGGGCGTGGCCTCCGGTAGGGGTATGCCGTCGAGGCGCACGTCGTTGGGCAAGACGGTCGATGCTGCGTCGGCCGGCAGCGACGTGTCGGGCGGACACGGCAGGAACGGACGGTCGGGGTCCGGTGGCTCCTCGGTGAGCACATCCGACGGCAGCGGGGCATCAGTGGTGGCGGCTGCCGGCGCGGTCGTCGTCGGTGGCACGCTCGCTGCCGGCGACTCGGTGGACGGGGTCGGCGCCCCGCCCGCGGCGTTGGTCGGAGCGCCCGCCACCTGCGCCGAGCCGCCGTCACCGGACCTCATCGCCACGGCCCCGGCGGTGGCGCCGCCGACCAGGACGACGACGCTGGCGGCGACGAGCCAGCGACCCCGCCCGCCGCGGCCGGAGGCACGCGACCGGCCGCGTCGGTCGACCACGTCGTCCCACGACATCGAGCCGAGCGTCAGCTCGTCAGCCCGGCGGCGGTAGTGGTCCCTCAGACGGGACTCGAGACGGGACTTCGGCGAGGACTGATTCACGGTTGAAGCTCCTTGCGCAGCAGGGCGAGCGCCCGCCGTTGGCGGGTGCGGACGGTGGCCGGGCGGATGTGCAGCACTGTCGCGACCTCATCGTCGGCAAGGTCGCAGAAGTACTTGAGGGCGAGGACGGCGCGGTAGCGCAGGTGGAGGGTGGCGAGGGCGTCGCTCAGCTCGTCGGCTTCGAGCCAGGCGACACCGGCGGGCTCGGGCGGGCGGCGTCGCTCGACAGCAACGCGACGGTGGTGCGACCGGCACCCGTTGATGACGGCGGTGCGCAGGTAGGCGATCGGGTTGTCGATGCGGTCCCAGCCGGCGTGCACCTTCAGGAAGGCGTCCTGCACGATCTCGTCGGCGCGGCTGGCGTCGCTGGTGAGCACGTAGGCGAGCCGGGCCATCGGCAGCCGCCATTCCCTGAACAACTCGGCAACCCCCGGACCGTGGATCGCCCCGACCGCCTTGCTCATCAATCGCGGCGACGCAGTCAGTGGGTGGGGATCGGCCATCACCCCCCTAACGACGCCCGTCGACTCCATTCTGTTTCATCGCCGAAGCGATCGAGCCGAATCAGCCACTCCGACCAGGTTCAGGCCTCGTCGACGGACAGCTCCTTGGCGGCTTTGGTGATGTCGCTCTGGTATTTGAGCAGGATGTGCAGGGTGTCTTTGGCGACCTGGGCGTCGATGGCGTCGAGGTTGAGGAGCAGCAGCGTGCGCGCCCAATCGAGCGTCTCGGACACGCTCGGGGCCTTCTTCAGGTCCATCTGGCGGATCGAGCGGACGACACGGGCGATCTGGTCGGCGAGGTTGGCGGTGACGCCGGGGACCTTGGCGAGGACGATCTCCCGCTCACGTTCCAGCGACGGATAGTCGACGTGGAGGTAGAGGCAGCGCCGCTTGAGCGCCTCGGACAGCTCGCGGGTGTTGTTCGACGTGAGGAACACGAGGGGGATCTGGTTGGCCGTGATCGTGCCCAGTTCGGGGATCGACACCTGGTAGTCGGAGAGGATCTCGAGGAGCAGCGCCTCGGTCTCGACCTCGACACGGTCGACCTCGTCGATCAGCAGGACCACCGGCTCGTCGGCACGGATCGCTTCGAGCAGCGGGCGGGTGAGCAGGAACTCCTCGGTGAAGATGTCGTCGTGTACCGATGACCAGGAGTCCGAGTGGCGGTCGGCCTGGATGCGCAGCAGTTGCTTCTTGTAGTTCCACTCGTACAGCGCCTTGGACTCGTCGAGCCCCTCGTAGCACTGCAGGCGGATCAGTCGGGCATCGGTCATCTCGGCGATCGACTTGGCGAGTTGCGTCTTGCCCGTGCCGGCCGGGCCCTCGATGAGCACCGGCTTGCCGAGGCGGTCGGCGAGGAAGGCGACTCCGGCGATGCCCTCGTCGGCCAGATAGTTGACGTCGCGCAAGCCGTCGCGGACCTGCTGGACGCTCTCGAAGCGCTCTGTCACGGGCCGCACGCTACTGAGCGGCAACCGGCAATCTCCGACCGAATGCACGACCGATGGGTGTTTAGGGGACTGTTCCGTCCCTTGAACACCCATCGGTCGGCTCGGCGGCGGGGTGCGTACGATGCCGGGCGTGCCGGGAGTGCTCAGCAAGTACGTCGACGCGTTCGTCGACGGCGTCGGCGCCGAGCTGCAGGCGCTGGCGGGCACCGATCATCGCGCCGACGTGACGATCGACGCCGGCGACCTCGCCGCCGCCGTGTTCGACAGCGACGGGCGGCTGTCGAGCGACGAGCTGCGAGCCTGGGTCGACGACGTCGGTCCGCGGCTCGAGCCACCCGTCATCGTCACGCCCGATCGCCTCCGCGAGGGCGGGATGCTGCAGGGCAAGCGCTCCTGGCTCGAACGCCCGAGCACGCTGTTCGACCTCCTCGTCAAGGCCGACGCCCGCGACCAAGGTCGACGGGCCCTGCGCTACTACGAGCTGGCGATGCGCCTCGCCCACGCCTCGGCGGCCGTCGACCTCGTGCCGTCGCCTGACGAGGTCGCCGCAATCGACAGCTACCGCAGCGTGCTGCTCGCCGCCTTCGACGCCGCCGGCGTCGCCCGTCCCGGAGCTGCCTCGCGCTCCCCCGTCAAACAAGCGGCCACGACCGGCGCAGCACCGGCGGCTACGGCGGTGCCTCCGCCGCCCGACCTCCCGGCGGAGCGCCCGATCGAGGAGCTGCTCGCCGAGCTCGACGGCCTTGTCGGACTCGAGACCGTGAAGTCCGACGTGCGCCGGCTCACGAGCCTGCTGCGCATCCAGCGCCTGCGCGAGGACCGCAAGCTGCCGACGCTCGAGACGAGCCACCATCTGGTCTTCACGGGCAACCCCGGCACCGGCAAGACCACGGTGGCTCGCCTGCTCAGCCAGATCCTGCGCAGCCTCGGCCTCGTCTCCAAAGGTCACCTCGTGGAGACCGATCGATCGCACCTCGTCGCCGGCTACGTCGGCCAGACGGCCACGAAGACGCGGGCGGTACTCGAGTCGGCGCTCGGCGGCACCTTGCTGATCGACGAGGCCTACGCCCTCGCCCGCGGTGGCGAGAACGACTTCGGGCGCGAGGCGATCGACACCGTCGTCAAGTACATGGAGGACCACCGCGACGACCTCGCCCTGATCGCCGCCGGGTACCCGACCGAGATGGAGGCCTTCGTCGACGCCAACCCCGGACTGAAGAGTCGCTTCACCCGGTTCATCGCCTTTCCCGATTACACCACCGACGAGCTCGTCGAGATCTTCGGCCGGATGAGCGGCGACGTTCGCTACCACCTCGACGACGCTGGACGCGAGGCGTTGCGGGTGGTGATCGATGCGGAGCCGAGGAACCGCGGGTTCGGTAACGCCCGCTTCGTACGCAACCTGTTCGAGGAAGCGGTCGGCCGCCAGGCCGACCGTTTGGCCGAGGTGGGCGAACCGACCGACGAGCAGCTGACGACGCTCACCGCCGCTGACATCATCAGCACCTAGCCTTCCTCGTCAATGTCGTTCGGCGACCGTCTCTTCACACCCCAGACCGCCAAGGCCCTGCTCTCCTGGCGGATCCTCCTGGCGGCAGTGATCGGCGTGGTCGCCGGGCTGCTCGGGATGCAGGCGGGCGCCGCGATCGGCCTCGGTCTGGCCGTCTACGTGGCCACCGTGCTCGCCGCCATGCCAGGGTCGGCGAAGCGCCCGACGGATCGATCCGTTCACGCTCAGCGAACCATGGCGGCGCTTCGTGCAGAGCGCTCAACGATCCCGCAGCGCCCTCTACGCGACGCTCCGCGAAGCTTCCGAGGGGCCGCTCAAGGATCGCCTCAACGATGTCGCCGAGCGCCTCGACGACGCCATCGTGGAGAGCTGGGCGATTGCCAAGCGCGGCGACGAGATCGATGCGGCGATCAAGCGCATCGATCCGGTACGGCTGCGGTCCCAGCTCGACGCGCTGCGAGCGTCAGGACGCGATGGGTCGGCGGACGCAGCCGTGGAGTCGGTGGAGAGCCAGCTGGCAAGCGCCGAACGGCTCAAGGCGCTGTCCGCGACGACCGCCGATCGCCTGCGGCTGACCCAGGCACGGCTCGACGAGCTCGTCGCCCGGGCGGCGGAGGTCAGCGTCGGCAGCACCGACGAGGCGATCTACGAGCACGACGTCGACAACCTCGTGATCGAGCTGGAAGGGCTGCGCCAAGCCGTCGCCGAGACGAACGAGATCACTTGAAGGGGCGCCTCTCCGCTCTTGCCGTGGCAATCGTGCTCGTGGTCGGCTCGTTCCTCGTCCGTCGCGAGATCATCGACGACGACAACGGAGATCCGTCCGAGCAACAGGCAGACGAGCTCGTGTGCATCACGGAGCTGGCCGACGTGTGCGCCGCCTTTGCCGCCGGCAACGACTCCGTGACCGTCACGGTCGAGGACGCCGGTGCCACGCTCGATCGATTGGCCGCCATCGACAGCGACACCGAACCTCCGCTGTGGTTGACGGTCGAGCCGTACCCGGCGATGGTCGACTCGATTCGCGCCGGCACCCGCGCCGAGCCGCTCGGCTACTCGACAAACGTCCTCGCCGCTTCGCAGCTCGGCGTCGCCCTGCCGCCCGATGGTCGTCTCGACGTGCTCCTCGCGGCATGCGACGGTCAACCGCTCTGGCGCTGTATCGGAACGAACGCCGGGTCGCCGTGGTCGGAGCTCGGCGGCGAGGCGCGCTGGGGCACGGTGCGCCCAGCCCTCGGCGACGTCGACGGCTCGGCGCTCGGCCTGTCGTCGTTCGCGGCCAGCGTCGCCGGCTACTTCAACGACGCCGACGTGAGCCGCAGCCGATGGGAGAACGACCCCGCCTTCATCCCCTGGCTCGACGGCCTCGCCGACACCTCGAGTGGCGTGTCATTGTCCGGCGGCAGCGCGCTCGGAACGATGGCGACTCGGCCGAGCGCCCTCGACATCGCCGCCACCGCCGGCTTCGAGCTGGCAAGCGTCGATGCCGACTCACAACGCTTCGCCCGCAACTATCCTGCTCCGGAGATGTGGTTGCAGGCCGTGCTGGCCGTGCCCGGCGGGGCTGCTGCCGGCGATCTCGCCGCCGAACTCACCCAACTGCTGCGCACCTCCGGATGGGACGACGCGGCGACGGCGACAACTCCTGTGCCGAGCGCTTCGACGATGCTGGCCCTGCGCGCCTACTGGAACGACGCCGTATGACGCATCTCGACGCGACCCTGATGAACGGAGCACCTGAATGACCACGACACCGCGCCTGCTGCGCCACGGACGCCTGCTGGCGGCAGTGCTGCTCGCCGCCGGGCTCGCCGCGGCGTGCGGTGATGACGACGACGACGCCGCGCGGCGGCGATCTGTCGAACGCCGACCCCGGTGACTGCGTGGTCGTCGACATGGCGGTGAGCAGCGAGAAGATCGCCCTGCTGACGACGCTCGCCGAGGAGTTCAACCAGAGCGACGCCGAAGTCGACGGGTCCTGCATCTTCGTCCGGCCACGCAGCGTGGCGTCGGGTCGCGCCGCCGAGCTGATCCCGGAGGGCTGGCCGAGCCCTGACGTCAACGGCGAGGCGCCGGTGATCTGGTCGCCGGCCGCCTCGGGGTGGGCCGGCATCGTGAACGAGCGGGCCGGGGCGACGCTGGCGCCAGCCGGGACGCCGTTCATGCTCACGCCGCTCGTCATCGCCATGCCACAGCCGATGGCCGAGGCGCTCGGCTGGCCAGAGGAGTCGATCGGCTTCGCCGACCTGCAGCGCCTCGCCAACGACCCCGAGGGCTGGGCGGCGGTCGGCGCCCCTGAGTGGGGGCCGTTCCGGATCGGCAAGACGAACCCGAACTTCTCGACGAGCGGGCTCAACTTCACGATCGCCGAGTACTACGCGGCGACCGGCAAGTCCGCCGACCTGACGATCGAGGACCTGTCCCGGCCGGCGGCTGTCGACTTCGCCACCGACATCGAGTCGTCGGTCGTCCACTACGGCGACATCACGATGACGTTCCTCAACAACTGGTTCGCCGCCGACCAGCGCGGCACCTCGCTGACCTATGCCAGCGCCGTCGCCGTCGAGGAGAAGAGCGTCATCGACTACAACCTCGGCGACCCCGATGGGGTGCTCGCTCCCGGTGAGGAACTGCGCCCGCCGCGCGTCCCGCTCGTCGCGATCTATCCCGAGGAAGGGACGTTGTACTCCGACAACCCGTTCATCATCCTCGACACCGAGTGGGTCGACGCCGACGAACGGGCCGCCGCCGAGCAGTTCGAGGCGTTCGTCCAGCTCCCGGAGAACCAGGAGCAGGTGCTCGCCTTCGGGTTCCGCCCGAACAACCCCGATGTACCGATCGCCGACCCGATCACGTCGGCCAACGGCGTCGACCCGACCCAGCCCCAGTCCGAGCTGGAGGTTCCGGCGCCCGAGGTCCTCGTCGCCATCCTCGACTCGTGGGCGGAGCTGCGCAAAGAGGCTCGGGTCCTGCTCGTCCTCGACGTGTCCGGGTCGATGGGCGAGTTCGCCGGCGACGACAACGAGACCAAGCTCGACCTCGCCAAGAGCGCCGCGCTGAGCTCGCTCGACGAGTTCAAGGACACCGACGAGGTCGGTCTGTGGGTGTTCAGCACCGATCTCGGCGGCGAGCACCCGAACTGGCGGGAGGTCGTGCCCGTCGGGGAGATCGGGGAGAACCGCGACGACATCGCCGCGGCGATCGAGCGTCAGATCCCCGTGCAGGGAACCCCGCTTTACGAGGTCACCGGCGTCGCCTACGAGACGATGCTCGAGCAGTACGACCCGACGATGATCAACGCCGTCGTGCTGCTCACCGATGGGGTCAACGATGACGGCGTCCCGAGCGACGATGACGACCAGTTCACCGAGCTGATCGAGACCCTCCAGGCGGGCAGCGAAGGCGCCAGCTCGCGACCGGTGCGTGTGTTCACGATCTCCTACGGTGAGTCTGCGGACGTGATCACGCTGCGGGCGATCAGCCAGGCGACGAGCGCGGCGACGTACAACGCCAGCAACCCGCAAACGATCGAGCAGGTCTTCACTGCCGTGATCTCCAACTTCTAGGCGACACCTGTATGGCCCGACGCTCGTTTCGCGACAGGTTTTTCACGCCGAAGGTGGCCGAGGCGATGATGTCGCCCGGCGGGATCGTGCTGGCCGGGGTCGGGGCGGCGGTGACGATCCTCGTCGGGGCACCGTTGATCGCCGCCGCCGGGGTTGGTGCCCTGGCCTGGGGTGGACGCGTGCTCGCCGCGGTCGGGACGAACCCCGCGACGCCCCAGCCACAGGCCCTCAGCGAACCGTGGCGCGGCTATGCCCGGAGCGCCCAGGACGCCAAACGCCGCTTCGATCAGATCGTCACGTCTGTCCCCGATGGACCACTGCGGAGCCGGCTCGCGGCGCTGTCGGCGCGGCTCGACGACGGCGTCGACGAGTCGTGGCGGATCGCCAAGCGGGGCCACGAGATCGTCGGGGCGGCCGGCCAGATCGACACCGCCGGCGCAGAAGCAGAGCTCGCCGAGCTGGAGGCCGCCGGGGAGCGCATCAGCGACTCGCAGGCCGCGACGATCGAGTCGCTACGAGCGCAGCTCGCCGCCGCCGACCGGTTGTCGACGCTCGCCACGCAAAGCCGCGATCGGCTGCGGTTGCTCGACGCTCGTTTCGACGAATTGATCGCCCGCGCCGTCGAGGTGTCGGTCGGCTCCGGTGACTCCGAGGTGCTCGGTCACGACGTCGACCAACTGGTGTCGGAGTTGGAATCACTACGAGTCGCCATGGAGGAGACCGACAGGGTGTCCGGCCTGCAGACGCAGACCTGGCCACCACCCCCCGAGGAACCGTGAGCACCGGCTCGACGGAGGTCGTGGCGAGCAGCGAGCGGTCGGCCCTGGCGCGTCTCGAAGACCTCGACGACTACCTCGAGCAGCACCGCGAGGTCGTCGCCGTCCCGGAGTCGACGACGACGGGAATCGAGCGCAGCGGCGAGGGGGCGGGACTGTTGCGGTCCAACCTCATCGTCGCTTCCGGAACCGCCCTGTCGCGGCTCACCGGGCTGCTGCGCGTGATGGTGTTCGGCTACGTCATCGGCAAGGGCGCCCTCGCCGACGTGTACCTGATCGGCAACGAGACACCGAACATCGTCTACGAGCTGCTCATCGGCGGTGTTCTTTCGGCCACGTTGGTCCCGCTGTTCACCGAGTTCTTGGAGCGCGACGACGAGCGGGCCACGAACGCCGTGATCACCGTGTCGCTGACGGCGATGGCGCTGCTCACCGCCGTCGCCGTGCTCGCGGCGCCGTTGATCTTCGGCCTCTACACGGTGAACACCCAAGAAGGGGTCGACCCCGAGCTGATCCAGCGGGTCGGCACCTTGCTGACGCGGGTGTTCCTTCTGCAGATCTTCTTCTACGGCGCCGCTGGGCTGGCCAACGCCGTACTCAACTCCCGGCGCCGGTTCCTCGCCGCGTCGTGGAGCCCGGTGCTCGCCAACCTCGTCGTCATCGGCACGCTCCTGTCGCTGCCCGACCGGACGTGGCAACTCGCCGACGTCGAGGTCGACGACCGCCTGCGCTGGACACTGGCCATCGGCTCGACGGCCGGCATCGCGGCGATGGCCCTCGTGCTGATCCCGGCGTTGCGCGCTGCGGGGCTGCGCTTCCGGCCGGTCTGGGAGGTCCGCCACCCGGCGATCAAGCGCCTGTTGACGATGTCGCTGTGGACGTTCGGCTACGTGTTGTGCAACCAGGTCGTGATCGTCGTGGTGCGCAACCTGTCGTCACCGGGCTCCGGTGGATCGGCTGCCTACTTCCAGGCGTTCACGTTCTTCGTGCTGCCCCACGGCCTGCTGGCGATGTCGATCGCCACGACGTTCGTTCCCGAGATGGCCAGAGCGGTCGGGCGACGCGACCGACGCGGTTTCTGTTCCACGTCGTCGCTCGGCGTGCGGATGATCGCCATGCTCACGGTCCCGGCCGCCGCAATCCTGTTCGTGCTGCGCCGACCGCTCATCGGCCTGCTCCTCGAACACGGCGAGTACACGGCCCTCGACGCCCTCGTCACGTCACGCGCCCTGGCCGGTTTCGCCCTCGGGTTGCCGGCCTTCTCGGTGTACCTGTTCGCGTTGCGGGGGTTCTTCGCCCACCAGGACACGCGCACCCCGTTCGTGATCAACGCCGGGCAATGCGTGCTCAACGTCGCGTTCGCCTTACTGCTCTACGGCCGGTGGGGTGTACTCGGGCTCGGGGCGGCATTCGCCCTGTCGTATGCCTTGGGCGCGTTGTGGTCGCTCAACGTGTTGGCGACGAAGGTGCGCGGCTTTCCGTTCCGGGCGATCCTCGAGTCGATCGCCAGGGTGCTCCTCGCCGGGGCGCTCGCCGCTGAGGCGACCTGGTGGGTGGCTCGCCGCGTGGGCGGCAACACCGGCGTCGACGCGGTGATCCGAATCGTCGCCGGCAGCGCCACGACGCTGCTCGTCTACGTCCTCGTGCTCTTCGTCATGGCCGCCCCCGAGCTGGCAACGCTGCGTCGTGTCGGCCGGCGAGTGGGCGGCGCGCCAACCACCTCCTAGGATCGGCCGCATGTTCAACCTCGTCAAGAAGTGGTGGAAGTACCTGACGGCGAAGCTGACCGGGTCGTTCAACGAGCGCGCCGACCCCAAGGTGCAGCTTGAGCAGGCGATCACCGAAGCGCGCAGCGCCCACGTCCGGCTGCGTGAGCAGGCCGCCAACGTGATCGCCAACCAGAAGCAGAGCGAGCTGCGCCTCAACTCCAAGCTCTCCGAGTTGGAGAAGCTCAACGCCAACGCCCGCCAGGCGCTGGTGATGGCCGCCGATGCCGAGAAGGCCGGCGACGCAGCGAAGGCTCAGCAGTACAACTCCGCGGCCGAGACCATCGCCAACCAGCTGATCCAGGTCGAAAAGGACATCGACAGCCTCAAGTCACTCGTCCTCGAGTCGGCCAAGGCGTCCGACCAGGCGAAGGCGGCGGTCGTACAGAACT
This sequence comes from Ilumatobacteraceae bacterium, assembly GCA_963772825.1. Classification (GTDB taxonomy): domain Bacteria; phylum Actinomycetota; class Acidimicrobiia; order Acidimicrobiales; family Ilumatobacteraceae; genus Desertimonas. The sequence goes on along the minus strand of CAVYYX010000007.1, from coordinate 30,748 downwards.
CCCGGATTCTCCAGGAACGGATCGCCGAGAAGTCCAAGCTCCTCTCGCAGCTCGACCAGGCCAAGATGCAAGAAGAGATGAACACGGCGATGGCCCAGCTCAACGAGCACATCGGGGCCGACGTGCCGTCGTTCGAAGAGGTGCGCGAGAAGATCGAAGTGCGCTACACCAAGGCCAAGGCGCGAGCCGAGCTCAGCGAGACGTCGGTCGAGTCGCGCGTTCTCGAGGTCGAACAGGCGACGGCGAACGTCGAGGCCCAAAGCCGCCTCAGCCAGCTGCGCTCCGAGCTCGGCCTCGACACGGCGACGAAGGCCGCCGAGCCAGCGGCGGAACAGCCCGCCGCCGAGCAGCCGGCAGCAGCACCCGAGTCCTAGCTCGGTTCCAACCCATTCCGCGGAGTCCCAACGACCGTGTCGGTCCATCGGGCTCCGCAGAACGGGCGTCCTCTCAGCAGCTGTCGTACACGTAGGTCGGCGAGTCGGGGGTGGTGACCTCGATGTCGCGGCGGACGACAGCGACCTGGTCTCCGATCGCGGCGCATGCCGCGGCGAAGCCGTCGGCGCTGTACTCAATGGCGATGACGTCGTCGCCGAACACGTCGGTGTACGCCTCGCATTCGTCGAACCTGCCGCACTCTTCGGCGATCGCGAAGTCGAAGCCGATTGCGTCGAGAGAAACTTCGGCGCCCAGCTCGGGGGTGTTCTTCTGACCCGCGGCTAGACCGACGGAGTGGGCGTAGCCGGTGAGCGCGGCGGCGTAGGCAACCGCCTCGTCCTGGTCGAAGGGCACCGCGAAGCGGGTCCACGAGTCGAGGTTGTCGAACTCAACGGCGTCGAAACCCTTGGCGGCGCAGGTGTCGATCATCGTCGCGACGTGCTGCGTCGCCAGGTACCGCCTTGACACGGTCGACAGGTCGACGAGGTACTCGCCGTCCCAGTTCGGGTCGTCCCCGAACTCGGAGAGCACCAGCTCGGACGGCCAGTTGGCGCGCTCATCGGGTCGGTCCACGCCGTCCTCGTCGGGTTGCGTCTGGAAGGCGTTGATGTAGCAGATCGAGTATCCACCACCACCCGCGGTGGTCAATGGTTCGCCGGCGAACCAGTCGCGTGACACCACGGTGACCCCATCCGCAGGCGTGTAGTCGGCGCCGATCTGATAGTCGAACTGGGCATCGGGCTGCGGCGTCGACGGAACCGAGGCGACGACCACGGCGGCCACGGTGAGCCCCACCACCGCGAAGTTCACGCCGAAGTCAGGGCCGCGCCGCGACCAGTGGTCGCGGTTCGTGGATACCACCCAGTGCCGCATCGACGATGACGGTGACCTCGACGCGCATCCCGTCGGGGTCCTCGAACCAAAGGCTGTGAAAGGCCCGAGGTCCTCAACCGCGCCGTCGGACGCGCCGCGCTCGACGAGCCGTTGCTGGATGGTCTGGACGCGGTCTGCGAGCCGGCGGTGAGCGAGGTGATCGAGGTGGCCTCGGTCGAACATCTTCGCCAGCGCCGCTCCGTGCGGATTCCCCGCACCTCGACCGGATGGAGCCAGGACGCCGACCCGGTGCGCAAGATCGCATGGCGGAATTCCGGCGCCGCCTCCTCGAACACGACGTCCACCTCGAAGACGCTGCGATAGAAGTCGATGAACCGGCCGAGATCGTCGGTGAGCACCGCCACATGATTGATTCCATCGAGCAACCGCACTCACGACCTCCTTGCTTCGGCGCGCCCTCGCGCCCCATCGATGATCAGGTCGATCGCCATCGTCGCCGCATCCGCCGCTTCCCCGCCGTCCATCTCCCAGACGTCGCGCAACGTCTGCCAGGCCGACGCCGAGGTGAGCAGTTGGAGCGCCGCCGCGACCTGCCGCGCCGAGCGGCGGTCGAGCCCGGGCACTTCGTTGCGCACCAGCGTCTCGGCTGACCGACGACGCTCGTCGTTGTGGGCGAGACGCGCCGTGCGACCCTCGGGCGCCACGAGCAGCTCGTGGATCACCGGAGCGATCTCATCGAAGCCGGGAAACAGGCGCTCGATGAGGGCAACCACCTCGTCGCGCCGGACCGGTCGCTCGCCCTCGAACCCGACGCGGGCGTTCGCCCAGTCGAACACCGCCGCCAACAGTGCTTCGCGGGTCGGGAAGTGTCGGTACACCGTGCGTTCAGGGACGTCGGCTGCCTTGGCGACCCTGGCGAACGTCAACTCGTCCCCGCCGGCCAGCACCTGAGCGACACCTTCCAGCACGCGCTCGCGGACGAGCGCTACTCGAGCTTCTTGCAGCGTGCCTGCCGTCATGGCAGTGATACTGCCAGAGCGGCAGCACAGCTGTCAAGAGTCAGCGCGGCAAGACGACGAGGTCGTCGCGGTGGATCACCTCGTGGACGACGCCATCGGGGAGATCGCGCGTTTGCATGCCCTTGACCTTGCGTAACTGGGCGGCATCGACGAACACCATGCCGCGGGCGAACGGCGTGCCGTCAGTGCTGCGCACCTCGACCGTGTCACCGTCGATGAAGCTGCCCTCGACAGCCACGACACCGGCCGGGAGCAGCGACGTGTTGCGCTCGACGAGCGCCGTGCGCGCGCCGTCGTCGACCACGATCGCGCCGGCGGCGTGGGCGGCGAAGGCGATCCACAACTTGCGCGCCGAAAGGCTGCGTTGACGTGCCTCGAACCGAGTGCCGACGGGCTCCCCCGCCGCCGCGGCGGCGAGCACGCCGGAGCGTGAGGCGTTGGCGATCACCGTCGGCACGCCCGACCACGAGGCGATGCGCGCCGCCTCCAGCTTGCTGGCCATGCCGCCGCTCCCTCGGCCGCTCCCGCCGCCCCCGGCGGCGATGGACAGCAGCGGATCGTCGGCCGCGACCTCGCGGATCAGCTCGGCGTCGGCGGTGACCCTCGGGTCAGCGGTGTACAGGCCATCGAGATCGGTCAACAGCACGAGGAGGGCGGCGCCGATGTTGTGCGACACGAGGGCGGCGAGACGGTCGTTGTCGCCGTAGCGGATGTCGTCGGAGGCGATCGCGTCGTTCTCATTGACGATCGGCACGGCGCCAAGGGCGAGCAGTCGGGTGAGCGTGCGCCGGGCGTGGAGGTACTGGCGCCGATCGACGAAATCGTGCGGGACGAGCAACGCCTGGGCGGGGACCAGGCCGTGCTCAGCGAGGGCGTCGTCCCAGCTGCGCATCAGCCGTGCCTGACCGGCGGCGGCGATCGCCTGGAGCGTGGCGATGTCGCTCGGCCGCCGGGCCAGGCCGAGGGCGGCGACACCGGCGGCAACGGCGCCGGACGATACGACGATGACGTCGTGGCCGGCGCCGCGCAGGGCGGCGACCTCGGCGGCCAGCTTCTTGACCGCCGACCGGTCGATGACGCCGCCCTCGTCCGTGACCGACGAGGTCCCGATCTTGACGACGACGGGGTTGGTCACGCTCGGCGCACCATCACTCCCGATATTCGAAGCTGAAGTCGCCGATCCACACCACATCGCCGTCGGTGGCCCCGGCCCTGGCGAGCTGCTTGTGCACGCCCAGCCGATCCAGCCGGTGACTGATGTACGCCGTCGCCTCCTGGGTCGACACGTCGTTGAGCGCTACGGTCCGCTCGACGTCGCGACCTGAGACACGGAACTCATGGTCACCGACGCGCTCGACGAGCGAGCCGCGGGCGGCCGGACGGAGCAGCACGACTCCTTCGCGTTTCGCCGTCTGGGCACGCGCTTCGTGCACCGCCGCGGCCATCGCCCCGACGAGCCGGCGCACACCGTCACCGGTGACTGCCGAGATGACCAGGCGGGTGTCACCGTCACCCCCGAACTGATCGACGTCGACCACCAGGTCGGCCTTCGTCCCGACCACGAGGCGCGGCCTGGCGAGCAGTTCGGGGCGGTAGCTGGCCAGCTCCTCGAGGAGGACCCGCTCCTGCTCGGCGGAGGTCGTGCCGTCGAGCGCCGCGAGATCGACGAGGAGGCACAGGATCCGCGCCCGTTCGACGTGGCGGAGGAACCGATGACCGAGGCCCTTGCCATCGCTCGCCCCTTCGATCAACCCGGGGATGTCGGCGACGACGAACTCCGTGTCCTCGTCGAGCCGCACGACCCCGAGGTTCGGTTCCAGGGTGGTGAACGGGTAGTCGGCAATCTTCGGTTTGGCCGCAGAGATCACGCTGATCAACGTGCTCTTGCCGACGTTGGGGAAGCCGACGAGGGCGACGTCGGCCATCAACTGCAACTCGAGCTTGAGCCAGCGCTCCTCTCCGTGCTCACCCTGCTCGGCGAACGTCGGGGCGCGGCGCTGGTTGGTGAGGAACCGGGCGTTGCCCCGCCCGCCGCGCCCTCCGGCGGCGCTGCGCCAGCGATCGCCGTGGTTCCAAAGCTCGGCGAGCACCTCTCCGGTGTACAGGTCGCGCACCACGGTGCCCTCGGGGACGGTGACGATCTCGTCGTCGCCGCCGCGACCGTGCATGTCCTTGCCCTTGCCGTGCACGCCGTTGCCGGCGCGGCGATGCGGATGATCACGAAAGGCCAGCAAGGAGGCGACGTTGTGATCGGCGACGAGCCAAACGTCGCCCCCGCGACCGCCGTCACCGCCGTTCGGCCCGCCCTTGGCGACCGGTCCCTCCCGGCGGAACGACACGCAGCCCGCGCCCCCGTCACCGCCGCGCACGTTGAGCTGCGCCTCGTCGACGAACTGGGACATCTGCACCACGCTACAAAGCGGGAAGGGGTGCTCCTGTAGGCCGGGGAACGCAATGATGGCCGGGTGACGAAGTCGGATGCAGGATCGCCCATCGAGCTGGAGGTCGGCGATCGCACGGTGCGGATCAGCAGCCCGGAGCGGGTGTACTTCCCGGACCGCGGCGAGACGAAGCTCGATCTCGCCCGCTACTACCTCGCGGTCTCCGACGGAATCGTGCGGGCGCTGCGTGATCGCCCCTGCATGCTGCACCGCTTTCCTACCGGCGTCACCGGCGAGAAGGTCCACCAGAAGCGTCTCCCGAAGGGCGCCCCTGACTGGGTCAAGACGGTGCGTGTGCACTTCCCGCGATGGAACCGCACGGCCGACGAGCTGTGCGTTCAGCATCCGGCCGACGTCGTGTGGGCGGTGCAGATGTCCACCGTCGAGTTCCACCCGTGGAACTCGCGGCGCTTCGACGTCGAGCGCCCCGATGAGTGGCGCATCGATCTCGACCCGATGCCCGAGGCGACGTACGCCGACGTCCGGCGTGTCGCCCAGCTCACCCACGAAGTGCTCGACGAGCTCGGCGCCGTCGGCTGGCCGAAGACGTCAGGCGGCAAGGGGATCCACATCTACGTGCGGATCCCGCCGATCCACGGTTTCCCTGACGTCCGGCGTGCCGCGCTGGCGTTCGCCCGGGAGATCGAGCGGCGGGCCGGCGGGCTCGTCGATCTGTCGTGGTGGCGCAAGGACCGCGATCCGGCGACGGTGTTCGTCGACTACAACCAGAATGCCCGCGATCACACGATCCGGTCGGCGTACTCGGTCCGCGGGGTTCCGCAAGCGGTCGTCTCGACACCGCTTCGCTGGGATGAGATCGACGACGCAGAACCTCAGGACTTCACGATCGCCACGGTGCCGGCGCGGTTCGCCCAACTCGGCGACCTCCATGAAGGGATCGACGAAGCCGTGTTCGAGATCGATGTGCTCCTCGAGTGGGCAGCGCGTGACGCCCAGGCCGGAGCGGTCGAGGTGCCGGAACCGGAAGGTCCGGACGACGCCGTTTGAGGCGCCGGGACGGCGCGTCAGCCGACGGAGACGTCGACCGGGATGACGTCGACGACCTTGCGGTTCTTGCGCTCGCCGAACTTCACGGAGCCGTCGACGAGGGAGAACAGCGTGTCGTCGCCGCCGATGCCGACGTTGCGGCCGGGATGCACCTTCGTGCCGCGCTGGCGGATGATGATCGTGCCGGCGGTGATCTTCGTGCCGTCGAAGACCTTCACGCCGAGGCGCTGGGCGTTGGAATCGCGACCGTTGCGGGTCGACCCGCCACCTTTCGTCTTGGACATCTGCGTTCCCCTCGGCTCGTTACTTGGACTTCTTCGCGGCGATCTTGGTGATCTCGACGACGGTGTAGCGCTGGCGATGGCCGTAGCGGCGACGGTTGTTGGTGCGCCGCTTGTAGGTGAAGCCGTTGATCTTGGGACCCTTGGCCTCGCCGACCACGCGACCCGTGACGGTGACGCCGGTCAGTTCGTCTGGGGTGGCGAGCACGGTGTCGCCGTCGACGAGAAGCGTGGCGGTCAAGCTCACCTCGTCGCCCTCGGCGGCGTCGAGCAGGTCGACCTCGACCTGCTCACCCTCTGCCACCTTTTGCTGGTTGGCGCCTGCGGAGATCACTGCGTACATAGCGATCGACCAGCCTATCGGTCCCCCGCCCCGTCGCGACCGCCCGCCAAGACAACCGATGGGTGTTCAGGGGACGGAACGGTCCCCTCAACACCCATCGGTTGGTTTGGGTCAGTCGAGGAGGGCGTGATCGACGACGACGCCGCGGCCCTCGCAGACCTCGCAGACCGTCGAGAACTCGGTGAGCAGGCCCTCACCGATGCGCTTGCGGGTCATCTCGACGAGACCGAGGTCGGAGATCGCGAACACCTGCGAGCGAGTCTTGTCGCGGGCCAGGGCATTGCGGAACACCTCGACGACCTTGTCGCGGTTGTCCCTGATCTCCATGTCGATGAAGTCGATGACGATGATCCCGCCGATGTCGCGCAGGCGCAGCTGCTTGGCGATCTCCTCGGCGGCTTCGAGGTTGTTGTGGAAGACGGTCTCTTCGAGGCTCGACGTGCCGACGTTCTTGCCGGTGTTGACGTCGATGACCGTCAACGCCTCGGTGTGCTCGATGATCAACGAACCACCCGACGGCAACCAGACCTTGCGGTCGAGCGCCTTGTGCACCTGCTCGTGGACGTGGAACTGCTCGTAGAGGCTGAGCCCTTCGGTGGCCAGGTCGTAGTACTCGATGCGATCGGCAAGCTCGGGATTGAACGCCGAGACGTACGACTTGATGTCGTCGAAGAGCCGAGGGTCGTCGATCACGACGTGGCGGTAGTCGGCGTTGAACTCCTCGCGGATCACCCGCACGGCGAGCTCCGGTTCGCGATACAGCAACGTCGGCGCCTTGGCCTTGGCGGCCTTGGCGGCGATCGTCTCCCACTGCTCGAGGAGCAGGCGCATGTCGGCGCGCAGCTCCTCCTCGGTGGCGTGCTCGGCAGCGGTGCGGACGATCAGACCGTGCTCCGACGGCTTGACGCGGTCGAGGATCGAACGCAACCGCTTGCGCACGTCGTCGGGCAACCGCTTGGAGATCCCGTAGGTCTTGGAGTTGGGGATCAGCACGACATAGCGGCCCGGTAGCGACACCTCTTGGGTGAGTCGCGCCCCTTTCGCCCCGATCGGGTTCTTGGTGACCTGGCAGACGATCAGCTGGCGGGCCCGGAGGATCTGTTCGATCCGTGGATCGGCTTGCTCGATGTCCTCAGCGTCGTACTGCACGTCGCCGCGATAGAGCACGGCGTTCTTCGGGGTGGCGATGTCGACGAACGCCGCCTCCATGCCCGGAAGCACGTTCTGCACCCGACCGACGTAGATGTTGCCGTGGATCTGGCTGACGTCGTCGGAGGGGCGCGACACGTAGTGCTCGATGAGGTTGCGCCCCTCCAGGACGGCGACCTGGGAGAGCCCGTCACGGACCTGCACACACATCGTGTAGCGACCGATCGGACGCCCGTTGCGCTCGCGGCCCCGACGGTCGGCCGGGGTCACGACGGCCGCCACGGTGGCACGCTCGCTGCCGCCTCGTCCGCGGCCGCGCGACGACTGCTTGCGGCGCGACTGTTTCGGCGATGTCTTGGCCACCGGGGCTGCGGCGCGGAGCAGCCGCGACCGCCCCCGGAGCGGGCCGGGTGTCGCCGATCTGCGGCTTGCGCACGAGCGTTCGCTCGGCGACCTCTGGCGTCAGGCGGCCTTCGCGGGGGTTCTCGGGGAGCTCTGGCTGGTCGGCGGGCGGCGCCGGGGCCATCCCCGGGGCATGGTCGCCGTTGCCGTTCGCCGCGCCGTCGGCCGCCGCCGGGGCGCTCTTACGGCGCCGCTGGCCGCCACGTGAACCACGGCGGCGTTTGCGGGTCGCCGTTCCGTCGGTGCCCTCGGCACCGTCACCGTCTAGTTCAGGTTGATGTTCGGCATCTGCTGCCGATCCGGGTTCCTTCGCCGGCGACGGTGACATCCCGGCCTCTATGTCGTCCATGGGGTTTCCTTCCAGGTCGGCGGCACGACACCGCCGTGGCGCCGGGGGGTCGCAGCGACTGTCCAGTCGCGCCAGCACCCTCCGTGCTCGAGCCACAACCACGGACCGCAACGCCGAACTGAGGGGTCAGGCCATGCCGTCTCATGATCGAATCAGTCTACCGACTCCACCAATGGGTGTTGAGGGGACGGAACGGTCCCCGAGACACCCATCGGTCGCTGCGGGCGGGGGCGCTAGCGCATTCTGCGCATGTGCACGCTCTGCACGAGGCCGAACATGGCGAACCACACGATCAGGCCGGACCCGCCATAGGAGATGAACGGCAGGGGCAGGCCGGTGACCGGCAGCAGCTTCATCGTCATCCCGACGTTTTGGACGATTTGCCACACGAGCATCGTGAACACACCGGCACACACGTAGGTGCCGAAGCGGTCGCGCGACAGGTGGGCGATGCGCCAGATGCGCAACAGGGCAATGCCGTACAGCCCGAGCAGCACGGCGCAGCCGACCAGGCCGAACTGCTCGCCGACGGCGGCGAACGGAAAGTCGGCCCAGAGCACCGGGATGTCGGCGTTGTTGGTGAGCGGGCCGTTGAGCCAGCCCTTGCCGAAGACGCCGCCCGTGCCGAGGGCCTGGAGGGCGAGGTTGACCTGGTACGCCGCGTCCTGAATCCGTGCATCGGGATTGTTCTCGTCGAACAGCACGCGCACACGTGTGAGTTGGTAGTCGTTGACGAGCCGGCCGATCAACGCGGCGGCCACCGTCGCCAGGGCGAGGAACGTGAAGGCGGCGATGTAACGGGCCTTGGCCCCGGCGACGAGCAGTACACCCATCGCCATGGCGACGAGCACCGAGGCGGTGCCGATGTCGGGCTGGGCGATCACGGCGACGCCGGCCACGCCGACGATGATCAGTCCACCCAGGAAGCGCGGGTAGCTGACCTCGTCGGAGCGCTCGTCGGAAAGGTAGGCGGCGAGGGCGACGAGCACGGTGAGCTTGGCGAACTCGGCGGGTTGGAAGCGGATCGGCCCGACGTCGAACGAGATGGTGTCGCTCCCCGACAACTCGCCGTAGGCGAGGATCAGGACGAGGGCGCCGACGGTGGCGACGTACAGCTGCCACGCCCGATGGCGGAACCAGTCGTAGTCGACGAACATGACGATGGCCAGGACGATGGTGGCGACGATGGCGAAGATCACCTGACGGGTCGCGAAGTAGAAGGGATCGTCCCGGCGGGTTCTGCTGGCGGAGTAGACGACGAAGCAGCCGATGACCGTCAGCGCCGCCTGGGCGCCGAGCAGCGCCCAGTCGACATTGCGGCTGGGGGCCGCCGGGCTGGAGCGGATGTTGCCGAGCCCGGAGTCCGGCTTGCGGCGAACCAGCAGCGTCGGCATCGGCTAGCCCCGTGGGGCCGAAGACCGGCGGGGGGTCCGGGGGGCAGAGGCTCCTGCCGGAGCCCCCCGGCCGCTGGTCGATCCGGCTTTGCCGGTCGACCAGCAGACATTGGGCGCGGCCGCGAGCGGCCGCTCCAGAAGAAAACTCGGCCGAGTGAAGCGAGCGAAGCGAAGCGAACGAGGCCGAAACATCAGTCGGCAGGGCGGCCGGTGACGACCGGGCCGGGATAGATCGTGTTGGCGTTGCTGCTCTCCATGCACGACAGGTCGGTCAACGGTGGCTGTGGCTGGGCGGCCATCTCCTGGTCCGGGTCGAGCGGCTCCGAGATCGGCACCGGATCGAGCGCCGTGACCCCCGACATCGCCAGGAACATGCACTTGACGACGGGCCCGGAACCGAGCGAACCGAACCCGGCCTTCTCGAGGTATGACACGACGGTCCACGGCCTCGTGGTGTCCTGGCTGAACGCGGCGAACACCGACGAGTCGTTCCACGGGAACGAAAAACGCCCCTGGGCCGTGCCGGTCTTTCCGGCGATCGGCGGTGATGCCGGCTCGCTCCAGTTGACGTTGAAGAGCTCCTCGGCGGTCGTCGTATTTGCCGCCGTGCCGGGGCCCGTGATGTTCTGGCGGATGCCGGCGACGATCGGCTCTGCGAAGTCCATCGGGATGCTGCGGCCTTCCGGCACGAAGCGTTCGTGAACCACGGCGCGGGTGAGGTCGACGAAGCCGGGTTGCGTCGGGTGGGTTGGCGTGTTCGGCTCGTAGACCGCCTCGACGACACGCGGTGTCATCGCGTACCCGCCGTTGGCGAACGCCCCGTAGCCGATGGCGAGCTGCATCGGCGTCGCCGCTAGCAGGCCCTGGCCGATCGCCAGGTTGATCACGTCGCCGAGGAGGACCCGTGGCTCCTCGCCCTTGGCCAGCGCCCCGTTCTCGACGAGATCGGCCTTCGTCTCGTGGTCGGGCACGCGGCCGTCGAACTCGTAGGGCAGGTCGATGCCGGTCTCCGCACCGAACCCGAAGTTGCGGAGCTCGTTCTGCAGCAGCAGGTGGTCGGTCCCCGGGCTGATGAAGAACTGCTCGCCGAGGCGGTAGTAGTACACGTCGCTGGAAACGGCGAGGGACAGCTGCATGTTGATTGCCCCGTAGCGGCACGGCCCGTTGATCCCCGAGCAGAACGAGTTGCGCCAGACGCACTTGATGCCCTGGGCGCAGACGTCGTCCTCGATCGTCTCGGCCTTGTACGTGCCGCTGTCGGTGATGTACTGGCCGGGGCTGATCAGGCCGGTGTGCAGGGCGGCCCAGGCGACGAACACCTTGAACGTCGAGCCCATGTTGTACTGGCCCTGGATCGCCCGGTTGTTCAACGAAGATCGATCGGGGTCGAGCGGGCATTCCGGTTGACCCTCGTCGCCGCAGTCGGGAGTGTCCATCGGGATCTTGAACAAGGAGTCGAACTTCGCACCGCTGATGTCCTGGCTGAACCAACGGTTGTCGTACGTCGGGTAGCTGGCCATCGCCATCACCTGACCGGTCTGGTGGTTCATCGCGATCACCGACCCGGCCGGCGCCTCGTAGAACACGCGTGTCCCGTGGTTCAGCGACATCTGCTGGCGGGTGCCATCCGGCTTCTCGACGATCGGGTTGGGCGCCGTGAACGCCCGCTTGAGGCGCAGCTGGGTCTGCAGCAGCCGCTCGGCGTACTGCTGGAGGTCGAGGTCGATGGACAATTGGATGTCCATCCCGTTGACGGCTTCCTTGCGGCTGATCTCACGAACGACGCTGCCGTGCGAGTCGACCTCGTAGACGATCTCCCCCCACTGCCCGTGGAGCGTCGTCTCGTACTCCAGCTCGACGCCTGCCCGGCCGACCTCCTCGCCACGGTTCGACGTGTCGTACCCGAGCGCCTTGTAGTGGGCGGCGTCGTCTGCGGTGATCGCCCCCATGTAACCGACGACGTGGGCGGCGAGCGGGGCGTATGGATACACCCGGCGATACGACTCGACCATCGTCACGCCGGGAAAGTCCTCGCTGCGCTCGCTCAGCGCGATCACGACGTTCTCGGGGACGTCCTCGGCGATCGGCAGCGGCCGCAACGGGTCGAAGTCGCCCGAGTCGTAGCGCGCCTCCATCTCCTCGACGGGAACGCCCACCCATCCCGAGAGCCGGCTGAACAAGGCAGCGCGGTCGGCAGCCCGGCTCATCGCCGCCCAGCCGACGGCGATGTTGTAGATCGGCTCGTTGCCCGCCAGCAGGCGACCGTCGTGGTCGAAGATCTGGCCCCGCTCCGGGGCGATCAACACCGTGCTCGTGTTGCGCTGATCGACGACCTGCTGCAGCGACTGCGCCTCGACGGTCTGCAGGAACCACAGGCGGGCGCCGATGCCGGAGAACAGCATCACGGCGACCGCTGCGAGCAGGCCCAACCGAGCCGCTCGCTTGTCAGACGCCATTGTTACAGCTTAGTGACGCTTCGGACGGGATCGGCGGCATGTCGAGGCGTTCACGCCGACGTCGGCTGCTTGACCTTCGACCAGTCGGTCTTCTTGACCTTGACGCACCACCGCCCGAGCGGGACGAGCAACGGACTGGCCACCATCGCCGCCGCCGACACGACGGCGACGACGGTGTACCAGCGCTCCGACCACGGATGCTCCTCACCCACGAACGTCCGCACCACTGGCACGAGGGCCTCACCCACCGCTGTGCCGAGACCGACGAAGAGCGCCGACAGCCACCATTGCGGGTCGATCGTGATCGACTGCACGTATCCCGCCGTGAACCCGCCCATCCCCATCGAGAACGACGATGATCCGAGCGGCGTGCCGGCGCGCAGGTCGTACATCAGGCCGAAGACGAACCCGGCGAGCGCACCCTTCTGCGGGCCGCCGGCCACGCCGGCGGCGGCGGCCAGGGCGAGCATCACCTGGATCGTCACCCCCCAGGGTCGCACGTCGACGAACAAGGTCTGCTGCAGGGCCAGCAGCAACATGCCGACGAGGACGAGTCGCGGCAGCGGCCCTTGAACGAGCGAGACGAACATCAGCCGGGCGCGGCCATCAGTCGTCGGACTCGGGCGACTCGGATCCGGCGGTGTAGAGGATCACCTGAACGAACTCGAGGCCTTCCAGCTCGGCGAGCGGCTGCACGTCGAGGATCCAACCTTCCGACGGGGATCCGCGGCGGACCTCGGACACTCTGCCGATCGGGAGGTCGGCCGGGGCCAGGCTCCGACCACCACCGGCCGTCAACACCGAGTCGCCGACCTCCGGGGTGCCGAACGCCGGCGAATCGTCCACGAGGTTCACCCGCGGCGCCTCGTCGACGCCCCGACCGACCATCTGGCCCGTCTCGCGCTGCGGGTCGGGCAACGTCGTCGTCGGCGCCGGGAGCGTCGACGTTGTCGCCGGAGGGGTCGTCGATGATGTCGGGGCGCCGGGCACCGAGGTCGGCGAGCCGGGCGTTGCCGGGGCCGACGTCGTCGTCGACGGCTCGGGGAGCCGTTCCGGACGCACGATCTTGACGAGGATCGCGTAGTTCGGGTCGGTGATCAGCATCACCCTCGCCCGGTCACTGGTCACCGGCGCGGTGACCTTGCCGATCAGACTCCCCGCCGGGTTGAGCACGGGCATGCCGACGCGGAGGCCGTCGTTGGAGCCCTTGTTGATCTCGATGATCAGGTCGAGGTTGTTCGGGCTCTGGCCGATCACCGAGGCGATCACCCGCTCGAAGTCGCCGGGCGATTCGAGGTCCTCCATCCCGAGCAGCCGTCGATACGAGTCGATGATGCTGCGGGCCACGATGTCGTTGGTGCGCATCGCGTCGATCTCCGCTTGCAGGCGGTCGTTGTCGGTCTCCAGGTCGTCGTACTCGGTGATGCCCCGCCACGCGTTGCGGACCGGACGAGCGACCACCTCGGCGGCGTCCTCGAGCGGGCGCATCGCCCGGTCGAAGCCGTCGCGAGCGGCGTCGAGCAACGCGTTGCCGCGCAGGTCGATCGTGATCAGCAGCAGCGACGTGAGGACGAGCAGGAGGATGGCCCGGCGACGCCCGGGCGTGTACACGGCCATGTCACGCGGAGCTCAGCACACCTCGAGCGGGAGGCCCTGCTGCCCGCTCGACGTCACACCTCAGAGGTCTCCGCCGAGCGACATCAGGCCACGCATCGCGTCGATGTTCTCAAGCGCCCGGCCCGAGCCGATGACGACGCTGTACAGCGGTTCGTCGGCGATCCGGATCGGCATACCGGTCTCGTGGGCGAGCCGCGTGTCGAGGCCCCCGAGCAGGGCGCCGCCTCCTGTGACGGTGATGCCGTCCTCCATGATGTCGGCGGCGAGCTCCGGCGGGGTCTTGTCGAGCGTGGTCTTGACCGCGTCGACGATCGCCGACACCGGTTCGGCGAGCGACTCCCGAACGTGTTCCGTGGTCAGCTGGATCGTGCGGGGCAGGCCGCTGATGAGGTCGCGACCACGGATGTCGGCGGTCAGCTCCTCCTCCATCGGCCAGGCCGAACCCATCTGGATCTTGATCTCCTCGGCGGTCCGGTCGCCGATCGCCAGGGAGAACTCCTTCTTCACGTACTGCAGCACGGCCTCGTCGAGCTCGTCGCCACCGACTCGCACGCTCTGAGCGGTGACGATGCCGCCGAGCGAGATGACGGCCACTTCTGTGGTCCCGCCACCGATGTCGACGACCATGTTGCCGGACGGTTCGTGGACCGGCAGGTTGGCGCCGATCGCCGCCGCCATCGGCTCCTCGATGATGTGCACGGGCTTGCGCGCGCCGGCGTACTCGGCGGCATCCTGCACGGCGCGCTGCTCCACGCCGGTGATGCCCGAGGGCACGCAGATCACCATCCGTGGCTTGCTCCACTTGCTGGCGTGGACACGCTGGATGAAGTAGCGCAGCATCTTCTCGCACACCTCGAAGTCGGCGATCACGCCGTCCTTCAACGGGCGGATCGCCTTGATGTGGTTCGGGGTGCGGCCCATCATCCGCTTGGCCTCGAGCCCGACGGCGACCGGGCGTCCATCGTTGACATTGACGGCGACGACGGAGGGCTCGTCGAGGACGATGCCCTGGCCGCGGACGTAGATCAGCGTGTTGGCGGTGCCGAGATCGATCGCTAGGTCGCGGCCGAGACTGAGCGGATTGTTGCGAGCCATGCGGTCACTCCTTCGACTGCGTCCGAAGATTACAGTTGTGGGTAGAAGATGTTGACCTCGCGCTCGGCGGATTCCGCGGAGTCGCTGCCGTGCACCAGGTTCTCGGTGAACAAGATGCCGAGATCGCCACGAATCGTCCCTGGGTCGGCCTTGCGAGGATTGGTCGCCCCCATCAGGTTGCGGACGACCTCCCAGGTGTCCTCTGGACCTTCGATGACCATGGCGACGACCGGACCGCGGCTCATGAACGTCACGAGGTCCTCGTAGAACGCCTTGCCGACGTGCTCGTCGTAGTGTCGGGCCAACGTCTCCTTGTCGAGCGTGCGCAGGTCCATGGCGGCGATGCTGAGGCCCTTGGCCTCGAAGCGGGAGACGATGGTGCCGACCAGGCCGCGCTCGACAGCGTCCGGCTTGAGCAACACGAGGGTTCGATCAGACATACGGCTCGTCACGCTACCGGCGTGGTGCCGCTGCCCGAGGCGGTCTCCTTCGAGGAACCAGCTCAGGCCGGACGCCTCCGCCAAGGCGTCCGGGCCTTACGCTGTCCCGCCACCGGGGGTGGGGATCCGCCGCCTGTACTGCTCACATCATCGTTGATGCGTCGTCGCAGTTCCGTCGCCGCCGTCACACAACGAATGTGTTCGCTGCGACATGCGGCCTACTGTGCAGCCCGTGAAGTTCGAGCTGCTCGCCGGACTCAGCGAAGCGGACCAGCGGGTGGTCCTCGCGCGCATGGTCCGCCGCTCGTTCCGCAAGGGGGAAGTGCTGTTCCACGAGGGTGACCCCGGCGACTCGTTGCACCTCATCGAGAAGGGCCGGGTCGCCGTCCGCCCCTCCACTCCCGATGGCGAGGTCGTCACCCTCGCCATCCTCGGAGCCGGTGAGTCGTTCGGCGAACAGGCACTGTTGACGGCCGACTCCAGGCGCACGGCGAGCGTTGTCGCCCTCGAGCCGGTCGAGACCCGGGTGCTCTACCGCCGAGATGTCGACGAGTTGCGGACGACGCAACCATCGATCGACCGCTTGCTCATCGAAGTCCTCGCCGGCCAGGTGCGGCGCCTGTCCCAGCGTGTCCTCGAGGCGCTCTACGACCCGGCCGACCGGCGAGTGCTGCGTCGACTGAAGGAGCTCACAGAGCTCTACGACGAGGGCGCCTCACCGATCGTGATCGGGCTGCGCCAGGACGATCTGGCGACGATGGCGGGCACGACCCGATCGACGACCAATCGGGTTCTCCAGCAGCTCGTCGAGGCCGGCGTGGTCACCGTGCGACGCGGCCGCCTCGAGGTGCACGACGTCCCCGCCCTCCGCAAGCGCGCCCGCTGACGTTTCGACCGTTACCCGTTCTGGGCGGCCTGCGGTCCATTCTTCGATCCGGGCGGCGTGCGGTCCGGTTTCCGGCGGTTTGGCCGCCCAGATTCAGGAGATGCCGAGGCGCCAGAGCGCTCGCGAGGCCCACCCCGCCGGACGCTCCGCCGCCGGTTCGGCCGGCACGGCCCGCTCGACTTCCACGACGAGCTCAGCGGTCACGGTCGTGTCGCGGTCGCCACGGCCGTCTCGGCAGTCTCGACGGGCGATCGTCGTGTCCAGCAGCACGGCCGGTGCCGTCTCGGCCGGCGCTGTCGTCTCGACGAGTGCTGTCGTTGGCACGGCTGTCGTCACCGGCGCGGGCGTCGCAGTCGACGCGTCAGTCGGCGGCGGAGCCGGCGCCGTGGTGTCCGGCGGCACCGCCTCGGTCACGGGCCGCGCTGACGTCGTCGCAAGCTCCGGTGCCGTCGTCGTTGTGGTCGACGGCGGAACCGAGATGGCCCTGGTGGCGGTCGTCGCGGCTTTGCACGAGCCGCTCGGCCCGGGGCGGTAGTCGTCGGGGTGGACCCGCAAGTGGACTTCGGCCGCCGATGGGTCGACAACGATGTGCTCGATAGCGGTCGCCGCCAACGCTGTGGCAGATGGGGACGCCCTTCGGCGGGATTCGTGGTCGTGGTCGGTCGGCAGGGTCGTCGTGGTCGACGTCGTGGTGCTCGTCGTTGACGTCGTCGTGCGTCGTCGTGGTGCTGGACGTCGTGGTCGTGGACGTCGGTCGTGGACGTCGGCCGGTGGCTCGGTCGTCGTCGTCGATGAGCTTGTCGTGGTCGTCGACGTCGACTGCTCCTTCGGCGCCTTCGGTCGTCGTCGTCGATGAGCTTGTCGTGGTCGATGAGGTCGACGGCTCGTTCGAAACCTCGGTCGTCGACGTCGGTGTTTCGGTCGTCGAGGTGGCCGCCTCGGTCGTCGTCGTGGACTCCTCGGACGTCGATGTGGGCAACTCGCTCGTCGTCGTCGACGACGTGTCTGCCGTCGTCGAGGTCGTCGAGGTCGTCGACGGCTCGGTGGTCGTCGTCTCGTCGCTGGCGCCGAGGAACGCCTCGAGATCAGCGAACCCGGCGGCGACGTCGCGGCTGGCGTTGGCCTGGAACCACGGATCAGCGAGCAACCGATCCAGCGTCACCGGGGTCACCGGTCCGGCAACTCCTCCGACCACTACGACTTCGGCCGGGCCGACCACCTCGATGACGGAGCCATCGCCGAGTGTCACCTCGATGATGCCCTCGAACACCAGGTAGGTGCAGTTGTCGGCACTGATGCAGTCGAGGACGAAGGCCGTCCCGCGGACCGTCGCCGTCGCCTGCGAGGTCTCCACCGTGAACTCTCCCTCGCCGAGTGACTCGACACGGTGCCAAGTCCGCCCGATGCCCATCGACGTTCGCGTCGAGGACACACCGGCATCGTCGACCAACTCGACGACCTCGAACTCGGTGTCGATGTCGAGGCGCGTCCGAGAGCCGTCGAAGTAGGCGATCTCGGCAAACCCGGTGGTATCCGTACGCACTCCATCGCCTACGGCTACCGGTTCGACGGCCTGCAACAGTACGAACGGCGCGTTGGCGCCGCCGCGCACCTCGACCCCCGCCTCGATCGCCGACGCGTCGCCGACAACGGCAGCTTGAGGGTCAGTCGAGGCGCCCGCCGGACCAGCGCTCGACCACAGCACCATCGCGAAGGTCGCGACAATTCCGAGACTCGCCATCGTCCGCGTCGCCCGTCCGAGCGGCCCGACGTCTCCGCCTGATTTTCATCGAGTACTTCCTCTGAGCATTTCCGCCGCCGACGCGCGTGTCGACTCGTCCGCCGAACCGTTGGCCCCAGGATACGGCGGCGCGGGCGCCGAACGGTACACGGGGACGGGTTCCGCGACGCCCTTCAATTCGACCGATCCCGCGGCGACGAACCGGTCGCGAAGTTCAAGTGCCGCCGACGCTCCACGCCCGATCCGACACCACGATCTCGCCCGGCCCGGCGCGGTCGCACAACCTGGCGCCGATGTTGACGGCCTCGCCGACGACCGAGTACTGACGACGGTTCTCCGTGCCGACGTGGGCGGCGACCACCGTTCCGTGGTGGACCCCGATCCCGAAACGGACCGGCGGCAGCCCGGCGAGCGTCAGCCGATCATCGAGGGCGGCGACCTCCGCCTGCATCTCGAGGACGCTCCGAAGTGCCTCGGTGGCCATCGTGTCGTCTGCCACCGGCACACCGAAGACAGCGAACACTTCGTCGCCGACGAACTGCATCACCGTTCCGCGGTGCCGTTGGATGATCGCCACGAGGAACTCGTAGTAGCCGTCGAGCAACTCGCGCACGCGCGCAGGTGGCAAGGAGGTGGTCAGCGGCGTGAAGTCACGCAGGTCAGCGAAGACCACGGTCACATCGCCGCGGACACCGGACACCGCCGCCGCCAGGCGGTCCGGATCCTCCAACTGACGAACTACTTGGGCCGGGACGTACGTGGAGAACAGGCGCCACGCCCGTCGTCGATGACGAGCCTCGGTGAAGTACCGCCACACCGTTCCAGCCGCCGCCGCCAGGATCACGGCGAGCACCGGCCACACGACGTTCCACAACGTCCCGGCCGTGTGAAACCGCCAGGCGACGAATGCCACGACGGCGGCCGCCAGACCGACGGACCCAAGCAGCGCCGGCACTGGACGGAGCGATCCGAACATCGCCATCACCCCGGCCGTCGCGAGGAGGATGAGACCGACCTGGGCAACGGTCGATGGTCGGTCGAGGTAGCCGGACGACACGATCGTGTTGACAGCGTTGGCGAGCACGACGACACCGGACGTGCTGCCGGAGCGGTCGGTGGGCACGAGCTGCTGGTCACCGAGGGTCGGGTCGGTGATGCCAACAAGCACGATCCGGTCGCGGAACACGTCGGTGTCGACCGCCCCGTTGAGCACGTCGATCGCCGGAATGGTCGTCTGCTGCTCGAGCGTCGCCGACCAGTTGATCGTCAGCTCGGCATCGTCGAGGGGAACGAAGCGATCGCCCGACCTGCACACCACCGGG
Organism: Ilumatobacteraceae bacterium; assembly: GCA_963772825.1. Taxonomy (GTDB): domain Bacteria; phylum Actinomycetota; class Acidimicrobiia; order Acidimicrobiales; family Ilumatobacteraceae; genus Desertimonas. The sequence goes on along the minus strand of CAVYYX010000007.1, from coordinate 11,536 downwards.
CCGTTCGGTGAGCGGTCCCGTCGCTCCCTCGGCGACGGATACCGCCGCAAGGGCGACCGACGGTCGGGCGATCGCCCGCTCGTCGATGGCGTACAGCGGCAGCGCGCGGACGACCCCTGTATCTCCGGACCGGCTGATGTTGGCGTGTCCGAGGCCGGCGGCTGCAGCGGCGAACGGCTCAGCCGGCTCGACACCACCGACGATCTCCGGCGGGCCATCCTCGCCGGCGGTCAGGGTCAGCGCCGTCGGCAGCACGGTGGCTGTTCGCCCCATGGCCGCCACGAGCGCATCGTCTCCTTGCCCGGGGTCGGCAAACAAGACGTCGTAGAGCACGACCGTTGGGTCGCCGTCGCCGATCGTGTCGAGCAGCGCGGCATGCAGGTCGCGTGGCCACGGCCACCGCGAGTCCGCCTCCTCCAGCGTCGTCCTGTCGATGCCGACGACGACGACGTCGTCCGACGAAGCGAGGCCCGGTTGCAGGCGGTCCTCCCAGAGGTTCTGCACGCCGTCGAGCCGATCGGCCGCGAGTCCCCAGGAACACACACCGGCCACGCCGATGCCGATGGCGGCGGCGACCAGCAGCCGGCGACTTCCCTGCGACCAACTCACCAACGCTCCTCTGCTCCGCTGCTGCTCCGCTGCGAGTCGCCACCTCGCGCCGTGAATCAGGCGATTCTACGGAGCGAGCCGCAGGACGGCGCGGCGTGCGGCGCCGGCCACATAGAGCGAGCCGGCGGCGAGGATCGCATCGTCGCCGTCCGCCAACCGCAGGGCGTGAGCGCAGGCGAGGTCGACCGTGTCGTGGGCGAACACCTCGTCGCAGCCGAGGGCCAGCGCCGCTTTGGCGATCGTCGCGGCATCGACAGCTCGCGGCGAGGGAGCGGTGCACGCCACGATCACGTCGAACTCGTCGGCGCGCAGCGCCTCGAGCATTGCCGGCGGTTCGCGCAGCGTGCCGATGACCAGGATCCGCCTGCCCTCCGGCTCGAAGTCGCTGAAGAACACCTCGGCACACGTGTCGGCGCCCGGGGGGTTGTGTGCGCCGTCGACGATCACGAGCGGCTGGTGCTTGAGCACCTCGAAGCGACCATTGAGCTGCACGGCGGCAAAGCCCTCGGCGACCAGCTCGGGGGCCAGCGGGGAAGCGAAGAATGCCTCGACCGCAGTCAGGGCGATCGCTGCGTTGTCGCCTTGGTGGGCTCCGTGGAGCGGGACGAAGGTCTCCGGATAGATCGTCGTCGGCGTGCGCAGATCGACGAACCGTCCGCCGAGGGCGAGATGGTTGTGCATGACGTCGAAGTCCTCGCCGCGATACAGGCGGGTGGCCGCGTCCTCGGCAGCCAGCACGGCGACGAGCTCGGGGTCGGTGGCCCCGATCAGCGCCGCGCTGCGCGGCTTGATGATCCCCGCCTTCTCGCGGGCGACGTCGGCGAGCGTCGGCCCGGCGAACTCGTTGTGATCCATGCCGATGTTCGTGATCACGGCGACCTGGGCGTCGACGACGTTCGTGGCGTCCCAACGGCCGAGCAGGCCGACCTCGACGACAGCCACGTCGACGGCGACATCGGCGAACCAGCGCAACGCCGCTGCCGTGACTGCCTCGAAGTAGCCGGGGCGCACCCCGGTGAGTCCTTCGAGGTTGGCGACAGCCGCGATCTGCTCGGCGAAGTCGTCGTCGCCGATCGGCTCGGAGTTGCGGGCGATCCGCTCGTTGACTCGGTCGAGGTGCGGGCTCGTGTAGGTGCCGACGGTCAGGCCATGGGCCATCAGCAGGCGTGTGATCATCTGCGACGTCGAGCCCTTGCCGTTGGTGCCCGTCACGTGGATGACGGGGAAGGCGTGCTGCGGGTCGCCCATCGCCGCCGTCAACCGCTCGATCCGTTCCGTGGTCGGCGACGTGATCCGCCCGGACTTCTCGTACGTCGCATGGGCGTCGAGATACGCCAGCGCCTCGTCGTAGTTCACGTCTTGCAGTCAATCACCCGAGTGCCGAAGCGCTCCCGAGTTCCGGGGCGCGCCACATGGGGTCGCCCGACACTCGGGTGGCGCCGGCCCGTTCGCGATAGAGCGCGGTGAGCTCGTCGGCGAGTCGCTCAACGCACAACATGTCCTGCTCGGTGACCGGCTCGACCTGCCACGACGACACGTGCAGCGACCGGAACCGCCGGGCGTCTCGATGATGCCCGTCGACACTGCGGTGCTCCGGGTGGATGTCGAGTTCGATGCCCCAACGGACGACGGAACCCCGAGGTCGAGGTGGACGGTGTTGCCGTCGCCAACATCGACCGGGACCTGCGGCTCGACGGGAACACTCCGGCGCAACAGGGCGTCAAGAAGGACCAGCAGTTCATCGGGCGAGATGAGCCGGCGGTCGAGCAGCTGCTGAACGACAGAACGATGGTCGAGCGGCTTCAAGTCGGCGGCGAGATCGAATGCCAGCCGGGGCCAGGATGCGACGGCGATGCCGTCGGGCCGAACGAAGCGATCACAAGGAGCAAGCTTCGTCGTCTGGCGAAATCGGACGCCCTCCACCTGATGCAGATGAATGCCGTGATGAACAGAGAGGTGCAGTGCCGAGGTCGTCGGCTGCCGGCGCAGACCGGCGAGCATTGCCGCGGTCGGTCCGGTCACGAAACCGCCGGGGTGCAGCGAGCACAGCAGGCGCACACGGTGCTCGAGCGATGGGCGCTCCGTGGTCACGACGTACACGCCTCGGGCGTAGCGTCGGAGCACCCCGATGGTGCGCAGCCGATCTACCGCCTTGCGGCCGAGACCGAGGCGCCGGAGTTCCGCAGTCGGCGCTCCGTGATGGTCGCCCAGCCAGCGAGCAGCGGCCGGTGAGAGTGAGGGGGCATGACAGTCTCCCTGCAGCGTGTGGCCTGTGGGGACTGTCGGTGTCCTGACGCTACGCGACGGGTGTCAGGTCATCCATCCGAGTGCGGGGCGACCCCGTCGGGCCCGCCGGCACTCGGCGCGCTCGAGCACTCGGGTGGGGTCAGCTGGCTGCGCGGCGTGGACGGGCGGCGCGTGTGGCCTCCCGCGGGACCAGCGTCGGGTTGGTCTTCTCGCGCACCGTCGGTGCGTCGATGACGACCCTGCCGATGTCGGTACGTCCGGGCAGGTCGTACATCGTGTTGAGGAGGACCTCCTCGAGGATCGCCCGCAGCCCACGGGCGCCGGTGCCGCGCAGCAGGGCGAGGTCGGCGATCGCCTGCAGACCGTCGGTGTCGAACTCCAACTCGACGTCCTCGAACTCGAAGACTTTCTGGTACTGACGCACGAGGGCGTTCTTCGGCTCGGTGAGGATGCGTACGAGGGACTCGGCGTCGAGGCTGCGCACGGCCCCGATCATCGGCATACGGCCGATGAACTCGGGGATCATCCCGAACTTGACGAGATCCTCGGGCAGCACCTGGGCGAAGAGCTCGCCGGGGTCACGCTGCGACTTGGAACGCACGGTGCCGTGGAAGCCGACGCCCTTGTGGCCGATGCGGCTCTCGATGATCTGCTCCAAGCCGGCGAAGGCGCCGCCGAGGATGAACAGCACGTTCGTCGTGTCGATCTGGATGAACTCTTGGTGGGGGTGCTTGCGACCGCCCTGCGGTGGCACCGAGGCGACGGTGCCCTCGAGGATCTTGAGCAGCGCCTGCTGGACTCCCTCGCCGGACACGTCGCGGGTGATCGACGGGTTCTCGCTCTTGCGGGCGACCTTGTCGATCTCGTCGATGTAGATGATCCCCGTCTCGGCCCGCTTGACGTCGAAGTCGGCGGCCTGGATCAGCTTGAGGAGGATGTTCTCGACGTCCTCACCGACGTAGCCGGCCTCGGTGAGGGCGGTGGCATCGGCCACGGCAAAGGGAACGTTGAGCATCCTGGCGAGGGTCTGGGCAAGGTGTGTCTTGCCGCAGCCAGTCGGCCCGAGCAGGAGAATGTTCGACTTCTGCAGCTCGACGTCGTTGCGCCCGACGCCGGCGGACTGCTGGTACTGGATCCGCCGGTAGTGGTTGTAGACCGATACGGACAGGATCTTCTTGGCGTGGTCCTGACCGACGACGTAATCGTCGAGGAACGCCCGGATCTCGCGCGGGTTGGGCAGGTGGTCGAACGTCAGCTCAGCGGGCTCGGCGAGCTCCTCTTCGATGATCTCGTTGCACAGGTCGATGCACTCGTCGCAGATGTACACGCCGGGGCCGGCGATGAGCTTGCGGACCTGTTTTTGCGACTTGCCGCAGAACGAGCATTTGAGCAGCTCGCCGGTATCCCCGAACTTGGCCACGTCCCTGTCCTTCTCACATGCTCCGGTCGGCTAACGAATCGCCCCGGACTGGTCGGTGATCCCCCGGGACTCGATGACAGTGTCGATGATGCCATACTCCAAGGCCTCGTCTGCTTCCATCACGAAATCGCGGTCGGTGTCGGTGTGGATCCGCTCGCGGGCCTGGCCGGTGTGCCGGGACAGCATCTGCTCCATCAGGTCGCGCATACGCAGGATCTCCTTGGCCGCCAGCTCGAGGTCGGTGACCTGCCCGTAGCCGACCGCACCGTGTGGCTGGTGGAGGAGGATGCGCGAGTGCGGCAGGGCGAGACGCTTGCCCTTCGTGCCGGCGGCGAGCAGCACGGCCGCCGCCGAGGCCGCCTGTCCAAGGCAGATCGTGGCGATGTCGTTGCGGATGAACTGCATCGTGTCGTAGATCGCGAACAACGACGTTATGTCGCCGCCAGGACTGTTGATGTAGAGGTTGATGTCCTTGTCGGGATTCTCCGACTCGAGGTGGATCAGCTGGGCGCAGATGAGGCTCGCGATCTGGTCGTCGATCGGCGTCTGCAGGAAGATGATGTTGTCCTTGAGCAGGCGGCTGTACAGATCGTACGCCCGCTCTCCCCGGCTCGTCTGCTCGACGACGTTGGGAACGAGATAGCTCTTCGCATCCAGGTTCATGATGTGGCCTCTGTGGAAGTGGGGGTGGCGGTTTCGGCGACCTCGTCGTCGGGCACCGCGTCGCCGTCGTGCTCGTCGCCGTCGTGATCGTGATCGTGGCCGAGCAGCTCGTCGCGATCGAGGGCGTTGCCGGACGGATCGACGAAGTCGACGTTGTGGAGCAACCAGTCGAGGGCCTTGGACTTGCGGATCTGGGCGCGGATCTCGACGTCGACACCGGCGTCCTCGTACGTGCTGCGGACACGCGCCACCTTCTGACCCGTCTGCATGGCGACGCGTTGGTACTCGGCGCTGACGTCGTCGTCGGCGGCTTCGAGGCCCTCTGCCGTTGCGACAGCCCGCAGCGCCAAGTCGAGACGGACGGCCTGTTCCGACTCCGGACGGAGACGTTCGACGAACGAGTTGCCGTCCTGGCCGGTTGCCGACAGGAACTGCTCGATGTCGATGCCGCGAGCGGCGAGCTGGCGCGCCGTGCCCTCGACGTGCCGGCGGAGGTCGGAATTGACCAGCGGCACCGGCGGCTCGATGTCGGTGAGCTTGACGAGCTCGGCGGTCGTACGGCCGATCAACTCGCTTCGCGACTGCTGCAGCTTCGTATCGGCGAGACGTTGGCGGACGGACTCGGTCCACTCGGCGACGGTTTCGAACTCGCCGTTGTTCTCACTCACCCACCCATCGGTCAACTCGGGGGCGATCAGCTCTTGGACCTTCGACACCTTGATCGTCACATCGACCGGCTCGTCGGTGCCCTTCGGCGTCGTCGTGAACGAGCGCTCGTCGCCGGCGCTGGCGCCGATGAGCTGTTCGTCGAAGTCGTCGGACACCCAGCCCTGACCGATCTCGTACGACCAGTCGTCTGCATTCAGGCCCGGAACAGGTTCGCCGTCACGAGTGCCGGTGAGATCGACGACGACGAAGTCACCGGTGGCTGCCGGGCGCTCGACGTCGCCGAGCGTGCCGAACCGCTTCAGCTCGGCGGCGACCTCGGTGTCGACCTCCTCGTCGGAAACAGCGATGGCCGGCAGTTCGACCCGAAGGCCGCCGTAGCCCGGGATGGTGACCTCAGGGCGCACCTCGAGCGTGGCGTCGAAGGCCACCGGACCCTCGTCACGACCACTCGTGATCTCCACATCAGGGGTGTCGATGACGTCGACCTCATGCTCGCGCACGGCCTTCGCCAGGTACTGCGGGATGGCGTCATTGAGCGCCTGCTCGCGCGCCGGGGCGAGGCCGATCCGCGCCTCGAGCACGCGGCGCGGCGCCTTGCCGGCGCGGAACCCAGGGAGGCGGACCTCCTTGGCGATCTTGCGGAACGCCCGGTCGATGTCACGGTCAAACTCGGACTCGTCGATGGTGATCGAGAGCTTGACCTTGTTGCCCTCGACTTCCTGGAGCGAAGAATTCACAGAGACCTGAGGCTACCGAGGAGATGTCGGTGCTCGACGAGGACTAGCGGTTGGGCCGCCCGATACCGTGGAAGTCGTGGGAGTGAAGTCGATGCGACAGCGCCTGCGGGCCTCGGTCGACGAGCTCGAGCGGGCCCGCTTGGTCGACCGCTGCGAGGGTCTGGGGATCACCAACCTCGACGAGATCGTCCCCCGCCGGCCGATCCGCGTCGGCGGCGAGATCCACCGCGTCGTCATCGCCCCACGCCACGGCGTTCCTACGCTGGAGGTCGTCGTTTCCGACGGGACCGGCAAGATCACCGCCGTGTTCACCGGTCGGCGCAAGATCATCGGCGTCGAACACGGGCGCACCGTCATCCTCGAGGGCGTCGCCGTCCCCGAACGCGATGGCCTGGTCATCTTCAACCCCGCCTACACGCTGGTCGCCCCGCCCGCCCCGCACTAGCCGGTTCAGTGGTCGGCGAGCAGCGTGGCCTCGACCTCCGGCGTGGGTGCGTTCTTCAACTCGGGCTCGCCCCGTTCGACGTCCCACGCCCGCGTCGCATCGGCAGTCTCCGAGAGCTCGCGCGTTGCCAATCCCGCGGCCGTGGCCCGGTCCCCGGGTCGGGTCATGAATGCGGCCGCTTCCGGCTCCGCCAACAGCAGGGGGAGCCCGATTCCCGCCGCCTCCAGGGCGGCGGGGCCGACGTCGACGAGTCGTGCCTCGACTCCAGCCGGGGTGATCGTCGCCAGGAACTCCTCGATCGGGGCCCATGGGCCGACGGCGTCGTACTCCCCCGCGGCCGCCGACTCGGCACAGGTGACGATGAACGCCCCGAGATCGCGAGCGTCGACGATCTGTAGTGGCGCCCCGGGACCGACGATGGCGACGTCGCCACCGCGGGCCATGCGACGTGCCCAGTACGTGAAGCGGTCGGTCGAGTCGTGCGGCCCGGCGACATACGTCGGCCGGATGACCGCCGTGCGCTCGTCGCCGAAGCGCTGCCGCGCCGCCCGTTCACACATCGCCTTCAGCGGCCCGTAGGTCTCGAGGGTGATCGCCTCGACCGAGGCGTCGGCGAGATCGGCGTTGAGCGGCGAGTCCTCGTCGATCGTGATGGCCGCGTCGTCGTAGGCGGAGATCGACGAGATGTGGACGTAGTGCCCGGTGCGGTCGGCCACGGCATCGGCGAGCTGGTGGACGTGGCGCGGGACATAGGCGGACACGTCGATGACGGCGTCCCACTGGGTGTCGTCGGCGAGGGCGCTGTAGTCGGGGGCGTTGCGGTCGCCGTGCCGGTGGGCGATCGACCCGGCGAGCAGGTCGTCGTTGGTCCGCCCGCGGTGGAACACGGTGACGTCGTGACCGGCGGCAGCCGCCGCCTCGACGGCGTGGCGGCCGACGAACGACGTTCCGCCCACGAACAGCAGCTTCATGGCTGCTCCGCGGCGACGCCGGTGAGCAGTTCCTTGACGGCGTCCTCGGATTCGGACGTGACGAGGACGATGACCTCGTCACCGGCGCGCAGCATCGTGTCGCCGCGCGGGACGATCAGTCGGTCCTTGCGGAGCACCGCCACGACGGTCGCATCGCGCGGCACCCCGAGGTTCTCGATCGTCTTACCGTCGACCGGCGTTCCCTCGGCGAGGCGCACCTCGGCAAGTCGGGCGCGACCGCCCTCGAACGAGAGCAGGCGGATGAACGACCCCACGGTCACCGCTTCCTCGACGAGGGCCGTGAGCAGGTGCGGGGTGGACACGCTCACGTCGACACCCCAGACTTCGTTGAACATCCACTCGTTCTTCGGGTTGTTGACCCGGGCGACCACGCGTGGCACCCCGAACTCCTGCTTCGACAACAAGGAGATCACGAGGTTGTCCTCGTCGTCGCCGGTCACCGCCGCCACGCAGTCGGCGTCGGCCATCCCGACATCCGCGAGGGCTGGGATCTCACAGGCGTCGCCCTCATACCAGTGGACGCCCGTCTGCTCCCCACCGCGTTTCGCCTGGGCGACGACGTCGCGGTCGTTGTCGATGATCGTCACATCGTGACCTAGGGCGTGCAGCTCCTCGGCGATGAACCGCCCCACGCTCCCACCCCCGGCGATGATCACGCGCATCAGTGAGCCTCACGGACCGGGGCATCGAGACTGGCGTGGAAGTCGCCAACGGCGTCGATCGCGACCGACACGTACAACAGGTCACCCTCTTGGGCGACCGTGTTGGACGTGGGCACGAGGGCGGCACCGAGCCGGCCGATGGCAACGACGCGGGTCATCGTCGCCTCCTCGAGGTCCGCGAGGCGCTTGCCGATCCACGGTTTGGTGACCTGCCGCTCGACGATGCAGACCTTCGCCGTCGGGTCGGTCCACTCGGCGTCGGTGGGGTCTGGAAGCAGGCGACGCATCACCTGATCGGTCGTCCAGGCAACGGTTGCCACCGTGGCGAACCCGAGGCGCTGGTAGATCACCGCCCGGCGCGGGTCGTAGATCCGGGCGACGACACGGTCGACGCCGAACGTCTCGCGGGCAACGCGAGCCACGAGCACGTTCGAGTTGTCACCGTTGGTCACGGCGGCCACCGCCCCGGCCCTCTCGATCCCCGCCTCGATCAACAGATCTCGATCGAAGCCGATGCCTTGCACCACCGTGCCGGCGAAGCTTTCGGGAAGCCGCCGAAATGCTTCAGCCTTGCGATCGATGATCGCCACACTGTGCCCACCCGCCACGAGGTTGAGGGCGAGCGACGAACCGACCCGACCACAGCCAACGACCACGACGTGCACGCATCGACTCTAGGCACCTCTTGCTCGCCGTAGACAACGATCGGCGGCAGTCCGGACCCTAGAGTTCGCTGCCGTATGGTGTCGCTCGCCAAACGGGTCCTCATCGGCCGCCCGATTGCCACCTCCGAAGAAGGCCATCAGCGACTTCGCAAGCGCGTCGCGCTGCCGATCTTCGCCTCCGATGCGATGTCGTCGACGGCCTACGCGACCGACGAGATCCTCATCGTCCTGTTGATCCAGGCAGGCATCGGCGGGCTCGCCTTCGACCGCCTCGTGCCCCTCGCCATCGTCGTCGCCGTCCTGTTGTTCATCGTCATCCTGTCGTACCGCCAGACGGTCCACGCCTACCCGTCCGGCGGCGGCGCGTACGTCGTTGCGAAGGACAATCTCGGCGAGCTTCCCTCGCTCATCGCCGGCGCCGCGCTGCTCACCGACTACATCCTCACCGTCGCGGTGTCGGTCGCCGCCGGCGTCCTCGCCATGCAATCGGCGTTCGACTTCGACAGCTCGATGCGAGTCCCGCTGTGCCTCGGCATCATCGTGCTGATCACGATCGCCAACCTGCGCGGACTGCGTGAGTCCGGCGCCCTGTTCGCCCCGCCGACCTATCTCTACATCGTCATGCTCGCCGTGCTGATCGTCGTCGGCCTCTACCGGGTGTTCTTCCGCGACCTCGGCCCGATCCCGCTGAGCGAACTCTCCGAGGACGCACGCGAGCTTGCGGCGGGGACCGCCACGCTGAGCCTGTTCATGCTGTTGCGGGCGTTCTCGTCCGGCGCCGTGGCGCTGTCGGGTGTCGAAGCCGTTTCCAACGGCGTGCAGTCGTTCCGCAAGCCCGAGAGCCGCAACGCCTCGACGACGTTGGTGATGATGGGTCTCGTGCTCGGCGCTGGCTTCCTGGGGATCTCCGTGCTCGCATCGCACCTCCAGCCCTTTCGCGGCGAGCACGACCCGACGGGGATCGCCCTGATGGCCGAGTACGTCTTCGGCGGCAAGAACGTGCTGTTCTGGATCATCCAGCTGGCCACGTTCGGCATCCTCGTACTCGCCGCCAACACCGCCTACGCCGGATTCCCTGCCCTGTCATCGATCATCGCCCGCGACCGATACCTGCCGGGGCAGATGGCGAACCGCGGCGACAAGCTGGTGTTCTCCAACGGCATCATCTTCCTCGCCGCCGCAGCCGGTGTGTTGATCGTCGCCTTCGACGGAAACGTCACGGCGCTCATCCCGCTCTACGCCTTCGGCGTGTTCACCGGGTTCACGTTGAGCCAGGCGGGGATGGTCGTGCACCACTGGCGCCTACGTGAGCCGCGGTGGAAGTCGGGGACGGCGATCAACGGTCTCGGAGCGACGTTGACCGGCATCGTCGCGATCGTCGTCGTCGTTTCCAAGTTCTCCAAGGGAGCGTGGATCCCGGCGGTGCTGATCCCGCTGATGGTGGTGATCTTCAAGGCGATTCACGGGCACTATGCCTCGGTACGTGCCGCCGTGCGGGTCGACCCCGGTTACAAGCCGTCCCGTCACACGCACACCGTCGTGATCCTCGTCGGCACGGTTCATCGCGGCGTGCTCGAGGCGATTCAGTACGCACGCGAGCTGGCTCCCGACCGCCTGTTCGCAGTGTCGGTTGTCACCGGTCCCGACGAGCAGGAGTCGTTGACGCGCTCGTGGGACGAGTTCGACGTGCCGATCCCGGTGCACACGATCCTGTCGCCGTACCGCGACCTCACCGGTCCGGTGATGCGGTACCTCGACGAGATCGACGCCGACAGTCCCGACGACGTCATCACGGTGATCATCCCCGAGTTCGTCACGCAGTGGACGACTCAGTGGCTGCACAACCAGTCCGCCTTCGCCCTCAAGGCGAGGTTGCTGTACCGACCGAACACAGTGGTCACGTCGGTCCCCGTGCTCGTCGGCACCGACCACATCGAGTAGCTGGCTGAGCCGCAGGAAGTAGATTCGCCGTCCGATGCAGTTCTGGAAGCCGCACGCCCTCGCCAAACCCCACGCCGACCAGCTCGACCTGCGGATGGGTGATCGCGTGCGCACGATCGTCGACTTGCCGACGGTCGTGGCCGGGACCGACGGCAAGGTGATCCTCGCCAACGGATTCAACTGGCAGCGCTACCGAGTGCGATTCCCCGGCGGCATCGAGGTCGCCGACCTCGACCAGCGGCACATCGAGCCGATCGGACGAGCGGCCAAGCGACTCGCCAAGCAAGCTGCCCGCGCCGCCAGCTGAACCACGAACTTCGACACAGCATTCGCGCCACCCACGGCGCAATTGTCGTATGAGAGTTGGTTCGTCCCCCGGTTCGCCGGCCGGCGCCTAGACTCAGGCGTTCCGGGGAGTAGCGCAGCCTGGTAGCGCTCCTGCTTTGGGAGCAGGAGGTCGGGGGTTCAAATCCCCCCTCCCCGACC
>CAVYYX010000006.1:0-416711 GCA_963772825.1 Ilumatobacteraceae bacterium | reverse complement strand
TTGGGGCCATCCGCGGGCTGGGGTGAGGCGGCTGGGAGTGTCCGCGGATGAGCTCATTCCCGTTGTCTGGTCCGGTCGGTGTCGTCCTTCGGGTGAGGCTCGTTACGCGCTCGGTGATCCGTTCGTCGACCGCTATCTCGAGTTCGTCGCTGGGCGGTGCCGGCCGAACACGTTGACGGCGACGGCGTTCGACCTGAAGACGTTCTTCACGGTCGTCGACCGCGATCCGTTGGCGGTGACGCCGGCGGACGTGTTCGAGTTCCTCGCCGCCCAGCGTGGTGATCGCCGGGTGGTGCGGATCAGCGATCGGGAGTCGGGCCTGTCGGCGCGCACGATCGCTCGCCGGTTGTCGACGGTGTCGGGCTTCTACGCCTATCTGGTTGCCCGCGGTGACACGGCGGTGACGATGAGCCCGGTGCCGCGCGGGCTGGCGACGCGCCGCCAGGGCGGATCGGTGACGTCGCGGACGGTGCCGTTGGTGCGGGTGCCGCGGACGTTGCCCAAGATCCTGTCGCCGCTCGAGGTCGACGCGTTGGTGGGCGCGCTGCGCACGCTGGCGGGACCGGGCGATGGTCGAGGCGATGCTGCTCGGCGGGCTGCGCCGCTGCGAGGTGCTCGGCCTGCGTCTCGGCGACGTCCACGTCGCCGATCGGCGGGTGTTCGTCGTCGACGGCAAGGGCGGCCATCAACGGTGGACGCCGATGGCCAACCGGTTCTTCACCGCGGTCGGCCACTACCTCGACGAGGAACGTCCGGCCACCGACACCGACCGGGTGTTCGTCGTGTTGAAGGGCCGGCGACGAGGACAACCGTTGTCGGCCGAGGGTCTCGACGAGATCCTCGCCGGCGCCCGCCGCCGAGCCGGGCTGGACACGCGGCACCTGCCACCAGTTGCGCCATACCTGTCTGACCCGGCTGCGCGAGGCGGGGATGTCGCTGGAGGCGGTGCAGGCCCAGGCCGGTCACCGCTCGATCGAGTCGACCCGCATCTACCTGCATCTGACCAACGACTGGCTCGCCGAGCAGTATCAGCGGGCGGCCGCGCTGATCGACGCCAACCAGGCCGCGGTGGCCGAGATGCTCGCCGCTCAGGAACTGGCGGCCCGATCATGAGCGCCGTCCCGATGCCCAGCCCGCCGGCTGCGAAGTCGCGCATCGGAGTGGGCCCAGATCGCCGCCCAGGCCCCGCAGATGGCCGACACGCTGGGCCGATACCTCACCCAGGTGGCCACGTTCCTCGCCCCCAGCAGTGTCGACGTCGGCCGACACTGGCGTTGCGCCAGTTCGCCCGCTGGCTGCTCGAGCACACCGACGTGCGCACCGTTGCCGAGATCGGCCGCGACCACATCGAGGACTACAAGGTGTGGCTCGCCGACCAGCCCGGCATCCGCGGCGACGGCCTCTCGCACGAACACGCAACGTCAACGGCTGCGCATGCTGCGCGTGTTCTTCGAACGGATCATCGAGTGGGACTGGGCCGACGCCCCCGCCCGCAACCCGATCATCGGCCGCGACATCCCACCGCGCCCCGAACCGCTGCCCAAGTTCCTCGACGACCGCGACGCCGCCCGGCTGATGGCCGCCGCCCGCGCCGCCACCGACCCCCGCGACCGCCTCGTCGTCGAAGTCCTCGCCCGCACCGGGCTGCGTGCCGGCGAGCTGTGCGACCTCGACGCCGACGCCGTCGTGCTCATCGGTGACGGCCACTGGCTGCGCGTCCCCGTCGGCAAGCTGCGCAACGACCGCTACGTCCCCCTGCACCCCGACCTCGTCACCCTCTTCGCCGACTGGACCGCCGCCAACCTCGACCACATCCGCCGCCACCGCCGACTCGTCGCCGACCACCGCGGCACCCTCGACCGTCACCTCGTCGGACGCATCGTGCGCCGCGTCGCCCGCCACGCCGGCGTCCGCGTCCACCCCCACCAGCTCCGCCACACCCTGGCCACCCAGGCGATCAACCGGGGCATGCGCCTCGAAGCGATCGCCGCCCTGCTCGGGCACCGCTCGATGGAGATGACCCTCACCTACGCCCGCATCGCCGACCGTGTCGTCGCCGACGAGTACGCCGCCGTCAACGCCCAGATCGACGCCCTCTACGGCCAACACCTCGCCGTCGCCGAGACCGCCCCGATGGCCCGACTGCGCCGCGAAGCCCACGCCCGCATGCTCGGCAACGGCCTGTGCACCCGCCCCGTCGAGCTCGACTGCCGCATGGAATCGGCCTGCGAAACCTGCGCCTACTTCCCCACCGGCGCCGAGTTCATCCCCGTCCTGCTCCGCCAACGCGACCACGCCCGCGACCACCACCAGCCCGACCGCGCCGCCCTCTTCGACGGCCTCCTCAACCGGCTCGAGGAACCCTCTTGACAGCGATCACCCGTATAACGAAAGTTCGGGCGCGAAGGCTCACAGGCGACGTCCGTGGCCGCGAGACGACGCGTTACTCGTCTCGGTGGCCGAGTTCCCCTTGGGTGCAGTGCTCGGTTGGTGCTGGTTGGCTTCAGCTGCGGGTCGGCTGCCGACGGGCGGCAGGTGTCACTCGGCCAGGAAGTCCATCACCAGCTGATTGAAGTCGTCTGGGCGCTCTAGTGGCAGCAAGTGTGATGAACCGTCGCCTGTGACGAGTTCGAACCGGGCTCCGGGGATTCCGGCGGCTACCTCACGGGCGACCCACGGCGGTGTCAGCAGGTCCTGCTCACCGACGATTACCAGGGTGGAAGCGTTGATGCCGCCGAGCCGATCGAGGGCGTCGAACTGCAGGTAGGCCTGAGCCTGGCGATCGTACGCGTCCGGCTGGATCGGGTTCGGATTGCTCGCCAATAGTGCGATCGTCTCCTGCACTGCCTGCTGGTTGCGTAGGAAGGCCGAGGAGAATAGCCAGGTGAACTGCTGAGCGCCGAACACCTCGCCGCTGGAGTCGTTGGCCTTGACCCAGTTCCAGATGGAGATCGGGTCGACGGCACTCCGAGCGGGCGCCGCACCTGGACCTGCGAGCACCAGCCGATCCAGACGATCCGCATGTCGCAGGGCGAATTCCATCCCGATCATGCTTCCCATCGACAAGCCGAGCAGGTGTGTGCTTTGAATTTCGAGGGCGTCGAGCAGACCGGCGAGGTCGTCAGCCATGTCGGCGATGGTGTACGGGTGATCGGCTCGGGAGCTGCGACCGGCATCGCGGTTGTCGAGGAGGATGACCTGGAACCGGGTGGAGAGCGCTGGGACTTGTTGCAGCGTCCACAGCGACGAGTCGTATCCGATCCCCATCACGAGGACGAGTGGGGGGCCGTCGCCGTGAATCTCGTAGAACAACTCCTGCCCGTTCGCGCAGACGGTTCCTGATTGCGGGACGTGCGTCGTGCTTGCGGACATCGGGTCGTCCGTCGAAGCGGCGGTTGCGCTGTTCATCAGTCCTCCTCGGGATCTCTCCGGGGACTCGTGGTCCCCAACCGAGATGCGTGAGCAAGACTGTTACGGCGGTAACTCTCATGGTTACGTTCGGCGCCGGCTGACACCGGACTCCGATCGGCTAGGGATTCGGGAGGCGTGCGATGAGCGATGACGCTGACGGCGGCCTCGTCGAGCGTGCCCGCGACGCGGCGACCAGGGGTGACTGGCAGAACGCGTTCGATCTCCTGGTGGCGGCGGACGCCGACGGCGTCCTCGCCCCCGCCGATCTACCGGTGTTGGGCGAGGTCGCCTACGCGGCAGGCGACCTCGATGTGGCGATCGAGGCGTGGGAGCGCGCCCATGCGGCGTGCATCCAGACCGGTGACCAAGTCGCGGCCGCGGGTGCGGCCGTTCGCGTGGCGATGCACCTGGTGTTCGACACTGCCCTGATGGCGCCAGTGCGCGGCTGGCTGGCACGAGCGGAGCGGCTTCTCGAAGGTGCTGGGGAGACGCCGGCGCACGCCTGGTTCGCGGTCGTGCGCGCCTACGAACGGATGCTGACTGGCGACGTGCCCGGCGCTCACCAGTGGGCCCGGCGTGCGATCGAGGTGGGTTCGAACTGTGACCCGGCGGCGTGCGCCATCGGACGGATCGCCGAGGCACGGCTTGTCATTTTGGACGGCGATGTCCAGCAAGGTCTCGTGCTGCTCGACGATGCCGGGGTGGCGACGGTCTCGGGGGAGCTCGATGCCCTTTCGACGGGGGTGGTCTACTGCGAGCTGGTGTGTGCACTGCAGGGCCTGGCCCTGTATGACGAGGCCGAACAATGGACCGAGGCGATGGAGCGGTGGTGTGAGACGAATGCCATCGGCAGCCTGCACGGGCGTTGCCGGGTGCACCGCGCCGAGATCCTCAGGCTGCGCGGCTCGTGCGACGAGGCGCAGCGTCAAGCGTTGATGGCATGCGAGGAGCTGCGCCCATACTTGCGGCGGGAGCTCGGGTGGCCACTGAACGAGCTGGGTCGGATTCGACTGCACCAAGGAGACATCGCCGGGGCCGAGGAAGCCCTGTTGGCGGCTCATCGGGCCGGGTGGGATCCCCAACCGGCTCTGGCGCTGGTGCGTCTGGCCCAAGGCGACGTGGCCGCTGCCGCGGTTTCGATACGAGACGCCCTCGAGCGCCCGTTGCGGGTGCCGTCCAAGGAGCGACCACCGAACAGTGACCTGCAGCGGGCGCCGCTGCTGGAGGCGCAGGTCGCGATCGCCATCGCGGCCGGCGACCTCGACCGGGCTCGACTGGCCGCCGACGAGCTGGAGCTCGTCGCCACTCGATTCGAGAGCAAAGCGTTGGTCGCCGGCGCCGCC
This sequence comes from Ilumatobacteraceae bacterium, assembly GCA_963772825.1. Lineage (GTDB taxonomy): Bacteria > Actinomycetota > Acidimicrobiia > Acidimicrobiales > Ilumatobacteraceae > Desertimonas. Next base: position 411,957 of record CAVYYX010000006.1, on the reverse strand, counting down.
CACGCCCGCGGACGGGTGCGCCTCGCCGACGGCGATGCGGCCGGCGCGGAACGGTCCCTGTCCGACGCGGTGCGACTGTGGAACGAAGTCGGCGCCCCCTACGAGGCGGCGCACGCCCGCCTCGGCCTCGCCGACGCCCACAATGCCAGCGGTAGCGAGCACCGGGCCGACTTGGAGCGCCAAGCGGCCCGCACGATCCTCGAAGCGATCGAAGCCGCGCCGTCGGTATCCCGAGAAGCGGACCGCGCGGACCGCGACGCACTCGATCAGCAAGCGGTTGCGGCGCGTCAACGTGTTTCGTCGCGAGGGTGACTACTGGACGGTGATCTTCGACGAGTCCACCGTCCGTGTGCGCGACGTCAAGGGCATGCACTACCTGGCCCGGCTTCTCGCCGACCCGGAACGGGAGTACCACGTGCTGGATCTCGTCGCCGCCGAGACTGGCACCGTCGCGAAGTCGACAACCGGGCCGGCGGCCTGCCGCGGCCGGCACTCGGCGACGCGGGGGAGATGCTCGACCCGCAAGCCAAAGACGCCTATCGGCGACGCCTCGCCGAGATCGACGACGACATCGAGCAGGCGCAGGCCACCGGAGACAGCGAACGCGCCGCACAGGCCGACACTGAACGCGACTTCCTGCTTCGAGAACTCTCCCGCGCCGTTGGCTTGAGCGGTCGAGACCGACGAGCCGCCTCGGCGTCCGAGCGCGCCCGAGCCGGTGTGACCCGCGCCGTCCGCCAGGCAATCGCCCGCATCACCGAGCACCATCCCCAGCTCGGCGAGCATCTCAGCCGTACTCTCCGCACAGGCACGTATTGCTCCTACATGCCCGATCCTCGCGCTGCTGCAAAGTGGCACATCTGAGATCAACGTGAGGCGGCAGCAGTCGGAGCTCGCTGGCCCCCCACTAACGACCCAGCTGACATGGTGTCGAACGCGCCGATCGCCGTGACCAGGTGGCACGCACATCGCCGCCTTCGCGGTGTGTTCAGTTTGGTGACGCGAGTCGGTGGGCCCGGCCGCTGGCGGCGAGGACCACGGCGGTGACCGCCATTGCGATCCCAGCGAGCAGAGCCACTGCGGCGATTGTCCACCAGAACTCGTTGAGCTCACCGCCATCGATTGCTGGAATCGCCACTGCGACGACGATCGCGGCGGCGCCTGCGAGCATCCAGCGCATCCAGTGACGCGATGAGGCTGCCGACGCGATCGGACGTGCCCGTCGGCCCCACATGAACCAGGCCGCGAGTGCCAGCAACGCGAGTGGGAGCAGCATCACTTTGGCGACGATCGCGGCGGCGATGGCCAGCGTCGCGGCGACGACGATGATGACGGTTCGGTTCATCGGAGACTCCCATCTCATGCGAGGCGCGGTTCGCACCGCGTCGACTGTCTCGTGAAGCAGTGCCAATGACGTTGTTCGCTGCTCGTGGAGTTGCCGATCGATCAACAGTTGGATCATCTCGTCGCCAAAGCGGCGCCTGAACTCGGCGGGATACAGCAACAGCACTAACCGGTACAGCCGTATTGTGGCGGCGCGCATCAGGCACCGCCCGGCCGCAGGCCAAGCTGGCGCAGCCTGGCCGCGTCGACGAGCGCCGTCAGTCGCCGTTGCTCGGCGGCACCAACCCGCTGACCGAGTTCGGTCAGTCGGTAGTAGCGGCGACGCTGATCGTCCAAGGCTGGATCGGGGCGCTCCTCGGTCTCCTCGATCAAGCCCTGGTCGAGCATTCGCTTGATTGATCCGTAGAGGGTGCCCGATCCCATCCGCACCGCTCCGCCGCTCAGCTCCGCCACGTCGCGCAAGATCGCATACCCGTGCTTCTCGCCTTCAGCGAGCGCCACCGCGATGTGCATCACCGACGCCGGTAGCGGCAAGAACTCCTCGACCTGTTGCCGGCGACTCATGCCAGCACTATGTCACATGTCGACGTACTATGTCAACTGTCGGCATAGGTCCGATGACTGACCCGATCGCGTGTCGACGGGGCAACCGCTACGTCGACGGATTGTTGAGCGACGCTCGGACCGTCAAGTCCCACGGTGCCACGGTGCAGGGCACGGCGTCGATCGAGCACGACCCCAACGGCCTGCTGATCGATGACCTGTCGCACAAGTACATGGGCGGGCCGTATGCCGGTTTCGCCGGGCCGAACCCGCAGTGGGTGACGGTGCGGATCGCGGCCCAGAAGGTCACCACCAGCTGGCCTGATTGACGGTGCTGGTTGCCCGGCGCGGACTCCTGGTTGCCCGGTCGACAGCCACCATGGCGCGGGTCGACGAGTCGGTTGCGATCGTCATCGATGCCCGAATCCGCAGATCACTCGGCATGCGTCGGCGACTCGCGCATGAATGGCGCTACGGGATCCAGAACGCGTTCGGACACGACCACTGGCCTCGTGCAGTACCTGAAGCAGGTCGCATCGGTTGAAGCCACCGCGTCTCACGTCCACACGAGTCTCCACCGGTGTCATGCCCTCGGGCTGGCACGGTGGGCCGGTGCATCCGGACATGCAGCTTGACGATGGAAGTGTTCTGCAACGACGCGATGACGATCCACGGTCACGCCGTTCTCTCGGCGAAGGTGCAGATTGGGGATCGGCTCCGATACGCAGGCAGATCTGGCAGCGTGGCTGCTGTCAGGAGATCACCGACAGTGGCCAATCACCTCTCGCCTGTTGCCCGGCATGGTAGGCGATGACGCAGCCGACCCAGGCTCGGCAGCGCTCGTGGACGAAGCATTCGGTGCCGTCCGCGTTCAGAACAGGTGGTACTCGATGGTGCCGGGGTCCTTGGTGCGGACCGACCCGACATCGTGCCACCACGCTTCGACGTGAAGGTACTCGTCGGAAGAACTTCTGATCGCCTGATCCCAGCAAGGATGGGCGACCCGCGCCACCGTCCCGAGGAAGCCATGAGGCGAACCACCCGTCGACGGAGCGCTGAGCGAGGCCGCCCATCCGCAGGTTCGGCGGGCGGTGACGAACTTCGAAGGCCCGAGGTCTCGGTTCCCATCTCGAACGACAAGGTCCGCACAGCCGGCGGATCGTCGTCGGTCGCCGGGTGGCGTCCCGATTGCCACGACGCGACCGTCGGCTGGGGTGACCGATGGAGACCTCGCTGTCGCGGCCGCGTCCCTAGTCCATCCCGAAAAGCCTGCGTATCGAGTAGGTCGCCTAACGGCACGGGCGGCCGAGGGGCAGCGGGGGCGGATATCCCTACCCCGCGCGCCGGGATAGCCCGGTTCCGGCGGCAGCCGGCTCCTGTCACGGTGGCCCGTACGGGCGCGCAGTCCCGGCACTGGAGGAACCGTGACGACGACCACACTGATCGCCTCGACGACAGCGACGAGACCGGGCGAACCGGGGGGCTCGCGTGCCGTTGTCGAGACGGCGGCGTTCGTGCCCGCCGTGGTCGCACCCGCGGAGCGTCGTTCGCCGTTCCCGCGTCGAGGCTGCCGGTCTTCGCGCTCGTGACGAACGTGGCACCCACCGATCGGCAGGGCCACGCGCTCCCGGCCGAGCAGGCGTCGGCTGCTGAGGGCGGCGCGCTCCTTGCGATCTCGCCACGACGCCGACGAGGTCAACAACTGGGGCACCGATCCGCATGGAAGAGGAACCGTGAACAGAATGACAGCCCTGATGGTCGGCACAGCGTCGATGTTGTCCCTGCCGATCGCGACATCGCAGTCCGTGCACGCCGGGGGTGCGGTCACCGCGTTCACCGTCGCGACGACCGTGATGATCGACGACGGGACCGACACGTGCTCGACGAGCACCCACGCCGTCTCGCTCACCGGCTCGGCAACCGTGCGCTACTGCGTCACGCTCACCAACACGGGATCGGAGGCGCTCTCGCTACACGACGTCCAGGGCGACAGCATCGGCCAGCTCGTCGGCCCCGCCGACGCGACCGTCGTCGAGCCCGGGTCGTCGTGGTCGGTCACGACCACCGCGCTGGAAACCGAACCGCACCTCGAACAGGTCGATTGGGCCGCAACCGGTGTGGACTCAGGCGTGGAGGTCGTGGTGCAGGCGTCAGCGTACGTGTACATCCAGCTGCAGGGAGCGTTCGCGGTTCAGCTCGACATGACCGCGATGGCCGACGACGGCACCGACACTTGCGGGACCGAGACCGATCTCGCCGTCGCGGCGGGAACCCCGGTCCGCTTCTGCTACACGATGACGAACACGCGGGCGGTGGCGGTCGCGGTCACGTTCTTGTTCGACGAGCACGTGGGGCTCGTGGCGGGTGCCGCCGACTCCGGCGGTGTCCCGCTTCCCGAGCTCGAGCCCGGCGAGAGCCGCGTCGTCACGAACGTGGCGGTCGTCGACGAATCGGGAACCTGGACCGGCCACTGGGCCGGGATCGAGGACGTCTCCGACTCCATCGTCCAGGGCACCGACGGCGTCGAGATCGAGGTCGTCGAGAGCCCGACGACCACGGCCCCGTGTGTCGCGACGACGCTGCCCCCGCCGACCGACCCACCGACGACGCAGCCGCCCACGACGACGACCACGATCCCGACGACGACCACGACCACCCTGCCCCCCACCACGACGACCACGACGACCCTGCCGCCCACGACGACGACGAGCCCGGTCATCGTGCTGCTGACGACCTCCACGACGCTCGGCGAGCCGGCGGGTTTCGCCCGTCCGGCCCCGGCTGCGGTGCCCTGCCCGGGGACGCCGCCCGGCGAGGGGACGCTGCCGGCCACCGGATCGCCTACGTCGGCGCCGTTGGCGCTGGCGGTCGTGCTCCTCGCGGCCGGCGCGCTCGTGCTCTTCACCGTCCGGTGGCGCCGTCCGTGAACGCGCGCCGGGTCTCCCTGCTCGCATGGGTCACGATCTCGGCTATCGCCGTGACCGGAAGTCCGCCATCGGGCGTGGCTCACGCCGCGGCGATGGCCTTGGAGCTGACGGTTGGTGAGTTCGAAGGTCTCAGCTCGTGCACCGGCACCGAAACGTCGTTGACCGCGCCGGTCGGCACACCGATCGAGTACTGCTACGTGATGAGCAACGTCGGCGACCACACCCTGTCGATGCACGACCTCGACAACGACGTGTTCGGACCGATCCTCGGCGACGTCGCCATCGACCTGGAACCCGGCGAGAGCATCGTGTCGTCTCACGTCGAACCGCTCGCCGGGACGCACACGAGCACAGCCACGTGGACGGCGACAGTGGTGCAACACGACACCGAGACAAGTGCCAGCGACTCGGTGACGGTCACGGCGCTCCCGGTCGACCCCGACCTCGACGTCGCCGCCGAGTCGGCCGCGATGTCGGTCGCCATGACGGTGGTGGTCGACGACGGGACGGACAGCTGCGGCACCGACACGGCCGCGGTCGTCGAGAAGGACACCGTGCTGCGGTTCTGCTACACGATGACCAACACCGGCGACGAGGCGCTCAACCTCCACGACGTCCGGGACAGCCACATCGGCCAGATCGCCGGCCCGGGTCACGACCAGCTCGTGCAGCCGGGCGACGGTGTGGTCCTCACTGCCACGGGCGCGTGGCAGAAATCGGCGCTCCACGACGTCGTCTGGGAAGCGACCGGCGTCGAATCGAACACGGTCGTGTACGACTGGGACGGCGTCTTCGTCACGGTGCTGGGCCCGGAGATCACGCTCGACATGACGGTGATGGTCGACGACGGGCACGGCACGTGTGGCACCGAGAGCGAACTCGCCGTGCCCGCCGGCACGCAGGTGACGTACTGCTACACGATGACGGACAGCGGTGACGAGGACGTCAACTACCACTTTCTCGATGACGATCAGCTCGGCTCGCTGATCAACCATCTCGACCGCGAGATCGCGCCCGGCGAGTCGCTCGTGCACACCGAGGTGGCGGTCATCACGGAGACGGTGACGAATACCGCCCAGTGGGCCGCGCTGTCGCAGGGCACAGGCGTCGATGTCTGGGACTCCGACGTCGTGGTGGTCGAGATCGTCGACGCGGTCGAGCCGACCACGACGACGACGGTCGCCGGACCGGAACCATGCGGGCCGGCAACCAACCCGTCGGCGACGACGCAGGCGACCGAACCTCCGGCGACCGACCCGCTGTCGACGACTACCACGCCGGCGACGACGAGCACATCGACCACCACGACCAACCCGGCGACGACCACGACGACGACCCAGCCGCCCTCGTTCACGACCACCACGACCGGCCTGGGCATCGTGCTGCCGACGACGTCGACCACGCTGGGCGAGCCGGCCGGCTTCACGCGTCGACGACCAGCCGCGCCGTGCCCGGAGACGCCTCCTGGCGAGGCAGGGGTTCTGCCGGCGACCGGATCCACGGCCGCGACGCAGACCGTGTTGGCGTGCGTGATCGTCGTCGTCGGGTCGTTGGCCTTGGTCGCGGGGAGGTGGCGGCGACGGTTCTGAGACCGCAAACCGGTCACCACTGACCGCGTTGCGGCACCACAAACCCGGAGTCGGCTGACGGGTCGAGCGTCTCGATCCGGGTGACCGCGTCGCGGGCGTCTGGCATGTCGTGGATCTCGGCCTGGATGCGTTCGGCGGCATGCTTGTAGCTCGCATCGTCGAGGACGTTGCGCACGGAGTCGCGTACAGCGTCAGCCGATACGTCATCCTTGAGGAGTTGCAGACCGGCGCCGGCGGCGGCGATGCGCTCGGCGTTGGCGTACTGGTCGGCGCCCTGCGGGAGGAGCACAAGGGGAACACCGAAAGCGAGCGCCCCGAGGGTCGTTCCCGATCCGCCGTGGGTGATCACGGCATCGCAGCGCGGCAGCAGCACACCTTGGGGGATGTATCGGTGAACGTGCACGTCGTCGGGCTGGGGTCCCAGACTCGCCGGATCGTTGTGACGTCCGACGGTGACGATGAGGGCGATGTCCTCGTCACGCACTGCCTCGATCACCGTCCGGAAGACGTCCAGGTTGCGGTTCCACACGGTCCCCAACGTCAGGTAGACGATGGCGGCCGAGTCGAGCCGATCGAGCCAGTCCGGCGGATCGACATCAGGGCGTTCGGCGGCGGCCGGCCGAAGTCGCTGTACCGAAGCAACCGATGCGATCTCCGGCGACTGCAACGAAGGCGGACACGTGTCGACGTACAGGTAGCGGAACAGGCCAGCAACTGGATGTGGTTCCAGTCCTCGAGCCCGCCAGTGCGCAGCGGCTGCCTCGCCGGCCGCCCACAGCAGCGATGACCCGATCAGCGACCCGTAGCTGACGTCGACGTAGGGGATCCGGTGGGCGGTAGCGACGAGCGGCGCCGCGAGCTCGGCCACTTCGTGGACGATGACCTCTGGTCGCCAACTGTCGATGACCGAATCGAGATCGTCGGCGCGAGGCACGAGCTCGAGATTGGCGAAGATCTCCGTGAGGAAGAAGTGGCGCTGGGCGTCGCCCACCAGCTGCTCGAAGCCGGGGAACCGGGGCGCCCAATCGTTCCTAAAACCTTCGTCTGGACCGGCGCCGAAGGCGGTGAACCCGGCGTCGCGGGCTCGGCGCGCGTAGGGCTCCCCGGTCGCGAACGCGACCGTGTGTCCCGCTGCCCTCGCCGCCACCGCGAGCGGAACGAGCGGCTCGAAATGGCCGGCGAGCGGTCGGCTCGTGAACAGCATCCGGGTCGGTGCCACCGTGCAATCCTTGCCGTTGCACGGACGCCGGCGAAGCGCGGTCCCCGCAGCGCCACTCGTCGTCCCGTCGGCTCACGGGGGTGCCGAGTTGGGCCCCGGTTTGCGCGGCCGCGCGGCATCGAAGTAGCGCTGGCTCGCACCCTCACTAGGGCCAGGTGACCGTCAAGGACGGGACGTCTGGCCGTGGGCGGCGCAGCTGTTCGCCAGCACACTGCGAAGATGCTGATCGACGAAGGCCTCGAACTACTCGACGAGCCCGAGGTGATGCGCCTGCTCGCCAACTGCGAGGTCGGTCGCGTCGGCGTCACGATCGGAGCGTTGCCGGCGATCTTCCCCGTCAACTACCGCCTCATCGATGGGTGTGTGGTGTTCCGGTCATCGCCCGGTTCGAAGTTGTCGGCGGCGGCCAACCGGACGGTGGTCGCCTTCGAGGTCGACGACTACAACGTCGCCGACCGATCAGGATGGAGTGTCCTCGCAGTGGGCCCCTCGGAGGTCGTGCACGACCTGGACGTCACGTTCAGGACGCTCGAGGCCGGTTTGCTGCCCTACGTCGACGGGCCGCGCGGCGCGATCGTGCGGATCACGCCGACGTTCGTGTCCGGCCGTCGCATCGTTCACCTGCCTGTGGACGCGAGTTCCCCAACCGGTTGAACACCCGCGGCGGCTGACCACTCGGGTGAGCGCCGACCTGCCGACCCGTGCTAGAGAAGCGGTGACCAGTGGGCAAACGACACCGACCAGGAGGGCTACCGCCGTGGCCAAGCAGTTCAAAGGCGACATCAAGCTGGACATCCGCGACTCGACGCCGGATTGGCCGGCGTTCCTCCCGGACCGGGCACCGGAGGGGGCACCGAACGTGTTGGTCGTGCTCTACGACGACACCGGTCTCGCGGCGTGGTCGCCCTACGGCGGCCGCATCAACATGCCGACGATGGACCGGCTCGCCGCCGACGGCCTGACGTACGCGCAGTGGCACACGACGGCGCTGTGCTCGCCGACCCGTTCGGTGTTCCTGACCGGCCGCAACCACCATCAGAACGGGTTCGCGTCGATCTCGGAGACGGCGGTCGGGTTCCCCGGCTACAACTCCCACATCCCGCGCACCAACGCAACGATGGCGACCGTGCTTCGCGACGCCGGATGGAGCACGTTCTGGGTGGGCAAGAACCACAACACACCGGTGGACGCCTGGACGATGGGCTCGTCGAAAAAGGACTGGCCACTCGGGCTCGGGTACGACCGTTTCTACGGTTTCATCGGCGGCGAGACGAACCAGTGGTTCCCCGACCTCGCCGAGGACAACCACTACATCAACCAGCCGTATGGACCGGACGAGGGCTACCACCTGTCCAAGGACCTCGCCGACAAGGCCCTCGAGTTCCTCCGCGACTCGAAGCAGTCCGAGCCGGACAAGCCCTGGTACCTGTGGTTCTGCCCGGGTGCAAATCACGCCCCGCACCACGCGCCGCAGGAGTACATCGACAAGTACAAGGGCGCCTTCGACGACGGTTACGAGGCCTACCGCGAGTGGGTGCTCCCGCGCATGATCGAGCGCGGCATCCTCCCCGAGGGCACGGAGCTGACGCCGATCAACCCGATGACCGAGGGCACCTTCTCGCCCGGCGATGCGGTCCGCCCGTGGGACACGCTGTCCGACGACGAGAAGCGCCTGTTCTCCAAGATGGCGGAGGTGTATGCCGGCTTCTCGGAGTACACCGATGCCCAGGTCGGCAGGATCGTCTCCTACCTCCAAGATTCGGGGCAGCTCGAGAACACGTTGATCCTGTACTGCGCCGACAACGGCGCCTCCGGTGAGGGCAGCCCGAATGGCTCGGTCAACGAGAACAAGTTCTTCAACGGCTATCCCGACAGCATCGACGAGAACCTGGCGTTGATCGACCAGCTCGGCGGTCCCGACGCGTACAACCACTACCCGACGGGCTGGGCCGTGGGGTTCTCGACGCCGTTCCGGATGTTCAAGCGCTACTCGCAGTACCAAGGCGGGATCTGCGATCCGCTGGTGATCCACTGGCCGGCGGGGATCACGGCGAAGGGTGAGGTGCGTCAGCACTACCACCACTGCACCGACATCGTGCCGACGATCCTCGACTGCTGTGGGGTCTCGATGCCCGAGGTCGTCGACGGCTACGAGCAGACGCCGCTCCCAGGAGTGTCGATGCGCTACACGTTCGACGCCGCCGACGAGCCGACGCGCAAGGAGTCGCAGTACTACGAGATGCTCGGCACCCGCGGCATCTGGTCCAAGGGCTGGAAGGCGGCGGCCGAGCACGGCCCGGTCCCCATCGGGCTCGGCAAGTTCGACGAGGACCGTTGGCAGCTGTTCCACACCGACGAGGACCGCTCGGAGGCCCACGACGTCGCCGAGCAGAATCCGGAGAAGCTCGAGGAGCTCAAGGCGCTGTGGCTCGAAGAGGCGAAGAAGTACGACGTGCTCCCGCTCAACGACCTGTCGATCATGGACTTCCGGGCGTTGGAGTACGAGGTCGCCGTCCCCTCGAGCGGGCAATACACGTACTACCCGGGAACGTCGGCGATCCCCGAGGCATCGGCGGCGAACACGATCAACGTGTCGTACCGGATCCTCGCCGAGGTCGAGTTCACGCCCGACTCGAAGGGCGTGATCGTCGCCCATGGATCCCGCTTCGGCGGCTACACACTGTTCGTCAAGGAGGGCAAGCTCACGTACGTGTACAACTTCCTCGGCATCCCGCCCGAGCAGAAGGTCGTCGCCGCCGCCCCGACGTCGGGAACCCACATCGTCGGTATCGACTTCGCCAAGACCGGGACCGCCGAGCACTACGCGCCGGTGGGGACGCTCAAGCTGTACGTCGACGACGACGTTGTCGGTGAGCAGGAGATCAAGACGATCGCCTCGCGTTACAGCCTGTGCGGCGAGGGCCTTTGCATCGGGTATGACGGCGGCGACGCCGTCAGCGGCGAGTACGAGCCGAAGTTCGAGTTCACCGGTGGCCGAGTCGTCAAGGTCGTGATCGACGTCGCCGATGACGCGTACCTCGACGTCGAACGGCACCTCTCCGCCGCGATGGCGCGGGACTGACCGTCCGTGAGCCACGAACCTCCCAACCCCAGCAGCATCGGATGGGTCGGTGACATCGAGAACGTCACCAAGGCGAACACCACGTTTCGCACCGTGGTGCACACCGGCGAGCACCTCCAGCTCACCGTGATGTCGCTCGCCGTTGGCGAGAACATCGGCTGGGAGATGCATGACAACCTTGACCAGTTCCTGCGCGTCGAGAGCGGGACCGGGAGACTCAAGCTCGGTCGTTCCGCCGACGATGTCGCCGAGGAGCACGCCATCACCGACGACTGGGCGGCGATCATTCCAGCGGGCACGTGGCACGACGTCGTCAACGAGGGCGATCGAGAGCTGAAGCTGTACTCGATCTACGCCCCACCCGACCATCCGCCAGGCACGGTGCACGTCACCAAGGACGATGCTGAGAACGACGAAGCCGACGATTCGAAGCACGACCATCACGCCCCGTCTGCCGACGACGACTGAGCTGCGCCATGGCCCACGGCATCGAAGCCGATCGTCTCGAGGCGGCGAGGTCTGGTGGGGCCCCGTGGAAGCGTTGGGGCCCCTACCTCAGTGAACGCCAGTGGGGCACGGTGCGCGAGGACTACAGCGACAACGGCGATGCCTGGAGCTACTTCACCCACGATCAGTCGCGCTCGCGTGCCTACAAGTGGGGCGAGGACGGCATCGCCGGGTTCTGTGACGACCGTCAGCAGCTGTGCTTCGGGATCGCCGTGTGGAACGGCGTCGATCCGATCCTCAAGGAGCGGATGTTCGGGCTCACCAACGCCGAAGGCAATCACGGCGAGGACGTCAAGGAGTACTACTTCTACCTCGACGCCACGCCGACGAGCTCCTATCTGAAGTTCCGCTACCGCTACCCGCTCGACGGCTATCCGTACGACGACCTCGTCGCCACGAACCGGGATCGAAGCAGGCTCGACTTCGAGTACGAGCTGCTCGACACGGGGGCATTTGACGACAACCGCTTCGTCGACGTCGACGTGGAGTACGCCAAGCGCGACCCGGAGGACATCGAGGTGCGCATCACGGTGGCCAACCGCAGCACCGAGGTGGCAACCATTCACCTGCTGCCGTCGCTGTGGTTCCGCAACACGTGGTGGATGGGCGGCGACAAGGGCACGATGCGGGCCGTCGGCGACTCGCCAGCGGTGATCGCCATCGACCACGCCGACGTCGGTGGCCGTGAGTTGCGTTGCGACGGCACGCCGGAGCTGCTGTTCACCGAGAACGAGTCGAACTCCGAGCGGTTGTGGGGGTCGGCCAACGCCACGCCGTACGTCAAGGACGCCTTTCACGAGTACGTCGTGCGCGGCCGGGTCGATGCCGTCCATCCGGGGCGCACCGGGACGAAGGCGGCAGCCCTCTACGAGCTGGAGATCCCCGCCGAGAGCTCCCGTGTCGTTCAGCTCCGGCTGTGCGCCTCCGGTGCCGAGGACGTCGACGACGTCGACCGCCTGTTCGCGGCGCGGATCGCCGAGGCCGACCAGTTCTACGCCTCGATCACGCCGTCGCAGACGACTCCGGACGAGGCAGCCGTGATGCGCCAGGCACTGGCCTCGATGCTGTGGAGCAAGCAGCACTACTTCTTCGATCTCGACCGCTGGTTGGAGGAGCACCACGCCCACCCGTTGCGCGATGAGGGCGGCGACGTGCGCAACCGGGCGTGGTTCCATATGGTCAACGACGACGTGATCTCGATGCCCGACACGTGGGAGTACCCGTGGTACGCGTCCTGGGATCTGGCTTTTCACACGGTGGCGTTGGCGATGGTCGATCTCGACTTCGCCAAGGATCAGCTCTCGCTGATGCTCCACGAGCTGTACCTCCATCCCAACGGCCAGCTGCCGGCCTACGAGTGGAACTTCTCCGACGTCAACCCGCCGGTCCACGCCTGGGCGACGCTGCTCGTCTACGAGTCGGAGGTCGAGCAACGCGGGGCTGGCGATGTCGATTGGTTGAAGCGGGCATTCCAGAAGCTTCTCGTCAACTTCACCTGGTGGGTCAACCGCAAGGACCCGACCGGGCGCAACGTGTTCGAGGGCGGGTTCCTCGGTCTCGACAACATCGGCGTGTTCGATCGCAGCTCGCCGCTGCCCACGGGTGGCCGGCTGGAGCAGTCGGACGGCACAGCGTGGATGGCGTTCTACTCCCAAGCGATGCTCGGCATCGCCCTCGAGTTGTCGGATCACGATCCGATGTACGAGGACATGGTGCTGAAGTTCGCCGAGCACTTCATCTTCATCGCCGCGGCGATGGACCGCATCGGCGACAACGACGACGAGTTGTGGGACGAGGCCGACGGCTTCTTCTACGACGTGCTGCGCCTTCCCGACGGGCAGGCGCAGCGCCTCAAGGTGCGCTCGATGGTCGGGCTCCTACCGCTCAGCGCGACGATGGCGCTGCCGGTCGAGGGGATGAACGTCAGCGACGAGTTGTTGGCGCGGGTCAACCGCCGCCTCGAGTCGATGCCGGAACTGCTCGCCACGATCCACGACGCCCGACAGGTCGGCGTCAACGGACGGCGAATGCTCGCCGTGCTCGACGAGGAGAAGCTGCGGCGGGTGCTCGCCCGGATGCTCGACGCCGACGAGTTCCTCAGTCCCCATGGCCTGCGCGCCCTGTCTCGGTTTCACGCCGACCACCCGTTCACGTTCGACGTCCACGGGCAGACCTACGAGGTGCGCTATCTCCCCGGCGAGTCCGACAGCGGGATGTTCGGCGGCAACTCGAACTGGCGCGGCCCGGTGTGGTTCCCGGTCAACTACCTCATCCTGCGCGGACTGCTGCACCTGTACGCCTACTACGGCGACGGGTTCACCGTCGAGTGCCCGACGGGATCGGGGCGCCAGTGCACGCTGTTCGAGGTCGCCGAGGAGCTCGGCCGGCGATTGGTGTCGATCTACATCCCCGGTGACGACGGGCACCGGCCGGTCTACGGCGGTCTCGACCGGTTCCGTGACGACCCACTCTGGAAGGACCACTTGCTGTTCCACGAGTACTTCCACGGCGACAACGGTGCCGGCCTCGGAGCCAGCCACCAGACCGGCTGGACCGGCCTCGTCGCCCGGGTCATCCAGGTGCTCGGCTATCTCAAGCCCGAGGATCTGCTGTCCTCGGCGCTGAAGGGGCACCTCGTCTACGGCGCCGCCGCGCCGCGATAGCCCGACGTCCACCGGACCTATCAGGTGCGAGCGGCGGCAGCCGGCATGAGCGTCCAGGAGTATCTGCTGGCCGAGCTGACCCGCAATGCTCGGCTGCGCACACCGGCCGAGCTCGTCGCCGAAGTCGACTCGCGGATGGGCATCGAAGGGCGCGCCGGGTTCGCTCGAGTCGGGTCGGCCGATCTCGTCCGTGCCGACCGCGAATCGCACTGAACACCGCGATGACGGTGTTCGACGCGTCGGTGTTCGTCGATGCCTTGGTGGTCGCCGGCGATGCTGGCGACGTTGCGAGATCTGAGCTGCGCGATCGCACGGTGCTGGAGACACCGAGCGTCTTTGCTGTGGAGGTCGTCTCGCGCTGCGTGGGCTGGTCCGCCGCGGCGACCTTGATCCGATCCGAGCGTCGGCGGCGATCGAGCAGGTGCGCTCGTTGCGCTCGATCCAGTATCCGATCGAACCGTTCGTGGAACGGGTGTGGGAGCTGCGCGACGACCTGACCGTGTACGACGCGTGCTACGTGGCGCTGGCGGAGTGGCTCGGTACCGACCTCGTCACCGCCGACGACAGGCTGGTCAACGCAACCGGTCCAAGGTGCCGGGTCAGGCGGCCGGGCGAGCGGGCACGGTGAGTTCGAGGAACTCGCAGCCGGCGACGTCGGTCGCCAACCCGTGGGCCATCCCGGCCGGGACGGCGACAGCATCGCCCGGCGTGAGCCGCTCCACCGGCTGATCGGACCGCAGCAGGCTCGCCTCGCCGGAGAGCATGAACCAGAACTGCAACTCGCCGTCGTAGGCGGTGACGGGCGCCACGGCGCCAGGCCCGGCGCGCACGACTTGCGCCGCGACCAGCCGGCCGGTCGCGGCGTCGATTCCCGTGTCCCGGCAGTCGAACCCGGCGGCTCGCCAGGGCGTCCACGTCGCCCCGGCGGCTCGGTGGAGCACGAACCGTTGGCCGTTGAAATCGAGGGCTTGCCGCGACGTCGGCAATGACAGTTCGGGGTCGAACCACGTCTCGTGCACCGCAGGGCAGGTGAGCTCGACGACCTCCAGGCCGCCCGAGCTCTCCAGGACGCGGTGGCGGATACCGGGAGGCTGGAGCACGCAGTCGCCGGCAGCGAGCAGGAAGGGGTCGCCTTCGCCTTGGTACACCAAGCGCACCCAACCGGCGACGCAATAGATCAACTGGAAGCGGATGTTGTGAAAGTGCACCTCGTCGGGCACCGGGCCGGCGGCGGGGACGCGGATGTGCGAGGCAATGAACCGTCCTCCCTGACGACTCGGCAAGAGGTCGCGGTACAGCATTCCGGCACGGCCCACGCCCCAGCCCGTATCGGCGATCCGGCTGAGTTCGAACGCCGGCACGAGCGGTGGCATGGGGGCTTCGCCCGGCCACGCTGCGTCGCCGCTGACGAGGCGGACGGTCATCCCTTGGCCTTCGAGTAGGGCGACCGCCGGATCGTCCGCCGGCGAGATCATCCGGACGGCGAAGCCGAGGCGGCGGAACTCGTCGAGCGCCTGCTCGAACCTTCCTACGGCGACCGCCGCGTCGACGTCGAGGCGCTCCATGACGACGCTCAGTTTGGCATCGGTGCGTTGTGACACCCCTTGTTTACGATGGGTACATGAGTTCGGTGAGGGGTTTCGGGCGGTACGTGGAGGATGATTTGCCCGATGACGGCACGGTGTTGGACGCTTTCGTCAAGTTGTTGGTCGCCGAACCAGGTGAGCAGGGTCGTGCCGGGTTGGATGGGTTGGTGCGCCGGTCGTTGCGGTTGCGGGGCTGGCTCGATTCGATCGATGCGCGGATCGCTGTGCGCGTCGCTGCGCTGGTCGGCGAGGGTTCGGGGGAGGCGGCGGCGGTGGTGCTTGCCGGTGGTGGCCGGAGGGCGAGGCGTGACGCCGAGGCGGCGGCGGCGCGTGGCACGGTGTGTCAACGGATGCCGCAGCTTGGTGCGGCGTTGGCTGATGGGGCGATCGGTGCCGGGCATGTCGATGTCGTGGTCAACGCTGCCCGCGATCTCGATGCTGACGGTCAGGCGAAGCTTGCCGAGTGTGTCGAAGGTTTGGTTGAGGCCGCGGTGTCGTTGTCGCCGGAGCAGTTCGGCCGGGAGGTTCGTGCTCTTGCCCGCGACCTCGCCGGTGACGGCGGGCTGTCGCGTCATGAACGGTTGCGGCGGCAGCGCAACGTGCGTCGGTGGGTCGACCAGCACACTGGGATGTGCAAGACGTTGCTGACACTCGATCCGCTCGATGACGCCAAGGTGTGGACGGCGCTCAACGCCGCCGTCGCCACCGCCCGCGCCGTCAATCAGGACAACGACGAGCGGACCTGGGATCAGTTGCAAGCCGACGCGATCGTCGACCACCTCACCCGCCAACACCCCGCCGACGGCGGTGGCGGGCAAGGGGCGGAGGTGTCGGTACTCATCGACTACACCGCCCTCCTCCACGGTGGCGAGGCGACCGTCGCCGAGACCGCCGACGGTCAGGGGCTGCCGGTCGAGGTGATCCGTCGGCTGGGTTGTGACGGCATCGTCGTGCCGATCTGGCTGACCGGCGACGGCGACGTGCTCGCTGTCGGCCGGCGCCGACGGTTAGCGACACGGGCCCAACGGCTGGCGTTGCGGGCGATGTACCGGACGTGTTGCATGCCGGGCTGCACCGTCGGGTTCGAGCATTGCCGGATCCATCACGTCACCTACTGGGAACGCAACGGTCGCACCGATCTCGACAACCTGGTGCCGATCTGCGAACGGCACCATCACCTCGTCCACGAAGGCGGCTGGACCCTCCACCTGCACCCAGGACGACGGATCACCGTCCAACAGCCCGACGGCACGACCAGCTACGACGGCGTCACCACTGACCGCACCACCCGGACGACCATCGAGGCCGGCCGCGATCGACGACAGCGACCAGACCCGCCGCCGGCACCAGCGTCGTGCGGACGGAAGCGACCTCCGCCCACGACCGCTGGCGAAGTGGCCGAGGCGCTCCTGCTCGCCCTCCACGAGGTTCAGGTGAACGCACCGTGAGCTGGGGAGCCGCCCAACGGCCACGACCGCTCGTGCCGCCAGCCGTCACCGGTCTCCAACATCAACGAAAGGGCGTCGATGCGGTCGCCCAGCGGAAGCAACGGGACGACCTCGCCGGCCAGCGCGTCGGCGACCTCGCGGGTGAGCCGGCTGCCGACGCTGAGGTGCGGCGTGTTCGCCCCGTGTTTGCCGGCGTATGGCGCGCAGTCGGGAAACGTGGCGACGACTGCAGCGGTCAGCTCGGCGAACGCTGCCGTTGGTTCGGGCTGCAGCCACACGACGCTGCTGCCGAAGCGGCGGACCTCGCCGAACGTGGCGTCGAAGGGTCTGGCGGCGGCGCAGATCCGTTCGATCGCCGCCTCCGCCTCGTCGTCGACGGGATTGCGGAACGGGAACAGCACCGTGACGTGCGAGGGCATCTTGCGTCCGAGGTTGCGGAGATGTCTGGCACGCAGGTCGTACAACGCCGCGTGGACCTTCGGTGCGAGCAGTACGAGGGCGCTGCGCGGCGGCACGCTCCTATCATCGTCCTCCTATCATCGTCGGGCGTGGAGTTCGTGGTCGCCCGCAACCCCGACTCGGAGTCGTCGCTGCCGTTCTTGATCCGCATCCCGCTGGGCTCCGATGGGGTCGTCCTCAAGGTGCGCGACGTTTGGCCACGAACCACCAAGCTGTACTGCCATCGCGCCGAAGGGTGGCCGGACGCGCCCGAGGAGATCGAGCGCATCGCCGTGAAGTCATGCGCCCGTCGCGGCGCGGCGATCGACCTCGTGCTGGCGCGTGGCCGGGAGAACCGATCGCAGTTCGTGTTCACCAAGGCACGCGGCCGCGAGGTGATCTTCTGGCAGAGCGCGCGCACCGCAAGACAGGCGCGGCCCAATGTGTCCTTGCCGACGGCACGTGCGCCCGGCGGCGTGCTGGAGATCATCGTCGACGCCCACGAGCGGTACGCCTGGAACTTCAGCCACCAACAGGCGACGACGGCCCAGCGGGCGCTGCCGGCCGGCGACTACGCCGTGATGGACGACGAGGGCGAGATCGTCGCCGTAGTGGAGCGGAAAAGCCTGGCCGACCTCGTGTCGACGCTGACGAGCGGCAAGTTGCGCTTCGCCATGGCCGCTCTCGCAGCGCTGCCGCTCGCCGCGGTCGTCGTCGAGGACCGCTACTCGGCGGTCTTCAAACTGACTCGTGTCCGGCCGCGCATCGTCGCCGATGGCCTCGCCGAATTGCAGGTCCGCTACCCGGCGGTGCCGATCGTCTTCTGCGAGACCCGCCAGCTCGCCCAGGAGTGGGCCTACCGGTTCCTCGGCGCGGCGCTCGAGCATCACCGACTCGACGTGGGCGGCGCCCTGCTCGTCGAAGAGCTCAGCGCTGGCGGGGAGCCGACAACTCGGTGATCTCCGTAGTCTCTGAAGTGGAAGCGGACGCGACGTCGTCCGTCTGGAACAGGAACGGTCGCCACTCTCCAGCGCTCCACGCCTCGAGCCCAAGCCGAAAGCCGGTGCCGTGGGATCGTCCGGGTTGCCGTAGGTCAGGAACCCTTCGGCGACGGGCCCATCGGTGGTGAACTCGAGGGCGATCACGAAGCTCGAGCCATCGCTCACCGGATAGCCCGGCAGGTCGTGCAGCCACGACGTGTCGTTGACCCAATCGCCGGTGTCCGGAATCGGACCCATGGTCGTCGTATCGGCGCAGCAGCCGACGATGTTGGCGACACCCTCGACGCCGGTACCGCCGCGGATCGGGAGACGATCGCCGGCGATGGAGCGACAGGTGTCACGTATCCCAACGGTCATTCGCGAATCCCCTTACTGACGATTCGATGATCGGAGACGACGATGATGAGCTTCCCCCCGCACATCGCCAACGACCTAGTGACCCATCGACAGAGCGAGCTGCTGGAAGAGGCGGCCAGGGCTCGCCGGGTCCCGCGCAAGCGTTTCCGGCTGCTCGCACTCGCGGCCGCGGTGCGGCGCTCGATTTCGCGGCCGAGTGCCCCCGAGCGGCCACCAGCAGGCGCCACCACCGCCCGACCGATCGAGGTGAGCTGACCTTACGCGCCGATGCAAACGTCGGCGCCGGAGCTCGGCTCGACCCACCACGCCGAGTCGAACTTCGAGGCGTCGACGGCGCCGGGTTCGGTGAGGGCGACGACACAGCCACCCCAACCGCCACCGGTCATCCGCGCCCCGTACACGCCGGACGTCGCCCACAGCGAACGGCACAGCTCGTCGATCGGTGGCGTGGAACAGTCGAATGGACCGCTCAGGCTGGCGTGGCTCTCGGACATCAACGCTCCGGCCGTGCCGAGGTCGGCGCGCCCGATCGCCGCCGCGAAGGCGTCGACACGGTCGTTCTCGGACAGCACATGGCGGGCGCGAGCACGGACGACAGGGTCATCGATCGCATCGAGATCACCCGCTGCTGCATCGCGGAGTGGCCCGACTACTGCTTCGGCGGCGGCCAGCTCGGCCACCCGGTCGGAGTAGCCGGATTCGCCGAGCGAACGCGACCCGGACCATACGACGAGCCAGCTGGCGACGTCGGGCGGGGGCAGCGGTACGGGAGTGACCTCCAGCGAGCGGCAGTCGAGACGCAGCCCGCTACCTTCGACGCCGCAGATCGAGGCCAGTTGGTCGAGCAGCCCGGTAGGGACACCGCGTGCGGCGTGCTCGGCAGCCTGGCAGAGGCGGGCCAGGCCGACCGGGTCGCTGCTGTCGGCACCGAGCGCCAGGGCACAGGCCACCTCGAGGGCGGCACTCGATGACAGTCCCGAGCCGGCAGGCAGGTCACTGCGCACAAACCCGGTGAACCCGGCGGCGGGACGCAACTCGCCGACGACGCCGGCGACGTAACGGGCCCACGGAGGCTCGACGACCGATGGGTCCCCGACATCGAGGGCGACGACGGCATCGGGCTGGCCGTCACTCGTCAATCGGATCTCGTCAAGCGTCGGCTCGCGCCGGCCGATCACCTCGACGGCGCGGTCGATGGCCATCGGGAAGCAGAGACCCCCGGTGTAGTCGGTGTGATCGCCGATCAGGTTGACGCGCCCCGGAGCCCGCGCCGTGACGGTCATCGCTGCGGGTTGCACGCCCAGGAGTATTCCGTCGTCGACGCTGAATTGCCCAGATACCGTCCGCCGATATGACCCGATTGCTGGTGGCCGCGCCGCTCGCTCTCGTCGCCTTTGGCGGCGCGCCGGCGACGGTTGATGCAGATGATCAAGTGGTTGCTGACGCCGCGGTCACGGTGTTCAACGAGCGGCTCACCGCGGCCGGCTGGTCGTCGACCGGTCCGTTCACCCAGGCAGCTCCCGAGGGCGGCGACGACGAGCCCACCGAGTTCGGATCGTGCCTCAGCGGGTTCGAGCGATACCTCGACTACACCGATGTGCGCTTCCCCGGCGAGACGGCGAGGGCCTTCTCCGACAACTTCGAACTCGAGAGCAGCGATCCCGAGGGGACGGACGCCCAGGTCGGCACGTTCGGCTACTCCGGGGCCGTCGTGCTCACGGCCGCGGAGTCGGAGGTCGGCATCCTCGACACGTTCGTCGAGCAACTCGGTGCCGAGAGCACGATCGCCTGCATGACGGAGCAGCGGGTGCTGGCATCCGCCCCCGAGGAGGTGACGGTCAGCAACGACGACGACCTCGGCGTCGGCGATGCCAGCGCCCGTCTCGATCTCGCCGTCACGATGAGTTACGAAGGTGAGGAGTTCTCCAGTGCCGCGACCTTCGCTGTCGCACGCGTCGATCGCTCGCTCGTCGTTGTCGTCGTTGGCGGAACCGGTGGCGGGGCAGGGGACCTCGACCCGGTCGCCGAGCTCGCGGCGATGGTCGAGTCGTTCGGCTGACAGACTGGGGCGATGGCGCTCAGCGATCCGGAGGTCCGCGTCCTCGCCGCTTTGATCGAGAAGGAGGCGGCCGTCCCCGAGAGCTATCCCTTGACGCTGAACGCCCTTCGGCTCGCCTGCAATCAAGCGACGAACCGCCGACCGGTCGTCTCCTATGACGACCGCACGGTGGAGGCGGCGTTGCTCGCACTCAAGTCCGTCGGCCTCGTTCGTTTCGTGCACCCGTCGCACGGTGGGCGGACGACCCGTTATCGGCACACGGCCGACGAGCGGTGGCATCTGCCGGCCGGTGAGCTGCTCGTGTTGTCGGCCCTCGCCCTGCGCGGCGGACAGACCGTCGCCGAGATTCGCTCGCGGATCGAGCGGCTGCTCCCGTCCGACGAAGCTGAGACCGTCGAGGAGATGCTCGACTCCCTCGCCGCGCGGAGCCCGGAGCCGTTGGCGGTGCGACTCGGGCGGCGATCAGGCGAGCGCGATGACCGGTGGGCGGCGGCCATCGGCTCGGTGTCGACCGACGACGTCGCAGCTGACAACGTCGTCCCACGAGAGGACACGTCGGACGACGACATCACCGGCCCGCTCGGTTTCGTCGAACCGGAGTGGCGCGACGACACACTGCGCAAACGGGTCGAGGAGCTGGAGGCGACACTCGCCTCGATGGCGGCGCGGCTCGATCGCCTCGAGCAGCTCGCCGCGGCTGCCGGACTCGGCTGAGTCTCTGGTCAGACGACGGCCGACCTTCTGGGGAAGAACTGTGTCAGACCCTGACATCAGGTCTACCCAGAAGGCAGAGTGACACGGATCTTCCCCAGATGTCGGGGCGCGGTCAGCCGGGGTCGTTCTCGTGGCCGGGGCGCAAGCGGAGGCCGGCATAGGCGCGCGCCGCGCTCGTGCGGCCGTTGACCACCTTGTGGATCTCCTCGCACACGGGCATCGGAACGCCGTTGCGCTTCGCCAGATCGCGCACCGTCGTTGCCGTCTTGACGCCCTCGGCGATCATGTTCATCTCGCCGAGAATGTCGGCCAGCTTGCGGCCGCGACCGAGCTGCTCGCCGACGTGACGGTTGCGGCTGTGCGGGCTGACGCACGTCGTGATCAGATCGCCCATCCCCGCCAGACCCGCGAAGGTGATCGCCTCGCCGCCCATCGCCACGCCGAGGCGGGTGATCTCGGCGAGACCCCGAGTCATCACGGCAGCACGAGTGTTGTCGCCGACGCCGAGCCCCTGAGCGATCCCGGCGGCGATGGCGACGACGTTCTTCAGCGCCCCGGCGAGCTCGCAGCCGACGACGTCGTGGTTGAGGTAGACGCGAAACAGCCCGCGGGTGATCACCGCCTGGATCGCCGCCCCGACGGCGAGATCCTCGGTGGCGATCACCGCCGCCGCCGCTTGCCCGGCCATGATCTCGCGGGCGATGTTCGGGCCGGTGAGGGCCGCGACCGGACGACCCGGCGCAACGTCGGCGATGACCTGGGTCATGCGCAACAGCGACTTCTGCTCCAGCCCCTTGGACAGGCTGACGATCGGGATCCACGGGTGGACCCACTTCGCCGCCATCTCCAACGTCGAGCGCACCGCCGAGGTCGGCACGCCGACGATCAGCAGCTCGGCGTGACGAGCTGCTTCCTCGAGGTCGGCGGTCGCGGTCAGCTTGGAGCTGAGGCGGAAGCCGGGGAGGTACGCCGCGTTGGTCCGCTCGGTGGTGACCTCCTCGGCGACATCGGGGTCGCGCGCCCACAGCAACGTTGGATGCCGCGCGGCGATGAGCGACGCCATCGTGGTCCCCCAGGACCCGCCCCCCAGCACGGCGACCTGCATGGGAGGACGTTACTGTCCCGACGAATGGCGATCGACTTCAGCCTGCCCGCCGAGCTCGACGAGTTGCGTGGGCGCGTCCGAGCGTTCATCGACGACGTGGTGGAACCCGCCGAGCAGCGCATCGACGCCGAGGATTTGCGCGGCACCGATCGTGGCGCCTACTACCGCGAGCTCCTTGCCCTCCGGACGGCGGCCCGCGACGCCGGCCTGTGGCTGCCGCACATGCCGGCGGAGTGGGGCGGCATGGGCCTCGGCCACGTGGCCCTGGCGATGGTCCAGGCCGAGGCGGCCCGCACCTACCACGGGCCGTGGGTGCTCAACTGCCAGGCGCCCGATGAGGGCAACATGCACACGCTGTTGCAGTTCGCCACAGACGAGCAGAAGGAGCGCTACCTCCGGCCGCTCTGCGACGGCACCGCCTGGTCCTGTTTCGCAATGACCGAGCCCGAGGTCGCCGGCTCCGACCCCACGCTGATCCGCACCCACGCCGAGGCAGATGGCGACGAGTGGGTGATCAACGGTCACAAGTGGTTCGTCTCCAACGCCCATCGAGCGAACTTCGCCATCCTCATCGCCCGCACCGAGGAGAACCCCGAGATCGTCCAGGCGGCCAACACGGCGTTCATCGTCGACCTGCCCGCCGAGGGCTGGACCGAGGTTCGCCAGATCGAGACGATGCACGGCAGCACGGGACACTCCGAGATCCGCATCGACGGGTTGCGGGTGCACGATTCGCAACGCCTCGGCGGTCGGGGAGAGGGGCATCGCCTCGGCCAGTATCGCCTCGGCCCGGCGCGGCTCGCCCACTGCATGCGGTGGATCGCCCATGCCGAGGTGGCCCTCGACATGATGGTCGATCGCGCCCTGAACCGTTTCTCCCACGGCTCGCTGCTCGCCGACAAGCAGGGCATCCAGTGGCTCATCGCCGACTCGACGATGGAGCTGTACCAGGCCAAGTTGATGGTCCTCCACGCCGCCTACAAGCTCGACCGTTCGCAGTCCGACGACTCGGTCGACTTCAAGTCGGAGGTGTCGATGGCCAAGCACTTCGTCGCCAACATGCTCAACCGGGTCATCGACCGCTCGATCCAGGTCCACGGCGCCCTCGGCTATTCGACGGACACACCGTTGGCGCACATGTACCAACACGCCCGCTGGGCCCGCCTCGCCGACGGCGCCGACGAGATCCACCAGATGCGCATCGCCCAGCGCACGATCGCCGCCTACACCGACACCGGAAGCACGCGCCGGGCGACCGGCGACCTTCCGCTGTGATCCGCGAACCTGCGAGACTCGTCGACCGTGAACAGCCCGGACATCGACACCGAGACGGAGACCGGATGGCTGTCTCCGGAGTCGCTCGAGCAGATTCGCGCCCACGTCCCGCTGGTCTACGTCGATGCAGTGCCGGTGCGTGTCGACGGGCGCGGCGAGGTCACCGAGGTCGGACTGCTCCTGCGCCAGGCTGCCGACGGGACGATCAGCCGGATGGTTGTCAGCGGGCGAGTGCTGTTCGGTGAGCGGATCCGGGATGCCTTGACGCGCCACCTGGAGAAGGATCTGGGCCCGCTGGCGCTCCCCGACATACCGCCGAATCCGGCACCGTTCACCGTCATCGAGTACTTCCCCGATCCCGAGCGGTCCGGGTTCCACGACCCGCGGCACCACGCCGTCAGCCTCGCCTACGTGGTACCGGTCGACGGTGACTGCATCCCCACGCAGGAGGCCCTCGACCTCGCCTGGTTCAGCCCGACCGAGGTGGTCGGCGCTGGTGTGCGCGAGCAGATGACCGGTGGCCACGACCGCCTCATCCGCCTGGCCCTCGCCCACTGCGGCGTGCTGCCGTAGATGCAGGTGGCGAGACCCGACCATCGACCAATCGCGTCGAGGGGTCACCTACGCTGAGGGTCCGTGCCGGAGGGGGACTCCATCCACCACACCGCCGCGGCGATGCGTATCGCCCTCGTCGACAAGAAAATGGTCCGCTTCGACGCGCCGCACCTGATCGGCGTCGTGCCCAAGGCGGGCCGCACGATCGTACGCATCGAGAGCGAGTCCAAGCACCTCGAGATCGAGTGGGATGACGGGATCATTCTGCACACGCACCTGCGCAAGTCGGGGTTCTGGGATCTCTACCGCAAGGACGACATCTGGCAGCGACCGCATCGAGAGATGCGCGCCCTGATCGACACGTCGGCCTGGACCGCCGTGTGCTTCAACGCTCCGACGGTCGAGACGTACCGCGAGCCGGGGATCTCGCGTCATCCGTGGTTCGGGCGACTCGGGCCGGACCTCGGGAGCGTCGACGCCGACCTCGATCGGTGTGTCGAGTTGCTCTTGTCGTACGACGACCGGCGGGCGCCGATCAGCGAGGTGCTCCTCGATCAGCGCGTGTTCTGCGGCGTCGGCAATCTGTATCGCAGCGAGGTGCTGTGGGCCTGCGAGGTGCACCCCTTCGCCGCCATCGGCGACCTCGGCGAGGCGCTCGCCCGGCGCATCGTCCACGTCGCCGCCCGGTTGGTGCGGGCGAACCTCGTCGCCGAGGAACAGGTCGCCCTGCCGGGCGTGCCCGGTGGCCTCGGCGTCTACGGGCGCACCGGGCAGGGTTGCTACCGATGCGCCGAGACGGTGCGCGCCCGTCATCGCGACACGCACGAACGGATCCTCTACTGGTGCCCTGGCTGTCAGACTCGGCTGGTCCCGGCCGCCCCGTCGACACCGGACCTGCCGACCGACCAGCATCCCGCTGCCAAGGCGTTCCGCGCCGACGACACGCCCTGGCTCACCGCCGGCTGAACCCAACCGATGGGTGTTTAGGGGACCGTTCCGTCCCCTGAACACCCATCGGTCGGTTGGGGGTGGGCTACTCGGTGGCGATCGCCTCGAGGATGTCCATTCGTGACGCCTTGACCGAGGGATACAGGGCGGCGATGAACCCGGCGAGGACGGCGCCGATGAGAATGGCGATGATCGTCGACGTCGAGAACGAGATCTCCTCGATGATCGTGTCGGGCACGGCGAGTGACAGGGCGATGCCGATCAGCGTGCCGAGGACGATGCCGACGATGGCCCCGAACGTCGACACGATGACCGCCTCCCACCGAACCATCCGCCGGGTCTGTCGCTTGGTCATGCCGACGGCCCGCATCAGGCCGATCTCGCGGGTCCGCTCGAACACCGCCAACCCGAGGGTGATCGAGATCCCGAGCACGGCGATGATGATGGCGAACCCCAACAGCACCGTGATGATCACCAGCAACTGATCGATCTGTTCGGCCTGCGAGTCCTTGAACTGGTCGGCCGTCTCGACCTTCGCTTGCGGGTACTCCGACAAGGCCCCTTCGATCGCCTGGCGGGCCTCGTCCTCGCTGACGCCATCGGCGGTCTTGGCGGCGACGAAGAAGTCGTTCTGCTCACCCGACACGATTTCGTTGAGCATCGTGGACGACATCAGCCAGTTGCCGACGAGGGCGGCATCGCCGTAGATCCCGGCGACCGGGAGCTCGCGCACCTCTCCGTTCTGGAACGTCGCCTCGACGGTCGAGCCGACCTCCAGGCCGAGGTCCTCAGCGGGGTCATTGTGGACGAAGATGCCGCCCTCCTGGAGGCCTTCCCAGCTTCCGTCTTCGAGGCCGACGTTGACAAGCTGCTCGAGGGCGACCGGATCTGCCGCCCCGAACTGCTTCTCGTCACCGTCGATCTCGACCGACGCGCCGCGCACGCCGCTCACGGCCGACAGCTCGGGAACCTCGGCGAGTGACTGGGCAACGACGTCCGGTAGGAGGGCGAACCCGTCACCGGTGACGACCCAATCGGCGGTTACGCCGCGGTCCATGATCTTCTCGAACGTCGTGCGGATCGAGGCGGCGAACACGGCGGCGGCGCTCACCAGGGCAACGCCGATCATCAGCGCGGCAACCGTCGCAGACGTACGTCGCGGCGCACGCCCGGCGTTCTCAGAGGCCAATTGGCCCGGCGCCTTGTAGATCTTGGCGACCGGCCAGCCGATCAGCTTGGTCACGGGCTTGGCGACGGTCGACGACACGCTGGTGGCTCCGACGAACAACAACACTGCGCCGCCACCGGCCAGGGCGATGAGCCCTGGCGTTCCACCGGGTCGGGCGATCAGCCCGACGAGGAACATCACGGCACCGACGATCATCGTGACCGTGCCGGCGACGAGCCGTTTGGTTTGGAGGGCATCGAAACCGAGCTCTGGGCGCATCGCCGCCACCGGCGGGATCCGCGACGCCCGCCACGCCGGGAACAGCACGGACACCACCGTGATCCCGACCCCGACGAGGAAGGCCATCACCACGGCTGTCGGCTTGAGCACGATCCCGAAGGCGGGGAAGCCGGCTCCCGCGGCGTTGAACACGGCCAAGATCAACTTGGCGACGCCGATGCCGGCGAAGATCCCGATGACGGTGGCGATCACCGACATCACGAACGCCTCGACGACGATCAGCCGGCGGACCTGCCGCCCGGCCCCGCCGACGGCGCGCAGCAGGGCCAGCTCGCGCAGCCGCTGACCGATCGTGATGGCGAACACGTTGTTGATCAGAAAGGCGCTGACGAACGCCGTGATGAAGGCGAAGATCAGCAAACCGGTGCCCAGCGGTCCGACGAACTCGTTGATCTCGCTGTTCGACTCATCGATCAACGTCTCCTGTTCGACGACCTCGGTGTTGTCGGGGATCGCTTCGGCGATCCGTTGCTGGACCGCGGCGACGTCCTCACCTTCTGCGATGCGGATGTCGATGGCGTCATAGACCCCCTCGGCGCCGAGCACCTCGGCGGCGGTCGCCGGGTCCCAGAGCACGAACGTGGCCCCGCCCGCGCCGTCCGTGTTGCCGAGGCCGATCGTGCCCGTGAGGGTGAACGTGTGGCGTCCGGTCGTCGTCACGACGTCGATCGGGTCGCCGATCGCGAGGTCGTTGTTGTCCGCCGTGTTCTTGTCGATCGCCACCTGGTCAGCGCCCTCGGGAGGCGCACCGTCGCGAAGCTCGATCGTCTCGTCCGGGTCGGTGCTGTCCCACGAAGCGCCGAACATCGGCGCCCCGCCGGTGTTCACCGCGTCGCCCTCGGCGTCGATGATCTGGGCGCTGCGCTGCAGCATGCCGTCGGCGTCGGCCACCCCCGGGACGGCGGCGACGGTGTCGACGAGGTCGGCGGGAACCGGATCCCGCGGCTGGGTGGGGTCGGACTCACCGAACGCCAGCGCCGTGCGCACCTGCAGGTCGGTGTTGGCGAAGGCGTCCTTGAACAGCGAGTCGAAGCCAGAACGCATGCTGTCGGCGAGGACGAACGAGCCGACCACGAACGCCACGCCGAGGATGATGGCGATGGAGATGGCGATCAGCCGGCCGATGCGCGCTCGCATGCTCCGACGCGCGAGGAGGAGGGTCGCGTTGGAACTCACGTCAGTCGCCGATCTGCTTCACGCGATCGAGCACTGTGTCCGGGGTCGGAGCGAGCAGCTCGTCGACGATCTGGCCGTCGTTGAGGAACACGACGCGATCGGAGTACGACGCGGCGGTCGGATCGTGGGTGACCATCACGATCGTCTGCCCGTACTCGCGGACTGCGCGCCGCATGAAGTCGAGGATCTCGGCGCCGGACCGGGAGTCGAGGTTGCCGGTCGGCTCGTCGGCGAAGATGACGTCGGGCCTGGCGTTGAGCGCCCTGGCGACGGCGACGCGCTGTTGCTGGCCGCCCGACAGCTCGCTCGGGCGGTGGCGCAGCCGATCGGCGAGCCCGACGGTGCCGACCACTTCGTCGAACCACTGCGGGTCGGCCGACTGGCCCCCGAGCATCAACGGCAGGTTGATGTTCTCCTCGGCGCTCAGCGTGGGGATCAGGTTGTAGGCCTGGAAGATGAAACCGACCGACTTGCGGCGCAGCTCGGTGAGTTGCTTGTCGTTGAGCTTGGCGAGGTACGTGTCGCCGATGTACACGGCGCCGGACGTCAAGGCGTCGAGTCCGGCGAGGCAGTGCATCAACGTGCTCTTGCCCGAGCCTGACGGGCCCATGATGGCGGTGAACTTGGCTTTCTCGAACGCCACCGTGACGCTGTTGAGCGCGACGACCTGGTTCTCGCCGCGGCCGTAGATCTTGACGGCGTCGATGGCACCGGCGGCAGTCTCGGCGGTGGGCGCTGGCGATGGCGCGGGCAATGGAGGTGCGGGGGGCGGCGTGGTCATGCCCTCTGTTGTAGCGGTTGCGAGCCACGACTCGCATCAGACTTTGGAATCGTCCCCGTCGTCCCGTCGGCTGATTGGAGAGGGTTAGGTGCTCTTGGAGCGCTCGGCGACGAGTTTGCTCGTGAGATGCTGGGGGAGCACGTCGTAGTGGTCGTGGACGGCTTCGAACGAGCCCCGTCCGCCGGTCATCGAGCGCAGGTCGACGGCATAGCGCTGGATCTCGCCGGCCGGCACCATCGCCGTGATCTCGATGTGCCCGTCGCCGAGCGGGTTGGAGCCGCTGACCCGGCCGCGCCGGGAGTTGATGTCGCCGAGCACGTCGCCCTGCATCGACTCCGGGACGGTGACGGTGATCTGCGACACCGGTTCGAGAACCACCGGAGACGCCTTGGCCAGGGCCTCTTTGAGGCCCAGCGAGGCGGCGGTGCGGAAGGCCATGTCC
Source organism: Ilumatobacteraceae bacterium (assembly GCA_963772825.1). GTDB lineage: Bacteria > Actinomycetota > Acidimicrobiia > Acidimicrobiales > Ilumatobacteraceae > Desertimonas. The sequence goes on along the minus strand of CAVYYX010000006.1, from coordinate 382,730 downwards.
GACGAGTCGACCGAGTGGTACTTGCCGTCGTAGCACTCGACTTTGACATCGACGACGGGGAACCCGAAGGCACCGCCCGTCGCCATCGTCTCCTCGACGCCCTTCTGCACGGCTGGGAGAAAGTTGCGAGGGATCGCCCCACCGACGATCTTGTCGGCGAACTCGGTCCCCGACCCACGCTCGGTGGGCTCGACCCGCATGTTGACGACGGCGTACTGGCCGTGACCGCCGCTCTGCTTCTTGACCTTGCCCTCGGCGTCGGCGTTGGCCGAGATGGTCTCGCGGTAGGGGACCTTGACCTCGGCGGTCGACACGTTGACCCCGAACTTGCGCGCCAGTCGTTCGAGGGCCACGGCGACGTGCGTGTCGCCGGCGCCGCACAGCACCGTTTGATGGGTCTCCTCGGAACGATCGACGCGCAGCGTGGGATCCTCGCTGACGAGCCGGTTGAGGGCATCCGAGAGCTTGTCGTCGTCGGACTGCGTGAGCGGTTCGAGGGCCAGGTGGTAGTTCGGCGACGGGGCGACGGGTGGCTCGACCCGGACCGGCGAGCCCTTGGCGGCGAGCGTCGAGTGGCTCGGCGTCGCGGTCAGCTTGGCGATTCCTGCGAGGTCGCCAGCGACGACCTCGTTGACGGTGACGTGCTCCTTGCCGCGAAGGTGGAACAAGCCGTGCATCCGCTCCTCGGTGGACGTCGTCGTGTTGACGAGGCGATCGTCGCCCTTGACGGTCCCCGACAGCACCTTGAACAGCGAGACCTGACCGACGAACTGGTCGGCCACGGTCTTGAACACGTAAGCCACCGAGGTTCCGGAGGCATCGGCCGGCACCGGCACGCTTTCGGTTCCACCGATCACCGTTGTCGGCCGGTCGGCGGGCGATGGACCGAGCTGGCAGATGTAGTCGGCGAGGCGGTCGATGCCCACGCCGGTCGTCGCCGAGCCGAGCAGCACGGGGAACTCGGCGCACCGCAGCATCTCGCCGGCGAGCGTCCGCTCGAGCTCGGCGGCAGTGGGAACCTCGCCCGACAGGTAGCGCTCGAGTTGGTCGTCGTCGCCGGCGACGATCTCCTCGACGACCTCGTCGTGCAGGCGATGCTCCTCATCGGCGACATCGGCAGGCAGCGGTTCGCTGTGGTGGGTGCCGTCGGCGTCGTACTCGAGGCCCTCGTCGGTGAGTACGTCGGCGACGCCGTGCAGCTGCTCCTCCTCGCCGAGCGGGAGCTCGAGGGGCACGAAGCCATTGCCGAAGGTCGCCCGCAGCTGTTCGAGGGTGCGGTGGAAATCGGCGCGCGGCTTGTCCTCCTTGTTGACGAACACGAGCCGAGGCAGTCCGCTGGCGGCGCATCGCCTCCATGCCGCCTCGGTGCCGACTTCGACAGCGTCGACGGCACTGACCACGATGATCGCGAGATCGGCGACAGCGAGGGCGGCCTCGACCTCCCCGGCGAAGTCGGCATAGCCCGGCGTGTCGAGGAGGTTGATCTTGTAGGTCGCCTGCTCGCCCGTTGTCGGGTCGGTCGTCCGCCACTCCAGTGGGGCGACGGCGAGGGAGATCGACATCTTGCGCTTGATCTCCTCCGGCTCGGTGTCCAACACGGTGCTGCCCTCGTCGGTGCTCCCTGCCCGCTGGAGCACGCCGGCCCGGTAGAGCAGGGCCTCGGCGAGCGAGGTCTTGCCGCTACCGCTGTGGCCGACGAGGGCGACGTTTCGTATACGGTCGGTCGTCGGAGCGTTCAATCCACTTTCCCCCTTGGTTCTCGCTGAATCGTAGTAGCTGGTCGGCTCACGTGAATCCGGGCTCGACGACGCCCGATTCGTACGCCATCACCACCGCCTGGACACGGTCGCGGGCGCCGAGCTTGGCGAGGACGCGACCGACGTAGGTCTTCACCGTCGCTTCGCCGAGGTACAGGTCAGCGGCGATCTCGGCATTCGATCGACCCCGCGACATCAAGCGCAGCACCTCATTCTCGCGTTCGGTGAGGGCCCCCACCCACGGATGCGCCGCACGGTCGACGGCTGGGCGCCTGGCGACTTCTTCGATGAGCAGGCGGGTGACCTGCGGAGCAAGCTGGGCGTCACCGCGGGCGACGACCTCGATCGCCTCGACGAGCTGGTCGGCAGGGGCGTCCTTGAGCAGGAATCCGCTGGCCCCGGCGCGCAGCGCGGCGTACACGTAGTCCTCGAGGTCGAACGTCGTGAGCATCAGCACGCTCGGCGGGTCGGGCGCCGCACAAATCCGCTCGCACGCCGCGATGCCGTCGAGTTTTGGCATGCGTACGTCCATCAGCACGACGTCTGGCTTGGCGGCCGGAACGATGGCGACCGCCTCGGCGCCGTCAGCCGCCTCGCCGACGATCGTCAGCCCGGGCTCGGCCTCGAGGATCATCCGCAAGCCTTGGCGGACCATCGCCTGGTCGTCGACGAGCAGCACTCGAATCATGGGCGATGTCGCCGATGCGAGCGAGCGAGCGCCAGCGAGTGAGTGTCCAGCAACTGCGCGGGCAGTATGTGGCGTGGTCGGGGAACGCAATGATGGATCACGACGCGTTGACAATCGGCTGGCCGCCGACCTCAACGGGGACAGGAAAGGTGGCGCGGACGTGCCAACCACCAGCGCGTCGGGGGCCCGAGCGCAACGTTCCTCCAAAGGCGGCCACTCGTTCGCCCATCCCGATCAGCCCGTAGCCGAGCTGGTGGCGGTCGGCGGCAGCGCCTCGTCCGTCGTCCTCGATGTAGACGTCGAGGTGCTCGTCGGTCCGCTCGACCCGCACGTCGATCGTCGCGTGCGGGCCGGCATGGCGGCGGGCGTTGGTGAGCGCCTCCTGGACGACGCGGAAGGCCGACGTCGCGATCCCAGCGGGCACGGTGGCGATCTCCCCGGCGGTCGACAACCGCACGTCGAGATCTGCTGCGGAGTCGACGAGCGACTCGATGTCGATGATCGACTGCACCGGTGACGCTGATGCACCGCCCTCCGTGTCGCGCAGGACGCCGAGGACTTGGCGCAGCTCGGTCATCGTCCGCCGCCCCGTTTCCTCGATGTTGGCGAGCAGCACGACCGCATCGGCCGGTGCCCGATCCAGGCTCCGTCGCGCTGCCGCAGCCTGGATCACCATCGCGCTCACCGAGTGGGCCACGACGTCGTGCAGGTCGCGGGCGATGCGGGTCCGCTCCTCGCCGACTCGCTGGCCGGCGAGCAGTTCACGCTCTCGTTCGGCTCGTTCGGCACGTTCGGCCAGTTCAGCGAGATCGTTGCGGCGTCGGCGGACGTTGTCGCCGACCACGAACGGCACGGCCAAACTCGCTGCCGCCCCGACCATCTCGGGTACCTCGATGACGTCCTCGAGGAGGCCCGCCACCACGAGGCCGCCGACGATGACGGCGACGACACCAGCGGCGACCGTGCGCGGCCGGCCGCTGGAGTAGGCGCCGAGGCTGTACATGGCGATCAACAACGGCAGCCAGCTCGGCCCGTTGATGCTGTTCCACTCGAGCACTGCTTGGACGAGCACGGCGACGAGCACGGCCGCGATCGGGGCCCGTCGACGCCAGGCGAGCGGCGCGCACGCGGCGATGACGAGGGCGATCGTCACCGCGTTCGGATCGCGGTAGATCCGATCGTCGTACGTGCGCTGGTGATAGTGGAACAGCACGGAGACGGCAGCCACGGCGGCGGCGAGGATGGCGTCGACCGTGAACGGGTGCGCCGTCGCCCACTTCCAGAGGCGCGTCTCGCGCATGTGTCCGACCCTATCGACGACATGCGTCGGCGACGTCCGCCGGTGGTCGCGATGCCATCCACCTGGGGGTGGACCGACGCCCAAGGGCCCACGCCAGGATTGTGTGGGCGTCTCGCCGGCCGGGTGGCGGCCCTCGCGGCGTCCTCGATCCTCACAAGACGCTCCGCCCCTCCGAGTCTTGCTGCGGTCTCGTCCTTGCGAGGACCACCCCCGACTCGGCGAACCGCGCGCACACAATCCCAGCGTGCGCCCTAACGTCGGGCGGGCGTGGGGGCCATCGAGCAGCGTTTCGCCTATCAGCCGGCACTCGACGGCGTGCGCGCCATCGCCGTCCTGCTCGTGCTCGTCTACCACGCCGGGTTCGGGTGGATGTCTGGCGGCTACGTCGGCGTGTCGGTGTTCTTCACCCTCTCGGGCTTCCTGATCACCACGCTCGCGCTCATCGAGCACGATCGCACCGGGCGCATCGACGTCGGGGCGTTCTACGCTCGGCGCCTGCGTCGGCTGCTGCCGGCCAGCCTGCTGTGCCTCGCCGGGGTGATCACCGCCGCCCGGCTGCATCGGTTCGACGGCATCGCCGAACTGCGTCGCGACCTGTGGGCGGCGCTCGCCCAGGTCTACAACTGGGTGCTGCTCGCCAACTCCGACGGCTACGCCGAGGAGATGGCCAAGGCCGCGGGACAGCGGTCACCGCTCGACCACTACTGGTCGCTGGCCATCGAGGAGCAGTTCTACTGGCTGTGGCCGCTTGCCCTGATCGTCCTGCTGGCTGCCCCTCGGCGGCGCCGGCTGGCGCTGTTCGGAGCCGTGTGGGCCGCGTTCGTTGCCGTCTCGATCACGATCGCCGTCGTGGCAGGTGGTTCGGCGACGTACCTCGCCACCCCGGCGCGGCTGCCGGAGATCCTCATCGGCGCCGTTCTCGCCGTCGCCGTCCACGAGGGTCGTCGACTCGCCGGGGGCGGATGGCTGGCGTTGGGCGGTCTGGCGGTAGTCGTCGGATGCGCCGTGTCGTGGCCGGCCGCCGGAGGACCCGCCGAGGATGGCTGGCTGCCGCTGTTCGCCGTTGCATCGGTGGCCCTCATCGCCGGGCTGCAACGGGCCTCGCCCCTGCGCACGGCGCTGTCGATCGCCCCGCTCGTGTGGCTCGGGCGAGTCAGCTACGGGGTGTACCTGTTCCACTGGCCGGTGTACACGCTCGTCGACGAGCGGCGCCTCGACCTCGACCGGACCGTCCTGTTCGCGGCGCGGCTGGCGATCACCCTCGTCGTGGCGGCGACTTCCTACTACGTCATCGAGGTGCCCGTGCGCGCTCGGCGCGTGCACTGGCAGCAGGTCGGCATCGTCGCCGCCGGGGCATGCCTCGTCCTCGCCGGTGTCGTCGTCGTGGTGCCCGACCGCGACGGGACCTACACCTCGGTCGCCTCCGCCACACGGCAGGCGGCGGCGATCGTCCCTTCGCTCCTGGCGAGGACCCGGGACTCGAGGGGCGGCCGTTGCGGGTCCTCGTGGTCGGCGATTCCACGGCGGTGGCGACGGGTGAAGGGCTGATCGAGTGGGCTGCCGCCCATCCCGACGAGATGCAGGTGACGTCGCGCGCCGCGATCGGGTGCGGTCTCAACCCCGTCGCGATTCCCGCCGACGACTATCGCGAGTTGTGCACCGAGGTGCTCGCCGGGCACGTCCCGGCGGCGCGCTCACTGAGGCCCGACGTCGTCGTCGCGATGGTCACGTTCCGCGACATGGAGGATCGCCAGTGGTCGGCCGCAGAAGGCGTGCTCACGCCGAGTGACGAGCGCTTTCAACGGCATCTCCTCGACGGCTACGAGTGGTTCGTCGCCACGATGCATGCCGCCGGGGCAGGCACCGTGCTGTTCGTGATCCCGCCGACGCCGGCGCTCCCGGCGACAGGCGCGATCGCCCCGATGCTCGATCCCCATCGCATCGATGCGTACCGGCACGTGCTGCGACAGCTACCGAATCGCCTCACGGACGGCATTGCAATCGCCGACTTGGCCGCGTGGCTCGAGGCGCAGCGAGATCCACCGGATCGGGCCGATGGGCTGCACTGGACGCTCGATGGTGCCGTCGAGGTCGCCACCGAATTCCTCGTCCCCGAGATCAGCCGGGCTGTTTGACGACCCTGAGGTAGGGCTTGGGGGACTCCCAGCCGTCGGGGAACAGCTCCTTGGCTTCGTCGTTGTTGACCGAGCCGGCGATGATGACGTCGCCACCCTGCTTCCAGTCGGCCGGTGTGGCGACCTTGTGCTTGGCGGTGAGCTGCAGCGAGTCGATGACCCGGATCACCTCGTCGAAGTTGCGCCCGGTCGTCATCGGGTAGGTGAGGACCAGTTTGACCTTCTTGTCCGGGCCGATCACGAACACGTTGCGCACCGTCATGTTGTCCGCTGGAGTTCGCGACTTCGCGTCGCCCGACGTGCTGGCTGGAAGCATGTCGTAGAGCACCGAGACGTTGAAGTCGCTGTCTCCGATGATCGGGAAGTTCGGGCGGGCGCCTTGCGTCTCCTCGATGTCCGTCGCCCAAGCTTCATGGTCGGCGGTGGCGTCGACCGACAGGCCGATCACCTTGACATTGCGCTTGTCGAACTCGGGCTTCAACTTGGCGACGGCGCCGAGCTCGGTGGTGCACACCGGCGTGAAGTCCTTGGGGTGGCTGAACAGCACTCCCCAGGAGTCGCCGAGCCACTCGTGGAAGTTGATCGTGCCTTCAGTGGTGTCGGCGGTGAAGTCCGGTGCGGTGTCGCCGAGTAGGACGGCCATGGAACGCTCCTTGTTGCGCTTGATCGTGAACGGTTCGATCGTAGCCCTAAAGCCGACCGAATCAGTCAAGATTGCCATCATGTCGATGGCACGGTCGTACGGTACGGACCGGGGCCGATCGGGCGCATCCGCACAAGTACGTAGTTCGGCCGCTCTAGGCTGCGGAAGTGAGCGCCACACCCGCAGCCGAGCAACATCCTGCGCTGGCCCCGTTGGCGTTCCTCCTCGGCACGTGGCGCGGCGACGGTTCCGGGCACTACCCGACGATCGAGTCGTTCGCCTACGTCGAGGAGATCGCCTTCGTCCACGTCGGCAAGCCGTGGCTGCTGTACACCCAGCGCACGAGGCACGCCACCGAGGATCGTCCGCTGCACGCCGAGACCGGCTACTGGCGCCCCGTCGACGAGACCACCGTCGAGGTGGTGATGGCGTACCCCACCGGCCACGTGGAGATCGCCGAAGGGACCCTGCGCGGGACGGCCATCGACGTCGTCACCGCCACGTTGTCGGCAACCCCGACCGCCAAACGCGTCGACCGCGTTGCGCGCACGATCGCGGTCGACGGCGACGAGCTGCACTACACGCTGGCGATGGCCGCGGTCGGCGAGCCATTGACCCCACACCTGGAGGCCACGCTCCGGCGCGCCGGTTGACATGTGACCATTTGGTCACGTAACCTCGTGGAATGCAAGCCGACGACGAGGTGTTCAAAGCGCTCGCCGACGGCAGCCGGCGGCAGTTGCTCGACGCCCTGTTCATCCGCGACGGTCAGACCCTCGGCGCACTCTGCGACGTGCTCCCGGCGATCACCAGGTTCGGGGTGATGAAGCATCTTTCCGTGCTCGAAGGGGCCGGGCTCGTCGTCGCCGAGAAGGTCGGGCGGACGAAGCTGCACTACCTCAACCCCGTTCCGATCCGCGAGATCCAGGAGCGCTGGATCTCCAAGTACGCAGAACCGACCGTCGCGGCGATGGCCGGCCTGCGCCAGCAACTCGAAACGCCCACTGTCGCCTGAGGAGGCCACGATCATGAGCGCGCCTGCGGCTCCACTGCACGTCTATCAGACCTTCATCCGCGCCAGCGCCGCGCAGGTGTGGGCGGCGATCACCGATCCCGCGTTCACCGAGCGGTACTTCCATCGCACGGCGTTCGAGTCGGCGCTGGAACCTGGGAGCCCGTACCGCATGGTGCTCCCCGACGGCAGCGATGCCGTCGTCGGGACGATCGAGGAGGTCGAGCCGAACAAGCGACTGGTGATGACGTGGCGAACGCTCTACGACGCGGCCGCCGCCGAGGAGCCGCCGAGCCGGGTCGAGTGGCTGCTCACCGAGGGCGGCGATGGCGTCACCAAGGTGACCACGATCCATCGCGATCTCGGCCTCAGTCCGCTGACGTCGGCGAACGTCGGCGACGGCTGGGTCTGGATCCTGCAATCGATGAAGTCGATGCTCGAGACCGGCGAGCCGCTGCCGGGCTCGGAGCCGAGCGCCGACGGCGACGATCTCCAGGCGACGGACGCCATCGAGGCGGCGGAGGGGGAACTGCACCGCCGGCAGGGGATCACCGCCAACAACGCGACGTGGGAGTTGCTCGACGGCCGCCAACTGTCGGATGACGAGGCCGACGACGCCCTCGGGCGGGCCTACGCGGCGATGTACCACTGGCGCCGGGCGGCTCGCCGAGCCCCGGAGAACGCGGCGCGCGGGTCGTGGCTGGTTTCCCGGGTTCACGCTGTGCTCGGCCAGGGCGACCTCGCTTTGCACCACGCCGAGCGGTGCATCAAGGTCGTCGACGACGCCGGCCTCGTTGACTTCGACCGAGCCTATGCCCACGAAGCGCGGGCCAGGGCGCTGGCCTGCCTGGGACGTCTCGACGAGGCCGCCGTCGAGCTGAAAGCGGCCCACGCCGTCCCCATCGCCGACTCCGAGGACAAGGCGATCCTCGACGCCGACCTCGCCAGCCAACCCTGGTACGGCCTCACGCCCTGACCACCGATGGGTGTTCAGGGGACGGAACGGTCCCCAGAACACCCATCGGTTGCGGCGCGGGTGGGCGCGATACCGTGGCGGCTATGTCGATGAAGGTCGAGCTCGACGAGTTGGCCGCCCGGCTCGGTGACTACGCGTACGCCTATCTCGTGACGGTCGGTGACCAGGGTCGGGCTCACCTGCTGGCCGTGCTTCCCGACCTCGCCGGCGAGGCGCTGACGATCGGTGGGGTCGGCAAGCATTCGCTGGCCAACGTGGCGTCGCACCCGACGGCGACGCTCGTCTGGCCGCCCGCGACACCCGACGGGTTCAGCCTGATCGTCGACGGCACGGCGGAGCCCGGGCCTGGCGAGTCCGAGATCGTCGTAACCCCGACGAAGGCGATCCTCCACCGCCCGGCGGTCGACAGCGACGGCAAGCGCACGGGCTCGGACTGCGCCCCGGTGTAGCTCTCGAGCGGACGACTCAGCGGCGGGGCGTGAGTGACGTCAGCCGCAGGCGGTACAGCTCGAGGTAGTGGACGTTGCCGATCGGGCTGCCGCTGCGCACGTCGACCGACGCGGCGAGCTCGACGATCAGGGCGGTGCCGGGGAGCACCTTGACGACTCGTTCGTTGGTGCCGACCGATGCCCCGGAGATCTCGTCGTGGAGCTCGAAGGTAAGCACCTCGACCGTCTCGCCGGCGATGTCGACCTCGGACAGGCCGGTGACCGTGCCCGTACGGAACATGTTGACGTCGTCGGCCGCACATCGGACGGTCCAGGTGGTGCCCGCCTCCGTCGAAGCTGGATACCACCACGAGCCCGGTTCGCACACGAATTCGCGATCGTCATCGATCCCGAAGAACTCGTGATGGCTGCGGTAGCGGGGCAACTCGACGCCGGATGGCTCCGGGCACAGGAGCGTGTCGTCGAAGCGCTCGGCGAGCGGGCGCCAGGCGAACTCGGCGCCGCATCCCTCGTGGCGCACGGTGATCGTCGTCTCGGCCGGATAGTCGTGGTGCCGACCGTCGAGGGCGTCGACCGACTCACGGCCAGACGTCGCATAGATGTACACGCCCGGCTGAGGGAGTGCCGAGAGCGGTCGCTCGAAGGTAGGGCTGTCGGAACGGAAGTCGCTGACGGCCCGGTCGACATCGACAGGCGCCGTCGACTCGCGAAGGACGATGGCAGCGGCGGCGACCGCCACGGTGGCGACGGTGACGAGGGCCGCGACCACGACGACCCATCGGCGACGCTGCCGCCGCATTGTCCTCGCTAGATCCGCTCGAAGTAGCGGCGGCGCTCCCAGTCCGTGACGGTCTGGTTGAACGCGTCCCACTCGGACTCGGCGAAGCGCAACACGTGGTGGTGGACGTCGTCACCGAAGCTTTCCCGGGCCACGTCGCTGCTGCGCCATCGCTCGATCGCCTCGACGAACGTCGATGGGATCCGGGGCAGATCGGTTGCCGTGTAGCCGTTGCCGTCGTACGCAGCCGGCGGCTCGATCTTGTTGGCCAGCCCGTGGAGCCCTCCGGCGATCGTCGCAGCGAAGGCGTGGTACGTGTTGGCATCGGCGCCCGGGATCCGGTTCTCGATGCGCAATCCGTCCCCGTGGCCGACGACGCGGAACCCGAGCGTGCGGTTGTCGATGCCCCACCCGATGCCGGTCGGCGCCCAGCTGCCTGGTTGGAATCGCTTGTAGCTGTTCACCGTCGGGGCGACCAACAGGGTGAACTCGGCGGCGGTGGCCAAGAGCCCGCCGAGGAACCAGCGGAACGTCTCGCTCTCGTGATGCTCGCCGTCACCGGGCATCGCGCTGGTGGCGCCGTCGAGGCCGTCAGTCCACAGGCTGGTGTGGATGTGGAAGCTCGAGCCGGCGTCGTCGAAGTGCGGCTTGGCCATGAACGTCGCCGAGACCCCCTGGGCCGCGGCGATCTCCTTCACGGCGTTCTTGAACAGCACGTTGATGTCGGCCATCTCGACGGCGTCCTGGAACGTCAGGTTGATCTCGTGCTGGCCGCGGCCGGCCTCGCCCTTGGAGTACTCGATGGGCAGCCCGGCGGCGGCGAGACCACGGCGGATCGTGCCGATGACCTGCTCCTCCTTGGTCGTCTGGAGGATGTTGTAGTCCTCGATGTACGGCGAGTTGGGGGTCAGGTGCCGGTAGTCGTCGGCGTGGGCGTCGTCGTAGGCCTGCTTGAACAGGAAGAACTCGATCTCGCTGCCGCACTTGGCGGCGAACCCGACGTCGCGGGCGGCGGCGGCCTGACGCTGGAGGATCCGCCGCGGCGACACCTCCACCGGCTCGCCCGATGAGACGTCGACGAGGTCGACGAAAACCAACGCGGTTCTGTCGAGCCACGGGAGGTAGCGGATTGTCGTCGGGTCGACCACGCCGCGCATGTCGCCGTAGCCCTGCTCGTAGCTCGCCCACCGGAATCCGGGCAGCGGTGTGTAGTCGAGGTCGCAGGCGATGAGGTAATCGCAGTTCTCCGTGCCCTGCTCGAGCACGGTGTCGAAGAAGAACGTCGCCTCAGCACGCTTGCCGATCATCCGCCCGTGGTGGTCGGCGAACACGGCGAGGACCGTGTCGATCGCCCCACTGCGCACGTCGCCTTCCAGCTCGTCGATCGGCACGGTGACGTTCAGTGACATCAGTGTGTTCCCCGGCCACGCCACCTACCGCCTGCGCAGCAGTCGGCCGATCGCTCGCTGGCGCTCGCTCGCTCGCAATTGTGCACAACACCCACCCTGTCACTCAGGCGTCGTGTAGGCGGCGGTGATCCCGCCGTCGACGATCAGCGACTGTCCGGTCATGAACGACGACTCGTCGCTCGCCAGGAAGAGGCCGGCGTTGGCGATCTCGTGGGGTTCGCCGAAGCGCCCCATCGGGATGTGCACGAGGCGGCGCTGCCGCTTGGCGTCGTCGGACAGGAACTTGGCGAGCAGCGGGGTGAGCACCGGGCCCGGGCACAGGGCGTTGACACGGATTCCCTGGCGGGCGTAGATCACGGCGATCTCCCGCGTCATCGCGACGACGGCGCCCTTCGAGGCGGTGTAGGCGATCTGCGGCGTCGCCGCCCCCATGTGGGCGACGAACGAGGCGACGTTGACGATGCTCCCGCCGCCGGACTCGAGCATCGCCGGGATCCCGTGGCGGCAGCACCTGGCGATGCCGGTGACGTTGACGTCGAGCGTCGTCGCCCACGTCTCATCGGACGTGTTCGTCGGGCCGTCGTCGCCGGCGGGGGAGATCCCGGCGTTGTTGTAGAGCACGTGCAACCCGCCGAACGTCTCGACGGCGAACGCCACCGCCGCGGCGACGCTGTCGTCGTCGGTGACGTCGGTGGCCACGTAGGCGGCCTCGCCGCCGGCCTCGACGATCGCCGTGACCGCGTCGTCGCCGTCCGACACGTCGGCGATGACGATTGCCGACCCTTCGCTGGCGAAGAGCTCGGCGGCGACACGACCGAGGCCGCTGGCGGCCCCGGTGAGCACGGTGACCTTCCCGTCGAGACGTCGCTGACCGCTGGCCATCGGCTCGGCACACTAGGTGCTGTCACCTCCGCCGCGCCTACCGAGGATGGCGTTGGCGGGTCAGCAGCTGGAGATCGGCGTGGTCGTCCCGGCGGCGAGGCCGTCGAGCCACGCGATCGCATCGAGATTGATGCCACTGTTCACGTGGAACCCACCGGGCAGCACGCGTCGTTCGACCACCTGGCCGGCGGCACACAGTCGGGCCAGCAGGGCGTCGCTGTGGACAACTGGGATCCGCTCGTCGGCGTCACCATGGAAGATCAACATCGGCGCACTCGTCGCAGTGGTTCCGGCCGTGTTGGCCGTGAGCAGCGAGGCGAACGGTTCGACCGTCCCGGGGTCGGCGGCGACGAACGGTCCTGGCACGTCGACTTGCTGGTCGAAACAATGGGTCGTGCCCCACGCTTCGACCAGTTCGATGCCTGACGGTGTGAGCACCTGACCGAGAGCAGCCTGGGCCTCCGGATACGTCGTCGCCAGGCCGGCGACGAGGCCGACGCTCAGGGCGCTCAGCTCTGGCTGGGATGCGGCCCACGACGCCAACGCCGCAGGGTCGCTGGCCGGCGCACCGACGACGGTACCGATGATCGTCCGCTCCGGCGTCCACTCGGCGGCCAGCTGGGCCGCCCACAGGGCGGCATGGCCGCCTTGCGAGAAGCCGGTGATCGCCGTCGTGTCGCTCAGGTACACCCCGGGGATCTGACCGGCGGCCCGGCCGGCGTCGAGCATGCCGCGCCCCTCGCTGACGCCGACGATGAAGGGGTGCGGCCCAGGACCACCGAGCCCCTCGTAGTCCGTCGCCACCGTGACCCAGGCGTTGGCGGTGCCGGCCACGCCGTTGAACTCTCCGTCGTAGTCGCCGAACGCGTTGTCGTTGTCGATCGCCACGGATGGAGCGCAGGTGTCGGCCATCCCGGTCGTCCCGTGGCCGTAGAGCAGCACTGGGAAGCCGCCGAACGGGGCGATGTCGTCGGGTACGGACACCAGTCCGGTGACGACGATCGGGGCGCCAGCGACGTTCTGTGAGAGATACATGATGCGGTACAGGCGATCGAACGAGGACTCCAGCACCTGCCAGCGCACGAGGTCACCGTGTTCGCCGGTTGGCATCGGGTTCGGTGCTTCGTAGAAGGTCGGGTCGTCCTGGGCGTACTCGACGGGGCCGGGGTCCGCGGAGCCGACCTCCGGTGGAGTCGGCGCCGTCGCCCTCGCCGCTGTCGGAATCGCCACCGCCCCGACCATCGCCAGCACCATCAACCTCCGCCGCTTCATGGCGAAGTCCTACCAGTCCGCGGTGAGGGTTGGCTGAACGCTTCGTCCACCACGACGCTCACCCGCACGACGACACCGGCGTCGCGGTTCCATCGGCGACTCCGGTGAGCCAGTCCACGCCAGAGCTACTCAAGTCCGACAGGACACTGCCGTGGGTCGTCCCAGCGAGCACTCGCCGCTCGGCGACCTGACCGGCCGCGCACAGGCGCGCCAGCAGTGCCGCGCTGTGTTCGACCGGCACGCGAGCATCGGCATCACCGTGGATGATCAGCACGGGGCCAGCGGTCGCCACACTGCCCGCCGTGTTCTCGGCCATCGACGAGGCGAACGGCTCGACCGTCGTGAGGTCGGCCGACAGGTAGGGCCCGGGCACGGTGAGGTCCGCGCCGAAGCAGGCGCCGTCCCACTGGCTGAGCAACTCCGATCCGGCCGGGGTGAGGATCGTGCCGAGTGCCACCAACGCCTCCGGACCGGTTGACGCCAGCCCGGTGGCGATCGCCAAGGGCAAGTACTCCGAGCCGGGTTGCGAGGCCGCCGACGTCGCCAGAGCGGCGACCTCTGTGGCCGGCGCGGCGACCGCCGTGGCCACGATCGACTGCTCTGGCGTCCAGGCTGGAGCGAGTTCGCCAGCCCAGAGGGCGGCGTGTCCACCTTCCTCGAAGCCGGCGACGAGCGTCGTCGGCCCGACGTACAGCGTCGGCAACTGGCGGGCGGCGCGCCCGGCGTCGAGCATGCTGCGGCCGGCGCTCACGCCGACGAGCAGGGGATGGATGCCCGGTCCGCCGAGCCCTTCGTAGTCGGTGGACACGACCACCCAGGAGTCGGATCCGAACCGCTCGAACTCGTCGGCACCATCGAGATCGACGGACGGGTCGTCGATCGCCGATGACGGCGCACAGTGGTCGCCGAAACCGGTCGCGCTGTGACCGTAGAGGAGCAACCTCCAACCGCCGAACGGGGCGAGGTCGTCGGGCGCCTCGACCAGACCGGTAACGACGGTGGGCGCGCCGGCGACGGTCTCCGACAGGTACATGATCCGGTACCGGTTGGTGAACGACGACGCGACGACCTGCCAGCGCACGAGATCGCCGTGCTCGCCGGCCGGGATCGGGTTCGGCACTTCGTAGAACGCCGGGTCGCCGGACGCGAACTCCTGGGGGAGCGCCGGCGTCGCCGTCTCCGGCGAGGTCGGTGCCGCGGCGATCGCGGCACCCGGAAGGGCGCACGCGCCGAGCAGGACGAGTCCACCGAGACGCCGCCGAATGATCATGCGGGAATCGTGCCAGAGCGCCCTGAAGGAACTCTGGTGTTAGGCGCTCTGCGACGAGCCGATGCCTGCCGCACTGAGCTCACGAGTGAGGGCGGCGCGCAGGGTGCGCAGTACCGGCGCCTGCTTGCCCGCCATGGTCCGCACCGTGAGCTGGACGACGGCACCGTCCGTGCCGAGGCTCTCGACACCGGGCACGGCGATCGGCTCGAGTAGGTCGGGTGCCACATCCGGCAATGCCGAGACCTCGGCGGCGACGCTCTCGATGACGGCGACAGCGTCGTCGAACTGCGCCGCATCGGCGACGGTCACGTCGACGTTGCCCTGCGACCAATCGCGGCTCTTGTTACCGATCCGCAGCACCGTGCCGTTGGGAACCGTCCACACCGTGCCTGCGGAGTCGCGCAGCGTGGTGGATCGCAGCGAGATCGACTCGACGGTCCCGCTTGCCGGACCGATGTCGATCTCGTCGCCGACGCCGCATTGGTCCTCGAGGAGGATGAAGAACCCGGAGATGCAGTCCTTGACGAGTTGCTGGGCGCCGAGACCGACGGCGATGCCGGCGATACCTGCGCCGGCGATGAGTGGCCCGAGGTTGATCGAGAAGATGCCGAGGATCGCCAGCACGGCAAACGTCCAGATGAACGCCGAGACCGTGGTGCGAGCGACCGCAGACAGCGTCGTGGCGCGAACCTTCTCGCGCTCGTCGTCACCGGCGCCGACGCCGAGCTTGCCAAGGTAGGAGCCGGCAGCCTTGTCCTTGCGGGTGATCTGGGTGATGAACGTCGTCACGAGCTTGCGCAGATAACGGTTGATCAGGGCGGCGATGACGAGGACCACGAGCGCCGTGAGGAGCGGCGTGACGACCGAGTCGACGATGCGTGCCGCGAGGCGACTGTCCGTGAGGTTCCACGTCGCTTCGCACAGCCATCCGGGGTTCTCGCCGCAGGCGTCAACGAGGCCGTCGTCAGCCGCTTGCGCAGGCCGGAGCACCACACCCAGAACTGCGAGCATCGAGGTGCACCGTAGTTCTGTCGGTGGCTACACCTGCGCCTTTGCCCGTTTCGCCGCTCGACCCCGCTCGGTCTGGTCGATCACCACCTTGCGCAGGCGCACTGCCGTCGGGGTGACCTCGACGCACTCGTCCTCGGCGATGAACTCGAGCGCTTGCTCCAGCGACATCGATCGTGGCGGGATCAGCTTCTCGAAGCTCTCCGCCGTCGATGATCGGACGTTCGTGAGCTTCTTTTCCTTCGTCGGGTTGACGTCCATGTCGTCGGCTCGCGCGTTCTCGCCGACGATCATTCCCTCGTAGACCTCGACGGCCGGGCCGACGAACAGTTGGCCGCGCTCCTGCAGCGACAGCAGCGAGTAGGCCGTCGTCGCCCCGAGGCGATCGGCCACCAGCGAACCACGCGTGCGGGCGCGGATCGCCCCCGCCCATGGCTCGAAGCGCTCGAACACGTGGTGGAGCAACGCCGTCCCGCGAGTCTCGGTGAGCAGCTCGGTACGGAAGCCGATCAGGCCGCGGGCCGGCACGACATAGTCGAGGCGGATCCACCCGGACCCGTGGTTGACGATCTGCTCCATCCGTCCCTTGCGCAGGGCGAGCAGCTGGGTGATCACGCCGAGGTAGTCGTCGGGCACGTCGATGGTCACCCGGTCGGCAGGCTCGTGGACGACGCCGTCGATCTCGCGTGTGAGCACCCGTGGCTTGCCGACCGTCAGCTCGAAGCCCTCCCGGCGCATCATCTCGACGAGCACGGCGAGTTGCAGTTCGCCGCGGCCCTGGACCTCCCAGGCGTCGGGACGCTCGGTCGGCAGGACCCGGATGCTGACGTTGCCGACGAGCTCGGCGTCGAGGCGGCTCTTGACGAGGCGGGCCGTCAGCTGGGAGCCGTCACGGCCGGCGAGCTGGGAGGTGTTGATGCCGATCGTCATCGACAGGCTCGGGTCATCGATCGTGATCACCGGCAGGGGTCGGGGGTCGTCCGGGTCGGCAAGGGTCTCGCCGATCGTGATGTCGGCGATCCCGGCGACGGCGACGATCTCGCCGGGGCCCGCCGCGTCGGTCGGCACGCGATCGAGGGCTTGGGTGGTGTACAGCTCGGCGATACGCGCTCGTTCGATGCTGCCGTCGGCGCGGCACCAGGCGACCGTCGTGCCCTTGCGCAGCGTGCCCGATCTGACGCGGCAGAGCGCCAGGCGGCCGACGTACGGCGATGCGTCGAGGTTCGTGACGAGCGCCTGCAGGGGCATGTCCGGGTCGAACGTCGGTGCCGGAATGCGCTCGATGAGCAGGTCGAGCAGTGGCGTCAACGTCAGCCCGTCGGCGAGACCGGCGCCGTCCGCGGGCCGTTCCATCGACGCCTTGCCGTCACGCGACACGCAGTAGACCGTGGGGAAGTCGAGCTGGTCCATCGACGCGTCGAGGTCGAGGAACAGCTCCTCGACGTCGTGGACGACCTCGGCGATGCGGGCGTCGGGGCGGTCGACCTTGTTGATCACGAGGATCACCGGCAGCTTGGCCTCGAGGGTCTTGCGCAACACGAAGCGGGTTTGGGGGAGTGGTCCCTCGCTGGCGTCGACGAGCAGCAACACGCCGTCGACCATCGACAGCGCTCGCTCCACCTCGCCGCCGAAATCGGCGTGCCCGGGAGTGTCGACGATGTTGATCGTCACGGCGGCGTCACCCTCGCCGTAGCGGATCGCCGTGTTCTTGGCGAGGATCGTGATGCCCTTCTCGCGCTCGATGTCCATCGAGTCCATCACCCTGTCGGCGACGTCCTGGTTGGATCGGAAGGCGCCGGTCTGCCACAGCAGCTGATCGACCAGCGTCGTCTTGCCGTGGTCGACGTGGGCGACGATGGCCACGTTGCGCACATCGTTGCGGGTCTTCACCTTCGGAAGTCAATCGTCGCGGACGCCAATTCTTCGCCTGTGTCGACCGAACTGGGCGGCCTGCGGTCCAAATCGTGGTCTGGGCGGCTTCCGGTCCGGATTCCGGCCAGTTGGCCGCCCAGATCGAGGACTGACCGAAGACCGCCCAGTCGCTCACTCGACACAGGCGGGCGCAGGTCAGCCGGCTAGGAACTGCGGCGCAGGGTGACGGAGGCGTCGAGGCCCCCGCCGGGGCGGCGGTCGAGCGAGGCGGTGCCTCCGCTGCTGGCGGCGAGCAGGGCGACGATCGCCAGGCCGATGCCGGAGCCGTCGTGGTGGGCGTCGGGCGACCGCCAGAATCGATCGAAGGCGTGGGCGAGCTGGTCGTCCGAGAGACCCGGGCCGCGGTCCAGGACGTGCACCCGCGTCGGCCCACCCGGCGGGGTGTCGACGACGACCTCGACCGTGCTCGACGCTGGGGCCACGGCGATGGCGTTGTCGAGATAGTTGTCGAGGATCTGGTCGAGCGCACCCGGCACGGCCAGCGCCGTCGCCTCGCCCCGGTCGACGACCTCGATGCCGACCTCCTGTTCCTCGGCGAGCGGTGCCCACACCGCCGCCCGTTCGGCCACGACGGCCGACACGTCGATCGGCGCACGTTGGGTCGGCACCGCGGCGTCGGCACGGGCGAGCGTGAGCAGACCGTCGATGAGGCGCTGAAGGCGGTCGATCTCGCGGTCGGCGTCACCGAGGATCTGCGCCGCCTCGGCAGGGTTGTCGTCGACCAGCGCGGTGGCCCGCTCGAGCTGCAGGCGCAGCGCCGTCAACGGCGTGCGCAGCTGGTGCGACGCGTCGCCGGCGAAGCGCCGCTGCTGGTCGACGAGTCCGGCGAGACGGCCGGTCATCGTGTTGAACGACGACGCCAGGGCGCGCAGCTCTGGCGCTCCTTGCGAGTCGTCGGCGCGTTCGTTGAAGTCACCGCCGGCGACGCGCTCGGTGCTGTGGCGCAGCTTGCGCAGCGGCCCGGTGACCGAGCTCGCCATGAACAAGGCGGCGACGGCGGCGGCGAGCAGGGAGATCCCGGCGACGACGATCAGCCCTCTCGTCCGGCGACTGGCGCGGGCGTCGATCTCCGAGTCGTCGGTGGACACCATCACCGTTCCAACGGTGGTGGCACCAACCTGCACCGGGACGGCGATCGAGACGACGTCGCCGTCGCGGCCGGTCGCCGGACTGCCGCCGAGAGCCGTCGCCACCTCGGGGCGCGTCGCCAGGTCGTCGCCGACCTCGACACCTGGCACCCCGGTCGTGGCGACCACAGAGCCGCCGGCGTTGGTGACCACGACGCCCGGGCCCTGTCGCTCCGCATAGCTGACGACGGTGTCGGCCAGGGCGACCTCGGCATCGGCGTCCTGGGAGTCGGCACCCGCCGGAGGCGACAACGCCGAAGCCGCCTGGCCGGCGAGCAGGAAGGCGTCGCGCTCGAGCTCGGCGAGCTGGCGGTCGACCTCGACGCGGCGCAGGTGCGACACGAGCGGTAAGTCCTGGGCGGCCAGCATCACGACCATCACCCCACAAAAGGCGGCCAGCAGCCGCCATCTCACGGAGGCGCCTCGAGCCGAAAGCCGACACCCCGCACCGCCTCGATCCAGCGATGGTCGCCGAGCTTGCGACGCAGGGCGGCAACGTGGGCATCGACGGTCTTCGTCGGGCCGTACCAATTGACGTCCCACACCCGCTCGAGCAACTCCGTCCGACTGAACACGGCGCCCGGCTCGGCAGCGAGGTAGGCGAGCACGTCGAACTCCTTGGCCGTCAGCGCCAGCTCGTCGCCATCGAGGTGGACGCGGCGGCTGCGCCGGTCGACACGCAACGGCCCGACGACCAATTCGTCGCTGCTGTCCGAGCCGACGCTGGCGTCGTGGCTGGCCGGCTGGACGCGACGACCGACCGCTCTGATGCGCGCCGACAGCTCACGCCGGCTGAACGGCTTGGTGACGTAGTCGTCGGCGCCGAGCTCGAGCCCGAGGACCCGATCGAACTCGTCGCCGCGCGCCGTCAGCATGATGATCGGGATCGGCCCACGCTGGCGAAGCTGGCGGCACACGTCGCGGCCGTCGATGTCCGGCAGGCCGAGATCGAGAAGCACGAGGTCGTAGTCGGTGGCGGCGAGGGCGTCGGAGCCGGTGGCAACGTGGGCGACCTCGTGGCCGTCGGCCCGCAGCCCGGACACGAGCGACTCGGCGATCGCCCGGTCGTCCTCGACGAGCAGCAACTTCACCTCACCATTGTGGATGACGTGCCTTCGACTCGAAGACCGCTGGACGAATCCGTGACGTTGTTGGACGAATCTTGGACGTTGACGGCTCGCCCACCGGACGATCTCCCCGTACCGTCGCCGGGGAAGGAGGCACGACGATGAAGGCACCGAGCTCACGGGTGGCGATGCTGCTGTCGATCGCCGGTGTGTTGGCCGCCGGCTCTGCGGCGGCGCTCGTCAACACCCAGGTCCTCGACGATCAGTCCGGTGGGGCCCCGGCCACGGCGACCGTGGCGCCGACGACCCTCCCGGTCTTCCCGACGACCACGACGAGCCCGGCGACGACGCCCGCCACGGTGCCGCCGACTTCTGCGACGACGCCGCCGACCAGCGCTTCGACACCGCTCACCGCTGCTCCGACGAGTAGCACGACTCCCACGGCAGCGGCTACGACAGCGTCGACGGCCGCCGCGACGCAGGTCGGCACGACACAAGCCACCTACCGGCTCGGTGACGCCGGCACGGCGCTGCTCGACACGGCCGGCGGGCAGCTCACGATCGTCACCGTCACGCCAGCCCCTGGCTGGTTCGTCGAGCGAGCCGAGAACGACGGCGTCAGCGTCGAGATTCGCCTCGAGTCGGCCAGCGGTGAGGTCCGCTTCGACGCCACGCTCGTGCGCGGCGTCGTGCGCGTGTCGCTGGACAGCGACGACGACAACAGTGGCTCGGGGAGCGGCGGCGATGACGACAGCAGCGGCTCGGGCGGTGGCGACGACGACAACAGTGGTCCCGGCGGCGGTGGCGGTGGCGACGACAACAGCGGTCCGGGCGGTGGGGATGACTGACGCAGCCGGCCGCCGGCCTCCGCCAGCACAGGTCGCCAAGATCGCCACGGCTGGCGCCACCGGTGTGTTCGTGTTCGGGCTCGCGGCCGTGATGGGCTACGCCGAACGACCCGCCGCCGAGCCTGCTCCCGCGACCACGATGGCACCGGTGCCGACGACGCTGCCCGCCACGACGACGGTTGCCCCGCCCACGACGGCCGTCCTCGTTCCGCTGGCGACGACGATTCCCGCCGTCCCGATTCCCGCTCCCGTGCCGCCACCACCGGCTACCGCGCCACCTCCGGTGGCGGTCACCCCCCAGGCCCCTGAGCCGCCTCCCGTCATCGTGTCCGAGCAGTCGCAATGACGAGGCGAGCCGTACGCCAGTTCCGGGCGATGGGCTGCCGGTCGACGGTGATCGTCGAGGCGACCGACGTCGACAGCGAGGTTCTCGCCGAGCTGGCGATGATCAGGATCGCCCAGCTCGAGGCGTGCTGGAGCACGTTCCTCCCCGACAGCGACGTGTCGCGGCTGAACCGGGCCAATGGTTTTGCGATTGCCGTCCGGCCGGCCACGGTGAAGCTGCTTCAGGCGATGGCCGAGGCAACGGTCCTCAGCGGCGGGGCCTACGACCCGACCGTGTCCGGCCATCGCCATGGGCGATCGCCGTGGTTCGCGTCTGTGGCGATCGATCCAGAAGTCGCTGTGGTCAGCGCAGCCGGCCTGCGATTCGACCCGGGCGGGATCGGCAAGGGGCTCGCCGCCGATCTCGTCGTCGCCGACATCGTGTCCGCCGGGGCGTCGACCGTTGCGATCTTCCTCGGCGGTGACGGCCGGGTCGCGTCCGGCGATCTGGACCGGCGCTGGGCCATCGAGGTAGCCGCCCCCGACGGCCTGACGTCGATCGATCGTGTCGAGCTCGGCGACGGGGCCGTCGCCACGTCGGGCTGCCGTCGCCCGCACCTCGTCGATCCGGCGACGGGCGAGATCCACGAGCCGGGCGACATCGTCCAGGTCAGCGTGCTGGCGGGCACCGGGGCGTCGGCAGAGGCGCTCACCAAAGCGGTCCTGCTCGGGCACGACGCGGACCCCGTCGACCGCCTCGATCATCAAGGCATCGGCGTGCTGACCCTCCACGCCTCCGGCCGGACGACCTCCAACACGACGTGGCGCGCCCATCGCTGTGGCCGGGGAACGCACTGATGTGGTACCTCGCCAGGTCTGCGGGGATGGCGGCCGCGGTGTTGATGATCGGCGCCCTCGTGCTCGGCATCCTGGCGGCGACCCGGGCGCTCAAGGACATCGACCGGCCGGCCTGGCTGATCGCCTTGCACCGCTGGTTCAGCGTGCTCACGGTGATCGCTGTGGCGACTCATCTCGTGGCCCTCGTCGCCGACAGCTACGTGCACTTCGGCCTCGTCGAGCTGCTGGTCCCAGGCACGTCGGCGTGGCGCCCGCTCGCCGTGTCGCTCGGCGTCGTCGCCCTCTACCTCTTTGCCGTGGTGCACGCGTCGTCGCTGGCGATGAAGCGTTTGCCCAAGGTGTGGTGGCGGAGGCTGCACGTCCTCAGTTACCTGTCCGTTTGGGCGGCGCTGCTCCACGGCGGGACGGCCGGCACCGATACCAGCAACGTCGTCTACCGAGCCGTCGCCACGCTGCTGACGATGGCGGCAGTCACGGCGGTGTTGTTCCGCGTGGTCCTCGGCCGCTTCGCCGTGCGGGCCACGGGCCGCCGCTCCTCAACCGGCGAGGCCGAGGGCGCTGATCGCCGCCGTCCACGACCTGCTCGTGGGGTCGATCAGGTCGAAGTGGTCGTCGCCAGCGACGTCAACGACGGTGACGGAGCCGGCGCCGGGGGGAATCGTGTAGGCGGCGGGAACGTCGACGTCGGCGCTGCCGCGGACCACCGTGACGGCGACGCCGTCGGCGACGCCCGGGGTGGCGATGGTGTAGCGCTCGGGGACCTCGTCGGGGCGGCCACCGAGGAAGTCGACGATGGCACCGCTGCCGACACCGTCGCGAGCCGCCTCCGACAGCGCGGCGACGGGTGCGAGGCCGACGGCGATGCGCGGCTCGACGACCGGATCGCTGCCCTGCGTGCCCGCCGGCAGCAACGGCCGCGAGGAGAGCCACAGCGCGAGGTGCCCGCCGGCGGAGTGCCCGACGACGGCGGTGCTGTCGGCGTCGAGGCCGCGGTCGGGGCCGATCGAGGCGAGTAGGTCGACGGCCGCGGCAACGTCCGTGAGCGTGCCGGGCCAGCCGCCGCCGTCGTGGCCGACGCGCCGGTACTCGATGTTCCATGCCGCGACGCCGCGTCCGACAAGGTCGGCGGCCAACGGGTCCATCAGGTCGAGGCCATAGACCTTGCGCCAGAACCCACCGTGCACGAGGACGATGACGCGACACCTTCCGCCGGCCGGGCGATCGGGGGGCAGCCACAGCTCCCCGAACTGTGACGGGTCGCTGCCGTAGGGGATCCGAACACGTTCAGCCATCACGTTCAATTGTGGAGGAACGCTCAGTTCGACACCAGCGGACGCGGCTTCGGTGCAGAACAGCATTGATGTTCAGTTCTGTTTGAACATAAACTATCGAACGTGGCAGACGAGGTGGCGCGCTTGCGGGACGACTCGACGATCGTGGCCATGCTGGCCCGCTCCAACCGCCTCGGCGCCGACAAGCGGGTGACCAACTTCGCCGGCGGCAACACGTCCGCCAAGCTGACCCTCGCCGATCCGATCACCGGCGCGCCGACCCGCGTGCTCGCCGTCAAGGGCTCCGGTGGTGACCTCGGCACGATGACCGTCGCCGGGCTGGCGTTCCTCGATCTCGACCGGGTTCGGGCCCTCGAGGACGTTCATTCATCCGGTGTCCACGAAGACGACATCGTCGCCTACTACGAGTACTGCCGGTTCGGCCACGGCGGAGCCGTGCCGTCGATCGACACACCGCTCCACGCCTTCATCACCCAGGACCACGTCGACCACCTGCACCCCGACTCGATGATCGCCCTCGCGGCCGCCGAAGGCAGTGAGGCGCTCGTCGCCGAGTGCTACGGCGCCGAGGTCGGGTGGCTGCCGTGGAAGCGACCAGGCTTCGAGCTCGGCCTCGCCCTCCGTGACTTCCAGCGTCGCTCCCCGGACGCGCGCGGCGCGGTGCTCGAGGGACACGGGATGATCTGCTGGGCCGACACGAGCGAAGCCTGCGAAACGCTGTCGCTCGATCTCATCGCTCGCGCCGAGCAGTTCCTCGCCGAGCGCGACCTCGATGCGGCGTTCGGTGCGGTGCGCGACGGGTTCGCTGCCCTTCCCGATCACGAGCGGCGCCAACGGGCGGCGGCCCTCGCCCCGATGGTCCGCGGAGTGGCCGCCTCGGAGCGCCCGATGGTCGCCGCCTTCAGCGATGCCCCGGTGGTCCTCGATTTCCTGTCCCGCGAGTCGGCGCCGCGGCTGACCGCCCAGGGGACGTCGTGCCCCGACCACTTCCTGCGCACGAAGGTCCGTCCGTTGTACCTCGACCTGCCGGCGACAGCGACGCTCGACGAGCAACGGGTTCGCCTCGAAGAGCTCCACGAGCGGTACCGCGCCGACTACCGGGCCTACTACGAGGCGTACGCCGACGACGGGTCGCCGGCGATGCGCGGCGCCGATCCGGTGATCGTGCTCGTGCCCGGTGTCGGGATGTGGAGCTTCGGCGCCGACCCGCAGACCGCCCGCGTGGCCGGCGAGTTCTACATCAACGCGATCAACGTGATGCGCGGTGCCGAAGCGGTGTCGGCCTACGCGCCGATCGACGACCATGAGAAGTTTCGCATCGAGTACTGGGAGCTCGAGGAGCGCAAATTGCGTATGCGGCCGCCTGCGCCGGCGCTGCAAGGCCGCGTCGCCCTCGTCACGGGAGCGGCGTCGGGGATCGGCCGGGCGATCGCCGAGCTGCTCGCCCGCCACGGCGCTTGCGTCGTGATCGCCGACCTCGACGGTGAGGGAGCGGAGAAGGTCGCCGCCGCTCTCGGTACCGAGCGAGCGCTCGGCGTTGCCGCCGACGTGACGTCGGAGGAGCAGGTGACGGCGCTGTTCTCGGCCGCCGCTGACCGCTTCGGCGGGGTCGACATCGTCGTCAACAACGCCGGGTTCGCTACGGCCGCGCCGCTGATCGACACGAGCGCCGACGCCTGGGACCGCCTCCATGACGTGCTCGCCCGTGGCTCGTTCCTCGTCAGCCGCGCCGCCGCCCGCCAGATGATCGAGCAGGACATCGGCGGTGACATCGTCTACATCGTGTCCAAGAACGCCGTCTTCGCCGGGCCGCAGAACGTCGCCTACGGTGCCGCCAAGGCGGATCAGGCTCACCAGGTCCGCCTGCTCGCCGCCGAGCTCGGTGTCCACGACATCCGCGTCAACGGGGTCAACCCCGACGGCGTCGTCCAGGGCTCGGGGATCTTCCAGGGCGAGTGGTTGCGTCAGCGGGCCGAAACCTACGGGGTGGCACCAGAGGATCTCGGCAAGTACTACGCCGGGCGCACGCTGCTCGGCCGTGAGATCGTGCCGGAGCACGTCGCCGAGGCGGTGTTCGTGCTCGTCGGTGGCAATCTGTCACGCACCACCGGGTTGTCGATCCCGGTCGACGGCGGGGTCGCCGCCGCGTTCTTGAGATGATTGGTGGCGGGCTGCGCCCGCCACCGGGGAGGGGGATCAAAGATGACAATGCGAATCACGACGGGGGCAGTTGCCGACGTCGAGGCCGATCAGCTGGCGCGACACGAGGCGGACTTCGAGGCCTGCGCCGAGCATCTCGCTCGCTGGGACATCGACGTCGAGCCGGTCGTCGCCGAGGTGCAGCGCTTCAGCGTCGCCGCCCCGTCGTGGGCGGTCGGCACCGGAGGCACCAGGTTCGGCCGCTTCCCGGGCGGCGGCGAGCCGCGCAACACCGTCGAGAAGCTCGACGACATCGCCGCCCTCAATGCCGTCACCGGCGCCAACCGAACGGTCAGCCTGCACGTCCCCTGGGACGATCCCGACGACCCGGCGGCGCTGCGCCAGTACGCCGACGACCTCGGCATCGGGTTCGATGCGATGAACTCGAACACGTTCCAGGACAACGCGGCGACCACGGCAGACGGCGAGATCAGCTACAAATTCGGCTCGCTCGCCCACTCGTCGCCCGACGTGCGCAAGCGAGCCGTCGAGCACAACGTCTATTGCATCGAGCTCGGCGAGCAGCTCGGCTCGACGGCGCTCACCGTGTGGCTCGCCGACGGGATCAACCACCCCGGGCAGGCCGACTTCCGGCGCCAGTTCGAACGGGTGGCCGACGGCCTCCGGGAGATCCACGAGGCGTTGCCGGACGGCTGGAAGATGTTCACCGAGCACAAGCCCTACGAGCCGGCCTTCTACTCATCGGTCAATGCCGACTGGGGTTCGTCGCTGCTCCTCGCCCAGCGCGCCGGGGATCGCGCCGCCTGCCTCGTCGACCTCGGCCACCATCTGCCGAACACGAACATCGAGCAGGTCGTCAGCCGGCTGGCGATGGTCGGCCGGCTCGGCGGCTTCCACTTCAACGACTCGAAGTACGGCGACGACGACCTCACCGTCGGTTCGATCCACCCCTACCAGTTCTTCCTCATCGTCGTCGAGCTGTTCAAGCACGGCGATGGGCGGATGCCCGACGTCGCCTACATGATCGACGCCTCGCACAACCTCAAGGATCCGCTCGAGGACATGGTTCAGGCGACCGATCAGATCCAGGTCACCGTCGCCCAGGCGGCCCTCCTCGACTACGCCGCCCTCGCCGCGGCGCAGGACGACAACGATCCGGCGATCGCCGCCGAGGTGCTGCAACGGGCCTACCGCAGCGACACCCGCCCGATCGTCGCCGAGGCGCGGCGCCGCAACGGTGCGGCGATCGATCCGTTGTTGACCCTCCGCCGCCTCGGATATCGGCGGGCGATGGTCGACGAGCGCGGCTCGACGACGCTGGCCACCGGTCTGTAGCCGGAGCCGGCTCCACCAATGCCGACCGCCGTAGCAGCCGTCGATTTCGGGGCGACCTCGATTCGCGTGTGCCGGATCGACCTCGACGTGCCGTCGCCCGAACTGGACGTCGTCCACCGCTATGCCCACCATCCGGTTGCCGATGCCGACGGGACGCTGCGCTGGGACTGGGACCGCCTCGTCGCCGAGATGGAACGTGGTCTCGACCGGGCCCGCGCCCGCGGGCCGCTGGCGTCGATCGGCATCGATGCGTGGGCGGTCGACTACGGGTTGCTCGACGGCACGGGGGAGCTCGTCGAGGCTCCGGTGTCGTACCGGGACCGCCGGACGGCCGGTTACCGCGAGGTCGTCGAGCGGATCGGCGAACGCCGGCTGTACGAGCTGTGCGGCCTGCAGCTGATGCCGATCAACACGATCTTCCAGGTCGCCGCCCACGACCGGGCGGAGCTCGGGCGCGCCCGGCACCTCGTGATGTTGCCGGAGCTGCTCGCCTATCACCTCACCGGCGAGATCACCGCCGAGCTGACGAGTGCCGGCGCAACGGGCCTGTTCGATCTCGCCACGGCCGACTGGTCGACGGAGCTCGCGGATGCCGCAGGGTTACCGACGGCGTTGCTTCCCGGGATCCTCCCGCCCGGCACACTCGTCGGCAAGTGGCGCGACGTCCCGGTGCATCTCGTCGGGGGACACGACACGGCGTCGGCCGTGCTCGGCGGCGCCGTCGACGGGGCGGCCTACGTGTCGGCGGGGACCTGGCTGCTCGTCGGCCGGATGCTCGCCAACCCGGACACCACGGAGGCGACGCGGCTCGCCGGCTTCACCAACGAGCAGGGTGCGGCCGGCGGCATCCGCCTGCTGCGCAACGTCGCCGGCTGGTGGCTGGTCGAGGAGTGCCGCCGCTCGTGGGGCGAACCCGACCTCGACGAGCTGTTGACCGCCGCTGCCGAGGTCGGTCCGGTGCCCGCCGCCGACGCCACCGACGCGCGCTTCCTGGCTCCCGACGACATGGGCGCCGAGCTGATCGCGGCCGCCGGGTTGGGCGGCGACGCGTCGCGCCCAGAGATCATTCGTTGCGCCGTCGAGTCGATGGCTCAGTCGACCGCCTCCGTGGTTGCCCAGCTCGGCTTGCCGAACGTGCAGGTGTTCGGCGGCGGGTCTCGATCCGAGCTGCTCCTCGGCCTGCTCGCCGAGCACGTCGACGGGGCGGTCACGGTCGGTCCAGTGGAGGCCACGGCGCTCGGCAACGCGATGTCCCAGGGCCTCGCCCTCGGAGTGTTCCGCTCCGTCGCCGAAGCGCGCCGCGCACTGGCCGGCCAGATCCGACGTGAGGCGATGACAACGTGAACCTGGAGAGCATGGACCGCCTCGGGCTGATCCGCCGTCGCCTCGACGGCGACGGGCGGGTACGTGTCGTGCAGCTCGCCGTCGAGCTCGACGTCAGCGAGATGACGATCCGCCGCGACCTCGACGTGCTCGTCGACGAGGGGATCGCCCACCGGGTGCGCGGCGGAGCGGTGGCTGTCGGTCCGCAACAGTTCGCGGCGCGTGCCGAACAGAACTCGCGAGCGAAGGGACGGATCGCCGACAAGCTCGTCGACCTCGTGGGGGTCGGCGGGGCTATCGGTGTCGACGCCTCGTCGACGTTGCAACGGCTGGCGGCGCGACTCGCCCCGGTGCGCAACCTCACCGTGTTGACGAACGGCCTCGACACCTTCCGCTCGCTGCAGGATCATCCAGGCGTCACCGCGTTGCTCACCGGCGGTGAGCTCGACGAGTCGACGGGCAGTCTGGTCGGACCGTTGGCGACTCGCGCCGCCGGCGACGTGATGTTGCGCCGCCTGTTCGTGAGCGCCTCGGCGCTCGACCCGGAGCTCGGATCGAGCGAGTCGACGCTGCTCGACGCCGAGGCGAAGCTGGCGCTGTCCGCCGCGGCCGCCGAGATCGTGCTGGCGGTCGACGCCTCGAAGCTCGGTCACCGCGCCCCGGCGCGCTGTTTCGACATCGGGCGCATCGACATTCTCGTCACGGAGCTGGACCCGGTTGACGCCCGTCTCGACCCGTATCGCGACCGAGTCGAGCTGGTCTGAGCATGAACTTTCCTGTTCGGATGTTCCGGCACCGATGCGAGCGACGAGGCGCCAGCCGAGGAGCGGCCAACAACGGCCTGCGTGGCCGGGGAACGCAATGACGATGCAGCCAGTGATGCAGCTCGATGGCGTCCACAAGCGTTTTGGCGCAACGCGTGCCCTCGACGGCGCCGGGATCACGCTGTTGCCGGGCGAGGTTCATGCCCTCGTCGGCGAGAACGGGGCAGGGAAGTCGACCCTCATCAAGACGATGACGGGGATCTACCAACCCGACGAAGGGGAGATCCACGTCGACGGGGAGCCGGCGGTGATGAGCTCGTCGGCCGACGCCCAGTCACGGGGCATCGTCGCCATCTACCAGGAACCGATGATCTTCCCGGACCTCAGCGTCGCCGAGAACATCTTCATCGGCCACCGCAACCGCGGTCAGCTCGTCCGCTGGCGGAAGATGTACGACGAGGCCGACAAGATCCTCCGGTCGCTCGACATCGACGTCGACTCGCGGGCTCCGGCCAACACGCTGGCGGTCGCCGCTCAGCAGGCGGTGGAGATCGCCAAGGCCATCTCCCTCGACACCCGCGTGCTGATCATGGACGAGCCGACGGCGTCGCTGTCGGCCCACGAGGTCGACCGGCTGTTCGACCAGGTGAGCCGGCTGCGTGACCGCGGTGTTGCCGTGCTCTTCATCAGCCACCGCCTCGACGAGGTGTTCCGCATCGCAGACCGGATCACCGTGTTCCGCGACGGACGGCACATCTCCACCCGACTGACCAACCGAGACCAACCACGAGTTGCTCGTCCGCGAGATGGTCGGGCGGGACATCGACGACTTCTTCGTGCGCACCCGCCGATCCGGCGGTAGCACCGTCTTGCGGGTTGAAGGCCTCGGACGTTCCGGCACGTTCGAAGACGTGAACTTCGAGGTTCGCGCCGGCGAAGTCGTCGGCTTCGCCGGGCTCGTCGGCGCCGGCCGGACGGATGTCGGACTCGCCCTGTTCGGAATCGCCCCGGCCGAGCGGGGCACGATCTCGGTCGACGGCACGCCGGTCGAGATCCGCAACCCGCGCGACGCGATGCGCCTCGGCATCGCCTACCTGTCCGAGGATCGGCGGCGGCTCGGGCTGTCGATGCCGCAGTCCGTGGCCTCGAACATCACGCTCCCGGCGATCCGACAGCTACCGCACTCCGTTCGGTCTGCTCGATCGCCGCGCCGAGGAGTGCGGTCGCCGGGCGCTTCCGCGATCGCCTGAGCATTCGTACGGCTTCGCTCCGCACGCCGGTCGGCAACCTGTCCGGCGGCAACCAGCAGAAGACGATGCTCGCCAGGTGGCTCAACGTGGCGCCGCGGATCCTGATCCTCGACGAGCCGACCCGCGGCATCGACGTCGGTGCCAAGGCCGATGTCCACCAGCTCATCGATGACCTCGCTCGCGACGGTGTCGCCGTCATCGTCATCTCGTCGGACCTCCCCGAGGTGCTGGCGATGAGCGACCGCATCGTCGTGATGCGCGAGGGCCGCGTGCGCGGCGTGTTCACCCACGACGAGGCCGACCCCGAGCGGGTCATGGCGGCGGCGGTGGCAGCGTGAGACCACCGCTCATTCGGGGAACTTCAGTGTCATTGGTCGATTTGGCGCCACTAACGACGTCACCGCGACCAAAGAGTTGACGCGGTCGGTGTCGTCGACGCGGGTCAAACCCGAGCGGATCAAGGAGATCATGCTCCTGCTCCTGATCATCGGGACGCTCGTCGTGTTCAGCCTGGTCATCGACAACTACATGTCCGGGCGGTTCTTCAACCGGGTGACCCAGAGGCGTCGCGGTGACCGCCGTGCGTGGCGGCCGGGCAGTCGTTGGTGATCATCACCCGCAACATCGATCTGTCGGTCGGCTCGATCGCCGGCGTCAGCGGCTATCTCACCGGCGAGGTGCTCGGCGACCACCTCGGCACAACGCCGGTCGTCGCCGTGCTGCTCGCCGTGGCCATCGGGACACTGCTCGGTCTGGTCAACGGCGCTCCTCGTCGCCTACGGGCGGATCCCGTCGATCATCGTCACGCTCGGTACGCTGGCGATCTATCGGACGTGGCTGATCAGCTACGCCGAGGCACGCACGATCACCGCCAGCTCGCTGCCGCAATGGCTCGTTGACCTCCCGCGATCGACGGTGTTCAGCATCGGCGACTACGAGTTCCGCACGATGTTCGTGATAGCGATCGTCGGTGATCCTCGTCCTCCAGCTGCTCCTTGCCCGACGTCCGGGCTGGGCGGATCCTGTACGCGATCGGCTCCAACCCGGAGGCCGCACGTGCAGTCCGGCCTGCCGGTGCGGCGCACGACGATCGCCGCCTTCACGGCGTGTGGAGCGCTCGCCGGCCTCGGAGGGTTCCTCGTGCTCGCCCGCTTCGGCACGCTCACCGTGTCCGCCGGACAGGGTCTCGAGCTGGAGTCGATCGCCGCTGCGGTCGTCGGCGGGGTCAGCACGCTCGGTGGCTCCGGGAACGATCGTCGGCAGCTTCTTCGGTGCCGTGCTGATCGGGCTGCTCGACCAGAGCATCGTCCGGGTGCCCCAGATCAGCGAGTTCGTCCGTGACGCCGTGCTCGGGCTGCTGATCCTGCTCGCCGTCGTGCTCGACGGGTTATTGGCACGGCGGTTCGTCCACCGGCGCACGATCATGCCCGCGATGGGCACGGCGGCGACCGCCAGCGCG
Organism: Ilumatobacteraceae bacterium; assembly: GCA_963772825.1. GTDB lineage: Bacteria > Actinomycetota > Acidimicrobiia > Acidimicrobiales > Ilumatobacteraceae > Desertimonas. The sequence goes on along the minus strand of CAVYYX010000006.1, from coordinate 351,412 downwards.
GCGGACGACGTCGACCGACGATGGCCGCCGGTCGTGCCACGGGAGGTGCGACGTGAGCCGGTCGGTCGTCGCCGAATTCGTCCGCCGCAATCCGTGGGAGTCGCTGCTGCTTGTGATCTTCGTCGGCACCGTCGTGTTCAACGTCACGCAGTCGACGAACTATCTCGACATCGACAACTTCGTCAACCTCTTCGAGTTGTCGATCGAGAAGGTCGATCATCGTCGTGATGATGACGTTCGTGATCATCGCCGGGGAGATCGATCTGTCGGTCGCCTCGGTGATGGGTCTGAGCGCGGCGGTGCTGGCCGTCCTCAACGACGGCGACGCCGTGCCGTTCTGGCTCGCCATCGTCATCGCCGTCGCCGCCGGCGCGCCGCCGGGCTGGTCCAGGGTTGGTGCATCGCCCGCCTCGGGCTTGCCGTCGCTCGTCGTCACTCTCGCCGGGCTGATCGGCCTGCGCGGCCTCGCCCGGGTGTTCGTCGAGGACCGCTCGTACGGCGGCTTCCCGTCGTGGTTCGAGGAGCTCGGCCAGGACTCGTGGCTCGGTCCGTTGCCGTTCAGCGTCGTTGCTGTTCCTCGTCGGCATCGTGGTCGGCGGCGTCGTGCTGGCCCGCACCGCGTTGGGCCGGAGGGTGTACGTCATCGGCGACAACGCCGACGTCGCTCGCTACTCGGCGCTCAACGTGGGGCGCCTCAAGCTCGGTCTGTTCGTCGCCTCGGGCACCGTCGCCGCCGTGGCCGGCGTGCTCTATGCCGCCAGGCTCGGATCGGTGCGCGGCGACATGGCCAGCGGATTCGAGCTCGACATCATCACGATGGTGCTGCTCGGCGGCGTGAGCATCTTCGGCGGCGCCGGGACGATGACCGGCGTCGGCCTCGCCGTGCTCATCGTGCTCAACCTGCGCAACGGGCTCGGCTTGGCCAACGTCGAGGCCAATACGCAGACCGGTGTCGTCGGCGTGATCCTGATCACCTCGGTGCTCGCTCGCAATGCCATCGACAGCCTGCGCCGCCGCTGGGACCGCTCGGCCCCGACCGGCGCGCGACCTCGACCTGCCCGCCTCGACGAGTCGGCTCAGCCTCGTGATCTCCCAAGCAACGGCGGAACACCGCCACCAACGTCCTGAAGGAGGACTCATGCGCAAAAACACAAATTCGGTGCGATGCTCGCCGCGGTGGCTCTGGCCGCCGGTGGCGGCCTCGCCTCGGAGCCACCACGGTGCCCGGCACCGAGCAGGCACCAGCCGGTTCCGAGCCGATGGGCACAGAGCCGCGACTGGCCGAGGCACCGAGCCGGCGGGATCGGCAGCACCGGCCGGTGAGGCCGTCGAGTTCGAGACCGGTCTCGAGTTCAACTCGGTGCTCCTGCCCAAGTTCACCGGCATCGCGGTGTTCGATCAGGCCAACGAGGGCGCCCAGGAGGCCGCCGCAGAACTGGGCGCGACCCCTGCCGAGTTCCTCGGCCCGACGGCCGACAACAGCGTCGCCGGTCAGATCGAGATCATGACCAACGCGGCCACACAGGGTCGTCGATGCCGTCATGATCTCGAACAACGCCGGTGACCAGATCGACCCGGCGGTGCAGTCGGTCGTCGAGACCGGTGGAGTCGTCGTGTCGTGGGACTCGCCGATCCCGTCGGCCGAAGGGCGAAGCGTCTTCGTCGCCCAGGTCGACTTCGACGAGACCGGCCAGGTGATGGCCGACATGGCTCGCTCGATCCTCGGTGACGACGGCGGCCAGCTGGCCATCCTGTCGGCGTCGCCCGGACGCCGCGAACCAGAACGCCTGGATCGAGGCCTTCGAAGTGGTGCTCGAGGGCGAGGACTACTCGAACATCGAGGTCGTCGACACCGTCTACGGCAACGACGAGTCGGAGGAGTCCTACAACCAGGCCCTGTCGCTCGTCGACCAGTACCCGGACCTCGAACTGATCATGGCCCCGACGACGGTGGGCATCGCCGCCGCCGCCAAGGCGATGCAGGACGAGGGACTGTGCGACCAGGTCAAGGTGTCCGGGCTCGGGCTGCCCGACGAGATGCGTGAGTTCACCGAGAGCGGTTGCGCACCGGAGTTCGCCCTGTGGAGCTTCGTCGACCTCGGCTATCTCACCTACTACGTGACCTACGGGCTCGCCACCGGCCAGATCGAAGCCGCCGAAGGGCGCGACGTTCAACGCCGGCCGGATGGGCACCTACACCATCGAGGACGACCCGACCCGCGACGCCGGTCTGCGCGTGCTGATGGGCCCGTTCTCCGTCTACAACGCCGACAACATCGGCGAGCCGCGCGGCCACCGGCCACGAGCGCTGCGGGCAGCGCCGGCACGACGGCGGCTGCAGAAGAGGCACCGGCCACGACGGCCGCTGCCGAAGCGGCACCGGCCACCACCGCCGGCGGCTGACGCAACCACTTCTGTGTCAGCGAACACGACCGCCGAGGTCGTGTTCGCTGACACAAAGCGGTCAAGCGGCCGCTGTCATCGCTCGGTCGCGACGGAGGAGGAAGGGTGGCAGGTACCCGGCGAGGTTGGAGAACGGCAGCACATCCGGGTGTAGATCGATGCCGAGCGTTTCGATCATGAATGAGCGCCGGGCTTTGATCCGTGTCCAGGCCTCCGGGTAGGCGTGAGCGAACTCGGCACGCAGAGACTGATCCGCCAGCGCCAGCCCGTCCTCGATGTTCGTCGTGAAGTAGTCCGTGCCGGTCGCCGGGATGATGTCGCATTGCAGTGTCATGCCCGACTTCAGCTCGATCGACGATCCCGGAAAGACCGGTGAGTTGACCCATTCGTCGAGGTGGAGTTGGTGCCCGGGATTGAGGAAGATGCCGAAGAACGGATCGCCGAGGTGGCGGTCGACGATTGCCTGCAGCTCGCCTCCCACCTGTCCGACGTGTACGGCTTCGTACCACTCGGTCACGGCGGTGAAGTACGGAACAACGAGGCGATCGACGTAATCCTCGATACCGACTGGCAACTGCGACGAGTCCTCGACGACGAAACCCGCTCGGCAGTTGAGCGCCCCCCAGATCCCGAACGCGGTCGTCAGCGGGTCGCCCCGTTCGATCCGGCGATCGCCCGGGCTCAACAGCCCGAACCGAGCACGCGGACCGGCCGTCAGCATCAGGTGGCAGGACAACGGGGCGCCGTTCCAATCGAGCAGTCGAACCGCCTCCCGTTCGGTCATCCCCGGCTGCAGCCCGGCAATCAGGTTGCGCACCCCGGCAGATGTCTGGCACGCCGCCCACTCGAAGGCGGCGAGTTGCTCGACCTCGTTGACGACGCGCAGCCCGTCGGACGCGTCGATCAACAGGTCGGTCGCGTTCTCCACGACACCGCTCGGTCCGACGATCGAGCGCAGCTCGTCTGCCAGATACGACGGTACGTCGAGAATCTGCCGGTTGCCGTACGTCTTCCACCCGACGACGCCGACGTGGCTCGCCGGCCCGACCCCCTCGGCGGCCAGGATCGTCGCCAGCGGCAGCGACGCGTCACGGGGCTGACCAGGCAGGCTGAGTTCCTGGAAGCGAACGCACCGCACCGGCAGCGGAGCCGCCTCGGCGGTGGCGAAGTTCTCGTTGCCGACGAGCACTGCCGGATCACCAGTCGGCGCGACGACCAGCACGGCGTCCTCGAACCGTGGGTCGAACCCGGTGAGATAGGCGATGTTGGCGCTGTGCTCGCGGTCGGCCCACACGACGAGTTGGTCGTAACCCCGCACCTCCATCCGGGCGCGCAGCCGTTGCAGCCGTTCTCCATAGATCGATGCTGGGAGCAGCGGTTCCTCGGCGGGCATCCCGAACTCGGGCAGCTCGACGTCGGCGAGCCTCGCCTTCCTCGTCGCGGTCGTCCTCATCCTCACTCCTCCCGTTGCCACTGCGTCGGCTTCGCGGCACCACGGTCCAAGATCGCCAACTCACCACTCGCCACCGCCATCCATGGTCCGACCTCACCGTCGGGCCACTGCACTCGCACCTGTGCGGCATCCGCTTGTCCGAGGCCGAAGTGCAGCCAGCCGATCTGGCCACCGGCATGACCGCCGCCGGCCGTGACCTCGCGGACGGCTGTGCGGTCACCGACGCGCACCTCCAGCCACGCGCCGATCGCGTCGACGTTCGGTGCTGGCTGACGCAGCCGAACGGCGGCCCAGTTTCCCATTGGCGCGGGGTTGTCGCCGTCACCGGAGCCGACGTTGCGCCACAGGGTGACCGGCTCGGCGCGATTGACGACGACGAGGTCGAGCATCCCGTCGAGGTTGAGATCGACGAGGGCGCCGCCGCGCGCCCGTTTGTAGTCGACGATGCCTGCCTCCTCGGCCCCCTCCACGAACGTGCCGTCGGCCTGGCCGAGGAGCAGGTTGTTGGGGTCTCGCATCGCGTACTCCGGCTGTGCCTCGACGTTGCCTTTGGCGACGAAGAGATCGAGGAACCCGTCGTTGTTGACGTCGGCAAACTCGGCGTGCCACGCCGTGGACGGGAGAACGTCGCCGCCGGTATAGGGCCGGTGGGCGGTGGCCCCTCGTTGCAAGGCGATGTCCTCGAACGTCGGCTGAGCAGGTCCGTCGGCGAGCGTCTGCAGCTTGTTGTCGCCCTGGCTCGTCAGATACACCTCGGGATAGCCGTCGCCCGTGATGTCGGCACTGGCGATGCCCATCCCCCAGAGCTGCATCCGTCGCCAGCCCTCGGCCTCGGTATATGGCCGGGGCGTCTCGCCGGGATCGAACCGCCACAGCTGATCGGTGCCGTCGCGGTAGTAGTGGCGGTCGTTGGTCATCCGCAGGTCGCGTTGGCCCGACCGGTTCCAGTCGCTGAACAGCACCGACAGGGTGCAGTAGCCGGGTGAGAGGGCGACCGCCGGCGAGTACACGCCCGTGTCGCCCTCGGGCCGCACCAGCCGGCTGTCCTCGCAACCCTCCCGGTCGGATTCGAGGTAGTCGCCGAACGCCAACGTGGGCAGCTCGTTGGCGCCTTCCCAGGTGGCACTGAAGGCGACTGTCCATGTGTTGCCACCGTCGAGGGCGAGCGCTTCGTTGGCGCGCTCGAAGCGACATTCGCCGAGCCCGCGCAGGATCACATCCTCGCCAACGCGTAGCACTACGAGGTCGACGTGTTCGTCGTCGTCAATGGCGAGCGGGTAGGCGCCGGTGACCGCGGTCAGGTCGGTGATGGGCGACGGCACGACGGTGAGCCGCAAGGCGCCGCCCCGCTCGCTGCCGTTGCGGTACAGCGCCGCCGGCTCGCTGCCGCCGGCGAAGTACAACTCGCTGCGCCCGTCGCCGTCGCAGTCGAACGCGGCCACACCGCCGCCGACGAAGTAGTGGAAGTCACCCGAATACTGGTGGTCGATGACCCCCGGCTCCTCGACGAAGTGCGGGGCGGCGACTGCCACGGGAGCGGTCGGCTCGTCGCCTCCCGCGATTGGTACGGCAACTGCGAGGGCGACTGCGATGGTGCCGTAGCCAAGTCCGCCCATCGCTCGGATTGAACCACACCGCCACGTTGGTTCTACGATCCGCGACGCTGGAACGGGGGTTGGAAGGACGTGAGGCGGACTCGATCGACGAGTTGCGGCATCGCCGCCCTCGTCGTCGGACTGATCGGCGTCGCCGTGCCTGTCGACGCCGCGAGCGAGCAGGAGTACGAGGTCGCCGGTTGCGAGCCGGCCGACCTCGGTGGGCGATCGGTGGCCCGAGTGTGGGACGACACGCTGCTCGAGCTGATCCGCCAGGTCGTCCCGGCCCCGACGGTCCACGCCCGCAACCTGTTCCACACCTCGGTAGCGATGTGGGATGCCTGGGCCGCCTACGACCCGACGGCCGATGGCTACCTCGTCACCGAGAAACTCGACACCGACGACGTCGCCGCGGCGCGGGAGGCGGCGATCAGCTACGCCGTCTATCAGGCTCCTGCTCTGGCGCTACGGCACGGTCTCGGACCTTCCCGTCACGGCCGAGCAGCTCGACGCCGTGATGGCGTCGCTGTGCTACCGGACCGACTTCGAGGCGACCGAGGGAGACTCGCCGGCCGCCCTCGGCAACCGCATCGCTGCCACGGTCATCGAAGCCGGTGGTGACGACGGATCCCTCGAGAACGAGCGGTACGTCGACAGCAGCTACACCCCGGCCAACGACCCGATGCTCGTCAGCGATCCGGGCACGGTGATGCGCGACCCGAACCGTTGGCAACCCCTGGCCCTCGAGGAGCAGCTTTCCCAGAACGGGCTGCCGATCCCCGGCAGCGTGCAGAACATCATCGGGCCGCACTGGGGGCACGTCACCTCCTTCGCAATGCCGCCGTCGCCCGAGGGTGTGCCGATCGATCCCGGACCGCCACCACTTCTCGGCGACCCGGCGAGTGACGACGCGTTCAAACAGGCGGCGGTCGAGGTGCTCCGTCTCGGCAGCCAACTCGATCCGACGGATGGCGTCGAGATCGACATCGGACCGGGTGCCCTCGGTGACAACCCGTTGGGGAGCAACGACGGCGACGGCCACGACGTCAACCCGGCAACGGGCGAGCCCTACCCGACGAACGTGGTGCTCCGGGCCAACTACGCACGGACCCTTGCCGAGTTCTGGGCCGACGGACCGAAGTCGGAGACGCCGCCGGGCCACTGGAACGTGATCGCCAACGAGGTCACCGACTCAGCCGGCTTCGAACGCCGCGTCGGTGGGCTCGGCCCCGAGGTCGACGCCCTCGAATGGGACGTCAAGATGTATTTCGCGCTCAACGGTGCCGTCCACGACGCCGCGGTGGCCGCTTGGGGGCTGAAGGGCTTCTACGACTCGGTGCGGCCGATCTCGATGGTCCGTTACATGGGTGGAATGGGGCAGTCCAGCGATCCGGACGGAGCGTCGTACGACCCGCAGGGGCTCCCACTCGTCGACGACCTGATCGAGGTGATCACCGCCGAGTCGAGTGCACCTGGCGAGCGCCACGAGGATTTCGCCGACCATGTTGGCGAGATCGCCGTGCGGGCCTGGCGTGGCTTCCCCGCCGATCCCGAGAACGAGACGAGCGGTGTCGGCTGGATCCTGGCCATCGACTGGGTGCCCTACCAGCGATCGACATTCGTCACACCGGCATTTCCCGGGTTCGTGTCCGGGCACAGCACGTTCAGCCGGGCCGCCGCCGAAGTGATGGCGGCGGTCACGGGCGATCCCTACTTCCCCGGCGGGCTCGGCGAGTTCACGCTGCCCCGTGGTGAACTGCTCCACGAGGAAGGCCCGACCGAGGACACCACGCTGCAATGGGCCACGTACTTCGATGCCGCCGACCAGGCGGGACTGTCCCGGCTGTACATGGGCATCCACATCTCGGCCGACGACTTCGCGGGTCGCCGGATCGGCTCGGCCTGCGGTCGCGAGGCGTGGGCACTCGCCCAGCGCTACTTCGACGGCACCGCGCGTCCTGACGCCGGATTTCCGCCGGCTTTGGTTGTTGTCGTCTACGATTCCGTAGTTGCGCGGTTCCACCGGGCGGATCGCGACCAGAAATGGGGGAGGACACCCGCATGCACATTCGTCGATCGACGGCGCTCACCGTGAGCGCAGCTTCGGTTCTGGCTGTCGGCGCCTTCGGCCCGATCGCCAGCGCCACGACGGTGCCCCCCGGCACCGACGCCGGAGGTGGCGGCGGCGATTGCGTCGTCGGCGTCTCCTGGAACAACTACCAGGAAGAGCGCTGGGCGAAGTGGGACGAGCCGGCGATCCAGGCGGCGATCGAGGCCGGGGGCGGCAGCTACATCTCCAACGACGCCCAGTCGTCGGCTGAGACGCAGGCGAGCAACGTCGAGAACCTCATCTCCCAAGGCGCCAACGTCCTCGTTGATCCTCGCCCAGGACGGCACGGCGATCCTGCCGTCGGTGGCCAACGCCACCGCCAGCGGCGTGCCGGTCATCGCCTACGACCGCCTCATCGAGGATCCCGATTCGCTGTACATCTCGTTCGACAACCAGTTGGAGTCGGACGGATGCAGGCCGAGGTCGATCTACGAGCTCGTGCCCGAGGGCAACTACATCATCATCAAGGGCAACTCCGCCGACGCCAACGCCGACTTCCTGCGCGCCGGCTACGAGGAGGTCATCGGTGAGGCCGTCGAGGCCGGCGACATCACGATCGTCGGCGAGGACTACACCGACAACTGGGATCCGGCGATCGCCCAGACCACCACGGAGCAGTTCCTCACCGACGCCGACAACGACGTGCAGGCCGTGCTCTCCGAGAACGACGGCATGGCCGGCGGCGTCGTCGCCGCGCTCGAAGCCCAGGGACTTGCCGGCCAGGTTCCGGTGTCCGGCCAGGACGGCGACCTCGCTGCCCTCAACCGGGTCGCCCTCGGCACGCAGACCGTCGACGTCTGGAAGGACTCCCGCCTGCTCGGCACGGCGGCCGGAGAGGCGGCCCTGCAGCTCTGCGAGAACCCCGACATCACGGCCGTCGCAGGCACCGCTCCGTTCGAGTCGCCTGAAGGCAACGAGCTGACGTCGATCCTGCTCGAGCCGATCCCGATCACCCAGGACAACCTCGACGTCGTCGTCGATGCCGGGTGGATCGATCAGGCGACGCTGTGCCAGGGTGTCGAGGCGGGAACGGTCGCCGTGTGCGACGCTCCAGCCGGTTCGGCTCCCGCTGACTCGGCACCAGCCGACAGTGCTCCCGCTGACACCGCGTCCATGGACACGGCGCCGGCGTCGACTGGCGGCTGAAGGTACCTGACACTGGCCATCTTGGCTGCGCCCTGCGTCGATCGGTCGGCGCAGGGCGCGGTTCGGGTCGATCTATGACCGCTGAAGTTGGGACGACCACAGGTCGGCCGGCGGCGAAGCCGTCGGCCTGGCGTGGGCTTCTGGCGTCGACCGAGATCGACTTCCGGCTGTTCGGCATGGTCGCCGCTCTGGCCGATCATCTGGGTCGGCTTCAACATCCGTTCGGGCGGCGACTTCCTGACAGCGCGTAACCTCTGGAACCTCTCGGTCCAGAGCGCCTCGATCGCGATCATGGCGACGGGCATGGTGCTGATCATCGTGTCGCGGAACATCGACCTGTCGGTCGGGTCGCAGCTCGCCTTCATCGGCTACACGATGGCGATGGTCCAGACGGAGTGGATCCCCAACACGTTCGATCTCGGCTTCGACCGGTGGTACACGTGGATCGTCGCGCTGGCCGTCGGGATCGCCCTCGGAGCAGCCATTGGTGGAGTCCAAGGATTCCTCGTCGGCTACGGCGGAGTGCCGTCGTTCATCGTCACGCTCGGTGGGATCCTGATCTGGCGCGGCCTGATCTTCCGCTACGCAGCAAGGCCAGACGTTGGCACCGATGGACGGCAACTTCGCGCTGCTCGGCGGCGGGCCGCGCGGTTCGCTCGGCGAGTGGCGCAGCTGGTTGCTCGGAGGGATTGCCTGCGCCCTCATCGTCTTCAGCATCGTGATGGCTCGGCGACGCCGCCACAGACACCAGTTCGCCGTTCGCCCACTCGGTGTCGAGATCGGGATCGGGGTGGTCGCTTGTCTCGTCGTCCTCGGCGCGGTGTGGGTCGCCAACAGCTACTTCTGGCCGGCTCAACTCGCCAGCCAGTACGCCGAACGGCACGGCATCGTCGAACCGCCAGGCGGGCTGAAGATCCCCACCGGCGTCGCCTACCCAGTGGTGATCCTCATCGGCGTGGCCCTTCTGATGACGTATCTCGCCCGCCGGCGACGGTTCGGGCGCTATGTCTACGCCATCGGTGGTAACCCGGAAGCAGCTGAGCTCGGCGGCATCAACGTGCGCCGGACGATCATGCTCACGTTCGTCCTGATGGGCGTCCTGTGCGCAATCAGTGCGGCGGTGCAGACGGCTCGTCTCAACTCCGCCGTCACCAACCTCGGCATCGTCCAACGAGCTCGATGTGATCTCGGCAGCCGTCATCGGCGGCACCTCGTTCGCCGGCGGCATCGGGACGATCCCCGGTGCCGTGCTCGGCGCGGTGATCATGCAATCGCTGCGCTCCGGGATGTCCCTGCTGGGCGTCGACTCGCCGACCCAGGATGTCTACGTCGGCATCGTGCTCGTCGCCGCCGTCGGCCTCGACTCGTGGCTGCGAAGGAGAGCAACGTGAAGGTGGCACGATGACGAGCGTGAGCGACCCGCTGACGAGCACACCGGTGGTGGGCGACGGGCGGCCGACCCCGCTTGTCGAGCTGCGCGACATCCGCGTGTCATTCGGCGGCGTTCACGCCGTCGACGGTGTCAGCATCGACCTCTATCCCGGGGAGGTCGTCGCCCTCGTCGGTGGCAACGGCGCCGGCAAGTCGACGTTGATCAAGGTGCTCTCGGGCGCCCATCCGGCCGACTCCGGGGAGATCCTCATCGATGGCGAGGTCGTCTCGATCAGCAATCCCCGCGAAGCCAGGGCGCTGGGCATCGAGGCGATCTACCAGACCCTCGCTCTCGCCGACAACATCGACGCCGCGGCGAACGTGTTCCTCGGCCGCGAGGAGCTGACCCGCACCGGGGCGCTCGACGACTCGGCGATGGCGTCGGCAACACGTGACGTCATGCGCCGGCTCAACCCGCGGTTCACCAACCTCAAGACCCCGGTCGGATGGTTGTCGGGCGGGCAGCGCCAAGCGGTGGCCATCGCCCGCGCCGTGCACTTCAACGCCCGCATCTTGATCATGGACGAGCCCACCGCAGCCCTCGGTCCGGCGGAGACCGGGCAGGTGCACGAGCTCGTCGCCCAGCTGAAGTCGGAGGGTCTCGGGATCTTCCTCATCAGCCACGACATCCACGACGTGTTCGACCTGGCCGATCGGATCAGCGTCATGCTCACCGGTGAGCTCGTTGGCACCGTCAACAAGAGCGATGTCACCAAGGACGAAGTCCTGGCGATGATTATCCTCGGCAAGAAGCCTGAGGAAGTGTCCGATCGCGAGCTCGCCGAGTTCCACGGCTGACACTGGCATCCGAGTGTTCCTGCCATTGGAGTGTCAGCTGCCGGGAATCCCGACACGTGACACTCCGACGGCGACCACAGCGCCCAGCGCGTCGCGTTCCTAGACTGGTGTACCCGCCCTCGTAGCTCAGGGGATAGTGAAGCGCCCTGGGATCGGTCACTGCTCGTCTCCTTGAGAGGATGAGCAGATGTCAGAGCAGAAGAGGTCGGGCCGGCCGCCGTATCCGCCGGAGGTGCGGGAGCGGGCGGTACGGATGGTGTTCGAGCACGAGGGCGAGTACCCGTCGCAGTGGGAAGGCGATCGAGTCGATCTCGGCGAAGCCGTCGATCAACCATGAGACGTTGCGTCAATGGGTGCGCCGGGCTGAGGTCGATGCCGGTCAGCGCCCTGGGTTGACGACGGATGAACGGGCACGGATGCGTTCGCTCGAGCGGGAGAACCGCGAGTTGCGTCGGGCGAATGAGATGGCGGAGGCGGCGGCGCATTTCTTCGGGGCGGAGCTCGACCGCCAGTCGCCGCGTTGATCGCCTTCATCGACGCCATCGGACCGCTTCGGGGTCGAGCCTGGTCCGCATGCGGCTGGCGATGTCAAGCGGCGATACCGCCGCCTCGCACGACCGATCACCGCAGCCCGTGTATCGGTATGGCAGGGCGTTGCCACCGGCGACGCTTCTTCCCGGGGCGGCGGTGATTCCTGTGGACAGTTCTGATGGCGGCGGATTCGGAGACGCGGGCGCTCCCGAGCACGGGTCGCGCGACGGAGAGGACGCGCACGTCGACGAGCTGGAACGTCACGGAAACGCCGCAGCCTTCGAGCTCGGTGACCGGGCAGTCACGATCGGCCTCGCCGTCGCAGTGCTCGGGATCGTGTGGCTCGCGGTCGTCGGCTCAATCCTCCTCGACGGCCGAAATCCGTCGACTGCTGGATCGGTCGCACCGTCGGATGTCTGGCGACGGCGACGCACGTGGAGACGCGCACTTCGCTCTGACGTGCGGGTGGCGAGGAGGCCGATTTGGACGAGGATGACGACGGTGTCGAGGGCTTCGACGATGTCGAGAATGTCGACGACGAGTACGACGAGTACGACGAGTACGACGAGTACGACGAGTCGACGATGTCGACGATGTCGACGATGTCGACGCCGCGTATTCACAGGACGAGTCCCCGCGCCGGCGCACGCCTCTCATCGTCGGCTACGTCGTCGGCTTGATCATCGCCTGGCTGACGGCGATGGGCCTACTCGTCATCCGTCCGGCGCTGACCGACGATGAGGCCTCCGGCCGGCCGCCGATCACCTCCACCACCTCGGCGGCCACGGAGAGTTCGGCCCCGGCAGACGCCGATGAGTCGAACCAAGCGGTCGCACCGATCGCGGGGGAAGCCACCGACGGAGCCCACCACCTCCATGGCCGAGCCGCGCACTACAGCCGCCAGCAACGAACCGGCCGCCGGGGAGCCCACTGCAACCGGCCAATTGGCCATCACCGACCGCGCCACCACCACCGAACCGGCGACCACCGACCACGCGGCGACCACCGAGCCGGCGACCACCGAACCGGCGATCACCGAACCGGCGACCACCGAACCGGCGACCACCGAGCCGCGCGCACCGCCACCGAACCGGCGACCACCGAACCTGCGACCACCGAACCTGCGACCACCGAACCTGCGACCACCGAACCGGCGACGCACCGAACCTGCGACCACCGAACCTGCGACCACCGAACCTGCGACCACCGAACCGGCGACGCACCGAACCTGCGACGCACCGAACCTGCGACGCACCGAACCGGCGACCACCGAACCGGCGACCACCGCGGCGGTTTCGGCCCGGCCGACAACGACCGAACCACGGTCGACGACATCGACCACGACAGCAGTCGCCGACCACGACCACCACCGCACCCACGACGACGACGTTGCCGCCGACGACGACCTCGACGACCACTACGTCGACGACGTTGCCGCCGACGACGACCTCGACGACCACTACGTCGACGACGTTGCCGCCGACGACGACCTCGACGACCGACTACGTCGACGACGTTGCCGCCGACGACGACGACCACGCTGCCGCCGACGACGACCTCGACGACGTTGCCGCCGACGACGTCGACCACTACGTCGACGACGTTGCCGCCGACGACGACGACCGCGCTGCCGCCGACGACGACGACCGCGCTGCCGCCGACGACGACCTCGACGACGTTGCCCCCGGCCACGACGACGACGACGCCTCCGGCCACGACGAGCACGCTTCCCGACGGCCGTCCAGTCGTCGCCACCCTCACGTTCTCCGACGATCAGGTCACCCTGACCGGGGCGGTACCGAGCAATGACGCCGCCAGCCATCTCCACGCCCTCGCCCTCGACTACCGCCTCACTCCGGCGACGGTCGTCGACAACCTCACGGTCGATGCCGACCTCCCGGCCGACGCGGGAGTCAGGATCGTGGAGCACAACTCGGTGCACTTCGTCGACGACGCTGACTCGATCACCCCAGAACACGCTCAGCAGCTCGATCGGATCGTCGGGCTGATGGGCCAGTTCCCCGCCGTTGAGGTTCACGTGGTCGGCAACACGGACCAGCGAGGGGAGGAGACCCGAAACTTTGTGGTCTCCCAACGGCGAGCCGACGCCGTTGTCAACTATCTCGTGGCACAGGGCGTCGATCCGCTACGGCTGACCACGCAGCCGGCCGGCGAGTCGAACCCGCTGAGCACCGAGGTCGAGCGCGACCGCGGACGCGCTCAACCGCCGGACGGACTACGTGGTCTTCGGCCTGCTCGACTGACGACGGCCGATGAGGCGGTCGGAGCGCGGTTCAGCGGCTTTCGCTCAGGTGAGGTGGAACGAGCACGGTGTCGATCACGTGGACCGTCGCGTTCTGCGTCGTGATCCCCGAGCAGGTCAGTGTGGCGGCACCGCCGTTGATGGTGAGCCACCCCTCCGGCCCGACCGAGAACGTGAGCTCGTCGCCCTCGGCGGTCTCGACGCTGCCTCGGTCGGCCAGCTCCTGAGCGCTCAGTGATTCCCCGATCACGACGTGGTACAGGAGGATCGAGGTCAGCCACTCCGTGTTGGCGAGGATCCCGTCGAGGTCCTCGGGGGGAATTTTCGCGAACGCTTCGTTGTTCGGAGCGAACACGGTGAACGGTCCTTCGCCGTTCAGCGTGTCGACCAATCCGGCAGCCTGTACGGCTGATGTGAGCGTCGTCAGGTACGGATTGTTCGACGCCGCCGAGGCGACTGGGTCGTCAGCCATCCCGTCGAACGAGCCTTCACCCTCGGGCGGGATCGACGAGCAGAAGGGTCCCTCCGGCCCGTTGTTCGACAATGCCACGGTCGTGGTGCTCGCACCGCTGGTCGTCGTCGTCGTCGTACCGTCGTCCCGGTTCCAGCTTCCGACGAGGCTCGGGCGCCGCGACCACCCCGATGGCGAGCATGCATCGCCAGCGAGCGCTTGCGGCCTGATCGTGTTCCCATGTTGGTCCCTCCTGAATCGCCGAACGGATTTCAACGAGGAACGCGCCAACTCGACGAGCCGCCGTCCGTATCCGCCATCCGCCTTTCGACAACACTAGTCGCTCGGCCCGCTGTGCATCGGATTCGCCCTCGACAGCGCCCATACAATGGCTGTCCCCGCCCTCGTAGCTCAGGGGATAGAGCATCGGTTTCCTAAACCGTGTGTCGGAGGTTCGAATCCTCCCGGGGGCGCCGTGTGATGTCGCGAGACATCCCGGAAACCGCCGAACCTGCATTCAGGGTTCGGCTGGTGTTCGTCGTTTTCGGGGTCCGTAGCGTCGTCGTGGTCCACCGCGTGGCAGCGCCACTTGCGAACGGGTTCCGACAGGTCGCAGTTCGGGTATCGAAGTGCCATGAGCACGGAACGAGCACGCACTGGTGTCAACGAGGAAGAGTTCGTGACGGCCTTCCGTGTGGCCTGCGACGCGTTGGCGGGCGCCGGGGTGCCATACCTGTTCATGGGGGGTATCGCTTCCATCGTCCACGGTCGGACGTCGTGGACACACGACCTTGACGTGTTCATCCGCCGAGGTGACGAGCCTGCGGCGGTCGAGGCGCTCGTGGCTGCCGGCTACCGGCTTGACCCAACGGGCTCATCGTGGTTCTCCAAGCTGTGGATGAAGGACGTCTTTCTCGATGTGATCTACAGCTCGGCTGGTCCGGTCGATCTGGATGACGCCATGCTCGAGCGCGGCGAGTTGGCAGACGTGTGGGGCCGCAAGGTTCCGGTTCTCGGCCCGGAGGATCTCGTGGTGACGAAGGCCTTGGCACACGGCGAGGAGACCGAGCACTATTGGTGGGATGCCCTGGCGATCATCGCCAAGGGCGAGTTGGACTGGGATTATCTTCTGATGAGGGCCCGCCACGGGCCCCGGCGAGTCCTGAGTCTGTTGCTGTATGCCCAGTCGACCGATCTCGCAGTGCCCGACCACGTGGTCCGCCGCATGTCGGCCGTGACGCTCGGGGACGAGGGGTGAAGCCCAGGGACGCCGACGAGCGTTACCTCCCCGAGCACCTCCACGAGGCGCTGCTCGCCGATCGACGTGTTGGTGAGCAGGACCTGCAACTGTGGGTGGAGGAGCATTGCATCCACGTCACCGGGACGGTGTCGACGCAGGCCCGACGTGACGCCGTCGCCACCGTGATCACCGAACTTGCACCCGGATGGGAGATCCGCAACGACGTCGAGTTGATCGACGTCGCGGCCGATCCGGATGTCGAGGACGTCACCTGATGAAGTGTGTGCGGCTCGCCGCGGTTGGTGACGTCCACGTCGGTCTGGACTCTGGTGCCGTACTCCATTCGGAGTTGCTTGTCGAGGCTGCCGACTTGCTGCTCGTCGCTGGAGATCTCACACGCCACGGCACACCGGCGGAGGCCGACAGGTTCGCCGCTGAAGTGGCGACCGTGCCCGTTCCTGTCGTGGTCGTTCTCGGCAACCACGACTTCGAGAGCGATGCTGCCGAGGAGGTGCGCACCGTCGTTGAGTCGGCTGGGGCCACGGTCCTCGACGGCGGGTCGGTCGAAGTCGACCTTGGCGGGGTGCGCGTCGGCATTGCCGGAACACCCGGTTTCGGCGGCGGGTTCCGCGGCGCCAGCTGTTCGGAGTTCGGCGAGCCGTTGATGAAGGCGTTCGTGCGTCACAGCCGAACGATGGCCGATGCACTCTGTGATTCGTTGAAGCGACTGGAAACCGACCTGCGCATCGCCTTGACCCACTACTCACCGATCGAGGCCACGCTCGACGGTGAGCGACGCGAGATCTATCCCTTCCTCGGCAGCTACTTGCTCGCTGAGGCCATCGATGCCGGCGGCGCACACCTCGCAATCCATGGTCACGCCCACCGGGGATCGCGCGCCGGGAACACACCGTGTGGCGTGCCAGTGCGCAACGTCGCCCGCCCCGTCATCGGCCGGCCCTTCACCGTGCTGCGCTTGGACCCCGAGGGCCTCGCCGAGGTCTCCGACGCGTGACCCGAGCGCCGAACGGCGACGATGAGCTACTGGACGATCGCTCACGGGCCCGCGGCACTCATCACGACGACAGCGACTGGGACGTCGCCGTCTGCTGCCGCGACGGCTTCGACCGATTGCTGGCTTCGCGCGAAGCTGTTCGTCATTCAGGTCGGATCATGGGAGAGATGCGCAGGGGATGGCTGAGTGGAACGGCATCGGGGTTGGGCTCTCCAACCTGTGGCGGTTGGCGGAAGCTGAAACGCGTTCCATCAGTCCCGAGAACTTCACCGGCGACAAGGGAGGCGGTGGTCGGGCGACCGAGGGGACCGGTGCCGCGTTTGGGAAGTACCTCGGCGGCCAGGGTTGGAAGGTCTCGCCGTCGGTGCACGTCGAGGCCGGCGAGACGATCACGTTGTGTGACATCGCCGGGAGTGGAGCGATCCAGCACCTCTGGTTGACGCCGACGGGCGTCTGGCGCGAGCAGGTGCTGCGCATCTATTGGGACGACGAGCAGCAACCCGCCGTCGAGTGTCCGTTGGGGGATTTCTTCGCCGCCGGGTGGGGCACCTATGCCCACGTCAACAGTCTGGCGGTGTGCGTCAACCCGGGTTCGGCGTTCAACTGCTACTGGGAGATGCCATTCCGCAAGCGGGCCCGCGTCACGCTGACCAACGAAGGCAGCGAGCAGCGCACCGTCTACTACCAGGTCACCTACGCGTTGTGCGACGTGCCCGACGATGCCGCCTACTTCTGCGCACAGTGGCGTCGTGTCAACCCGCTGCCGGACGGCGAGGTGGTGACGATCATCGACGGGATCCGCGGCCGTGGCCACTACGTGGGTACCTACTGCGCCTGGGGCGTCAACAGCGGCGGGTGGTGGGGCGAGGGCGAGCTCAAGTTCTATCTCGACGGCGACGACGAGTTTCCCACGATCTGTGGCACGGGCACCGAGGACTACTTCTGTGGCTCGTACAACTTCGACGTCGCCGGCAACTACGTCGAGTTCAGCACCGCCTACGCCGGACTGCCCCAAGTCATCCGGCCCGACGGCACCTACCGCTCGCAGCAGCGCTTCGGCATGTACCGCTGGCACCTCACCGACCCGATCCGCTTCCGCAGCGACCTGCGCATCACGATGCAAGCCCTCGGCTGGCGGCGTGGACCGCGCTACCTCCCCCTCCACGACGACATCGCCACCGTCGCTTACTGGTACCAGACCCTTCCCCTCGCTCCGTACCCGCAACTGCCGAGCGCCGACGAGCGCGAGATCATCTGACGAGGTGACCGTCGATGGCCGACCACCGACTGCCGCCCCTGCCTGAGTCCGGGTTCGTGGTGCATCCCACGGAGGACGACGTCGCTCCGGTCCTCGCTGTCTCGCTGAGGACGAACGCCTCGAGCTCGATGCCGACGTCGACCATGTACCCGATGGCGGTCCAGCCGTCGATTGCCCGCTGCAGCGCGAGTCGAGGCGATACCCCGAGAGGCTGGCCATCGCGGAACAGGTCGGCGACGACGACGTCGGTGGCAGGCACCAGACTCTGCAATCGATTTCCTAGATCAGAGCTCGAACGTGAGAAGTGTCGAGTCCGCTTGACGCTTGGACCCACGTCGGTGAGCACGTACTTCGTACAATGGCCCGCGGTGGGCGAACCTGGAGACGCGACATGTTGCGCGGCATGCGGAGGAACCGTCGACAGCAGCGCCGCCTTTTGCGGGTGGTGTGGCACGGCCAGGATCCGAGCCTGCCCGACCTGTGCGAAGGAGAATGCCCCGACCCACCGGTTCTGCGACCAGTGCGGCACGCCCCTCGTTGACTCGGACGCGCAGCCCGACGACCGGGGCGGGCGCATCGATGGTGAACGACGCCACCTCACCGTGATGTTCGTCGATCTCGTCGGCTCGACGCCGCTCTCGGGCCGTCTCGATCCCGAGGACTTGCGCAAGGTGGTGCACGGCTACCACTCGCTGTGCGTCACCACGATCAGCGCCCACGACGGCTTCGTGGCCAACTATCAAGGTGACGGGATCCTCGCCTACTTCGGGTTTCCCGTGGCCCACGAGGAGGACGCCGTCCAAGCGGTGCGTGCCGGTCTACGAATCATCGAGGCCCTCCCGGCCTTGGCGGCCGAGCTGAAGATCGACGACCTCGCCGCGCGAGTCGGCGTGCATACCGGGCTCGTCGTCGTCGGCGAGGTGGGTTCCGGCACCTCACACATGCCGGCCGATGTCGTCGGCGAGGCCCTCAACATCGCGTCCCGCGTCCAGACTCTGGCCGAGCCCGGGCAGGTGGTGATCACCGGAAGCACTCGCGCGCTCGTCGACGGCTTCGTCACGGTCGAGCCGCTCGGCACCCAGTCGCTGCGCGGCGTCGACAAGCCGATGTCGCTGTTCGTCGTGCGCGGGGAGACATCCGCGAGGAGCCGCCTCGAGGCAGCGGGTGGCCGAACGAAGACGCTGTTTGTCGGGCGTGACACGGAGATGGGCGTTCTCCTGCGGTGCTGGGATGCGACTCGCACCGGCTCCGGGCAGGTGGTCGTGATCAGCGGCGAGCCCGGCATCGGCAAGAGTCGTCTCGTCCTCGAGCTCCGCGAGCACGTCAAAGCCGACGGCGGCGCTGTGGTTGGGATGCGCGGCTCGCCCCGCCTCCGCAACAGCGCCATGCAGCCGATCATCGATCATCTCCGCCGGGCCCTTGGGCTCGAGACGTCCACCACCACCGTCGTCGACGATGCGCTGGGACGTATCGAGCAGCTCATCGCCCGGTCCTCCAACCCGCCCCCAGGCGCAGTCGAGGTCATCGCCGAACTGCTCGAGGTCGACACCGGCGCGGAGCACCCGCAGGTCCCCCTCGGACCCGAGGCCCGTCGCCGCCAAACCCTCGACGTGCTGATGGGTCTGCTGCTCGGGCTCGCCGACGAGCGGCCGACGTTGCTCGTCTGCGACGACGTCCAGTGGTTCGACCCGACCACGGTCGACCTGATGGCGGAGTTGCTCGCCGGTCGGCGGTTGAACGGCCTGCTCGTCGTGATCACCCATCGCAGCGATCATCCCCTCCCGTGGCCGGCGATCGATGGCGCGGTGGCGCTAGCGCTCGGCGGGCTCCGTCCGGAGGAGGTCGACCGTGTGGTCGCCGAGTTGTGCGACGGCCGCGAGCTGCCCGCGGACTTGCAGCGCCAGATCGCCGATCGCACGGACGGCGTGCCGCTGTTCGTCGAGGAAACGACGCAGATGCTCCTCGACGTCGCCCAGGACGCTGTGGGGGTCAATGTGGCGTTGAGCAGGGCGGTGCCGTCGACACTCCGCGATCTGCTGATGGCCCGCCTCGATCGTCAGGGGTCGGCCATCGAGGTCGCTCAGCTCGCCGCCGCGTTCGGAAGAGAGGTGCCCGGCGAGTTCCTGAGGGCGATCTGGCCTGGCGACCAGGCCAGACTCGAGCGGGGCCTCGAACACCTCGTCGCGTCCGGCCTGCTGCAACGTCAACGGGGTGTCGAATCGGTCACCTACGTCTTCAAACACGCCCTCGTCCAGGACGTCGCCTACGACTCGTTGCTCCGCAGCACCCGGGTGGCCCACCATCGGGTGATCGCAGAAGCGTTAGCGGAACGGCCGGACGCCAAGCAGAATCCAGAGCTTGTCGCCCACCACTTCGCGTCGGCGGCGATGCCAGAGCGGGCCCTGCACTTCTGGCTGCTCGCCGGCGACCGGGCCCTCGAGCGGTCGGCCGACCGCGAGGCCGTGGCCCACCTCACCGCTGGGCTCGAACTCATGCCGGAGCTTCCTCCCGGGAAACCACGCGACGAACAGGAGCTGACCCTCCTCGTCCGTCTCGGGGCGCCGTTGATGGCGACCCGCGGCTACGGATCGGCCGAGGTCGAAGAGGTCTATCGACGAGCCCTCGCCCTCGGCGACTCGCTCGGCGACGTGACCCAGCTGTTCGAGGCGCTGTATGGGATCTTCCGCATGCACCTCCTGCGCGCCGAGTACGACATCGCCCTCGACGTTGCCGAGCGGCTCGGCGCTCTCGCGGCGCGGACGGATCAAGCGCCGCTCACCGTGGCCGCTTACCGGGCAGCGGGCTGCGTGCGGGTGTACCGCGGCGACGACAACGAGGAGGCGCTGCGGGCACTCGAGCAAGCGATCGCCGCCGACGCCGAGCAGCGCGACAGCGGCCGGCACGGCCCGGCGCTCAACGACGTCGCCGATGCCGGGATCACCAGCCGGGCATACGCGGCCTGGGCGCTGTGGCTGCAGGGCCGCACCTCCGAGGCCAACGCGATGAGCGACAGCGCCGTCGACATGGCGAGATCGGCCGGCCACCCATTCACGCTGGCGCTGGCGTTGTCGTTCGACGCTTGGTTGCGTCAGTTTCAAGGTGACGTCGCCGCCGTCCGGACACGGGCCGAGGAGGCCGGCCGCTTTTCCGCCGAGCAGGGCTTTGCGTTCTGGACCGGTTGGGCCGAGATCATGGCCGGCTGGGCCGACGGGATCGATGGCGACCCGGCGGTCGCAGCCCGTTCCATCCGTCGGGGCCTCGTCAACTGGCGGGCCACCGGCTCGCAGCTCGGCACCACGTACTTCCTCTACCTGCTCGCCGACGTGCTCGCCCGTTCCGGCGAGGTGCCGGGGGCGTTGGAGATCCTTGGGGAAGCGGCGGTGTTCGCCGACGAGACCGGCGAAGGCTTCTGGCTGACCCCGATCGTCAATCTGCGCGATGAGCTGCTGGCAACGACGCGTCGCCTGTCCGTCGCCAAACCGGAGACCGGATAATCCCGAATCTCTCTGGGCGGCGTTCGGTCCAACTCGGCAACGTCAGGCGTGCCGCTCGAACGTCGGGCCGGCGGTCTCGCCGTTGCCGACAGGTACGCGCATCAGCGCCTCGGCCTGCCAGCGCATCGACCACATCAACCCGACTGCGTCGCCGAGCCGATGCTGCTCACCGTTGAGGCCGCGGTCGAGCATCCCGAGCAACTCGTGATACGTCTCGTTGAACTCGCTGCAGAGAGACCGCACGTCACTGCCGGCGGGGAGGTCGTCAACGGTCGGATCGGTGCGCATCGGCCACACGGCGTCGAAGTCGACGGCAACGGGCGGCCCCGTCGGGCCGGTGCGCGGCGTGTCCGATGGCAAGAAGCGACGACCAGCGGCGATCTCGGCGAAGCGGTAGTAGTGGGCGAGCATCGGGGCACCGCCGAGTGGTGCATCGCCGTCGTGAACCGTGTGGTCGATGCCTTCGCCCTGGTCGACGATGATCGCCAACGCCTGCAGCGCGGTGTCGAGGTCGATGACGGCGATCGGCTCGCCGGCCATTCCGTAGACCCGACCGTTGCCGGAGATCTGGCGGGCTGGGTCACCGGTGAACGGATCGCCGGCGGCAGCGAGGTGCTGGAGACCGGCCTCGATGCCGGCGTAGAACTGGCCGATCGTGTGGTAGCGGTCGACTCGCGGCCGAGCGCGCGGCGGTTCGGGTCGCTCGATGCGCAGGAACGTGTCGACGGCTTCGCGTGAGAACCGACGCAGGTGGACGACGAGCCGGCCGTCGCTGTGAGGAAGCGTGCACGGATAGCGCGGAACGAAGCCGGGATTGGCGATCGATGGCGCGCCGCCGATCGCGTTGAGCACGTTGGCGGCGAGCACGAGGTGCAGCATCTCCTCCATCACGACGCTCTCGATCAGTTCGGCGACCTCCAGGTTGCTCCCTGCGTGGAGCGAGTAGAGGGCGCACAGGTACGGCGGGATCGTGCTGTGTTCCAGCTCGATGGCCGTCTGCAGGGCAGCACGCAGCTGGCCGAGGTCGGTGATCGCAGCGACATCGCGGTGTCCGCGTCGGGTGGCGATCAATCGAGGTCTCCGAGAATCGCCTGAGCCGTTCGGCAGGCGAGCGCCGCCAGCGTCAGCGTCGGGTTCGACGTGCCGATCGTCGGCATGCTGCCGGCACCGACGACGAACAAATTGCGGTGGTCCCAGCTGCGCTGCTCGCTGTCGACGACAGACGTCGCCGGGTCGTCGCCCATTCGGTGGGTTCCGCACAGGTGCCCGGCGCCCATCGTCGCGTACGGTCGGCCGTGCCACTCGAAGTCCTGGTGCATCACCGGGGAGTGGCCAGGACCGAAGTCGGTGAGATCCTCTGCGCCGACCCGCTCGAACCACTGCTCGGCGCAGCTCCTCGCCGCCGCCGCCCCAGCGCGTGTGTAGGCGTCGATGTCGTAGTGCAGGATCGGCCTGGGCAAGCCGAGCGCGTCCGTCCACTTCGAGGCGTCGATCGTCACTCGATTCTCGGGGTCAGGGAGTTGTTCGAGCAGGAAGCCGAGGAGCAACTGCCGGGGGACGACGTCGGCGAGGCGTTGGCGCAGCGCGACCCCGTGCAGCCCGTCGTCGAACACGCCGCTCGTCACGTCGGTGATGGGGGCACCGAGGATCCCGAAGCCCCAGTTGTCGATGTCGACCCGGAATGCGGCTTGATCCGATCGGTACGGTCCGTCGCGGAGCGTTTCGATCCCCGACGTCGAGCCGGGACCGCGGAACGTGCCGAGCGGTTCGTCGGCGAGCCCCCAGCTGAGCAGGAACGGGTGATCCATCAGATTGCGACCGACCTGGTCACTGGAGTTGGCCGCGCCGGACATCAACAACAACTTGGCGTTCTCCACGGAGTGCGCGGCGAGCACGTAGCGGGCCGCGGTGATCGTCCCCTTGGTCGCTCTGGGGAACGTGTCGCCGGTCCACGCGAGGTAGTCGATCCCGGCGACCTCGCCGCCGGTGCCGAGCACCACGCGGCTGGCGACCGTCTGGTGGATGACGCGGGCCCCGGCTCGGGCGGCGGCGGCGAGCGTCTTGAGGGCCGAGTACTTGGCCTGAGCCGGGCAGGCCGGGATGCAGCTGGCATTGCCCTCACAGCGCAACCCGGTCTCCGGCCGTCCCACGGCTCCCACGGGCGTGTAGCCGCGGCCGCCGTCATAAGCGGGGTTCGGCGTGCTGTTGCGCCCGCCGGGGACGGGAACGACGCCCGTGAGGTAGGTGCCGTCGCCGATCGCCACGGGTGTGCCGTCGAGACGTTCGCCGAGCCAGCGGTCGAGGTACGACGGCGGGACCTTGAACATCGGATAGACGTACCCGGGCGTGAAACGTACGCCGATGCGCTGCTGATCCTCGACATCGGCTGCCACACCGATCTCGCGTTCCGCCTCGTCGTACCACGGTGACAGCTCGTCGTAGCCGACCGGCCAGTCGACACCGACGCCGTAGGTCGAACGCATCTCGAAGTCCGGTGGAAGCATGCGGATGCTGTGGCCGTACCAATGCAGCGTCGTGCCTCCGCGGCTGCGTTGGTAGTCGCTGCCGAAGGGAATTGGGCCCATCTGCACGAAGTAGCCGGCGGTCCCCGGCGGAGCGTCGGGTGGCACGGCCCCGATGTCGAGGACGTTCGGTGATGGCGCGGCCGGGCTGTTCGGCCATGCCGCGTTGGGCACCTTCGCCGGGGCGGCGAGGAACTGGCGGATGTTCGCCTGATAGTCGTCCCACGTGAGCCCGACCGCCTCGCCGGCTTCGAGCACGACGACGTCGAGGCCGGCTTCGGCGAGGCGCCGGGCGAGGATTGCCCCGGCGATCCCGGCGCCGACGATGACGACGTCGCACGACTGCGGTGTCACGCCCGGCTCCTGGTTGGCGCAGACACCCACGTCGCGAAGCCGGGAGCCTTGGCGCCCTGCGGGTGGGCATCGATGGCGTTCCAGACCAGTCCCTCGGTATACGAGTCGGAAGACAGGATGGCGTCGACGTCGTTGGGGTTGGCGCCGTGGCGTTGTCGCCAGTCGCGGGGCAGTTGCACCCACTGGCCGGTGTACCACAGCATGATCAGGTTGCGGGCGACCGGTCCGAAGTCCGGATCGTCGAGCAGGCGCAACCCGATCTCGGTGTCGAGTTCGTGGCCAGCTCGATGAACCACGTCATGGCCGACCTCCCACAGGCGCGCCGCGAACGCTTCGCCGACGATCGCCGTGACGTGGGCCAGGTACGTCCCGGCCATTCCCGTGGCGTGAAGCTCCGCTGAGGTGTACCCGGTCAGCGCCGCCGACAGGGCGACGAAGTCATCGAGCCGGCCGTCCATCAATCGTCGGGGTACTCGAGCCAGGCCTGCGCCTCGCTCGACACGGGTGCCGACGTGAACGTCTGGGCGGCGATCGGCGGCGTCGTGCCGATCAGCGTCTGGACGTCCTGGCGCAGGCGGTGCTTGTCGACCGACGGGCCGAGGCGCAGAGTGACCTTGCGGGCGGCGTCGTCGTCGAAGAAGTAGGTGGCGAACGAGCCGAAGAAGTTCCAGTAGTTCGCCGCCAGCAGGTCGCGCCCGTTGACCGTTCGTGTTCCGTACTCGATGATCGGTGACAGATTGGAGATCACCGGTGGGGTGTCGCCAAGGTCGGCGTGGACCTCGTAGATCATCGTGTCAGCAGGCGGCTGCGAGCCGGCCGGGCACGGCTCGTAGACGCCATAGCTCCACGTCTGAACGTCGGGAGCGTTCGGCGACGGCACGTCGTACTGGAACGAGGCGAGCCACTTCGGTTCACCGAAGTTCTGCTGGCCGGCTTGCACAGCGATGGGGTTGTCGCAGGGCACGTGCAGCCGAAAGCCACCGATCGTCTTGGTCTGGTCGCGGCCGCGCAGGTAGTCCTGCCACGACATCAGCGGCACCGCCGGCAGCCTGCTCTCCGGATACACGTAAGCGTTGAACTCGACCTCGTGGGTGAAGGCGAGGAAGTTGCTGCCACCTGACGTGTAGGCCTGAAAGTCGAGCGAGACGAGGGCCCGTTCGTCCAGCTCCGTGAACTCGGCGAGGCGCATCCCGTGGGAGGCCGGCAGATCCGGGAGCAGCGCTTCGACAAGGTCGCGGCGGGCGGGGTAGAACAGCCAGAACGATTGCAGCGACGAGTACCAGAACGGCATCTGGAACTCGGCCGGCTGAGGCGGCATCAACTGCTGCCAGGGCACCTGCTGGGACATCGCCTTCCCCCTCTCTTCGGACGTACGCGGCGACGCCCGGAGCGACAGTAGTCAGGCCGTGTTCTGCCGGCGTGCTGAAAATCGACGGTCGACCGCGGGCTTGGCTGCGCCCCGTGATCTTCGCGGCCGCCGATCGGTCACGGATGGCCGGACTTTGGCAGTACCCCCGAGGGCGTCGACGTCGACGTGGGAGATCGTGGCGTCGATGCCGACGTCGCGTTGCAAGCGGCGGGCGGAGTCCGTGGCGGACGTCTCGACGAGCGACACGACGACGCCGGTTGCCCCCGCCCGCGCCGTACGCCCGGACCGGTGGACGTACGTGGCGGCGTCCTGCGGTGGGTCGAAGTGGACGACGCCGGCGACGCCGTCGACATGCACGCCTCGGGCGGCGACATCCGTGGCGATCAGCGAGCGTACTTCGCCACGGGCAAACGCTCGTAGGGCGCGTTCGCGCTGCGGCTGGCTCCGGCCGCCGTGGATCGGGGTCGCCGTCACGCCCAGCCGGTCGAGCTGCCTGGCGAGCCGGTCGGCTCCATGTCGCGTCCGGCAGAACACGATCGTCGAACCCATCGCCGTGATCGCCTGCGCGGTGGCGGAGGCACGTTCGGTCCGATCGACCCGCCAGAAGATGTGGCGGGCGGCAGAGATGTCGGGGCCCTTGGCGCCGACCTCATGGATCACGGGGTCGTGTTGGATCTCGCGGGCAAGTTTGGACACCGCACCATCGAAGGTGGCCGAGAACAAGAGCACCTGGCGTCGATCGTTGGTCAGGCGGAGGATCCGTCGCACGGCGGGGAGGAAACCCATGTCGGCCATGCGGTCGGCCTCGTCGATGACGACTTGGTCGACGTCGTCGAGCGACACATATCCGGTCTGGATGAGGTCCTCGAGCCGGCCGGGGCAAGCCACGACGAGCTCGGCGCCGGACTCCAAGGCCTTGCGTTGCGCACCGTAACTCACGCCGCCGTAGACCGACACGACGTCGTGGTGGCGTTGGCGCACGAACGGCCGGAGCTCGCGGGTGATCTGTTCGGCCAGCTCGCGGGTGGGGGCGAGCACGAGGGCGGTGGGACGACGGCGCTGCGCGGGGCGCAGCCGGGCGACCAGCGGCAAGCCGAAGGCGAGTGTCTTGCCGGAGCCCGTGGGAGCACGGCCTGCCACGTCGCGGCCGGCAAGGGCGTCTGGGATGACGGCGGACTGGATGGGAAACGGTTCGGTGATTGCGGCGGCTTCGAGATGCGCGCACAGGTCGGAGGGCACGCCGAGGTCGGCGAACCGCGCGGTGGCGGTGGACATGTGGGGGGAGCTTTCAGTTGTTCAACGGCGCATTCGGCCGGAACAACGGAGCGTCTGCGCGTCGACAGCGGCGCCATCGACGCGGAGCACTCTAGCGCCCCGAACAGTCGTTCCCGCTCAGGGTCGGTCGGGCGGGATTCGTCGCTGCGATGAGCGATGACGGGCTCTACGGCTGTCACCGCTCATCGCGCGAGCTCGGGCGGCGGACGCAGCGGAAGCCGACGTGGCTCATCCCGGTGTCGATCATCTGCGGGCGACGGGCGGCGGGGCGGTAGCGCTGGCAGTAGCTGTCGGCGCACAGGAACGAGCCGCCCTTGACGACCTTGCGGGGGACTCGGAACTGCGGCTGGGCCGGGTCGAAGCTGCCCTCGAGCGTCGGTCGCGGCGAGGTCGCCCCCGTGCAGCACGACGGGGTGTCCGCCGGATGAGTCGGCGACCACCAGTCCGCCGTCCACTCCCAGACGTTTCCGGCCATGTCGTGCAGGCCGAAACCGTTGGCCGGGAACGAGCCGACGGCCGCCGTCGCGCCGTAGCCGTCGTCGTGGCGCCACGGAAAGTCCCCGTGCCAGTAGTTGGCCAACCGCTCTCCGGGCCGCTCGGGTTCGTCACCCCACGCAAATGCCGCGCCGTCGAGGCCGCCCCGAGCCGCCCACTCCCACTCCGCCTCGGTGGGCAGGGCCTTGGCGGCCCACGCCGCGTAGGCTTCGGCGTCCTCGTAGGCGACGTGGACCACCGGGTGGTCGGCGCGGTCGTCGAGGGAACTGCCCGGACCCTCGGGATGCCGCCACGAGGCGCCTGGCGCCCATCTCCACCACTGGTTGATGTGGCGCAGGTCGATCGGGCCGGTCGTCATCGTGAACACCATCGAGCCGGGCACGAGGTTCTCGGGTGGGGCACCAGGAAAGTCGTCGGGGTCGAGGGGCCGCTCGGCGACCGTGACGTAGCCGGTCGCCGACACGAACTCCTCGAAGGCGCGATTGGTCACCTGGACGCGGTCGATCGAGAAACCGTCGACGGCGACGGCGTGGACCGGCGCCTCCTCCGGATAGTGGACGTCGGAACCCATCGCGGAACGTCCCGCCCGGCACCCGCACCATGTCGGTGGGGTCGATCGGGACGTCAGTGCGATCCGCTGGCGGCCTCCGACATCTTCTCCAACGCCTGGTCGATCGTGAAGCTCGCCGCCTTCTGCCGCGGTGGGAAGTCCTTGAACGTTCCGAGGAAGTCGGACACGACGAACTGCGCAGCGAGCACCAAGTAGGCCTTGGACAAGACCCAGTCCCAATACTCGTTGGAGGTGATATCCGCTCGCTCGAACGGATCGGTGCGCAGGTTGTAGAGCTTGGGCACCCGCAAGACGGTGAACGGTTCGGCCCACAACTCGAGCGTCCCAGCGCGTCGTTGCTCCATGAACACGATCTTCCAGTTGTCGAAGCGCAAGGCCACGAGGTCGCCGTCGTCGCTGAAGTAGATGAACGCCTTGCGCGGGCTTTCGTCGACCTCCCCGGTGAGATAGGGCAGCAGGTTGTAGCCGTCGATGTGAACCTTGAAGGACTTGCCGGCGGCCTCGTGGCCCTCCTTCAGCTTGTCGACGACGTCGGGGTCGCCGGCGGCGGCGAGGAACGTCGGCAGCCAGTCGTGGTGCTGGACGATCTCGTTGGACACGACCCCAGCGGGGATCTTGCCCGGCCAGCGGATCACCAGGGGGATGCGGAAGGCGCCCTCCCAGTTCGTGTTCTTCTCACTGCGAAACGGCGTCATCCCCCCGTCGGGCCAGGTGTTCATGTGCACGCCGTTGTCCGTGCTGTACATGACGATCGTGTCGTCGGCGATTTCCAATTTGTCGAGCAGGTTGAGCAGCTGGCCGACCTGCTTGTCGTGGTCGATCATCGTGTCGTGGTACGGCGACTGCCAGCGCCCGGCCTGGCCGATGCTCCTTCGCTTGGTGTGCGTGCGGAAGTGCATGTGCGTCGTGTTCACCCAGGCGAAGAACGGCTTGCCGCCCTCGTGCTGGCGCGTGATGAAGTCCGAGGCGGCCTTGACGAAGTCGTCGTCGCACGTCTCCATCCGCTTGCGGGTCAGTGGTCCGGTGTCCTCGATGGTCTGCTTGCCGACCCGTCCCCACCGTGGGTGCTCGGTCTTGTCGTCCTTCCTCGCCGCATGGCAGTGGAGCACGCCGCGGGGGCCGAAGCGCTCCCGGAACTCCGGGAATCCGTTCTCGCTCGGGTAGTCGGGATCCTCGGGGTCCTCCTCGGCGTTGAGGTGGTAGAGGTTGCCGAAGAACTCGTCGAAGCCATGCGCCGTGGGCAGGTACGCGTTGAGGTCTCCGAGGTGGTTCTTGCCGAACTGGCCGGTGGCGTAGCCGTGGTTCTTCAACAGCTCGGCGATCGTCGGATCCTCGGCCTGCAGCCCGATCGGCGAAGCCGGGATGCCGACCTTGCTCAGCCCGGTGCGGAACACGCTCTGGCCGGTGATGAACGATGAGCGTCCCGCCGTGCAACTCTGCTCGCCGTACGCATCGGTGAAGCGCATCCCCTCGTCGGCGATGCGATCGATGTTCGGCGTGCGATAGCCCATCAGCCCATCGCTGTAGCAACTGAGGTTGGTGATCCCGATGTCGTCGCCCCAGATGACGAGAATGTTCGGCTTGCCCTTCGGCATCGACGCCCCTTTCGGCTTTCGTTCCAGCGACCGTACTTCAGCCGGCGGTCAGCACTTCGCGAAGCTCAGGCAGTGCCTCCAGCTCGCCGCTGAGGATCCGCTCGGCCGCCCTCACGGAGTCCACCAGGGGATGGACCGCCAGTGCCTTCACCGCGGTCGCCCGCGACCCGCTGACGGCGGCGTCGATCGCCGTTCGCTCGGCGACCTTGACGCTCGCTACCAGCGCCGACTCGGGTGGGTTTAGGGCGCCCGCAGCGAGTGGGTGGGCGCCGTTGATGTCCACCAGGCACGGCACCTCGACCACGGCGTCGGCGTCCAGCCCGGGCAGGGCGGAGCGATTGCGGACGTTGAGCACCAGGGTGGCGTGTTCGTCGCCGGCGATCGCCCGCATCAACGCCAGGGCCACCTGGTCATAGCCGCCGCCGTCGAGGTCATCCGCGTTCCGCCCCCCGGCACCGGACGCGGCACGGCTCTCCGCCATGTACGTCGCTTCCCGTTCCTGGCGGACCGCTTCCCAGCGGGCGGCCGCATCCCGGGCTGATTCGGAGTCGACGGCTCGGTAGAAGGCCTCCTGCTGGCGCAGCAGAAACTCGCCGCGCGTGGCCGGAGCGTCGATGATCGACGCGATGGCGTCCTGGGTGAAGTAGTAGTAGTAGAGGTACTCGTTGGGGATCGACCCGAGCGCCCGCAGCCACGTGGCTCCGAACAGCTGACCCTCTTCGAACGAGCCGAGCGCGTCGTCGTCGGCGAGTAGTCCAGGCAACGCGTCACGACCGTCGACCAGGACCCGGCGCAGCCAACCGAGGTGGTTGAGCCCCGCGTAGTCGAACCAGGCGTCGGCGACGTCGATGCCCAAGGCCCGAGCGACCCTGCGGAACAGTCCCACCGGCGAGTCGCAGATGCCGATCACCCGGTCGCCGAGCACCCGACTCATCGCCTCGGTCACCATGCCGGCCGGGTTCGTGAAGTTGATGACCCACGCAGACGGCGCGTGTTCCCGCACGGCTTCGGCGATTCGCAGCGCAACGGGAACCGTGCGCAGTCCGTAGCAGATCCCCCCGGCCCCGGTGGTCTCCTGACCGAGCACGCCCTCGGCGAGCGCTGAGCGTTCATCGCACGTCCGCCCGCGCAGGCCGCCGACCCGGATCGCCGAGAACACGAAGTCGGTCCCCGTCAGCGCCTTCGCCAGGTCGTCCTCGATCAGCACCTCCGGTCGACGCCCGCCCGCCGACTCGTCGAGCACCGCCTTGATCGCCCGGACACGGGTCGGGTCGACATCGTGGAGCACGACTGTGGCCACGCCGGAGTCCTCCGACATCAGCGCCCGATGAACGAGCGGCACGCGGAATCCTCCGCCGCCGATGATGGTCAGCCTCATACCGTGCACCATGGCCACGGGCAGCATTGAAGCGGGCCGGGGGTCGATCGTCACGCGGGGCGATGAGCACAACGCGCACCCGATGCGAGAACTGCTCATCGCGGTACCTTGGCCGTTGTGCGTGGTGACGACCCGGAGTTCGACGTCTTCCTCACGGGCACCGTCTTCTTCGACATCGTCTTCATCGGTCTGGACGCGCCTCCGAGGACGGGGACCGAGGTCTGGGCGTCGGGCATGGGGTCGGGACCGGGCGGCGTCGCCAACCTGGCCGTGGCCTGCTCGCGACTCGGTCTGAAGACCAGCCTGGCAGCCGCATTCGGCGAAGACCTCTACGGCGACTATTGCCGGCAGACGCTCAGCATCCAAGAAGGCGTGGATCTCGCCTACTCGCGCTACGTCACCGGTTGGCACTCGCCCGTGACAGTGTCCGTCGTCTACGAGCGGGAGCGGACGATGATCACCCACGGGCACATCCCGGATGTCCAGGATCAGCTCGTCAGACAGCCACCGGCGGCCCGCGTCTCGTTCATCGATCTCGGCACCAGCCGTCAGCCATGGGTCGATGCGTTCGCCGGCGACGGTGGGCTGGTCTTTGCCGACCTCGGTTGGGACCAGGCCGACCGGTGGGACATCGGCCGGCTACGCGAAAGCCTGCAGGGTTGCTACTCGTTCTCGCCGAACTCGATGGAAGCGATGAGCTTCACGCGGACTGAGTCGCCTGAGGCGGCCTTGGAGGTCTTGTCCGAGCTCGTCCCGTTGGCCATCGTCACCTGCGGCGCCGACGGTGTGGTCGCCCACCACCAGGCCAGCGGCGAGACGGTGCACGTTCCCGCCGTTCCGGTGGAGGCGCTCGACCCCACGGGCGCCGGCGACGTCTTCCTCGCCGGGCTGATGTTCGGAACCGTGGCCGGCTGGTCGTTGGAGCGTGCGCTGCTGCCTGGCGAACCTGAGCGCGGCGCTCTCCGTGCGGCACTTCGGTGGGGCGCTCGCCGCGCCGGGCTGGGGCGACATCGCGGCATGGTGGCACGAGCCCGATTCGAAGGACCCGACGCTCATCGAGAACTATGCGTTTCTGGAATCGATCCTCCCCGACGACGATGTCCCCGAGGTGTCGAGAGCGATCGCCACCCTCGGATTCCGCACCGGACGTTGAACCATGTCAGTGAAACAACTCAGAACCATCGAACCCGTCCACCGCTGCGAGCGACGAGGCGCGAGCCGAGGAGCAGCCCAACGCGGCCTAAGTGGCCGGGGAACGCAATGAAAGGAAGTGACATGAGAGCAGCTCAACAAAGGTGGGTGCCGTTGGCGGCCGCGGTGGCCGCCGCCACGCTCCTCGTCGCCTGGACTCCAGCCAGCGACAACGCAGCAGGCAGCGACACCACCGCGCCACCGACCGGCGACGCCTCGACCGATCCCGCCGAGCTGGGTGACGTCACCCTCACGGTGTGGGACCAGGAGGTTCGCGGCGGTCAGAACGATCAGATCGAAGCGCTCAACACCGCCTTCACGGAGGCCTACCCCAACATCACCATCGACCGAGTGTCGCGATCCACCGACGATCTGCGGACCACGCTGCGCCTGGCCCTGTCGGGCGACGACGCTCCGGACGTGGTGCAAGCGAACAACAGCCGTTCCGAGATGGGTCAGTACGTCGGAGCGGGCCTGCTCGTGCCGCTCGACGAGTACGCCGAGGCCTATGGCTGGTTCGACCGCTTCCCCGAGTCGGTCCGCGCCCTCGCGTCGTATAGCGACGACGGTGCCGTGTTCGGCGAGGGACAGTTGTACGGGCTGCCGCAGATGGGCGAAATCGTCGGGCTGTTCTACAACAAGACCAAGCTCGACGAGCTCGGCATCGAGCCGCCCGCCACCACCGACGAGTTCGCCGCCGCCGTGGAGGCCGCCCAAGCCGCCGGTGAGACGCCGGTGCAGTTCGGCAACTCCGAGGCGTGGCCGGGGATCCACCAATACGGTTTCGTGCAGAACCAGTTCGTCGACGCGGAATCGATCCGCGACCTCGGCTTCGGTCGACCCGGCTCGTCGTGGACGTCGGAGGAGAATCTCTCGGCGGCTGAGGCAATCGTGTCGTGGGCCGACTCCGGCGTCTTCGCCGAAGGCTTCAGCGGTGTCGACTACGACACCGCCTGGCAGAACTTCGCCCAGGGCGATGGCGTGTTCTTCGTCGGCGGCACGTGGCTCGTCGCCGACCTCACCGACGCCATGGGCGACGAGGTCGGCTTCGTGCTCACCCCCGCCGGCGCCAGCGGGCAGAACCTGGTGACGGGCGGGATCAGCATCCCGTGGGCGATCCCGGCCAACAGCGAGAACGCCGACGCAGCGGCGGCCTACATCGACTTCATCACCAACAGTGAGGCGATGACCATCGTCACCGAGGCCGGCAACCTGCCGGTGGTCGACGCCGGCGCCCAGCAGGTGGAGGGCCTGCAGGCCGAGGTCTTCACGGCCTGGGCCGAGGCCGGCGACGCGGACTTGCTCGTGCCCTACCTCGACTACGCGACCGAGACGTTCTACGACACGATCACCGTCGCCGTGCAGGACCTGCTCGCCGGTGAGCGCTCGCCACAGGAGTTCCTCGAGCACCTCGAGTCCGAGTACACGGCCGCCACCGGAAGCTGACTGCCGTCCGCTGGAACGGAGGTTGATGACCGAGACCGGGAGGCGGCGCGCGCCTCCCGGCGAGCCGCGCAAGCTCGGCTACCTCTACATCCTCCCCGCAGTCGTCGTCTTCGTCGCCTTCATCGGCGTGCCGCTCTGCCGCAGCGTGTCGCTGTCGCTGTACGAGTGGGACGGCCTCGGCGACAAGGTGTGGGTTGGGTTGGCGAACTACCGCGAGGTGTTCACCGACCCCGAGCTGCGCGGCGCGTTCGCCCACGCCTTGGTGCTCATCGTCTTCTACGCCGTCATCCCGGTTGTGCTCGGGACGCTGATCGCCGCCACGATGATGAGGGCCCGGCGGATGCGTGGGCTCGGTGTCTTCCGCGTCCTGATCTTCCTGCCACAGGTCGTGCCGATGGTCGTCGTCGCCATCGCCTGGAGGCAGATCTACCAGCCCGACGGGTCGCTCAACTCGCTGCTGCGGCTCGTCGGGCTCGACCGCTTCGCCCGGCCGTGGCTCGGCGACTACACCTGGGCGCTGCCGTCGGTGGGTCTCGTCGGGACCTGGGTGAGCACCGGGCTGTGCTTCGTGCTCGCCCTGGCCGGCATGACCAAGATCCCGCGCGAGCTGTACGAAGCGGCTCGCCTCGACGGCGCCGGGCCGGTGCGCGAGTTCTTCGCCATCACGTTGCCCGCCATTCGGGGCGAGGTGGCCGTCGCCCTCACGCTCACGGTCATCGCCGCCCTCAAGACGTTCGACCTCGTCTACGTGATGACCAGCGGCGGCCCCGGGACGGAGACCACCGTGCCGTCGTACCAGGTGTTCCGCCATGCCTTCCAACTCGGCCGGGTCGGCACGGCCGCCGCTCTGGCGCTGGTGCTCACCGCCATCGTCTTCGTCGTCACCCTGGCGATCAATCGCATCGGCGGCTCCCGGGAGTCGCGATGATCTCCCGGCCCGAGCGTCTGTTCAACTACGCGATCCTCGCCCTGTTCGCGGCGGTCGCGCTCTACCCGGTGGCGCTGATCCTGCGCACGGCGCTGCAGCCCGACCAGATCGGCGACTCCGGCGGGCTGCACGTCTCCAACTTCGCTGCCGCGTGGGACGAGGGCCACTTCAGCTCGTACATGCGCACCAGCGTCGTCGTCGCCGCCCTCGTGGTGGGGTTGGCGACGACCCTCTCGATTCTCGCCGGCTACGCGTTCGGCACGATGAGCTTCCCGGGCTCGGAGGTCATCTTCTACGTGATGCTGCTCGGCATCATGATCCCCGCCGAGGCGCTCGTGGTCCCGCTGTACTTCGACCTGCGGTCACTCGGCCTCACCGACTCGCTCGTCGCCATCGTCATGCCTCAGGTGGCGCAATCGACGGCGTTCGGCACGTTCTGGATGCGCGCCTACTTCCGCACCAGCTCGCGGGAGGTGGTCGAAGCGGCGCGGCTCGACGGCGCGGGTCACTGGCGCACCTTGTGGAGCGTGCTGGTGCCGATGGGGCGGCCGGCGATCACCACGATGGTCGTGCTCGTGTTCATGTGGACCTGGAACGAGTTCCTGATTCCATTGGTGATGGCCACGAGCGAGGAGCTGCGGACCGCCCCGCTCGGCCTGGCGTTCTTCCAGGGTCGCTACACCTCGGGCACCGCCCTGTTGGCCGCCGGCGCGGCGCTCGTGGCCGTTCCTGTCGTCGCCGTGTACATCTTCCTTCAGCGACACTTCATCCGCGGCATGGTGGAAGGCGCCGTGAAGTAACCGCGAGGTCCGACGCTGGCGCGTCCTCTCAATCCAAACTGACTCCGGCGGCCGCCGGCTCCGGTACCGCGGTCGGACGACTGGGAGGTGCGGTACGGCGCGCCGACACGTAGGCGGCGATGAACAGCCCGAGGGCAGCGGCCGCGGCGAGGTCGGCGAGCACGTGGTAGCCGACGGCGCGGCGGATGAACCCTGACGAGAAGCCGGCCACGGCTCCGCACAGGCTCATCGTCAAGTCGGACGTTCCCTGGACGGCGACGCGCTCGCCCGGAACGACCGACTCGATGAGCAGGGCCGAGCCACCGAGCAGTCCGAAGTTCCAGCCCAGCCCGAGCGCCCAGAGGGCGGGGAACAGTAGCCACTCGGTGAGGCCCGCCGCCGACGCCAGCAACGTCGCCGCCACGAGGATCGCCGCCCCGGCTTGGACGGCGGGCAGCGAGCCGCGCCGGTCGACGTACCGCCCGACCAGCGGGCTGAAGGCGAACATCCCCCCGATGTGCGCAGAGATCACGTACGGACTCAGCGTCTCGTGGCCGTGCAACTTCATGTGCACCGGGGTCATCGTCATCACGGCGACCATCGCCGCTTGCGACACGGCCATCGAGGCGAGGGCCAGCCGGGCGCGTGGCGCGGCGCCGATCACCCGCAGGGCGTGACGGATCGGCGGGCTCGCCGCACCCGAGGCTCGCGCTCCACCACCGGCGACGACCAGCGGGTCGGGCCGCAACCGCACCGCCGTGTTGACCATCGCCAGGGCGAAGCACACGGCGCTGAACAGCCACGGCCCGGTGTAGCGGCCGAAGCCGAACCAGTCCTCGCCGGCGCTCTGCGCTGGGGCGATGAGCAGCGGTCCGAAGACTGCCCCGAACGTCGACGCGAACACCACGTGGCTCATCGCCCTGCCGCGGTGCTCCGGATCGGCGAGGTCGGTGGCGGCGTAGCGGGCGAGCAGGTTGGACGCCTGCCCGCTGCCGAACAGGAACAGCCCGGCGACGAACACGGCGAGCAGCTCGCGCTCGGCTCCGACGGCGGCGATCACACCGCCGACCGCGGCGAGCCCATACCCGAGTTGCAGGCCCGGCCGCCTGCCGCGGTGCCACATCAGGCGCGAGAGCAGTTGGGCCATCACGGCGGTTCCGGTGGTCACGGTCGCGGTGGCGATGCCACCCAACGGCGTGTCGTCGCCGAGGATGTCCTGAACGACGAATGCCCCGACCGTGACGGCTGCACCGAGCGCTGCGGCGCCGACGATCTGCCCACCCGTCAGGACGCGGAGCACATGCCGCTGGAGGGCCGCCCGATCCACGTCGTCGATCCCGTCGACGGTAGTCAGGCGGCGCTTCGCCGCCGTAGCCGGAATCGCACGGCCCCCCGATTCCGTGGCATTGGGTAACCACTCCTTACGATGCACGCAATCGTTGGCCCCGAACGCAAGACATGGTTCGCCCGCCTGTGGGGGGCGCTCGACCGGGTCGAGGTGCTGACCGAAGTGACGTCCGGGCTGACGATCACGCTTGTCGTCTTGCTGACCGCCGGCGTGGTACTCGAAGACGGCGGTCACCCCGTCCGACTACTGCTCGTGCTCGCGCTCGGCTCGACGTTGGCCTCTGGTCTGAGCGCCGGGATCCTCAACGCCCTCGAGGATCTTCACGAAGCGGGTGACCGGACCTCGTGGCGCGCCCGCATACGGGCGCTGCCGACGCGTGAGGCCACCGTCCTCGTGGCGCAGCAGATCGAAGAGGTGATCGGCAGCGAACTCGAGCCGGCAGATGTCGCCCGAATCGCCGCGGCGATCGTCGAGCAACCACCGAGCGTCGAGGATCGGCGCCCACGGATCCGGCATGGCAACGTCCGCACCGCTGCGGTGACGGTGCTGTACAACATCGCTGCCTTGCTCCCAGCGGCGCTTCCGTTCTTGATCTTCGACGACTGGCACACCGCGTGGCGCGTGTCCACAGCGATGGTCGCCGTCGCCGTCGTCGCGGTCGGCACGATCTGGGGACGGGTCGCAGGGATCAGCCCGCTCACGTGCGGCCTCGTGCTGGTCTCCGTCGGCCTCGTCGAGATCGTCGCCGCGTTCGTGCTCGAGGCGCTATGACGACCCGCTCCGCCGACGATCATCGTGCGCTGACCATCGGGCTCGTCGCGATGGTCACGCTGGTCGCCTTCGAAACGCTGGCGGTGATCACGATCCTGCCCGAGATCTCCGACGACCTCGGCGGGATCGCGTGGTACGGCTGGGTGTCGACGGCGTTCTTCCTCGGAACGATGGTCGGCATCGTCTTCGCCGGCGAGCAAGCCGACCGACACGGCGCCGGCCGTCCGTACGTCGTCGGGCTCGTGCTTTTCGCCATCGGCCTGGTGGTCGGCGGGCTGGCGCCGTCGATGCCGGTCCTCGTCGTCGGCCGGTTCGTCCAAGGCCTCGGCGCCGGGGTCGTCCCGGCGATCGGCTACGTGGCGATCGGTCGGGTGTACAGCGTCGAGAAGCGGGCGCGGATGTTCGCCGTGCTCTCGACGGCGTGGGTCGTTCCCGGCCTGGTCGGCCCGGCGCTCGCCGAGCGGATCACGTCGTGGGTCGGGTGGCGGTGGGTGTTCCTCGGATTGCTGCCGTTCGTGGCCGTCGCCGGGTCGCTGATCGTGCCCGAGATGATGCGCCTGACCGCGCTGCGCTCCGAGCAGCAGCGTGCCGAACGCTTCCTGCGTCGCCGACTCGTCGAAGCGGTCAGAGTCGCCGCCGGGGCGGCATTGGTGGTCGCCGGGTTCACGGCGTCGCGCTGGTTGCTCGTCCCGGCGATCGTCGGAGGCGTTCTCGTCGGTCTCGGCCCGCTGCGCCGGTTGACGCCGCCCGGCACGTTGCGCGGCGCCGCCGGATTGCCGGCGGTGGTCCTGTCACGCGGCTTGTTGACGTTCGCCTTTTTCGGGACGGACACGTTCGTTCCTCACGCCCTGACGGACGGGCGAAGCCGTTCGACGTTCGCCGGCAGCATCGCGGTGACGGCTGCGACGCTGGCGTGGACCTCCGGGGCCTGGGTGCAGGAGCGCTGGATCGTCAGGACGGGTGAGGCATTCTTCGTTCGCACCGGCTACCTCGTGCTCGCCCCGGGGATCGCCGTCGTCGCCGTGGCGGCGATGCCCGACGTGGTGCCGTTCTGGGTGATCCACGTCGGCTGGGCCGTGGCCGGGCTGGGGATGGGGCTGGCCTACTCGGCACATGCTCAAGCCGTTCTGCGCTGTTCGCCGGCCGAGCGTTATGGCGCGGCGACAGCGTCGATGCAGCTGTTCGACAACCTCGGTGTCGCCCTCGGCACGGGCGCCGTCGGGGTCGTCGTGA
Source organism: Ilumatobacteraceae bacterium (assembly GCA_963772825.1). GTDB lineage: Bacteria > Actinomycetota > Acidimicrobiia > Acidimicrobiales > Ilumatobacteraceae > Desertimonas. The sequence goes on along the minus strand of CAVYYX010000006.1, from coordinate 312,969 downwards.
CGACCGGAGACGACCTCGGGTGGGATCCTGGTAGGACCGTTGCTCTCGCCCTCGTCGGGCCGATCGCCGTCGCCCTCGTCGGAGCGGCGATCTGCGCCGCTTCCCCGACGTGGGCGCCCCCCTCACCCGAGTGCCGGAGCGCTCCCGAGTTCCGTAGGACCCCCGTGGCGCGCTTCAGCACTCCGATGGGGTCCGTCGGGGCGTGCCTGCCGGGGGCCTCCGCCGAACCGAGGGGGATCAGTCTTCGGCGGGGCCCCCGGATCGCTCCCGTTTCGCTTCATCGCGTCGGGGAACGAGGTGGAGCCGGCGCAGCAGTCCCGGTGGCTCCTTGTGGAGGTGACGGCGCCACTCGACACGTGAGAGCGGGCGGGATCGATGGGCTTTCACGCCACCTGCGTGGAGGTGGGCTGGTCGGCGGGGGTTCAGCTGCACGACTGGCACCGTAGGGATGGCCCGTTTCACGGCAGTTCCCGCAATGTTTCCAGCGTGTGAGATCCCGTCGTGGGCGCGCCGCAGATTGCTTACGACGCGAGCGTCCAGCGGAACGCCCTCGTCGCCAGCTCGCCGGCGAGGCGGCCGACAACGTCGTCAGCGATCGGCAATGGAGGAGGCAGGTGGAGCATGCCGCGCGCCCACGCCGGCAGCATCGAGACCGCTGCCGTGGCGAGGAGCCCGTAGGCCGGGCGGGCCAGCAGCGGAATCGGTGGGTTGAACAGCAGGAAGCGGGCGGTGTCGCGGGCCTCCCGCGTACCGGCCAGCTCCGGCCGGAACGACGCCAGCGCCTCGCGAAGCTCGGCGACCGACTGCGGCGGGTCGAGCACGCCGAGCTGCGCCGAGACGAAGCCGACTTCGGCGACGTACTCGTCGTACTGCTCGGGCGTGAGTTGAACGGCACCGAAGCGACGGTGGGCACGCAGGAAGCTGTCCACTTCGGCGACGTGGACCCAGCGCAGCAGGTGTGGGTCGCTCGCCCGGTAAGCCCGGCCGTCAGGGGCGGTCCCGGCGACCCTGTCGTGGACCGTCCTGACGCGGTTGACGGCGCGTTCGGCGACGTCGACCGACCCGAACGTGGTGGCCGCAAGGAACTGGCTTGTTCGTTGGAGGCGGCCCCATGGGTCTCCGCGATAGCCGGAGTGCCCGGCGACGCCCGCCATCGCCAGCGGATGGAGGGACTGCAGGACGAGGGCGCGCAGGCCACCGACGAACATCGCGGCGTCGCCGTGAACGGCGCGGATGGCCGCATCCTCGGGGAACCAGCGCGGTCCCGGTGCCGTGAAGATCGTCGTGTCGGGTGACGAACCGGCGACCCGCGACCGCACCGCTTCGGCGAGGGCCGTGCGCAGCGATGCCGTCGGCCCACTCGTTTCCACCATCACCGCCGATCGTACGAACGAAAGAGCGCCGATGTGACTGAACGCATGTGGACGGTCCTCCGTGCGAGCGACGAGCGCCAGCGGGGTGGCCAGCAGCGGCTGCGTGGGAATAAGGGGGGTGGACAGGTCCTCCGATGCGAGCGACGAGGCGCCAGCCGAGGAGTGGCCAGCAGCGGCCTGCGTGGCCGGGGAACGCAATGAACGGGGGTGGACACGTCCTCCGATGCGAGCGACCGAGCGCCAGCGAGGGAGTGGCCAGCAGCGGCCTGCGTGGCCGGGGAACGCAATGAACGGGGGTGGACAGGTCCTCCGATGCGAGCGACGAGCGCCAGCGAGGGAGTGGCCAGCAGCGGCCTGCGTGGCCGGGGAACGCAATGAACGGTACGGTCGAACACCGATGGGCAAGGTCAGCGTGCTGCTCCCACCGGCGCCGATCACGACGATCGAGGACTACGTCGACGCCGGCGGGGGAGAGGCGCTGCGCGCCGCCCGGGCTCTCGGGCCGGACGCGACGATCGAGGAGATCACGGCGAGCGGGCTGCGTGGTCGCGGCGGCGCCGGTTTCCCGGCGGGCGCCAAGTGGGGTTCGGTCCGTTCCGCAGGCGGCGGGACGCACTATGCCGTCGCCAACGGAGCGGAAGGCGAGCCGGCGACGTTCAAGGACCGCACGCTGATGCGCCTCGACCCCTATCGGATCGTCGAGGGCCTCGCCATCGCCGCCTTCTGCGTCGACGCTCCGACGGCGTTCATCGGTGTCAAGCGCTCGTTCGGCGGCGAGGTCGCCAACCTGCGCCGGGCGGCCGTCGAGCTCGGCGACACCGGGTTGCTCGGCGACTTGACGATCTCGATCGTCGAGGGCCCCGACGAGTACCTCTTCGGCGAGGAGAAGGCGCTGCTCGAGGTCATCGAGGGACGTGATCCGCTGCCGCGCTTGCTGCCGCCGTGGCAGCACGGCCTGTTCGCCACCGTGACGATGGGCTGGGAGGCGGGCACACCGGCCGGTGCCGGCCAGGCGAGCAACCCGACCCTCGTCAACAACGTCGAGACGCTGGCGTCGGTCGCCCACGTCCTCGCCCGCGGTGCCACGTGGTATCGCTCGTTGGGAACGCCCGACTCCGCCGGCACCGTGATCGTCACGATCGTCGGCGACGTACGGGTGCCGGGGGTCCACGAGGTCGAGCTCGGCACCTCACTCGCCGAGGTCATCTCCTGGTGCGGCGGTGCCGAACCGAACCGGGAGTTGAAGGCGGCGTTCTCCGGCGTCTCCAACCCGGTTCTGCCGGCCCGCGACTTCGACATCCCGCTCACGTACGAAGCCTTCGAGGCGCTCGGCAGCGGGCTCGGGGCCGCCGGGTTCGCGGTCTACGACGACACCGCCGACATGGTCGCCGTTGCTGCCGAGTTGACGCGCTTCCTCGCGGTCGAGTCGTGCGGGCAGTGCCCACCGTGCAAGCGCGGCTCGATGGAGCTCACCGAGATCCTCACCCGCATCGCCAATGGCGGCGGCCAGGATGCCGACCTCGCTGCGATCCAGGCGCTGCTCGGCACGGTCACCGACGCCAACCGCTGTTACCTCGGCACCGAGGTGCAGCGCCTCGTGAGCAGCGTGCTGCGTGAGTTCCCCGACGATTTCGCCGCCCATCTCGAGGGTCGCCCTCCGCTGGAGCGCGAGGTCGTCGTCCCCAAGGTGGTCGAGATCGATCCTGACGGGGCGGTCGTCTACGACGAGCGGCACCGCCTCAAGCTGCCCGACTGGACTTACGCGGACGATTGAGTTTCGAGCGGAAGGCAGAGCCCTTCCGCTCGAGCTCGAAGTAGGCGGCCTTCGGCCGCACGAAGAGTCTCAGCTGGTCGACCGGCAGAGCCGGATCGACCAGCGGCGGGGGGCTCCGCCAAGAGGCTCTGCCCCCCGCACCCCCCGCCGGGGCTAGGAGTCCTCGCGCAGGTAGATCGAGCGCTTGGGCGTGCTGAAGAACTGCTGCAGCAACGGCGTGAACTCGTCGAGCGTCATCGTCGGGTAGTCGGGGTCGAACGACGGTTGGTCGAAGTCGGCGGTGAACTCGGCGGTGAGGTCGTAGTGCGGATGGTCGGCGAACTGGTCGCGCAGGTCGGGGTCGAGGCCGAGGAAGTGGAAGAAGTAGTAGCCCTGGAAGATGGCGTGCTTCTCGACCATCCAGTGCAGCTCGTCGCTCACGAACGGCTTGACGATCGCCGCCCCGATGTCTGCATGGTTGTACGAGCCGAGCGTGTCACCGATGTCGTGGATCAGGGCACAGGCGACGTAGTCGTCGTCGCGGTTCGCCCGATAGGCGCGGGTTGCCGTCTGCAGCGAGTGGGTCAGGCGGTCGACGCGGAAGCCACCGAAATCGCCGTCGAGCAGGCGCAGGTGGGTGATCACCCGATCGGCGAGCTGCGGATAGAACTCCAGCGCCGAGGTGACGATGTGATTCCAGTCCTCCTGGGTGCCCTCCGTCATCGCCGTGAACGCGGCGCGATCGGGGGCAGCCGAGGGATCAGCGGTGAGCGGGGCGGTCATGGCGACCAGGGTACTCCCGTGGTTCAATGCGTCTCATGACGAGGCGCCCGCCGGCCCAGGGGTCCCGGCCGACGCTCAGCGAGCGACGTCAGCTACGCCGCGGCGAATTGCTCGACGCGGCGATCGACGTCATCCGGCGCGAGGGCGCCGACGTGACGATGGAGGAGATGGCCACCGCTGGAGGGATCAGCAAGCCGATCCTCTACCGACACTTCGTCGATCGCGACGGCCTCGTCGCGGCGATCACCGGGAAGGCCCTCGTGGAAATCGGCGAGATCCTCGACACCAAGCTCAGCGAGGCGAGATCGGACCAGCCGCCACACTCCATCCGGGCGACGATCGACGCGTTCTTCGACTACATCGAACGTGATCCGCAGCTGTATCGCTTCATCGCCAACCCGGACTCCAAACGGGGCAACGAGGTGACGACGGCGTTCACCGAACGGATCGCCGAGCGCGTCGCCGAATCGCTGGCAGAGGGACTCGGCGAGCGCGGCCTCGACGCCGCTCCGGCGGCGATCTGGGGTCGGGCGATCGTCGGGATGGTGCAGCACACGGCAGCGTGGTGGATCGGCGGCGCCGACGTGTCGCGGGACGAGGCCGTGGACACGCTGACCGACCTCGTGTGGGTCGGCATCGTCGGTTCGGTGAACGATGGCTGACGCGCCGCTCGATCGATTGCGGGAGCTGTGCATGGGTTTCCCTGCGGTGAGCGAGCGGCTCAGCCACGGCGAGCCGACGTGGTTCGCCGGGGGCAAGAAGGTGTTCGTGACGTTCGCCGATCACCATCACGACGATCGTGTCGGTTTCTGGTGCGCGGCGCCGCCTGGCGCCCAGCACGAGCTCGTCGCTGCCGATCCTGAGCGATTCTTCGTCCCGCCGTACGTCGGTGGTCGGGGCTGGGTCGGCGTGCGCTTGGACGTCGGAGTGCTCGACTGGGACGAGATCGGCGAGGTCGTCGAGGACGCCTACCGGACGGTCGCCACGAAGCGACTCGTCGCCGAGCTCGACGCCCGCCTGGGCGACGGGTGATGGACGAGACCGTGACGTCGCTGTTCGTCTACGGCACGCTGATGCCCGGCCGGCTGCGCTGGCCGATCCTCGCCCCGTTCGCCCGGGCCCACCGCCCGGCGGACGTCGGCGGCAAGCTCTACGACTCCGGCAACGGCTGGCCGGTCGCCGTGTTCGGCGACGACGGGGTGGTGCCGGGCGTACTGGTCGAGCTTGCGCCGGAGCGGGCCGATGAGGCGTTGCCGATCCTCGACGAGGTCGAGGACACGGCGACGGACACGCTGCGGCGCATCGAGGTGATCACGCTCGACGGCGCACGGGCGTGGGCGTACCACTACGCCCACGCGACCGACGGCTTCGATCGCATCGAACGCTGGGCCGACCAGGACGAACGCTGACGTGTGACCGAATCCGCCTGCCGAAGTGACACGTGGGCTGGCAGAATCGCCCGATGACCGACGTGATCGTTCCCGCCGTCGCCCCCGTCCATCTCCCGACCGCGACGCTCGAAGCAGGCCTCGACGAGATCCGCCAGTCACCCCGCGACGCAGGCACGCTCGACCTCATCGTCCGCCGGCCGGTGGTCGACGGCCGCGAGATCCTCGACGAGGCCGAGCTGTCGACGACTGAAGGCGTCGTCGGCGACACCTGGAACGTGCGTGGCAGCGGTCGCACCGACGACGGCAGTGCGCACCCCGACATGCAGTTGAACATCATCAACGCCCGCTTGTCGCGGCTCGTCGGCGGCGCCGACGACGACGTGCGCGCCCTCGCCGGCGATCAACTCCACGTCGACCTCGACCTGAGCAACGACAACCTTCCGCCCGGCACCCAGCTGGCGATCGGCGACGCGGTGATCGAGATCACGGACCAGCCGCACACCGGGTGCGCCAAGTTCGCCGCTCGATTCGGCAAGGAAGCGCTGCGCTTCGTCAATGTCGGGGCGGGCAAGCAGCTGCGCCTGCGCGGCATCAACGCCAAGGTCGTGATCCCCGGCACGATCCGCCGCGGCGACACCATCACCAAGCGTTGATTGGAGTGTTTCCTGCCGATGGAGTGTCACCTGTCGGGAAACACGACACCTGACACTCCAACGCAGCAACACCCGATCTCTAGAGTTGGGGCATGGGACTGACGGTCGCGTCGATCCAGATGGCGATGGTCGACGACGTCGCCGCCAATGTCGGCACTGCTGAACGGCTGGTGCGCAAGGCAGCCGCCGACGGCGCCCAGCTCGTCCTGATCCCCGAGCTGTTCGAAGGGCTGTACTTCTGCAAGGACATGCTCCCCGAGCACTTCGACCGGGCCCGCCCGGTCGAGGGGCATCCGACGGTCGAGCACTTCCGCGGCGTCGCCGCCGAGCTCGAGGTCGTTCTCCCGCTGAGCATCTACGAGCGAGCCAACCACGCCACCTACAACAGCGTCGTGATCGTCGACGCCGACGGCGCCGTGCTCGGCACCTATCGCAAGAGCCATATCCCCGACGGCCCCGGCTACACGGAGAAGTACTACTTCAACCCGGGTGACACCGGATTTCAGGTGTGGCGCACGAAGCACGCCGTCGTCGGCGTCGGGATCTGTTGGGATCAGTGGTTCCCGGAGTCGGCGCGTTGCATGGCCCTGCTCGGCGCCGACGTGCTGTGCTATCCCACGGCGATCGGCTCGGAGCCGCCGGACCCGGAGTGGGACTCCAGCGGGCACTGGCAGCGGGTGATGCAGGGCCACGCCGGCGCCAACCTGACCCCGCTGGTCGCCGCCAATCGCACCGGGTTGGAGCGCGGGGCGACGACGGAGATCACGTTCTACGGCTCGTCGTTCATCGCCGATGCCACCGGCGACAAAGTCGCCGAGGCCGGCCGCGACGGCGAGGCCGTGTTGACCGCCACCTTCGAGCTCGATGAGGGGCAGCGAATGAGGCACTCGTGGGGGCTGTTCCGTGATCGACGTCCCGACCTCTACGGCCCATTGCTCACCCTCGACGGCACCACGACACCATGATGCGGATGCCGGCCGAGTCGGCACCGCACGAGCGAACGGCGATGTGCTGGCCAGCCCGCAAGACGCTGTACGGCGAGCTGCTGCCAGCCGCCGAAGCCGCCCACGCCCTCGTGGCCCGCACGCTCGCCAGCTTTGAACCGGTGACGATGATCGCCGACGTGGGCGCAGGCGAGCGGGCCGCCGAGGCATGCGGCGACGGCGTCGATGTGGTCGAGCTGCCGATCGACGACTCGTGGTTCCGCGACTCGGGACCGATCTTCGTCACCGACGGCGACGCCCGAATCGCCCTCGACTGGAGGTTCAATGCCTGGGGCGGGAAGTTCCAGCCCGCAGCGAACGACGACGCAATCGCCGGCCGATACGCCGAGCTGCTCGGCGACGGGGTGCGCACGATCCCGGTCGTCCTCGAAGGCGGGGCGATCGCCGTCGACGGCGCCGGCACACTCGTCACGACACAGCAGTGCCTGCTGCACCCCAACCGCAACCCGTCGCTCGACCGCGTCGAGATCGAGGCCGTGCTCCGCGCCGAGCTCGGCGTCTCGACGATCGTATGGCTGCCCTTCGGCCTGGCCCTCGACGACGACACCGACGGGCACGTCGACAACGTTGCCGCCTTCGCCCGCCCCGGCGTGCTGCTGATGCAGGGGTGTGCCGACGAGTCCGAGGACGACTGGCTGCGGACCAACGTCAACGTGCGCTCGGCCCGCGGGGCGATCGACGCTCTCGGCGAGCCGATCGAGGTCGTCGAGATCCCGGTGCTCCCGTTCACCGAAGTCGGCGGCGAGCGCGTCGCCGTGCCGTACCTCAACTACTACGTCGCCAACGGCGTCGTCGCCGTGCCGGTGTGCGGCCATCCCGCCGACGACGAGATGATGGCGATCATCGGCGAGCACTATCCCGACCGAGAGATCGTCGGCCTCGACGTCGGCGCCGTCCTCGCCTACGGCGGCGGCGGCATCCACTGCATCACCCAGCAAGTCCCCCGGGTCCCGTAAATCTGGGGAAGATCCCTGTCACTGGCCCTTCTGGGGCGATTCCGTAGCAGACGTCGCGACGGATCTTCCCCAGATCAACGGATGGACCAGGCGTCGGCGGCGGCGACGGCCACGGCGATGGCGTTGCCGACCGCCGCGTCGATCGCCCCGACATCGGGCTCCTCGGCGGCGTTGCGCTGGGCGATGATGGCGACGACGGCGCCGGCTGCGAACCCGTACACCGCCCCCATCTTGAACAGTGTCCCAGCCTCCATCTCGAAGTTGACGATGCCGAGGTCGTGGTACTCGTCGATCATCCCGCGCAGCCGGCGCAGGAGGTGCGGGTTGGCCGATGATGCCGACCGCTCCTGGCCCTCGTAGAACGTGTCGGTGGACGCCATCACGCCGACGTGGTGGTCGATGCCGAGGCGCCCGGCGGCCTCGGCCAAGGCGACCGTGAGGAACGGGTCGGCGACGGCCGGGAACTCGGCGGGGGCGATGTCGAGGGCGGCGCCCTGGCTCGTCAGTGCGCCGGAGCCGATGACGACCGAACCGATGCCGACGTGCTCTTGGATCGATCCGCTCGTTCCGATGCGGATCACCGTGCGGATGCCGACCTGCACGAGCTCGTTGACGACGATGCTCATCGAGGGAGCGCCCATTCCGCTCGTCGCGCACACGACCGGCGCCCCGCCGGGCAGCGTGGCGGCGAAGGCGTCGAGTCCCCGGTGGCGTGACAGCACGCGCATTGCGCCGAGGTGCTCGGTGGCGATGCGCTCCGATCGCGACGGGTCGCCGCTCAACAGGGCGATCGTCGTGCGGTCGTCGAGGTCGTCGGTCCCGAACCCGAGGTGGTACAGCGCGCCCCCTGCCGTCACGCTCGGCGCCGGCGCAACTCGTAGAGGAACTGGTAGCCGAACATCGTCGGCCAGACCTTGGTGGCGAAACGGTCGATCGCCGCCGCCAACCGGATGGCGCTGCTCGCCGGCGACTTCCCGCCGCGATCGATGACATCTTCGATCGGCGTGCCGACGACGGTGCGCCGCGTGACCTGCAGGTTGCAGTCGTCGACGAGACGCTCGAAGCTACGGCGGGTGAAGAACCGCACGTGACCGCGGTCGAGGAGGCCGCGCTGGTCGTAGTCAAAACGTCCGGCGGCGACCCTCGCCCGCGGGTACCAATGGGCGAAGTTGGGGACGCTGACGAGGATCGCCCCGCCAGGGGAGAGTCGATCGGCGATGTCGGCGAGCAATCGCTCGGGGGCGATCGTGTGCTCGAGCACGTCCGCCGCGACGATGCAGTCGTAATCGGTCCCGACCTCGGGTGGCAATCCCTTGTTGAGGTCGGCCTCGACGAACGCGTCGAGTCGCTCGCCGACCCCTTCGTGCTTGACCATGTCGACGCCGGTGACGTGCCGCCCCGTGTTGCGAGCGATGGCGCCGAACTGGCCGTCCGAGCACCCGACGTCGAGCACCCGACTCGGCCGAAGCTCGGTGATCCACTGCAGCAGCACGGCGTGCGAGGTGTGCGACGAGAGCTTGAGCTCGTAGGCCTCCTCTTCGCCGGCGACCTCCGCCCTGCCGAAGCCCATCCGCTGCAGTCGGTAGCGGACGACATCGGCGGTGACGTCCTTGGCGTAGCGCACACCGTTGACGTAACAGATCTCGTCGCCGTAGTACGTGGGGATCGGCACCTCCTCGATCGACTTCCCGGCCCCGTGCAGGCCGAGGATGATCTCGGTGTCGAAGTCGAAGCCGTCGGAGTACGACTCGAAGGGGATGTCGGCGAGCGCATCGACCCGGTAGGCGCGGTACCCGCTGTGCCACTCCGACAGGTCGAGCCCGGCGAGCGCGTTCTCGACGAACGTAAGGATCCGATTGCCGGCGAACTTGTACAGCGGCATGCCCCCGGCGCGGGCGGCGCCGCGGGTGAGCATGCGCGAGCCGAACACGGCGTCGGCGTGCCCGTCGATGAGCGGGGCGACGATGTCGTCGATGACCTCTGGCGCGTACTGGCCGTCGCCGTGGAGGAGCACGACGATGTCGAGCCCGTGCTCGATCGCCCACCGATAGCCGCTCTTCTGGTTGCCGCCGTAGCCGAGGTTGTGATCGTGACGGATGACGGTCAGCGGCAGCGCACTGCGTGCCTGGTAGGCAAGGCCGACCTCGTGCGTAGAGTCGTGGCTGGCGTCGTCGGACACCAGGACGTGGGCGACGCGACGGCGGAACGATTCAGGGAGCCGGTCGAGGACGGCCGCCAACGTGTCCTCGGCGTTGTAGGCGACGACCAGCACTCCGATGCGTGGATCCCACGCCGTTACGCTCATCCGGGCCGACCCCGATTCGTGCACGCTCGGATGATATCGACGGTCGTCCGAGGGGCGCCCGACCCTACGCCCGGCCACCGAGCGCCGTCAGCCACGCCGGCAGACGGATCGGCCGGCCGGCAGCGTTGAGCAGGCCGTGGGCCGTCACCGCCGTGGCGCAGACCTCGTCGCCGCGGGTCAGCAGGTAGGCGATCTGGAACGTGGTGCGGGTGACGTCGGCGAGGGCGGTGTGGACGTCGAACTCGTCGTCGAAGCGCAGCGGCGCGACGTAGCGCATGTACACCTCGAGCACCGCCGAATCCGTGCCCTGATCGCGCCACTCCGAGTAGGGGTGGCCGAGGTGTCGCAGGTAGGCGACACGCGCTTCCTCGAGATACGGCAGGTAACGACCATGGTGGACGATCTGCATCGCGTCGGTCTCGGCGAAGCGCACGCGGATTCGGTGGTGGAACGGGTAGTCGACCGGTTCCCTCGACGGTTCGACGCTGATGCGCATCGGTCCAGTGTGGCCGCGCGTCAGTCGGCGGTGACGGACACCGGCGGGCCGGTGGAGGCGCAGTGGAACGGCGGCTCGGCCTCGGGCTCGATGGTACGGATCCACACCGCCGACACGATCGCCGCCGCCACGGCGACACCAGCGCTCGTCCACAGCACGCTGTCGTAGCCGTCGAGGAGCGTGGCGTCGTCGACTGCCTCGCCGGCGGTGAACCCGGCGATCACCGGGATGGCGGCGACGGCGACGAGGCTGCCCGTGCGGGCCACGGCGTTGTTGACGCCCGACGCGATCCCGGCGAGGTTCGACGTCACCGAACTCAAGGCGGTCGTGGTCAGCGGGGCAACTGTCAAGGTGAGGCCAATGGCGAACACGAGGATGCCGGGCAGCACGGCCTCGACGTAGCTACGCCCCGGCTCGACACGCGTCAGCAGGGCGAACCCGGCAGCGCACAGCAACGGACCGACGGTCATCGGGATCCGCGGCCCGATGCGCTGAGCGAGCGCCCCGGCTCGGGCCGAGAAGAGCAGCATCATGATCGTCAGCGGGACGGTGGCCGCGCCGGCGAGCAGCGGCGAGTAGCCGAGCGGGCCCTGGAGCACGAGTCCGAGGAGGAACAGGGCCGCGGCAAACGCCCCGTACAGCAGGAACGTCACCACATTGGTGGCGCTGAACTGGGCCGACCGGAAGATGTGCATCGGCACCATCGGGGCCCGGCCGCGCAGCTCGAAGAGCACGAATGCGACGGCGGCCACCGCACCCGCCGCGCAGATCAGCCACTCCTGGGCGGTCAGCCCGTAGGTGATCGCGGCGAGCGCCGCAGCGCCGAGCGCGGCGCCCGTCACGTCGAGATGACCGGAGCTCGAAGGATCCCGGCTCTCGGGAACGTGGCGCCCGGCGATCATCGCCACGGCGATGCCGAGGGGAACGTTGATCAGGAAGATCGAGCGCCACGTCGCCACGTCGACGAGCCAGCCGCCGAGGAACGGGCCGATCCCGGCGGCGACGCCGCCGAGGCCCGACCACGCACCGATGGCCCGCGGACGGTCCGTTGCGGCGAACGACGCCTGGATGATCGCCAGACTCCCGGGTGTGAGCAGGGCGCCACCGACGCCCTGGAGGACCCGTGCCCCGATCAACAACTCAGCGGAGGGCGCGACCGCGCACAACACCGACGCCACGGTGAACCAAACCGTGCCGATGACGAACATGCGGCGCCGGCCGATGCGATCGCCGAGCGACCCCCCGAGCAGGATCAGGGCGGCGAGGCTGAGCGTGTAGCCGTTGACGATCCACTGGAGCTGGCTGAACCCGGCGCCGAGGTCCTCGCCGATGCGCGGCAGGGCGAGGTTGACCACCGTGCCGTCGAGCATCGCCATCCCCGAGCCGAGCACCGTGGCCGCGAGCACCCAGCGCCCGGCCGGCGTGTCCAGACGCACGTCGCCGGCGCCGGGAAGCTCGTTCACCGCGACGGTCTACCCGACATCGAAGATCATCCGTCGAACGCGGCGCGCAGCGATCGAGCCGCCGCGGCACCCTCCCAGAACCCGTACGTGCCCTGCTCCAGCAGCTCCCGTGCCGCTGCTGCGAGGGCGCCCTGGGCGGCGAGGGCGAACCCGCTGCCGACGGACACGCGGGCCACGCCGAGCGCCGCGAGTTCACGGATTGACGGGACGCCTGGAAACACCACCATGTTCACCGGCACGCCGACGTTGTCGACGACGCTTCTGATCTGGTCCGCAGAGGTGATCCCTGGCGCGTACACGACATCGGCGCCGGCGGCGGCAAATGCCTGCAACCTGGCGAGCGTGTCGTCGAAGTCATCGATGTTGCGGAAGTGGTTCTCGGCGCGGGCGGTCAGGACGAGGCGCACCGGGCCGGAGTGCGCCGCCTCCGCTGCCGCGGCGACCCGCTCACGAGCCAGTTGGTGGTCGTAGATCAGCTCGCCGTCCGGATCCCAGTCCTCGATCGAGCAACCTGCGAGTCCGCTCGCGGCAGCGATGGCGACGGTCTCGGCGACGCCCTCCGGGTCGGTGGCGAAGCAGTGTTCGAGGTCGGCGCTCACCGGCAGAGGAGTCGCCGCGGCGAGGTCGGCGCCGTGGGCGATCGCCTCGTCGCGGGTGACACCGCCGTCGTGACGCCCGAGCGAGTTGGCGAACCCGGCGCTGGTCGTCGCCAGGGCCGAGTAGCCGAGGTGGGCGAGGATCTTGGCGCTTCCGGCATCCCAGGCGTTGGCCATCAGCAGCGGGACCCCCGGCTGATGCAGGGCGGCGAACTGGGCGGCTCGCTCAGCGGCGAGGTGCGAGGTCGACGGCGGGACGTTGAGTCATCACTTGTCTCTATCGGGCGTTGGCGTTCATCGGAGCGTGAACACGGGCACGCCTCAACAACCGATGGGTGTCTAGGGGACCGTTCCGTCCCCTGAACACCCATCGGTCGCCGCGGACGGTTGCGGTGTGACACCCGTTTGGTATCAAGGCAGGAGTGACGTTGTTCATCCACCACGGGCCGCAGCTGGCGACGCTCGCCACCGGCTTGGTGGAGCGCCTCGCCGCGCCTGGGGGTGACCCCTTTGCCCGCTTGGTCGTGGGTGTGCCGACCGCCGGCGTGCGCGACTGGCTCACCCGCCGCATCGCCAGCGACGTCGGCATCGCCGCCAACATCGCGATGCCCTACCCAGGGCGATTCTTCGCCGCGGCGATCGGTGTCGATGACGGCGACGACCCGTGGAGCGTCGAACGGCTCACGTGGGCGGTGCTCGACGTCCTCGACGAGGGCGCTGTCGACGTTCCCGGCTGGACCGCCGTCGAGGCCGATCGCCACGGCGGGTCCGGACCATCGCACCGCTTCACCGTCGCCCGCCGAATCGCCGACCTGTTCGACCGCTACTCGACGACGCGGCCCGAAATCCTCCGCCAATGGCAGCTCGGCGTGCGTGGCGACGGCACGGTGCGATCGATGCCGGTCGGCGGGGCGCCGGCGGTCGGCGACGAGCACACCGTCGGATCGTTGCCGCCGTCGATGCACTGGCAGTTCGACCTGTGGCGTCGGGTGCGCCAGCGGCTCGGCAGCCCGAGCGTTGCAGAACAGATCCCCGAGCGCATCGAACAGTTGCGTCGCAACGAGCTGGACCCAGCGCTCCCCGCGACGGTCGAGCTGTTCGGTGTCAGCACGCTGTCGCGCAGCCAGCTCGACGTGCTCGCCGGTCTCGCCGAATGGCGCGACGTGCACGTGTCCCTGCTGCATCCCTCGGCCGTCGCGTGGCTGCGGGCGACCCCCGTCGATCGCGCCCTGCCCACCGTCCGCAATCGACGCGGCGACAACGAGACCGCTTCCCCGGATCGTCACCCGCTGCTCGCCTCGTGGGGCCGCCCCGGCGCCGAGACCGCTGCGCTCGGCCGCGGTCTCGGCGCCTCGGCGGTCGTCGATGCGGTCACCGGCCCGCCACTCGGTCGCCCGGTCACGCTGCTCGATCATGTACGCGCCGACCTCCGAGCCGACCGTCCGCCGAGCCCGTTCGCCAGACCGGCGGCCGACACGAGCATCCAGGTGCACGCCTGCCACGGCACGATCCGCCAGCTGGAGGTGCTCCGCGACGCGCTCGGTCACCTGTTCGTCGCCGACCCGGAGCTTCGCCCGGACGACGTCATCGTCATCTGCCCTGACCTGCAACGCTTCGAGCCGTTCGCCGCCGCCGTGTTCGGACGCGGCACGTTGCCGGTTCCCGTGATCGTGAGTGACCTGTCGATGGGCACCGAGAACCCCGTCGCGGCAGCGGCGGCGCGGATCCTCCACACCGTCGCCGGGCGCTGCACGGCCAGCGACGTCCTGGCGGTTGCCGCGCTTCCGCCGGTCGGACGCAAGCTGACGATCACCGTCGACGATCTCGATCGGTATGCCGGGTGGACGGCTCGGCTGGGAACGAGATGGGGTCTCGATTCCGACCACCGCCAGGCCTGGTTCGACGGCGACATCGACCTCGGCACCTGGGAGCAGTCGCTGCGCGCCTTGCTCCTCGGCATCGCCATGCCCGCACCGACGCCGCGCACCGGATTCGGGGGCATCGTCCCCTTCGACGACCTCGGTGGAGACGACGTTCCGAGTGTCGGCCGCCTCGCCGAGCTCGTCGCCCGCCTGCGCACGCTTCGTGCCCGGACCCTCGGGCGTCGGACGGTCGACGACTGGTGCGACGTGCTCGTCGAGACGGTCGACCAGTTCTGCGCGACAGCTCCCGCCGATGCGTGGCAGACGGCCTCCGTGCTCGAGGCGATCGACGACGTGCGCCGTACGTCGGTCGTCGCCGGACACGCCACCACCGCACTGCTCGCCTTCGACGACCTCCTCGCCATCGTCGACGGCGTTGTCGCCCATCCCCGGGGTCGCGTCCAACTGCGGACGGGACGGGTGGCGATCACCGGCAGCGCGCCGATGCGCAACGTGCCCGCCAAGGTCGTCGCCGTGCTCGGCTTCGACGAGAACAGCCTGCGCCGAACCGGCATCGACGGCGATGACCTACTGGCCGTGCGGCCATGTGTCGGCGAGCGCGATCGCCACGCCGAACGACGCAACCTGCTCCTCGATGCGATCTTCGCCGCCGACCGGACGCTCGTCATCACGTGCGACGGCAGCGACGTCACGACGAACCGCCAGATCCGTTTTGCCGTGCAGCTCAACGAGCTGCTCGATGTCGTGGCCGCAACCCTCGAACCGGTCGGGGGCATCGACCGCGGCACCGGTGACTCGCCGGTGCTGACCCGGCATCCGCTGCACGCCTACGACGAGCGCAACTTCGATCTCGTCGGCGTGTCGGCGTCGGGGGTCTTCAGCTTCGACGACGTGATGTGTCGGGCCGCCGACACACGCCGGCACCGCTCCGATGAGGTGGCGGGCTGGCGGCGCTTCGCCATCGAAGCGCCCGTCCCGCCGGTCGTCAGCTTGGCGCAACTCGTCGAAGCGTGCGTGCGCCCAGCTCACACGCTGCTGCGCGGCGGGCTCGATGTGCGGTTGCCGGGCGAGGTCGAGCGAGCCGACCACGAGATCCCGCTGAGCATCGGCAAGCTCGCCGCGTCAGCCCTCGGCCGCCGGCTGCTCGAGCGCTATTGCCGCCGGGCCGGGGCACTGACCCCCGACGGCGCGCCGGCGACTGACTGGGAGACCGTTGCCCGAGCAACCTTCGACGAGTGGGCGGCTGCCGAGCGGCTCTCCGGCAGTGCGCCGCCAGGAAGGCTGATCGACGACACGTTGGTCCAAATCGCCGACGACATCGACGTCATCGCCGCGGCAGCCGAGTGTGCCGGACTCGATCGGGTCGCCGTACTGTGTGCCGGCGACGGCATCGACGTCGACGTCGAGCTCGGCCTGGCCGCGCTGCCAGGAGCGGCCGAGTCGGTCGATCGTCTGCGTCTTGTCGACCGCGTCGATCGCATCGCCGACGGGGTGATCTGCCGACTCGGCTACCGACGCCCGAGATCGGGCCTGCTCGTCGCCGCAGCGGTCGATCTGGCCGCCGCCGTGCTGGCCACCGGCGACACCCGCTGGCGGGCGCTCACCGTCACGCGGGCTGCGCAAGGCAACGGCGCCGCCGAGTGCCACCTGCTCAGCGTCACCGCTGCGGATCCGCTGGCGGCGGCCCGCACGATGCTGGAGACGGCAGCAGGGTTCCATGTCGCCGCCCTGCGCGGCGCCGTGCCGGTGTTCGAGACGACGACGCGGCGACTCTACGACGATGGCTACGTCGACGAGGACGAGCTCGACGGCACGGACTATCGCAACGGCGATCTCGACGACGCCGCCAACGGCTTCGTGTGGGGCGACATCACCGTCGGCGAGCTGATCGCTCTGTCGCCATCACCGGCCGATCTGGCGCAGTCGATCTGGGGGTCGATCCACGGCCTCGCGTCGGTCGACAAGGTGGGCGCCAGATGATCGCCGCGCCGTTCGACCTCAAAGGCCCGCTCCCCAACGAGCGAACGCTCATCGAAGCGAGCGCGGGGACCGGCAAGACCTACTCGATCGCCGCCCTCGTCACCCGCTACGTCGCCGGCGACCTCGCCCACCACCACGACCTCGTCGAAGGGATGGGCATCGAGGAGGTCCTCGTCGTCACGTACACCAGGGCGGCTGCCGCCGAGCTGCGTGACCGCATCCGCGCCAAGTTGAAGGTCGCCGCCGACTATCTCGACGGGAGCGCGCTCCCCGCCGGCGACGAGTGGCTCGTCGTCTTCGACGCCGGCTCGCCGCGTGTCCGCCAGCGGCGCAGCGACCGCCTGCGCCGCGCCCTCGCCCGCTTCGACGAGGCGACGATCACCACGATTCACGGCTTCTGCCAGCAGGCCCTTGCCCAGAGTGGCCTGCGCGCCGGGGCCGGCGGCCCCGGCGAGCTGGTCGAGAACGAGGCCGAATTGGTCGCCGAAGTCGTCCGCGACCTCCTGCTGGCGCGCCTCGCCGACGCCCCGCTGGCGTTGTCCCCCGACCAGCAGGGTCGTCCCCCCGACCACCGCTCGTTCGGCCCGTCCGCCGTCCAAGCGCGCCGCCCGCTGTCGCCCGGAGACGTCGAGCGCCACCTCATCGCCACGGTGCGCACGGTGCTCACGAACCCCGGGGCGCGCTGCGAGCCGGATCCCTCGATCGGTGGGCTCGCCGGTGGGTGGTCGACCTGTGTCGGCGAGGCGGTCGCCGAGATCGGGCGACGGCAGCGAGCGCGCCGCCAGATCGGCTACGACCGTTTGGTCAGCGATCTCGCCGGCGCCCTCGCCGACCCGCGCGATGGCCCGCAACTGGCAGCCCAGCTCGCGGCGCGCTATCGCCTCGTCCTCGTCGACGAGTTCCAGGACACCGATCGGCTGCAGTGGCAGATCTTCGACCGCGCCTTCTCCGATCATCGGCTGATCACCGTCGGCGACCCGAAACAGGCGATCTTCCGCTTCCGCGGCGCCGACGTGCACGCCTACCTCGACGCCGTCCGCAGCGCCGAGCGGGCGACGCTGCGCACCAACCATCGGTCCGACCGTCAGTTGCTCGACGCCCTCGCCCTGCTCTTCGACGGCGCGCGGCTGGGGCACGCCGACATCGAGTTCTCGAGAGTGGATGCCAGCCCAACCGCGCCGCACAACGCCCTCGGCGAGGTGCCGGTGCACCTGCGCATCGTTCCCGACGACCCCGGTGTCGCCCACACGTCGCAGGGCATGGAAGCTGGTGCCGCCGCCGCCATCGTCGTCGGTGACGTCGCATCGCGCGTTCGGGCGTTGCTCGACACCGGCGTCATCGGCAAGGGACGCGGGCGCCGCGTCCAGCCGTCGGATATCGGCATCCTCGTCCCGTCCCAGCGGCGCGCCGCCGAGATGGCCAACGTGCTGCGCGAGTGGGGCATCCCGACCGTGCGCGCCCGGACCGGCTCGGTGCTGCAGTCCGACGCCGCCCTGCAGTGGCGACTGTTGCTCGCCGGACTGGCCACGCCGACCTACGCGCCGGTGGCTCGGGCGGCCGGACTTTCGTGGTTCTTCGACATTGCGCCGCGCGACCTTGTCGAGCAACCAGGCGACGCGAGCTCCGACGGCGACTCGCCGCTCGCCCGGCTCCAACGCCAGTTGGCGGAGCGCGCCGAACGACTCCGCCGTCACGGCGTCGGCGCGCTCTACGAGGAGGTGCGGGCCGCCCCGGCGCTGCTCGACGCCGTGCTCGGGCGGCCCAACGGCGATCGCGATCTCACCGACCTCGACCATCTCGCCGAGCTCCTCGTCGCCGAGCTGGCCGGCTCACCGTCGGAGCCATCAGCGGTCGCCGAGGCCTTCGATCGGATGATCGCCAACGCCGGCCAGCTCTCCGAGGCCGCGATGCGCCGTGTCGAGACCGACGGCGATGCCGTGCACATCACCACGGTTCACTCAGCGAAGGGCCTCGAGTATCCCATCGTCCTCGTTCCCTTCGCCTACACCGAGCGACCGGCGGCCAATCGGCCCTACGTGTTCAACGACGGGGCGAGTCGGGTGGTCGACGTCGCGTCGTGGGTTGCGTGGGCCCACGGGGCGGCGGAGGGAGACAAGGCGGCGCTCGCCGCCGCCGGTGAACGCAAACGGCTCGCCAAGCTCGAAGTCGACGGCGATGCCTTACGCCTGCTCTACGTGGCCCTCACCCGGGCGAAGCACCACCTCGAGATCTGGTGGGCGCCGACCCGTGGCGCCGGCAGCTCTGCGCTGGGTCGCCTGCTCCTCGACCGTTGGGGCGCAGGCCCGGTGTTCAACTCCCCGATCGGAGACGCCTACGAACGCGCCGACGCGGCCACGACGAGCAAGCAGATCGATGCCCTCGTGGCCGCCTCGAACGGCACGCTCGCCCGCTTCGACGTTCCACTCGCCCAGCCGGTGCGCACACCACTGCCGCTCCTCGCCGCTCCGGCGAGGCTGCTCGCCGTCGCCGACGCCGGCCGTCGACATCCGCTTGCCGACCCAGCGCGCCGGACCTGGTCGTTCACGGCGATCACCGCAGGTCTCGACGTCACGGCGGCCGAACGGGCGACCATCGCGCCGGTCGCCGGGGGTTTCGACGAGCTGCCGGTGGCCGACGTCGACGGGACCGACGTCGAAGGCCCTGCGGCGTCGCCGGCGGTGCCCTTGCCGCTGGGCGCCGTCCCGGGTGGCACGACGTTCGGCATCGCTGTCCACGAGGTCCTCGAGAAGGTCGACTTCACGTCGTCGACACTGGCCGGCGACATCGCCGAGCGCGTCGACGAGACGGCGCGGCGAGCGGGACTGGCGCTCGACGTGGCGGCGACGACCGCCGGCCTCGTCGCCGTGGTCGACACGCCGCTCGGGACGCAGTTCGACGAGCGCAGGCTTCGTGACCTGGCGATGGCCGACCGTCTCGCCGAGCTGGCCTTCGACCTCTCCTTCGAATCCACGCGGGTCGCCGCCGCCGACATCGGCAAGGTCCTCGCCACCACCCTCGACCCTGCCGACGAGCTCCTCGAGTACGGCCACCACCTGGCATCAGCGCTCGCGGTCACCGAGCTGGCCGGTTGGCTCACGGGTTCGATCGACGCCGTGTTCCGCGTCGGTGCCGCCGACGACCAACGGTTCGTCGTCGTCGACTACAAGTCCAACCGTCTGCATCGGCCCGACGCCGTCGATCCGCTGTCGGCGTACCGTCCCGACGTTCTCGGCGAGGCGATGACGCACAGCCACTACCCGCTGCAGGCGGTGCTCTACTGCGTCGCTCTGCACCGCTTCCTGAGTTGGCGGCTCGGCCCCCGCTACGACCCGCACCGCCATCTCGGCGGAGTCGCCTACCTCTTCGTGCGTGGCATGGTCGGTGCTGACACCCCGCGGCTCGACGGGCAGCCCTACGGCGTGTTCGCGTGGGATCCACCGGCCGCCACGGTGCTGGCCCTCGACGCCCTGTTCCGTGGTGGGGGCATCCGATGATGCTCACCGCTCCGCCGGCGGTCGCCGCCCTCCAGCCGTGGATCGACGCCGCGGTGTTCGGGCCGACCGAGGTGTACGCCGCGGGGGTGGTCGCCGAGTTGATCGAACCTGGCCCGGACGCCGACCTGGTCGTGCTCGCCCTGGCGCTCGCCGTGTGGGCGCCGCAACACGGCCACGCGTGCATCGAGCTCGACACGATCGCCGATGTCGTCGCTGCCGAGCGAGCGATCGCTGCCGACGCCGACGACGCCGGCCCATCGCCGGGGCAATCGGCCTTGCCGTGGCCGTCCGTCGACGCTTGGCTCAGCGCGCTGCGCGCCAGCTCGGCAGTGCGCGCCGTGTCGCGAGCCGACGACGTCGCCGTGCTCGACGAACGGCCGCTCGTGCTCTGCGGTCACCGCGTCTACACCCAGCGGCAGTGGGTCGACGAGTGCACCGTGGCCATGGCGGTGCGCCGGCGAGCCGGTCGATCGTCGACGCCGACGGTGTCGTCGACGGTGCTCGACCGCCTGCTGCCGCCAGAGATCGACGGCGTTGCCAACCCCCAACACCTCGCCGCCACGAGTGCGTCAGGGGGCCTGCTCACGCTGATCCTCGGCGGCCCGGGGACCGGCAAGACGCACACCGTGGCCAACCTGCTGGCTGCCGAGCTCACCGGATCGGGGCACCTCCGGGTCCGCCTGGCGGCGCCCACCGGCAAGGCGGCGAGCCGGCTCACCGAGGCCGTGGTGGCCATCGCGGCGCACCGAGCGGCGAGTGGCGACCTCGACGACGCGGTGGTCGATCAGCTGCTCGCCGTGCGGGCAACGACGGTGCATCGATTGCTCGGCGGACGTCCGGACTCCCGGACGCGATTCCGCCACGATGCCGACAATCCCCTCGACGCCGACCTCGTCGTCGTCGACGAGACCTCGATGCTGGCGTTGCCGTTGATGGCCAGGTTGCTGGAAGCCGTTCCCGAGCACTGTCGCCTGGTCCTCGTCGGCGATCCTGATCAGTTGCGCAGCATCGAGGTCGGCACCGTGCTCGGCGACCTCGTCGCAGCCGGGGGACCCGACGGGGCCCTCTCCGGCGATTCCATCCGGCTCGTCGGCCAGTACCGCAGCGGGGAGGGGTCGCCGATCGGGCCGCTCGCCGAGTCGATCCGTCGAGGCGACGCCGACGACGTCGTCGATCTGCTGCGTGCCGGGGGCGACGATCGTTTGCGGTTCGTCGAGGTGACCGACGGGCTGGTCCCGCCGAGCGCCGTCGATGCCGTGCTCGACGCCGTCGGGCCGGCGTTCGCCGCGGCTCGCGAGGCCGCCGTCGCCGAAGACCGCCTCGTCGCGTTCACCGCCGCCGGCTCCGCACGCATCCTGTGTGGGCATCGCCGTGGACCGTTCGGCGTGGCGACCTGGAACGACCTGATCGAAGGGCGCATTGTCGGGCGCGACGTCGGCCGCGATGTCGTCGCGGACCGGCGCCCGCTGCCTGGCCGTCCACTGCTGGCGACACGGAACGATGCCCGTACGGGACTGTCGAACGGCGACCCTGGCGTGCTCGTGCGGGCGGGTGTCGCCACTCGGGCGGTGTTCCGTCGCGGCGGTGAGCTGCTCGCGTTCGATCTCGCCGAGCTCGACACGGTGGAGACCGCCTACGCCCTCACGGTGCACAAGAGCCAGGGGTCTGAGTACGGAACGGTTGCCGTCGTCCACCCGCCCGCCTCTTCGCCGCTGGTCAGTCGTGAGCTGCTGTACACCGCAGTCACGCGGGCCGCCGGGCGGCTCGTCGTCGTCGGCTCGATCGAGGCGATCCGCCAGGCGGTGCTCACGCCGACTCGACGGGTCACCGGCCTCGCCGACGCCCTCCGCGGGGCGTGACGTGACGCCCGCAACCCGCGCCCTGGAAGCTGCTGGTGTGGCGTTCACCGTCCGCGAGTTCGACCACGTCGGGACGGCGCGGGACTTCGGGCGGGTGGCAGCAGAGGCGCTCGACCTCGACCCCGATCGGGTGTTCAAGACGCTCATCGTCGCCGCCGACGGCGCGTTGGCCGTGGCGATCGTGCCCGTGAGCTGCCAACTGTCGCTGAAGGCGGTGGCGGCCGCCCTCGGGGCCAAGCGAGCCGAGCTCGGCGACCCTGCCGTTGCCGAGCGCACCACCGGCTACGTCGTCGGCGGGATCAGCCCGTTCGGGCAGCGAAGGCGCCTGCCGACGGTGATCGACGAGACGTGCGAGCTCTTCGACGTGATCTACGTGAGCGGTGGTCGTCGGGGCCTCGATCTCGGGGTCGCCCCGTGCGATCTCGTCGCCGTCACCGGGGCGGTGGTCGCGGCGATCACAGCGTGACCGCATTGGGCCCGGAAGCGATCTGTGTAAGCGTGTAAGCCCACAGAGCGCTTACACGCTTACACAGACGCCCGTCAGCGGGCGGGGTGGCGCAACATCGCCTCGATGCGGGCGACGCGAGTGCGCGCCGGCGGATGGCTGGCGGCGAGCCGCTCGCGCCAGCCGACGGAGCGTCGACCGCCGCCGAGGGCGATCACCCGCCGCAAGGCGGCGGCGAGATTGCGTCCGTAGCCCATTCGCACGGCTCGGCGGTCGGCTTGGAACTCGCTGCCGTGGCCGACGACGTTGCCCACCGAGTCGGCGGCATAGAGGGCGGCGAGGAACGGCCACGAGAGCACCGTCAGCAGCGCTGCCGTGACCCTGCCAACGGCGGTGAGCAGCGGCGAATTGGAGGCGAAGGCGTTCGTCGCCGCGATGGCGACGTTCTCCAGCCAGAAACCGATGCGGGCGAGCACGACGACAGGAAGCGACAACCAGTGGCGGATCGTCAGGGCCACCGTGTGCATGCCGAGATGGTGACTGAGCTCGTGGGCGAGCACTCCGGCGAGCTCGTCGTCGGCCAGCTCCTCGATGGCGAACGTCGTGACGACGACGAGGTGGCCACCGCACGCGAACGCGTTGACCTCGTCGAGCGGCAGGACGCGCAGCATGTAGCGATCAGTGGGCAGGTCGTTCATCCGGGCCAGCCGGCGCCAGTGGGGGGCGATGATGCGCAGCTCGTGGGCCGTCGGCCTGCGGGCTCCGAACAGCGGTGTGAGAACGAGCGCTTGGATCGGGCGAACGAACAGCAGCGCGGCAGCAAGGCAGTAGCCGAGGGCGAACATCCAGAACGGGACGTCCCAGGCGAGGCGCACGAGCAACCAGACGAGGAACAGAGCGAGGAGGCAGAACGGCAGGATCACGAACGCCGGGCCGAACGCCGAGATCGCCGCCGACTCGAGGTGGCGCGTCGACCGCTTCGGGGTGCGCGCCGGCATCGAGCCGAGGCTACGGGTTCGCCGATCTGCGGAGTGCACTGCACAATGGAGTGTTTGCTGCGTTGGAGTGTCAGCTGTCGGGAAACGCAGCACTTGAGACTCCAACGGCAGCAAACACTCCAACCTGGCGGGAGTGATTGGCGTCGTTCGCTGTGAGAATCGCCGGCCGTGAGCGAGCCCTACGAGCATCCCGTCGTGCCGGGCGCCGAGCCGATCTCGGTCGTCGCTGCCGAAGACGCCGGTGGGGTTTTGGCGCTGCACGGTTTCACCGGCAGCCCGGCGTCGATGCGCGGCATCGCCGAGGCGATGGCCGCGGCCGGATTGCACGTCGAGGTCCCCCGGCTCCCCGGACACGGCACAGCGGTCCGGGACATGCTGCCCACCCGCTGGGCGGACTGGAGTGGCGCGGTGGCTGCGGCCTATCGGCGTCTGGAAGGCCGCACGGCGCGGATCGTCGTGGTCGGTCAGTCGATGGGCGGCTCGCTGGGCCTCTGGTCGGCGTTGCAGCACCCGGCGATCCGCGGTCTCGTGCTCGTCAACCCGCTCACCGAGCCACAACCGGCCGACGTGCGCGAGATGATCGCCGACCTTCTTGCCACCGGTACCGACGTCGCCCCGGGAATCGGCAGCGACATCGCCAAGCCCGGAGTCACCGAGGTCGCCTACGACGGCACGCCGCTGGCCCCGCTGATCTCGCTGCTCGACGACGGACTCGTGCCGATGACCGGCCGCTACGGCGAATTGACGATGCCGCTCCTGCTGTTCACCTCCCGGCAGGACCACGTCGTCGACCCTGCCCAGAGTGAGCATCTCGCCCGCACGTACGGCGGCGACGTCGACCATCGCTGGCTGGAGCGCAGCTATCACGTCGCCACCCAGGACTACGACCGCCTCGAGATCATCGCCGCCGCCGTCGAGTTCGCTCTTCGCCACACCGCGCTGATCGATGCGCCGGAGGGTCGATGACCGTCTTCGCCTCGTTGCCGAGCCCGGGCGGCAACTCGCTCGACATCGGGCCGCTGTCGCTCAACGCCTACGGCCTGATGATCGCCCTCGGCGTGCTCGCCGCCGTGTGGCTGTTCGGCAGGCGCGTCGAGGCGCGCGGCCTGGCCAACCGCGACGTCGCCGGGCAGATCGGACTGTGGGCCGTGCTCGCCGGGGTGATCGGCGCCCGGCTCTATCACGTCATCACCGACTGGCAGCTCTTCGAGAACGACCTCGGCGACATCCCGAAGATCTGGGAGGGCGGCTTGGGGATCCCTGGCGGACTGATCGCCGGCATCCCCGTGGGGATGTGGGTGGCCCGCCGCCACGGCATCGGCTTTGCCGACGCGGCGACCTGCGCGGCCCCGTGCATCCCCCTCGCCCAGGCCATCGGCCGGTGGGGCAACTGGTTCAATCAAGAGCTCTACGGCCGGCCCACCGACCTGCCGTGGGCGCTGGAGATCGACGACGAGCACCTGCCGGCCGGGTACGCGTCGGGTACCACCTTCCATCCGACGTTCCTCTACGAGTCGCTGTGGAACCTCGCCCTGTGCGGCGCGCTGCTGTGGATCGATCGGCGCTGGCGGTTGCCCCGCGGCAGCCTGATGGCCGTGTACGTCGCCGGCTACGGGGTCGGGCGGTTGTGGGTCGAGAGCCTGCGCATCGACCGGGCCAACGAGATCGGCGGGTTGCGGATCAACCAGTGGACGGCGATCGCCGCGATCGTCGGAGGCGTGGCGTACACGGTGTGGGCGATCCGCCGTGATGGCATCACCCGCCCCGCCCCGTCCTCCGCTCCGTAGGCTCCGGGCTGTGTCTGACCGCATTTCCGCTGACGAGGTGGCCAAGGTCGCCAGGCTCGCCCGCCTGGCGTTGACCGACGAGGAGCTGGCCCTGGCGACGGTGCAGCTCGGCGACATCGTCGAGCACTTCGCCGACATCGACGAGCTCGACCTCGACGACGTCGAGCCGATGACCCAGCCGTACCCGCTGACCAACGTGCTGCGCGACGACGTCGTGCAGCCGACGCTCGACCGCGACGAGGTGCTCGCCGCCGCTCCGGACGTCGAGGACGGCCGCTTCAAGGTCCCCCCGATCATCGGGATCGAGGCGTGATGGCCACGGCATTGGAGATCGCCGCCGCGGTGCGGGCTGGCGAGCGCAGCGCGGTCGACGTGCTCGAGGAGCACCTCGCCGCCATCGCCAGCCGAGACGAGGACATCCACGCCTTCAACCTCGTCCTCGTCGAGCAGGCCCGCCTCGCCGCCGCAGCGGTCGACGCCGTCGTCGTCGCCGGTGACGATCCGGGCCCGCTGGCCGGCGTTCCGGTGGCTTTGAAGGACAACCTGTGCACCCGTGGCATCCCCACGACGTGCTCGTCGCGGATCCTCGAGGGCTGGGAGCCGCCGTACGACGCCACCGTCGTCACCCGGCTCAAGGACGCCGGGGCGGTGATCGTCGGCAAGACCAACCTCGACGAGTTCGCGATGGGTTCGAGCACCGAGAACTCGGCGTTCGGGCCGACCCGCAACCCGCTCGACACGTCCCGTGTACCGGGTGGCTCCAGCGGGGGAAGCGCCGCAGCCGTCGCCGCCGGCTTCGCGACGCTCGGGTTCGGCAGCGACACCGGCGGGTCGATCCGCCAGCCGGCCGCGCTGTGCGGAGTCGTCGGCGTCAAGCCGACCTACGGCGTCGTCAGCCGACTCGGTCTCGTCGCCTTCGCGTCGAGCCTCGATCAGATCGGACCGTTCGCCACGACCGTGGCGGACGCCGCCCTCGCCCTCGAAGTGATCGGTGGCCACGACCCCGGTGACTCGACATCGATTCCACAGCCAGCACCGGAGCTGCGCTCGGTGCTCGACGACGGAGTCGAGGGCTTGCGCATCGGGCGGATCACCGACCTGCCCGCCGGCGCCGACCCCGACGTCGTCGAACGGGTCGACGCGGCGTTCGATGCGCTCAACGACGCCGGAGCGAAGATCGTCGACGTCGAGGTGCCGGCCTTCACCTACGGGCTGACGGCCTACTACCTCGTCGCCCCGTCGGAGGCGTCGAGCAACCTCGCTCGCTACGACGGCGTGCGCTACGGCCTGCGAGTTCCGGCAGCCGACACCAACGCGATGTACATGGCCACCCGCGCCGCGGGGTTCGGCGACGAGGTCAAGCGACGGATCATGCTCGGCACCTACGCCCTCTCGGCCGGCTACTACGACGCCTACTACGGCAAGGCGCTGAAGGTCCGCCGGCGCATCGCCGACGACTTCGGGAGGGCCTACCAGCACGCCGACGTGCTGCTCACGCCGGCGTCACCGAGCGTGGCGTTCAAGTTCGGCGACAAGACGGACAACCCGCTGGCGATGTACCTCTGCGACACCTACACGATCCCGTCGAACCTGTCCGGAGACCCTGGCCTCAGCGTTCCCTTCGGCACCGGCGCCGAGGGCCTGCCCGTCGGCGTGCAGGTGCTCGCCCCGGCGCTCGGCGAGCAGGTGATGTTCCGCGTCGCCGCCGAACTCGAGCGGAGGGCCGGGTCATGACCGTGAATCTGCGTTCCCCGGCCACGCAGGCCGCAGCTGGCCACTCCTCGGCTGGCGCCTCGTCGCTCGCATCGGAGACTCGATGAACACGACCGATTTCGAGATGGTCATTGGGCTCGAGGTCCATGTCGAGCTGGCGACCGCCACGAAGCTGTTCTCGGGGAGCCCGAACCGCTTCGGCGACGAGCCGAACACGAACATCGACCCCGTCACCCTGGGACTGCCGGGCGCCCTGCCCGTGCTCAACCGCAACGCCGTCGAGCTGGCGATGCGCATCGGGCTGGCCCTCAACTGCACGGTGCAGCCGTGCATCTTCCACCGCAAGAACTACTTCTACCCGGACATGCCCAAGGCCTACCAGATCAGCCAGTACGACGTTCCGCTGAACGTCGATGGCTGGCTCGACCTGCCCGACGGATCCCGTGTCGGCATCGAGCGGGCCCACGTCGAGGAGGACACCGGCAAGTCGACCCACGTCGGCGGCGCCGATGGGCGGATCCACGGCAGCGACGCCTCGCTGATCGACTTCAACCGCGCCGGCGTCCCGCTGGTGGAGATCGTCAGCCGCCCCGACCTGCGTTCCGCCGAGCAAGCGCGCCTGTACGTCCAAGAGCTCCGCCAACTGCTCGAAGCGATCGGTGCCTCCGACGCCAAGATGGAGGAGGGGTCGATGCGCGTCGACGCCAACGTCAGCGTGCGGCGGGCCGGCGAGCCGTTGGGCACGCGCTGCGAGATCAAGAACCTCAACTCGGTGCGCTCGCTCGGCCGGGCGATCGAGTACGAGGCCCGCCGCCAAGGCGATCTCCTCGAAGCCGGCGAGGTCGTTCGTCAGGAGACCCGCCACTGGGACGAGGGTGACAGCCGGACGCACACGTTGCGCACCAAAGAAGATGCCGACGACTACCGCTACTTCCCCGAGCCCGACCTCGTGCCATTGGCCCCGGACGCGGCGTGGATCGAGTCGGTGCGGTCGTCGATGCCGGCCCTGCCGGCGGACCGTCGCCGCGCCCTGGCGACGGCCACCGGGGCGGACCCGTCCGGAGAGTCGGTGTCGGTGGTCGTCGAACGGGGCCAGGACGGTTACGTGCTCGCCGTTGCCACGGAGGGTGGCGACGCGGCGCGCGCCCTCGTCCACGTCAAGGAGGCGTTCGCCGAACAGGGTGCTGCGCCGGCCGTTCCGGCCGCCGACCTGGCCGCCCTGACCCGCCTCGAGGTCGACGGGGCACTCACGGCGACGCAGGCCAAGTCCGTGCTCGCCGAGCTCGTCGCCAACGGCGGCGGTGACGCCGCGGCGATCGCCAAACAGCGCGGCTTCGAGGCGCTGGACACCTCGGTGCTGGAGTCGCTCGTCGACGAGGCGATCGCCGCCAACGCCGGCGCCTGGGAGAAGTTCCGGGGCGGCGAGGAAAAGGCTCTCGGAGCGCTCGTCGGCTCCGTGATGAAGGCCTCACGTGGCCAGGCAGACGGGGCGGCGGTGACCGCCGCGCTGCGGGCTCGCGCCGGCCGCTGAACTCGTCAAAAGAACTGTTGCCGGCGCAACGAAGTTGTTATCGTTGAGGCAGCGTCATCATGGCGGTTGGCGGCGAGGCTTCGGCCTCCTGCGGCCGATCACATGGTGGTGTTAGTCAGCAGGCCCCGGATGGCAGACCCGGGGCCTGCTGCGCGAGGCTTCGACCTCACTCGCGTCGCTCGCTGCGCTCGCTCGCTCCGTTCGGTCGAGCTCGTGGAGCGGCTTCGCCGCGCCCAGTCTCTGGCGGCGGCCGGCAAGCCGGCCTTGGCCGCCGCATCGGGGGCTCCCGCCCCCGAACCCCCGACGGAGCCGGTACTGCCCACGCACGCCGACCGGACCCGGTCGCTCCGACCATGCACGGTCGCCTGACGCGTCACCGGGCAGGTGGCGTCCGCACCCGGCTGCCGAACCGTCGAACCGGTACTGTCCGGCTATGAACGCAGCCGATGGCAGACCGGTCGACATCAAGCCGAGGTCCCGGGAGGTCACCGACGGTGTGCGCAAGGCCCCGTCGCGGGCGATGCTGCGGGCCGTCGGGATGACCGACGACGACTGGGACAAGCCGCAGGTCGGCGTGGCGTCGTCGTGGAACGAGATCACTCCGTGCAATCTCACCCTGCGGACGTTGGCCGAGCACGTCAAGCGAGGTGTCCGCGACGCTGGCGGGTTCCCAATGGAGTTCGGCACGATCACGGTGTCCGACGGCATCTCGATGGGTCACGAGGGGATGCGCGCCTCGCTGGTCAGCCGTGAGGTGATCACCGACTCCGTGGAGACGGTGGTGTTCGCCGAGCGCCTCGACGGCTTCGCCGGGCTGTGCGGCTGCGACAAGTCGATCCCGGCGATGCTGATGGCCGCCGCCCGTCTCGACCTGCCCAGTGTCATCGTCTACAACGGCTCGATCATGCCGGGCGACCACAACGGCACGCCGATCGACCTGGGCAACGTGTTCGAGGCCGTCGGCGCACGTCTCGCCGGGACGATCGATGACGACGAGCTGCTGGCGATGGAACGCCACGCGTGTCCCGGTGAGGGGGCGTGCGGGGGGATGTTCACGGCGAACACGATGAGCTCGATCGCCGAGGCGCTGGGAATGAGCATCCCCGGATCGGCGTCACCGCCGGCGATCGACCAACGTCGTCACGGCGATGCTTATGCGGCCGGCGCAGCCATCGTGGAGATGCTCCGGCTCGGCATCACGCCGCGTCAGATCATGACGAAGCCCGCGTTCGAGAACGCCATCGCCCTCACCAGTGCGGTTGGCGGTTCGACGAACGCCGTGCTCCATCTCCTTGCCATCGCCCACGAGGCCAAGGTCACCCTGACGCTCGACGACTTCAATCGCATCGCCGACAACGTGCCGCACATCGCCGACATGAAGCCGGGCGGCAAGTTCCACATGAGCGAGCTCGATCGTGTCGGGGGCGTGCCGGTCGTCCTGCGTCACCTGCTCGAGGCCGGGCTGATCGACGGTGACACGCTCACCGTCACCGGCAAGACGATGGCCGAGAACCTCGCCGCCCTCGATCCGCCACGTCCCGACGGTGTCGTCGTCCATCCGCTCGACGCGCCGATCCACACCGCGGGCGGGATCAACGTGCTCACTGGTTCGCTGGCGCCGCTCGGCGCGGTGGTCAAGGTCGCCGGCCTGAGCGCTGAACAGATGACCTTCGACGGTGTTGCTCGCGTGTTCGATGGCGAGGACGCGGCAATGGCGGCCATCATCGACGGGTCGATCACGCCAGGGACGGTGCTCGTGATTCGCTACGAGGGCCCCAAGGGCGGACCGGGCATGCGCGAGATGCTGGCGATCACCGGAGCGTTGAAGGGCGTCGGCCGCGGCGCCGATTGCGCGCTCGTGACGGACGGCCGGTTCTCCGGTGCCACGTGGGGATTTTGCATCGGTCACGTCGCCCCGGAGGCGACCGACGGTGGGCCGATCGCCTTCGTGGCAGACGGCGATCGCATCGTCATCGACGTGCCGAGCAAGTCACTTGACCTGCTCGTCGACGACGACGTGCTCGCCGCCCGCCGACAAGGCTGGGCGCCGATCCCGTCGCGCTACACGACGGGTGTTCTCGGCAAATACGCCAAGCTGGTCAACGGCGCCGAAACCGGCGCCGTCACCAACTGATCAGTAGCGGCGGTCGTTGCGCGGAGGCCGCGGAGCGCGGGGACGTGCTTCGTTGACCGTGATCGGCCGGCCGCCGAGTTGCGTTCCGGTCAGCTCTTCGATCGCCTTGCGGGCGTCCTCGTCGCCCATCTCGACGAAACCAAAGCCTCGCGAACGGCCGGTCTCGCGATCGGTCACGACCTGCGCCGAGGTCACGGCGCCCACCTTCGCGAAGAGGTTGGCTAGGTCGTCCGATGTCGTTGAAAAGGGCAAGTTGCCCACGTACAGATTGATGGCAGTTGCCCTCTCGTCACCCGCCTCAAACCTGGCGGCTGCCAGCAGGTTAGTGCACCGACGGACAGATCGGACCAGGAGGTTGTCGAATTGACCTCAGTCGTCGGCGGCGAACCCGCCGAGGGCGCCCCGGTAGAACACGAGTGGAACGTGTGCTTCGGTGTGGTGATCGAGGGCTCGCACGGCCCCGACGACGAGCTCGTGGTCGCCGAGCACGATCGTGCGCTCGATGGCACAGTCGATCCAGGCGGTGACCCCGTCGATGACCGGGCTCCCCGTCGCCGGCGCCGGCTTCCAGTCCAAACCATCGAAGCGCGTGTCCTCATTGCCTCGCCGGGCGAAGCGCCAGCACAGCGCCGCCTGCGTGTTGCACAGGACGTTGACGCAGAATCCTGTGGTCTTCGCCATCGCGATCCAGGTTTCGCTGTCGTGCATCGCCAGGAAGCCGACGAGGGGCGGATCGAGCGAGATCGACATGAACGAACCGACCGTGAATCCGATCGGCCGCTCGCCGTCGGCGAGGGCGGTAACGATCGTGACCCCCGTCGGGAAGTGCCCGAGGACGGCACGGAAGTGGGCGCCGTCGAAGTCGGACAGTTCCTCGGCCATCGGCGATCATGGTAGGAGAGCGGGATGACCGAAGGCGCTGCCGTGGGTGACGCCAAGCGCGTGGTGCGGTCGCGGATGCGCGAGGTCCGCGCCTCCATCGCCGCCGATCCAGCGGACCGGGCACGGCGCTCGGCGTCGATCTGCGACCGCCTGATCGCGTCGGTGGCCCAGCGACTGGAGGGCGTCCGAGCAGCTTCACGTACTGGTCTTCGAACCGCTCCCGGGCGAACCGGACCTCGCGGTGTTCTGCGCCTGGTGCTCCGCCAACGGGGTGGCGACGTACCGACCGGTCGTCGACGGCGACGCCTTGCTCGTGGAACCCGGCAACGTCGACCCGGCGGTCCTCGATGTCGTCGTCGTCCCCGGCCTCGCGTTCACGCCGGACGGTCGTCGACTCGGCCAGGGCGGCGGCCACTTCGACCGCTTCCTTCCCCTGCTCCGTGGCGATTGCCTGCGCATCGGCGTGGCGTTCGAAGAGCAACTCGTCGACGACCTTCCCACCTCGCCGCACGACATCGCCGTCGACGTCGTCATCACCTCCTGAGCCCGCCGTCCCGCGACGACGATGGGTGTCTAGCCTCGATCGACCAATGTGACTCGTGCCGCGGGTTGGGCCGTCGTCGGCCCTGACGGCGACGATCGATTTCACCAGTCCCGCGAATCGTTCGTAGTGGACCTCTGACGTCGGGAAGTAGTGACGTAAGTGGGTGATACCGAGCAACTCAGTATCGAGCTGCCCGGCGACTTCCTGCTCAAACGAACTTGCACGAGAGTGGACCAGCGGCCAGTGCCATCCGATCTTCGAGCGCAGCCAGAGTGGGAGGAACTGCATCATCGGCGCGACCCAGTGTGGCTCAATGGGGAAGTAGCGGTAGGGGGTCTGCACCCAATGCCGTGGCGCGGCGGCGGCGACCATCGACGCGAACTCGAGGCGACGAGCGTGACCACCCACGTGCTCGATCACCGAGTTGGAGTAAACGAGCTCGAACCTTCCGTCGAGCAAGCGTTCGTCCAGGGCACAGGCATCGCCAAGTTCCGAAGTGATCCATGATGGCATCTCTTCGCCCGGCTCGACCGTATTGACAAGGTGGACGCACCTTGGTCTGATCGGAGCGCGTATCCATGACTCGGCGGTACCTCCGAGATCGAGCACCCTCATCTCGGCAAGGTCGGGAAACCGCTCGATCAAGACCTTCCACCGACGAGCACGAGCACGCCCTCCGAGAGAGTTGGGCCCGTCCACAAAGAGCCGGCGGGCCGGATTGGATCCCACGAGGCGATGCTATCGACGGCCGCCAAGGTCGCCGCTGTGTGCTCGATCGTCGTTTCTCGCGGACAATCGTGGGCTGGCGCGGGTGCATGAACATCGTACTCGACGCCTCGACGTGGCCCGCTGGCACCTCAACGGCACGGACCGACGGGTTGTCACTACGTGACAGCTATCGGTCGGTGAGCAGGCGGAAAGGGCTTCCGGTTCGATTCGCAATCGGGGATGGCTCCGCTGGTGTCGCGTTCGTGGGCCTCCTTCGCGCTGGCTGGCGCCGGATTCGTTGCGCAGCTCCAACTCGTCGATCTGCTCGCTGTCGCCGCGCTCGCTCCCCGTCGCGTTCACGCCGGACGGTCGTCGTCTCGGTCAGGGCGGCGGCCATTTCGATCGCTTCCTGACGGGGGTGCGGGTTGACTGCTTGCGGATCGGCGTGGCGTTTCACGAACAGGTCGTCGCCGAGTTGCCGATCGCCGATCACGACGTCCCCGTCGATGTCGTGATCACCGATTGAACTGGGGAAGATCCGTTTCATTCACGCTTCTGGGGAAGATCCGTGGCAGGTCCTGACTCAGCGCTTCCCCAGATGCGATCGGCCGAGCCGGGCGCATTGTTCCAGAATTGCGAATTCTGGTGGTTGAGTGCCGGATCGCGCGGCCGACGCCTAGTCTTGCCGCCCGTACTAGTCTGGGTTGCCCACAGTCTGGGAAACTGCGTCGGGTTCTGGAGGGAGGTTCGCTTGGGGAAGTACCTGTTCAAACGGCTGCTCAATTACCTCGTCATGTTCTTCGTCGCCGTCACGCTCGCCTACTTCCTCGCCGCCAGCCGACTCAACCCCCTGCTCCTCTACGACATCACCAACCCGAACCTCGACTGGGACAGCATCAACGCGTCGCTGTCGGACAAGAACCTCAACCCCTCCGAGCCGCTGCTCAGCCGCTACTGGGACTGGCTCAACGACGTCATCCGCGGTGACTGGGGACAGAAGCCGAAGTCGGGCTCGGTCAACGACGAGATCATGAACCGCGTTCCGGTGAGCTTCCGGCTGGTCATCGGTGGGTTCTTCATCGGCGCCCTCGGCGGCATCCTGCTCGGCGCCTGGACGGCGACGAAGCAGTACAAGTGGCAGGACCGCTCGGCGACGTTGGCGTCGTTGGTGCTCATCTCCACGCCGACGTTCGTGATCGCTGTCGTCCTGCAGATCATCACCATCCGCCTCGGGCGGGCCTTCGGCTTTCAGTGGGAGTTCCTCGGCGAGACCGGGGTGCGCGACGCTCCGTTCATTCCGCGCATGCTCGACCGCGCCGAGCATCTGCTGTTACCCACGCTCACCCTGGCGTTGCCGCTGATCGCCGTGTACAGCCGGTACCAACGCAACCTGATGCTCGACACGCTGCACGCCGACTACGTCCGCACGGCGCGGGCCAAGGGACTGACCAAACGGCGCGCCGTGTTCAAGCACGCCCTGCGCACCGCGCTGATACCCGTCGGCACCCTGTTCGCCTTCTCGCTTGCTGCCGTGTTCACCGGCGCGACGTTCACCGAGACGTTGTTCGGTTGGCACGGCATGGGTGAGTATCTCGTCACGTCGATCAGTGGCCAGGACGTCCACGGCGCCGTCGCCGTGGCGGCCTTCGGCGCAGTGACCTTCTTCGTCGGGGCGATCCTGTCCGAGATCTTCGTGGTGCTGCTCGACCCGCGGGTGCGGGTGAGCTGAGGGAGCGACATGGCCATCGAGCTGATCCCCGCAGAAGTCGAGACCGCAGAGCACCTCGCCCAATCGCCGGCGGAGGTCGACGAGGCGACGACCAAGCACCTCAGCCGTCGGGCCCTCTTGCTGCGCCGCTTCCTGCGCAACAAGTGGGCGATCGTCGGCGTGTGCATGTACATCCTGCTCGTGATCATGGCGATCTTCGGACCCGGCCGGCTCACCGAGTGGAACTACACCGAACTGGATCAGACGGCATTCCTCCAGGGGCCGACCTGGAGCCACAAGCTCGGGACCACGCAGTCCGGTCGTGACGTGCTGGCGATGAGCCTGCAGGGCCTGCGCGTGTCGATGCTCATCAGCCTCGTCGTCGGCGTCGGCGCGACGACGATCGCCGCCATCGTCGGGTCGTTCGCGGCCTACTTCGGAGGCTGGACGGAACGCGCCTCGCTGTGGGTCATCGATCTGCTGCTCGTGCTGCCCGGGTTCTTGATCATCGCCCTGTTCATGCGCAACATCAACAGCAACCTGGCGCTCTGGCTGGCCTTCTGGCTGATGGCGCTGAGCTGGATGCTGTCGGCACGGATCATCCGCAGCCTGACGATGTCGGTCCGCGATCGCGAGTACGTCACGGCCGCGAAGTACATGGGGGTGCCCGGGCCGACGATCATCGTGCGGCACATCCTCCCGAACGTCTCGTCGTTGCTGA
Source organism: Ilumatobacteraceae bacterium (assembly GCA_963772825.1). Lineage (GTDB taxonomy): Bacteria > Actinomycetota > Acidimicrobiia > Acidimicrobiales > Ilumatobacteraceae > Desertimonas. The sequence goes on along the minus strand of CAVYYX010000006.1, from coordinate 277,809 downwards.
TCATCGACGCGACGCTGGCGATCGCCGCCGCCGTCATCGCCGAGACGAGCCTGTCGTTCTTCGGCTTCGGGATCCGCTCGCCCGAGGTCTCCCTCGGCACCGTCATCTCCGAGGGGTCGCGGATGGCGACGACGTTCCCGTGGGTGTTCGCCGGCGGCGCCGGGTTCCTCGTGTTCATGGTGCTGGCCGTCAACTTCATCGGCGACGGCCTCCGTGACGCGTTCGACCCGAGCAGCCTCTCCGGCGGGAAGGCGTAGCGCTTGAGCGAGACTGCCGTCGCAACGAAACAGCGCAAGACGACCGAGGGCACCGTCCTCAGCGTTCGCGATCTGCACGTCGAGTTCCCCTCCGAAGACGGCGTCGTCCGCTCGGTGCGCGGCGTCGACTTCGACCTCGCCACGGGCGAGGTGCTCGGCATCGTCGGCGAGTCCGGCTCCGGAAAGTCGGTCACGTCGCTGGCGATCATGGGCCTGCTTCCCCCGAACGCCAAGGTCACGGGTTCGGTCAAGTTGCACGGCGAGGAGTTGCTCGACAAGGGCGACGGGTCGATGACGAAGATCCGCGGCCACGAGCTGGCGATGGTGTTCCAGGATCCCCTCTCGGCGCTCACGCCGATCTACACGGTCGGCTTTCAGCTCATCGAGGCGCTGCAGGTTCACCAAGACCTCTCCAAGTCGGCGGCCGAGAAGCGATCCGTCGAGCTGCTCGAGATCGTCGGGATCCCCAACGCCAAGCTGCGCGTCAAGTCGTTCCCTCACGAGTTCTCCGGCGGGATGCGCCAGCGCGTGATGATCGCCATGGCGATCGCCAACGACCCCGACGTGATCATCGCCGACGAGCCGACCACGGCGCTCGACGTGACGATCCAGGCGCAGGTCCTCGACGTCCTCAAGCTCGCCCAGAAAGAGACCGGGGCGGCGGTGATCATGATCACCCACGACCTCGGGGTGGTCGCCGGGATCGCCGACCGCGTCCAGGTGATGTACGCCGGCCGCTCCGTCGAGACCGGCACCGTCGACGACGTCTACTACCGCCCGCGCATGCCCTACACGATCGGGCTGCTCGGCTCGGTGCCGCGCCTCGACGAGTCGGAGAAGCGGGCATTGGTGCCGATCGAGGGCAACCCGCCGTCGCCGTTGCACCTGCCGCCCGGGTGCAAGTTCGTGCCGCGCTGCCCGATGGCCATCGATGCCTGCGACGCGGCCGAGCCAGAGCTCGTCGAAGTCGACGGGCCTTCGCACCATGCCGCGTGCATTCGCAGCGACGAGATCGCCGCCCAGTCGCTCGGCTACCTGGACATCTACAAGCTGCCCGAGCTCGGCGAACCTCCCGCCGCCCGAGTGCCGCGAGAGCAGCGCACCGAGGTGCTGCGCGTCGACGGTCTCGTCAAGGAGTTCCCGCTCACCAAGGGCGCCGTGTTCAAGAAGCGGATCGGCACGGTGCACGCCGTCGACGGTGTCGATCTCGACATCCGCGAGGGCGAGACGCTCGGCCTCGTCGGCGAGTCCGGGTGCGGCAAGACGACGACGTTGCTCCAGGTCCTCGATCTCGTCAAGCCGCAACAGGGACAGATCGTCGTCCTCGGCAAGACCACCGAGGACCTCGAGACCCGTGCCCAGCGCAAGGCGATCCGCCGCGACCTGCAGGTTGTCTTCCAGGATCCGATGGCGTCGCTCGACCCGCGGCTGCCGGTGTTCGACGTCCTCGCCGAGCCGTTGCGCGCCCACGGATTCGCCAAGGATGCCATCGGCAAACGGGTCAACGAGCTGCTCAAACTCGTCGGTCTCGAGTCGAGCCACGCCAATCGCTACCCGCAGCATTTCTCGGGAGGTCAGCGCCAGCGCATCTGCATCGCTAGGGCGCTGGCCCTCCAGCCCAAGCTGATCGTCCTCGACGAGCCGGTCGCCGCCCTCGATGTGTCGATCCAGGCGGGCGTCATCAACCTCCTCGACCAGTTGCGTGCCGAGCTCAATCTGTCGTATCTCTTCGTCGCCCACGACCTCGCGGTCGTGCGCCACATCGCCGACCGGGTTGCCGTGATGTACCTCGGGCGGATCGTCGAGATCGGCGACGTCGACTCCGTGTTCGACTCCCCGACGCACCCGTACACGCAGGCGCTGCTCTCGGCGGTGCCGATCCCCGATCCGGAGAAGGAGCGGACACGGGCGCGGATCATCCTCAAGGGCGATCTGCCGAGCCCGCTGGAGCGGCCATCGGGTTGCCGTTTCCGTACCCGCTGCCCGAAGTTCCTCACGCTCACCGACGACGAGCAAATCCGCTGCATCGAGGAAGACCCGAGCCTGCGGGCGTCGGCAGCAGATCACCAGGCCGCCTGCCACTACCAAGAAGTGGTCAGCGTGTTCTGACACAAGGTTTCGTTCCACCGCGACGAGCCGTCGGCCGCCGGGGGAGTGAAAGCAACAAGGGTCGGTCGACTACGTTTGTCGATCTGCCACCGGACCAATTGGAGGGAATTGAATGACACGTAAGAGAGGCACCGCCTTCCGGGCGGCGCTCATCGCTTCGCTAGCCGTCGCCTTTGGCGTCGGCAGCAGCGCGCTGGCAACGACGCCGCCGAGCGAGCCTGCTGGCGGTGGTGGCGGCGAATGCCCCCGCGACATCGCGGCCGCTGCCGCGGCGGCGACTACGACCCCAGAGACCACCGCCGCACCGGAGACCACCGCTGCGGCCGCCGCCCCGGCGACAACCGCCGCGGCCGCCCCGGAGACCACCGCCGCGGCACCCGTCGAGACCGCGCCTCCGCCGACGCTGCCCGAGAACGTCAGCCAGCTCGACCCTGAGGCCACCAGCAACATCAACCCGCAGCCGCGGGACAGCCTGCAGCAGGGTGGGACGTTGCGCCTCGCCGTGTCATCGCTGGCCGAGAACTGGAACCCCAACCATCCCGACGGCAACGAGCTCGACTTCTCCACCGTGCGGCAGCCGATCGGTTACTTCCCGTGGCTGATCGACGCCGCGGGTGTGGCCACGCCGAACCCGGACTACGTGACGGCGTTCGAGGCGTCCGAGGACGGGTTGACGTTGACGTACACGCTCAACCCGGCGGCCGTGTGGCACAACGGCAACCCGATCACGGTCGCCGACTGGCAGGCCCAGTGGAACGCGCTGAACAGCCTCAACCCCGAGTTCCAGGTCGTTGCCACCGAGGGCTACGACTTGATCACCTCGGTCGAGCAGGGTGCCGACGAGTTCCAGGTCGTCGTCACGTTCTGCGAGCCGTACCCGGACTACGAGGCGTTGTTCTCGGACATGTCGCCCGCCGAGTCGGTCGCCGATCCCGAGACGTTCAACACCGGCTGGATCGGCCCGATCAACAACGATTGGTTCACCGGTCCGTTCGAGGTCGGCACGTACGACGACGCCGCGCAGATCGTCGAGCTGGTGCCGAGCGACACGTGGTGGGGCGCCGCTCCGCTGCTCGACACGATCCAGTACACGGTGATCAGCCCTGACGCCACGCCGCAGGCCTTCGCCAACAACGAGCTCGACTCGTTCGACATCGGTCCCGATCCCAACGGCTACGCCCTGTCGTTCAACACGCCAGGCGCCGAGATCCGCGCCGCCGCCGGGCCCAACTGGCGTCACGTCACGATGAACTCGGGACCCAACGGCGGCCTGATCCAGGACCAGGTTGTCCGTCAGGCACTGCAGATGTCGCTCGACCGGGCCGCCATCGGCGTGTCCGACCTCGCCGGCATCCCGTGGCCCGCCCAGCCGCTGAACAGCCACGTGTTCGTCGAGAACTCGCCGTTCTACGTCGACAACGCCGGTGAGTTCGGCACGTACAACCCCGACGCGGCGATGGCGCTGCTCGAGGAGAACGGCTGGGTCGCCGGAGCCGACGGTGTCCGCGAGAAGGACGGCGAGCGTCTGACCGTCCGCTTCTCGCAGCTCGTCGGCGTTCCGGTGTCGGAGAACGAGGCCCAACTCGTTCGCAGCCAGGCCGCCGAGGTCGGCATCGAAGTCGAGATCGTCGACGTCCCGGTGCAGGAGTTCGGCAACCGACTCACCGTCGGCGACTTCGAGCTGATGGCCTTCTCGTGGATCGGTACGCCGTTCCCGTTCCGCGGCATCTCGCAGCTCTACGGCAACGGCTCGGACAGCAACTACGGCTTCTCCAACATCCCGGAGCTGGATCCGTTGCTCGACCAGTTGGCCATCACCATCGACGACACGGAGCGGGCGGCGATCGCCAACCAGATCGACGTCATCCTGTGGGAGTACGGTCACACGATCCCGCTGTACCAGCGGCCGGAGCTGACCGCCAACCGGGCCGATCTCGCCAACTTCGGCGCCTTCGGCTTCCAGACGCCGGTCATCTGGACCGACGTCGGCTACCTGTGAGCTGACGCTCACCAGTAACGACTGAGAGGGCCCCGGCAGCACCCGCTGCCGGGGCCCTCCCGCGCCCCACCCGAGTGTTTGCGGCCGCCCGAGTGCGGCACGGGCCACCGTCGGGTCCGCCCGCACTCGGGTAGCGGTCAGGGAATCGATCCGCGGGGCACGACCCACTCGGTCGGCTGACCGGTGATCTCGGCGATGAGATCGAAGTCGGCGTCGTAGTGCAGGACTGTCAGCCGTTCGATCTGTGCCGTCGCGGCGAGCAGGAGGTCGGCAACACCCACCGCGCGGTGCCGACCACGCTCGACGAGCGCCGCCTGCACTTCCCGGGCCCGTGACTCGGCGCGAGCGGGAAGTGGCACCGCGAGCAGCGGGTCGATGGTGTCGGCTCTCATTTCGCGGTAGTCGTTCAATGATCGGGCCGAGTAGCCAACCTCGAGTTCCGTGACGATGCTGATGCCGATCAGGCCGGCCTGGATTCGGGCAGCAACCGTGTTGCTGACAGCACTGAGGTGGAGTCTCGCCAGGACCGACTTGTCGATGAGGTAACCGGCGGGGGTCACTCCCAGGCCTTGGCCATGATCTCGGGATCGCCCAGGTCTCGCGCCAGTTCGGCGAATTCCTTCAATGATTCTGCGGTGATCGCCCGCCGCCGGGCGGCCAGCGCCGTTTCATGGAGAGCCCCGTTGACCGTGTCCTTCAAGGTCGACGTGCCGAGCGCGGCGCGCGCTTCGGCGAGAACGTTGTCGTCGATGTCCACCAACCGCTTGGTCACGAACGGGAGTATATCTTGACGGTCGAGGAGATATCCCCCGGGGTCAGCGGGCGCACGACCGGGCAACCCGGTTCAAGCCGTCGCCGCCGTGGCCGTCTTAGGTTGCGGGCACCAACGACTTGCCACTGGAGGCGCGCGATGAGACGGACGAAAGGCGCCGCGGCGACGGTGCTGGCGGCGACGGCGACGATCATGTTCGGCACCACCGTCGCTGTTGGGGCGACGACCGAACCGGGCGGATCGGGCGGTGGCGAGTGCCCACGCGACATCGCTGCCGCAGCTGCGGCGGCGACCACCGCGCCGGCCGCTACCGAGGCGCCGGCGGCCGTCGCGACGACCGCCGCCGCGGCTGCGGAGACCACGGCGCCCGCCGCGCCTGCCACCACCACGGCCGCACCGGTCGAGACGGCTCCGCCGCCCACGCTGCCGGCAAACGTCAGCGAGCTCGACGCCGACGCGACGTTCGACATCAACCCGCAGCCGCGCGACAGCCTCCAGCAGGGCGGGACGTTGCGCTTGCAGGTCGCCTCGCTGGCTGAGAACTGGAACCCCAATCATCCCGACGGCAACGAGACCGACTTCTCCGAAGTGCTGCAGCCGATGACGTATTTCCCGTGGTTGATCGACAACGAGGGCACGGCCACGTTGAACACCGACTACGTCGCGGAGTTCGCCGAGTCCGACGACCACCTCACGCTGACCTACACGCTCAATCCCGAAGCCGTGTGGCACGACGGCTCACCGATCACCGCCGCCGACTGGCAGGCGCTGTGGAACGCCCTCAGCGGCCTCGATCCGGAGTTCCAGGCCGTGTCCAGGGAGGGTTACGAGCTGATCACGTCCGTCGAGCAAGGTGCCGACGAGTTCGAGGTGGTCGTCACGTTCTGCCAGCCCTATGCCGATCACGAGGCGCTGTTCTCGTCCCTCGCCCCGGCGGCGGCCTACGCCGATCCGGAGACGTACAACAGCGGATGGATCGGCCCGATCAACAACGACTGGATGACCGGTCCGTTCGAGGTCGGGACGTACGACGAGGCAGCCCAGATCGTCGAGTTGGTGCCGAGCGACACCTGGTGGGGCGACGAGCCGTTGCTCGACTCGATCCAGTTCACGGTGATCTCGACCGATGCAACGCCGCAGGCGTTCGCCAACAACGAGATCGACTCGTTCGACATCGGTCCCGACCCGAACGGCTACGCCCTGGCGTTCAACACGCCTGGCGCCGAGATCCGTGCATCGGCGGGGCCCAACTGGCGTCATGTGACGCTGAACTCGGGCCCCAACGGCGGTCTGATCCAGGACCAGGTCGTGCGCCGGGCGATCCAGATGTCGCTCGATCGCGCCGCCATCGGTGTCTCCGACCTCGCCGGCATCCCGTGGCCGGCGAAGCCGCTGGGCAGTCACGTGTTCGTCGAGAATTCGCCGTTCTACGTCGATAACTCGGGTGAGTTCGGCACGTACGACCCCGATGCGGCGATGGCCTTGCTCGACGAGAACGGCTGGGTCGCCGGAGCCGACGGCGTGCGGGAGAAGGACGGCGAACGTCTCACGGTGCGCCACTCGCAGATCGTCGGCGTGCCGGTGTCGGAGAACGAGGCCCAGCTCGTCCAGGCGCAACTGGCCGAGGTGGGCATCGAGGTCGAGATCGTCGACATGTCGTTGCAGGAGTGGGGGAACATCCTCGTCGCCGGGGAGTTCGAGATGATCGCGTTCACGTGGACCGGAACGCCGTTCCCGTTCCGGGGCATCGACCAGCTGTTCGGCAATGGCTCGGAGAGCAACTTCGGCTTCTCCAACATTCCCGAGCTCGACCCGCTGCTCACCGAACTGGCGAGCACCGTCGACGACACGGAGCGGGCGGCGATCGCCAACCAGATCGACGTCATCCTGTGGGACTACGGTCACACGATCCCGCTCTACCAGCGCCCCGACCTGTGGGCGACCAACGCCGACGTCGCCAACTTCGGCGCCTTCGGCTTCATGCTCCCGGCGATCTGGACCGACGTCGGCTACCTGTGATTCGCTAGCTCTGCGCAATCGCGCCGTGGAACACTGGCGCCGTGCTGGTCGGCGACCTCCATCGTGGTTTGGAGGTGCCGCACATCACCTTTGTGGTCGAGACCCACCTCGGCCACCACACACACGCCATGAACCTGCGCGCTGGTGTCGACGCCCGAAGGGACATCGACTCCAGATGGGTGATCGTCGACTACGCGCCGACTTCCGAGTGGTGGGAACGGCTTCCGTCGATGCCCATCCGGGTGACGCTTCGCGGCCGGCGGCAGGTTGCTGAGGGTTTCGATCGCGTCCAGCCAGACGTCAGCGTGTTCAACACGCAAGTGCCAGCGGCAATCGGACCGCGTCGCGTGCGGAGACGGCCGTACGTGCTCTGTTCGGACGTCACTCCGCTGCAGCTCGATGAAATGGCCCGGGAGTACGAACATCGGCTCGATCGAACGGGTCTCGTTCGGTGGGCCAAGTTCCGCTGGAACCGCCGAGTCATGCAACGCGCCGCCGCCCACGCCCCCTGGTCACAGTGGGTCGCCGACTCGTTGACGACCGACTACGCGGTCGATCCACGGCGAATCGAGGTGATACCTCCGGGCGTCGACACCACGCTGTGGACGCCCGCCGATCGCACCGGCGACACCGTGAAGATCCTGTTCGTCGGCGGTGACTTCCTCCGCAAAGGGGGCGACGTGCTGTTGGACGCCTTCGCCGCGCTGCCGAGGGGGAGTGCGGAGTTGCGAGTGGTCACCCGATCACCGATCCCCCGAGCGCCCGGCGTGACCGTGTTCAACGGGCTGGAACCGAACGGGGGTGAGTTGCGAGATCTCTATCGCACGAGTGACGTGTTCGTGCTCCCGAGCCGTTCCGAAACCTTTGGCATCGCGGCGATCGAAGCGGGTGCAGCCGGCTTGCCGGTGGTCCTGTCGGCGGTCGGGGGACTGCGCGAGCTGGTGATCGACGGCGTCACGGGATTCTCCGTGAAGCCAGGAAACGGTGATGAACTGGCAGCGGCACTGCGTCGCCTGGTTGCTGATGCCGAACTGCGGCGCACGCTCGGTGGGGCGGCGCGAGAGCGCGCAGAACGGCAGTTCGATTCACGCGTCAACGCCGGTCGACTCGTCGATCTCGCCGTGCGGTGCATCCCGACGTCGCGAGGCGCTCAATCAGGAGGGGGTTGCACGTCGGTGACCTCCCTCTTCAACGTCACGTCCTCTGGCCTCGTGACCGCGTCTCCAGCACTCAGACGGATGACTCGGGTCGCGCTGAAGCGAATGTCAAGAGCGCGCGGGCGATGTCGGGGTCGAACGGCGGACCCCATGGAATCGTCACGTCATAGGTCGGCACCCGGTTGACGACATCGCTCAGCGTGGAGAAGTCGCGGGTCAGCACGTCAGCCCGTTGCCAGCCGTGCACCCGTGGAAACGACAGCATCGCAAACAGGGCGGTGCTCGGTTCAAGCCGCTTGAACTCCACGTTCGACCGCTGTCCGCGACGGCGATGGAATGACGATTGCGGCGACCGGTAGTGGCCGTTGCGGCGCCGCCTTGACGGCGAGGGCGAGGCGGTCGTCCGCGGTCCTCCGACTTGACGTGCCGGGCCGCCCCTGGCCGATTTTCGCTGCCGCTTGGCGAAGGCGAAGTTCCGATGCGCCGCCTGCACACATGACCGGTGGTCCGGGATCGACGGTCAGCACATCGTCGGTGACGAGTTCGGCACCGGCGACGCACAGCAGGGCGGCGATCGTCGACTTGCCTCGCCCGGATTGGCCGACGAAGGCCACGGCCGCTCCGTCGATCGCCACGGCACTGGCGTGGAGCACGGTCTCGCCGCGAAGTGCCAGGAGGGATGCCGTGACCGTTTCGGCAAGAAGATATCCGGAGTCGCTGGCGGCCGCCGTGTACCACGCAACATTGTCGTGGACGAACGATGCGATGGGCTGCCCTGACGGTGGTGCGCCGCTGTCCTCGATGTCCTCCCCCCAATGGACGTCGACGTCCCAGACTCCGTCGGCACAGCGCGGCAGGCAGCCGACGCCGTCCTGAGAAGCGGCATGAAAACCGGTTTCCACGATCGCCTCAGAGGCTTGCAACGAGACGGAATGGCACCAGACGCCGGGCCGATGACAGGCTCACGCAACTATCAGCGGGCGCTTCACGATTCGGAGGGAGGCCGAGGACCGCTTGACGCGCGGGTCCGCGTCGTGCCAAGCGATCGATTGATCAGGTTCGCTTGCGCGCCCCAATGAAGTCCGTAACCGCCGGTGGTAGCCATCGCTTGGCCTCGTCGCGAATCGTTCGTTGACGGAACGCCTCGCCGGGACGCCGTTGGAAGAGCGTCGAGTGGTCGGAACTGACCTCGCTCGCTGGTCTGCCGTTTGTGTAGTAGTAAAGCGCGATCGATCGGCGAGTCCGGTCGGGAGGACACATGAGTGGCGAGGGATGACCATGGTACGAGAAGTCTGTGGTCGCGAATATCACCATGCGGTTAAACACGGGGAGCACAACCTTCTCCGGACGGCTCATCTTCTCGTCCCACAGTTCGAGGGCCCCGCCGAACGACTCCTCCCAATCACGATTCAGGTAGAGCAGGGCGTTGAGTCTCCGGTCGAGCTGAAGTTGCTGGTGTCTGTTGAAGTCGGCATGCACCTTCAGGAATCCGCCCGGTCGGATTTGGTGGAGCCCGCCGCCCACGTAGTGAGGGTCTGGGATGAGTCCCTTGATGCCTGTCAATTCCTCGAGGAACTCGACGAATACATGCCCGTTGAACTCGGCCAGCAGGCTCCGCGTGGCGGGACCCATTTGGGTGGTATCGTTGAGCGCCAACTTCAGCTCGGTCTGCTTGTCGAACTCCTCCCAGGGCGCCGACCACGGTGTCGGGAACTCCTCGAGGACATCGTCGAGGATGTTCGTGGGAAGGACGTCGTCGAGGACGACGTGTTGAAACGGCGAGTTCGACACGAACTCCTCGTGCATCCGCCTGCCCATGTCGATCAACCCCGCGTCGAACGCCAAAGTCGCTGCGAGTCGCTGTTGTTCCGCCATCTATCCCTCTCTCCTCGCCAAGAGGCGTACCGCCAGGGAACATTTCTACCTGAAGGACCGGGCGAAGCCACGGATTTTCACGAGGTTCAGTCGCCGTAGCACCACCGCGTGGCCACCCGCCGTGGTAGTGGAGTCGTGCCCGGGGGTTCGTTGTGAGCGATCGCTGAGCCTCGCGATCGTCGGTCACTGAAGGTCGCTTCGAGGGTGTTGTTCCGGGGTCTCCGATGGTGGGGTTTGAAGCCCAGGGGCGAGCGAACATACAAGCGTGCGACGCTAGGTCGTCGATGAGCGACGAAACCGACCCACACCTACCGAGGGTGGTGCCACCGAATCGACATCACGAAGTGTTGAGAACCAAACGAAGGGGTTGAGAACCATACCCCCGAGTGCCTCCATCAAAGCCAGGGCGGTTCACAGCTGCCCGCCAACGTCATCACAGCGACCAAAGAGTTCGAACGGCCGCACAAGACCGATCATTGCGGGGTGGCGTAGTACTCGCGGCCGAGGTGGGTGACTTGGTCCTCGCCCATCATCCAGCGCAGTGTGTTCTTCAGCTTGGTGTGCTGGATGAACAGGTCGTGTTCCGGATAGAGGCCCGGCGGCGTTTGCGGGCTCTTGTAGTAGAAGCTCAACCACTCCTGGATGCCTCCGAGTCCGGCACGCCGGGCGAGATCGGTGAACAGGACCAGGTCGAGCGCCAGGGGAGCGGCGAGGATCGAGTCGCGGCAGAGGAAGTCGACCTTGAGCTGCATCGGGTAGCCGAGCCAGCCGAAGATGTCGATGTTGTCCCAGCCTTCTTTGTTGTCGCCACGCGGTGGGTAGTAGTTGATCCGCACCTTGTGGAAGATGTCGCCGTACAGCTCGGGGAAGCGATCCGGCTTGAGGATGTCCTCGAGCACTCCGAGCTTGGACTCCTCCTTCGTCTTGAAGCTGTCCGGATCGTCGAGCACCTCGCCGTCGCGGTTGCCGAGGATGTTCGTCGAGTACCAGCCGGACAGACCGAGCATCCGGGCCTTGAGCATCGGGGCGAGCACGGTCTTGACCAGTGTCTGTCCGGTCTTGAAGTCCTTGCCGGAGATGGCGATGCCGCGGTCGGTGGCGAACTGGCGCAGCGCCGGTGTGTCGACCGTCAGGTTCGGGGCGCCGTTGCAGAACGGCACGTCCTCGAGCAACGCGGCGTAGGCGTAGAGCATCGACGGGGCGATCGTCGGGTCGTTGGCATCGATTGCCTCCTCGAAGGCTTCGAGGTCGAGGTGGGCCGCGCCGGGCTCGATGAACACCTCGGTCGACGCGCACCAGATCATCACGACGCGGTCCGCTCGCTTCTCGTCGCGGAAGCGGTTGATGTCGGCGCGGATCGCCTCCAGCATCGACCGCTTATCGACCGACGCCTGGACGTTGCCGGCATCGATGTTCTTGACGTAGGTGCGATCGAACGCCGCGGCCATCGGTCGAACATCGCGTAGCACGTCGGAGATCTGCTCGATGTGCCGGCCTCCCTCGAGGACGCCGGCTCGCTGGGCGGCGACGTAGGCGTCGTCCGGGAACGGGTCCCAGGCCCCGAACACGACGTCCTCGAGGGGAGCGAGCGGTACGAAGTCGCGAATCAACGGGCTGCGGTCGTCGGTGCGCTTTCCGAGGCGGATCGTGTCCATCAGGGCAAGCGAGCCGATCGGCTGAGCGAGACCGCGCTTGACCAACTCGACCCCGGCGATCAATGTCGAGGCGACGGCACCGAGGCCGACGGTGAGCACGCCGAGGCGGCCGTCGGCCGGTTGAACGGTTGGAGATGGAGGTGCTGCCACACCGCAACCCTACGATGCCCGCGGTGACCGCAGACGCAGTCGTGATGGACGGCAAACTGCTCCGCGACGAGATCGTCGTCGGGATGAGAGCGACGATCGAGGCGGCTGGGTTACCGGCGGTGTGCCTTGCCACCGTCCTTGCCGGCGACGATTCGCCGAGCCGGAGCTACGTTCGGAGCAAGCACCGCCAAGCCGAGCTTGCCGGCCTGCAATCGCGGAACGTCGAGTTGCCGGCGACAGCGACACAGGAGCAGGTCGAAAAGGCGGTCGGCGAACTCGCTGCCGACCCAAAGGTCCACGGGATTCTTGTTCAGCTGCCACTGCCAGACGGGCTAGATGCCGACGCCATCCTCCGGCTGGTCCCAGCGGACAAGGACGTCGACGGACTCACCGAGAGGTCGCTCGGGCGTCTCGTGCGTGGCGAGCCTGGGCTCGTCCCGTGCACCCCACTCGGGGTGATGCGCTTGCTCGACCGCTATGAAGTGCCGATCTCCTCGAAGCGTGCCGTCGTCGTCGGTCGGTCCACGCTGGTCGGGCTGCCGCTGTCGCTCCTGCTGGCGCGCAAAGGCGTCGACGCGACGGTGACGATTGCCCACAGCCGCACCCCCGACCTGGTCGGTCTGTGCCGTCAAGCCGACATCCTCGTCGGCGCCGCCGGCCAGGCGCGGATGATCACCGCCGACCACGTCAAGCCCGGCGCGGCCGTCGTCGACGTCGGCATCTCGCGCGGCGACGCCGGCATCGTCGGCGATGTCGACTTCGATCCGGTCAGCGAGGTCGCCGGCTGGATCACCCCGATGCCTGGCGGCACTGGACCGATGACCGTGGCCTGCCTGCTCGAGAACACGCTGACCGCCGCCCGAATCCAGGGAGTTCTCGCCGGCTGAACATTCACGCCGCCGACTTCGAGCAGCTCTCCGCTATTCGGTCAGGAGCCCACGGCCCCGTGCGTCGGCGACGAAGGCGGCGACGTCAACCGCTGCCTGACGACGCTCGACGGCGTAGCGCTCGCAGAGCAGGTCGATGAGATCGTCGTCAGAGCAGCCGCCGGCCAAGCCGTCCCACAGCAGGCGGCCGCTGCCGTTGACGTGCAGGTAGACGGAGCCCTGCAGATCGAGCACGACGACCTCGTCGCCGACCACGTTCCACGTGAGGGCCGAGTCTCGCAGCCTGCTCATCAGCACACCTCGCTTCGTTCGGCCAAGCCGAACCGTTGGGCTTGAAGAGTGTACAAGTCGTGGTACATCCCACCGTGGCCGATCAGCTCGTCGTGTGTCCCGGTCTCGACGACCTCGCCGTGGTCCATCACCAGCACGATGTCTGCGCTGCGCACGGTCGCGAAGCGATGGGACACGAAGATGGTGATGCGGTCGTGGCCCAGTTCCTCGATCGTGTCGAAGAGGGCCGCTTCGGCCTGCGGGTCGAGTGACGCAGACGGCTCATCAAGGATCACGACCGGGGCATCGCGGAACAGTGCCCGTGCGATCGCAACACGCTGCCACTGACCGACCGAGATGTCGATTCCGTCACGGAACGCCTTGCCGAGCCGCACGTCGAGTCCCTTCGGGTGGCGCGTCGTCAACTCACCAACTCCGGCACGCGACGCGGCCGCGGCGATGCCTACCTCGTCGTCGAACCGGTCGACGTCGCCGAGCCCGATCGCCTGGCGGATCGTCAGCATGAAGGCGGAGTAGTCCTGGAACACTGGGGCAATCTGTGCGCGCACGAGCTCGGGATCGCACAGGGCGAGGTCGACCCCGTCCCACGACACCGCGCCGCGCGTGGGCGGAGGAGACCGCAGAGCAGCTTGGCGAGTGTGGTCTTGCCTGAGCCGTTGGCGCCGACGATCGCCATCACCTGTCCACGGCGAAGCTCGAACGACACGTCGACGAGCGTGTCGTCGTGTGCACCGGGATAGCGGTAACCGATGCGATCAACGGAGAGGACTGCGGGTGGCGTTGGTGGGCGGGTTGACGCTCGTTCGGTGCGGAGTTGCGGCAGGGTGGCGCGGAACGAGTCGAAGTCGTGAAGGAACGTCGTCCCGGAATGCACGGCGCTGAGCCCAGAGCCGGCCGACTGGAGTCTTGAGCTCAGCTGCTGGAGACCGACGATGGCCGCGGCGGCGTCGCCGAGCGTGATCGATCCTTTGGCGGCCAAGAGGAACACGACCGACAACGCTGCGACGAGCGCTGCCGTAGTCGCCACCGAGGCGAACACACTCCGGGTCAGCCGCCTCTTGACCAGGGCGTGCAGACGACGGATGCGTTGACTCCAGACGTCGGAATGCCAGCTGCGTATCGTCGGCGCGATCCCGTAGGCACGCACCTCCTTCGCTTGGGTTCGGTCGCTGAGCAGGTGCTCGAGGTAGGCGCGCTCCGCAGCAGCTCCGTCAGCTCGACTTCCATGTCGTACGTCGCTCGATTGTTGCGCATGTTGACGATGGCGACCGGGATGTAGCCGGCGGCGGCGATCGGTACGACAACGGGTGCGACCGCGACGAGCACGAAGATGATCCCGATCGAGACGACCAGGGTGGATGCCACCGTCACGAGTCCGAACACGACGGCTGAGGACTGGCCCACCGCAGCTGACCTCGCCCGTGTGAGCGCATCGTGGAACCGCGGGTCCTCGAACGCCTCGAGCTCGACCTCGGTCGAGACGTCGAGGATCTCCGCCATCGCCCGCTGCTGCACCTGCTCAGCGAGGGGCAGGCGGAGCTCGCTGGCAACGGCTTGACAGACCGAGCCGACCAACAGCAGGCCGGCGAGCAGGACCAGCCAAGGGGCGAGATCCCGAGCTGTCATGTCATCCGACTCGGCGAGGAGGTCGATCAGCTCGCGCCCGACCAACAGTTGCATTGCGATCGTGAGCGACGTCACCGCTGTGGCGAGCAGGATGGCGACGAGTAGGCGTCGCCCAGACGACCAGGCGAGCGACACCGCCGTCTGCAAAGCGCGCACCGTCGCCGCTGGACGGGCTCCGTCGCGCACCACCTCGTTCATTGTGGCGCGGTGGCCAGGTCGAGCAGCTCGCCGACGACGGCATCCGGGAACGGTGGGCCCCACGGGACGATCGCCAGGTAGACGGGCACGCGATTCACCAGGGCGCTGAGTCGGTCGAAGTCTCGCCGAACCACGTCCTCTCGACACCAGCCCTCGACGCGAGAGAGTCCGAGCAGGTGGACGAGCGCCTGAGCTGGCTGCAGGCGGCGAGCATCCAAGCGGGTGGCGATCCGTGACGGTCCGGGGGTCACGATCGCGGCGAGCGGCACCGGACCCATGACCGGGTCGCCGAGAGACAGCGCGAGACGGTCGTCGGGCGTGCGCCAGCTCCGCGCGTCGGCGCGGACGGTGGCGAGGCCGGCTGCTCCCGCTCGCAGCCTGAGGACGCTGGTGCCGCCCTGACAGGTCGGGGGCGGCCCGGGATCGATGCTCAACACGTCGTCAGCGACGATCGCGGCGCCCCGGAGGCAGCTCACGGTTGCGACCGTCGACTTACCCCAACCAGAGGGCGCGGCGAACGCGACTGCGGCACCGTCGACATCGACAGCGCTGGCGTGGAGCACCGTTCTCCCGCGAAGGGTGAGCACGAACGAGCACACGGTGCCGGCGACGAGCACTTCGAGGATCGAGCGATCGGTGGCCGGGTCAGCACGAACCTCGACCCGGGTCAGGTCTCGCGACACTACGACATCGCCCGTGCCGGCGAATCGGAGTGTGTAGCCGTCGGCGGCCTCGGTGGCCCGGTACCACCAGCCAGCGCCGTCAGGCGACAACCGCTCGGCGATCAGCCGGCCTGGTGGGTCCTGACAGGTGTTCGCGGCGTCTCGGCCCCACACGACGTCGACGTCCCAGGCGCCGGACGCAACTGTCGGGAGATCGAGCGGCAATTCCGAGCGGAGACTCAGCCCACACTGCTCGTAGACGACGGGCATCTGTTACAGCGATCAGTCAGATCGGGCAGACGCCCAGGCGAACGGCTGGTACTGGGAGACGTCTTCCAACGGTCGGCCGTCGACCTCGATCCACGAATGAGCGACGCGGGCTTCCCGCTGGGCGGGGAAGCCGATGCGTACGGCGGCGCCCGAGGAGCGCAACAGATGGGCGGCCACCAGCGACCGGCGCAGGCAGGGGCCCGCTCCGAACGGCCACACCTCGGTGGCTCGCCACGTGCAGCGAAGCCGACGTCTCGCCACTGGCGACAGACCGGACAGGTCGCGCCAGGGCGGCGGCTGCGATAGCACCGGCCGCATGTCGAGGCGGACGCCAAGGATGCGAGCCAGGCGCGGGAGCGAGACCCACCTGATCAACGACTCGACCGCGGTCAACAGAAGGACGACTCGCAGATAGGTCGGCACCGCGTGGAGGCGCGCCCGGATACGCGCCATGTCAACTGACGAACGTTCGTGGGGAGCGAGCGTCAGCTGTGCTGGGTTCCGATCGGCTCATCGGTGAAGACGGCCGCGATGAGGTCGAACAGGCCATCCCACTTCGGACCGCCGCCGGCACCCCTCGTCACATCGGAAACCGAACCGATCTCCGTGATCGTCGGTGACGTGTAGTCAGTCATAATGCTTCTCCATCGTGTCGATGGACGGATGGGCAACCGGTCCGCCTCCGGTGGGCTGGAAGCGTACACGAGGGCGTACGCCTTTCCAAGGTTTTCGACAACTGCGAACGAGCCGGTAGCCCTACACTGCCGACGCACGGTGGGAGGCAGCCAGCCATGCCTCCTGGAGCAGCGCTGCGGTGGCGGGCACGGGTGGGTCGGAGAGCCACGCCCTGCGTAACGCATCTTCGTCGATCAACTCTGGGTCGAAAGTGCCGCCGCGCCAGTTCGTGGCGAAGTCGCGCGTATGGCGTGCCATGTAGCAGTTGTTGAAGAACGCCTTGCTCGTCCTTGCGAGCACGGCGTCCGGCAAGAGATCGGCGGCAAGTCGGCGAAGCACAGCGGTGCGGCTTCCGCGGCCGAGGTGACCGCCATCGCGCGCGATCTCGTCGACGAAGCGGCTGTCCAGCAATGGGCTCACAAAGGCGACTCCGTGCTGTGCAGCGAAGATCCGCCGATTGGCGTCTGCGAGCATTTCGCCGCGGCGACGGGCGATTCGGCGGACGCTCGTCGAGTAGCTCAGAGGGCGGTCCTTCTCCATTCGTTGGAGTGCATCGATCACCAATTCGACGCCACGAGGACGAAGCCAGGGCCTGGGGTACGACGATGCCCGTGCACGTCCCCGCCGACTTGCGGGCTCGAACGTACGCAGCGCCGCGACGATGCGGCGACGGCGCAGCGGTCGAGGTGAACGAAGCAGGCTGGCGGCCGGAGCGACGCGGTGCGCGTCGACGCCGAGCACCTGGTCACCGCCTTCGCCGTCGAGGAGCGACCCACCTCGCACGGCGTCGACCATCGGCACATCACCCGCGATCGTGGGCGGCCACACGACCCCATGAGCAACCAAGTGGCGAGCGGCGAGCGGTCCGATGACGTCGAGCTCGTCGTGGAGCTCCACGCGGTGCCAGTCGCGCAGCCGGAGGTGGCGCACGACGGCTTCCTGCCAGGTCTGCTCGTCGGACTCGGGCGACTGCGGAAACTGACGTGTGATCGGCACCGGCTCCGGAAGCCCGTCTCGGCGCGCCACGTGGGTGGCGATTGCCAACACCACCGATGAGTCGCGTCCCCCGGAGAAGGCGATGCCGCACGGTGCTCGCTGGAGCGCCTCGCGGACGACCTCCTCGAGCGCTGCGCGGGGCCCCGCCGTGGGCATGCACGACCGGCCGGGGTCCTCGTCGAGCGGGCACGGCATCTGTCCGAATACGTAGCCGATGACGATCTCGTCCGGCTTCATGAGGTAGAGCGCCTCGCCCGTCACGCGATCGAAGGCTACGCAGCGCCACGCAGGACCGTCGGGGCGCGGGTTGCGGTCGGGCTACCGATCTTCGGAGACCGCGATCGTGGTGACCCAATCGAGAAAGTTGAGACGATGAGCATCAACGCTTCCATCGTCGGGCAACCGCTGCCAGTCGAGTTCACCGCCACGATCGGTGAGCTCTGGCATCCCGCAGCGCACCGCGACGGCGTGGCCGGCCGAGCGCGCGAATGCGATCCAAGTCGCGAAGGCCGTGTCCCGACCAGACGACATGAGCAGTCCCGATCCCAGGCTGGTCGGGCCTCTTCTCCGGCCGAAGGCCGTGCTATCTACGATGCGGTTGGTGATCAGCCACGAGCGACCGGGCGTGAGATCCATCAGGAGCCCAGGCGGAACGGGCGTCGCCAGCATCCCCGCCGCCCGTTGCAGCATCGCCGCGCACAGCCGTCCCGCCCCGGCGCGGTGAGCCCGAGCGGCGAGCTCGCCGAAGTCGATCCGCCCACTCCGCACGACCACGTCGACATCGAGGAGCGAGCGCAACCGGCGGCCGCCGTCGAGTCCAGCATTGACGCAGAGATGCAGCAGGGTGTCGACTGGATCGAGGGTGTGCACCTCGCGTTCGCCGACGCGGGTCGTCACCGACCGACGAAGGAACTCTGCCGTTGGGAGACGAAGGTGTCGGCGAGCGCTTCCCATCGCCACTGCATGCCAATGCAGGTCGACCACCGACGATTTGTCGCGTAACGGCACCTCAGCGACGGCGTGGGCCAAGAGGCCATGCCAGTTGGTGATCGCCGACGTGATGCCGGCGGCCGACAACGCGTCGAGCGTTCGTCGAAAGTCCGCTGGCGCCACGATGATGTCGACGTCGTTGAACTCGCGACTGCTCGGATCGTCGTACCAGTTGGCGAGCACGTGGCCCTTCACCACCAGGGCCGGGAGCTCGAGCGCTTGCATCGCGATATCGAGCGTCCGACGCAACGTCGCCTGGCGAGCGTGCACGACCATTACCGCGGCAGCCAGCGCATCCACGACTGGTCCATCGATGCCATCGATCGACGCGATCCGGTCATGGAGAGGCACGACGACGCGGTGGTGACGCGCCAGCGCGACCACGGCACGCGGATCGACGTCACCGACGATGCTCACGACTTCCTGGTCAGCGGCTCCGGGGTGCGCGAGAGTCATCAGCAGGTGGCGTAGCTGCACACGGCCCACGGAGTCACGACGCACCCGTCCCGACGCTATCTGGCGGGAGCACGCCCGTCCGTGACACCAAGTCGTCGGTGCGCTTATCGTGTCGGAACGTGTCCATCGGCGCCGGCGAACCGATCGGCTCGCACGCACGGATTGAACGGGGGTGGGGAACGGGCCGGCACGGCACCGCGCCCCTGACTACCGCGGTTTTCAACACCCAAGTGCTGACCGCGATCTCCTGACAGTCGTGGACCTTGGGCAAATCATCGCCTCGGCGTGGGTCAGGGCCGCCATCGCCACGGGGTCGGCCATGTAGTTCAGACGGCGTGATGCCCGAACGCACCGCTCGTGGGGCATCCTCGGGCGACAGGTCGGCGAGTCCTTCGAGGTTGACGATTTGGTGGTCAGCCCCGCAACGCTTCGCGAGTTCGGCGGCAATTACGACGTCCTCGCTTTCCGGGACGCTGAGTGTCACCGCCCGCAGACCCGTCCGGCGCGACGGCTCGATCGCGCTGAGCAGGATGCGCGAGTCCTGACCGCGCGTGAGCTGAAGAATCGCGGCAGGATGCTCGTCGAGGTAGGTGGAGAGGTACTCGCGGAGAAATGCCGGCCGCCCGATCCACGGCCATGTCGAGGCCAATTCGGTCGGCGACTCGCGAGAGCCGTGCCGCTCGATCTCGATGGAGCCGTCAGCCAACGAGAGCACACTGCCCGCATCGAGCTTCTGAACGGCGGCGAATACAGCGCGGGTACCAAGCTGCCACCCCGACAGGCTCTGCACGGCGAGAGATTCGCGAACAAACGTTGATCGCGAGCACGCGGTCAAAGCTTGTAGCGACGTGGAGACTGAATCGCCCCGGGTCGCGTGACTGCTCGGGCTAGTGGGTGATGGCCTCGGTGGCCGGGGTGGTCTGACGGTAGTAGGCGTCTTCGGCTTCCGCCGGAGTGGTGTAGCTGGCGTCGGCGGTGATCTCGCCGTGGAGGCGACGATGGTTGAACCAGTCGACGTAGGTCATCGTGGCGAACTCGACGTCGTCGACGGTGCACCGGGCGACGCGGATGCCTTCCCGGTTGAGCTGCGCCCACACCTTGTCGGCGCCGTAGACGAACAGGTTGTCCGCATAGATCCGGCGGATCTCCACGACCAGCTCGGCGTCGCACTGGACCCGCTTCGACGGTGGCCGCTTGCGGGCCACCCAATCGGTGTTCGGGGCGATCTTGCAGCCGTGCTCGCAGAGCACCCGCCAGATGGACGCCGCTCACACAAAGTCCCGGATACTCCCTGGAAGTTCGACAGGATGGGACTAGTTTCGTCCTATGCGTCGTCGTCTGAAGAACCTGTTCGCGCGTGCTGATGTGCACATTTCCAGGCTGAGCAGCGTTCCGTTCGGAGTCCAGTGGGAACACGACGCTCGCTTCCTCCTGGGCAATCGCCGAAATCCGACCCTGCTGGACGTCGGAGCAAACGTCGGCCAGACCGTGAAGCTTTGGCATCCGTGTTTCATGACGGGCGCATCTACAGCTTCGAACCAGTGCCGAGCACCTTTGCAGAACTACTCAAGAATACGGCCGGAGTTGCCGGCGTCGAGTGTGTAAACGAGGCACTGGGGGCGGTGTCCGGTGCGGCGACAATCACAACCGACCGCGACGGCCAGAACACGCTCGTTGAAGAAGTCACGTCCGGCAACACCGCGACCGCGACCGTGAGCGTTAGCACGGTGGATGAGTTCTGTGAGGCACGCAGCATCGAAAGAGTCGACCTGCTCAAGATCGACACTGAGGGCCACGAGGTAGAGGTAATCCGTGGCGCAAGGAGCATGCTCTCAGCCGGGCGGATTGATCTGGTTCTCGCCGAGTGCGACTTCCGGCACCGACCTAACGAACCGCACGGCGACTTCTTTCAGATCCACAGGATCTTGGAGGAGCACGGTTTCGCTGTTGCGGGCCTCTACAGTGGCGGCGTCGACGGATCTGGCTGGGTCTGGGGCGACGTGTTGATGGTTCGAGATGGGGCGGCGAACATTGCCCGCGTCGTGATGAGTCCGTTCGCGCCGCGCTGATCGGCGAATTCGGGCGCACGTTCGTTGAGTTCCAGGAAGTGGTATGGGTCGATGGCCGAGGGTGACCGCCTCGGCCTGGGCCAAGTCAAGGTTCCAGCCGCCGGACCGGGAGAGATAAGCCCGCTCTCCAACTCGCCACGGCCGTACTGATCATCGGGCGACTCATCAACTACCGCAACCGATGGAGTCCCGCGTGACTACCTACCCGCTCCACTCCTTAGCGCGACTGATCGCAATGAACCCGGGATCTGTAGTACTCACAGGCGGCACCGCTAGATCGTTGCTCGTGCCCTCGGAGGCTGTTGGGGCATCATGTCGGTCGAGAGGTTGCTGCCCCCTCGCTCACTCGTGCTCCGCCAGTCCCGGCGGGCGCTCGAAACTGCCTTGCGCCGGTCCATTTGCAGCAGCGCTCGAAGCAGCATCGTCGACTCGGCGCAGCCACGCTTCTCGCCAGAACGGATAGTGGTCCTTGCGGCAGAACCAGAGACGGGGGGCTCTGTCACCGGTGCAGAAGAGTCCTTCGAGGGAGACATAGGCGTTCTTGCGGAACTCCAGCATGCGGCCCGAGGGCTCGTCGATGACGCGCTCCACCCGACGGTGCACCTGGAATCGTTGACCACAGTGCTGGGCCATCTCGTCCGTGAAGCTCAGGCCACGGTGCTTGACGTTGTCATCGAGCGTACGGCCGATCTCCTCCAGCGAGCGTACCTCGACCCACTCACCGGGCTGCAGACCGAGCGACTCACCATCCACCCGGTCGGCACCAGCTGTCGGCAGCCTGGCGACGATCGACAGCTTCCGCCCGATCGAGCGCCAGATCGCGCTGGCGAACACCTTGATGAAGTGCAGGACACCGACGTTCCCCGCGGTGATCTCGCGGACGTACTGCGTCGGCTCCTTCCACGACACAAGCGTTCCAGCGTCGCCCAACGTGGTCGCCTGACACCGCCACGTCGGCTTCTCGCCACCCGGGACAGCGGCGTTGACCGTGGCGATCTCGGTCAGCCTCGCCACATCGTCGGCGTCGGACGGTGCACGCTGGGCTGACGAGCCCGATTCGACGGGGCGCAACCACTCCTCCCGCCAGAAGATGCGGCACTCCATCTGGCAACCGCCGTGGCCCGTGCCGTCGCACCGCAGATCGTCCAGGAACACCACCCCTGACCGGAGGTTGACGTTGCCCGGCGGGGTGCACACCTTGAGTGCGAGTTGAGCGACGCGATGGCGGCGCCCGAGGTAAGGAATCATCTCGGGCATGAACAGCGTGTTCCTGGTCGTGCCACGATCATCCAACGTTGCCAAGATCTCCGCCGTGGACCGGATCTCCACGAGATCACCGGGCCGGAACTGGGCCCTTCCCATCCAAACTCTCCTTCTCTGCCGTCTGGCACGCTCGTCTGGGTCAGTCACCCTACGGCGCAGCGGCTGCGACCGTACCCCGACCAGCCGCAACGGCCATGCGGCTTGAGTCCGGTCGCCACGCATTGTGGCTTCGTGACAATCCCACGGGCACGATCCATCGGCAGGGAAAGTACGGTGCGACCGGCGATCGACCACCAAGACGGGACGCGCCCTCGCCAGAGCCCGATCGGCGGCGGCTGTCACGAGGATCGTCGCGGCGAGTAGTAATGCTGACGCCGCATTGGCAGCGACACCGCAGATCTACGCGCCAGTGCGTCGAACTTCGCCGCCGAAGTGGTGTCGGGTGAACTTGTAACAGCCGTATGACTGGCTCGCGACTTTCCGAACGGAGCAGTCATGGGTCAGATCATCGCGGCGGCGTGACGAGACGAGCTGGACACGAGGTTGGCGGCGTCTTGCTCGAAGGGCAGGTAGCCGACTTCGTCCGTGATCAGGCCGTAGCGGCGCAGCCGGACGAGCTCGGCGCCGAGTTGGAACATCGGAGCCTCCACCAGACCCAGGGCGATTCAACAAGCCGCTCTACGACACGCGTGAACGGTTCGCGGCCGAGAGTCCAGCTCCTCGTCGGTAGAGTCTGCGCTGTGCAACCACGGCTCCTAACACTGCACGAGCAATCTGGCAACTCGACACCCGAACAGTTGCAGCAGGCAGTCCACGCTGCTGCAGGCGTAAGCGCCGAACTCAAACGACGAGTACCAGAATGGAGTCCTACGTGAGTGATGAGAGCGACTCGGATCACCTCAAGTGAGCCCTCGGTTGGCTCGGAGGATCAGTCACAACATTGAGGCGGACCCAGTGACTCCGAGCGGAACGACGACCGCCGACACCATGCGTGACTCAGAGTTCAGTCGATCCTACGAGGTGATCGAGCGCGGCTTTATCTCACCAACTCGCTTTACAACAGTGCCCGGTCCGATAGAAGGGTGTGTCTATCGATCTGACGGGAGCAAGGTAGATCTCTCCGAACGTTTTGGTGGTTATCGTAACGACTGGATGTCGTCGTTGAACCCAAGTTATCTGCCAGTCAGCGAAACGTGTTTGAGCCTTCCTGGCCGTTCCGTGTATCTCGGTCACTACATGGGCCGACATTATGGACATTTTCTCACGGAAACCCTCTCGACGTTCTGGATCTTCAGCGAAATTTCCGCAGCGGAGTTTGACTATTTCGTCTTCAATCCGTTCGTATTTGGTACGGAATTTCCACCATTCTCCAGGTATCTTCTGCAGAAGTTTCAAATCCCAATCGACCGAGTGGTCTTTGCCGCGAGCGACCAGATCTCCGCCGATGAGATCATCGTTCCCGAACGTCTCCTTCGGCTCAACCACTCCGTTGACTCGCGTCTAGCGTGGGTCTATTCTCATGTTACCCAAGGGATCACTCCGATTCAAGACGGTTCGCTTCGTATCTACCTTTCAAGGCGAAGGCTGAGCCGACGATCACATCTTCGTGTCTGTGCGAACGAGGCGAGCATAGAGCGCCGATTCTCGAAGTACGGATTTCAGATTATGTATCCGGAGGAATTGCCGTTCTCTGAGCAGATTCGATTCTATCTCAGCGCCGAAGCAATTGCCGGATTGTCTGGTTCGGCATTGCACAACAGCGTATTCATGAAGCCCGGTTCGATCCTGATCGAGTTAGGCGACCCTACCTATGATGGCGAACGCCAACCGACGCAAGTGCTGTGCGACTCTGTGTCCGGGGTTTCACCTGTGTTCATTCCCTTTGCCGGCTTCAAGTTCGGTCCGCGCTCGACAACACTCTTTAGGCTCTCGTCAATCGACGGTCCTCTTAATGCGAGATTCACAAAGACCGAGCGTCACGTCCAGTCCGGTGGCACGGGCCGTCACTTTGCTCTTGACAATCCTGGACGGTGTACGCCTGTCCATTCGGCCACTGGTGGGTTACTACGTGAGGAAACTCGAACGGATCGTTCGAAGTGCCGCGCAACGTATTGCACCACACGAGGACGAAAGCTCGTCCTCAGATTCTGTACACGCGGCGAAAAGGACCTAATCGAGCGTTGACGGACGGCACTCCCGGACACGCCAGGTTTACACAACGAAACGAACTCGGCACGACAGAACGCACCCGTTCCACACTGCCGGCCCGGGCCACGTCACGATGTGGTCCAAGGGTCTCTACACACGGCGAGCGCTTGGCGGCCAATCGGGAGAGCGGCACTGATGCCGAGATCCTTCGCCAGTACGGCGACCGGAGCCGGTTCGTGGACATGCGCCCATTCGCCGTGGCGTGTCAGTTGCTGTCAACCCGGCAGGCGTGCATCGCCCAGCTCGACGTCAACGGTCAGCAGCAGGTGCGCCTTGGCGTGCGCTTGAGACTGCCGATCAGCAATGCGCCCTCGTTCGAGCACGTACGTGCCCCAGATCAGCTTCGCCGAAGGAGGCGATGACTGGCGAGTAGTAGATAGCCGAGCCACACCCGATAGAACGACCGGTCCGCTTGGCGAGCCTTGCGAAGGAAACCTGCAGCTCTCCGGAGATTGCCAAACTGCCGGTGGCCACCAGCGAGTTCGTAGTAACGCCTGGCGAGCACTCTTGGACGAAGCTGGTATTCATCGAGGTGCTTCTCGACGACTTGCTGTAAGGCACTGAGACGACTTGCGGCGTTACGGGTCAAGGAGTTCGCCGAGAACCGTTGGACGACCAGAAGGTCATCAACAAAAATGATTGGTCCGATCTTCGCCAATCGAATTGCCAAGTCCCAGTCTTCGGTCGCAGGTAATGACTCGTCGAACCCGTCAACAACATCAAGCGCGTTGCGGCGAACGACGAGAGTCTGCGTGCTAACTATGCTGCTTTCTAGTAGCAAATTGAGGAGATCGCCGCTTGGGTTTGGAATGTTAGAAGGAGGATTATATCTCACATTGATCCTGCCAGACCCCTGAGGCTCGACGATCGCCATCCCACAATAGACCGCTACCACACGCGACTCGAAGAGATCCATCTGTCGCTGCAGCTTGGTCGGCAGCCATTCGTCGTCGCTGTCCTGGAAGGCTACGAATTCGCCGGTCGCCGTTGCGATTCCGAGGTTGCGTGCGCCCGGAGCGCCGCGGTTGGTGCCTGCCTCGACGAGGCGAACGCGTGGGTCCGAAACCGATCTCACAGCGTCGATCGAGCCATCGGTCGATGCGTCATCGACGACGATGACCTCGATGCTCTGATAGGTCTGTCGGAGGACGCTCTCGATCGCAGCGACGACCGTTCGTTCGCGATTGAAGACCGGGATCACCACCGTGACGAGGGGTACGGGCGGCACCTCGCTCACGATAGACCAAGCGAATCCTCCCTTAGTGGTGCGTAGATGCGCTGTTGGCGCGTCGCAGCCACCCGGTGAACTGGGTGTTGAAGGCGGCCACCGAGTCGAAGCTGCGGCCGGGCAAGAAGCTCGTCTCGAAAAGAAGTTCGCTCGACGAGCCCTTTCGCGTCGGGGGTCGCCACGTTGGCACAGCTGGGCGCCGATCCCAAGGTGCCGCGGAACGAATGGAACTCGGCGAAGAACACCTGCTTCGCTCCGCCCCGCTGGCCGATCGCTCCTTCTTGGTTCCCACACCACCGCCGGGGCAATGCACCGATCTGGGTGAGCATGTCGAGATGATTGGCGAGCGGGCGTGGTGGGTGTTCGTGTAGTACCGGCGGTTCGTCTCCGAATCGTTGTGGCGCTCTGGTTCGTTGGTGCATTGATCGCCCGCACCATCATCGCCCGGCACCTTGGCGTGCTCTAGATCGCAGCCTCGACTCGGGCGCCGTAGACGACAAATTTGTCTCGCTCGTGGCGGTGGAACGCGGCTGACCGGGCAGGCGTCGATCACGGTGACGTGTCGGGGTCGGACCCACGGATCGGTTTAGGAGGCCCTTCTACGTATGAGGTTGCGATGGCAGGAACCGTTGCCTATGGTTCGCCTACCCCCGAGGCGGATCGGGGGCTTCGGCGACAAGGCGGACATGGCGGACATGGCGACGGAGCCAACGGCGGACGGGGTGCCCACACTCGGCATCGGCACAAACGCGGACTTACTGCTACGACGAATTGGCGCCAGAGTTACTCGGCGACGGGCCCGTCAACTTGCGATTCGAGACGGCCATCCACTGATGAGTGCGATGAGGGGAGTCGGTGTCGGCGACCCAGGCGGCGGACCCAAGCTTCGGCACCGGTTCAACCCGGCGACCATGTTGGCAGATGGAGCGGAGCGTGACTAGCCGGTCCTGCAACGGGGTATTCAGAGCCCTGGCTGCGACGACCACCAGGCGAACAGCCCTGTGTCGGGGGACGCTGGGCTGTTGCGCGTGGCAACGGCGACGGGCTTGCGGCTCACCCGTCATGGGTCCTCGGTATCGTCTTGCCGGACGATCGGCGGATGGTCGCCTCGGCGGAAATGCCCGGTGGGTTCCCCACCCCTCACGTCGAACGGAGGAAGTGAGTTCGACGTCGAACGGAGGAAGTGAGCTCGGCGCGGCTCTGACCCATCGTCCGGCCCGTCGCGCAAACGATCCCGTGGGCGGTCACATGATTGGGGGCCTTTACCGCCGCCGCTCACCTATCCCTACTCATCTCACGCTCGTTCACAACGAAAGAACAGAGAGATGAGCAATGAGACAACAACCAAGGAGCACAACCAATGACAACCGCAACTACCCCCAGGGCCATCCGTGCCACCGCCATGACCATCACCGAGGCCTGCCGGGCGAAGCCCGGGCGGACGGTCCACCGCATCAACAACGCGAGGCGGGAGCGCAAGTTGGGTATCGACACCCCGGGACCTGATGGCGACGGACAAGCCCGACGGCGTGTTCCACGCGGCGTGGAGCTATCGGCTTATTCGGCGGGCGCTCTAGCAGTTGGAGTTGACCGCAAACGACACGTGGGGCGTAATGCGGAACGTGTACTTGAATCCAACACTGATGGCTGACGTCATGAGTCCGTCGCCATCTGCACTCTACGCCACTAAACCAACCCAGTACTTCGGCGCCACGCGACGACCTTTCGTCGACGCGCTGCCGGACAACCCCACCGGACGGCTGTTGGAGCTGGGGTGCGGCCGCGGCGAGACCGCAGCATACGCTTTAACTAGTGGCAAATGCAGCTACGCGGCGGGCATAGAGCTCTGTGCAGAGCCCGCTGCTGAGGCATCAAAAACGTTGCACCGCGTGATCGTTGGCGATGTCGAAACCACTCCCCTTCCGTTCGAGGACAACTACTTTGATGCACTGATCGCGAGTGAGGTTCTCGAGCACCTCAGGGACCCATGGAGTGTTCTAAACGTACTGCACAGACTCCTAAAGCCTGGCGCAATCGTGGTCGCAGGCTCTCCTAATGTCGCACACTATTCAACAATTCACATGCTTCTGAACGGCAGATGGGATCTAGAAGATTCGGGAATCATGGACCGAACGCACCTACGATGGTTTACCCCGCGATCGTACGCCGAGATGTTTCGTGACTGCGGTTTTACCGTCGTCAAGGTGGGCCCAGCTTATCCTCTTCGTCCGAAGCCGCGATTCGTGAACTCACTCACCCGTGGGCGCTTCGACTATCTGCTGTATTCCCAGATCGCATTGATGGCGACTCGGGATTGATCCAAGGATCTCACCCGCTCCCAAATCATCCAACGGACTCCGCGACCCGAATGGCGCCCGCCCCCTACCCAGGCCAGGTGCGTCGGTTCGAGATCAAATCGCGAGAGGCGCTGGACTTCGCTCGCAAGCGTTGACGTCGGTCTCCACCGTCGGATGTCTGCCAGATCCTCGCGAGTGCGCTCCTCCGTGAGCAGCGTGGGCGGACGATAAACCTGAACGCCTTAGTTGCTGCGTTGACGCCCCCGGATGACCAGGCATCATGCAATGTCGGCGGAGTCCTCAAGGCGAATAGGGAATGAGGCGTGTTATGAACACCAACGACTCTTGCTCGCGCGGGCGCACGTGTCGAGCGTCGCGATCGTAGACGGAGAGCGCACTTTCACATACCGCCAGCTTCGCGCCGCGGTCGTGCGCCTCGCTGCCGAGCTGGAGGCTACGACAGCCGTCGGGGATCCCGTCGGTGTCCAGCTGCGTCACGAACTGGTCACCGAAGGCGTCGATGCTGGTGCTGACACGATCCGCTGGCACCTCGTCACCCATCACGACGTGACCGTGTCACGGGCGACGATCTACCGCACCCTGCGCCGCGCCGGCCTGGTCAAGCCCGAGCTGGCGAAACGCCCGAAGTCGTCGTACATATCGGCTGCGTCGTACCGCGCTGCAGGAATCGTCGGCGCCCTGACAGCGCACCGGCCGGTTTCCGCCCACCCTGGAGGCCGACAACCTCTGTCTCGGCGAGAGAGAGCACGACTGGGGGGTGGGCGGTGCGGTATGCAGCACCAGAGAATTGTCTGGTGGCCTAGTCGATGGGCTCCGAGTCGATGCGCTCCGAGTCGATGCTGTAGCAGCCGACCGCTCGCATCGCCTCGTTCATCTCGGGGATGCCAGTGGAGGACACATCGATCTCTTTGAGGATCGCAAAGAGCTCGGAACACGGCGCACCCTCCTGTAGGCGGATATCGAAGTCGCCGGTGCTCTCAGCGTCGTCGCTGCCGCCGGTGACCATCGCCAAGCCGATCATCGCCGTTACCACGCTCAGCACCGCCGCCGTCCTTCGCTTCATCCGTTCCCCCTCCGCCGATCGGCTGCCGTAACGTAGCGGGCGAGACGGTTTCGCGGTAGTCCGCACCCTGACAGCGTCCCCACCCGGTCACGCAGCCATACAGCGCGCCTGGGACGGATGTAGTGCTGGCGACAGTTAGCGCTCCGCTGGCTTACACGAGCACAACCATCGGTCACCGGTGTCCGTCGCCCGTGCTGCTGTGCCGGTCGAGCAGTGGTGGCGCTCCGGCTGGCACCACCGGATCGCCTGCCATGGTGCGACCGAGTTGTTCTTCCGGGGGCGTGGCCGTGGAGGCTTTGCGGCGGCTGCCGAGTTGGGTGCCGGCTGTCCGGTTCGTGCCGAGTGCGACCAGGAAGCCGACGAGTTGCCGGCCCTGTTGACGAGGTTCGGTTACCGGGCCGGGGTCAGCCGTGCCGTGCGGGTGCGGCGTCGGGTGGTCGGTCGGTGAGCGTCGACGTCTGCGGCGTTGCTCGCCATCGGCTGAGGTGGGCCGTAAGCGCCCGCGGCGTTCTGTTATTCGGAGCGTGGTTTCGCGCCGCCGTGTACTCTGGCGTCCCGTCCTGGACCGGACGGACCGATGGTGATGCGATGCGAGCAATCCTTGGCGGGAGGCGCAAATGGCAAACCGTGGAACGGCACAACGGCTCGACGTCGCTGTGCAGCAACCGAAGGGATGGGTGCGTCACGCGGCCTGTCGTAACCGCATGGACCTGTTCATCATGCCGACGGTCCGCAGGGGGCGACCCCGCCGAGACGAAGTCGTCGACGGCAAGCGGGTTGTCAAGTCCTACGAGGACAAGATCGCCGAGGTCAAGGCGATCTGCCGGGGGTGTCCAGTGCTGGAACAGTGCCGCGACTGGGCGTTGACGGATCCCGATCCTGCCGAAGCGATGATTGCCGGGGGATTGACGTTCGACGAGCGGGTCATGCTTCGCCGTGTTTCAGCCCACCGGGACACCTGTCCCGCTGAACGTCACATCGGCTGTCGCGGCGACACCGAGACCCCACCGTCGCCGATGTAGGTCATCGCGACGTGCTCGTCGCCGACCTGCTCCAGGAGGTCGGTGCGCGTAGGACGGGTGTCCGACCGTGGCTCACTGACGAAACGTTCGAGGCCGTAGTGGTCGAAGAGCTCGCCTTTCCTCAGGGTGGTGGAGTAGCCATGGCGGGCGAGTTTGGGGGCCTCCTTGACCTGATCCTTGGTGTAGGGCAGATACAGCTTGCCGTCGCGAATCGAGCCGCGGACCATTGGTGCAATGCTTGTGCGCAACCCGAAGAAGCCGCTGCGAATCGCCATCCACTCGGGAAGGCCGGTGTCGTCGAGGTAGTAGAGGGCCTTCATTTCGCCGATCTTGTCGCCGTTGACGTCGTAGACATGGATGCCGGCCGGAGCTGCTCGACACCGCCAGCCGTCGAAGGTGTCGACCGTCTTCAAGGCGTTCTTCAAGGCGTTTCTCCTGCTAGTTGGATACTGCGGATCCCCCGTTTCCTTCCAGTACCCGGCGGCGAAGCCCCCTATCCCGCCTGGACGCCGTGGGCCGGACAGTCGTCGCCGCTGCGCCGCGTGCTTTCGTCCATCTCGGAGCAGTTCGCGGGCGTCGTGGTTCCACCCGCTTCATATGGATCTGGTGAGCCAACGAAGGGACGCGATCGGTGATCTCGCGCCAGAGGTCACCACATGGGCTGTCGTCGACGACGCAATGAAGCTCGACTCGTCCACTTTCCGGCGCGACGCCCGTGAGTGCAGCCGGGAGCCCGCCGAGCACGGTCGTCTTGCCGACACCGTTGACGCCATACAAGACGGTGAGCCTGGCTGCAGGTCGAGCCGCAGCGACTCCGGTCACGCCGCGGGATCCCCACCGTCTCGGGAGGGCGATGTTTCTCGCCTCGTTTGTCGCTGCCCAACATGGCTCTCACGGCCACGCCATCAACTGCGATCGCAGACGCGCCGAAGGTGACAGACACCATCGTTGATGAAGGTGGCTGACGGCGACATGAGGGCGAAGTCCCGCAGCCGGCCCGCGAGCCGTGACACGGATCGCCGCGCCCTCTTGGCCATTTCGGGAAATTCCTTTTCGAAGACGGGTATACTTCGGTGCAGGCGGGCCACCGTGGCGCGCCGCTTTTCAGCCATGGATCTTCTCGACATTCTCAAGATGGTGCGGCGTCGGTGGCCGGTCGTTCTCCCGATCGTCGTGCTGACCCTGCTCGTTGGCGCGTGGATGGTCTCGACGCGAGCAAATGCGTACACGTCGACCTCCTCCTACTTCCTGACCTCAGAAGCGACCGACGTCAGCCCCGAGCCGCTCGATCCGGTCGTGGTCGCACAGCTCGCGCCGGCGCTCTATGGCTCGGGATTCGTGCGAGCCAGCGTCGCTGAGAGCGGCTTTGTCGACACGTTCGAGGTTGCGGCCGTGCCCAACAACCCCGTAATCCGCTTCACCGTCGACGCGCCGTCAGCGGACCTCGCCGTTGGGACGGTGGAGCACCTGATCTCAGCCAGCCCGGCCCTCCTCCAGAGGTCGTTCGACACCGCCGGGAGTTCGGTGGCATTGGCCACGGTCACCCCGCCGGACATCGCTGATGTCACCGAGAACGACGACGGCACCTACCGGTTGACGTCCACCGTGTCGGTCAGTCAGGTGCCCACCGCGCGGTTCAACCCGTTCCCACCGGGCATCGACACGTTGGACTGGATGTCTACGATCGCCACCGATCCGGCGCTCGCACGACAGATCGTGGCGGTCGACCCATCGGCCACATTCACCGTCACACAGAGCGAAGGACGCCGGGCGCCGATCCTCAACACCACCGTTACTGCGTCGTCCGCTGAGTTGGCCTACGAGATCCACGAGCTCGTCATCGGGCGGTTGGAGGCTGAGCTAGAGGCGCTGCAGACCGACGCGGGCGTGGGCCAGAACGTCCGCACAACCTTCCGCTCGTTGTTGCCTCCGTCCGAACCCGCGCTCACGGCGTCGTCGATGGTGCGAGCACTCGCGGGTGTTGTGGTGCTCGGGGGCGGACTCGCTCTCGGCAGTGCCGTCGTAGCTGATGCCTTCGTGATGCGTCGCCGGATGAGGTCGGCCAAGCCGACGGAGGTCAGCGCGGCGCCGATCGTCGCGGAGGCTGCACCTCCGCGGCCCGGTGCGGGGGTGACGGTCGAGTCGGAGGAGCCTGCGGCCGTCGCCGCGGCGGATGCCGCCAGATCGCCCGCTGGCCAAGCCGACGGAGGTCAGCGCGGCGCCGATCGTCGCGGAGGCTGCACCTCCGCGGCCCGGTGCGGGGGTGACGGTCGAGTCGGAGGAGCCTGCGGCCGTCGCCGCGGCGGATGCCGCCAGATCGCCCGCGGCCAAGCCGACGGAGGTCAGCGCGGCGCCGATCGTCGCGGAGGCTGCACCTCCGCGGCCCGGTGCGGGGGTGACGGTCGAGTCGGAGGAGCCTGCGGCCGTCGCCGCGGCGGATGCCGCCAGATCGCCCGCGGCCAAGCCGACGGAGGTCAGCGCGGCGCCGATCGTCGCGGAGGCTGCACCTCCGCGGCCCGGTGCGGGGGTGACGGTCGAGTCGGAGGAGCCTGCGGCCGTCGCCGCGGCGGATGCCGCCAGATCGCCCGCGGGCGGCGCTCCAGAGAGCGTGCTGCGCTGCGTCGCGAGGACGGCGGCGAAGCCGCGAGCACGTATTGTCGAATCGAATGGCGACGTCGCCGAGCGGCCCGCCGAGGAGCCGGCCACGCAGCCGTGACGATCAGCCCGGTTCAGTATCTGCGCTGTTTCCTTTTCGTCCTCTTTCTGATTCCGGCGTACTACATCATCCCGGGCGCCGGTTCCGTCGGATCAATACCTACCCTGTTCGGGGTCATCGCCCTCGTGTGGTGGCTGCTTGCACGACTCGTGTTCGGCAACACCCAGACCGCCGAGCCCAACCCCGTGCGCTGGGCGCTTCTTTGCTACATCGCCGTCGTGCTCGCCTCGTGGACCATGGGCAAACAACGGGTCTTGACGCCAATCGAGAGCACCCAGTCCGATCGAACGCTGATCGCCACGCTCGGAGTCGCCGGCATCGCCCTCGTGGCTCTCGACGGACTTCGAACGCGAGAGCAAATCGCCGGGATGGCCCGCACCGTGGTAGCTGCGTCGATGATCATGGTCGGCGCTGGGTTAGCGGAATTCTACCTCGGGGTCGACTTCGCTCGATCGCTTAAACCACCCGGGCTCATCTCGAACTTCGCAGCAACCGGGCTCGAGGCCCGGTCGAACTTCACCCGTGCACGGGGGACGGCAATGCATCCGATCGAGTTCGGGGTCGGTCGCCGCCGGGCTCGTTCCGCTCGCGTACTGGTCGCTTCGGACACGTCCAGGCCGCCTCCTATGGACTTTGCCGCTGGCGGGCTTGGGTTTCGCGGCGATGATCTCACTCTCGCGCTCGGCCATGGTGGTGATGGTCGCTGCAGGCGCCGTGTTGTTGATCGCCGTGACGTGGTGGCAACGACTTACGTTCCTCCTCGTCGCCGGCGCCTTCGTGGTCGTTGCTGGGGTGGCGGTAGGTGGTCTGGTCGGGACGCTGCGAGCGCTGGTCATAGATTCGCCAGGCGACCCGAGCGTCGTAGCCCGCCAGAAACGGTTTCCCCTCGTGATGGAGCTCGTATCCGAGTACCCGCTGTTCGGGCGCGGCTACGGCACGTTCACGATCGACGACGGCTTCCTCCTTGACAACCAGATCCACGCTCTCCTGATCACGATGGGCCTCCTCGGAGTCGCTGCGCTCGTGTTGTTCATCGGGTTCGTGGTCGCGGTTGCTTGGCGCACCCGACAAGGCGCCCCGCCCGAACAGAGCATTGCCGGCGCCGCGCTCGCGGCGACGATCGTCGGCCTGATCGTCAGCACCTACACGTTCGACTCGTTCTTCTACCAGATTCTGACGAACCTGCTGTACCTCTGCATCGGGATGGTCGGAGCGCTCTGGCGAGTGACGTCCGTCGAGACGGCATCATCTCCGGCGTGGGGGTTGACGACGGTGGCCACCCCGGCGGCGAGATCGGCTTTGATCCTGGAGTCCCCGTAGCCGCGGTCGGCGGTGACCAGCGACCGCGTCGACTCCGAGGTTGGTCTTGGATGGGGGTCGATGGCGAGGCAAACAGTTCGTGTCGGCGGGGCTGCCGAGGTGCAACGAGTGATCGACGACGAGCCCGTGGCTGTTGTCTGCGACTTGGGCCTTGTAGCCGAACTCGACTGGTTTGCCGAGCCGTCCTGCGCGGAAGCACTCGACGGCGTGATCGCGAAGGTTCAGCTCCCGAGATCGCCGCGCAACCTACTCAACAGGTCCGTGGTCGCCGCGGCGACGCTTCGCCACGACGATAGCTTCGATTCTGATGGGTTGCCAGCTGACGGTCGGGATGCCGGTGTACAACGGCGAGCGCTATTGCAGGCGTCGCTCGATGGCATCCGGGCGCAGACGTTCGAGGATTTCGAGGTCGTCATCGCCGACAATGCCTCGACCGACGCGACCCGTGACATCGCCGAGGCGGTGGTGGCGGCCGACGCGCGCTTCAGCTACGTTCGCCGTCCCGAGAACATCGGGCTCGTCGGGAACTGGAACGCCGTGTTCAACGACACCCACGGCGAATACTTCCAGTGGCATTCCTACGACGACGTGGCGGCACCGGAGTTCTACGAGGCGACGATGGCCTTGCTCAAGGCCCGACCGGACGCCGCCGCTGCCGTGTCGGAGATCTGTGAGATCGACGGCGAGGGCGCGGAGATCGGTCTGGCTCGAGAACCGATCGTCACCGATGACCCGGACCCTGCCGTGCGCTTCACCCAACTCGCCTCGTTCAACCACGCCTGCCAGTTCTGCTACGGCCTCTACCGACGTGAGATGATGGCTAGGACGCGGCTGATGCTGCCCTTCTTCTGGTCGGGGGACCGGCTGTTCCTCGCGGAGCTCGCCCTGCAGGGGCCGTTGTTGCGCGATCCGCGCCGGCTGTTCTACGTGCGGAACCACCACGAGCGGGTGACGCGCGCCGGCCGGGCGAGCTTCTATTCGGGGCTCGCCTCGCCTCAGCGCGGCACCGTGCTGCGGTATACGAGGGAGCTGTTCCGAGCCATCGATCACGCACAGCTCGACGACGTCGAGGACAAGCGGGCGCGCCGCAGCGTGCGGGGGTGGATGGTCCGTAACTCGCCGCGTCTGGCGCGCAGCGCAGGCGGCGCCGCAGTCGCCGCTGGAGTCGGTGCACTCACCCGCAGCGTTCCGGGACGACGATGACGGCCGCGCTGCACCGTCCGCGCATGGGACGCGACAAACTCAAGGAGCTGTTGCGCGGCACCGGCCTGGGCGACTACGCGTGGGTCATCGACCCGCGGACCCGCCGCCAGCTCGTCGTGGCCACGATCGCCTGGATCGGCGTGTCCCTCCTCGAGGTGGTCGCGCTCGGCGCGATGGTGCCGCTCATCGAGCTCCTCTCGGGGGGCACGCTCGCCGACGCCGGCATTCCCGGTGAGGCGATGGAAAGCCTGTTCGGCGACTGGACGGCGCTCGCTCAGACGATGGGAGTCCTTTACGTCGTCGTGGGTGTGCTCGTGGCCAGGGTGGTGCTCGGCGCAGCCGTGCGGTGGTGGACGATGGGCGTTGTCACTTCCGGCGCGACCGAGGCGGCGACCGGCCTCGTGTCGGCATACCTCGACGCACCGTTGGAGTTCCACTCGAACCGGAACTCGGCCAAGGCGTCGCGCACCGCCGTGGTGTCGTTGGCCGCTGTGTTCGTTCCCGGCGCGCTGGGGCTCGCCACCGTGGTCGCCGAGGTCTGCACGATCCTGATTATCGCCACCGTTTTCGTGATCATCTCCCCGCTCGCCGCGCTCGCCGCGGTCGTCTACTTCAGCGTCGCAGGCTTCTCCTTCAGCCGGATCTTCCAGCGTCGTGTCCAGGGGTGGTCCAAGGAGCACGACGACATCGTCGGCGAGACGTTGACCCAGCTCCAACACTCCCTTGGCGGGCTCCGCGAGATCCGCCTCCGGCGCGCCGAGCGCAGTCAGGTCGAGAACTTCCATCGGACACGGGTCCGCCAGCAGAGACTCCAACGGCGACTCCTGTTCGGCCCCGAGTGCGGCCGCTACTACATCGAGATCGTCTTCCTGATCGGGTTCGGTGTCGTCGCCAGCGTGCAGCTGCTCACCGAGGGCGAGAGAGCGTTCGCCGCGCTGGGGGTGATGCTCGTCGCAGGGTTCCGGATTCTGCCGAGCGCCGGGCGGATCCTCCAGTCGATCAACAACATCAAGGCAGGCCGGGGCAGCGTCCAGGTGGTGCTCGAAGAGCTCGACGCGATGGGGATTTACCGGCTCCGACTTCCGGACGTCGACGACGACGGCCAGCGGGGCGACATCGAGCCGGCGCGTCCCGTCGATGTCGTGCTGCGTGGCGTCGGGTTCCGGTACCGCGGCAGCGACCGGGCGGCGGTCGACGACCTGAGCATCGAGCTCGAAGCCGGGCGCTCGCTCGGCATCGTCGGCAGCTCGGGTTCGGGCAAGACGACGACCGTCGACTTGGTCTGCGGGCTCCTGTCGCCGACGACGGGTGAGATCCTCGTCGACGGGCGCGACCCGGTCGATGCCCGTGAACACCTGCGCACGGGCTATGTGCCGCAGGATGTGTTCCTCCTCGACGGATCGATCCGGGAGAACATCGCGTTCACCTACGAGAACATCGACGACAACCGGCTGGCGCAAGCCGTTCGGCTCGCGCAGCTCGACGCATGGGTCGAGTCGCTTCCGGCCGGACTCGACACGATGGTCGGCGAGCGGGGCGCCTTGGTCTCGGGCGGCCAGCGCCAGCGCATCGGCATCGCCAGAGCGCTGTACACCGATCCCTCGGTGTTGATCCTGGACGAGGCCACGTCCGCCCTCGACGTCGAGACCGAAGCGGCGCTCACCGAGTCGATCACCAAGCTCCACGATTCGGTGACGCTGATCGTCATCGCGCACCGCCTCTCGACGGTTCGCGGTTGCGATCGCATCCTCGTGCTCGCCGACGGCAGGGCGGTCGGGTTGGGCACCTACGCAGAGCTGGAGGAGAACCACGAGATGTTCGCCCGCTGGGCGGAGCTGGCGACCGGCGACAAGCAGCGACGCGCCAACGTGAGCGTGTGACCGTCCGCCCGAGCCGAGGTGCCGGCGCTTCGCGTCCAACGTGAACGGCTCGGCGTCGATGCTCGAGCAGCGGAGGCCGCGCGACGCGAGACGCGGAACGAGGATCGTCGTCTTCCCGCTGGCCAACATCGATGGGCCAGCGCCGGGAGCTGGGTGATGTGACGCCGTCGTTGGCGGCCATCAATGTCCAGCTCATCGAGCGATCAGCGCTCCGCCGCCGCTTCGAGCAGCGGCCACTGCTCGTCGCGTGGTGTCACGTTGCGCGGCGTGATCGGCCACGGTATCGCCAGCGCCGGATCGCAGTAGCGCACGCCGCGCTCGTGGCCCGCTTCGTAGAACTGATCCGTGAGGTACATGACCTCGGTGTGGTCCTCCAGGGCCTGATAGCCGTGAGCGACACCGGCGGGGACGAACAGACCGACGCGGTCGACCGGGTCGAGCCGGAGATGGAACGTCGCCAGGCGCGTCGGTGAGTCGGGACGTACGTCGACGATGGCGTTGAACACGGCACCGGCGATGCATCGGACGATCTTCTGCTCGGGCGGATCGACCTGGTAGTGGAGGCCGCGCACGATGCCAGCTGCGACGGTGTGGGCGAGGCTCGCTTGACGCACCTCGAAGTGGACGCCTGCCGCAGCCAGCTCGCGTTGGCAGAAGGCCCTCGCGAACGAGCCGCGTTCGTCGACGTGTGGCTCGAGTTCGATGGTCAAGGCACCCGCGACCGGGGTCTCGCGAAACCTCATGCGACCAGTATTCTTCCTCCGCTGCGTTCAACCGCGGGCCGCCCGTCGACGGTGCCGCTCCGTTCACTCTCGGCGCGGCCGGATCGCCGGCTGGACCGGGCGGCCGCGAAGGTAGCGGTCGACGCCGTCGTCGAGGGCTTGCCGGTACACGGCGAGCGCTCCGTCGAAGGCTTCGATGGTCTGGTCGAGGTCCGCCTCGCTGTGGGAGTAGCTGACGACCAGTGACGTCGCCAGGATGCCGCGGTCGATCAATTCCTGGATGAGCAGCGTCCGGAACCGCTGTGACGGGTTGCCTTCCGCATCGCGTGTGCCGTAGACGAGGCAGCACGGTCGCCCGAGGATCGGAACCTGGTCGCTCACGCCGTTGGCGGCGGCGACCTCACGCAGGCCATCGGCGAGTCGGTGTCCCCTGCTCCACAGGGTCTCGATCACCGGCTCGGAGAGGTAGGTGTCCATCGTCGCGATCGCCGCGGCGAGACCGTGCGTCTCGGCGCCGTGCGTCGTCGAGAGCACGAAGACGCGCTCGCGGTCGTGATCGGCCCCACCGAGCTCCATCAGTTCGCGTCGGCCGGTCAGCGCCGACACGGAGAACCCGTTGGCCATCGCCTTGCCGAACGTCGAGAGGTCGGGGCGGATGTCGTAGCGCTCCTGGGCACCACCGTTGGCCCACCGGAAGCCGGTGATCATCTCGTCGAGGATGAACACGACCCCGTGGCGGTCGCACAGCTGGCGCAACCCGACGAAGTAGCCGTCGCCGGGCGGCGTCTCCTTCTCCGGCTCGAGGACGACCGCAGCGATCCTGCCACGATGGCGGTCGAACAGGGCGTCGAGGGCGGCCAGATCGTTGTACGGGAAGGTGACCGTCAGCTGCCGGATCGCAACGGGCACACCGGCCGGCATCTCGCTCGCGCCAATGAACCAGTCGTCGACGCCGAAGAACGGATGATCGGCGCACACGGCGATCAGGTCGCGTCCGGTGTGCGCCCTCGCGAGTCGCACCGCAGCACTGGTGGCGTCCGACCCGTTCTTGCCGAACTTGACCATCTCCGCACCGGCGACGAGCCGCTGTAGCTTCTCGGCCGCCTCGATCTCGATCGTGGCGGGGCGCACGAAGTTTGCGCCGAGTCCGAGCTGTCGTGTGACGGCGTCGACCACCGGCGCGAAGGCGTGGCCGAGCCCGACGGTGCGCAGACCGCCGCCGTACTCGATGAACTCGTTGCCGTCGACGTCCCACACGTGGCTCCCAGCGCCCCGCACGATGTACGGCGCCATGCCCTCTGGGTACTGGTCGTCGCCCTTGGCGTAGGTGTGCGCGCCGCCGGGGATCAGCTCGTGGAATCGTGGGCGCAGCTCGTTCGACCGCTCGAACCGACGTCGTGGGGCTGGTGCGGTCACTCTGCTCAGGCGGTGATCGCGTCGGCAGACGCGAAGCGCTCGGTCTGCTCGGCGCGCAAGCGGTCGACGAGCCGATCCTTCGGCAACTGCACGTCGGCATACGTGATTGGTGCGTCCTTGGCCACGTCGCGCCGCATCGTGCAGTCGAGCGAGACGGCGATCGGCAGAGAGTCCTCCCGGCGGCAGATCTCTGCCCGTTCGACGAGGCCGTAGGCGGCGAAGCCTCCCATGCCGTCGAGGCGCTCTCCGGCGCGCAGGTCGCGCTTCGCGCATGCGATCGTGTCGCAGACCGGCGCGCCGCGTGGGGTGATCGTCGCGTCGCTGAAGAGCGCTGCCCGCGCAACGGAGTCGGCGATCTGCCAGGGAGGCATGTGGTAGGGCTGGTAGAAGAGGTAGAGCGGCCCGTCGCCCATCTTGAAGTACGCCATCTGTCTGCGCTTCTCGGCGTGGTCGTTGTGACAGAGGATGAATGCGCCGGTGTGCGGAGCGGCGCCGAGCGCGTAGTCGACGAGGCCCCCGTCGACGAAGTCGTCCGGCGTGAACCGGGACAGCAGGTCCGTGACGTCGTCGCAGGCGTGGCCGCGCATGCCGCGCACCTGCGGCACGAACCCAGTCGCGTTGCCCATGATCGTCGCCTCGAGGGCGAGCTTCGAACCGTCGGCGAAGGCGGCGAGCATCGCCGGGTTCTGCCCAAGCTTCTCGGCGAGCGCCGCTTGTGTGTCGGGATTGCGATACCGATCGAGGAAGCCTTTGAGCTGGCCCATCAACACCGGCCGATAGCCGATGCCGTCGGCGAAGCGATGCAGGTTCATGGCGACGCCCGGCTCGTCGCCGTCGGTGTAGGTGAAGACGACACCGGCGCGGTCGGCATAGGTCTTGAGGATCGGGCCGACCGATGCGTCGACCTCGGCGCCCATCATCACGACGTGCTTGCCGTGGGCGATGGCGTCGAAGCAGACCTGCGTGCCGAACTCCACGTGGCCGGTGGCCTCGATGACCACGTCGACCGGACCGGCGGCGCACACGACGGTGGCGTCGTCGGTTACCGCCGGGCGGCCAGCGGCGATCGCCTGCTCGAGCTCGCCAGCCGTCGAGACGTGCACGACGTCGTCCACGCCCGCGCCAGCGTACGCCGCGACGGCTCCCGCTCGCGGTGCGGTTGGCGATGGCTACGAGTCGCATCCCGCGCCCTGCGGTGACGAACTGCAGAGCGATGCAGCGAGCGACGTAGCCGCCGCCGACGAGTGCGACTCGCACCGGTTCTCCGGCTTCCTCGCGCCGCGCCAACTCGGTGTCGACGATGATCATGCCGGTGTAGTATGACAGCGTGAGGCCGACATCGCGGCTGAGCGAACCTGGCCGCTCGGGCGGGTGATCTGTCACGATAGCTCCAGGCGGGGAGGCTCAGGGATGAAGGTAGTGCTGTTTTGCGGCGGGATGGGCATGAGGCTTCGCGACTACTCAGAGAAGATCCCCAAGCCGTTGGTCGAGATCGGTCCTCGACCGGTGCTGTGGCACCTGATGCGGTACTACGCGCACTTTGGCCACACCGAATTCATCCTCTGTCTCGGACACGGTGCCCTTGAGATCAAGAAGTTCTTCCTCGAGTACCGCGAGTGGGCGACGAACGACTTCGTGCTGACCAAAGGAGGTCGAGAGGTCGAGTTGCTCGGTGCCGACATCGACGAGTGGCGCCTCACGTTCGTCGAGACCGGCATCGACTCCCCGATCGGCGAGCGCCTGCGTCGGGTCCGCGATCATGTCGAGGGGGAGGAGATCTTCCTCGCCAACTACTCCGATGGTCTCACCGACCTCGACCTCGACCGGTACGTGCGCGACTTCGTCACGACCGACAACGTCGCCAGCATGTTGAGCGTGCCTGCGCCGCACACGTTCCACATCATCCACGCCGACGGCGATGGCCAGGTGACCGACCTCGAATATGTCGGTGACTCGCCACTGCGGGTGAACGCCGGCTTCTTCGCGCTACGCCAGGAGATCTTTGATCTGCTCCATCCGGGAGAGGACCTGGTGCTCGAACCGTTCCGGCGGCTGATGGATCGGCGCCAGCTGATGGCTCAGCGCCACGACGGCTTCTGGAAGAACATGGACACGTTCAAGGACAAGATGGATCTCGAGACCATGTACTACGGAGGCAATCGGCCGTGGCAGGTGTGGCGGGACTCCGGGGAACCGGCGTCGCGGTGAACCGTACCGTGCGCCGTCGGCCATCATGTCACGTCGCCGGCCGTCGCCGGCTCCACGGCTGACACGTCGTGGCTGGAGTCGACGACCGCCACCTAGAAGGAGCGTCTCTCCTCTGGCATCAGGTGTGGAGTCGGAAGGGCTCGGGGATCTCGGTTTCCGACACACTCGACGGTGACACTTTGCACGTGCTGATGGAGCTCGGCGGATATCACTCACCCACTTCCACCCTCTCGTTGAGCGACCACGAGGTGCACTTCCGGTACGTGGTCGACAGCCTGGGCATCGGGCCGGCGGACTCCGTCTACGACGTCGGTTGCGGCGCTGGCGCACTGCTGTACTGGCTGCGCGACAAGTGTGCCCAGGTGGGCGGCGCCGACTTCGCGGCATCGCTCGTCGCGCACGCGCAGACGGCACTGCCGCCCGGTTCTGACCTCGAGGTCCGGGAGGCTTGCGAGATCGACACCGAACCACGGTACGACGTGGTGCTGAGCAACGGCGTTTTCATCTACTTTCCGACGGCGGCGTACGCCGAGGAGGTGCTGGAGCGGATGATCGCCAAGGCGACCCGCGCCGTCGGTGTGCTGGACGTCAACGATGCCGAGTTGGAGGCCGAGTCCCGCGAGGCGCGAGCGGCCGCCCAGGGTGTGCGTGCCGCCGACTACGCCGGTCTGGACCAGCTCTACCTACGCCGGGAGTTCTTCGAGGAAGCCGCGGCGCGGCACGGACTGACATGTCGCATCGAGGCATCCCCGATGCCGAACTCGGTCAACGCCAGGTTCCGCTACCACGTCACGATGCTGCGGCCCTAGCGTGCGCGGCCGAAGGCGTCCTTACGAGGCTGTTGCGTTGGCTCCCAGGGACTGCATGGTCACGCAATGCCCCGAAGGAAGCGGTGGGCGCCGGCGGACGCGGTCCGACTGCTGGCGTGCCCACGAGGTTTGCGTCAGCCCGGAGACCACCATCGGGCCTTCTGGCTGACACAAACCGTCGATATTTACAAGCCACCGGGCATCCATCGGTCGTGTCGGCCCGCGCATCGTCACCGAGGCAGCAGTGTCTGCGAAGCATTGAGTTCGGCCGGCCGGCGGCGCGGTGAGATCAGTGCCACCGCCGCTGTCCGTGACGCAGCCCGTCCAGCCAGGCCACGCGTCAACTCGTGGAAGAGGGCGCCGGCGAAGAAGCACCAGGACGC
Organism: Ilumatobacteraceae bacterium; assembly: GCA_963772825.1. Lineage (GTDB taxonomy): Bacteria > Actinomycetota > Acidimicrobiia > Acidimicrobiales > Ilumatobacteraceae > Desertimonas. The sequence continues at coordinate 234,937 of CAVYYX010000006.1, read as the reverse complement.
CAACTTCCCATGCCAGCGGTGATACTCGCGGACCTTGTTCACGATCATCATTGCTCTCAGCCGCGGATTCACTAAGCCCTCACCTCCCTTGTGCCAAACGACAGCGTCGGGCACGTAGCGGATCTTGAACCCGGCTTGCCGAGCCCGCCGGCAGAAGTCCGTTTCTTCCGAGTAGAGGAAGAATGATTCGTCCCACTCGCCCACGGCATCGATGCACGGGCGGTTGATCAACAGGGCCGCTCCGACCGCCCAGTCGACGTCACGGGGTACGTCATAGCAACGAGGGTCCGCCACGGCTTCTGAGGTTGCTGCAAATCGCCGAGAGAGCCGCCCGCCGAGCAACGCCGTACCCCAGATCCGCGACAGGGACTGCTCACGTCGTTGGGTGTGGTCCAGGGGGTCGGCTTTGTCCGGGATGTACGTCTTCGGCGAAGCGACGCCAATGGAGTCCTCAGTATCGATGGTACGAAGCAGTGACTCTGCACATCCAGGCGTCAGTTCGACGTCCGGGTTGAGTACGAGGATGGCGCGAGCCGTGGGAAAGTGCTCCGTGCCGCGGTTGATCGCCGCTGCGTACCCACGGTTGCGGTCGAGCTCGATGACCTCATACCCCGCACCGCGGATCGTTGCCACGGTGCCGTCGGAGGAAGCGTTGTCGACGAACACGATGCGCCACTCGACGCCCACGAGACCATCGACGAGCGTGGACAACAGTGCGCCAACAGTGCCGGCGCTGTTGTACGTGACGACGACGACGCCGACGTCGATCGAACCTCTCGGGTCCGTTCCGGTCACGTCAGCTTGAACTCCGCTGGAAGCTCGGTCTGTTCTCCGACACCGAGCCACTCGCCGGCGTGAAGCCGGCGGACCAGCTTTGCCCATCGGCCGCGGAGTCCAAGATTCGCCAGCTCGCCTCCGTAGTGCGAGAGGGCGCGGTCTTGGGCGCGCTGAGCCGCGGCATCGAGCCGGCAGCGATGCCAGCGGATCTCGCCCCCGCACGCGTGGCGCAGGGGCGCAACCGTGCGATTGCGGATCGCGCCCTTGACCATCGTCACCGGCTCGGCGGCATACGGTTGCTCGGCGTAGAAGGCGATCGGCGCCGTTCGACCGAGCCGCTCCATGACCAGCATCGTGGTGTATCGGTGATCAGCGTGACTGAGTGGCCATCCCGGCAGCAGCGTGAGATCGGCGTCGCCGAGAATGGGGTGCAGCTGTTGCCAGATCGCGTCAGGGTCGCGCCGTCCCACATAGGCGCTGTCGGGCCAAGGCAGGGCGACGGCAGAGGCGCCGAGCTCCGCGACCGCGAGCTCGTCCTCGCGTCGGCGTAGGCGAACGGCGGCGCCCTGGGTCGGCTGGCCGCGGGTGGCGTCCCAGTACGAGGCTGGCGTCTCCGCCCGTGGATCGCCAGCGAACACGGTAACGATCGTGACATGTGCTCCCTGACGGCTCAGTGCACTGATCGTCGCGCCCACGGACAGCACGGCGTCGTCGAGATGTGGGGAAACCGCGGCGACCTTCATCTGTCGCGACCGCCGAGACTCACTGCGACAGCATAGGGGCCGGATTGGTCGTCGTCGCCGGAGCTGCGCACACGCGCCTCGTTGCAGGCGACTAGCTTCCCGCCAGTGGCTCGGCTCGGTGTCGTGATTCCCGCCCATAACGAGGAGCGCACGATTGGACGCCTGCTCGACGGCCTGGCCGATTTGGCCACCGATGCCGACGTCGTGATCGTGTGCAACGGTTGTACAGACGGGACGGCGGAGGTCGCACGGCAAATGGCGCCCTGGGCCCGCGTGATCGAGCTCGATCCCAGTTCGAAGCCGGCTGCTCTCCGTGCCGGCGACCGGGCCCTCGGCTCACGGCTGCGGTTGTACCTCGACGCAGACGTCGTGCTCAGCGCGTCGGCAGTTCGCCGGCTTGCTGCCGCCCTCAGAGCACCAGATGTTCTGGCCGTCGCGCCCACCCCGAGTTATGACGTGAGCGGAGCGGGCCGGGTCGTCGCTTCGCACTATCGAGTGTGGACGGCTCTCCAGGAACACAGCGAGGCGATCGCGGGCACCGGGGCAATGATGATCAATGAGGCCGGCAGAGCCCGGTTTGAGGAGTGGCCGGACGTCATTGCCGACGACTTCTACCTCGACGGCTTGTTCCAACCAGAAGAGAAGCGGCGGCTGCGGGACGTCCGGGTCCTGGTCACACTGCCACGCACCTTTCGTGGGTGCGTCAGCCGTCGTGCGCGAGTCCACCAAGGCAACCGAGATGTTCTCGCTGCGGGACTCCGATCGCCGCGACTCGCGGCGGACAGGGCACGCTCACGGTTGGTCTCGCTGCTCCGTGCGCGCCCTGCGCTGATCGTTCACGTACCGGGGCATCTTGTGGTCGCGGTGGCGACGCGCCTGCTGAGTGCGTGGCGACGCTGGCGGGGCAGCGACTCGTCGTTCTTCCGCGACATCAGTACCCGCTGACCCGCAATTCGCGCCTCAAACAGGGCGAATGAGGCAGACACGGACGGTAGTCTCGCCAGAATCGCCTGTTTGGGTTCCACCCTCGTTCAATCGGTCAACCTCCCTTGGCTCTGCTCTCTGTTCTTGTAGTGATGGTCGGCGGTGGTGGGAAGACCATCGTTCCCGTCGAGTCAGGCCAAACGTGTGCGAGGACGTCGTCGTGACCACACTGCTCGCAGCCAACGACGGTGGACATGTCGTACAGCTGTACTCGCTGGTCGATCGCTTCGGACTCGAAGGTGACCGACTCTGGGTCACGGTCCGGACACCGCAGACTGAGTCGATGCTCGCCGCGGAGCAGGTCACCTGGGTCGGGGCCGCACCGACGCGAGATTGGCGGGCGGCGGCGCGGAATGGCGCCCTGATACACGGCCTGTTCCGTCGTAGCGACATCACTCGTGCGATCAGTACCGGCTCGAGCCTCGCGGTGTCGACGTTGCCGCACGCAGCCGTTCGACGGCTGCCGGCGCATTACATCGAGAGTGTGACGCGCACCGACGGGTTTTCGATGGCCGGCCGGATGTTGCGACGGTTCCCGGGCATTTCGCTCTACACGCAGTGGCCTCACTTGGCCGGTGGTCGCTGGCAGTACCGAGGCTCGACGCTCGACGGGTACCGGGCTGAGGCGACGAAGCGCACTGCCGTCCGCCGGGTTGTCGTGAGCCTTGGAACGTCATCGAAGTATGGGTTTCGGCGTTTGCTGGACTGCCTGGTGGCGGTGATACCCGACGACGTCGAGGTCCTGTGGCAAACCGGGTGCACCGATGTTTCCGGTCTCCCGATTGAGGCGCAACCGGTCGTTCCCGCCGCCAGGCTCGGTACTGCGATCGCTGAAGCCGATGTCGTCGTGGCGCATGCCGGCGCGGGTATTGCACTCACCGTCCTCGAGGCGGCGAAGGTACCGATTCTTGTTCCGCGTCGGGCAGCTTTCGACGAGCACATCGATGATCATCAGGGTGAGATCGCGGGGCGACTCCAGGAGCTCGGCCTCGCCGTTGTGACCGACGTTTCGGAGTTGACGTGGGAGCGAATCGTGTCGGCAACGGCCGCGCGCGGTACAACGCGTGGATCAGCCACCGCGGTTCCATCTCGATGAGCAGCTGGCCGAGGATGGCACGCGATGAACGCGCTCGCCGATCGCCTGCTGTCGCGGCGAGCATCGTTGGGCGCCGGGGCGACGATCAACGATCCAGCGACGCAGCTGGGGACGGACGAGCTGCTCACAGCCGCCTCTGAACATGCCCGTCTCGTTGAGAGAGTTGGCCGCAAGTCATCGCCGGTGGTCGCAGTGACGTTACCGCTATCGACCGACGCGCTCGTGATGCTTGTCGCCGCGATCACTGCCGACCACACGATCTGCTTCCTTGATCCCTCCGCACCGGAAGACCGGCTTCGCGCCATCACCGCGGTCTTCGACCCGATGTCGTCGTCGACCGCGATGGCGTTCGAGGGTCCGAGGAGGAATCCTGGGCAGGAGCAGAGGAGCAGGGCCGATCGCGTGAGCCGGGGTACATCGCGGTGTCGTCAGGTTCGACAGGAGGTGCGCCGAAGGCGGTGCTGACCCCTTGGTCGACTGTTGCCGCCTTTGTCGCCGAAGGCGCCGAAGCGCTCGAGCTCGACGAGACGGCCGTGTTCGCCGAGATCTCACATATCGCCTACGACATGTCGATGACGAACCTGTTGTTGGCCTTGGCCAGCGGTGCGATTGTGCACGTGTCGTCAGCGCTGGGTGATCGGCTGCGCCCGCTGAGGTTCGTCGACCGCGTGCGAGCCACACATGTGAGGCTGGCCCCGCGATTCATCGACCTGGCGTTCGCTGAGCGTCGTCCGGCGGCACCCGGAACGCTACGCGTCTGGGGGTCGGGTGGTGACCGCTTGTTCGCTGTTCAGGCACAGCAGGTGCACGATCTCGGCATTCCACTTGTCGTCAACACCTACGGAACGAGTGAGACGGCCGGCTTCGCCAGCGCGGCGAGGGTCAGAGGCGGCGAGTCACACCCGACGATACACGGAAGTGTCAGCATCGGAGTTGGGCGCGTGGGCGTGTGGTACACCGAGGTCATCGCCCACGAGGGTGGAGACATGCTGGCGATCCGGGCTCCCCACGGAGCAGCGGGCTATGTGTTCGGTGAGGCGGGAAGCTACCCGCGGTGGGTTGGCGATGACGTCGTTGTCACCGGCGACGTCGGCGCGGTGATGGACGAACAACTGTTCTGTCTCGGTCGCTCCGGACGTCGCGTCAAACGCAGCGCCACGTTCGTCGACCTCGACGAGGTCGACGCGACGATTCGCAGCAAGCACGGGTTCGCCTCGTTCACCATCGCCACACAGGATGGAATGTTGGTGAGCGTCGTCGAGTCGGGGTCAGTGGACGCCGACGAGATGCGCCGAGCACTGGCGTCCTTGCTGCGTCCAGACATGCTTCCCGAGCGGCTGATCCCGGTGGGGCAGTTGCCGCGCCTCGGCAACGGCAAGATCGATCACACCGCGGTCCGAGTCCTCGCTGAGGACGGCTGAGGCGTTCTCGACCGCCAGCCCCGAACGCGCTGACCCAGGCGTCAGCTCAGTCGTTGATCGATGTGAGCCGCGAGACTTCCGACGCTCTCGAACACCTCCGCGGAGATGTCTTCGCCGTCCATCTCGAATCCGAACCGAACTTCGAGGGCGCTGATCAAGTCGACGAGTGCCAGCGAATCGAGCTCCGGCATGCTTCCGAACAGCAGAGTGTCGTGCGAGATTGTCGCCTCGCGGTCCTGCAAGTCGAGCGTCTCGATGACGGTCGCCTTGACAACATCGAACGCGGACGACTCGGTCACGCTGGTTCCCTTCTGTGCTCCCGTCGGTGCACCGTTGTCAGGATGGTTCGCTCGTTCTTCGTGCTGGCTCACACGAGCACCTCCAGAGGAAGCGGATGGCTGAGGAAGGACGTCGGACTCGCCGTTAGGCCGTAGGCACCGGCCTGGAACAGAACGATCAAGTCGCCGACGTCAGCAGTCGGCAACGTCACGTTGTCACCAAGCAGATCCAAGGGCGTACAGAGGCAACCGACGACCTGAGCCGATTCACACGCTTCCTCGTCGATCCGGTTGCCAACCACCATCGGATAGTTGCGCCGGATCACCTGACCGAAGTTGCCCGACGCAGCGAGCTGGTGATGCATCCCGCCGTCGACCACGAGGAAGGTCTTACCGCGTGAGATCTTGCGGTCGACCACACGGGTCACGTACACGCCGCACTCGCCCACGATGTACCGGCCGAGCTCGATGAGCACACGGGCATCTGGCAGCGCCTCCCGAACCTTGTCGGCCATCAGTTGACGCAAGTTGGCACCGATCGCTGCGATGTCCAGAGGCGTGTCTTTCTCGTAGTAGGGAATTCCGAATCCGCCGCCGAGATTGAGGTAGGTCGTGGCCGCGGGAGCATCGGCAGCGAGACGGAGGAGCAGTTCAACGGTTCGGCGCTGAGCTTCCATGAGGATGTCTGCGTGCAGGTTCTGTGAACCGGCGAATAGGTGGAACCCAACAAGGTCGATTTCCTCATGGGCGAGGCGGGCCATCAGCGGTGTCACGTCCTCAGCATCGATGCCGAACTGCTGCGCCCCCCCACCCATGCGCATCCCGGATCCCTTCACCTCGAAGTCAGGGTTGACGCGGATGGCGACCTGTGGTCGGATGCCGAATTGGGTGCCGAGGTTCACGACCCGGGCCGCCTCTGTCGGCGACTCGACCTCGATGACCACCCCGGCGGCGATGGCTTGGCTCAGCTCGGCATGCGACTTACCAGGCCCCGCGAAGCTGACTCTCGACGGCGACAGCGGCGTATCCAAAGCCACTCGCAACTCGGCCCCGGAGGCGACATCGAGCGAGTCGACGACTCCACTGAGATGTTGTACCAGCGCGGGCATCGGGTTGGCTTTCACGGCGTAGCTGATCTCGATGTCCGCCGGCAGGTTGGCGCGTAGCAACGCGATGCGCTCGTCGAGGAGGGCGCGATCGTAGGCGAAGAAAGGAGTACTGCCGACCCGTTGCGCCAACCGCTCGACCGTCATCCCTCCGATGGCGAGCTGTCCGTCGCGGGTGGCGAAGTTCGGCCGTCGCGTCGGGTTCGCGCCATCGCAACGCCCGTGATCGGACTTCCGACCCCCTTCCCCGACCAGAGTACCCTCGGTTACCACGCCAGACACGTCAGCTCGCTGTAGAGGTAGTCGATGTCGTCGGCTTGAAGATGGGGGCTCTTGAACATCTTCGGTCGTGATCTCGACAAGGTCACCGAGCCGGCCGGCTTGCCGCCAGCGACTCGCAGTTCGACGAGGGTTGCAGCGGCACCATGATGGGTCAGCAGGTAGGTACCGAGGTGCCGAGCGAACCGTCGGAACAACTCTGGGTTGCTGACATGCAGGATCGAAGCGAATACACGCAGTCGCTTGCGTGTGTCCTTGCGGAAGATGACGTAGCACGATTCATCGCCCGAGCTGATCGTGACATGCATCGCCGCCTGCGTGTCGCAGTGATCCAGGTAGATCTGCCGGTCCGCGCCGGTGAGTGTCTTGGCGAGAACATCGGGGTCGGCAGCGATGCGGCATCGCCCCGGCATCGTCGGCAGGTTGGGGAGCAGCGCCGTCGTGGTGTCGAGGTCGCTGAATTTCAAGCGTCGGTTGAGCTCGACGACGTTGCCGCTCGGTGAGAAGTCGGTGAAGTGGTAGCCGTCCTGCGCCAGCAGCGAGGTCAGCAGGCGCAAACCCTGGGACCGATACTCCTCGAGGACGCACCAGGCCCCGAGGTTGCAGAAACGCTCCTGCCTGCCGCCAATCAAGCGATCGGAGTAGTAGGCGACATAGGCGCCGACGACCGCGCCGTTGTCGCGCAGGTGAAACCCGTGGTTGGGCGGTTCCACTCGCCATGGAACGTCCAACGCCCGGCTCCACGCAGTCGCGCTGACGCGAGAGTTCAGATGAGTGTGCATGAACTGAGCGACAGCCGGAACATCGGCTGCCGCGATCGAGGCGAGGTTGGCCGCCACCCGCTGTCCTTCTATCAGGCCACCACCCTGCGTTGATGGCCCAGACACGGTACCGCGCAGCCTACGGATTGCCACCTGGAGTCCGCGGCGCTACCTTCCGGCGTCGATCGTGGACCGGCCGAATTCGGGTGCAAGGTGCCGCTCGACGCCAGGTTCCGTTCCAGCTTGCGCGAGATGGCAGGCGACCTGCTGCTCGCACCGTCGTCGTTCGCGACGCAGACCTTCGAGCCACGCGCGGTCCGTTCACTGCTCGGCGACCACTTCTCAGCACCAAGATGTTTCAGAGGCGCCGCCCGTGGGGGCAGGACAGCGGTACCCTCCCGGCCGTGAGCGAGCGAAGCGAGCGAACCATCATCACGGCGGGCGAGGCCAGCACGGCAGTCGACAGCAACGATCCACATGCCTTCCCGTGTCGATTTTGCGGCACGCTCGTGCGGGACCCGGTTGTCGACCTCGGCATGTCACCGCTCTGTGAGAGCTTCCTCACCGCCGAGCAGCTCGACGCGATGGAGCCCTTCTACCCGCTCCACGTCAGGGTGTGCGCCAACTGCCTGCTGGTGCAGATCAACGACTACGTAACGGCCGAGTCGATCTTCACCGAGTACGCCTACTACTCGTCGTACTCGACGAGCTGGCTCGAGCACGCCAACTCGTACGTCTCGGCGATGACCGACCGCCTCGGGCTCGGTCACGACAGCTTCGTCGTCGAGCTGGCGAGCAACGACGGATATCTACTTCAATACTTCGTCGAGCGCGGGATCCCGTGCCTCGGCATCGAACCGTCGGAGAACGTGTCCGAGGCGGCGCGAGACAAGGGCGTGCCGACCGACACGTCGTTCTTCGGGGAGGCGAAGGCCAAGGAGCTCGCCGCCCGTGGTCAGCTGGCCGACCTCGTGCTCGGGAACAACGTCCTCGCCCAGGTGCCGGACCTCAACGACTTCGTCGCCGGCATCCCCCACATCCTCAAGCCGCACGGATCCGTCACCATCGAGTTCCCCCACGCCCTGCGCATGATCGAGGAGAACCAGTTCGACACGATCTACCACGAGCACTTCTGCTACTTCACGCTCGCCAGCGCCGAGGCGATCTTCGCCGGGCACGGGATGACGATCTTCGATGTCGAGGAGCTGTGGACCCACGGCGGATCGCTGCGCATCCACGCCCGCCACGCCGCCGACGAGAGTCGCCCGCCGACCGAGCGGTTGCTCGAGCTCCGCGACCGCGAGATCGCCGGCGGCTATCACGACGTCGCGACCTACGGCCGGTTCGAGGAGCGGGTCCGCGAGACGAAGCGAGCGTTGCTCGAGCTGCTCATCGCGCTCAAGCGCGACGGTCGCACAATCGTCGGCTACGGCGCCCCCGGCAAGGGCAACACGCTGCTGAACTACTGCGGCATTCGCACCGACTTCGTGGACTTCACCGTCGACCGCAACCCCTACAAGCACGGCCGCTTCCTGCCGGGCACGCACATCCCGATCCTCGATCCGGCCCGCATCGACGAGGTCAAGCCCGACTACATCTTGATCCTGCCGTGGAATCTGCGCGACGAGATCCTCGCCCAGCTCGCCCACTGCCGTGACTGGGGCGCGCAGTTCATCGTCCCGATCCCCGTAGCGACGGTGGTTTAGATGCTCGGTGTCGGACTGGGTCCGAGCGGCGCGCCGCTCACCATGCTCTGCCTGGGCGCGCACAGCGACGACGTCGAGATCGGGTGTGGCGGCACGCTGCTGCGGCTGCTCGCTGAGCGTCCCAGCTCGCGGGTGCACTGGGTCACCTTCTCGGCGTCCGGGACGCGCGCCGACGAGGCGCGCGCCAGCGCCGAGGCGTTCCTCGCCGACGCCGAGGCCGTCCATGTCACGGTGCACAAGTTTCGCGACGGCTATTTCCCGGCGGCCGTCGACGCTGTCAAAGACGCCTGCGAGCAGCTCAAGTCCGACCTCGATGCGTCTGGTGTCGTCCCCGACGTCGTCTTCACGCACCGGCGCGCCGATGCCCATCAGGACCACCGCACGATCGGCGAGCTGACTTGGAACACGTTTCGCGATCACCTGATCGCCGAGTACGAGATCCCCAAGTACGAGGGAGACCTCGGCCACCCGAACCTCTACGTGCCGTTGACGGCGGCGGTCGCCGAACGCAAGGTCGAGTTGCTGATGGAGCACTTCGGATCGCAACGGTCCCGCCGGTGGTTCCGGCCAGAAGTGTTCCTGGCAGCGATGGCGCTGCGTGCCGTCGAGTGCAACGCGCGGGCGGGCTTCGCCGAGGCGTTCCACGCGCCCAAGGTGGTGGTCGAGTAATGCCGCCGCCGCTCGGAGATCTGTTGGGACAACGCCGTCTCGTCATGGAGGTTTCGTCATGAAGGTCGTGCTCACCGGGCACCTCGGGTACATCGGAGCCGAGATGGCACCAGCCCTGGTCGCGCGCGGTCACGAAGTCGTCGGTCTCGACGTCGGCTTCTTCGACGAGTGCGATTTCGTCAGGCCGCCAGAGCCGCTCCCCGAGCTGCGCCGCGACCTGCGCGACGTGACCGCCGCCGATCTCGAGGGCGCCGACGCGGTGATTCACCTCGCCGCCCTCTCCAACGACCCGGTTAGCGACCTCGACCCCGAGCTGACCTACGACATCAACCTGCACGCCTCGGTGCGCCTCGCCACCGCGGCCCGTGACGCCGGCGTCGAGCGCTTTCTGTTCTCGTCGTCGTGCAGCCTCTACGGCGCCGGCGGCGGCGGTCTGCTCACCGAGGAGTCGGCGTTCCACCCGGTGACGCCCTATGGCGAGTCGAAGGTGCGCGTCGAGCACGCGATCGCCGAGCTCGCGTCCGACTCGTTCTCGCCCGTCTACCTGCGCAACGCCACCGCCTACGGGGTGTCGCGTCGGCTGCGCGCCGACATCGTCGTCAACGATCTCGTCGGCCTCGCCGTCACGATCGGCCAGGTGAAGATGAACAGCGACGGATCGGCGTGGCGACCGCTCGTCCACATCGGTGACATCATCGCGGCGTTCGCCGCCTGCATCGATGCGCCGCGCGAAGCGATCCACGACCAGGCGTTCAACGTCGGTCGTAGCGGCGAGAACTACCAGATTCGCGACGTCGCCAACCTTGTCGCCGAGGTTGTACCGGACTGTGAGGTGTCGTTCGCGCCGGGGGTCGGCGCCGACACGCGGAACTACCGCGTCGACTTCGGCAAGATCGAGACGTCGTTGCCCGGGTACGCCCCGACTTGGACAGTGCGGGCGGGCATCGAAGAGCTCTACCGCGCCTACATCGGCGCCGGGCTCGGCGAGTCCGACTGGACGGGCGGCCGGTACGTCCGTCTGCGCACGATCAAGGCGCTGCGCGACCGCGGCATCCTCGACAGCCAGCTGCGCTACACGGTATGAACCGCCGGTACGCGGTACTTGTCGCCCCCGATCCCCGAAGGTAGGGCCGAGTTTGCTGTGTGCGAATCGGCGTTAGCGGGATCCGCCATCAGAGCCGCGGACAGTCGCCGGCCGACTTGACTTCGGTCGCGATATTTCCTTCACATTCGACAGAGGCGTGATATGGTTCTGATCGACCCGGTGCCGGCGGCACCGGCACGGCGGACATCACCGATTCGCTGACCGTCATTCTCGACGGTCAGCCAACGGTTCTTCGACAACGGCGGAAAATCGATGACAACACAAGGGCCGCGTCCACTGACGCGCTCAGCGACCAGGCTTTCCATACCAGGGCCGACAGCTACCTGCCAAGTTTCGCGGTGCCGCGATCGGCAGCCGTCGCAGGTCACAAGGTCAATCCAGGCAGACCTCACAAGCCAGGCAACCGCTCCAGGTCGCCCTGCGCTCCGGAGATGCCATCGCCATCTTCGTTGGCTTCGCTGTGCCCCTGCTCATCGTCGCTTCCTACGGTCCGCGGAGCCCTAGCCAGGCGATCGTCGAAGCTGCCGTGCTCGTCGCCGTCGGCCTGTGGTCGATGCGGCTCCATGGCTTGTGGACTGCGCAGGTCATCACCGTGCGATCGATCGAGATCAGCCGCCTGTTCCGTGCGGTGATCACGCTGTCGGCCATAGCACTCGTGATCGACCGCAAGGCGCCAACCAATCTCCGGTTCATCAACCTCGTCTTCGCAGGCACCATTGCCCTGGTCGTGCTGGTGTTGTGGCGCTCCGTATATCGCGCCTACCTCAACGCCGAGCGGCGGCGCGGTCGTTACACGATGCGAGTGGCGGTCGTCGGCACGGGCCGTCACGCCAATGACCTCAGCCAACTCTTCCTCGTCCATCCCGAACTGGGGATGCGGGTGACGACGGTCATCGGCGAACAACACGAAGCTGCCGCGTCGGGGATGGCGCAACTTTGGAAGGGGACCTACGACCAGGCAAGTGATGTGTTGGCGACAGCGGACGTCGACGTCGTCGTTCTCTGCTCGAACGAGCTCGACAAGGGGCTGCTCAACTATCTGTCTGCGCAGGCACGGGCAAATGGCCGCACGCTGTTCATCGACCCTGGCCTGTCCGGCATCGACTTCAAACGAGTACACACCACCGCAATCGGCTACCAACCGCTTCTCGAGATGTCCTCGGCCTCGTTGAGCGGCTTGGAAGCGACCATCAAGCGGGCGTTCGACGTCGTCGTGTCGGGCGCGATCGCGTTCATCATGGCACCCGCACTGGCACTCATCGCCTTGCTGATCAAGCTCGAGGATGGCGGCCCGGTGCTCTATCGGCAGCAGCGAGTCGGACGCGATGGTCGTCTCTTCGAGATGGTCAAGTTCCGTTCCATGGTGGTGGACGCGGACGCACGCCTGGCGGCACTCGAGGCCGACAACGAACGCAAGGGTCCGCTGTTCAAAATGGAACAGGATCCCCGGATCACTCGAATCGGGCGAATCCTGCGGGCGACGAGCCTCGATGAATTGCCCCAGTTGTTCAACGTGCTGGCGGGGACGATGAGCCTCGTCGGACCGAGGCCGGCGCTGCCTCGAGAGGTCGCCGAGTTCCCGGAGGAGTTGAACGCCCGACACCAGGTGCGCCCGGGCATCACCGGACTGTGGCAGGTCGAAGCGAGGGACAATCCCTCGTTCGAGGCATACATCCGCCTCGATCTGTTCTACGTCCAGAACTGGACGTTGGCGACCGACCTGCTCATTCTTCTCGGCACTCTCGACCACATCGTGCTCCGGCCACTGATCAAGCTGATGTACCGGCGGGAGGACGAGCGACGCCGCCAGGCAGATTGCCTGATCGCCAGCGGTGCCGCCGCGGTGCGGGCTGGCTGAGCGCACGTTCACTAGCCTCCACGACAAGCTCTGTCATTCCTGTTGGTCAGACGTCGGTGCCGAGCCAAGACGTTTCGCAACCGTGCTGATGGGTACCCATCGTTAGTCGTCCTCCTCGAGATCGTATGGGCGGACGGTCACCGGTTAAGATTCCAGTCACAGAGATCGGTTCGGTTGTTTCGAGGACGGTTGTCGGTATCGTTCCTGCCGTTGTCCAGCAAGGAGAAGGCGTTGTGAGGGTTGTAAGACGCGCAGAGCGCGCCTGGGGAAAAGGTAAGCGCATCGTGAGGAATAGCTCATTCTTCGATTCGAAGCGAGCCCGTTCCGATGCCGTTGACACATTCGACAGGAACTCTGTCACCGCAATCGGCGGTTATTCATCAGCCTCGCTGTTCAAGCTGAAAACGGAGTTCGCGACCACCGTAAATTTGTCCACGATCATTCCGGTTGAAATCCAGGGCCGTGCACTGAGTATGAAAGAACAGCTGTCGAAGGTTGTTCCGGAACCCACAAAAACCGAAGTCGCCTTACCGCTGGATACGATTCTGGATGATTTTGAAGTGTGGAGGTGGGGCCTCTGTGAGGAGAATCTCGCCCTGGGTGAATGGTATTTCGGAGGCCCGCTTCGATATCTTGGCGTCTATGTCCGTCGGGAGTTTGCCGATTCCCGTTGCGTTGGGGAGCGACAGTGGCATATCGACATCGAAGATCGAAACTCGATCAAACTCATTGTGTACTTGAACGATGTGGATGATAAGGCCGGCCCCTTTGAATATCTTGATCGTCAGGCAACGCGGCGCGCCCAGGTCGGACTGAAGTATTCATCGGGATTCGTCGCCGACCAACGAATAGCGACATTCGCAGACAGCCGCGAGTGGAATCGCGTTACCGGACCTCCATTCACCGCTGCCCTCGCAGACACCTGTAATTTGTTCCATCGGGCAAAGCCACCAGTGACGAGTGACCGATACTCGATGACCTTCTCGTACTCAACAGCCCGCCCTTATCAGGTCTTGCGCCAGTATCTTCCGAATCGACGTCAGGCTCGCATGCTCGGGCAGCGGTTGACAGCACGCGAGAGGGCAGCAGCTCATGTGGGCTGACCTCGTCTTGGCCGCGCGGTAATTCGACGATAGGCGTTCGAAACGGAGCGTCCCCAATCGCCAATTTCGGGAGCACGTTCGCGGAGAAAGCGCAGGGCAGTCCGACTCGCACAGGTGCGGTCGCCAGCATTTAGGCGAACTGCGACGGCTCCCCACCGGCGGTGGTTAGTCGGCGACGATCTCCAACGGGCGCACCATCGGCTGTACCCAGGTGACGACCGTCTCCGGATGCCGTAGGACACCGGTGAAGTCCGCTTCGATCAGGACTGTCTCACTCGAAGCGATGTCGACGAACAACGAGTACACGTTCCAGCCTTGTTCGACGCCTGCGCCGACTTCGACGCGTTCGCCGTTGACGGTCAATGCTTCGAGACCGAGGGCGCTGTAGATAGACAAATACAGCCTGCTGGTGCCTGGCGGAAGCCCGAAGCGTCCGCCGCCGAGAATGGATTGGGGGAGCCACTCCGTCGGGGCGGTGTTGGTGAGCTCGATGCGCAGCGTTCCGTCTGTCACGCCAAGAGTGTTGGTCGCCTCGTACTGGGCGTGACGTTCGAGATAATGGTCGAGCTTGTTGCCGAGGCGGTTGGCCACCGTGAACGCCCAGCCGTCGCTGCCATTCAGCGGGGGGATCGCCCCGCCGATTTCGAGCTGTCGGAGCAGGTCCTCTTCGGCTTCGTGGGCGCTCCAAAACAACAGCCGCCGTTCCTCGACGAGTGGGCCAAAGTCAGTGGCGAGCTGGATCGGATCAGGGAGGTCACCGGACATCATCGCCTTGATCGTCGCTGTGGCAGCGTCGGCGAGGACGTCGTGGCGGCCCTCGTTGTCATCGGCACTGACGATGTATTGGTTGTGCACGAGATAGGACACGACGTTGCCGTCGGACAGCTGCTCGTCGACCGACGGCACGTCGACGGGACCCGTGTACCCGAGCACTCTGGCGATGACGAAGGGGTCGGCGAGGATCACGCCGTCGACATCTCGACCCGTGATCGTCTCGTAGAGACTCGCGGCGATCCCGCCGACCCAGGGAAAGTGCGGGGTCATTGCCAGATTGCGAAACGCGGCGTCCCCAACCTGTCCGCCGGCGTAGTCGAACCGACCGTACTGATCGAGGAAGCCTGCAGCCCCGGTGATCCGAGCGCCGGCGGCCGTCGCCGCTCGGTCGAGGTCCGCGGCCTGGCCCGAGTTGGTCAGCGTGAGCAGACCGCTGTCAGCCGTCAGCTCGGCGTAGCCGCCGATTGCACCGCCCAGGCCCCGCGACTCCGAAGGATTCGTGAACAGGAGCAAGTAGCGACGCGGTCCGTCTGCTCCGAGCATGTCTGGCGCCTTCCCAATGGCGGCGAGCGCGTTGTCGAGGGACGGCAGGTGCTCGTCGATGCTCTCGTCGAAGTCGTCGAGCACGGCCGCGGCCTTCGGGATCAGCCACGGCGACTGAGCCTCGTCGGTGGCGGCTTGCAACTCGTCGAGCGCAGTCCGCACATCGCTCAGCGGTTTCTCAGTCGCGGCGAGGGCATCGAGGTCGATGCGGCCGTCGTGGACGCGCAGTGCATCGATGTCTATTCGTTCGAGCGCGTCGGCCACCGTCGACGCCCCCGTGGCGCCAGTGGCACTCATGTCGACGACCGCGTCACGGTGCTGGGCGAGTAGGGGCACCAACGCCGCCGGTCGAACCCAAGGCCGATCGAGCTGTGTGTTAGCTGACTCGAGCTGGTCCGATGATCGCCGGAACCACTCGGCAGCCTCGTCGAACCGGTCGTGTTCGAGCGCCGCGACGCCGAGTTCAGCGCTTCTCACGCCATCGGAGAGGTCCTGGCGGGCCGACGCGACCGCATAGCCGGTGCCGACGGCAGCCACGACAGCGAAGAGGGCAACCGAAATCAGCCCGATCCACGCCGTTCGACGAACGCGTTTGGGGAAGTATCCGATGCCGGTCACGTAGATGAGAGCAGCGCACAACAGTGCGACGATCGCCGTGAACCCGAAGAACCGCTCGTGACCGGCGCGGATCAGCACGTTGAACGTGATCGCCGCCGAGATCGCCATGAGCTCCGGCCGATTGAGCCGCCGGGCCGCGCACCGACGAGAGGAATCGCTCCGGCCACGACGCCAAGCACGATCAGTGATGGTTTGAGCGCCGCCGCTGCAGCGGCGGCGAGGGCAAGCGCCCACCACGGTGCCGCGTGACCCGACGATCGTGATCACGGCGACACCAAGCCCGACGAGCAGCGCGTCGGTGAGCGGATGCCCGGTCGGCGCCGCACCGGTGGTAGTCGCGACGAACCCTGCGACGACGCCGATGATCAGTATCGCGACATGGCTGGCAACGCGCACCGACGACGACCCGGCGTTCGAACCGCTCGTCGGCCGTAGGTGCACCGGGTCCGAACGCGCCGGAGTCTGCACGTCGTTCACCACGCTGTGTGCACGCCTGTCGTGAGGTAGCCGGGCGCGTCCGCCACGATGACTCGCATGTTCCTCGCCATTTCCGCCGAAACCAACGGCTCATGCTAGCTGGGCGTGTTCGTCGCAGGGTTCCGAATGTCAGCAATGGGTTGCCGCGGCCCGGCGAGGAACTGCCATACTCGCAGCGATGCGTTCGACCGGTCCCGCCCCACTGACCACGCTCGTACTCATCTGTTAGCGCGCACGGAATCCCGTGTGCGCGTCTCGACCTCCCAGCCGGGAGGTCGATTGCTTTTCGGCCCGACCCACCACCGATCACTACAACGGAAGCGACGCCATGAACCTCACCGGAGCACAGGCACTCATCAAGTCCTTGGAGATGGAGTCGGTCGAGGTCGTCTTCGGGCTGCCCGGCGGGTGCATCTTGCCGGCCTACGACCCGCTGCTCGAGTCGCCGATCCGCCACATCCTCGTGCGTCACGAGCAGGGCGCTGGGCACATGGCCGAGGGTTACGCCCACGTCACCGGGCGCCCTGGCGTGGCGTTGGTGACGTCAGGGCCGGCGGCGACGAACCTCGTGACCCCGCTGATGGACGCCTACATGGACTCGATCCCGATGGTCGCGATCACCGGGCAGGTGCCGACCAAGGCGATCGGCAGCGACGCCTTCCAGGAGTGCGACACCGTCGGCATCACCCGCTCGGTGACCAAGCACAACGAGCTGGTGATGACCGCCGAGGAGCTGCCCTTGGCGATCCGCCAGGCGTTCCACATCGCGACCACGGGCCGGCCCGGCCCGGTGCTCGTCGACGTGCCCAAGGACGTGCTGCAGGCGCAGATGGAGTGGGACTGGCCGTCCGACGCCGACGTCGCCGCCTCGCTGCCGGGCTATCGGCCGACGGTCAAGGGCCACCCGCGGATGATCCGCGAGGCTGCCCGGCTGATCCTCGAAGCGCACCGCCCGGTGCTCTACGTCGGCGGCGGGATCCTCAAGGCGCACGCCGCCGACGAGCTGCGCGAGCTGGCCGAGCTCACCGACATCCACGTCGTCACCACGCTGATGGCCCGCGGCGCGTTCCCCGACGACCACCCGCTGGCCCTCGGCATGCCCGGGATGCACGGCAACGCCACCGCCGTCACGGCGATGCAGCGCAGCGATCTGTTGATCGCCCTCGGCTCCCGGTTCGACGATCGCGTCACCGGCCGTCTCGACGGCTTCGCCCAGGACGCCAAGATCATCCACGTCGATGTCGACCCGGCCGAGCAGGGCAAGGTGCGCCGGCCCGACGTGCCCATCGTCGGCGACTGCCGCGCCGTCATCTCCGAGCTGATCACGGCGATCCGCGACCTGCGCGAGTCGGGGACGGCGGCTGCCGACACCTCGGCGTGGAAGAGCCAGCTGTCCGGCTGGCGTGAGCAGTTCCCGCTGACCTACGAGCAGAGCGAGCCGGGCGCCGCCCTGAAGCCGCAGTTCTGCCTCGAGAAGCTGCGCGATGCCGCTCCCGAGGGCACGATCCTGGCGTCGGGGGTCGGCCAGCACCAGATGTGGGCGTCGCAGTACTGGAACTTCACCGAGCCGTACACGTGGGTCAACTCGGGGGGCCTCGGCACGATGGGCTTTTCGATCCCGGCGGCGATCGGCGCCAAGGTCGGCCGCCCGGATCGCACGGTGTGGGCCGTCGACGGCGACGGCTGCTTCCAGATGACCGCCCAGGAGCTGGTGACGGCGTCCGTCGAGCGGATCCCGATCAAGGTCGCCCTGCTCAACAACAGCTACCTCGGCATGGTCCGCCAGTGGCAGGAGATGTTCTACGACGAGCGCTACTCCGAGGTGTACCTGTCGCCGGACACGCCCGACTACGTGCGCTGGGCCGAGGCGATGGGTTGCGTCGGGATCCGCGTCGAGGACGTCGCCGAGGTCGAGCCGGCGATCGAGAAGGCCAACGCGATCAACGACCGGCCGGTCGTCGTCGAGTTCCGCGTCGCCTCCGAGGAGAAGGTCTTCCCGATGGTCCCGGCCGGGGCGACCAACGACGACCTCGTCCTGCCGCCGAGCCAGCAGGCGAGTGCCGGAGCGCTCCGATGAGCACAGAACTTCACCACCACATCCTGTCCGTGCTCGTCCAGAACCGGCCCGGCGTGCTCGCCCGCGTCGCCGGGCTGTTCGCCCGGCGCGGCTTCAACATCTTCTCGCTCGCGGTGGCTCCGTCGGAGCACGATGGGATGAGCCGGATCACGATCGTCGTCGACGTCGAGTCCGCGCCGCTCGAACAGATCACCAAGCAGCTGTTCAAGCTCATCGAGGTCGTCAAGATCTCCGAGCTCGACCCGCGCCAGTCGGTCGAGCGGGAACTGCTCCTGGCGACCGTGCGGGTCGCTCCTGAGGAGCGCAGCCAAGTGCTCGAACTGGCCACGATCTTCGACGCCAAGGTCCTCAGCGTGGCCTTCGAGGCGCTGACCCTGAGCCTCGAAGGTCCGCCCGACAAGCTCGACGACTTCGAGCAGTTGCTCGCGTCCTATGGCATCGTCGAGCTCCAACGTTCGGGACGGGTCGCCCTCCCCAAGCTCGCCCACCCCCAAGCCGACAAGCAGAGCCGCGTTCGCGCGTTGAAAGGAAAGACCGGTTGACCATGACCGCAAACGTGTACTACTCCGACGACGCCGACCCGGCGCTGATCCGCGGCAAGACCGTGGCGATCATCGGTTACGGCAGCCAGGGCCACGGGCATGCCCTCAACCTCAAGGACTCCGGGGTCAAGGTGCTCATCGGGCTTCGCGATGGTTCCGCGTCGAAGGCCAAGGCCGAGGCCCAGGGCCTCGAAGTGGTGTCGATCGGCGAAGCCGCAGAACGCGCCGACGTCGTGATGATCCTCGCCCCCGACACCGAGCAGAAGGCGATCTTCGACGAGTTCGTCGCCCCGCACATGACCCCGGGCAAGGCACTGGCGTTCGCCCACGGCTTCAACGTCCGCTTCGGTCGCATCGCCGCGCCTGAGGGCGTCGACGTGATCATGGTTGCGCCGAAGGGGCCTGGTCATCTCGTTCGCCGGACCTACACGGAGGGCGGCGGCGTTCCGGCGCTGATCGCCGTCGAGCAGGACGCCACCGGCCACGCGAAGGAACTTGCGTTGTCGTACGCCGACGCCATCGGCGCAACGCTCGCCGGGGTCATCGAGACGACGTTCCCCGAGGAGACCGAGACCGACCTGTTCGGTGAGCAGGTCGTGCTGTGCGGGGGCCTGACCGCCCTCGTGCAGGCCGGATTCGAGACCCTCGTCGACGCCGGCTACGCCCCGGAGATGGCGTACTTCGAGTGCCTCCACGAGGTCAAGCTGATCGTCGACCTGATGTACGAGGAAGGCATCGCCGGGATGCGCTACTCGATCTCGACGACCGCCGAGTACGGCGACCTCACTCGTGGGCCGCGGATCGTCACCGACGACACCAAGGCGGAGATGCGCAAGATCCTCGACGAAATCCAGTCCGGACAGTTCGCCGACGAGTGGATCGCCGAGAGTGAAGCCGGTGGGCCGAACTTCCAGCGCCTGCGCGACGCGGGCGCCGCCCACCCCATCGAGGACGTCGGCGGCCGGCTGCGCTCGATGATGCCGTGGATCTCCGCCGGGCGAACGAAGGTCACCGACGCGTCCGGCGGCTGACCCCCAACGAGCCGAGCCGACTCATTCGTCGTCGGGGTCGTCGCCGCCGTCGGCCAGGAACTCCTCGAGGTGGGCGGCGAGGTCGGTGTCGCCGACGACCTCGTCGATCCGCGAGTCGTAGTGCTGCTCGAGCAACTCGACGTACCCACGCAGTCGCTCGTTGCCGGCCACCCAGGCGTTGTGGGCGTCGTCCCACAGGCGGATCGACTCGGCGAGGTCGACCGGCAGCGCCATCGCCGAGAACATGGGCCGTGTGGGCGACGAGGGCGGCGACCGACCGGGGGTGCTCGCCCTCGGGTAGGTAGCCGGGACGCCGACGCGCAGTGAGACCGACGGCACGCCCCGTGTCTCGAGCGCGCCGTGGAGCACGCCGATCACGCCGGTCGGTCCCTGATAACTCGGTCCGACGAGGCCGAACGTCGCCGCCAGGGTGGGGTCCGTGGTCGACCCCACCACGGCCGGCGGCCGGGTGTGCGGCGTGGTGTCGGCGACGGCGCCGAGGGTGACCACGAGGCCGACACCGAGTCGCTCGATCGCCTCCAGAACGCACGCGACGTAGGTCGGCCAGGCGACGTGCGGCTCGATGCCTTCGAGGACGACGAGATCGCGATGCTCCGCCGCTGTCCGCACGGCACGGAAGACGTTCGCCGGCCACACGATCTGGCGCTCGCCGTCGACGTTCTCGACCGTCGGCCGGACGACCGTGAAGTCGAAGAATGGATCCGGGTCGATCTCGCCGACGACGACGCTGTTCGACTCGCCGGCGACGAGACGCAGCGCCGACGTCGCCACGCTGGCGGCGTCGAACCATCCGCCGAGGGCGACGAGCAGCACCGGATCGGCGAGCGGCGGCAGTTCGTCGACGGCCAGCGCCAGCGCGTCAGTCACGGCTCAGCGCGTCTCCGTGGTGCTCGACGAGGTGGTCGATGCAGGCCGTGAGGGCGACGATGTCGGACGTCTCGATCGCCGGGAACATGCCGATGCGGATCTGGTTGCGCCCGAGCTTGCGATAGCCGTCGGTGTCGACGATCCCGTTGGCGCGCAACGCGGCGTTGAGCTTGCCGACGTCGATCGTGCCGTCGAGGTCGATCGTGGCCACGACGGTGGACCGCTTGACGGGGTCGGCGACGAACGGCGTCGCCCATGCTCTCGCCTCGGCCCACCCGTAGAGGTGCTCGGCCGAAGCCTGCGACCGCTTGGCGCACGCCGCCAGCCCGCCGAGCTCGAGCATCCACGCGAGCTGGCTGGCGAACAACACGAGCGTCGTGACGGCCGGGGTGTTGTAGGTCTGGTCGAGCCGGCTGTTGTCGAGGGCGATGGCGAGGTCGAGCGAGGCGGGGCGCCACCGCCCCGAGGCGGAGATCCGCTCGATGCGCTCGATCGCGGCCGGCGAGCAGGCGGCGATCCACAGTCCACCGTCGGCGGCGAAGCACTTCTGCGGGGCGAAGTAGTAGACGTCGACGTCGGCCGGATCCCACGGCAGGCCGCCCGCCGCCGAGGTGGCGTCGACGAGGACGAGCTGGTCGTCGGCGGCCCGTTCTGGCCGGTGAGGTTCATCGCCACGCCGGTCGACGTCTCGTTGTGGGTCAGCGCGTAGACGTCGACGGCGGCGTCGGCGACCGGGTCAGGGTGGTCGCCGGGGTCGGCCGAGATCACCGACGGGGTGTCGAGATGCGGGGCGGCGACGCAGGCATCGGCGAACTTGCTGGAGAACTCGCCGAACACGAGGTGCTGGCTGCGCCGCTCGACGAGCCCGAACGTGGCGACGTCCCAGAACACCGTCGTGCCGCCGTTGCCGAGGACGACCTCCCAGCCGTCGGGCAGGGCGAACAGCTCGACGAGGCCGCGGCGGATCTCGCCGACGAGTCCCTTGACCGGCGCCTGGCGGTGCGACGTGCCGATGATCGACGTCGCCGCGGCGACGACCGCATCGATCTGTTCCGGTCGCACCTTCGATGGGCCGCACCCGAAGCGGCCGTCGGCCGGCAGCAACTCGGGGGGGATGACCAACGCGGCGGGGGCGGGCGAATCACTGTGACAGCATGGCAGCGTGAATCGAGTTTCAGCCCGCCTCGCAGCCATCGCCGAGTCGGCGACGCTCGCCGTCGACGCCAAGGCCAAGGCCCTGCAGGCGGCCGGCGAGGACGTCATCGGCTTCGGCGCCGGGGAGCCCGACTTTCCGACCCCGGAGCACATCGTCGCCGCCGCCGTCGCGGCGTGCGCCGATCCGCGCAACCACCGCTACACGCCCGCTGCCGGGCTCCCTGAGCTGCGCGAGGCGATCGCCGCCAAGACGCAGCGCGACAGCGGCTACGAGTGCACCGCGGCCCAGGTGCTCGTCACCAACGGCGGCAAGCACGCCGTGTTCACCGCCTTCGCCGCGCTGTGCGATCCCGGCGACGAGGTGATCGTGCCGTCGCCGTACTGGACCACCTATCCCGAGGCGATCGCCCTCGCCGGCGGCGTGCCGAAAATCGTCGAGACCACCGAGGAGACCGGCTTCCAGGTCACCATCGAGCAGCTCGAGGCGGCGATGACGGAGCGCACCAAGGTGCTCCTGTTCGTCAGCCCGGACAACCCGTCCGGTGCCGTCTGCCCGCCCGAACAGGTCGCCGCCATCGGTCGCTGGGCGGTGGAGCGCGGCGTGTGGGTGATCACCGACGAGATCTACGAGCACCTCACCTACGGTCCCCACCGCTTCGTGTCGATGCCCACGGTCGTGCCCGATCTCGCCGACCAGTGCATCGTCGTCAACGGCGTCGCCAAGACGTACGCGATGACGGGATGGCGGGTCGGCTGGATGATCGCCCCGCCCGACGTCGCCAAGGCGGCGATCAACTTCCAGAGCCACGCCACGTCGAACGTCGGCAACGTCAGCCAGCGCGCCGCCCTCGCCGCGGTCAGCGGCGACCTCAGCGCCGTCGCCGAGATGCGCACGGCATTCGAGCGCCGCGCCGCCCTGATGCACTCGATGCTCAACGACATCCCCGGCGTCACGTGCATCGAGCCGCAGGGCGCCTTCTACTGCTTCCCGAACGTCGGCGGTCTGCTCGGCCGGCCGCTCGCCGGGCGCACGTGTGCGACGTCGCTGGAGCTCGCCGAGCACGTGCTCACCGAGGCCAAGGTCGCCGTCGTGCCCGGCGAGGCGTTCGGCGCCCCCGGCTACCTCCGCCTGTCGTTCGCCGTCGGCGACGAAGCGATCGCCGAAGGCATCAAGCGCATCGCCGCCCTCGTGACGTCCTAACGGAACCACTCGGTGATCGTGGGGACCTCCGTGATGCCGGCGCAGGCCATCGCGATCAGCGGGACGGCGGCCATCGCCCCGCTGCCCTCGCCGAGGCGCATGTCGAGGTCGAGCAGCGGGCGCTTGCCGAGGCGGTCGAGCAGGCGGCGGTGGCCCGGCTCGGCGGAGCAGTGGCCGACGGTGCAGTGGTCGAGCACCGTCGGCGCGAGGAGCACGAGGGGCAGCACGGACGCCGTGACGACGTAGCCGTCGAGGACGACGGGCAGCGAGCGGTGGCGGGCGGCGACGACCGCGGCGGCGATGGCGACGAGCTCGGAGCCGCCGACCTCGCGGAGCACCTCGAGCGGATCGGTGACGCCGGCGATGCGGCGCACCGCCTGCTGCACGGCGGCGCGCTTGACCGTCAGCGTGGCGTCGTCGATCCCGGTGCCGCGGCCGACCCACGCCGCCGTCTCCCCGCCGGCGAGGGCGGCCGCCACGGCCGCCGACACCGTGGTGTTGCCGATGCCCATCTCGCCGAGGACGAGGAGGTCGCCGTCGAGGGCGTCGACTGCGGCCCAGGCAGTGTCGACGATCTCGGCGAAGCGTTCTGCGGACATCGCCGCCTCGACGCGGATGTCGCCGGTCGGCTTGCCGATGCCGACGTCGATCGCCGTCACCGTGGCCCCGGCGTGGCGGGCGAAGCTGCGGATCGTCGACCGCCCTTCGGCGAAGGCGGCGAACATCGCCGCCGTCACCTTCGGCTCGAGGGCGCTGACCTTGGCCGCCGCGGCCACGCCGTGGTCGGCGGCGAACACGAGGCCGACGGGTCGTTCGATGATCGGCAACGGCCGCCGCTGCCAGCCGGCGACCCATGCGGCGAGGTCGTCGAGCCACTGCAGGGCACCGGGCGGGCGGAGGATGTCGGCGGCGCGGGCGTGCACGGCGGCGATCGCCGCCTCGTCGGGCTCGGGCAGGTCGGCCAGTCGGTCGCCGCAGGTGCACGAGCGAACTCAGCTCAGTACTCGATGCCGCGGATGGCGTTGATCACCGCGGTCGTAGGCGTGCTTGACCTTGCGCATCTCGGTCACGGTGTCGGCGACGTCGATCAGCTCGTCCGGGGCATCGCGGCCGGTGACGACCACGTTGACGTGCTCGGGTCGGTCGCGGATCGCCGCGGCGACCGCGGCGGTGTCGATCCAGCCCACGTGCACAGGTAGGTGATCTCGTCGAGGATCGACGAGTCGGTGGGCACCGGCGGCGATCAGCCCGGCGGCGGTCTCCCAGCCCTGGCGGGCGAGCGCCTTGTCGTGGTCGAGGTCGGCGGAGTCCCACGTGAACCCGTCGCCGACGTTGAACCAGTCGACGCCGAGCTGGCGCCCGATCTTCTCCTCGCCGACGTTCCACTTGCCGCTCTTGACGAACTGGACGACGGCGACCGGCCAGCCGCGGGCCACGGCCCGGATCATCACCCCGAACGCCGCCGAGCTCTTGCCCTTGCCGTCGCCGGTGTTGAGGATCACCACCGACGGCGCCCGGTGCAGGTCGTCCGGCCGCGGGTCCTCGGTCGGCGCCTCCGTCATAGCGCTATCATAGGGCTATGGCACGTGTCCAGACGATGGTTCAGCTCACCGACGATCTGCTGCGAGATGCTCGACGAGGAGGCGCGGACGCCGCAAGACCTCGCGGTCGGCGCTCATCCGGGACGTGCTCGCCACGTTTCTTGGGCAGGAATCGGAGGCGGCGAAAGTCGCACGTTACGTCGAGGGATATCGCCGGAACCCGCCACCGACCATCGACGAATGGGGCAATCTCGACGAGCAAGGTCTCAGGGACGGCGCCCGGATCATGCGCGCTCTCGAGGCCGAGGAGGATGCGGCGGGCCAATCGTGGTGACGCGAGGCGATGTGTGGTGGTACGAGCCACCGCACGAGCAGGCTCGACCCCATCTCGTCTTGACTCGCAACGAGGCGATTCCGATCTTGAACACGGTCGTCGACGGTTCCAGCGACACGCACCATCAGGGACATCCCGTCCCAGGTCTACCTTGATCGCAGCGACGGCATGCCGGCGCCCTGCGCGCTCGCGTTCGATCAACTGCGGTATGTCGAAAAGGCGTACCTCACCCGTCGCATCACCACGCTGGCCGCCCACCGCTGGCCGGAGGTGTGCGAGGCGCTGACCTTCACGCTCGCCTGCTGAGCCGACCTACGACGGCGGGAACCACGTGTCGCCGTCGGCGAGGATGCGGTCGGCCTCCTCGGGACCCCAGGAGCCGACGGCGTACGGGTACACCGGGCCGCAGTTCTCCGGCTTCAGCGCCGGATCGACGATCCGCCACATCTGCTCGACGGCGTCCTCCCGGGCGAAGCGCCGCGGCGAGCCGATGAGGGCGTCGCCGAGCAGCCGCTCGTACGCCTCGCGGCGATCGCCGAGCGCGGCGGCGAAGTCGACCGACACGTTCATCGACTGGCTGTCGAGGTGCGGCCCCGGCGTCTTCGCCTGCAGCGAGAACGTCACGCCGTCGTTCTTGCCGAGGCGCAGGCGGACGAGGTTGCGCTCGGGCAGTCGGTCCGCCGGCCTCGTCGAACAACAGCCGCGGCGGCGCCTGCAACTCGATGACCGCCTCTGTCGCCGACTGCGCCATGGCCCTTGCCGACGCGGGCGTACCACGGCACGCCGGCCCAGCGCCACGAGTCGATCTCCAACTTGGCGGCGACGAACGTCTCGACCTGCGAGTCGGGAGCGACGCCGTCCTCGGCGAGGTAGCCGGCGTACTGGCCGCGCACCATCGTCGAGCAGTCGAGCGCCTTCGTGGCGGCGAACACCTTGACCTTCTCGTCCTGCAGGTAGCTCGCCTCGTGGCCGACCGGCGGCTCCATCGCCAGCAGCGACGACGACCTGCAGCAGGTGGTTCTGGAACACGTCGCGGATCGCCCCGACGGAGTCGTAGAACGCGCCGCGACCCTCGACGCCGATCGTCTCCGACATCGTGATCTGCACGCTGCGCACGTAGCGGCGGTTCCACACCGGTTCGAGCAGGGTGTTGGAGAAGCGGAACACGAGCAGGTCCTCGACCGACTCCTTGCCGAGGTAGTGGTCGATGCGGAAGATGTGGTGCTCCGGGAACACCTTGTGCAGCACGACGTTGAGCTCGTGGGCCGAGCGCAGGTCGCGCCCGAACGGCTTCTCGACGACGATCCGGCCACGCTCGTTGAGACCGACCGAGGCCAGCGACTCGGCGACGGTCGGGAACATCGACGGCGGGATCGCCATGTAGAACACGGCCGTCTTCGAGCGGTGCTTGTCGAGCACGTCGGTCAGCGCCGCCCACGTCGTCGGGTCGGCGTAGTCGCCCTGGACGAGGTCGAGTCGCTTGACCAGCCGCCGGAGCACCGTCTTCTTGACCTTGGGCACGGCTGCCTCGATCGCCGACGTCGCCTCCTTGCGGAAGATGTCGTCGGTCCAGTCGCTGCGGGCGACGCCGACGACCGGCAGCGTCCAGCTCGCGGCGATCCTCCATGTGGTAGAGCGCCGGGAACAGCTTGCGCCTGGCGAGGTCGCCGGTGGCGCCGAACAGCACGAGGGCATCGGCCGTGCGGAGCCGGCCGGTGGGAACGGCGCCGGTCATCGCGTCGTCTCCTTCCGCTCGACGTGCCCGCCGAACCCGGCACGCATCGCCGAGAGCACCTTGTCGGCGACGTCGGCACGGCCCCGCGAGCTGAACCGCTCGAACAGCGACGACGCCAGCACCGGGACGGGGACACCCTCGTCGATCGCCGCGTTGATCGTCCAGCGTCCCTCACCCGAGTCCGACACGTTGCCGGCGAAGCCCTCCAGCAGCGGGTCGGCGGCGAGCGCCTCGGCGGTCAGGTCGAGCAGCCAGCTGGAGACCACGCTGCCGCGGCGCCACACCTCGGTGACGGCGGCGAGGTCGAGGTCGAAGCGGTAGTACTCGGGATGCGGCAGCGGCGCCGTCTCGGCGTCCTCGACGTGATCCTCGGCGCCGATGTTCGCCTTGGCGAGGACGTTGAGCCCTTCGGCGTACGCCGCCATCAGCCCGTACTCGATGCCGTTGTGGACCATCTTGACGAAGTGGCCGGCACCGCTGGGACCGCAGTGCAGCCAACCGTGCTCGACGCTCGACGGCGTGTCGCTCGCGGCCGCCCGCGTCGGCGTCCGTTCGGCCGCCTCGA
This sequence comes from Ilumatobacteraceae bacterium, assembly GCA_963772825.1. GTDB lineage: Bacteria > Actinomycetota > Acidimicrobiia > Acidimicrobiales > Ilumatobacteraceae > Desertimonas. The sequence continues at coordinate 207,570 of CAVYYX010000006.1, read as the reverse complement.
CGCCTGGAGCGAGGGAGTCGAAGATCGGCGTCAAGCGCTCGACCGCCGAAGCGGAGCCGCCGACCATCAGGCAGTAGCCGCGCTCGAGGCCGTGGACCCCGCCACTCACGCCGACGTCGACGTAGTCGATGCCCCGATCGCGGGCCAGCGGTCCGGCCCGGTCGATGTCGTCGCGGTACCACGAGTTGCCGCCGTCGATGATCGTGTCGCCGCGCTCGAGCAGCGGTGCCAGCTTGTCGATGGTGTCGCCGACGAACGCAGCAGGCACCATCATCCAGAGGTGCCGCGGTGGCGTGCAGCGCGCCGACGAACTCCTCCAGCGACGAGGCGCCGATCATCCCGTCGCCGGTCATCGAGGCGACGGCCTCGGGCGACACGTCGAAGCCGATGCACTCGTGGCCGGCTTCGATCAGCCGCAGGACCATGTTGGCGCCCATCCGGCCGAGGCCGATCATGCCGAGTTGCATGGCGTCAAGGTTGCCACGTCTCCAGCCGCGACAGACGAAGACGTGACATGATCGACGCATGCCTGAACCGATCGACTACGTCGAACTCCCGGGTGGCGACCTCGTCGCCACGAAGACCTTCTACGAAGCGGCGTTCGGCTGGAGCTTCACCGACTACGGGCCGGACTACACAGCGATCGGCGACGCCGGCCTCGACGGAGGCTTCACGTCCGCCGCCACGTCGACCACGACGATTCCGCTCGTGATCCTCAAGTCCGACGACCTCGAGGACGCCCAGTCACGCGTCGAGGCGAACGGCGGTGAGATCACGGTCCCGATCTTCGAGTTTCCCGGCGGCCGGCGGTTCCACTTCCGCGACCCGGCCGGAAACGAGCTCGGCGTCTGGGCGGAGTGATGGACGACACGTCGCGCCAACGGGACATCGCCTGCGTGCACGACGCCCATCAAGCGCTCACGGAGCACCTTGCCGCGATGAGCGGCGGCCCCGGCGCCGACCCGGCGCTCCCGAGCCGCTTGCCGGGTTGGACTCGCGGCCACGTGCTCACGCACATCGCGCGCAACGCCGATAGTTTCGTCCGCCTGCTCGACGCAGCGGGGCGCGGCGAGGTCGTCACCCAATACGAACGCGGTGCCGAAGGCCGCAACGCTGACATCGAGGCGGGTGCGACCCGCGACTGGGCGACCCTCGTCGACGACGTCGGCTCGTCGGCGGCGAGGCTCGAGGACGTGTTCGCCGCCCAGCACCGCTGGGACCTGGCGATGACGAACTCGCAGGGCGAATCGGTGTCCCACGCCGACCTTCCGTTCCGCCGCCTCCGGGAGGTCCTCGTCCACCACGCCGACCTCGGCGACGAGGGGTTCACGCCCGCCGACTGGCCGTCCGACTACGTGCGCGAGGAGCTGCGCCGGATGGAGATGCAGTACAACGCCCGCCAGCCGATGGGGGTATCGGGTCTGCCCGACGCAGCCAATGCGGCCGCTCCGCTGGAGCGGTTGTGCTGGCTGCTCGGGCGCGGCGATCTCGAAGGTCTGGAGCCAGCCGGCATCTTCTAGTTCTCGAACTGGGCGGCCTCGGATCCGATTCCCGAACTGGGCGGCCAACCCTGCGGATTCCGGACCGTAGGCCGCCCAGATTGCGAGTACTGGACCGCAGGCCGCCCAGAACGGCGACGGTCAGGGGTCCTCGCGTTGGCTGGCGAGCACGTAGGCGCCTTGGCGTTCGAGGTCGTCGGCGTCGCCGCTGAGCCCGATCGCGTTGCTGCGCAGTCGGTCGATCGCCGCACTCAACCGGATGCAGTGCCCGGCGAGCTGCTCGTCGAACTCGGTGGCCACCGGGCCTTGCCAAGTCAGGTCGCCGGAGTAGAGGTGCAGGTCGAACACGGCGGCACCGTCGAGCTGTCGGGCGAGCTGTTGGCAGGCGTCGGCGCGGCCTCTGAGGAGGTCTGCCTGGGTGAAGTACCAGTCGGCCGAGTTCATCGCGGTCCCTCTCTCTGGTCCATCGAATCCGCTGTTCACCTCACCTGGGCGTCTGGTGCCGGGCCGATGGGAAGTGAACTGGGCCACAGCACGCTTCGTATCTGACGGCGATGTCGGCGCTCTTCAATCCGGACGGCACGCGCCGTCCGGAGAGGGAGTGATGGGCCAGCTCGCGCTCGACGTGGCGACGCTGTCGGCGGTTGCCGCAACAGTCCTCAGCATGTCGTGCACGTGGCCGCAGGTCGCCCGCATCCGGCGGACCGGCGACGTCGCCGGCGTTTCGATCGCCGCAGCTGCCCTGACGGTGTCGTCGGAGCTCGGTTGGACGCTGTACCTCGGGGGAGAGCGCCTGTGGTCGGCGGTGCCCGAGGGGTTGTTCAACATCGCCGCCAACGCCGTGCTCGTGCTTGCCGTGGTGCGCGCCGGCGGCTCGTCCCGCTGGGCGCTGCTCGGTGCGTCGTGCTGGCTGGTCGCCTTGTTCGGCACCCGCTGGATGGGCGGGCCGCAGTCGATGGCCGCCCTGCTCGCCGTCGCCTACGCCGTCCAACTCACGCCCGCGGTGGTCACGGCCTGGCGGACGTGGAGTCCCAGTGGCATCGCGACGGCGACGTGGTCCCTGCGACTCGTCGAATCGTCGTTGTGGGGCGTCTACGGACTCGCCAGGGGTGATTCACCGCTGGTCGTGTTCGGGATTCTCGGCGTTGCCGAGAGCTCGGCGATCCTCGTCCGCAAGGCGATCACCCGCCACCGGCCGGCGGCCACGGTGGTCCGCCGCCTGCTCACCGCCCCGTCACAGCTGCTGGACGATGCGATGGTGCGGTAGGTCGGTGTCCGTCGTGCGGAACCCCTCGCCGACGATCGCGAAACCCGTGGCGACGTAGAAGTCGAGCGCCGAGTCACGGGCGTTGGCCCACACCAATTGCGCCCCGATGCGGCGAGCGTGGTCGAGCCCGGCGACGATCATCGCCGCGCCCAGGCCAAGCCCCCGATGCGCGGCACTGACGGCCATGCCGCGCAGCTGGACAGCCGGCACGTCGGGGCGGTCGGGGAATGGTCGTGGCAGCCAGGTGGAGGCGGCGATCACCGTGCCGAGCTCGTCGCGCACGGCGAGGTGGCGCGTCGCTGGATCGTTGTCGTGCTGGAAGTGCACGTTGTCGCTCGGTGTGCCCCGCCGCAGCACCTCCAGGCGCAGCTCGTAGAGGTCCTCGACGGCGACTTCCATCACTGCGTTCCCCGGCCACGCAGGCCGTTGACGGCCGCTCCTCGGCTGGCGCCTCGTCGCTCGCATCGGTGGCTCGGCGTTCACGATGGGTTGCCTACCAGCTCGGCGACCGTGACGACACGGTCGGCGATCGCCTCGGCTTCGTCGTGGTCGTGGGTGACGAGGAGCGACGTCGTGCCCTCGGCGCGCAGGATCGCCGCCAGATCGTCGACGAGCCGATCGTGCAGCTGGCGGTCGAGGCCGGTCAGCGGCTCGTCGAGCAGCAGCACGGTCGGCGATGGTGCCAGCGAGCGGGCCAGGGCTACCCGCTTGGCCTCCCCGCCGCTGAGCTGTCGGACGTTGCGCCGCTGAAAGCCGGTGAGCCCGACGAGCCCGAGCAGCGCAGCGACCCGCGGCCCGCGGCTGTCCGGTGCATCGCCACGCATGCGCAGCCCGAACTCGACGTTGCCGCCGACGTCGAGATGCTCGAACAGCTGCTCGTCCTGGAACACCATCCCGACGCTGCGCCGATGTGTCGGCACGCTGGTGACGTCGCTGCCGCCGATGTGTACCGTGCCGCGGTCAGGCGTGACGATCCCGGCGATGACCCGCAGCAGCGTCGATTTGCCGCTGCCGGACGGCCCGAGCAGGGCCACGATCTCGCCGGCGCCGACGGTCAAGCTGGCGCCATCGAGCACCGTGCGCTCGCCGAACGTGACCACCACCTCACTGACGACCAGCTCACTCACCGACGCGACCCGCCGGTCCCAGATCGCGCCCGAGGTCGAGGACGAGCACCACACCGATGGTCGCCACAGCGAGGATCACGGCAAGCGCGTAGCCCTGCCCTTGGAGCAGCGTTCCGGTGCGCCCGAGCATCCGCTCGATGGCGATCGGCATCGTCTCCTGCCCGCTGCGCGACAGGAAGCTCGTCGCCCCGAACTCGCCGAGCGAGATCGCCGCCGCCAAACCGGCAGCGACGACAAGTGGTCGGCGGAGATGGGGGAGCACCACCGTCGCCCACGCCCGCAGCGGCGAGGCACCGAGCGTGGCGGCCGCTTCGAGGCGGTGTGGCTCGACGCCCCGCAGCACCGGCAGCATCGTGCGCACGACGAAGGGGATGGCGACGAGGGCCTGCCCGACCGGAACGAGCCACCACGAGCCGCGCCAATCGACGGGGTCGGTGTCGAACGTGATCAGCATCCCGAAGCCGATGGTCACCGCCGAAGTGGCGATCGGCAGCATCAGCGCCGTGTCGAGTGCCCTGCCACCCGACGTCGCTGCGGCGATCGCCAGGGCGGCCAGCGAGCCGACGACCAGGGCGATGACGACGGCGACCACGAGGTAGCGCAACGACGTCAGCAGCGCTTCGAGGGGGTCGACACCGAGCCCGATTCCGGGTCGTAGCTCGACCGAACCAAGGTTGCGCCAGGCGCCCAACGAGTAGCCGTCGGGTGTGCGCAGCGATCGCTCGACGAGCGCGATCATCGGCAAGGCAACGACGACCCCGGTGAGCACGGCGGTGACGCCGACGAGCCGGCGTTGGCGGCCGCGCTGGGATCGCCGGCGTTGCTCGTCGACGGTGAGGCCGAGCGGGCGGCTGCGTCGGCGTTGCAACCACGCCGACACCGCGACCAGGGCGGCGACGGCGACGAGCTGCACGACCGTGAGGGTGGCCGCCGTGCCGAGGTCCCCGAGGCGCGTGGCCTGGCGCCAGATCTCCACCTCGATCGTCGTGTTGCGTGCATCGCCGAGGATGCGGACGACGCCGAACGAGGTGAACGTGAACACGAAGACGATTCCTGCCGCCGCGCCGATCGCCGGGAGGATCGCCGGTACGACGATCTCGCGGAACACGCGCTGCGGCGATGCGCCGAGCGTCGCGGCGGCGGCCTCCTGGTCACGGGGCAGCGTTGTCAGGACGGTCCCGACGGTACGGACGACTACTGCCAGATTGAACAAGACGTGGGCGACGACGATGGCGATCACCCCCCGCTCGATCGACGACGGCAACAGCGCGAGCACGGCGGCGCCGATGACCACGGTGGGCAGCACGAACACGGCGACGAGGGCGCTGTCGAGGACCCGCCGGCCCGGGAACTCGAAGCGGGCGATGACGTAGGCAGGGGCGAGGCCGACGATGATCGTCAGCACCGTCGACACAACGGCCTGCCACAGCGTGAACCACACCACGTCCCACGTGACGTCATCGCCGAGCGTGTCGGTGAGGGCGGCTCGGCTCAGGCCGCGGGCGAGCACCGTCGCCAACGGCCACGCGTAGAACACGACGAGGACGAGCGCCGGGACGGCGGCCAGCGCCGGCACGAACCACCGCGGCAGCCGGTTCACCGCAGGACGGTGTCCGTCCACGTGTCGATCCAGTCCTCGCGGTGCTCGTCGATCGCCCCCGGTTCGAGCGAGTAGGGATCCTCGGCGACGACCGAGAAGTCGGTGAACTCCGTCGGCAGCTCGATCCCGCCGTGCGCCGGATAGACGAACAGGTTGAGGGCAATCTCTGCCTGGAACTCCTCGCTGATCAGGAAGTCGACAAGGCGGCGGGCCTCGTCGGGGGCGTCGGTGCCGTTGAGCACGCCGGTGAACTCGACCTGCCGGAAGCACGTCTCGACGACGACCGCCGTCGAGGCCTCGTCGACCGGTGGATCGGCGTAGATCACCTCGACCGGAGGGCTCGTCCCGTAGCTGATGACGAGCGGCCGCGGTCCATCACCCGTGCCGCTGAAGCGCTCGTAGTACGCCTCCGTCCAGCCGTCGACAACCTCCACGCCGTTGTCGACGAGGCGCTCCCAGTACTCGATCCAACCGTCGTCGCCGAACTCGGCGACCGTCGCCATCAAGAACGCCAAACCAGGCGAGGAGGATGCCGGGTTCTGGACCACGAGCAGGTCGGCGTACTCCGGTGCGGCCAGCGACTCGAGGTCGGCAGGTGGTTCGATGCCGTTCTCCTCGAACCAGGCGATGTCGTAGTTGACGCACACGTCGCCGAAGTCGACCGGTGTTGCCTCGTTCCTTGGCACGAGCGCTTGCAACTCGGCGCCGATGTTGCCGAGGCCGTCGGCCTCGTAGGGGTCGAACACGCCCTCATCGACGACTCGCGAGAGGTAGGTGTTGTCGACGCCCCACATCACGTCGCCCTCCGGGTTGCCGGCCGTGAGCACGGCCTTGGCGACCATCGTGCCGGTGTCGCCGGCGACGAGCAGCTCGACATCGATTCCCGTCTCCTCGCTGAACCGCTCGAGGGCGTCGACGTGGGTGCCTTCCGATGGAAACGAGTCGTAGACGACGAGAGTCACGTCGCGAGGTGCGATCTCGGTCGGCTGCTGGGCGACGGCGAGCGGGGCGACGGAGACGGCGAGCAAGAGTGGCTTCATGGTTGGGCTCCCGGGATGATCACGGTGACGACACCGGCAGTGAGCTCGATGCGACACGGGGGTTCGAGTACTTCGTTGGAGACGCCGAGCCCGACCACTGAGCCGAGGTCGGCGTCGACGAGCGGCCAGCGTGAGCCGGTGATCGTCACGCCGCGGCACGGTCCGTGGAGGGCGAGCAGCGAGAAGGTCGTCCCTGCCGGCCGGGCGACGTGGACGGGTCGCGTCGGTCGGCCGACGAGTACATGGTCCGAGCCCCACCAGCCTTCGATGGCAGGGATGCCGGCAAGCGACTCGGCACCGAGCGCTCCGAGCGCCGCGATGGTGTGGTCGAGGCGGTCGCCGCGCCCGGCAACGAGCACGAGGCGCTGCGGGTGCATCGCCGCGGCGCAGACCAGGGCGAGCTCGGTGTCGGTCGCCGCCTTGTCGGCGGGGTGGCGCTCGATCGTGATGTTGGCCGTGGCCCACCCGAGGCCGTCCGCCGACACCGAGTCGAGGTCGCCGACGAGCACGTCCGGGACGAGCCCGGCGGCACGAGCGTGGTCGAGCCCGCCGTCGGCGGCGACGATGCGGTCGGCACCATCTGCGGCTGCGACGGCGACCGGATCGAGCGGCTCACTCCCGGTCAAGACCGCAACGGTGTTAACGGTTTCCATCTTCCTCCGCCGGCATTACCCGGATCAGGTTCCCGGGTCGGCGGCGGCAGCCACCCTCTCAGCCCACCGATCCCGTGAGCTCCCCGCTGGTTCGGTGCCTACGTTACCGCGGTGGTGTCGTCGGCGGCCCGTCGGAGGTCGGGCTCGAGGTAGATGAGCTTGGCGATCGGCACGGCGGCGCGGATGGCTCGCTCGGCGGCGTCGATGGAGGCGGCCAGTTCGGGGATCGAGATCGCCGGGTCGAACTCCAACTTGGCGGCGACGATCAGCTCGTCGGGACCGATGTGCTGCGTCTTCATGTGGATCACGCCGCGCACGTTTGGAGTTGCGGTGAGCGCGGCGCTGATCTGGTCGACGTTGTCTGGCGACGCCGACTCACCGATCAGCAGGCCCTTCATCTCGATGGCGAGCGTGATGGCGATGACGACGAGGAGCACGCCGATGCCGATCGAGCCGAGGGCATCCCAGCGGGGTTCCTCGGTGAAGTGGGCGAGCAACACGCCGGTGAGCGCCATGAACAGACCGATCTCGGCGCCGATGTCCTCGAGCAGCACGACCGGTAGCTCGGGGGCCTTCTCGTGGCGGATGAACTGCCACCACGAGTCGTCCGGGTCCTTGTGGGCTTTCGCTTCGCGGTAGGCGGTGCGCAACGAATAGGACTCCAAGCAGATGGCGAAGACGAGGATGGCGATCGCCACGCCGAGGTTCTCGACCTCGTGCGGATGACGCAGCTTGGAGATGCCCTCGTAGAGGGCGAACATGCCGCCGACCGAGAACAGCACGACGGCGACGACGAAGGCCCAGAAGTAGCGCTCCCGCCCGTAGCCGAAGGAGTGCTCGGCATCCGGCTGGCGCGCCGCCCGCTTGCCGCCGAGCATCAGCAGACCCTGGTTGCCGGTGTCGGCGAGGGAGTGGATCGACTCGGCGAGGAGGCCCGCCGAGCTGGTGATCAAGAAACCGACGAACTTGGCGATGGCGATCCCCAAGTTGGCGAAGAACGCGGCGAAAATCGCCTTCTTGCTGCCTTCTGTCACCAGGCAACCTTAGAGACTCGCTGCGGAGACGCCTGCGACGGGCCCTGCCTCCGCGGCGTCGTCATGGTCGCTTGCTCCCGACGCCGACGGAGCGCGAAGTGTCGGGACTTCGTGCCGAACTGGGCGGCCTGCGGTCCAAATCGTGATCTGGGCGGCCTGCGGTCCGGATTCCGGCCATTTGGCCGCCCAGATCGAGGAATGGACCGAAGGCCGCCACCCGCTCGGCTTTGCTTACCGACTGGCTTCGAGTGCCGTGCGGTCCCAGGCTCCGGTGACCGCTGCCGCCTCGTACGTCGCCTGCAGGAACTCGAGCACGGTCGCATCGGGGTCGGCCGCTGTGCGCACCGCCCGGTACGGCAGGATGAACTCGCCGAGCGCGGCGTCGTAGTAGGCCGCCGCCGGTCCGGCCGGGCGCTCGGCGAAACCGGCGGGCTCCGGGTAGGCGTAGCAGTAGAACGAGCCCTCCTCGCTGCCGCCGGGCCAGAACCCGCAACTGCTTACCTCGTGGCTGTAGGCCTCGTGCATCACCCAGTCGGCGCAGTTCGGCGCGCCGCCGGGGTGAAGCGGCGCGGTCCGTCCCGAGAATCTCGTGGTCGCCAGGTCGAAGGCGCCCCAGAAGAAGTGCACCGGACTGGCCTTGCCGACGAACCGGCCACGAAAGACGTCGAACAGGCGGTCGGCCTCGACGAGCGCTCGCCAGAACCGTCCGATGGCCTCGCCGTCGTAGGCCGCATGAGCCGTGTCCTCGGCGAATGGCGTGGCATCGGGGATCTCCACCGGCCGCCCGAGCAGGTCGACGTCGATGGCCAGGTCGGCGAGCACGCCCATCGTCTCGTCGTAGAAGCTGGCGACCGAACGCGGCTGGAGGGCGACCGTGCGACGTTCGCCATCGGTCGTGCGAACGACGAGTTGGTGGTCGAGGACGTCGAACTCGATCTCCAGGCCGCGTTCCGCAGCGTGCATCAGCGACGTCGTCAGGCCACGGGCGGACACGTAGAGGGCGATCTGCCACCAGTGGTTCACGGGCGGCTCGAGTGCCAGGCGCACCTTGCCGACGACCTGCGTCCACCGGTGGAAGGTCTCACGCGTGTCGGCCCAGTCGTCCAGCGTGAGGTCCGGCCACTGCCGATCGGAGGTGTCAGGGGTCACCGCTTCAGGATGCCAGCATCGTGGGCCGCCCGCCTCGATAGCGTGATTGCATGACGCAGCGAAGCCCGCTCGCCGGCCTCGCCACTGACGAGCCCGCCGCCAGCGAACCGATCATCGAGATCACCGAGGCGGCCCTCGCCAAGCTCGTCGAGCTGCGCGCCACCGAACCCGACGCCGACCAGCTCGGCCTGCGGCTCGAGGTCGTCTCGCCGCCCGGCGAGGACTTCCGCTACGAGCTCGGCTTCGAGGAGTATCTCACGGCGGCGTTCACCGATGAGGTCCGCTCGCACGCCGGGTCTGGGCAGTGCCCAGGAGACACGATCAAGGTGATGATCCCGGGCAAGGACGTCGACGCGCTCACCGGCGCGACGCTCGATTACACCGACTCCCAGGGCCTCGTGATCCGCAACCCGAACCGCCCGGCCGCCCCCAACATCGAGGGCCTGATCGGTGACGACGAGCTGTCCGCCGAGGTGCGTGAGCTCGTGGCCAACGAGGTCAACCCGGCGCTCGCCGCGCACGGCGGGTTCGTCACCTACGTCGGCCACGACGGCGAGGGCACGGCCTACATGACGATGGGTGGCGGCTGTCACGGCTGCTCGATGAGCCGGATGACGATGCTCGACGGCGTGCAGACGATGCTTGCGGAGTCGGTGCCCCAGATCACCGCCGTCAAGGACCTCACCGACCACGCCACCGGCGAGAACCCCTACTACAGCTGACTCCGGGTCAAGCAGGCGCCAGCGAGACGAGCAGCTCGGCCGCCGTCGTCGCTGCCACGAGGCGACGCATCACCTCGTCGAGCAGGGCGACCTTCCAGGCGTCGCCGGGGCTGGCCTCGACGCACACGACGGACACGTCCAGCCGAGCGTCGTAGACCGTTCTGGCGTCGAGCAGATCGATGTCCGGTGGAGCGATCCGCGTCGCCTCGCCGGCTTCGTCGAGCACGCACGACAATTCAGCAGGATCGAGGAGCGACGCCAGCGCCCACAACCACGTGCCTGCGCACTGCACGCGCACGGCGCCGAAACCGACGAGCACGCCCGGTGGGCGCACGGACCAGTCGACGTCGAGTCCGTGGTTGCCGAGCCCGGTGAGGCACACCTTGCGCCCCGCCCGATGGTCATCCCAGGCCTCGGCGACGGCCTTGCGGAAGCCGCACGGGCCGAAGACCGGCGCCGGTCGCTGAGCGTCTGGCTGGGCCCACGGTTCGATGCGCGCCACGAGGTCGCCGTGGGAGCGCAACGTCACGGTGAGGCCAGTGACGGCGTGGGCCATCGCCGCCGCCCGCCGCAAGGCGATCAGGTCCCGTGCGTCGAGCAACCCCGCCAGACCGGCCATCGTTGATGTTAGGTCGATCCTAACAGTCGATGGCAAGCGTTCTGCGCACGGCGGCGACGATGCCGGCGTGGTCGAGGCCGAGGGTGGCGAGGATCTCGTCGGGGTTTCCGGCGTGCGCGATGAACTGGGCGGGCGTGCCGAGCGCACGAGTCACCGTGGCCGGCGCCAGCTCGCCCACCCGCGACGCGATCGTCGAACCGATGCCGCCGACGACGACACCGTCCTCGACGGTGATCACGGCCCGGTGCCGGGCGGCGTCGGCGAGCATCTCCGGGTCCAGCGGGGCACAGCACCGGGCGTCCCAGACGGTGACGTCGATGCCCGCCTCGCCGAGCTCGATCGCGGCACGCTCGGCGGCGGCGACCAGTTTGCCGATCGCGATCACGCACGCCGTCTCCGCCGGCTCGCCGGCTCGGCGCAGCCGTCGGCCGGCGAGACCGGATCCGACCTCGTGCTCGGCCACCTGGCGGGCCCGGCCGCGCGGATAGCGGATGGCGACCGGACCGTCGCTGGCGAGCAGCGCGGCGTCGGCCATCATCACCTGCAACTCCTGGGCGCTCGACGGTGCGAAGACCCGCATTCCCGGGACACGTGCGAGCATCGCGAGGTCGTACACGCCATGGTGGCTGGGGCCGTCCGGCCCGGTGATCCCGGCGCGGTCGATGCAGAACACGACGGGCAGCCGGTGCAGCGCGACGTCGTACACGATCTGGTCCCAGGCCCGATTGAGGAACGTCGAGTAGATCGCCACGATCGGTCGCATCCCGCCCATCGCCATCCCCGCCGCTGCCGTCACGGCGTGCTGCTCGGCGATGCCGACGTCGAAGAAGCGGTCAGGGAAGCGCTCCTCGAACGGGATCAACCCGACCGGGCCGGGCATCGCCGCGGTGATCGCCACGATCCGCTCGTCCGCCTCGGCGAGCTTGATGACGGTCTCGGCGAACGTCTGTGTGTAGCCGGTCGGGACGGCCTTGGGCGGCCCGACGGCAGGGTCGAACACCGGGGCGTCGTGGAGGTGCTTTTCGTCGTCGTCCTCCGCCGGGGGGTAGCCGCGACCCTTCTGGGTCACCACGTGGACGACGATCGGTCCCTCGGCGGAGAGCTCCACGGCGTTGCGTAGCGCCGGCTCGAGGGCGGCGAAGTCGTGGCCGTCGATCGGGCCGACGTACCGGACCCCGAGCGCCTCGAAGAACGAGGGCGGTTGGAGCAGCTCGCGGGCCGCGGCCTTGACCGCCTCGACGGCTCGCTCGGCGGGGTAGCCGACGAGCGGAACGTCGCGGACGAGCTCCTCGAGCTTGCGCTGGCGACGCACGTACACCGGGTTCAAGCGGATATCGGTGAGGAACTGCGAGAGGGCGTCGCCGATTCGGCTGATGATCGGGGCGGTCTCGGGGCCGTCGGCCGGGGGGCTGCGGTCGGCCGTCAGGTTGGAGATCGTCGGGGCGTAGCTGCGCCCGTTGTCGTTGAGCACGATGATCACGCGCTTGCCCGAGTGGCCGAGGTTGTTGAGCGCCTCGTACGCCATCCCGCCGGTCATCGACCCGTCGCCGATGATCGCCACCACGTGACGGTGATCAGCAGCGCCGAAATCGCGAGCGACGGCGAGGCCGTAGGCGTAGCTGAGGATCGTCGAGGCGTGGGAGTTCTCGACGAAGTCGTGATCGCTCTCCGCTCGTGACGGATAGCCGCTCAGCCCGCCGGCCTGACGTAATGTGGCGAATCCTGCCTGTCGCCCGGTGACCAGCTTGTGCACGTACGCCTGGTGCCCGGTGTCCCACAGCAGGGCGTCGTGGGGCGAGTCGAACACGCGGTGGAGGGCCAGCGTCAGTTCGACGACACCGAGGTTGGAACCGAGGTGACCAGCGTTCTCGGCAACGGCGCCGACGATGAAGTCGCGCATTTCGCCGGCCAGCGCGGCGAGTTCTTCGTGGCTCAGATCGCGGAGGTCACCTGGCTCGCGGATCTGTTCGAGCCACATCGTCCCTGGACGATATCGCCCGGTGACGGGACGCCGGACGTCAGGCGCTCGGCGCCACGGGCTCGGGTCGGTCAGCACTCGCGTCGGAGTGCTCGCGCAGCCAGGAGCGGTCGAGGCGCTCCTGATTCCAGCGGTGGATCCCCCAGCCGACGATCGCCCCGACGGCGAAGATGACCACACCGCCGATGGCGTCGAGCCAGAAGTGGTTGGCAGTGACGACGATCACGAGCAGCGTGATCATCGGATACGCCAGCACGGCTGCCCGCATCCACCAGCGATGGAGCAGCGGCCACAAGGCGATGGCCGACCACAACGCCCAGCCGATGTGCAAGCTGGGCATCGCCGCGTACTGGTTGGAGATGTCCGCCATCCCTTCGGAATCGAACGACCACGGACCCCCGAAGACGGCCAACGTGTCGACGAATCCGAACGTACCGCCCTCCGGACGCAGGCCGGACCCGATGCACTCCCCGCCATAGTCCGAACACGGGGTGTCGAGCAGGCGCGGCGGCATCAGCGGGAACAAGGCGAAGCCGGCGATCGCCAGCGCCGTCATCACCGCCAGCGTGTTGCGCCATTGCGGGAAGACGTCCTTGCGCCTGAGGTAGAGCAGCAAGAACACGCCGAGGGTGACGACGAAGTGGGCGGTGCCGTAGAAGACGTTCGCCGCCTGGATCAGCCAGCGAGGCCCGAGCAGGAACCATTCCTGGATCGACTCCTCGTGGAACAACCCGATCAGGCGTTCGAAGCGGATCACCCGCCTGGCGTTGTTGAAGGCGTGTTCGGGGATCCCGTCGCCGGCCAACCGGTTGGAGCCGAACTGGTTGCGCGTCCATGAGTACACGGCATAGAAGACGGCTGCGATCAGCGCTTCTTTCCACCAGAAGAGGCGGTGGTCGCGCGGGGGAGGAACCTTGGCGTCGACACTCACCAGTTGGTCAACACTGGCAGGTGCAGCCTGCATCCCTTCAGGCTAGATGCTGGCGGCGCGCCAAAGGCGCGCAGTTCTGTCACAATCCGGCGCTCGATTGTGGTCCGCCGCACGGCGCACCGACCGCCATAGCCTGGCAGGTCGTGAGTGTGGCGACAGGATTGCGCGGCGAGGCGAAGCTCGTCGTCACCGATGCGGACACGGCGATCGCCCTCGGATCGGGGACGGTCCCGGTCCTCGGGACGCCACGGCTCATCGCCCTCTGCGAGGAGGCGAGTTGCCGAGCGGTGGCCGGCGAACTGCCGGCGGGGTCGACCACCGTGGGGATCAACGTGCGCATCGATCACCTGCAGCCGTCAGCGCCCGGAGCCGTGGTGATCGCCGAAGCGGTCCTCGTGAAGGTCGACGGACGCCGGCTCACGTTCACCGTGTCGGCCTCCGACGAGCGAAGCCTGGTGGCTGTCGGCAAGGTCGTGCGCGTCGTCGTCGACGTCGAGCGCTTCATGACGAAGTGCGGCAAGAGCGGCTGAGCCGTTCTCGAACTGGGCGGCCTGCGGTTCGTTGGCATGATCGGCGCCACCAACGACGTCACAGCGACCAAAGAATCGGGATGGCCGATGAGCACCGGCGAACGCGCTGGATAGCGTCGGTCGGGTGATCGACCACGACATCCTCCAGCGAGTGCTGACGACGGCGATGCGGTCCGGGGGCGACTTCGCCGAGGTCTACGCCGAGGACAAGCGCTCCACGTCGGCGGGCCTCGACGACGGCCGCATCGAGCAGGTCAACAGCGGGCGCGACCGCGGCGCAGGTCTGCGTGTGCTGGCCGGCGAGACAGCCGGCTATGCCTACACCAGCGACCTCTCCGAGGGCGGCCTGACCGCCGCGGCCGAGGCGGCGGCCGCAGCGGCCCGCAACGGCAATGGCGGTGCCGCCACCGTCTCCCTCGCCCCGACCGAGTGGCATCGCGTCAACCAGGTCGACGTCGACCCGAGCGGCGTGCCGAAGTCCACCAAGGTCGATCTCCTGCGACGCATCGACGACGCCGCTCGTTCCTCGGGCAAGTCCGTGGTTCAGGTGTCGGCGTCGTACGCCGACAGCCGCAAGGACGTCCTCGTCGCCAACACCGACGGTGTGCTCACCGAGGACGCCATCACCCGGTGCATGTCGCGCATCAGCGTCGTCGCCGACGGCGACACCGGCATGCAGACGGGGTTCCAATCGGTCGGCCACACGGTCGGTTTCGAGACGTTCGACCGCGTCGACGTCGAGGCCCTGGCACGCGATGCGGCACGCATGGCCACGACGAAGCTGGAGGCCCGCCCGGCGCCGTCCGGCACGATGCCCGTCGTCATCAAGCGAGGCAGTGGCGGGGTGCTGTTCCACGAGGCCTGCGGCCACGGGTTGGAGGCCGATGCGATCGCCAAGGGCGCCAGCGTCTACGCCGGCAAGGTCGGCGAGCAGGTCGCCTCGTCGAACGTCACGCTCATCGACGATGGCACGATGGCCGGGGAATGGGGCACGCTCGGCTTCGACGACGAGGGCCACCCGACGCAGCGCAACGTGCTCATCGAAAACGGCGTGCTCACCGACTACATGTGGGACCTGATCCGCGCCCGTAAGGACGGCAAGCCGTACCGGGGCAACGGACGCCGGGAGAGCTACCGCCACCTGCCGATGGTGCGGATGACGAACACCTACGTGATGGGTGGTCCGGACGACGACGAGGAGATCATCAGAGCCACCGACTACGGCGTGTACGTCGCCGAGTTGGGCGGCGGCCAGGTCAACCCGGCGACGGGCGACTTCGTGTTCGGCATGCTCGAGGCCTACCTCATCGAGAACGGCGAGATCACCGTGCCGCTGCGCGAGGGCAACCTGATCGGCAACGGCCCGCAGGTTCTGCGGGACATCGACATGATCGCCGGCGACTTCGCGATGGGCCGGCCCGGCACGTGCGGCAAGGATGGCCAGGGCGTACCGGTCGGCGACGGCTGCCCGACGCTGCGCGTCAAGGCGCTCACCGTCGGCGGGACCGCAGCGTGACCGCCCACGAACTGGAAGCGATCGCGTCGGGGATCATCGATCGGGCCCGCCCGGGCGAGCAGATCGAGGCGTACGTCTCGCGGGGCGGCGAGACGCAGGTCCGCGTCTATCGAGGCAGCGTCGAGAAGTACGTGTCTGCGGACAGCGCCGGGGTCGGGGTGCGGGTGATCAGCGACGGTCGCACCGGCTTCGCCTACGCCGGCACACTCGACGAGTCGGCGCTCGATGAGGTCGTCGCCGAAGCTCGCGACAACGTCACGTTCGGCACGGTCGACGAGTGGGCCGGGCTGGCCGAGCCCGACGGCGTCGCGGTCACCGAGCAGTCGCTGTGGAGCGACGAGCTCGCCGGCTACCCGAACGAGGGCAAGATCGAGCTGGCCCTCGAGCTCGAACAGCGGGCTCTCGCCACCGATCCGCGGATCCGCATGGACGACGCCAACTATGCCGACGGGTGGTCGGAGCACGCCGTCGCCACGACGACGGGAATCCTCCGCGGCGGGCGCACGAACGGCTGCTACGTGATGGCCTCGACACTCGCCGACGAGGGCACCGAGACACAGACCGGGTTCGGGTTCAGCGTCGGTCGGCATCCCGGCGAACTGGACCTCGCGATCGCCGCCGGCGACGCGGCGACGCGAGCGACCCGGTTGCTCGGCGCCACCAAGCCGGCGAGCAAGCGTGTCACGGTGGTGCTCGCCCCGTTCGTCACGGCGCAGTTCCTCTCGATCATCGGGTCGACGCTGAACGGCGAGAGCCTCGTCAAGGGCCGCAGCCTGTTCCGCGACCGCCTCGGCGAGCAGGTCGCCAGCGACACGGTGACACTGGTCGACGACCCCACCAACCCGCTCGCCTACACGGCCACCGATGTCGATGGCGAAGGACTGGCGGCGCGCCGCAACGTGCTCATCGACAACGGTGCGCTCGCCAAGTTCGTGCACTCCAGCTACTCCGCCCGGCGGGCGAACACGGTGTCCACGGGCAACGCCGTCCGTGGGGGATACGCCAGTTCGACGGGCACCGGTTGTCTGGCGTTGCAGCTGCAGCCCGGAGCAAGGGATCAGGCGGCGCTCATCGCCGACGTCGACGACGGCGTGCTCATCGACATGGTGTATGGCTTGCACTCAGGCGTCAACCCGGTGAGCGGCGACTTCTCGACCGGTGCCTCGGGGCTGTTGATCGGCAACGGCGAGCTCGGTGCTCCGGTGCGCGAGTTCACGATCGGCTCGACGCTGCAACGGATGCTTCTCGATGTCGTCGAGGTCGGCGGCGACGTCGACTGGCTGCCGATGGGCGCCGCCGGCGTCAGCCTGGTGATCCGCGACGTCACGATGAGCGGGTCCTGAGCTAGCGCTCGCTCGCCGTGCATTGCGTTCCCCGGCCACGCCATAATCTGCCTGCGCAGTTGCTAGCCGCTGACTCGCTGGCGCTCGCTCGCTCGCCTCGGTGATCCACGCGCATGCCGATCTCGCACGCGATCATCCTCGGCCTCGTCCAAGGTCTGACGGAGTTCCTCCCGATCTCGTCGAGCGGCCATCTGCTGCTCGTGCCGTGGCTGTTCAACTGGAACGACTTCGACGACGAGAGCATCGAGAAGGCGTTCGACGTCGCCCTGCACATCGGCACGTTGATCGCCGCGATCGTCTACTTCCGCCACGACCTCGTGCGCTACATCGGTGCAGGAATCCGCGCCCTGCGACCGGCGGGCCGCGGTGATCCGGATGGCCGTGTCGCCTGGCTGCTGCTCTTGTCCACGGTTCCGGCGGCGGCCGTCGGGGCGGTGTTCGAGGACCACATCGACGAGAACCTCGGCACACCGACGATCATCGCCATCTCGCTGATCCTCGGTGGTCTGCTGCTCGCCGTCGCTGACCGCATGCCCGGTGACCGCAAGGTCGACGACCTGCAGACCCGCGACGCTGTGCTCATCGGAGCCGCCCAGGCGCTGGCCCTCAACCCCGGAACCTCGCGCTCGGGGATCACGATGACGGCCGGGAGGTTCGCCGGGTTCGATCGTGATGCGGCGGCGCGGATCAGCTTCTTGATGATGATCCCCGTGACGGCGGGCGCCGTCGCCTTCAAGATGGCCGGTCTCGCCGGCGACGGGATTCCCGACGGCCTGGCCGTGCCGATGCTCGTCGGCATCATCACCGCCGGGATCTCGGGATGGTTGGCGATCTTGGGGCTGTTGCGGCTCGTTCGCACCCACAGCTTCCTGCCCTTCGTGATCTATCGGATCGCCGCCGGGGTGTTCATCCTCTGCGTTGTCGCCTACCGGGCATGATCGCGCCGACTCACGGGCCTGGAGGAGGACGGCGACCTCGCCGGACGCCGCGGCGTGGGCGACCTGTGGCGCCGCGTCAGCGGGCACGGCGACGAGCAGGGCGTCGCCGCTTCCCACCACGACACCCTCGGCGGCGACCACGACACCACCGGCCGACACCGTCACCTCGTCGCCGACGCGAGCGCCGGACGCCACCGGCTCGGCGACGGCGACGGCGAGCCAGCCGTCGGGGATCAGCGACTGCGGGGCGCCGCTCGGCGAGACGTCATGGCTGACGATCACCTCGCCGGCGGCGATCCGCTGACGGGCGATCGCCCCGGCATCGACCTCGGTGACGGCATCGGCAGGCACCATCGGTGCGGGCAGCTGGCGGGACTCGACGAGGCCATCGAGCTGCTTGCCGGGATCGACGGCTGATGCAGCGACGAGCACGCGGCGGGACTCGCCCCACGACTCACGCGCCGCTTCGACGCCGCTCGCCGCGCGCATCACGAAGAGGCCGGCACTCCCCGCGAGGAACGCGACGATGGTCCAGTAGAGCCATGGCGAGCGCGCCAGGATCTGGCGCAGGCGAGCGGCGATTGACATCGAACCTCCCGATCGACGGCGGTCGTCATCAGAGGGAGTCGGTGCTCCGACCCTACCGGCGGGTCGGGCGATTGGCGTCAGGGGGTGGCGGAAGCCTTGGCGTCGGTCTTCTTCGAGGTGCTCGTCGACGTCTCCGAGCTCGACGACGTCGACGCGTCGGACGTCGTGGCGGTCTTCGCATCGGCCTTCGAATCGGCTTTCGACTCCGTCTTGGCGTCTGACTTCTTCTTCGAGGTGCTGCGACTATCGGTCTTGTAGAAACCGTCACCCCGGAACGTCACGCCAACCGGCGTGAAGACCTTCTTGACGGCCATCTTGCGACCCGACGTGGGGTGCTTGACCGACGTCAGGGTGTCCTCGTTGAAGGACTGCTGGACCTCGATGGTCTCGCCGGTCTTGACGAACTTGTAGACGTACGTTGGCATCGGATTCACGACGATACCGGCGCGCCCCGTCGATAAGGTTCGCGATCCATGACTGTGCATTGCGCCGTGATTCCGGCGGCCGGGCTGGGGACCCGCTTCCTCCCCGCCACCAAAGCCGTTCCCAAGGAACTGCTCCCGATCGGCGACACTCCGTTGCTGCAGATCGTCATCGACGAGGCGCTCGGCGCCGGCATCGACCACATCGTCGTCGTGTCCAATCGCGCCAAGCCGGGGATCGAGGCGTACTTCGAGGATCGCCCTGACGTCATCGAGGCCTTGGAGAAGCAGGGCCGCCACGAGCTCGCCGACCGGATACGCAGCATCGGCTCCGACTGGCGGGCGACGATCGTCTACCAGGACCAACCGCGAGGGCTGGGCCACGCCGTGGGGTGTGCACGCGAGGCGGTCGGCGATCAGCCGTTCGCCGTGATGCTGCCCGACGAGCTGATGGGTGACTCCTCGCTGCTCGCCCACATGAACGGTGTCTGCGTCAGCTCGGGCGGCAGCGTGGTGGCCCTCAAACGGGTCCCGATGGAAGATGTCGGCGCCTATGGAGTGATCGAGCCGCTGTCGCCCGTCGATCCCGACGGCGTCGTCGCCATCGGCGGGATGGTCGAGAAGCCCGATCCGTCAGACGCCCCGAGCGATCTCATCATCATCGGGCGCTACGTGCTGACGCCGGATGTGTTCGACGAGATCGCCATGCTCAAGCCCGGCGCCATCGGCGAGATCCAGCTCACCGACGCGCTGCGCGCCCAGGCGGCCCGCTCACCGTTCCACGGGGTGCTCAGCGAGATCGAACGCTTCGATACGGGAACGCCGGTCGGCTATCTCCAAGCGGCGATCTCGATCACGATGCGCCGGCCCGAGTTCGGCGACGAGCTCACCCGCTTCGTCGCCGGGCTCGACCAGCGAGCGCCTGTCGCTGAGGCGCGCTGACGACGTCGCCTGGTCAACCGGCCGTCCGCCGGAAGCGGTGGGCCTCGTCGACGACGAGGCCGAACTCATCGACCTCGAACTCCCGCACGTCACCGCGATCGAGCGCCGTTCGCCGGTAGGTCTGCGGCGCCACCCGCTCGTAGCGCACGGGCTGACGCGTGGCTGCCAGCGTCTCGACATCGACGTCGATGACGTCGACCTCGGCGCCTTCGCCGACGGCGAGGTCCAGGCGGCGGATCGGGATCGTCGCCGTGAACGGCGTGCAGGCGAGGTCGACATCCGCGCAGCCATCGAGCTCGGTGCGATAGGACCCGTTGACCTCGCCCCAGCGGTGGGCGGCGTCGATCGCCAGCCACAGGTCCGGGTCGTCGAGGTCCCGGAACAGGAGGAACTGGCGAACGTGCCAGGTCGGGGCCACCCGCAGCACGTACTCGACGCGCTCCCGGCCGACCCGACCGACGGCGGTCCACGCCTCGTTGTCCCACGACAGTCTCAACGTCTCGGAGTGCTTGCCATCCCAGGTCGACCAGGACACCTCGTACCCGTCCGGAGAGAACGCCGTCAGCACCCAGTCTGTTTATCGGCGCCGATGTACGGTGGCGCGCCGTGATCAGCCTCGTCGACGCCCAGCGCGTGGTCATCGACGCCTGCCCGCTGCTCGAACCTGTGACGACCGCCTTCACCGACGCCGTCGGCCTCGTGCTGGCGGACGAGGTCGCCGCCGGCGAGGACGTGCCCCCGTTTGCGAACAGCGCGGTCGACGGCTACGCGGTCGTCGCCAGCGACACGTCGGTACCAGGCGCTGAGCTCGCTGTCGTCGGAGAACTGGCCGCCGGAGCCGCGCCGCCGGCGCTGCCGATCTCGACCGGCCAGACGATCCGGATCATGACCGGTGCGCCGATCCCCGGCGGGGCCGACGCAGTCGTGATGGTCGAGGACTCCGAGCTGCTGGGCGGCGACGTCGTGCGGCTCACGGCGACCGTGCAGGCGGGCACTTCGGTGCGCGCCGCCGGTGACGACGTGCGTTTGGGCGATGTCGTGTTCGCGGCCGGCACGGTGATCACCCCGCCCGTGCTTGGCGTGCTCGCCAGCATCAACGCCCGGGCGGTACGGGCGTTTCCGCGAGCTCGCGTCACGATCCTGTCGACTGGCGACGAGCTGGTCACCGACGGTGGACCGTTGGCGCCGGGGCAGATCCGCGAGACCAACCAGACGATGCTGGCCCCGCTGCTCGAGGCGGCCGGCTGCATCGTGCAGCCGGTCGGAGTCGTGCGCGACGACGAGGCGACGCTGGAGCGGGCACTGAGTCTCGCGGCAGAGGGGTCCGACGCCATCGTCACCAGCGGCGGGGTCAGCATGGGTGACTACGACGTCGTCAAGGCCGTCCTCGGCCGCATCGCCGAGATGCGTTGGATGCAAGTCGCCATCAAGCCGGCCAAGCCATTCGCCTTCGGCATGATCGACGGTGTGCCGGTGCTCGGATTGCCGGGCAACCCGGTGAGTTCGCTGGTGAGCTTCGAGCTGTTCGCCCGGCCTGCGTTGCGCCGGATGATGGGCCACGCAGACCCGCACCGCCCGAGGGTCCTGGCGATCGCCGACGATGGCGTGCGGCGCCGGCCGGACGGCAAGGTCCACCTCGTTCGGGTCGTCGCCACGTTCGGCGACGACGGGAGGCTGCATGTCGTGCCGGTGTCGGCCCAGGGGAGTCACCAGCTGGCCGCCACCGCCCTCGCCAACGCCCTCGCCGTGGTCGACGACGGCGACGGCATCCCCCCCGGCGGCGAGGTCCCGACGATCCTGCTCACGTAGGTTTGATCTGTCGCCGTTGACACTTCGGCAAGTCCTGTTCGTGGGCAGTGGGGAGTTCGACCGTTTTCTTCAACAGACGGTGGGGAAACTGACCGAGGCAGGTGATTTCGGTGCGGAGGACGGGCAGGCTTTGCTGCCCGCCCGGAGCTCCCAAGATGGGGGATCCAAAGGGGGGAAGGTTTCCTTCCCCCCTTTGCTAACCGCCGATCTGGGACATCGATCGCGCCGGGCGGACGAAGTCGACTTGGTTGATGTGGTGGCCGGCCCACTTCCCGGCAACCGCCTGCTCGATGCGAGCGGCGAGCTGGTCGTCGCTCTCGCCACTGCGCAGGGCGGCGCGCAGATCGGCCTCGTCGGTGGCGAAGAGGCACGTGCGGAACTGTCCGTCGGCAGTCAGGCGGACCCGATCGCAATCGCCGCAGAACGGCTTGGTGACGCTCGGGATCACCCCGACCGTGCCGCCGCCATCGACGTAGCGCCAGCGATCGGCGGGCGCCGCCCCGCGGGCGGCGAGCTGCTCGAGCGGGTAAACGGCGTCGATGCGGGCGACGATCTCGTCCTGGCCGACGACCTCGCCGCGGTCCCAGCCACCACCGGCGTCGAGTGGCATCCACTCGATGAAGCGCACCTCGATGCCCCGTTCCCGGCCGAACGTGGCGAGGTCGACGATCTCGTCGTCGTTCGTACCGCGCATCACCACGGCGTTGATCTTCACCGGATCGAAGCCGGCGGCGCACGCCGCGTCGATGCCGTCGAGGACCTTCGGCAACTCGTCACGCCGGGTCATCGCGGCAAACCGCTGACGATCGAGCGTGTCGAGGCTGATGTTGACGCGGCGCAGCCCGGCGGCTCGCAACTTCGGGGCAAGCGAGCGCATCGTCGCTCCGTTCGTCGTCATCGCAACATCGATCGGACCAGCGTCGGTTCGCAACGCAGCGAGCTTGGCCACGAGCACGGCGAGGTTGTGACGTATGGTCGGCTCACCGCCGGTGAGGCGGATGCCCTCGACGCCGAAGCGCTCGACCATCAGCCGGGCGAGGCGCTCGAACTCCTCGAACGTGAGCACGTCCGACCGAGGGAGCCAGGTCATCTCCTCGTCCATGCAGTACGTGCAGCGGAAGTTGCAGCGATCGGTGACCGAGATGCGCAGGTCGCGCACGACCCTCCCGAAGCGGTCGGTCAAGTCGACGTGGGCCACCCGCCCAGGCTACGCGCAGGCAGGGAAGTCGCGTTCGGCGGGTCTCCAGGTGAGAGACTGAGGACGTGAGCGACTTCACACACCTCGACCCCCTGGGGCGGGCCCGGATGGTCGACGTCACCCCGAAGGAGCCGACCCATCGACGCGCTGTCGCCCGCTGCAAGGTGTCGATGAAGCCGGAGACGACGGCGGCGATCGCCAATCGTGAGGTGAACAAGGGCGATGTGTTGTCGGTCGCCCGGATCGCTGCCATCCAGGCCGCCAAGCGAACCGCCGACACGATCCCGTTGTGCCATCCGGTGCTGGTCGGGGCGGTGTCGGTGAACTTCGAGATCGGCGACGATTTCGTCGCCGTCGAGGCCAACGTCGACACCGTTGATCGGACCGGAGTCGAGATGGAGGCGCTGCATGCTTGTGCCGTCGCGGCGCTGACGATCTACGACATGTGCAAGTCGGTCGACCGTGGCATGGTGATCGGTGAGCTGGCCCTGTGGGAGAAGACCGGGGGCCGTTCTGGCACGTACCGCCGGTCGCCGCTCGACGAGGAGGCGGGTGTATGAGGGCGTCGAGTCGGGGATTGTTGCCTCTACGTGTCGAAACGTCGTACAATCGTAACGTGCACGGCGACAGCGGGGATCTCTCTCACCCGCAACCGAGCACGCTTCCGGCGAGGCGTCCGCGTGGCGCAGACATGACAGGGCGTCATTGATGGGACAAGTCGTACTTCTGGTCGTGGCGGCAGCGTGGGCTGCGGTGTTGCTTCCCCCGCTGTTGCGTTCTCGCTTGGAGAATCGGCCGAACTCGTCGGTGCTCGACTTCCGCAACCAGCTGTCCAGTCTGCAGCGTGCGGTGCCGAGCCGTGGCGTCGCCGTGCGGTCGATGGGCCGTTCGCTCGCACCGTCGATGCTCAACCGCCCCGCCGCCGCCGGCCGCCCGGATTCTCGCAACGGGGCGCGCACCAGCGGCGTGGTCAGTTCACGGATTGCGCCGACGTCGCCCACCACGCGGCCCACTCGTCGCGATGCCCGGATGCAGGAGGCCACCCTGCGGCAACGCCAGCACGGTGCCGCAAGCGATCCGAGACTTGCCGCCGGGATCGCCAACAGTCGTGCCGCTGAGGCCAAGCGGCGCCGGGCCAACGTCTTGTTCCTGCTCGTGCTGACCACCGTCTGTGCCGGATTCCTCGCCGCCACCACCGACTCCAAGGGGATGGTGTACCTCTTCGCACTGTCGATGGTCGGCCTTGGCGGCTACGTGTATCTCCTCGTGACGATCAATCAGCAGCAATACGGCGAGCGCCCCGAACCCGCCGCGCGGACGGCTGCCTCCCGCCAACGGGCTGCCTCGCGGCAGCGCCCGGCCGAGGCTGACTACGAGACGTACGACGCCGACGACTACTGGGAAGCCGCGCCGGCTCCTCGGCAGCGCCGGGCGACGACACCGGTCGCGCCGTCGCCCAGTGTCCCGCCCGGCAGCGGTCAGTCGGGACGGATCTCCTACGGACTCGGCGCAGAGCCGTCGCGCGTCGATCCGCGCGACCCGTACGGCCGTGAGGCGTATGGGTGGGAGGCTGCGACTCGGGAGACGACGCGGCGGGCGCCAGCACGCAATGGCCGGCACGCCACCGGTCAAGTGCCGGCGCAGCGCAAACGCCAGGCGGACGCGTCGCCCGACTACTACTCGCACGCCGGCTGACCCCCGCCATCTGCCCGGCCGGTACACTGTCGACTCCGTCGGGGCTGTAGCTCAGTTGGTAGAGCGCGACAATCGCACTGTCGAGGCCAGGGGTTCGATTCCCCTCAGCTCCACTTCGTCGCTCGCCTGGGGGCTCGCTCCTCAGTGGAGCTGCGCTCCGCCGTTTCTCTGCCTCCGGCGGCCGTTCAGGCGCCACGGAGGCTTGCCTCGCCGGTGCTCGACATGGCCGCGGGCAGGGTCCCCTGTTCCAGTTCGCGCAGCAATCATGTTGCCCGTTTGTGGCCTCAGAATGGGCTCGGCTCAGCCGTCGGCGGCCGGGCGGAGCGACCAGGTGCCGGGGGCGTCGACGGTGACGAAGCCGGTGCCGGCGGGAACCGCGATGGGTCCGCTGAACGGGCCGGGCTCGTCGACCAACCGCTGTGTGCCAGATGCCGTGACCGCGCTGACGACGATCGGCCCGCTGCCGTCGTACACGACCTCCGCGGTGCGGGGCGCAGCGTCGCCGTAGGCGACGACGTCTGGGTTCTCTCCCGTGACTCCGGCCGCCGGATCGAACGTCAGGGCGCTGCTGCGTTGCTCCACCGCCAGCGTCCAGTCGCCGTCCGCGGTGATCGCGAATGCCTGAGATCGTCCCACCCAGCCCGACGAGGTAGCGGCCCACCGCAGGACCCTCGACGTTGGCGAAGGGGTCACCCACCGGAACCCCACCCTGCTGCGGCTGGACCGAGAAGGCACCGTCGCCGGCGTGTGTGACGGCGACGATCGTCGGTCCACTGATCGGGTCGACGAGCAGGACTTGGCTTCCCGAGCCCTGTGCGGAGCTGATCACCGGGCTCGTCGTCGTCGGTCCGCCGTCGTCGTCGTCGCTGCCGCCCCGGCAGCGACGAGCTCGGCGGTGCCGTAGTCGTTGATCGTCGCCTGGGCGACAACCGGCGCGCCACCATCGTTCAGCCCGAAGCAGTAGAACACGACTCCCGCCGAGTCGGCGGATGGCGTCTCGCACACGATGTGCGTCGCCGCGCCGCCGTTGGCGGCGAAGAACTCGCTGGCGGCCGCCTCGGCTTGAGCCTTGACGATGTCGACCCCCCGCTCGCCATCCGGCGGCACGGTTGCGGCGACCTGCGTGCCAGGCACCGCCACCAACGCACCAGCCGCACCAGCCGCAAGCGCGATCAGGGTTCGCCGCATTGCTCGATGGTACCGACGCCGCACGGGCGGCGGGGAGCGGCTACAGAGCGGCGGCGAGGCGGTCCTGCTCGCGAGACCGGGCGGCGGCGTTGACCCGCTGGCGCTCGAGGATCTGGTCGAGCGTCTTGGCGGCTTGGGGGATCGGGTGCTCGGCGAAGAAACCCTGCACATCGGCGACGACGGATGGTTCCGTGAGCAGCTTGACGGAGTCGACCATGCGAATGATCGAGTTGTTGGGAAACACCGCGTTGGCATCCTCCCAGCGCTGACGGATGGTGGTCCATGCCGCGACGCCATGGCGGCGGTTGGCGATGCAGCCGCGCAGGACGTACGGAGCGTCCTGGGTCTTGACGTCACTGCTGAAGCACAGGTCGCACGTTCTCAGGACGAGCGCCTCGTCGTCGAACTCGGCGAGGGCGGAGAGGTGGCGGAGCTGGTCCTGCGGGGTCGAAGCGTTCTTGTAGGCGTCGAACAACCGGTCGTAGTCATCGATGTCGCCGGTGGCGGCGACCACCGAAGTCGCTGCGGCGACGAGCTCGGGGTGCACCGATCCGCGCTCGGCAGCGCTCGCGTCGTAGAGCTGCCGGCAACGCTCGATCGTCGGTTGATCCGCCCCGAGCACGGCGAGCGCCCGGATGACGAGCCCGCGCAGCTTGCCGATGAGATCGCTCTCCCCGTCGACCGGGTCGCCGAGGTCGGTGACCACCGGGCGCAGCAGTGCGGCGACCCGCTCCTGGAAGCGCGGGTAGTCATCGTCGTCGAGGAACCGACCGAGCCCGCGCAGCCCGACGAGGATCGCTTGCCACACGGCGAGCTCGCGCTCGCCGCTCGAAGCCCTCGACGAAGCCGAGGAACTCGGGAGCGCTGAGCCGCCCGGCGATCACCGCCGCCCAGGCGTCGTCGACGAGGTGATAGCGCTCCAGGGTGTCGAGTGTGGCAAGCGCTTCGCCGGCGAGACGCGCGCGCAGTTCGGCCGAGTAGGCGACGCGGTAGAAGCCGTGGCCCCCGGCGTTGACGACGACGGCGGCGGCCGGGTCAGCGAGTTGCACCCGCACCGACTGTTCCTCGAGCAGGACCCGCTCGGTGATGGCGCCGTTGCGGACGATCACCGGCACGAGCCACGTCGCCGCATCGGACGTCTCTCCGAACGTGAAGCGCTGCTGGCTCAGCACGAGATCTCCGCCGTCCAGTTTGGCGCTGACCACTGGGTAGCCGGGCTGCCAGATCCACGAGTCCATCACCCGCCGCACCGGCTGGCCGCTCGAGGCCTCGATCGCGTCCCACAGGTCGCTCGTCTCGGTGTTCCCGTAGGCGTGGGTGCGGAGGTAGTGGCTGACCCCGTGGCGGAACTGCTGGGCGCCGAGAAACTGCTCGAGCATCCGCAGTACGGCGCCGCCCTTCTCGTAGGTCAGCACGTCGAACATCCCGTCGGCGTCGGCCGGCGAACGCACCTCGAACTCGATCGGGCGGGTCGAGTCCAGCGTGTCGACGTCGAAGGCGGCCGAACGCTCCAGGCCGAACGCCGTCCAGCGCTGCCAGTCAGGACGGAACGCGTCGCACGCCGTGACCTCCATGAACGTGGCGAACGCCTCGTTGAGCCAGATTCCGTTCCACCAGCGCATCGTCACCAGGTCGCCGAACCACATGTGGGCGAGCTCGTGAGCGACGACGTCGGCGACGACTTGTTGCTCGCTCTGCGTGCTCGTGGCGGGGTCGATGAGCAGCACGCTCTCCCGGAACGTGATGCACCCGAAGTTCTCCATCGCCCCGGCGGCGAAGTCGGGGAGCCCGAGGAGGTCGACCTTCTCGCCTGGATAGGGGATGCCGTAATAGTCCTGGAACCAGCGCAGGGCGAAGGCCCCGATGTCGAGGGCGAAGCGGGCCAGGTGGGCCTTGCCCGGAACGTGATACACGCGCAGCGTGATGCCGTCGACGTCGACCGGCTCGGTGGCCTCCAGCGGGCCGGCGACGAAGGCGACCAGGTAGCTGCTCATCACCATCGTGTCGCCGAAGCTCACCGCGACCTTGCCGTCGGGGCGCTCGTGGCGGCCGATCTCGGGACTGTTCGACACGGTGGTCAGGTCAGGGTCGATGACCAACGTGATGGCGAACACGGCCTTGAACTCGGGCTCGTCCCAGCACGGGAACGCCCGCCGGCAGTCGGTCGCCTGCATCTGCGTCGTGGCGATGACGTGCTCGTCACCGTCGTCGTCGACGAACGTGCTGCGATAGAACCCGCGCAGCTTGTTGTTGAGGATGCCGGTGAAGGTGATGTAAATCTCGGCGGGGCCGACGTCGAGCTGTCGCTCCGGGACGATGACCATCCGTTCGGTAAGCGGGTCGAGCGTCCAGGTCGCCGGCTCTCCGCCCACCGTGCAGCTCTCGATGTCCAGCTCGATGGCGTTGAGCGTGACGCTCGACGACGCTTCGACCACGTCGACGCCGATCGACACCTTGCCGGAAAACGTCGCGTTAGCAAGGTCGGGCGCAAGTTCGACGTCGTAGCGTCGGGGGAGGACGGCCTTGCTCAGTCGAAACGGGTCGCTCATCGTGATGATGGTAGGGACCGAAACTGAACTGAGGCCACAGCGATTCGGCGGGGCGCTGTCGAGTCGCGCCACCGACCGGTGGATGGCCCTGCTAGCCGGCGCGGCTGTGGTCGCCACGGCGCTCGCCTATTTCCTGCCGATCTTCCAGGTCGGCGGGTTCGTCTACACGATGATCGACTCGTTCGGTGGGGGTCGCCGCCAGTTCGTCGACGTCGATCGTCCTTCCGATCCTCCTCGGTACCGGTCGCCCTCGCCGTCGCGGCGGTCGTGGCCGGCGACTGGTGCGCGCCGGTTGTCCTCGCCGCAGCCGTGATGGTCTCGCTGACGCCGGTCGGGCACGTCGCCGAGGCGGCATGGCAACACGAGCATCCCGAACGCCACGGTGCCCCTTCGAGTTTCGATCCGGATTCGCCGTCGGGTCCGTCGCGATCGTCCTCGGTTCGATCGTGTTCATCGTGTTGGTCGATGCCTTGCTCGCCGAGCCGCCGTCGGAGCGCGACTCGACCAGCGGATCGACGTCGGCGCGGCCGTCGCCGGCGATCGGCTCTGCTCGTTGCCGTCATCGGTCAGTTCGCTGAATCGAGCACAGAACGCCTCTGGCAGCTGCCGCGATGGCCGCAAACCGGCCGCTGGTGGGAGCTCGCGGTGACGACAGCGGTCTGCGGATTGGCCATCTGGCGCCGTACGCCGGCAGCCCTCGCAGCCGGTGTCGTCGTGTCGCTCGTGGCCGCCGCCAGCGAAGGCCAACGGCTTCGTCGTCATCTCGACCGTGGAGAGACGACCCGTCGGTGTCATCGACCGTCAGGCTGGTCGGGTACACGATCATCGCCTGCGCCCTGGGCGCGGCGCTGGCGAGGTCGCTGCACAGCGATAGCGTTGTCCGACGTGCCTGACGCCGCTCCGACGACGCGCCCTGCCCGCTACCAGGTCGTCGGCATCGGCAATGCGCTCGTCGACGTCATCGCCCACGCCGGCGAAGGCTTCCTCGTCGACCACCAGCTCATCAAGGGCTCGATGACCTTGATCGACACCGATCGGGCCGTCGAGTTGTACCGCGCCCTTGGGACGGCGGTGGAGATGAGCGGCGGATCGGCGGCCAACACGATGTGCGGGATCGCCAGCCTCGGTGGTCGGGCCGCCTACATCGGCAAGGTCAGCGGCGACGATCTCGGGGCCGTTTTCGGCCACGATCTCCACGCCGTCGGGGTGGCGTTCCGGCCAGGAGCCCCGGCCGCCGACGTTCCCACGGGCCGGTGCATCATCGTCGTCACGCCGGATGCCCAGCGGACGATGAACACCTACCTCGGGGTGTCCAGCCTGCTGTGTTCGTCCGACCTCGACGAGGTGGCGATCGCCGACGGCGACGTGCTGTACATGGAGGGCTACCTCTTCGATCGCGACGACGCCAAGGCCGCCTTCCGTCGCGCCGCCCAGGTCGCCCACAGCGCAGGACGGCGCGTCTCGCTCACGCTGTCGGACTCGTTCTGCGTCGATCGCCACCGGGACGACTTCCGGGCGCTCGTCCGCGACCAGGTCGACCTGCTGTTCGGCAACGAGGACGAGCTGCGCTCGCTGTACGAGGTCGACTCGCTCGACGAGGCGATCGCCAGCGTGCGACGCGACTGCCCCCTCGTCGCCGTCACGGCGGGGGCCGAGGGCTCCTACGTCGTGACGCCGGACGGCACCGTCCGCGTCGCCGCCCAGCACGTCGATCGAGTGCTCGACACGACCGGTGCCGGAGATCTGTACGCCGCCGGGTTCCTGCACGGTCTGACGACCGGCGAGTCGTTGGTCGACTGCGCCCGGCTCGGTTCGATCGCCGCTGCCGAGGTGATCAGCCACGTCGGCCCGAGGCCCCTCGTCGAGCTGCGTACGCTGGTGGGGTGACAGGAGTTGACCCGGTAGCGATGGCGGCGCGCTGGCTCGCCGTCGAGCCGGACGCCGACATCTGCGACGAGCTGCAGCTGCTGATCGACGGCGATCCGGCGGTGCTGGCCGAGCGGTTCGCGGGGAACCTGACGTTCGGGACGGCAGGGTTGCGTGCTGCCGTCGGCGCCGGACCGTTGCGAATGAACCGACTCGTCATCCGTCAGGCGGCGGCCGGGCTGGCCGACTACCTCAAGGCGTCCGATCCACGGGCTGCCGAGCGAGGCGTCGTGATCGGCTACGACGTGCGCCGCAAGAGCGACGTCTTCGCGGAGGACACCGCCAGGGTGATAGCCGCCGCCGGGGTCAAGGCGATGGTCCTCCCGGACCCCTTGCCCACGCCGGTACTGGCCTGGTCGATCACCGAGCTCGACGCCACGGCCGGGGTGATGGTCACGGCGTCGCACAACCCGCCCGCCGACAACGGATACAAGGTGTATCTCGGCGATGGCGCCCAGATCGTGCCACCCCACGACGCCGCCATCGCCGACCGGATCGCCCTCGTCGACCCCACCGCCGTCGCCCTCGCCGAGACCGATGACCCGCTGATCATGGCGCTCGACGACGGGGTCACGGCGGCCTACCTTGCGTCGATCGCCGAGGTCCGGTTGCGCCCCGACGTACCCGGCATCCGCGTCGCCTACACACCGTTGCACGGGGTCGGCGGGGAGACCGCCTGCACGGCGTTCGAGCTGGCCGGCTTCGATCGCCCGGTGGTCGTCGCCGAGCAATTCGAGCCGGACGGGTCGTTCCCGACGGTTTCCTTCCCGAACCCGGAGGAGCCTGGAGCGATGGACCTGTTGCTCGCCCTCGCCGACGAGTCCGGTGCCGACCTGGCGATCGCCAACGACCCGGACGCCGATCGCCTGGGCGCGGCGATCCCCCAGCCCGACGGTTCGTGGCGGCGCCTCGGGGGCGACGAGATCGGCTGGCTGCTCGCCGACCACATCCTCGGCAACACGACCGGCGACGATCGCTTGGTGATCACCACGCTCGTGTCGTCGTCGCTGCTCGGGGACCTCGCCAAGAGCTACGGGGTGCACGCCGAGGAGACCTACACCGGGTTCAAGTGGATCGCCAGGACGATCCTCGACAACCCGGGACTGCGCTTCGTACTCGGCTACGAACAGGCCCTCGGCTACCTCGTCGCCCCGCGTCCGCTCGACAAGGACGGCATCTCGGCCGCCCTCATGCTCACCGAGGTGGCCAGCGTCGCCGCCGCAGAGGGGACGACGATGCAGCAGCGGCTCGATGAGATCGCCGCCCGTTTCGGTAGCCACGTGACGATCGACAAAGCCGTGCGGATGGATCCGGCGGCGGCGGCGAAGGCCGTCGAGCGCCTTCAGGCGCAACCGCCCAACGAGCTCGGAGGTGCCGCCGTCGTCGATGTCGTCGCGTTCCCCGAGGCCGACCTGCTGCGCTTCGAGCTGGCCGGCGGTGTGCGCGTCCAGGTCCGCCCGAGCGGCACCGAGCCGAAGGTCAAGATCTACGGCGAAGCCGTCGACGCCGACCCGACGCCCTACGTCGACGCCCTCATCTCTCTGATCTAACCGCGCTCCATTGGAGTGTTTCGTGCCGATGGAGTGTCACGCGTCGAGTTTCCCGGCAGGTGACACTCCAATGCAGCAAACACTCCAATCAGGAGAGCAGCGTGGCGAGTTGGCGGCGCCACTCCACCGACGGCTTGTCGGCTTGCACGCTGACCGTCGCCGTCTGGTCGATCGGCAGGACGCCGCCGATCCGTTCGAGCATCGTCTTGTCCTCGGCGCCGATCGCCCGGTCGAAGGCGATGACCTCCTCGGCCGGGACGGCGAAATCGTCGTTGCGCCAGACGACGAACGTGAAGTACGACGTCACGTCGTCGATCGGGGTCGAGCACAGCAAGATGAGGTGGTCGAGCCCGGTCTCGTAGCGGATCGTGCTGCGCACGGTGAACGGCAGGTTGAAGCCCGTCGTCATCGTGCGCGTGATCACCTTGGCGGCGAGGCCGGACGACGTCGCGCCCGCCTCGTTGCTCACTTCGGCCTCGTAGCGGTAGCCGCAGAAGTGGTCGTCGAGTTGCTCCATCGAGATCTTCGGGACGAGCGTGTTGTCGGGGATCCCGAACGTGCCCACATGGACGTACGGGAAGTGCGAGATGTCCATGAAGTTGTCGGTCATCCGCGTCGCCGACGTACGCCAGGTCTCGACGCCGGTGTTGATCCGGCGGTAGGTGGCATCGTGCTCTGCGGCGATCTCGGGGATCCCGGCGACCGGCTCGTCGAGACACACCCAGACCAGCCCATAGCGCTCGACGACATGGATCGTGCTGAGGTTGCTGCGCGGCGGGATCGGAACGCCTTCCGCGGCCGACGGCACGCGCACGCAGCGACCTTCGGCGCCGAACGTCCAGCCGTGGTAGCAGCACTCCAGGCAGCCATCGACAACGTGACCCTCTGACAGCGGCGCTTCACGATGGGGACACCGGTCGGGTGCGGCGATCAGCATCGCGCCCGGCCCCCGCCAGATGACGATGTCGTCTCCGAGCAGACGAACCGCCTGCGGCCTGGACTCGATGTCGCCGGCCTCCGCCACGACGTACCAGTACCGGCGCAACGCCGGTGCCTCGACGAGCACTGCTGGCACTCCCTCCCGAATGGTCTGTTGGTCCTACCATACCGAGATGCCCGCGGCGACCGAGGTGGACTCAGCGGCCGTCGATCTGCTGGTGGCGGGGGAGTGGGTGTTGACGATGGATGCGGCGCGCACGATGTTCCGCGACGGCGCCGTGGCAGTACGCGACGGGCGCATCGTCGACGTCGGCCCGGTCGTCGAGTTGGAGCGGCGCTGGCGACCGGCGCACCGGCTCGGCGGCGCCGACCGGCTGGTCCTGCCCGGCTTCGTCAACGCCCATCAGCACCTCACCGGCGACCGGCTGGCCCGTTCGACGATCCCCGACTCGGTCTCGTCGCACGAGGCGATCTTCGACTGGGCGGTGCCGCTGCACGCCGCCCACACGCCGGACGACGAGGAGCTGTCGGCGACGCTTGGGCTCGTCGACGCCGTCACCAAGGGTGTGACGTTCACCGTCGAGGCGGGGACGGTCGGACACCCGGAACGCGTCCTCGCCGCCTACGACCGGGTCGGTGTCGGTGGCACGCTCGGCAGCTGGGGATCGGACAGCGTTGGACTGCCGTTCGCCGGCGACGTCGTCGCCGTCCTCGACCGGCAGCGCAACGTGCTCGACCTGGCGTCGGGCCACCCGCGGGTCCGCGGGTGGGTGACGCTCGTCGGGCACGACCTGATGTCCGACGAGCTCGTCGTGGCGGCGAGCCGAATGGCGGCAGAAGCCGGTACCACGCTGACGTTCCACCTCTCTCCCACCGCGGCCGATGCCGCGGCCTACCTCGACCGCACCGGTCGCCGCCCGGTCGAGCATCTCGATGGTCTCGGGACTCTCGGCCGCCATGTGCTGATCGCCCACGGCGTGCATCTCGCCGATGCAGAGCTGGACATCCTCGTGCGCACCCGCACGGCGCTGGCCTCGTGCCCGTGGGCGTACCTGCGCCTCGGCCAGGGAGGATCCAGGGCCGGGCGCCACGGAGCGTTCCTCGAACGCGGCGGGCGGTTGGCGATCGGCTGCGACGCCGAGAACGCCGGCGACGCCGTCGACGTGCTGCGGGCCGCCGCCCTGTCCGTCGGGCTCGCCCGCGACGGCGGAGCAGCGCTCGATCGCTTCGGTGCCCACCTCGCCCTCGAGCTGGCCACGATCGCCGGTGCGGAGGCGATCGGTTTGGGCGCAGAGCTCGGCTCGTTGGAGGTCGGTAAGCGCGCCGATGTCGTCGTCGTCGACACGACCGGACCGGCGTGGACGCCGCCGAGTGCGGATCCGGTGCTCGGGCTGATCTGGGGTGCAGGGCCGTCCGTCAGCGACGTCGTCGCTAGCGGCAGGGTCGTCGTCGAGGATCGGCGCTGCCTGACGGTCGATGTCGACTCCATCCGCGACGAAGCCCGGGAGGCGAGCCAACGCCTGCTCCGCGCCGCCGGCCTCGACCCGCGCCCCGCCTGGCCCGTGCGCTGACTTGAACTCTTTGGTCGGGTTGGCGACGTTGGTGGCGCCAACCATGCCGACGACACGACGGCCGCCGCCCAGCGACGTCGGTAGCACCCATCGATCTGGGTTTCAGCGGCGGCGGGCGATCGGGTCGAGGCCCGGGGGTGTCCAGCCGGCGTCGGCGGGGTTGAGGTTGGTGCCCGGGGCGACGATCTCGTCGATGGCGTCGAGCGTGTCGGTGTCGAGCTTCACGTCGATCGCCTCGAGCAGGTCGATG
Organism: Ilumatobacteraceae bacterium; assembly: GCA_963772825.1. Lineage (GTDB taxonomy): Bacteria > Actinomycetota > Acidimicrobiia > Acidimicrobiales > Ilumatobacteraceae > Desertimonas. The sequence continues at coordinate 172,997 of CAVYYX010000006.1, read as the reverse complement.
AGCTGCTCGTCGGTGCGTGGTCCGATGAGTACCGACGAGACCACCGGATGCTCGGCGGCCCACGCCAGGGCCAGGTGGGCCAGTGGCAGGCCGGCCTGCTCGGCGACCGAGCGCAGGCGGTCGACGGCGGCTGCCTTGGCGTGGTTGTCGCCATCGAAGTGCTCAGGGTTGGTCGCTGCTCGGGAGCCCTCTGGGGCGTCGCCCGCCGCTCGATACTTGCCCGTGAGCCAGCCACCCGACAGCGGGCTCCACGTGAGCACCCCGATGCCGTGGCGCTGACACACCGGCAGGACCTCGCGCTCGATGTGCCGGCAGAGGATCGAGTACGGCGGCTGCTCGGTGTGCGGCCCGGTGGCGCTGCGCCGGGCCGCCGCCCATCGCGCCTCGACGATCTCGGCGGCCGGGAACGTCGACGTACCCCAGTAGCGGATCTTGCCGGCCCGGACCAGGTCGTCGAGGGCCCCGACGGTCTCCTCGATGGGCGTCGCCGGATCGGGCCGATGGATCTGGTAGAGGTCGACGTGGTCGACGTCGAGGCGGCGCAGGCTCTCGTCGATGGCCCGCATCACCCAGCGTCGCGAGTTGCCCTGGCGGTTGACGTCGTCACCCATCGCCCCGTGGAACTTGGTGGCCAGCAGGATGTCGTCGCGCCGCCCGGCGATCGCCCGCCCGACGATCAGCTCGTTCTCCCCGGCGCCGTAGACGTCGGCGGTGTCGATGAGGTTGATCCCGGCGTCGATCGCGCGCTGGATGATCCGGGCGCACTCGGCGAGGTCGCGGTTGCCCCACACACCGAGGACCATCGTGCCGAGCCCGAAGCGGCTGACCTGCACGCCAGTGTTCCCGAGGGTGCGGTATTGCACGGTCACGTCAGCCCTCGAACGAACGGTTGGGCGAGGGCCCGAGGCTGGCGGACGCGTGTGGCGAACAACAGCATCACGGCGAGGGCGACGACGTAGGGCGCGGCGTCGAGGATCAATGGGTCGATCTCGTAGCCTTGCACGGGAATCGCGATCGTCAGCGCCTCGACGAACCCGAACAGGATGCAGCCGACGACCGTACCGCGCAGCGTCCAGCCGCCGAAGATCACGGCGGCGATGGCGATGAACCCGCGGCCGTTGACGATGTTCGGCTGGAACTGGTTGACCTGGCCGAGCACGAGGAACGCCCCGCCGAACCCGGAGGTCAGCCCGCAGAGGTAGACGGCTTGGCGGCGCCGCGCGTTGACGTCGATGCCCGACACGTCGACGGCCTCCGGTCGCTCGCCGACAGCTCGCACTTCGAGCCCCCAGCGGGTCCGGTAGACGAGCCACCACAAGGCGGGCACGAGGACGTAGACGAGGTAGCCGGGCCATGGTCTGGCGAACAGCGCCCCGCCGAGGAGCGGCAGCTCGGCGAGTACCGGGATGCGCCACACCGGTGCCCTCGTCCGCGGCAGGTCGATGACCGTGTCGAGATATGCGGTGAGCCCGAGGACCAGGACGTTGAGGGCGAGCCCGACGACGAACTGGTTGGCCGTGAGGCGGTGACTGAGATTGGCCTGGGCGAAGGCCACGGCGACAGCCCGCGGCGCAGCCCACGAGCACGCCGGCGACGCCACCCCACGCCACCCAGTAACTCCCGAGGGCGGCGCCGAAGGCACCGGCGAGCAACATCCCCTCGATGGAGATGTTCAACGTCCCGGCCCGCTCCGCCACCCACTCCCCGGTCGCTGCGAACAGGAACACGACGGACAGCTGGAAGGCGCTGATGTAGAGGGCATCAGCGCCGAAGACATCGCCGAGGGCACCCATCACACCGAGCTCCCGGCGAGGCTCGGTTCAAGCGCGCTGACCTGTCGCCGCGCCGTGCGGAATGTCCCGGCGTGTTCGATCGCCGGGGGAAGCAGCAGGGCGAGCACGAGCAGCGCCTGCACGACGTCGGTCATCCGCCGGTCGACCCCGGTGGCGGCGAGGAAGCTCGACCCGGTGCGCAGGGCGGCGAAGACGAACGCCGTGGGGATCGCCACGAGGACGCGGTTGCGGGCGACGAGGGCGACGAGCAAGCCATCCCAGCCAAAGTTCCCGGAATAGCCGACGGACAACCGGTCGCCTGACGCCCCACCCGTCAACAGCACGGCGCCGGCGACTCCGGCGAAGCACCCCGAGGCGACGAGCACGGCGGCGGTCAGCGGTCCGCGCGGCACGCCGAAGCGCTGGGCAGCCCGCGGGTTGAGACCGAGGACGTCGATGCGGGCGCCAAGGCGCGTCTTGGCGACGAGGTAAGCGACGACCGCGGCACCTGCGAGGGCGATGACGACGGCGGAGTCGATGCGGTTGCCGAACGGATCGAGGTTGGGCAGTCGAGTGTCGAAGGGGATCTGCTCACCCGAGTTGATGTGGCGGGTGCGGTCGGCCCGATCACCGAGCAACCACGTCTGGCGCAAGCCGAACGTCAGCAGCGGGAAGGCGATGAACGTCAACAGCAGCGTGGTGAGCACCTCGGGCACGTTGCGCCAGACCTTGAGGAGGGCGGCGATGCCGGCCCACGCACCGCCTCCGATCGCCGCGGCGAGCATCGCGGCGCCGAGGACGATCGGCCCGGGACCCGGCAGTCGCACGGCGACATAGGCGGCAAGGCAGGCCCCGATCAGCAACTGCCCCTCTTGGCCGATGTTGATCAGTCCGGCGCGGGTGGCCACGATCGCGCCGACGGCGACGATCAACAGCGGCGCCATCGTCGTGAGCGTCAGCCCCCAGGCGCCGGGCGAGCGGATGCTCCCGTCGAGCAGCGCCGACCACACCGCCCGTGCCGATCCTCCCGTCGCCGCTACGAGGAGCGCCGACAGCGCCAGGGCGCCGGCGATCGATGCCGTGTACAGCAGGACCGTGCGCCCGCCCTTATGCACTCACGCCGCCCATCAGCAGGCCGATCCGCTCGACGTCGGCAGCGGCCCTCGTCATCTCGCCGCGGATCTGTCCCCGGTGGATCACGACGATCCGGTCGGCGAGGGCGAGGATCTCCTCCAGCTCACTGGAGATCAGCAGCACGGCGATTCCCCGGTCGGCGGCGGACCGCAGTCGCTGGCCGATGAACTCGATGGCCCCGACGTCGAGGCCCCGACACGGATGGGAAGCCACGAGCACCGTCGGCTCGGCGGCCAACTCACGAGCGAGCACGACGCGCTGCTGGTTGCCACCCGACAGCGAGGCGAACGGGGCGTCCGGGCCAGCGCAGTCGACACCGAACTCGTCGATCAGGGCGACCGCCCGCTGGCGCCGGGCGGCACGATCGATGCGTGAGAGGGCAGCCCCCCGACCCAGCTCACCGAGGGCCAGGTTGTCGGCGACGCTGAGGGCGAGCACGCACCCGGCGTCATGGCGATCCTCGGGGATCAGCCCGATCCCCGCGTCGCCCATCTTTCCGGCGCGCCCGGTCGGCACGGCTCGGCCATCGACCTCGACGCTGCCGGCGTCGAGGGGGAGCAGGCTGGCGAGGACGTCGGCGAGCTCAGCCTGGCCATTGCCATCCACTCCAGCCACGCCGACGACCTCACCGGCATGCACGTCGAGCGACAGGTGGTCGAGCACCGCCCGGCCGTGGCGGGCGACGACGGCGTCCGTGACGCGCAGCGCCGGCGATCGATCGGCGGACAGATCGTCTGCCGACGTCGGCGCCTCCGCCTCCCCGACGAGTCCCAGGGCGAGCGCTTCGTGGCGCAGCGATACCGGTCGCCCGACCATCGCTTGGGCCAGCGTCGGCGCGTCGGCGTCGCGTGTGGCCAGTTCGCCGACGACCCGGCCACGTCGGAAGATCGTGACGACATCGGTGGCCGTGAGGATCTCGTCGAGTTTGTGGCTGACGAGGGCGACCGCCTTGCGCTCGGCGGCCACGGCGACGCGCAGCACGGCGAACAGCTGGTCGGACTCCTGCGGGGTGAGCACGGACGTCGGTTCGTCGAAGATCACGATGTCCGGATCACGGCGCAAGCACTTGACGATCTCGACCCGTTGGCGGAACCCGGCGGTGAGGTCGCTGACGAGAGCGTCGGGGTCGAGGCCCAGACCGTAACGGTCGCCGACCTCGCCGACGAGGTTGCGGGCCGCCCGGCGGTCGAGCCGTCCGCCTTCACCGAGGGCGACGTTCTCCCAGACCCGCAACTCGTCGACGAGACTGAAGTGTTGGTGGACCATCCCGATGCCGAGGGCGGCCGCTGTTTGCGGGTCAGTGATCCGCTGCGGCGTGCCGTCGATCTTGATCTCGCCGGCGTCGGGTTCCACGAGGCCGATGAGGATCCGCATCAGCGTCGATTTGCCGGCGCCGTTCTCCCCGAGGATGCCGTGCACCTCGCCGCGGTGGAGGTCGAGGTCGACGCCGTCGCAGGCCACGATGTCGCCGTAGCGCTTGGTGACGCCGCGGATGGCGACGGCGGGATGCGGCGCGTCAGTCATCCGGTGGTGACAGGTGCGCCTCCTCCATAGGCCTCCCCCTTGATCGCCCCGAACAGCTCGTCGAAGTCACCGGCGGCGATCTGGTCGCGGACGGCCTGCAGTGCTTCCTCCTGCTCGGGGGTGGCGTCGCAGAGCTTGGCGCCAACCTTCTCGAACTCACCGACCTGGAACACGTAGCGCTCGCCTTCGCTGAGCTCACCGGCGAGGATCGCCTCGAAGATCGCCGCGACGTAGTCGCCACCGTCGAACTGCACGGCGATGTCGTACGTGAGATCCTCACGCTCGCAGGCATCGGACGCGCCGGCCGACATCGTGATGATGCCGGCTTCGTTGGCCAGCCCGACGATCGCCTCGTGGGAGCCGCCGAGGAAGGGGTACACCGCGCCGGCACCATCGGCGACGGCCTGGTTGAACGCCTCTGTCGCTCCGGCGACATCGTTGAAGTCACCGGTCGGCAGGTAGACGACCGTGAACGATTCGTCGACGGCCTGCAAGCCTGCCTCGAAGGCGAGGAACGCCTCGCGCTCGAAGTCGAGATCGCAGCAGCCGAGGAAGGCGACCGATGTCGAATCGGTGTCCTGGAGCAGCAGACCCGTCGCATAACCCGCGGAGTAGCTGATCTCCGACGAGTCGTCACCGGCTTGGGCGATGCCGGGAGCGTCGAGCCCGGCGCCGCAGTTGCAATACCAGAAGATGTCCGGGAACTCCTCGGTGAGCGCCGCCAGCGGGTCGGACAGCTCGCCGGCGCCGACGGCGATCACGTCGACGTTCTGGCGGGCGAGGTTGCGCAGCTCGGTCTCCGCCTGGGCCGGATCGATGTTGTCGACGATGATCGGCTCCTCGAAGCCATTCTCCTCGGAGAGGGCGATGATCCCGTCGACAAGCGCCTGGTAGTAGGCCCCGTCGTCGCGTGGACCAGGCGTGGCGACACCGAACACGACGACACCGTCGCCGTTCGTGTCGAGGTCGACCGGTTCGGCCGCCGCCGCCGAAGTGCCGGTGGCCTCCGTTGTCGGCGCGGTGTCGGTCGGCGGCTCGGTGGTCGCCGCCGCGAGGCCGGCCGCCGGGACCAGTCCGGCGACGGTGGCCAGCACCAGCATCGTGGTGCGGCGCCGGCCGATCAGAGTGTGGATCGATGTCACGCTGTCTCCCCCTCAAACGAGTCTGGACTGATGGTCAGACCATTTCAGCCATCGTACGACGCCGCCCCGACCGTCGGCCAATGCCGGCGGTAGCGCTGCACCAGCCAGCGGTTGAACTGGACGTGGCTCTCCTCCTGCCACGAGTAGCGGCCGCGCGGCGCGAAGCGCGAGCGCAGGCCACGCTGCACCTTCGTCGTGGCGTCTTGGTCCTGTTGCACGAACACCTGCACGCCGACGTCGGAGAGTTTGAGCTTGTGCTCGAACAGCGGGTCATCGAGCGCCGACGGATGGAAGAGATAGCCGATCTCGACGTCGATCGTTTCGGGACCGGTGGGACGCACGAGGAAGAAGAAGCACTGGTCGGGGGCGGTTCCGAAGCACAGCGTCGGCGGCACGAGGGCGAACGTCGATCGCCAGCGCTCCTCCTCGGTGAGCTTCGGAAACAGCGGCATGATCGCCTGGTGGGTGGCGTTGAAGCCGCCATCACGGTGCGTGTAGCCGGCTGTGCGGAAGATGACGTTGGAGGCGTCGTCCCATGGCACGGGGAACGAGGTCATCGATGACGGGCAGAAGTCCTGGACGTATTGGTGCAGGCGATTGGCGTGGTAGCCGTCGTTGAAGTTCTCGAACATCACCTTCCAGTTCCACGGCAGACCTTGGAGGGTGAACGTGCCAGGGCAGACGGCGTCGGTGAGGTCGTAGTTGGCGAGGTACGGCTCGTAGCGTTCGAGCGTCGGGGCGAGCGGTGCAGCGGCGCTGTCGAGGTTGACGAACACGAAACCCTGCCACTCCTCGACCTGCAGTCGAGGTAGACCCCAGTCGGACTTCTCGAAGGCGGCCGTGCGTTCCATCGCCGGGGCGCCGAGCAGTCGGCCGTCGAGCGCGTAGGTCCAGTGGTGGTAGGGGCACTTCAGCATCGTCGAGTTGCCGGTGCCGTCGCAGACCTGCATGGCCCGGTGGCGGCACACCGCGGAGAGGGCGTTGACGGCGCCGGTCTTGTCGCGGACGACGATGATCGGCTCGTCACCGAGCGTCGTGGTGAACCAGTCACCGCGGTTGGGGATCCGCTCGGCGCGACCGACGCACAGCCACTCGTGGGCGAACACGGCGTCGAGCTCGAAACGCAGCACGTCCGCCGACGTGTACAACACCGCCGGAAGCGTCGACGCCTTGGCGACGTCGGCCACCGAATCGTCGAGGCTCGCCAGCAGGGCGTCATCGAGCACGGTCATCCGGTTTCTCCCTTCGCCGTTCCCATGATCGCGGACGCGACCGGCGCGTGGCGAACGCTGGCCGCTGTCTGTGTCAGCGAACTGCCCTTGGCGGGCAGGCCTGCTGACACAGAACCCGGAATCGGACGTGAGCGGCCGTCACGCACGCAGCTGGTACTTCTTGATCTTGCCGACGCTCGTGCGTGGCAGTTCGTCGACGAAGCGGTAGTCGCGGGGTCGTTTGGCCTTGGCGAGGCGCTCGGCGCACCAGGCCTCCAGCTCGCCGCGCAACTCGTCCGCCGTGCCGGCATCGGGTGCCGGGACGATCACGGCGACGGGCACCTCGTCGCGGATCGGGTCCGGCGCTCCGACAACGGCGACATCGGCGACAGCCGGGTGCATCGCCAGGACCTGCTCGACCTCGACGACCGACACGTTCTCGCCGGCGACCTTGAGGACATCGGAGTGGCGGCCGTCGAACACGAAGCGGCCATCGTCGTCGCGGTGGGCGCGATCGCCGGTGCGGAACCAGCCGGCGCGGTACGCGGCCGCCGTCGTGATCGGGTCGTCGAGGTAGCCGGCGAACAGCGTGATGCCAGGCTCGCCGCCGACGACGATCTCGCCGTCGTCGAGGTCGACCGAGCACCCCGGTGTTACGTAGCCCATCGTGTCGCAGGACGGGGCCTCCCGCTCGTCGGTGAGCACCGCCGGGATCGTCTCGGTCATCCCATACAGCTGGCGGGGGCGGCAGCCCAGCCACTCGGTGATCGTGTCGTACTGCGCCGGCGTGAGGTTCTGGGCGTACCAGCAGTGCCGCAAACGCAGCGGAGGCAGGCCGGGCGAGAGCGGACCGCCGCGGGCCAGGATCATGCGGATCGGCCCGGCGAACAAGCTGGCGCACGTCGCCCCGTGGCTGGCCGCCTGGTCGACGAAACGGCTCGCCGAGAACGTCGGCATCAGCGCCACGCCGGCACCGACGGCGATCGCCGCGGCGAACGAGTAGTACTGGGCGTTGGCGTGGAACAGCGGCAGGACGACGAGGTAGCGGTCCTCGGCCGTGAGGTCGCACGCCGCGGCCATCGTCGCCCCGGCGAAGGCGTAGTTCGCCTGGGTGACCTCGACGCCCTTCGGGCGTCCGGTCGTCCCGCTCGTGAACATCACCGCCGCCCGGTCGCTCAGCGCTGGACGGTCGCGCCGCCGAGGATCCACGGGCGTGAGCCAGTCGAGGGCGGCGTCGGACTCGTCGACCTCGATGACCGTCGGAGGCAGGCCACTGGCGTTGCGATAGGTCTCGGCCCGGTCGGCGGCACAGAACCCGACGGTCGGTGAGGTGCGGGCGAGGTGCTCTCCCAGCTCCGGCGTGGTCGCCAGCGGATCGGACGGCACGACCCACGCGCCGAGACGCACGGCGGCGAGCCACACCGCGACGAACGTCGGCGAGTTGGTCAGCGCCAGGTGCACCGAGTCGCCGGCTCCCACACCGGCTTCGGTCAGTCGGTTCGGCGGCGCCCTCGACGACGCGGTCGAACTCCCCGTACGACCACTCGGTCACCTCACCCCGGGCATCCTCGAAACGCAGGAACACGGCGCCCGGGTTGGCCGCCACCGCAGCGCGCCACATCGCCTCGAACGTCACGGGTCCCACGGCTCCGCCCGGTGTTCCTGACCCACGCTCGCCACGCTAGGAGCAGCGACGACGTGGAGTCGACACGACAGCACTCGTGTTTTGCGACATCACGGTCAGGCATCGCGAGCGCGTCTCCGGGTTCGAACTCCGAATGCAGATCGGGCCGATCGCCCGCCAGAGATCCGGTCTCGGTCGTTTCGGTCGCAGATGAGTGATGACATCGTCATCGATTTGCTCGCTCAGATGAACAGCAGGGCCGGGGTCTCGAGCAACGCCTTGATCCGCTGCACGAACAGGGCGGCGTCATAGCCGTCGACGACGCGATGGTCGAACGACGACGACAGGTTCATCATCTGCCGGGGGAGCCAGGCTCCGTCGGCGAACACCGGGCGGGTGGCGATCTTGTTGACGCCGATGATGGCGACCTCCGGGTAGTTGATCACCGGTGTCGTGACGACTCCGCCGAGGGCGCCGAGCGAGGTGATCGTGATCGTCGAGCCGTGCAGCTCGTCCAGCGCCACGGAGCCATCGCGTGCCGCCGCCGACAGGCGGGCGACCTCGCTGGCCAGCGACCACAGGCTGTGGCCCTCGGCGTGATCGACGACGGGCACCATCAAGCCCTTGGCGGTCTGCGTGGCGATGCCGAGGTGCACGGCGCGGTGGCGCTCGACAACCCCGTCGTCGTCCTTGAATCGGGCGTTCATCTGCGGGAACTCGCCGAGCGCGACGATCACCGCGCGGGCCAACAGGGGGAGCAGCGTGAGCCGCGGCCGGGTGCCCTCGTGCTGGCGGTTGAGTTCGGACCGCAGCCGCTCGACGTCGGTGACGTCGACTTCCTCGACGTAGGTGAAGTGGGGGATTCGCCGTGTCGACTCCTGCATCCGCTGAGCGATGTTGCGGCGCAGGCCGATGACCTTGACCGCCTCGATGTCGTCGTCGACGGCGCAGCGGCGCGGCGATGCTGGCCGGCGCCGCTGCGCGACCTGCTATCGGACGTTCGGCGAGCAACCGGTCGAGATCGCCGTGCACGACCCGCCCGTCCGGTCCTGAGCCGGCGACCGACGCCAGGTCGACGCCGAGGTCGGAGGCGCGGCGGCGCACCGCCGGGGCGGCGAGGACCGCGCCGCTCAGGTGATGCCGTGGCGTCGGGGCCCGCCGGCTGGTCCGCCTTCGAGCGTGCACCGGCTGGAGCCGCCGGTGCGACATCGACCGGCGCCGGTTCGTCCTCCTCGGCGACGGGCTCGCTCTCCGGCGCCTCGACCACGTCGGCTTCATCCGTCTCGATCCACACGAGTTCGGAACCGGTGGCCACGACGTCGCCGGCCTCGGCCCCGAGCCGGGTGATCGTCCCGCTGACCGGCGACGGCAGCTCGACCGTCGCCTTGTCGGTCATCACGTCGGCGATCGGCTGGTCCTCGGCGACCGCGTCCCCGACCGCGACGTGCCACTCGACGAGCTCGGCCTCGGCGACCCCCTCGCCGACGTCGGGCAGCTTGACGACGTAGGTGCCCACCGTCAGGCTTCCATCGCCCGCTTGTAGGCGGCGCCGACGCGGGCCGGACCAGGGAAGTAGTCCCACTCCTGGGCGTGCGGGTACGGCGTGTCCCAGCCGGTGACCCGCTCGATCGGCGCCTCCAGCGCGTAGAAGCAGCGCTCCTGCACCTGGGCCGACAGCTCGGCGCCGAGCCCGCTCGTGCGAGTCGCCTCGTGGACGATGACGCATCGCCCGGTCTTGGCCACGGACGCCTCGATCGTGTCGGTGTCGAGCGGGAGCAGCGTGCGCAGGTCGATGATCTCGGCGTCGATGCCGGTCTCGTTGGCGGCCGCCTCGGCGACGTGGACCATCGTCCCGTAGGCGAGCACGGTGAGGTCCTCGCCCGGGCGGCGCACGGCGGCGCTGCCGAGCGGGACCGAGTAGTGCCCGTCCGGCACGTCGCCGAGCGGGTGGCCCGACCACGGAACGACCGGCCGCTCGTGGTGGCCGTCGAATGGGCCGTTGTAGATCCGCTTCGGCTCGAGGAAGATCACCGGGTCGTTGTCCTCGATGGCGGCGATGAGCAGGCCCTTGGCGTCGTAGGGGTTCGACGGCATCACCGTCTTCAGACCGCACACGTGGGTGAACAGGCTCTCCGGGCTCTGGCTGTGGGTCTGGCCGCCGTGGATCCCGCCGCCGCACGGCATGCGCACGACGAGCGGGGCGGTGAACTCGGCGCCGGAGCGGTAGCGCAGCCGGGCCGCTTCGGAGATCAGCTGGTCGAGCCCCGGATAGACGTAGTCGGCGAACTGGATCTCGACGACCGGGCGCAGCCCGTAGGCGCACATCCCCAGCGCCGTGCCGATGATCCCGCCCTCGGCGATCGGGGCGTCGAACACACGGTTGGCGCCGTACTTCGCCTGCAGACCGTCGGTGCAGCGGAACACGCCGCCGAAGTAGCCGACGTCCTCCCCGAAGACCACGACGTCGTCGTCGCGCTCCAGCATCACGTCCATCGCCGAGCGCAACGCCACGTTCATCGGTATCGCGCTCACAACCCGGACTCCAACTGGCGCTGTTGCTCGACGAGGTGGGGCGGCATCGTCTCGAAGACGTCCTCGAAGATGCTCTTGGGGCTCTGCAGGTGCTCGTCGAGCAGTGTGCCGGCGCTCTCGGCCTCCTTCGCCGCGGCACGCACCCGCTCGGCGGCCGTCGGAGCGCAGCCGGGCGCCGTCGTCCTCCGACCACTCGCCACGGACGATGAGGTGCCGCTCGAGGCGCTCGATCGGGTCGCCGAGCGGCCACGCCTTCCATTCGTCGGCCGGTCGATAGCGCGACGGGTCGTCGGACGTCGAGTGGGCGGCGACCCGGTAGGTGACCCATTCGATGAGCGTCGGCCCGTGGTTGCGCCGAGCCCGCTTGCGGGCCCAACGCGTCGCCGCAACGACCGCCAGGTAGTCGTTGCCGTCGACGCGCAGCGCGGGGATGCCGTAGCCGATCGCTCGCTCGGCGAACGTCGACCTGGCGCCGCCGGCGATCGCCTGGAACGATGAGATCGCCCACTGGTTGTTGACGACGTTGAGGATCACCGGCGCCTGGAACGTCGTGGCGAACGTCAGGGCATGGTGGAAGTCGGCTTCGGCGGTGGCCCCTTCGCCGATCATCGCCGAGGCGATCGCCGTGTCGCCCTTGATCGCCGAGGCCATCGCCCAACCGACGGCCTGCGGGTACTGCGTGCCGAGGTTGCCGGAGATCGTGAAGAAGCCGGCCTCGCGAGCCGAGTACATCACGGGCAGCTGCCGGCCGTGCAGCCGGTCGCGCTCGTTGGAGTAGATCTGGCACATCATGTCGACGAGCGGCCATTGGCGGGCGATCAGCCAGCCCTGCTGGCGGTAGGTCGGGAAGAACATGTCGCGGTCGCCGAGCTCGAGCGCCTGGCCGACGGCGATCGCCTCCTCACCGGTGCAGGAGATGTAGAACGACGTCTTGCCCTGGCGCTGGGCGCGCAGCATCCGTTCGTCGTAGACCCGGGTGGTCACCATCGCGTCGAGTGCCCTGCGCAGTGCATCGGCGTCGAGGTTCGGAGCCCACGGACCGACCGCCTTGCCGTCGTCGTCGAGGACCCTGATCAGCGCACGAGCGAGGTCGTGGATCTTCGCCGGATCGACGTCGATGTCCGGCCGCCCAACCGCTCCGGCGGCCGGTACCTCGAGGTACGAGAAGTCGGCCTCGTCGCCTGGCCGCGCCGACGGCTCCGGCACGTTGAACACGAGTGCCTCGGGCATGACGTGGATCAATGTACCCACCGCCGCTGTGGAGGTAGTCGCACCATACCCCTAGGGGGTATGGTGACGGCGATGCACGACGAGCACCATCACGACGCGCACGCCGGTCACGACGAGCACGCCGGTCACGACCCGGAGATGTTCCGCCGCCGGTTCTGGATCAGCCTGGCGCTGACGATCCCCCTCGTCGTCACGAGCGAGATGGTGATGGACTGGTTCAACTACTCCATCGACTTCCCGGGGATGTCGTGGCTCGGCCCGATGCTCGGCTCGGCCGTGTTCTGGTGGGGCGGCTGGCCGTTCCTGGTCGGCGGCGTCGCCGAGGTCCGCCGGCGCCAACCCGGGATGATGCTGCTCATCTCGATGGCGATCACCGTCGCCTACGCAGCGTCGATGGCCACCAGCCTGGACTGGCTCGACCTCGAGTTCTGGTGGGAGCTGGCCCTCCTCGTGACGATCATGCTGCTCGGCCACTGGCAGGAGATGAGGGCGATCGGCCAGGCTCGCGGGGCGCTGGCGGCGCTCGCCGAGCTGCTCCCCGACGATGCCGAGCTCGTCGAGGGAGACGAGGTCCGCCGGGTCGCCCTCGACGAGCTGGCGGTCGGTGACGTCGTCCTCGTGCGGGCCGGCGGGCGGGTCCCCGCCGACGGCGTGATCGTCGAGGGCGCTGCCGAACTGGACGAGTCGATGATCACCGGCGAGTCACGGCCGGTGGCCAAGGCGGCGGGCGATGGTGTTGTCGCCGGCACGGTCTCGACGGACTCGTCGCTGCGCATCCGTGTCGGCGCCGTCGGCGACGACACGGCACTGGCCGGAATTCAACGTCTCGTGGCCGACGCCCAAGCCAGCCGCAGCCGGGCCCAGGCGCTCGCCGATCGCTTCGCGGCGATCCTCTTCTACGTGGCGACCGCCGCGGGCGCCGTGACGTTCGTGGCCTGGCTCCTCGCGGGCAGCGTCGACGACGCGGTCGTGCGCACGGTGACGGTGCTCGTGATCGCCTGCCCGCACGCCCTCGGGCTGGCGATCCCGCTGGTGGTGGCCCTGTCGACGGCGGTGTCGGCGAAGGCCGGCATCCTGATCAAGGACCGCATTGCGCTGGAGCGGATGCGCCTCGTTGACACCGTGCTGTTCGACAAGACCGGCACGCTCACCAAGGGCGCACCGATCGTCACCGGAGCCGTCGCAACCGACGGGTTCGACGCCGACGAGATCCTGCGCATCGCCGCTGCCGTCGAGTCCGACAGCGAGCATCCGCTCGCCAAGGCGATCGTCACGGCGGGGCGGGCACAGGGGACCGTCCCCCGGGCTTCGGGCTTCCGCGCCCTCACCGGCCGCGGCGTGGAAGCGATCGTCGACGGCACTCCGTACGCCGTCGGTGGACCGGCGCTGCTCGGCGAGCGGCGCCTCGCCGTGCCGGAGTCGCTGAGCGCCGACGTCGAGGAGTGGAAGCGGACGCGGCGCAGCGGTCCTGCACCTCGTGCGTGACAACGAGGTCGTTGCCGCCCTGGCCCTCGAGGACGCCATCCGCCCCGAGGCCAGCGAGGCCGTCGAGCAGTTGCGCGAGCTGGGAATCGACGTGGCGATGATCACCGGTGACGCCCGCCAGGTCGCCGACGGCAGTCGGCCGTGAACTGGGGATCGACGAGGTCTACGCCGAGGTCCTGCCAGAGGACAAGGACCAGGCGGTCGTCGAGTTGCAGCGCAGCGGTCGGCGAGTGGCGATGGTCGGCGACGGCGTCAACGACGCCCCGGCGCTCGCTCGTGCGGACGTCGGCCTGGCGATCGGCGCCGGTACCGACGTGGCCATCGAGTCGGCCGGCGTCATCCTCGCCACGAGCGACCCGCGGGCCGTCGCCGGCGTCGTGCGCCTGTCCCGGGCGAGCTACCGCAAGATGGTCGAGAACCTCGCCTGGGCGGCCGGCTACAACATCGTCGCCATCCCCCTCGCCGCCGGCGCCTTCGCCTGGGCCGGGATCACGTTGTCACCTGCTGTCGGCGCGATCCTGATGAGCCTGTCGACGATCGTCGTGGCGCTCAACGCCCAGCTGCTGCGGCGTGTTCAGCTGCGGCCGTCGGCCGAGTCGTCGCCGGCCGCGACTCCGTAGCCGCCGCCGCCGGGGAGGTCGAGGCGCACGACGTCGTCGGGTTGCAGGGTGAAGCGGGCTTGGGTGGTGACGTTGTTGCCGTTGACGCTGAATCGTCCGGCGGCTCCGGCGCTGCCGCCGAAGATGCCTTGGGGTGGGCTGGCGAGGCGGCTGGTGACGGCGTTGAGTTGCCATGGGCGGGTGGTGTCGACGGTGAACTCGATGGTTTGGCCGCGCCCGCCGGTTTGGGCGCCTGCGCCGCCTGATTCGGGGCGCAGTGATTTGGTGAGGAAGCGGATCGGTGCGGAGGCTTCGACGACTTCGATGGGGACGGCGGCGACGCCGGTGGGGTAGGAGCAGGCGTCGAGGCCGGGTTTGGTGGCGCGGGCGCCGACGCCGCCGGCGTAGGTGAACATCGCCGTGATGAACGGTGAGCCGTCGTCGTGGTGTCCGTTGACCTGCATCGTCCACACTGCTCCGGATCCTTCTGCCATCGAGCGCTCCGGGCGGACTTGGGCGAGCGCTTTGAGCAGGGCGTTGGGCAGGAACATGCCGACGACGTGGCGGGCGGTGCATGGCTGGGGTGACACGGCGTTGACGATCGTGCCGGGCGGGGCGATCACCTTGATCGGTTCGAGGCTGCCGTGGTTGTTGGGGATCTCGGGGTTGAGCACGGAGCGCACGGTGAAGGTGGTGTAGGCGTGGGTGTAGTTCTTGACGACGTTGATGCCCCATGGGCTGGCCTCGGAGCTGCCGGTGTAGTCGACGGTGATCTCGCCGGCGTCGGCGTCGACGGTGAGGGCGCAGACGATGTCGATGCGGCTGCCGTCGGCGAGGTCCAGTACGGCGGCGGCGCGGTAGGTGCCGGCGGGCAGCTCGCGGATGCCGGCCTGGGTCGCCGTGCGGGAGCGGTCGATGATCTCGTCGGCGAGCGCTTCGATGTCGTCGAGGCCGTGCTGGTCGCACAGCGCTCCGAGGCGTTGGGCGCCGACTTCGGCGGAGGCCATCTGGGCGTGGAGGTCGCCGGCCATGTGGTCGGGCTGGCGGACGTTGGACAGGATGAACCGCCACACGTCGTCGTTGCGCTCGCCGGCGCGCATCAGCTTGACGATCGGGATCCACAGCCCTTCTTCGAACACGTCGCGGCCCCCGGCGCCGATGCCGTAGCCGCCGACGTCGGTGTGGTGGATCGTCGAGCCGAACACGGCGATCGCTCGGTCGCCGCGCCACACCGGGACCAAGACGGTGACGTCGAGCAGTTGGCCGGCGGTGCGGTAGGGGTCGTTGGTGATCAGCACGTCGCCGGGCGCGAGCGAGTCGAGCGGGTACTCGTCGAGGATCGTGCGCACGGCCATCGCCAGCGAGTTGATGTGTCCCGGTGTGCCGGTGACCGCTTGGGCGACCATCCGCCCGCGCCGGTCGAACACGGCGTTGGCGAGGTCGCCGGCCTCGCGCACGATGGGGCTGAACGCCGAGCGTTGCAGCGCTTTGGCCTGCTCGTTGACGGTGGCGATGAGGCTCTGCCAGAGGATCTCCAACTCCACCGGATCGAACGACCCGTCGCGATGAGCGATGACAGCCCTCTGGCCCGTCATCGCTCACCGCGCGTTGCGATCAGGCTGCCGTCGTCGGCGACGGTGACGGACCAGCCGGGGCGGACGACGGCCGTGGTCTCGCGTTCCTCGACGATTGCCGGCCCGGTGAACGTCGCCCCGGCGCCGAGGTCGTGGCGGCGATAGACCGGTGTGTCGACCGGAGCGCCGTTGCGGTCGAACACGACCGGGCGGCGGGTGAACGGCTCGGCTCCGGAGCCGGTGGCGCCGAGCGCTGGTTCGACGGATCCGGTGTCGGCGGTGACCGACAGCCGCCACGTGACCACTTCGACGGCGACGTCGGGGATCGTCATCCCGAAGATCTGGCGGTATTCGTGCTCGAAGGCGGCCGTCACGTCGTCGTCGCCGGCCGGCCATCCCGGCCCTTCCCCGATCCAGCACGTGACCTCATTGCCCTGGCCGGCGTAGCGGGCGTCGATCCCGTAGCGGAAGCGCACAGCCTCCGGCGACGCTCCCGCGGCGGCGAGCACGCGCCGCCCTTCGGTGCGCAGTTCGTCGAGCATCGCATCGCGTTCGATGGCGTCGATGGCGTCGAGGCGCCGGGGCATCGAACGGGCCAGGTCGATGCGCACCGGCGAGACCAGCGTGCCGAACGCCGACAACACGCTGGCGTTGACCGGGAACACCACCCGATCGGAATCGAGCAGCTCGGCGACGCCGCAGGCATGCACCGGACCGGCCCCGCCGAACGCCAGCACGGCGACGCCGCGCAGGTCGACACCGTGCTCGACGGCATGCATCCGCGCCGCCGCGGCCATGTTCTGATTGACGATCTCGAACACCCCGGCCGCCACCGTGACGGTGTCGAGACCGAGCGCCGATCCGACCGTGTCGAGCGCTGCCGCCGCAGCCGATCCATCGAGTGGCATGTCGCCGCCGAGGAAGGCGGACGGGTCGAGCAAGCCGAGCACGACATCGGCGTCGGTGACCGCCGGCTGCGTGCCGCCGCGGCCGTACGACGCCGGACCGGGCTCGGCGCCCGACGACTCCGGCCCGACCTTGAGCAGCCCGAACTGGTCGGTGTGGGCGATCGACCCGCCGCCCGCGCCGATCTCCACGAGGTCGATCGACGGAACCGACACCGGGAACCCGGAGCCCTTCTTGAACCGGTAGATGCGGGCGACCTCGAACGACGTCGTCAGGGTCGGCTCGCCGTGCTCGACGAGACAGGCCTTGGCGGTGGTGCCGCCCATGTCGAAACACAACAGCCGTTGCTCGCCGAGGCGTCGGGCGTACCAGCTGCCGGCGAGCGCGCCGGCTGCCGGGCCGGACTCGACGAGGCGGATCGGAGTGCGTGCCGCATCGTCGGCGGACACCACGCCACCGTTGGACAGCATCATCAGCACGGTGCCGCCGAAGCCCTCGGTGGACAGCCACGTCTGCAGCTCGTCGAGGTACGGGCCGATCACCGGCATCGTCGACGCGTTGCACGCCGTCGTCACCATCCGCGGGTACTCGCGCAGCTGCGGCGACACGTCGGCGGAGATGCACACCGGCACGCCGAGCTCGCCGCCCAGATGGTCGGCGATGCGCCGCTCGTTGGCGCCGTTGACATAGGAGTTGAGCAGACATACGCCGACCGCCTCGACCTCAGCCTCACGCAGCGCCGTCGTCAACGCGGCGAGATCGGCATCGCTCGGCACCTGATGGACCACCCCGCTCGCCAGCACCCGCTCGGCGATCTCGAACGTCAACTCGCGAGGGATCGGCGGCGCCGGGAACTCGATCTGCAGGTCGTACATGTCGTAGCGATGCTCATCGCGGATCAACAACGTGTCGCCGAACCCTTGCGTGGTCACCAAACCGGCGCGACCCGCCTTGCCCTCGATCAACGCGTTGGTCACCAACGTCGTGGCATGCACGATCGGCGCCGTGATCTCCGATGGGCGGACCTCGGCGTGGCGGAGCAACTGGGTGACTCCCTGACGCACACCATCGAGCGGCTTCGACGGCGTCGTCAGCACCTTCTCGACGACCACCGTGCCCGAGCCGGCATCGACCAGCACGACATCGGTGAACGTCCCCCCGATGTCGACCGCGAGGCGCAGATCGCGAGTCACGACAGATCAGCGCGGGGTGGAGCGAAGACGTCGAGGATCCAACATTCGCCGTACTCCTCGTCGCCGATGAACACCGAGTCGCCGTGCCACACATCGCTCGGCGCGAGGTAGACATCGCCCTCGTTGAGCACGGTGCGACGCTCGTCGTCGGGCTCGCCGATCCGGAAGTCCAACGCGCCGCGGACGACGATCCCGAGCTGCTCGTTGTCCGGATGGTGATGGAGGAACGACCCCGTCGCTCCGCCCGTGATCCGCCAGAACCACAACTGCAGACGATCGCCCGTGATCACCCGCCGGCGAAACCCAGGGCGGTCCGTCTCGGCGAACGCGGCATCGTCGAAGAAATAGCAGTACTGGTTCTGCAGGTTCATCGGCCCCCGAACCTCTCCAGCTCGCGCGCGAGGTCGAGCGGGCGGATGACGGCGTCATGTTCCTCGTCACCCCACGCGTCGGCAGGCACCGGGAACATCACCTCGAACTCGAGGCCGTCGGGATCAACGGCATACAAGCTCTTGCTCGCTCCGTGGTCGGACGCCCCGACCAGCGCCCCGGCCGCCTGCAATCGCTCGCGGATCGTGGCCAGCTCCTCGATCGTCGCCACCTGCCAGGCGAGGTGGTAGAGACCGACACTCGTCCGCCCCGCCGTCGACGCCCCGGCACCGGCGCCGATCGAGAAGAAGGCGATGTCGTGATGGTTCTCCGAGGCGGGGGCGCGCATGAACGCGAAGCGACCGTCATCGTCGCCGACCACCGTGGTGAAGCCGAGCACGTCGGCGTAGAAGCGCTGCTGGGCGCGGGCGTCGCGCACGTAGAGCACGGCGTGGTTCATTCCGGTGATCATCGGTTCCTCCCTACACGAGGCGGTCGACGATGCCGCGTTCGACGGCATCGAGATGGCGGGCGCCCTGGCGGACGGCGTCGTCGGCGTTCCCGGCGGCGATCGCCGCGGCGATGGCGGCGTGGTGGCGGGCCGAGGCGTCGACGATGCGGCGTACCTCGGGCCGGTTGCGCGTCGAGGTCAAGAGGCGATCGAACTCGTCGGACTCGAAGAGCCGGGCGAGGACCTTGCTGTACACCTCGACGAGCAGCGGGTTGCCGCACGCCCGGGCGATGGTGGCGTGGAAGCGCCGGTCGAGGCGGCGGAACTCGGCGAGTCCGATGCCCGCCCGGAAGCGCTGGGCGACGTCGGCGATCTCGGCGCGTGCGTCGTCGTCGGCGCGGTCGGCGGCGAAGCGGATGATCGGCAGCTCCAAGGTGCGGCGGGTCTCGAAGAGCTGGCGAACGAAGTTCTTGGGGTCGTCGTCGAGGGCGCTGAGCGTGATATCGGGCAGTTGCTCGGCGACGAACGAACGGTTGCCCCGACGTTCGATGATGCCCAGCGAGACGAGTCCCTGGATCGCTTCGCGCACCGACGTGCGAGCGACCCGGAACTGCTCGGACAAGGCCCGCTCCGACGGGATGCGCGCCCCTGGCTCGAGCTCGCCGGTGGAGATGCGCTGCACGAGTTGCTCGCGGATCCGCCCGCTGAGCGTCTCGCGGCCGATCGGCTCGAACATCATCGTCGACTCGACGGCGGACACGGGGCGATGGTATCGGCCGGTCGATGGTCCGATGGTCTTGCGGGCTGATGGTCTGACCGTCGGACCGTACGGAGTGCGGTTGCTAGGTTGGCGCCGTGGCATACCCGAACACGCTGATCTTCGTCGACTTTCCGTCCACGGACCCGGAAGCTGCGGCCGAGTTCTACGCCGCCGTGTTCGGCTGGGAGGTCGAACCACGGCCGGCGGGCTCGTTTCACCGCATCGTGCCGGGCGGCAAGTTCCTGCTCGACGACGGCAGCGAGGGGCCGACCGGCAACCTGCACATGGGCATCTTCAACACCGCCAATGCCCGACCGCACCCGGACCCCGAGGGCGCCGACCCGCGTGATGTGTCGCGAGACGGCCGCGCGACGCGGACCTGGATCCTGGTCAGCGACGACGACTCGATCGAGCGGATCCTCGGCGAGGCCGAGGAGCGGGGAGCGACGGTGCTGTGGCGCGATCACTTCTGGGCGGAGTTCAACGGGTTCAACGCCGCCTTCCTCGACCCGTGGGGCAACACGTTCGTGCTCTGGGTGAAGGGCGGCGACGACCCCCAGATCGGCGCGGGACAGACCCGTGAGTGACCCGGGCGAGGTGCTCCACGAGTTGCGCCCGACGACTCCGACGTGGACTCACGTCGCCTTGCGGGTTGCCGACATCGACGCCTCGATCTCCTGGTACGAGCGGTTCACCCCGTTGCGCCTGCTCGAGAAGCGCCAGGACGATCTCGGGTTCGGCGCCTGGCTCGGCCAGCCCGAGTCCGTGGAGCGGCCGTTCATCCTCGTCCTCGCCCAGTTCCTGCCGGCGACCGACCCGTTCAAGGCATATCCCCAGGAGGTGCTCGCCCCGTTCGCCCACCTCGGCATCGAGCTGCCCACCCGGGAGGCGCTCGACGAGGCGGCGCGTGGCGCCGGCGAGGCGGGATGCCTGGCGATGGCCCCGCAGCAACTGCCGCCGCCGATCGGCTACGTGTGCATGTTGAGCGATCCGGACGGCAACATGATCGAGTTCTCCTTCGATCAGGGCGTGTACGCCACGGCCCGGGCAGTCTGGGGGCGATGAGCCCCGAGGAGCTCACCCTCTCGTACTTGGCGTCGTTCGCCGGTGGCGACCCCGATGCGATCGCCGCCCACGTCGCGCCGGGGTTCGTCAACGAGCACGCCAGCGCCCTCGGGCGCGGCTCGGTCGGTGCCGAGGAGTACCGATCGAGGCTGCCCGGCTTCCTCGCCACGCTGCCCGGCCTGCGTTACGACGTCGAGTCAGTGATCGCCGCCGGCGACCGCGTCGTCGTGCAGTACCGATTGACGGCGACCAGCGACGACCATCCCATCGATGTCCGTGGCGTGATGGTCGTCGACGTCCACGACGGCCTGATCACCCGCCGCACCGACTACTGGGACTCGCTCACGTTCCTCCGCCAAACCGAGACCACCACCTGACCCGATAATCTGGGGAAGATCAGTGTCATTGGCACGATCGTGCGCCACCAACGTCGTCACACGGAATCAAAGAGTCAGCGCCTTTCCGTTTCGCAGTCTCCCCGCGCGCCCAGGACGGTTGTGGAAGCCATTGCACACCGTGGGGTGCTCGACCGGCCGGAAGCATTGCGACTGTTCGCCGCACAGTTCGGTGTTGCGACGGTGCGCCAACTCGTCCAGCGGCGTGTCCCGAAGCACGATCGACCGAGGCGAAGCGGCGGGCGGCGTCCTTGCCAGCGTGTTGCCAGGAGTTGTCGAACTGGCCGACTTTCCGCCGTCGTTTCGCGCAACGAGTCGATGGCCGCTCAGTTGTTCGGCTTGGCGACGGAAGCTTCCTCGCCGCGACCGACCGCAGCCCGGTTGTACGGGATACGACATGGATGCCCCGACGGCCTGATCGACTTGACGTACGATCACGCGTCGGCGGGGCTCGTTGCCGGACTGGCTGGAGCGGTCGTTCAGCACGTGGCATCGACCATCATGACGTCCGTCGTCAGAGCCGGATGGTCTGCGCATCGCCCCGCCGCCGCTGATGCTCGATCGGTCTCGCAGCACGATCTTCGACGACGTCCGGTTCGAGCGCGCCGCCGAGGACGCCTGGCACCTCGACCTGATCACCCCGGACGCAGGCTGCCGAGTACCTGCGGCGAGATCGCCGCTCCTGGGCGCCGCGGGGTCGACAGGATGCGCCGCTGGCTCGAGCGTGTCGGCGACCGAGCGCGGCCGGCGCAGAGCGGCCTTGAAATCGACGTCGCTGACGCCGCCGTCGCGGCTGGACTTCCGGAGCCCGTCCGCCAGCACCCCGTCACGCTTCGCAACGGTGAGGTCATCCACCTCGACCTCGCCTGGCCCGAAGCTCAGGCTCGGCTTCGAGCCGGGTCACTCCTGGTGGCATGGCGGCGACCTCGGTCGGCGGCCGACCAACAGCGCCGCGAGAGTGCGCCGCCGTCGGCTGGCAGGTCGTGTGCTACGACGAGTCGGCGGCGACCGACCCCGCCACCGTCGGAGCCGAGATGGCGACGATCTATCGCCAGCGCCGACAGCTGTTCCGCACCGGCTGACTGCGACAGCGCCACTCTTCGGTTCCTGTGACGACGTTGGTGGCGCCAAACCTGCCAAAGAACCGCAGGCCGCCCAGAACGGGGCGGGTCAGGCGGGGGGGCCGAACTGGCGGTCGCCGGCGTCGCCGAGGCCGGGGACGATGAAGGCTTGGTCGTTGAGGTGGTCGTCGATCGCCGCGGTGACGACGTGGACGGAGAGACCTGCCTGGCGGAGGCGGTCGATGCCCTCCGGGGCGCACAGCGCGCACACGGCCGTGATCGGCTGGGGAGCGCCGCGCTCGAGGAGCAGCTCGATCGTGTGGACCAGCGACCCACCGGTGGCGAGCATCGGGTCGACGACGATCACCGGCCGGCCGGCGAGCGACTCCGGGAGCTTGTTGACGTAGGGCTTGGGGGCGAACGTCTCCTCGTCACGGCTGATCCCGATGAACCCGACATCGGCGTCGGGCAGCAGCTCCTGGGCTGCATGCACGAAGCCGAGGCCGGCTCGCAGGATCGGCACGACCACCGGCTGCACGGCAAGGCGCCGGGCCGGTGCCTCGGTGAGCGGCGTGGTGACCGTCGTGTCGACCGTCGGGAGGTCCTCCGTGGCCCGCACCAGCAGCAGGCTGCCGATCCGCTCGAGGTTCTGGCGGAACAACGCATTCGGCGTCGAGACCTCACGGATCCGGGCGAGGGCATCGGCGACCACGGGGTGGTCGACGACCGTCACGGTCACGGTCACGAGAACTCCTGACTGCTCAACATCGGTTCTACGGTGCTCCGAGGGCTTGTTCGGCGGTGAGCAGGGCGTAGTGCGGTTTGATCACGGCGTTGATCAGGCGCAGCCGCTCGGGGAACGAGGCGAAGGCGCTCTTCACCGTGTTGATCGTCATCCACTCGAAGTCGTCGAGGCCCCAGCCGAACGCTGCCGAGAGCTTCTCGAACTCCTTGGACATCGACGTGTTGCTCATCAGCCGGTTGTCCGTGTTGACCGTCACCCGGAAGCGCAGCCGCCGCAGCATCCCGATCGGATGTTCGTCGATCGATGCGCACACACCCGTGTTCACGTTCGAGGTGGGGCACAGCTCCAGGGGAATTCGGGTATCGCGGACGTACGCCGCCAGACGCCCGAGCTGCTCGGCGCCGTCCGGACCCTTGATGTCGTCGACGATGCGCACGCCGTGGCCGAGGCGCTCGGCCCCGCACCACTGCACGGCCTCCCAGATGCTCGGCAGCCCGAACGCCTCGCCGGCGTGGATCGTGGCGTGGAAGTTCTCGCGCATCACGTACTGGAAGGCGTCGAGGTGGCGGGTTGGCGGGTAGCCGGCCTCGGCGCCGGCGATGTCGAAGCCGACGACGCCGGCGTCGCGGAAGCGCACCGCCAACTCGGCGATCTCCAAACTGCGCGCCGCCGTGCGCATCGCCGTGGCGATGGCATAGATCGTCAGCGGCGTCCCGGCCGAACCACGGGCGAAGCCGTCGAGGATCGCCTGCATCACCTCGTCGAGCGTCAACCCCTCCTCGGTGCAAAGCTCGGGCGCCATGCGCACCTCGGCGTAGATCACGCCATCGGCGGCGAGGTCCTGGGCACACTCGTAGGCGACCCGCTCGATGGCGTCACGGTGTTGCATCACGCCGATCGTGTGGGCGAAGGTCTCCAGGTAGAGGACGAGGTCGTTGCGCTTGGCGCCGCGGTTGAACCACGTGGAGAGCTCGTCGACATCGGTCGTCGGAAGGTTGGTGTAGCCGTATTCGCCGGCCAGCTCGACGACGGTGGCCGGGCGCAATCCGCCGTCGAGATGATCGTGGAGCAGCGCCTTCGGCGCCCGCACGCAGAGGTCGCGAGACAGTGCCGGCATCAGCCTGCGGCGACCCGATCGAGTGAGCGCAAGGGCATCGACGCCGGCCGCTGCAACCAGTTCGAGTCGGGGTAGCGCGCCGTCCCGTCGATGCAGTGGAGGCTGTAGGCATGGCGGCTCGTCGGCGAGCGGTTGACGTCGCTCCAGTGGGGGAGCAAGCCATTGAGCACGACGAGCGTGCCTGCCGCCGCCTCGATCGGCACGAGGCCCTCCGGCGGTTCGGGCAACGGGGTGTCGTCGAGCGGCACGAACCGCGTTCCGTCGTCGTTCGTCGCCCCTGCCCGTTCGAAGCGCTGACGCAGCGGTCCGCGGTGGCCGCCGGGCTGGGCCCACAGGCAGCCGTTCTCGAGCGTGGCGTCCTCGATGGCGAACCAGAAGCCGACGACGCTGAGCGGTTCGGTGTAGAGGAACGTCGCGTCCTGGTGGCAGTTGACCTCGCCGCCGATGTGCGGCTGCTTGAAGATGTACATCGACTGGATCGCCACTGGATCGCTGATCCCGATGTCCAGGGCGACCTCGGCGAGCTCCGGCGCGTAGCTGAACGACTCGAACACCGGATCGAGGTCGTGCATCGCGTGGCCGATCTTGTTGATGCTCAGGATCTTGTCCTGGCCCAGCTCGCCGGACTCGTCGAACGCGTCGGCCTCGAAGAAGCACCAGATCGAGGAACCTGATTCGAGGAACTCCCGGTTGCTCGTGCGCTCCTGCTGATCGGTGGTGAACACGGTGCGCTCGGCGGTCGGCTCCCACGCCTCGACGATCTCCACGGCCCGGTGCTTGAGCGCCGCGCAGGTCTCCGCCGGCGCGAAACCCTCGACCACGAGGAAACCGTCCTGCCGATAACGATCGACATCGGCGGGACTCAGCACGCTCATTGCGTTCCCCGGCCACGCAGGCCGTTGCTAGCCGCTCCCTCGCTGGTGCTCGGTCGCTCGCAACGGATCACGCGGCTCAGCACAAGGTTCAATGTAGATGCCGTGAGTAGCGTCCCGGCCATGGAACGCGGCGAATTGACCGTGCTCGGAACCACGGTGCGGCACGCAATCGACCACGTCGAGGTGTTCCCCGCCCCCGCCCACGTCACGGAGGTCCGATTCACGACCGAGGAGCTGACGTCGGTGTGTCCGATCACCGGCCAGCCCGACATCTCGGCGGTGGAGATCGCCTACGTGCCGGGCGAGTGGTGCGTCGAGAGCAAGAGCCTCAAGCTCTATTTGTGGGGGTTCCGCGACCGCCCGGTGTTCGCCGAGGCGCTGGCCGCCGAGATCGCCGGCGAGATCTTCGACACCGCCAAGGCCGCGTCGGTCACCGTCACGCTCACCCAGCGCCCACGCGGCGGCATCACGATCAGCGCGACCGCCGAACGTTCTAGCTCTGCTGGCCCTTGAACCACGGTTCGCCGGCTGCGGCCGGCGGGCGCAGGGCCTGGCCGCGTGATGAAACGACGACGAGCGTCACGACGTAGGGCAGCATCGGGACGAATTCGCCGGGGATCTCGTCGAGGCGCAGGTAGACGAACAGGGCTGCGACGCCGGCTATCGCCGTGATCGCCGCGGCAACGCTGCCGCAACGCGAGGCGCCGACCATTCCGGCGGTGGTGATCGCCAAACCGGCGACGAGCCACAGCAGGAAAATCCACACGCTGCCCCCGAGCTCGTAGAAGAACGCTCGCAGCACGACGAACATGCCGAACGCGCTCACGCCGACGGCGACCAGCTTCATCGCCGTCGCCCCCTTCGTGACGAACGCATACACCGTGCCCGCAATGAGCAAGCAGGGCGGCGGCGAGGAGGAGGGCGAGGACGAGCTCTTCAGGGCCGCAGCCGTTGGGTGATCCCTTCGAAGAACCCGAAGATCGAGGCGCCGATGGCGACTCCGACCGGCCGCCAGTTTCCGACGACAAGGGTCGCCAAACCCAAGAACCCTTTCCCGACGGTCTGGCCCTGGCTGTAGCGCCCTGCGGAGATCACCAGCATTGCACCGCCGAGCCCGGCCAGGGCGCCCGAGATCGCCGCCCCGATGTAGCGGAACAGATGCACGCGGACGCCGAGTGAGTCGGCGGCGCTCGGGTGTTCACCGGCCGAACGCAGACGCAGTCCGAAGCGCGTGTGCCACAGCAGGAACACGGTGGCGGCGAACAGCGCGACGCCGACGAGCACGTCGTAGCGCACTCCTGCGATCAGTCCCCGGAGCATTCCGGCGACGTCGGACACGACGAACCAGTTCCACTCGTCGATGCGCCCGAGCGCATCGGCCGTTTCGTTGCCGAACAAGGAGCCGCCGGCGAGGAACGGCATCGTGAACTCGCCGATGTCGCCCGTGACGCCGGGTGAGTTGGTGAGAGAGCCACCCTGCTCACCGACGAACAACGTCGTCGACATGAACCGGGCGATGCCCGGGGCGAGGATGTTGATGGCGAAGCCGGCGACGATGTGGTTGACGCCGAAGGTTGTCGTGACGAGGGCGAGCAGGAGACCACCGAACAACCCGCCGACAGCACCGCCGAGCAGCGCACCCCACGGGCCGAACTCCCAGCCCCACCAGCCGCCGACGACGGTGCCGAGGATCATCATCCCTTCGAGACCGATGTTGACGGTGCCGCTGCGTTCGGCGTACAGCCCTGCCAGACCCGCCATCGCGATCGGCGCCGCCGTGCGGATCGCCACGCTCATCGTTCCCGACGACGTCAGGTCGTCGTTGTCGGTGATCGCCCGGGTGATCGACATCGCCAGCACGGTCGCCAGCGCACCCCACAGCCACAGCGGCCCGGGAACGCGTAAGTCCCCGCGAAGCCGTCGCGTTCCACCCATTTGCAGTCACCGCTGTCATGCTCGACCCGCCCGTCTGATGCGAGCGACCGAGCGCCAGCGAGGGAGCGGCCAGCAGCTGCGCGGCAGTAGTGGCGTGGCCGGGGAACGCAGTGACGTCACGTCGTCGCTCCCAACGCATCGGGCGGCGCCACTGGTGGAGGCGTCGGGGCGGTCGGCATCGCTGAGCGCCGTGCCATCGCCCTGGTCTCGGCCTCTTCGGCCTTGCGCCGCACGACCTCGTAAGCGACGACTGCGGCGAGCAGGAACGAGCCCTGCAAGATGATGCCGATCTCCTGGGGAATGTCGATGAAGCTGAGTCGCTGCGTCGCTCGCTCGATCGTTGCCCACACGAGCGCGGCGGCGGCGATGCCGACCGGATGATTTCGACCGAGGAGTGCAAGTGACAGGCCGGTAAACCCGAGGCCCTGGGGGAACTGGTCGCCGTACTTGCCGTACTGCGGGTCGGCGAGGAGCGGGGCGAGCCCGATCAGTCCGGCGATGCCACCGGAGATCAAGAACGTCAGCAGGACCATTCGTTTCGGGTTGATTCCGGACGCCTTGGCAGCCGCCGGATTCTGGCCCGACACGCGCAGGTCGAAGCCGAACCGGCTGCGGTTGAGCACGACGTGATAGGCGATCCCGATGACGATGGCGATCGGCAGGAACCCGTGGAGGATGACGTTCGCCGGGAAGTGGAACCCGATCGCTTCGAACAGGCTGTTGAGGTTGGGGATCCGGGCCGCCGCTTGGCAACGGTCCGGTTTCCGCGACCAGACTCGTGCTCCGATTCCAGTGGTTGCGAAGCAGGTAGAAGATCAGCTGGCTGGCGATGAAGTTGAGCATGATCGTCGAGATCACTTCGTTGACGTTGCGGGTGACCTTGAGCACGGCGGCGATCGAGGCCCAGGCCATCGCCACGAGCACGGCGACGACGAAGATCGAGGCGACGTAGAGGGGCGCCGGCAGCCCCCACGAGCCGATCCCGAATCCGAAAGCGGCGGCGAACAGGGCTGCGAGCTGGTGCTGGCCGTCGACTCCGATGTTGAACAGGCGCATGATGAACCCGATCGCCACGGCGACACCGGCGACGTAGTACGGCACGGCGCGATTGACGATGGCGACGACCGAGGCGGTGCTGTCGATCGACTTCCACATCTCCAAGAACGTCGTGCGTGGGCTCTCACCGGCGATCAACAGCGCTATCGACGACACGGCGATGGCGACAATGGCGGCGAACACCGGGGCGGCCACCCCGTAGAGCAACTTGCGACTCATGCTTGTTCGCCTTGCGTCAGTGCGCCGGTCATGTAGGCGCCAAGATCGCCCTGACTCACGGTTGCCGGGTTGAGGTCGGCGACGATCCGGCCTCGAAGCATCACGAGCAGTCGGTCGGAGAGGCCGATCAGCTCCTCCAGATCGGCGGAGATCAGGAGAGTGGCCAGGCCGGCCGCCCGGGCGTCGCGCAGGATGTCCCAGATGACCGCCTGGGCGCCGACGTCGACGCCGCGTGTGGGATGGGCGGCGATCAGCACGGTCGGCTTGGCGAGCATCTCCCGGCCGACGATCAGCTTTTGCTGGTTGCCGCCCGACAGCGTGAACGCCCGCACGTCGATGCTCGGCGTGCGCACGTCGAACCCGCGCACGACCTCGTCGGCGCGCCGGCGGCAGGCATCGCGGTCGATCAACCCGCGGTCGGTGAACTCGCCACTCGACTGGTGGCCGAGCAGCACGTTCTCCCACAGCGGCATGGCGAGGACCATTCCGTCACGCTGGCGGTCCTCGGGGATCAGGCCGATCCCGGCCGTGCGCCGGTCGAGCGTCGACAGCGTGCTGACGTCGCTGCCGTCGAGCAGGACGGTGCCCGTGGACTGGACGAGGCCGACGATGGCGTCGATCAGTTCGGTCTGTCCGTTGCCCTCGACGCCGGCGATGCCGACGATTTCGCCCGCGTGGATGTCGATCGACACCCCGTCGAGCGGGCGATGCCGAGCCATCGCCCCTGGTGCGCCCGTGAACAGGTCGGCACTCGTCGTGATTCCGAGGGTGACCTCGCCGACGTGGGCGTCGGGTTCCACGGCCAGATCGCGGACACTGAGCAGGACCCGGTCGGTCACCGTGCTCTCGCGTGTCTCCGGCGACGGCAGCTCGGAGCCGACCATCATCTCGGCGAGCTCCTCGGCGGTGACGGTGGACGGGTCGTCGACCTCACCAACCGTCTTCCCGGCACGGATCACGGTGATCGCGTCGGCGTATTCGAGTACCTCGTCGAGCTTGTGGGAGATGAAGATCACTGTCGCCTTGCTGGCGGTCAGCTCGCGCAGCGAGGCGAACAGCTCGTCCACCTCGTGGGGGACGAGCACGGCTGTGGGCTCGTCGAGGATGAGGATCTCGGCGCCGCGATACAGCACCTTGAGGATCTCGACTCGCTGCTTCTCGCCGACTCCGAGGTCAGAGACGAGGTCGTCGGGATCGATCTCCAGCCCGTAGCGACTACCGAGGGCGCGGATCTTGCGGCGAGCGGCATTGCGGGCGAGCACCGGCCAACCCGGCTCGTTGCCGAGCACGATGTTCTCCCACACCGTGAAGTTGTCGGCGAGCATGAAGTGTTGGAAGACCATGCCGATGCCGTGGCGGATCGCCGCTGCCGGCGAGCGGAAGTGCTGGACCTCGCCGTCGACGAGGATCGTTCCCTCGTCCGGTTGGTGGGCCCCGTACAGCGTCTTCATCAACGTCGACTTGCCGGCGCCGTTCTCGCCGACGATGGCGTGGACCGTGCCCCGACGGACCTTGAGGTTGACGCCGTCGTTGGCGACGACGCCGGGGAAGCGCTTGACGATGTCGCGCAGCTCGATGGCGTAGTCGGCGCCGGAGGCCGTCCGCCGGTCGATGGGCTCCGCCACGACACTCATGTTCCTCGCCGTTCTAGTCGATTTGTGGTGCCGAGCCGGAACGCGACGAGGGCGCCTGCCCCGGTTGGAGCAGGCGCCCTCCACACGTTGGTCAGTTCGAGCTGATCACTCCTCGACCGTGGCCGGCACCACGATCGTGCCGTCGGCGATCAGCGCCGCCAAGCCTTCCAATGTCGGGACGTAGGCGTCGATGAACCCACCCGACGTCGAGTAGCCGACGCCGCCGACGCTCAAGTCGTAGTTCTCGACTCCTGGCGCGAACGTCCCTTCCATTTCCGAGACGATCGTGTTGTACACGGCGAGGCCGACGTTCTTCAGCATCGACGTCAGTACATATGGCTGGAGGTCGGCGTCGACCTGGCCATAAAGGTCGCTGTCGACACCGATCGTCCACGTCTCGCCCGGTTCGCCCGCTTCGGCAGCCGCCTCGAGCACTCCGTTGCCGGACGCGCCCGCGGCCGCATAGACGACATCGGCGTCATCCTCGAACATCGCCGCACCGATGTCCTTGCCAGCTGCGGGATCGTTGAAGCCGATAACCGGATCATCGGAGATGTACTCGACGAACACCTCTACGTCGGGGTTGACGCACTCGGCGCCGGCCACGAACCCGGCCTCGAACTTCTTGATCAACTCGTTGGGGATACCCCCGACGAAGCCGAGCTTTCCGCTCTCGGACTGCAAGGCGGCGGCGGCGCCGACGAGGAACGACCCCTGCTCCTCTGCGAACACGATGTTGTGCACGTTGTCGGCCTCGACGACAGAGTCGATGAGCAGGAAGTGTGTGTCGGGGTATGCGGCCGACGCCTGGGTGATCGTGTCCAACCACAGGAACCCGGTGGCGATCACCAATTGGTTCCCGCCCTCAGCGGCGGCGGCGACCCGCTCGGCACGGTCGTCGGCGGATTGGGGCGGCGACTCGGTCGCAGCAATCGCGTCGCCGAATTCGGCCACGGCCTGGTCGAGTCCGGAAGCCGCGGCGTCGTTGAACGACTTGTCACCGCGGCCGGTGACGTCGAACATCAAGGCGACGGTGGTGGCACCCTCGGCCGCCGCTGCGCGCTGCCCGCCGGCTCGGTGCCGGAGGGTTCCGTACCAGCCGGTTCCGTTGCCGCCGGCTCCGTGCCGTCCGCTGCAGTGCCCGCGGATTCGGTCCCGGCGGGGGCGGACCCGGCGAGTGCGCCGATGTCAATGCCCTCACAGAGTCCGCCACCGCTCGACGCGCTCGAGCGAACCGGATCCGATCGTCACGCCTGCGATGCCGATCGCCGCAGCAAACCCTGCGGCAAGCAGTCGCCTGCTCCTCATCTTGTCCTCCCCTTCCCGGGACTACCGGGTTGTGTTTCCGACGACGCGGTTGCGGTCGCCGGCCGCTGTCGTGCGGAGGAGGGGAACACCCATCCCACCGCAGCGAGGCCGTACGATACATCGGCGATGGCCGAGCGGACCCCGTCGCGAGAAATGTCCCGGTCGCGGCGTCCGGTCAGCCAGCACCGCTACGCGATGCGGCGTCTTGTGGTCGTTGCCGCCCTCGGGCTCGGGTTGTTCGGGGCCGTCCGCGGGGTGAGCACGCTGATCGATCGTCAGGGTGACGCCCCGGAGGTCGACGCTTCCGGGCGAGTCGTCGACGACGGTCGCCGTGGCGGGTGTCTCCGACGGCGCGTCTGCCCAGGTAGTGGCGGCGACGTCGCCGCCCACCACTCCGCCGACCGAACCGGAGGAGACCGGCCCACCCACCGAGGACAACCCCGCCGAGGTGCTCATCGTCGGTGACAGCGACGCCGGGACCTTCTTCCCCTACCTCCAGCGGATCCTCGACGAGACCGGGCTGGTCGACGCCGACGTCGACTACGTCGTGTCCTCAGGTCTCGCCCGTCCCGATTTCCACGACTGGCCGGCGCACCTCGCCGACTCGCTGGACACCAGCAGTCCCGACATCGTGATCGTGACGTTTGGGGGCAACGATGCCCAGGGCCTCACCGAGCCGTGCCCGAACGGGGCGGGGACGTGCGGGCTCGACGTCGTCGTACCCCAGGTCACTGCGGACAACGCGGCCGAGTGGAAGGCCGAATATGCCCGCCGGGTCAGTGTGGTGATGGAGCTGCTGACCGAGAATCCCGACCGCCGGGTGATCTGGGTGGGCATCCCCAACGCTCAGGACCCCGCCTTCACGGCTCGCCTGGAGGTCCAGGACCAGGCCGTGCGCGAGGCGCTGGAGGGCTTCCCCGACGCCGTGTTCGTCGACACGTGGGAGATGTTCGACGGTCGCAACGGCAACATCGCCGAGCTGGTCGTCGACCCCCGAGACGGCAAGGCCAAGCCGGTCCGCCAGTCCGACGGCTTCCATCTCAACGCAGATGGGGCCGAGATCTTGGCGATCGACATCGCCGCCGAGGTCGAGACGATCCTCGAGGACCTCGGCGCCGACGTGTGACCCGAGGTCGGTGCCGACCGTGTGCCGGACGAGTTACGGCGGTGAACCGACGACCTTGTCGTTGTCGAACACCGGTTGAACATCCGGTGAACTCGGGGCCAGCTCGACGGGCTCGTCGGGAATTCGCCACAGCCGCCAGTCGTCGTTCTCCCACACGAGCTCGAAGCCGGACGCAGTGAGCTGCTCGGCCGTCGCCACCACCTGCGAGTAGTTCTCCTTCTTGTTCTGCATGAACCAGTCGCCGTTCGCCACCAGATTGTTGAACGACGTGGTCTGCAGGGCTGTCCGGCCGGTGTACAGGGTCGCCGTCCTCGCCCGGTAGTAGACGACGATGTCGCCAGGGCGGGTGTACTTGTCGATCGCATCCATGGCGACCTGGTACTGCTCCAGGGCCGGGCCGCGTTGGGTGTTGCCGGCGTCGTTGTACGCCTGGGCGGCGTCGACTCGCCGGGGCAGATCGGTGGCGTGGTACACGGCCAGCCACAGGAACGGGGCGGCGGTGATCACGGCAACCGTCCGGCGCCAACCCAACGACAGCGGCCGACGAGCGACCAAGCGCCCGAGCCAGCCGACGACGTAGAACCCGAGCAGCGCCACGAACAACAGGATCAATGGAGTGATCTGCATGTAGTAGCGCGACACCATCCGCAGGTGGGTGCCGATCACGAGCATCGTCGTGAGACAGAGCACGGCGAGGGGCACATTGCGCCGCGGCGCCTTGATGCTGGCGACGACCGCGCCGAGCGCCGCCAAGCCGATCAACCACCGCCCGAACACGGCCGGCTCGTGGAGCCCGAGTTGGCTGACGAGGTGGGCGGGATATTGCGGCCGGTTCCCCGACGTCGTGCCGTTGTCGAGGCTCCACAGTCGAGTGGCGATGAATCGCCTGCTGTTGCCGTTGTCGGGGACCAGCGTCGATGGCAACAAGAGCTGAAAGATCACGGCCCCGGCGGCGAACGTCAGGTGCGGCGTGAGCAGTGCCTTCCACGGCATGTCGCTGAACCGTTGGCGTCCAGCTCGACCCCACCTGGTCGCCCCGAGGTCGACGAGCTGGGCGGCGGCGATGGCGAACACGAGCATCAGCCCCTCGCGGCGCACGTTGTAGGCGGCAACGGCGAGCAGCCCGAGAATGACCAGGTCACGGGTCGAAGCCGCGGTGAGCCTGGTGCGGTCCATCACGCGATCGAGCCACCAGATCACCACCGCCACGGCGAGCATGTGGGGGTACTCGGTGAGCAGCTGATCGGTGTACACGAGGTAGACGTACGACGTGGCGAACACCGCCGTCAGGGCGAAGGCGACGATGCGCCCGGCCCGGCGGCGGGCGATGCCGTGGTAGAGCACCAGCCAGGCGCAGAACACGGCGACCTCGACGAGCTTCAAGCGGTCGAAGTCGATGCCCCAGACGCGCACGAACGGCGACAGCAGCAGCGGCCAGCCCCACGGATAGATCGGCGGGGTCACCGCCACGCTGTGGTCGTAGAGGAAGCGGTTGTCGGAGATGACGTCGGCGATGTTGCCCTCGAACAGGCTCATGGCCATGCGGAGGTACAGCGCAAAGTCGTCGCCGGTCGTGTGGCCGCGCCGATGCAGGTTGATCGCCACGTACCCGGCGCCGACGACGAGCAGCGTGAGCAGAATCCCGCGATGACGAGCCGTTTGCGGCTCATCTGGTGCACCATGGCCATGTGATGGTCGATCGTCGGGGGCGACGGGCGGTGCACCACTGAGCTACAGGCGCCGTGATGCTGATTCGCTCGCTCGAAGACTCGCTCGCTCACTGCTCACGACCGCGTTCGATGACGGCGGCGCGGCGGGCGGCGATCTGGTCGGGGCTGAACTGCGTTCGCTGCCACGCTCGACTGGCCCGCGCCTCGGTCTCCCATGCGTCGTCGTCGTGGGTGATCGCGGCGTACGTCGTGCGCACCTGGCGGAGGGCAGCCTGGTCGTTGCCGACGATGTCGGCGGCCAGCCGCCGGGTGAACGGGATCAAATCGTCGTGGGCGACGACGTGGTTGACGAGACCCAGAGCGAGGGCCTCGGCGGCCCCGATGAAGTTGCCGGTGAAGCTGATCTCCCTGGCGCGGCGGACGCCCACCGCTTGCGGGAGCAGGACCGACATCCCCCACGCCGGCAGGATTCCGAGACGCGCATGCGTGTCGCCGAAGTTGGCCAGCTCGGACGCCACGAGGAAGTCGCAGTTCAGCGCCAGCTCGAATCCACCGGTCACCGCCGGGCCGTTGATCGCGCCGATCAGCGGCTTACCGAGCGGTGGCAGCGGGCCGCGACTGCGTCGGCCCTGACCCTCCAGCGGGCCGTCGATGAGACGGGTGCCGCCTTCAGCGGTCAGTTCGGCGAGGTCGAGCCCGGCGCAGAACGCGGGGTCCGCGCCCGTGAGGATGATCACGTCGACGTTGTCGTCGGCGTCGGCGGCGGAGAGGGCGTGGGGCAGCCGCTGCAGTAACTCGCTGTTCAGGGCGTTGCGGGACTCCGGACGATTGAGGGTGACCGTGGCGATGCGCTCGGAAACATCGAGCAGCACCGGCTCGCTGGGCTCGATCATTGTTTGACGATGGGCTACTCGGCGGCGGAGTCGTCGGCCGGGAGGAAGGCGAAGCGCAGGTCGCCGAGGCGCACGAGGGTCGACGCGACCCAGCCGCCGAGGGCGCCGAAGTGCTCGTCGAGCGCCGATGACGTGCCATCGGCGAGCGTCTCCTCGGCCAGCTCGTAGAGGCCCTCGTAAGTGACCTCGAGGGCGTAGGACTGGTCCGTGTCGTCCGGGTCGTTGGGGTCGGGATGGGCGACCTCGACGGTCAGCCCGGCGCGTTCCAGACGACCCTCACCGACGAGCACGCTCGCCGATGGCAGCGACCCGTACACCCGTTCGACATTGGGCGTCTCGGCGAGTCGCTGGATGCGCAGGACGATCTCCATCTCGATCGCCGGCGGGGTCTCCAGTTCCTCGTCGACGTACCAGCGGCGGTACGCGGTCTGGCTCCACGACGGCCAGTCGAACGTGACGTGGGCGACGACTCGCGGCGGCTGACCCTCGCCGGGCAGCCCGTAGCTCGTCTCCCACGTGACGTCGCCGAGCAGGACGTCGACCTGGAAGTGCTCCTCGAATGCCTGCCGCTCGAGGAAGGCCGCCTCGAAGGCGTCGCGAAGCGCACTGATGGCGTCGGTGAAGACGTGATCGAGCATGGCATCGCGAATCTACCTGGGAGGTTGCGCTCGCGACCCGGCAGGCGCCCCGCAACCGATGGGTGTTTAGGGGACGGAAGGGTCCCCTAAACACCCATCGGTCGTCGGCTGTCAGACTCGGGAGATGACGTACGTGCTCACCGATGTCACCGACGGGGTCGCCACGCTGACGCTCAACAAACCCGACGAGCGCAACTCGCTGTCGGCGCCGATGGTCGCCGAGATCATCGCGGCGATGGACGCGTTCGAGGCCGACGAGGCAGTCGGCGCGGTGGTCGTCACCGGCGCGCCGCCGGCGTTCTGCGCCGGCGCCAACCTGGGGAACCTCGCCGAGGCTGACGGGGACAGCCTGGGGAGCATCTACGAGGGCTTCTTGCGCGTCGCCCGCAGCCCGCTGCCGACGATCGCCGCCGTCAACGGGGCCGCCGTCGGGGCCGGGATGAACCTCGCCCTCGGGTGCGACGTGCGGATCGCCGCTCGTCGGGCGAAGTTCGACACCCGGTTCATGCAGCTCGGCCTGCATCCCGGCGGCGGGCACACGTGGATGCTGCGACAGATCGCCGGGCCGCAGGTGGCGATGGCTGCCGTGCTGTTCGGCGACGTGCTCGATGGCGCAGAGGCGGCCCGCACCGGGCTCGTGTACCGGTGTGTCGACGACGACGAGCTGCTTCCCGCCGCCCAAGCGATGGCGGCCCGGGCGGCGAGCGCCCCACGGGAACTGATCATCACGACGAAGCGGACGATCGCCGCCATGGCGACGGTCACCAACCACCCAGACGCCGTCGCCGCCGAGCTCGACCCGCAGCTCTGGTCGACTCGGCAATCGTGGTTCGCCGAACGTCTGGCCGCCCTGCAGTCCCGCATCAGTAAGCGACCAACGTGAGCTAGAGTGACGCCAGGCAACAGCCACATCCAGGAAACGGCACCCACCCCCGGGTGCAACAAGGAGGTAGCGAATGAGCCAGCGTCATCGTGACGCAGAGCTGCCGGTGCCCGCCAAGCAAGAGCTGCGGGCGCACGCCCACGGCGAGCGGCATCGCATCCACGTCGAGCTGTCGAACGTGGCGTCGCAGGTCAGCGCCGGGACCGACCCGGCCGACGTGCACGAGCCCGGGGCAGCGTGGAAGCCCGAGCATCATCGGGACCCCGACGTTGCCAGGAGCAAGCTGCTCAACCGCTCGCGTGGACGTCGACACTGGAAGCTGAAGATGTGGAAACGGCGCACCAAGGTGCGCAAGGCGCGCGCCGCGGCGATCCGCCTCGCTCCTGAATAGTCGCCCCGTTCAGCGCGAAACGCTGGGGTCGGGGAGCAGCCAACGCTGACGGAGGTCGTGGGCTCGGTCCTGCCACTCCTCGGCCGTGATCGCAAAGCGCACGTGGTCCTCCCACACGCCGTTGATCTCGAGCATGCGGACGGCGACCCCCTCGGTGCGGATGCCCAACTTCTCCATCACTCGGCGACTGTTGGCGTTGCGCGGCACGATGTTGATCTCGACGCGGTGCAGCCACAGCCGCTCGAAGGCGAATTCGAACACGACCACGACCCCCTCGGCGACGAGGCCGCGGCCGGCGGACCGCTCATCGATCCAGTAGCCGATCGTCCCCGTCTGCAGCGCCCCGCGCAGCACGTGATTGAGATTGACCTCGCCGCACAACGTGTCGTCCA
The DNA here is from genome assembly GCA_963772825.1 of Ilumatobacteraceae bacterium. GTDB lineage: Bacteria > Actinomycetota > Acidimicrobiia > Acidimicrobiales > Ilumatobacteraceae > Desertimonas. Next base: position 136,088 of record CAVYYX010000006.1, on the reverse strand, counting down.
CGAACAACCCGAAGCCGAACGACAGACCCGCCGCCGCGTCGCGATCGCGAGCGGCACATCGCGACACGAACGCTTCGCGAGTGGCGGCTGGATCGAACTGCGGCAGCGGCCTTCGCGGCTCCCAGGGGGTGAGCCACGCTTCGTTGCGTTTGCGGATCTCCCGCCAGGTGTTGAAGTCCTGGGCGACGAGCGGCCGCAGCATGACCCGGCTGCCGTAGAGGCGCAGCGGCGACGGCAGCGTCGGTCGGCCCGACGGGTGGCGCATCAGTGCGCTCCGCTCGCCTGGCTGACGGCGGAGGCGGTCGCGAACTGCAGCCGGCGCATCACGGCGAGGACGGCACAACAGGTTGCCACGATCGAGTCGACCCGCTGCCGGTCGAGACCCGGATTGTGCAAACGATCGCTGCGCGACTCGGTCGCCAGCGTGCGGAAGAGGTCCTCGAGGTCGTCGCGCCGGAGTGTCAGCCGGGCCGTGGAGTCTCCTGGCGTCGCGCCGCGTTCGACCACGGCGAGGTGCCAGGCCTCGTCCCCGGTGAGCTCGAGCGTGTTGCGCTCGCTCACGTCGTGCTGCACACGAAGCAGGTTGTCGATGTCGTCGGTGACCGCGCCGATGGCGTTGGTGAGTGACTGGGGCGTCGGCGGATCGGAGCCGCCGAGCTCGGCGAGCAGTTCGCCCATCGTCGTCGGCAGCGCGGACGAGCCACCGCCGTGAAACACGGTGATCGCCTCGGCGACCTCGACGGTCAATGTCGACGAAAGCTGGGCGGCGACCCACCGCCCGACCGGATCGTCACCGCCAGCGAGCTGCCAAGCGAAGTGGGCGTGCAGGCACTTGACGCCGCGACGCGTGCCGCCGACGCCGCCTGTCGGGCGATGTTCGGCCTGGGGAGGAACCTCTGCGTCGCGTTCGGCCGCGTAGCGGGCGTGGGCGGCGGCAAGCTCGTCTGCATCGACGGCCGCTTCAGCGGCGGCGACGCCCCCGGCGGCCTCCAACCTGCTCACCGCGACGACCTCGTCGCGCCCGACGAGCCAGTACCTCGTCGGCATCGGCGTGCCGTCGTCGAGCAACGGTGCGTTGCGAATCACCACGGGACCGCCGCGGCGGTCACGCACCACGACCTCGTAGCGACCGGCTGGCCGTCGGCCGAGTAGCTCGGCGACGCGTTCGTCGTCGGTGTCCACGTTCGTGGCGACGGGCATCGGCGGTCGACCGCTGGTCCTAGCGGCGCCGCCGGAGGAGGATGAGGGCGAGGACCAGGACGACGAACACCGGCGCCAGGCGCTTGAGGATCGCTGGGCCGGCGACCCCGGCGAGGTCGACAGGTTCCGTGGCTGGACCCTCGATCTTGCGAACGCGGGGCTGGGGCCCGGACTGTTCGGCCCCGGCCGGTGGGAGATCGGCGCTGCCGGCGGTGCCCTCCGTCGGCGTCGAGCTCGCTGCCGCCGGCGTGCCTTCCAGCGGTCGCCGGGTCGGCGCTGTCGCCGTTGCCGGCTGACGGTGATCCAGCGCCCTGCTCATCGAGCATCGTGTTGAGGTTGCTGGCGAACTGGGCCATCAGCTTCTTCGAGACGTCGCCGAGGATGCCGCGTCCGAACTGGGCGACACGGCCCGTGATGTGCAGGTCGGTGGTGACGATGCACCGGGTGCTGGTGGGGGACAGGCTCTCCGCCTGGGCGGTGATCTCGGCGGCGGCGTTCCCCCGGCCGCCGGTGTCCCGACCCTCCGCCTTGAGCACGGCGCGGTGGCCGGGGTCATCGCGATCGATGAACGAGGCCTGGCCCTTGAACTGCGGTGTGATCGAGCCGAGCTTGACCTTCACGACCCCGCGATAGATGTCCCCCTCGATCTCTTGCAACTCGGCGCCCGGCAAGCACGTGGCGATCCGCTCGACATCGGTGATCACCGCCCACGCCTCGTCGATCGGGCGGTTCACGGTGAACTCGTTGACGAGTTGTTCTGCCATCGGTGCAGGTCCTCCACGGTGTCGATGTCATCTGCTGATCCTCGGCACGGTATCTCACGGACGAGATCCGGTCGAAGGCGCATCACCGCCTTGGCCCCCTCGTCGCCGCTGGTCGGCAAGAGATCCCAGACGTCCTCACGCAGTTGGACCGGATGACCACGCTTTCCGGCATACGTGGCCACGGCGATGGCGGCATCTGCGGCCGCCACGGCGCACCAGGCCTCGGCGAGGATGAAGGGCTGATCGCCGAGGGCGATCACGGCACGTCGGGCGCCCAACTCGACGGCTCGGGCGAGCCCTGCACGCAGCGACGTCGCCGATCCGTCGCGCCAGTGATCGTTGACCACGGTGATGACGCTGTCGGGGACGACGGTGCGCACGGGGCGGTCGGTGTCGTCGCCGGCCACGACCAGCACCGGCCCGATGCGGCTGGCGACGGCGGCGTCGAGGGCCCGGCGCAGCAGGGTGCGCCCGTCGATCTCTGCGTCGAGCTTGTGCTGGGCACCGCGGAAACGGCGGCCTTCGCCGGCCGCGAGGACGATGGCGACGACGGTGCCGGACGGCATCTGTGGAGTCTGGCGCATGGAGTCATCCGTCGTGGGCAGCGACGCCCGTCACACCGAAACCATCAAACAGGTAACAGGGAGTTTACGAAACGATGTCGGTAGGAGTTGTTTGTTTCAGTCCGATGTCGTTAAGTTTGAGGCTTCATTGCCCTGGCTCGTGGCTCCTCGCCGGATTGGTGGGGGCAGCGACCACAACACCAGAGACAAGAACACCTCATGCATTCCACCAGCCTGCGCCCCGAATCTCGGCGGCGCCCGCGACGTCAGGTGCGGCGTCTCGTCGTCGGACTCGGCGTCTCCGCCTTCGTGTGCGCCGGCCTCGCCAGCAGCTCGACGACCGCCGCCGCCGAAGCGCCCGCAGGGATCGCCGGCGATCCCCACTCACCACGCGTCGCAGGCCTGGCCACCGTCGCCCTCCACGCAAAGACGGCGATCAGCGGTGCGGCCGATCGGGCCGGCCGCGATGCGTACCTCGCCGCCCTCGAGCGGGCCGCCGTGGCCACGGCGAGCGAGATGGGGGTGAGCCAGCTGCAGATGACGGCGGCCTGGCAAGCCACCGACGACGCCCATCAGACGGCCCTGCTCACCGCCCTGACCCAGCTCGGTGTCGAGTACCAAAGCGCCACGTCGGAGCCAGGAGTCGGGTTCGATTGCTCGGGATTGATGTTTTACGCCTGGAGCGAGGCCGGCTTCGAGCTGGCCCGCCAAAGCGGTTCGCAGATCTCCGCAGCCGAATCCCGCGAGATGGCCACGGCGAAGGCCGGCGATCTCGCCCAGTACCCCGGCCACGTGATGATGTACCTGGGCGTGCCGACGGCGTTCGTGCACTCGTCGAATCCGCAGAACGACGTCGAGCTGTGGGTCACGTCCGAGGACCGCGCCCAAGGCCTGAACTACGGCGATCCGACCAAGTAGGTCTTTCGAGCCGCAACCAAAGCGTTGCGGCTCGAGCTCGATGAGCGGCCTCGCGGCCGAACCCAATCTCTATCGGCCGAACGGAAGCCGCTCGGCCGATGAACTGGGGGAACCGCAAAGCCGTTCCCCCAGACCCCCTCGCTGCCATTGTCCCGAGCCTGCTTGGTTGCGCTCGCTCAGTGGATCGGGCCGCACGAGTCGCGGAGGCTGGCGGCGCGCTTGTTCGGTGTGCGACGCGATGATCTCGGCGCAGATGCTGATCGCCGTCTCCTCGGGCGTCCGGGCGCCGATGTCGAGGCCAGCGGGGGACATCAGCCGGCCGAGCTGTTCCGGGTCATGGACACCCGCCTCGGCGAGGCGTACCAGCCGTTTGGCATGGGTGGTGCGGCTGCCCATCACGCCGATGTAGCCGACGTTCGTGGCGAGCGCGCCGATCACCGCCGGCACGTCGAACTTGGCGTCGTGGGTGAGGATGCACACGGCGTCGCGGCCGCTCAGCGTGTGACCGCGATCGGCGAACAGGCGCGCCGGCCAGCAGACGAGGACCTCGTCGGCCATCGGGAACCGCCGGCGCGTTGCGAACACCTCGCGTGCATCGCACACGGTGACCCGGTAGCCAAGCAGCTTGGCGACCTTGGCGAGGGCGGCGGTGAAGTCGACGGCGCCGAAGATCCACATCTGCGGTGGGGCGGCGTGACAATCGACGAACACCTCGATGACCGCCGAGTCGGCGAGATCCTCGGGCGTCGTCTCGCCGTGCGGGCCGTAGTGGCGTACGCCGGACCGAGCGGCGTCGAGCTCGGCCAGGGCGTCGCGGGCGGCGACACGATCCAGTTCGGGATCGCCCAGCGTCCCGATCGCCGGGGCGTTCGGCGAGACGAGCAGCTTGGCGCCGGTCTGTGGGCCGCTCACCACGGTGACGAGGGCGACCGGCTGTTCGGCCCGCAAGCGGTCGGCGAGCTCGTCGTAAACGGTCATCGGAGAGCTACCAATCCAGCGTTTCGAGGTACAGGTGGATCGTCCCACCGCACGTCAGGCCGACGCTGAATGCCTCGTCGTCGGAGTAGCCGAACGTCACGACGCGCGGCTCGGCTTCGCCGGCGAGGACAGCCAGCGCCTCGGCGACGACGGCGCCCTCGACACACCCGCCGCTGACGCTGCCGGCGACTTCGCCGTCCTCGTTGACGGCCATCGCCGCGCCCGGACCCCGCGGGCCAGAACCCTCGACGTCGACCACGCGAGCGACGGCGACCCGTTTGCCGGCGCCGCGCCAGCGGTCGATGTCGTCGAGCAGATCACGCACGCGCCGTACCCCCTTGGTTCAACACGGTAACGAGCCGTTCCAGAGCGTCGAGCGAATGCCCCTCGACGAACTCGTCGACGTACGGCAAGGCGGCGGCCATGCCGCGGGCGAGTGGTGCGTACCCCGGCGACACCTTCAGCGGGTTGACCCAAATCACCCGGTGGGCGACGCGGGCGAGGCGCTGCATCTGCTCGGCGAGCTCGTCGGGGTCGCCGCGGTCCCAGCCGTCCGACAAGACGACCACATCGGCGCCGCGGGCGAGGCCGCGCACCCCCCACTCGCGGTTGAACTCCTCGAGACCCTCGCCGAGGCGGGTGCCGCCCGACCAGTCGGCCACCGCATCGGTGGCCCGGGTGAGGGCGAGGTCGGGATCGTGGCTCGACAGCTCGCGGGTCACGCGGGTGAGCCGAGTGCCGAGGGTGAACGCTTCGACGCGCCGACGTCCGGCGACCGCCGCCTGGACGAAACGCAGCAACGCCCGGGCGTAGGGCTCCATCGATCCGGAGATGTCGAGCAGCACGACGATGCGGCGGTACTTGGTAGCCGGGCGGCGGTAGTGCCGTTCGACGGGATCGCCACGGGTCCGCACGGCGGCACGCACGGTGCGCCGGAGGTCAGGGCGCCGAGTTCGCTCCCGCGTGGGCGTGAGCCGCAGCGAACGCCGGGGCGAGCCGGTGACCCGCAGCGTCGACATCCAGCGCCGCGCCTCGACGAGCTCGTCGGGCGAGTAGTCGGCGAAGTCACGGTGGCGCAGCACCTCGGCGATGCTGTAGCGCAGCTCGACGGTCTCGCGTTCTGGTGGTTGCTCGCCGGACGTGCCCCCGTCGTCTTCGTCGGAGTCGAGGGCGAGCGTGACGGGCTGGCTCGGCGGAGTCTCCTCTGAGCCGGCGAAGGTCGACTCGAAGAAGGCGGCGAACGCCCGGTCGTAGACATCGACGTCCTCGGGGCGCCGCACGAGCGTCGCCCGCCCGGCCCAGTAGACGTCTTCGCGGCGACCGACGCCGATGGCACCGAGCGCTTCGGTGAACGAGACCACGGCGCTGACCGGTGTGTCGACGCCAAGCCCGCGCACCACGTTGGCGAAGCACACGCTGAGTTGCGCCGGCACCGTTGCCCCCAGGTTCATGGCCGGCCGGGCTGACGGGTGACCGCCTGCTTGACGATGTCGGCGAAGCCGTGCTGGGCAACCCGTTCGTGGTCCTCGCGGTACTTCAGCACGGCGCCGAGGGTGGTCGCTACCGACTGTTCGTCGAGCTCGCTGACACCGAGGCGGCCGAGGGCGGCCGCCCAGTCGATCGTCTCGGCGACTCCCGGCGGCTTGTACAGATTGAGCGCCCGCAAGCCTTCTACTGCGGCGGCGACCTGGCGGGCGAGGGCGCTGGACACCTCCGGCAGACGGAGGTGGACGATCGCCACTTCGCGCTCGAACGTCGGGTGCTCCACCCAGTGGTAGAGGCACCGCCGTTTGAGGGCGTCGTGGACATCGCGGGTGCGGTTGCTCGTGAGCACGACGAGCGGTGGGACGTCGGCGCGGAACACGCCGATCTCGGGGATCGTGATCTGCCAGTCGGAAAGCACTTCGAGGAGGTAGGCCTCGAACTCGTCGTCGGCGCGGTCGATCTCGTCGATCAACAGCACGGGCGGGGCGGCCGCCCCCGGCTCGATCGAGCGCAGCAACGCCCTGCGGATGAGGAAGCGACGCTGGTACAGGTCGGCCTCCAGGTCGTCACTCGAACGACCGTGCGCCTCACCGCTGATCTCGGCAGCGCGCAGGTGCAGGAGCTGCCGGGCGTAGTCCCAGTCGTAGACCGCCTGTGCCGCGTCGATGCCCTCGTAGCACTGCAAGCGGATCAGCTCGCCGCCCGTCCAGGCCGCCAGCACCTTGGCAACCTCGGTCTTGCCGACACCCGCTTCGCCCTCCAGCAGCAGCGGGCGCTGCAGCACCATCGCCAGGTAGATCGCCGTCGCCAGTCCGTCGTCAGGGAGGTAGCCGTGCGCCGTGAGCGCTGCCGTGACGTCGTCGACAGACTCCGGTTGGACGCTCGCCACGCTCGGCAGGCTACCCAGCCGTGGCTCGCCGGTAACGTGCCGCGGCGATGGCGAGGATCCCGATCCGCGTGTACGCACCCGCGGCCTGGTCGGTCACGCTCGTCGTGTTCAGCGACGACGGGAGTACCGAGCGTGTTCGGTCGCCGCTGCAGCGCCACGGCGACCGGTGGGTCGGGGAGGTTGCGCACGGGACGGTCTACGGCCTCGTCGCCGACGGTGAGGGCGCCCGCTTCGACTCCTCGAAGGTGCTCCTCGACCCGACGGCGACGGAGGTGGTGTTTCCCCCGGGGCACAGCCGCGCGGCCGCATGCAGGCCTGGTGTCGACAACGCCGGTCGTGGCCCACTCGCCCGTGCCACACCGTGGCCGGCGCGGCGCCCGCAACTTCGCTCCGGCCGGGCACCGATCGTCTACGAGGCGCACGCGAGGGGTATGACCGCCGCCAAGCCAGGCGTCGAGACGCCGGGCACCTACCGAGCGTTGATCGGCGAGCTCGACCGAATCGCGGCGATGGGTTTCAGCGTCGTCGAACTGCTCCCGGTGCACCAGAACGATCCGCAGGAAGGCAGCTATTGGGGGTACATGCCGCTCGCCTTCGGAGCCGTCCACCGGCAGTACGCGGCCGGTGACGACGCCGCCGGCGAGCTGGCCGAGTTGATCGGTGCCGCTCACGACCGCGACCTCGAGGTGTGGATCGATGTCGTCTTCAACCACACCACCGAGATCCACGCTGCCGGCCCGACGTACAGCCAGCGCGGTCTGGCCGACGGTGACTACTACCGCCTCGACGAGAACGGTCGCTATCTCGAGACGACCGGGTGCGGCAACGACATCGACGCCTCGTCGATCGTCGTCGGCGACCTGATCGTCACGTCGCTCGATCGCTATGCCGACCTCGGCGCCGATGGGTTTCGGTTCGACCTCGCCGCGGTGCTCAGTCGTCACCCGCCGCTGATCGCCCGCCTCGACGAGTGGGCAGCACACCGCCGGGTGACGATGGTCGCCGAGCCGTGGGACGCCGCCGGTACCTACGAGCTCGGTGCGGCGTGGCCGAGCCGGCAATGGGGGCAGTGGAACGACCGCTTTCGTGACGACGTGCGCGGGTTCCTGCGCGGCGAGGGCGGACTCGTCCCTGCCCTCATCCAGCGTGTCCAGGGCAGCCCGGACGTGTTTCGATCGCCGTCGCAGACGGTCAACTTCCTGACGTGCCACGACGGGTTCACGATGTATGACCTCGTCGCCTACGACCGCAAGCACAACGATGCCAACGGCCATGACAACACCGACGGGGCCAGCGACAATCGCTCGTGGAACTGCGGCTCGGAGGGCGACGAGGGCGTGACCGCCGATGTCGTGGCGCTCCGCCGCCGCCAGCTGCGCAACGCCTGGTGCCTGCTGGCGATGTCCCACGGGGCACCGATGGTGGCGATGGGCGACGAGTTCGGACGGACCCAGGGTGGCAACAACAACGCCTACAACCAGGACAATGCCACGTCGTGGGTCGACTGGACGCGGCGCGACGAGTTCGCCGACCTCGAACGATTCGTCGGCCGCTTGCTCGCCCTCCGGCTCCGCCATCCGCAGCTCGCCCAACCGGACTGGTGGGGAGACGAGGTCCAGTGGTTCGGGACCTGGGGGCCGCCCGACACCGGTGACGGCTCACGCTCGTTGGCGTGGTCGGTCGGCGACCTCTACGTCATCGCCAACGCCTACTGGGAGCCGCTGACGTTCACGATCCAGGCCGTCGGGCCGTGGATCCGAGTCGTCGACACTGCCCGCGCAGCTCCCGACGACATCGTCGAGCCGCCAGAGGCGCCGGATGTGTCGGACCGCTACGACGTGGCCGCCCGCTCGGTCGTCGTCCTCGAACGGCGGACGCCTCGATGAGCAGCGACGTCATCGGCGACGTGGTGAGTCGCGCCGACCCGCCCCTGTTCGTCGTGACGACGGCAGCCGGCCAGGAGCGTGCCGGCTGCGTGGTCGGGTTCGCCACCCAGGTGAGCATCGACCCGCCACGGTTTCTCGTCGCCATCTCCACCGCCAATCGCACGTGGCGGGTGGCCCAGACGGCGACCCACCTCGCCGTTCACGTGTTCGGGCGCCAGCGGATGGATGTGATCACGCTGTTCGGAGCCGAGACCGGCGATGACATCGACAAGTTCGCCGACTGCTCGTGGTCCGCCGGACCCGGGGGAGTGCCGATGCTCGACGCCGCCACGGCCTGGTTCGTCGGCAGCATCCTGGAACGCCTCGACCTCGGCGACCACGTCGGTCATCTCCTCGCGCCGATCGCCGGCGGCGTCGGGACGCCGCCGACCGAGGGCGTCGTGACGCTCAGGGACGCCGAGAGGTTGGAGCCCGGCCACCCGGCCTGATCCTTTCGTTCTGTGTAAGCGTGTAAGCGCTCTGCAGGCTTACACGCTGACACAGAGGCCGAACATCAGCTGTCGAAGCCGAGGCCGAGGCGGTCGAGGGCGCGCAGCCAGAGGTTGCGATTGCCGGTGCGGTCCTCGCGATCGAGCGACCAGCGTGTCGCCTGGATCCCGGCGAAGCGAAACGGCTCGGGAGGGAACGGCAGTGGCTTCCTGCGGACGAACTGGGTGCCCGTCGCGACCGACCTGCGACCGTCGAGGAGGTCGAGCATCACGTCGGCACCGAATCGCGTCGACGCCACGCCGAGACCGGTGTAGCCGAGGGCGTAGGCGACCCGGCCGCCGAACGCCGTCCCCCAGAACACGCAGAAGCGCGTGCACGTGTCGATCACGCCGCCCCAGATGTGGCTGAAGCGCACGTCCTCGAGCTGCGGGAAGGTCTCGAAGAAGTGGCGGCTCAGCGTGGCCCAGGTCTCCGGGCGGCTCTCCAGCTCTGCCGACACCTTGCCGCGCCAGTAGTACACCGCGTCGTAGCCGCCCCACACGATGCGGTTGTCCTCGGTCAGGCGGTAGTAGTGGAACTGGTTGGGGAGGTCGCTGAGCCCGGCCCGACCGGGCCAGCCGATGCTGCCGAGCTGCTCGGCGGTGAGCGGTTCGGTGGCCATGCAGTAGTCGTAGACCGGAGCGATGTAGCTGCTGATCCGTCGCAGCAGCGGCGGGAAGGCGTTCGTGCCGAGGGCGACACGGGCGGCGCGGATCTTCCCGAGCGGCGTGGTGACGAGGATGCCGACGCCGTCCCGGGCCAGGTCAGTGGCCTTGGTGTCCTCGTAGATGCGCACGCCGAGCGATTCGGCGGCCGCCTTCAGACCCCACACCAACCTTGCCGGATCGACGAGCGCGGCGCGGTCCTTGCGCCACAGGCCGCCGGTGTAGGTGGGCGAGTGCACCTCGGCGCGCATCGCCTCGCCGTCGAGCAGGGCGACGTTCTGGCCGAGACCGGTCAGCAGCTCGTGTTCGGCCGACAACTCGTCGAGGTACGACGGCGGGTGGAGCGTCGTGGCGACATCGATCACGCCGGTGCGCTCGTAGTCGCAGTCGATCGCGTAGCGCTCGATCGCCGCCTCGATGGCGTCGAGGTTCTCCAGTCCGAGCTGTTCGAGCAGCTCGATCTCGTCGGGGAAGCGGTGCTTTCCGTTGGCGACGCCATGAGTGAGCGTCGACTCCATGAACCCACCGTTGCGACCACTCGCCGCCGACCCGACCTCGGCGGCATCGATGAGCACGACGTCGCGAGAAGGGTCGCGCTCCTTGGCGATGATCGCCGTCCACAGCCCGGTGTACCCCCCGCCGACGACGCACAGGTCGCACGACTCGGTGCGCACGAGCGTCGGGTTGGAGTCCGGCTCGTCGACGTCGTCGTACCAGTACGGGAACAGGTCGGCGTCGGCGATCGCTTCCAAGTGATTCATGCGTGTCGTTTCGTCGATCCTGTCGCCTTCGGGCAGTGTATGAGCATGGACTTGGGCATTGCCGGCAAACGGGCGGCGGTTGCCGCGGCGTCGTCGGGACTCGGGCTGGCGTCGGCGAAGGCGCTCGCCGCCGAAGGCGCCAAGGTGGCGATCTGCGGCCGCGACAGGGCGCGGCTCGACGCGGCCGCCGCCGAGGTCGGGGGCGACTGCGTGTCGATCGTTGCCGACGTCAGCGACGCCGCCGGAGGTGCAGCGTTCGTCGCCGCCGCGAGCGAGGCGCTCGGTGGCGTGGACATCCTCGTCACCAACGCCGGGGGTCCGCCGGCCGGCGACTTCGCCGCCACCGACGTCGACGCCTACCCAGCGGCCCTCGGCCTCAACCTGCTGTCGGTCGTCGGGATGTGCAAGGCGGCGGCGCCGGCGATGCAGGAGCGCGGTTGGGGACGGGTCGTGGCGATCACGTCGCTGTCGGTGCGCCAGCCGATCGCCAACCTGATCCTGTCGAACACCGCACGCGCCGGCGTCACCGGGTTCCTCAAGACGATGGCCCGCGAACTGGCGGGCACGGGAGTCACCGTCAATTCAGTGCAGCCCGGCCTGCACCGCACGCCGCGGATCATCCAGCTGTACGGCGCCGACGCCCCCGGCCCGGTCGGTGAGCCCGACGACTTCGGCGGCGTCGTCGCCTTCCTCTGTAGCGAGCAGGCCACGTTCATCACCGGTGCCGCCGTTCACGTCGACGGCGGGTCCTACACCGCCCTGCTCTGACCGACGTTCATTGCGTTCCCCGGCCACGCAGGCCGTTCGTGGCCGCTCACTCGCTGGCGCTCGCTCGCAGCGGAGGACTGCGTTCATGCGTCGCGGCGCATCGGGGGGACGAACTCGCCGATCGGCGCCCGGTCCCACCACGCCTTCGTGCGCCGACGTTCGTCGCGTGTCGTGAAGCGGTACTCGAAGATGCGGGCGCGGACGTGCACCGGCGGGGCATCGGGAAACGGGTTGTGGCGCAACAGCTTCAACGTGTCGCGGTCGTTGGCGAGCAGGCGGTCGAGGAACGGGCGGAACCACGAGCGTCCGTAGCTCGGCGACAACGGGATGAACCACATCAGCCAGTCGAGCCGGAGGTGGTATGGGGCGAATTGGCGTGGTCTGCGCAGTGGGTCGCCCGGCTTGCCCTTGAACTCGTACTCCCGCCACGTCGTCGCCGAGGTCACGAGGTCGTCAGTCGTGCCCTCGACGATGATCTCCCTGCGGACTCGGGTGATGCTCCCGAAGGCCCCGTACGTGTTGACGAGGCGCAACGGGTCGAAGGCGGTGTTCATCACTTGGTGCGACGACAGCAGGTTGGCGACCGGTCGGTAGCTGAGCACGACGACGACGGCCGTCACGGCGACGACGAGGACGTCGTGCCACAGCGGGGCGTCGGCGAGCTCGTCGGGCGGGGAAACGGGGAGCAGCCAGCCGAGGATGCCGTCGCCGAGCGCCGGAAGGGCGATGGTGATCGTGACGGCGTTGAGCCACGAGAAGTTGCCGCTGATCATCAGCCACAGCTGGGTGCAGATGATGAGCGTGGCGGCGATGCCGGCGACCGGCTGGGGGGTGAACAACAGGAACGGCACGACGAGCTGGGCGACGTGGTTGGCGGCGACCTCCACCCGGTGCAACGACATCGGGAGGTGATGGAACCACCAGCTCAACGGCCCGGGCATCGGCTGCGTCTCGTGGTGGTACTTGAGGCACGTGAGGTCACGCCAGCACGGGTCGCCGCGCATCTTGATCATCCCGGCGCCGAACTCGACGCGGAACACCAGCCAGCGCAAGAGGATCAGGATGAGCGTCGGCGGGGCGCTCCCGTCGGGTCCGAGGAAGATCGCCAGGAACCCGGCTTCCAGCAACAGCGTCTCCCACCCGAAGGCGTACCAGGTCTGGCCGACGTTGACGATCGACAGGTACAGCGCCCACAGCGCAGTCCAGGCCAGCATCGTGACGGCGGCAGGGGCCCGGTCGACGATCCCAATGACGGCCAAGGCGGCGATCGCGACACCTGTCCAGGCGACTCCGGCGAAGAAGCGATCCGAATAGTGGACGTGGAACAGGCTCGGCGACTGGCGGAAGCGAGCCACACGCACGAACTGGGGGATCGGCAAGATCCCGTGCGACCCGAGCAGCGGGCGGAACTGGTTGGCGGCGACGAGGAAGGCGACGAGATAGATGACGGCCATCGCCCGCAGGAACACGAGCCGGCTGATCCAATACCCGGGTGCGGAGAGCAGATCCTCCGTGCCGACCTCCGATCACGACAACCGATGGGTGTTCAGGGGACCGTACCGTCCCCTGAACACCCATCGGTCGTTCAGGACGAGGCCGCCTCGAGGGCTCGGCGGGTGAGGACCTTGGCGAGGTGCACGCGGTACTCGACGCTGGCGTTGAGGTCGGCCTGGGGATCGGCCTCGGCGGCGGCCTGCTCGGCGGCGTCGGCGACCGACGCCCCGCCGGCCAGGGCGCTGGCAACGCTCGATGCGAGCACCGGAGTGGAGCCCATGTTGACGAGGGCGACGCCCGCGTCACCGTTGCGGCGCCATGCCGCAACGCCGACGATCGCCCAGTCCTGGGCCCGCCGGTTGAACTTCTGGAAGCCCCATCCGGCCCCGGCCATCTTCGGCACGCGGATCTCCGTGAGCAACTCGTCGGCCGCCAGTGACGACGTGAGGAAACCCTCGTAGAAGTCGGCGGCCGCGATCTCCCGCGTGCCGCCGGGTCCTTGGGCGACGTACGTCGCCCCGAGCGCCAGCGTCGTCGCCGGCAGGTCGCTCGCCGGGTCGGCGTGGGCGATCGAGCCGCCGATCGTGCCGCGGTGACGGACCTGCGGATCGCCGACGTGGCTCGCCGCATGGGCGAGCAGCGGGACGTGCTCGGCGAGCAGATCCGACGTCTCGACGTCGCGGTGGCGGGTCAGCGCTCCGATGGCGATGTGATCACCGCCGTCGCGGATGTACGACAGGTCGGCGAGCCGGCCGATGTCGACGAGCACGGCCGGCTGGGCGAGGCGCAGCTTCATCAGCGGGAGCAAGCTGTGCCCGCCGGCGAGGAACTTGGCCTCGTCGCCGTGCTCGCCGGCGAGGCTGATCGCCTCCTCGGCGCTGATGGCGCGGACGTAGTCGAATGGCTGCCGGGATCATCGGGTGTGCCTCCTGGATCGCGCTTCCACACGTTCAACGGACTGGCTGGCATCGGCATGTTGGTCACGCCGAGGCCGGACAGGGCGTCGACGACGGCGTTGATCACCGCCGGGGCGGCGCCGATCGTCCCTGCCTCGCCGATGCCCTTGACACCGAGTTGGTTGGTCGGCGACGGCGTCACGGTGTGATCCAACTTGAGCGACGGCACGTCGCTTGCCGCCGGCACGAGATACTCGGCGAGCGTCGAGGTCTGCAGGTTGCCATCGGAGTCGAACGCCGCTTCTTCGAACAACGCCTGGGCGAGGCCCTGGATCACTCCGCCGTGGACCTGCCCCTCGACGATCAGCGGGTTGACCTGGACCCCGCAGTCGTCGACGGCGACGTAGTCGAGGACCTCGATGCCACCCGTCTCGACGTCGACCTCGACGGCGCACATGTGCGTGCCGAAGGGCCACGAGAAGTTCGGCGGGTCGTACGTGACGTGCGCTTCGAGGTTCGGTTCCATCCCGTCGGGCAGGTTGTGGGCCGTGAACGCCTCGAAGGCGATAGCCGCCAGCGGCATCGTCTTGTCCGGCGAGCCAGCGACCGTGAACGCGCCGCCCTCGAACGTCAGGTCGTCGGCGCTCGCCTCCAGCTGGTGGGCGGCGATCTGCTTGGCCTTGTCGACGACACGATCGCAGGCCATGGCGATCGCCACTCCGCCGACAGGGAGTGACCGCGAGCCGTAGGTGTCCATTCCCAGCGGGGCGATGGCCGTGTCGGAATGCAGCACGTCGACGTCGTCAGGGCTGATCCCGAGCTGCTCGGCGACGATCATCGACCACGCCGTCTCATGGCCTTGGCCATGCGGCGCGGTGCCCGTGACAACCTGCACCTTGGCGGTCGGCAGCACCCGTACGGTCGCCGCTTCCCAACCTCCGGCCGAGTAGTTGAGCGATGCAAGCACTCGCGACGGAGCCAGTCCGCACATCTCGAAGTACGACGACACACCGACACCGAGACGCTTCGTGGCCCCCTCGACGTTCTGGGTCTGCTGCCGCTCGCGCAAGGCGTCGTAGCCGATCAGCGCTGCCGCCTTGTCGGCCGCCGCCGAATGGTCACCCGAGTCATAGACGAGGTCGCTCCACGCCGAGTAGGGGTACGCCGCCGTCGGGATGTAGTTGCGCCGGCGCAGCTCCAGCGGATCGATGCCCATCTTGGCGGCGAGGGTGTCCATCGCCCGCTCGATGGCGTAGGTCGCCTCCGGTCGCCCGGCGCCGCGATAGGCGTCGGTCGGTGTCATCGTCGTGAACACCGACGTGCACTCGAAGTCGTAGGCCTTCGGGAGGTCGTAGACCCCGGCGTACAGGAACGCCCCGAGCAGCGGGATCCCGGGGGTGACGAGTTGGAGGTAGGCGCCCATGTCGGCGAGCAGCCGCACACGAACGGCGGTGAGCTTTCCCTCGGCGTCCGCTGCCAGCTCGATGTTCTGGATCTGGCCGCGGCCATGGATCGTCGCCAGGGCATTCTCGGTTCGTGACTCCTGCCAGCGCACGGCGACACCGTGCTTCTTCGCCAGGGCCATGCAGAGCAGTTCCTCGGCGTAGACGTTGAGCTTCGAGCCGAAGCCACCGCCGACCGACGGGGCGACGACGCGGACCTGGTGCTCGGCGAGGCCGAGGGTGATCGCCGACATGATCTTGAGGATGTGCGGGATCTGCGTCGCCGAGTAGAGGGTGAGGTCGCCACCGAACGGCTGCGGGACGGCGGCGACGGCGCGTGTCTCAATCGCCATCGGGATCAGCCGCTGCTGGACGTAGCGCTCCTTGACGGTGTGCGCTGCCGAAGCGAAGGCTTCGTCGATCTGGCCCTCGGTGCCCTCGACCTTGAGCGCCCAGGTGTAGCTGCGGTTGGTGCCGAGGTCGTCGTGGATCACGACACGGTCCGACAGAGCGTCATCGAGGTCGATCACCGCGTCGAGCGCTTCGTAGGTGACCTCGACGAGCTCAGCGGCGTCGCGGGCGGCCGAGTCCGTCGTTGCCAGGATGGCGGCAACACCGTCGCCGACGTAGCACACCTTGTCCTTGGCCAGCGGATAGTGCGGCGGGTTCTTCATGTCGTCGGTGACCGGCCAGGCGCACGGCATCGGCGCCGCCCAGGCGTCGGCGAGGTCGGCGCCGCTGTACACGGCGACGACTCCCTCGGCGGCGGCAGCCGCCGAGGTGTCCACCGACGTGATGCTGGCGTGGGCGTAGGGGCTGCGGACGACGGCGAGGTGCAGTGCCCCGGGGAGGTCGAGATCGGCGGTGAAGCGGGCTTCGCCGGTGAGCAGGGCCGGGTCCTCTCGGCGCAACAGGCGCTGGCCGATGACGGTGTTCGGACGAGTTTCGGTGACCGTCATCGGCTTGCCCCGGCGGCGGCGAGCACGGCCTTGACGATGTTGTGGTAGCCGGTGCAGCGGCACAGGTTGCCCTCCAGGCCGATCCGCACGTCGGCCTCGGTGGGGTGGGGCTGCTCGTTGAGCAGGCTCGTCGCCGCCATGATCATGCCCGGCGTGCAATAGCCGCACTGCAGCCCGTGGTTCTCCATGAACGCCTGCTGCATCGGATGCAGCTCGCCGTTCGTGGCCAGCCCCTCGATCGTGACGATGTCGGTGCCATCGGCCTGCAGGGCGAGCATCGTGCAGCTCTTCACCGACTCGCCGTCGACGTGCACGGTGCACGCCCCGCACGACGACGTGTCGCAGCCGACGTTCGTACCGGTCAGGCTGAGCTGCTCGCGCAGGAACTGCACGAGCAGCGTGCGTGGTTCGACATCGCCGCTACGAGCTGCGCCGTTGACCGTGAGTGAGATCTCCACCTCAGTACCCCCCTAAATCTGCTTCCCCGCGTTGACGTTCATCTTGTCATGACCGCCGGGGCGAACGCCCACCCGGCGTTAGGAATGGAGTTGCTGGGCGAGGTAGTGCTCGATGCCGATCTGGTTGACCGTCTCCAGCTGCGTCTCCAGCCAGTCGACGTGGTCCTCCTCGTCGGTGAGGATCGACTCGAGCAGCTCACGGCTGCCGTGGTCGCCCTTCGTGAGGCACAGGGCGATGCCGTCGCCGAGGCGCTCGAGGGCGGCGTGTTCGACGGCGAGGTCGGATTGGAACTGCTCGACCACGGTCTCTCCGATGCGCAGCGTCCCGAGGCGTTGCAGGTTCGGGACGCCTTCGAGGTAGAGGACCCGCTCGACGAGAGCTTCGGCATGCTTCATCTCGTCGATCGACTCCTCGCGCACCTTCTCGGCGAGGCGCCGGTAGCCCCAGTTGTCGCACATCTTGGCGTGGAGGAAGTACTGGTTGATCGCCGTCAGCTCGCCGGTGAGGACCTCGTTGAGCAGCTCGAGGATGTCGGGGTCGCCCTGCATGAGGGCGACACTACTCAGGCGATGACGAGGCGGCCGCCACGGCGGGTCACGCCGACCGGCTGGGGGCAGCGCTCGGCGAGCAATTCGTCGAGGGTGGGGTGGCAGCTCTGACAGCAGCTGCCGGCCTGACACCGTTCGGCGATCTCGGCGATCGAGGTCGCCCCGTGGTCGATCTCGCGACGGACGCGGCGTTCGTTCACGCCGTAGCACAGGCACACGAGAGCCACGAGTGCGTAAGGTATCCCTAATCCCTGCCGATTACAAGGCTACACAACCTCGGGGTCGCCGTAGATTGGCCGTTGCGACTTGGGGAGCTTGCTGACCACCAGGTCGTAGCTGGTGTCGATGGCCTCTTCCAGCTCGTCGTCGGGGATCTCCCCGCCGAGGCGCAGCGTGTTCCAGCCGGAGCGGCCGATGTAGGCCATCACGGAGGCATCGTCCGGATAGCGGGCGAGCCACTCGTCGGCTTCGTCGCGGTTGGATCCGGCCTTCACCCCGACGCTGTCGCTGCCCATGAAGGCGAAGATCTTGCCCTTGCCCGAGGGTCCCACCTTGGCGACGGTGTCGCCCTCCCACGGCTCGTCCTCCCAGGCCCCGGGCTTGGCAAGGCAGTAGGCGTGCAACTCGTCCGGCGTCATCGCCAAACCGTAGGGCATCGGAGTGTTTGCGGCGGGGCGTGTCGGCAGCAGGCACTCCAACGGCAGCAAACACTCCAAGGTGTCAGAGGGTGGCGGCGAGGCGGTGGACGAACGTCAGGACGTCGGCGGGGTCACGGATGCGGCGCCGCGCCGAGGTCTGCCCGGCGCCGACGCGGATGCCGAGGTCGCCCGCCCCGAGAGCGCTGAACACGTCCTCGTCGGTGATGTCGTCGCCGACGAACGACACGGCTTGGGCGCCGACCTCGCCGCGCATGTCGGCGATCGCCGCGGCCTTGCTGGCGGCGCGGACGGTGAGCTCGACGATCCGGTGGCCCCGCTTGACCTGGGCCCCCGGTACCGACTTGGCCGCCTTCGCGAGGGCCCCCAACGCCTGCTCGGCGGTGCGCTCGTCGGCCTCCCGAACGTGGACCACCACCGCCGTCGGCTTGGACTCCACCCACGCGCCCGGTCCCGCATCGCGGGCGGCCCGGTCAGCGAGGACGCGGAGTCGGGCGAGCCGATCGACCTCGGCGGCGGACAGCGGAGCGAGCGGTCGGCCGCGCCGCTCTGCCCCGTGACTGCCGGCGACGAGGAGCACGTCGGGAAAGCCGAAGCGGGCGAGGTTCTCGACGTTTCGTCCGGACACGATGCCCACCGGAGTCTGCGCCGACAGCGCGCCGAGCGCATCGAGCAATCCGGGCAGGAGCGCGGCATCGGCGGCGTGGGCGACGATCGGGGCGAGCACCCCGTCGACGTCGAAGGCGGCGAGCAGCGGTCGCTCGAGGGCGGCGACCTCGGCGGCGACGGCGGCCGGGTCGTCAAAGGTCGGTGCCTCGCTCGTCACGGCGTCTTCCGCCCGGAGACGTCGGGGGCAGCCCCGGCGAGATCCTCGAGGAACCGCTCGGCCCAGCTGCGCACGTCGCTGCGGGCAACGGCGTCGCGCAGCGCGGCCATCCGCCGGGTCCGCTCGGTGTGGTTCATCTCGATGGCGTGAACGATTGCGGCTCGCATCGCGTCCTCATCGTGGGGGTTGACGAGGACGGCGTCGGTGAGCTGGTCGGCAGCTCCGGCGAACTCGGACAGCACGAGGACGCCGTTGACGTCGCGCCGTGACGCCACGAACTCCTTGGCGACGAGGTTCATCCCGTCGCGCAGTGGCGTCACCAGCATCACGTCACCGGCGAGATAGAGGGCGACGAGATCCTCCAGCGACAACGAGCGATACAGGTAGTGGAGCACCGGCTGGCCGATCCGCGCGTGCAGGCCGTTGATCTCACCGACGAGGCGCTCGATCTCGTGGCGTTCGTCCTGGTAGTGCTCGACCGCCTCGCGCGTCGGCGTGGCGACTTGGATCATGACGCAGCGTTCGGCATCGAGCGTGCCGTCGTCGAGCAGCGACCGGAACGCCCGCATCCGGGCCCCGATGCCTTTGGTGTAGTCGAGGCGGTCGACGCAGAGGAGCACGACCTCGGGGTTGCCGAGACGCGATCTGACCGTCGCCGACGCTCGGCGCACATTGCGCTCGGCGGCCAGCTCGCTGAACTCTTCGACGTCGATGGAGATCGGGAAGGCGCCGACCTCGACGTGCCCGCCGTCGGCGGTGGCCAGGACCGTCGGCTGGTTCGGCTCGGCGACGGTGATCTCACCGGCCGTTGGATCGGCGAGCAGTCCGAGCCGCTGGGCGATGTGCGCGAAGTTCTCGGCGCCCATCAAACGCTGGAAGCCGACGAGGTCGGCGCCGAGCAGCCCCTCGATGATCTCGGTGCGCCATGGCAGGCGGGCGAACAGCTCCCATGGGGGGAACGGCACGTGGAGGAAGAACCCGATCGTGGCGTCCGGGCGGAGCTCGCGGACCATCTTCGGAACGAGTTGCAGCTGGTAGTCGTGGACCCAGATCACCGCGTCGGGTGGGGCGACCTCCGCCAGCCGCTCTGCGAACCGCTCGTTGACGGCGACGTAGGCGTCCCATTGCTGGGTCTTGAACGTCGATTCGCGCACCGCGTCGTGGTACAGCGGCCACAGCGAGTCGTTGGAAAAGCCCTCGTAGTAGTCGTCGTATTCGCTGCGCGACAGCTTGACGGGGTGAAGCTCGACGCCATCGAGGGTGAACGGTTCGGCGTCGTCGTCGACCACGCCGGTCCAGCCCACCCACGCTCCGCCGGCAGCACGCAGCATCGGCAGGAGCGCCCGAACGAGCCCGCCGGGGCTCGGAGTCCAGGAGTCGTCAGCGGCCCTCATCACCGGGAGCCGGTTGGCGGCGATCACGAGCGGCCGCGGCGTGCCCCGCGGAGCTGCTGTCACCTGACCAGATCGGCGATGTCGGTGGCAGCGAGGACGACGAGGAGCACGAGCACCGAACCCCCGAGGGCCGCATACCACCAGCGCTTCGGGTGGTCGGCGCGGAAGAAGCGCCGCAGGCTGAACACGATGCACACCATCGCCACGAGGTTGACAGCGAGCCCGATCGCCGGGCCGACGCCCTTGGCGATCCCCAGGGCGGGGAGCACGAACGGGAAGACGATGTACATCAGCAGGCAGCGCACCGTGGCGACGAGCATCGACGTCTGGAACGCCTTGCGCGCCCCTTCGGCGGTCCCCGGGTCCGCATCGACGGGGAGCCGCAAGATGCGCCGCATCAGCCGGTCGGCCGACGATCGCTGCGGGACGGCAGCTACGACGTCGGGGGGTGTGGCGGTCAGCGACATGATTTCCCTACGCTAGGCGTCGCACCCGACGAGGCGCATCACCTGGTGTGGATGATCGGCGATCGCCCACGGTCCGGCCGCCTGGAGCTCGTCGTACGATCCGTAGCCCCACAGCGCGCCGATCGTGTCGATGCCGTGGGCCGCCGCGCCCTCGACGTCGAACCG
The DNA here is from genome assembly GCA_963772825.1 of Ilumatobacteraceae bacterium. Classification (GTDB taxonomy): domain Bacteria; phylum Actinomycetota; class Acidimicrobiia; order Acidimicrobiales; family Ilumatobacteraceae; genus Desertimonas. The sequence goes on along the minus strand of CAVYYX010000006.1, from coordinate 115,377 downwards.
GCGGTCGCCGACCATCACGATCTCGTCGCCGCCGACGAGCCCGATCCGGTCGAGGACCGTGGCGATCACGTCGGCCTTCGTGTGCAGGAGGTAGTCGTCGCTCGCCGCCCCGATCACCTTGAATCGATCGGTGAGATCGAAATGCTCGAGCACTCGCCGGGCCGACGTCTCGGGCTTCGACGTGGCGAGGCACAGCATGCGGCCGGCGTCGGCCAGATCGTCGAGCAGTTCGATGATGCCCTCGTACAACGTCGTGTCGAAGATCCCCGTGACCTCGTACATCGACCGATAGACGACCGTGACGTCGTCGACCCGATCGGCGGGGACGCCGATGGCCGGGAGCCCGACCGTGAACGGCGGGCCGATCGCCGTGCGCAGCGCCTCGTCGCTGGGGACCGGCAATCCGACCTCGGCGATGGCGAGCTTGAGCGTTCCGCAGATGCCTGGCTCTGAGTGCGACAGCGTGCCGTCGAGGTCGAACAGCACGACGTCGCGTCGTGGAGCAGCCGGGGGAGTCACACGACCATGGTGCCAGCGGATCGTGACGTTCGGGCGGACAAAATCAGCGGCGCAGCCAGCGCGCCGACGTGGTGACGTCGGCGAGCACGTCAGGCAGCGGCTCGACCCCGAGGCCGGGACCCGATGGAACGGCGACGTGGCCGTCGGCGTCGAGCAAGAACGGCTCCGTGAGATCGCGCTCCCAGTAGCGGTCCGACGCCGACGTGTCGCCCGGCAGGGTGAACCCGGGAAGCGCAGCGAGGGCGAGATTGGCCGCCCGTCCGAGGCCCGTCTCCAACATCCCGCCGCACCACACGGGCACCCCGTGGAGCTGGCACATGTCGTGGACTCGCCTGGCCTCGAGATATCCGCCGACCCGCCCGGCCTTGATGTTGACGATGGCGCAGGCGCCGAGGGCGATGGCGTCGGCCGCAGTCTTCGCCGAGGTGATCGACTCGTCGAGGCAGATCGGCGTGCTCATCCGCTTGGCCAGCAAGGAGTGATGGCGGAGGTCGTCGGCGGCGAGGGGCTGCTCGACGAGCAGTAACCCGAACGCGTCGAGCTCGGCGAGATGGTCGGCATCGTCGAGCGTGTAGGCGGCGTTCGCGTCGACCTGCAACTTGAGGTCGTCGCCGAAGCGTTCGCGCACCGCGGCGACGCGGTCGATGTCACGGCCCGGTTCGATCTTCAATTTGATGCGCACGTAGCCGTCGTCGAGGTATCCGGCGACCTGCTCGAGCAGCTCGGGGGTGCGGTCCGTGATCCCCACCGAGACGCCGGCCGGGACTCGGTCGACGACGGCTCCGAAGTGCTCGGCGAACGAGGTTCCCGCGACACGAAGCTCGGCGTCGAGGACCGCCATCTCCAGCGCTGCCTTGGCCATCGGATGGCCTTCGAACACGGCAAGGAGCGGGCGGATCTGCTCAGCCGTCACGTCGCCGGCATCGAACAGGCGGGGTATGAAGAAGCGTGAGACGACGTGATCGGCGCCGTCGACGTACTCGGCGGAGTACCGCGGCTCGGCCCCCGCCACGCACTCGCCCCACCCGACGGCCGGCGCGCCTTCGACGGTGCCTTCGGCGCGGACCAGCAGGACGTCGCGGTCTCGCTCCGTGCCGAAGGACGTGCGGAACGGCGTACGCAGGGGCATCGCCACGCGGCGCAGCTCGATACCGGTCAGCCGCATTGCTCAGCCCGCCGTCGTTTCGGGGTACCCAGGATGCTCCCGACCACTCGTCTCTCCTTGTCAGTCCGGCGGCACTGTACGACACCGCCCCGGGCCGTCTCGACTTCGCCGGGGACATGCCATCCTGGGGGTGTGGCGTGGTTGGTCAGCGAAGCACGGGTCCTCGCGTCCGCAGAAGTCTCGGACAGCGGTTCAGCACGTCGACGCGGTCTGCGCGGACGGGACGGCATCGAGGGTGCACTTGTCATACCGTCGTGCCGGTGGGTGCACACCTTCGGGATGCACTTCGCCATCGACGTGGCCTTCGTCGACGAGAGCGGCGTCGTGATCAAGATCGTGCGGATGCGGCCGAGGCGGCTGGGATCGCCGGTCAAACACGGTCGCTGGGTCATCGAGGCATCCACCGGGGCGTTCGAACGCTGGGGCCTCTCGCTGGGCGACGTCGTCGAGGTGCGCGACGGCGAGTGAGGGGAGTGCTGACGCTCGTTTCGACGCCGATCGGCAACCTCGGTGACCTGGCGCCGCGCGCGGCCGAGGCGCTGTCGTCGTCGGCGCTGATCTGCTGCGAGGACACCCGCCGCACCGGCCGGCTGCTGCAGGCCGCCGGACTGACGGCCAAGCGCCTCGCCGTGTGTAACGAGCACACCGAGCGGCGTTGCGCCGACGAGGTCCTCGCCGTGCTCGGGGAGGGCGGCGACGTCGCCCTCGTCACCGATGCCGGAACGCCGGGCATCAGCGACCCGGGAGAACTGCTCGTGCGGGCGGTGCTCGACGCCGGTTACGAGGTGACCACGGTGCCCGGGCCAGCGGCACTGGTCGCCGCGCTGGTGAGCAGCGGCCTGCCGACGACACGTTTCGTGTTCGAGGGGTTCCTACCGCGCAGCGGGGCGGAGCGCCGGAAGCGGCTCGGCGAGGTCGCCGCCGAGCGTCGGACCGTGGTGCTCTACGAGGCGCCCCACCGTGTCGTGCGCACGATCGCCGATCTCACCGAGGCGTGCGGGCCGGATCGCCCAGTCGCCGTCGCCCGCGAGCTGACGAAGCTCTACGAGACGATCGTGCGCGGGACGCTCGGGGACATCGAGGTCGGGACGCCGCGGGGGGAGTACGTGATCGTTCTCGGTGGAGCGCCAGACGTCGAGACCGAGGTCGGCGACGACGACATCGTCAGGGCGGTCGATGCCGAGTTGGTCGCCGGCGCATCGACACGCGATGCAGCCGCCCGTGTTGCCGGGGCGCTCGGCGTGCCCCGGCGTCGCGCCTACGACGTTGCGGTGGCGCGCTCGAAACGCCACTAGTCGCTGTTCTGCAACATCCATCGGCGACCAACCGACTTTGGAGTGTTTCGTGCGGGGCGTGTCGGCCGGAAACACTCCGATGGCCGGAAACACTCCGATGGGGGCGGGTCCTCGGCTACAACTCTGGGTGTGAGCGAGTACGTGTCGATGGCGTCGAGCGGGCCGAGTGCGGCGTTCTTCGACCTCGATCGCACGCTCATCTCGGGCTCCTCGGCGTTTGTCTTCGCCACCGCGGCGCGGCGCGCCGGTTTGATGGGAGCCCGCCAGCTCGCCCGCGACGGTCTGTCGGCACTGACGTTCAAGCTGCGCGGCGCCAGTGACGACAAGTCGGCGGCGGTCCGCGACCGCATCCTCGGGGCGGTCGCCGGGATCCGCCAGGACGACCTCGTGGCGCTCAACGCCGAGGTGCTGCCGCGGCTCCTCGACAAGATCCGTCCCGAAGCCCGCCGGCTGCTCGACCTCCACCGCCATGCCGGCCGGGCCACGTACATCGTGTCGGCCTCGCCGGTGGAGATCGTCGAGCCGCTGGCGGCGACGCTCGGCATGACCGGTGGCATCGGCACGCGCAGCGTCGTGGTCGATGGCGTGTACACCGGCGAACTGGCCGGGCCGTTCTGCTATGGCCCGGGCAAGGTCGAGGCGATGGCCGAGGTCGCGAGGTGGGACGGCCTCGACCTCGCACAGTGCTACGCCTACAGCGATTCGGCGAGCGACCTGCCGATGCTCGAAGCGGTCGGCCATCCCGTCGCCGTGAACCCTGACGGCACGCTGGAACGCCACGCCCGCCGGCGCGGCTGGCCGATCGTCCATTTCAGCCAGCGCACGAGGGCCGTGATCCGCAGGGCCGCAGCGGGCGTCGCGGCGACGGCGCTCACCGCCGCCGGGTTCGCCGGCGGCATGCGCTACGCCTCACGCGGCTGATCGGCGACGAGAGATCTGCTGGGTGGTGTGTTGCCAGCGGGCACTAACGATATATCGTTATGCATCACGATGAAACACGATAAGCAATCTCACTTCAAGGAGACACGCATGCGCACCGATCACGAACACCTGCGCCGGCACTGGGACGGCCACGGACGCGGCCGGAGCTTCGGCCCCCGCGGCCGGCGCCGCCAGCGCGGCGACATCCGCACGGCGCTGCTCGCCATCTTGGCCGAGGGCCCGGGACACGGCTACGACCTCATCAGCCGGCTGGAGGAGAAGAGCGGCGGCGCCTGGCGCCCGAGCGCCGGGTCGGTGTACCCGACCCTCCAGCAGCTCGAAGACGAAGGCCTGGCGACGTCGGCCGAGACCGAGGGCAAGCGGGTCTACACGATCACCGACGCGGGCACCGACGAGGCCACGCGGCGAGTCGCCGAGGCCGGCGCCGAGCCGTGGGCAATGGGGTCCGAGGGCGTGCACCCCGGCCACCTGTTCCGTTCGATCGGCGCCCTTGGGATGGCCGCCCGCCAGGTCGTCCAAGCCGGTACCCCCGAACAGCTCGCCAAGGTCGTCGCGATCGTCGACAACGCCCGCCGCGACGTCTACCGCCTGCTCGCCGACGAGCCGACCGACACCCGCTGACGCCGTTTCGCAGCAACCGATGGGTGTTGTGGGGACCGTTCCGTCCCCAGAACACCCATCGGTCGTTTTCGTGGTTGGCCGTAGCGTGCTCCGACAATGACTCGCTTCTACGCGACGACGCCGATCTACTACGTCAACGACGAGCCGCACATCGGTCACGCCTACACGACGATCGTCGGCGACGCGTTGACCCGCTGGCACCGCTTGCTCGGCGAGCAGGTCAAGTTCCTCACGGGCACCGACGAGCACGGCCTCAAGATCCAACAGGCGGCCGACGCTGCTGGACTGTCCCCGCAAGAGTTCGCCGACGGCATCGCCCCGCGGTTCGCCTCCGCCTGGGAGTCGTTGGAGATCGCCAACGACGACTTCATCCGGACCACCGAGCCGCGCCACCGCACCGCCGTCCTCGAACTGCTGCAGCGCTGCTATGACGCCGGGGACATCGAGCTCGACCACTACCGCGGCAAGTACTGCGTGCGCTGCGAGGCCTACTACACCGACGACGAACTGCTGGCGGGCGATCTGTGCCCGATCCACAAGCTGCCGGTCGACGAGTTCGAGGAGGAGAACTACTTCTTCCGCCTGTCGCGCTACGGCGACCGTCTGCTCGACTGGTACGCCGCGCACCCCGGGGCGATCGTTCCCGAGTTCCGCGGCAACGAGGCCCTCGGGCTGATCCGCTCTGGCCTGCGCGACTTCTCGATCAGCCGCACCAGCGTCGACTGGGGCATCCGCCTGCCGTGGGACTCCGAGCACGTCGCCTACGTGTGGTTCGACGCCCTCACCAACTACCTCGCCGCCGTCGGTTTCGGCACCGACGACGAGGAGTTCGAGGCGTGGTGGCCCGCCGATGTGCAGCTCATCGGCAAGGACATCATCCGCTTCCACTGCGTGTACTGGCCGGCGATGCTGCTGTCGGCGGGGATCGAACCGCCGCGCCGCTTCGCCGTCGGTGGCTGGCTGCTCGTCGACAGCGAGAAGATGTCCAAGACCACCGGCAACGTCGTCAAGCCACTCGATCTCGTCGACACGGTCGGGGTCGATGGCCTGCGCTACTACGTGCTCGCCGACACGCCGTACGGAAACGACGGCGACTTCACTCGAGAAGGCTTGATCGGTCGCTACAACGCCGACCTGGCCAACAACCTCGGCAACCTCACGTCGCGCATCGCCACGGTCGTCGGCTCGAAGTGCGGCGGCATCGGCCCTGCGCCGGTCACCGGCGGGCCGCTGGCCGACGCTGCGGAGGCGGCCGTCGCCGGAGCGTGCGCCGCCTGGGACGCTGTCGCGCCGCACCGGGCGCTCGAGGCGACGTGGTCGCTGATCCGGTCGACGAACGCCTACCTCGAGGCCAACGAGCCGTGGAAGGCCGAACCGGGTCCGGACGTCGACGCGGTCCTCGGCGACGCCATCGAAGCGTTGCGGATCGTCACCGTCCTGGCGTCGCCGGCGTTGCCGGCAACCGCCCAGCTGATCTGGGAGCGCCTCGGCCTGCCCGGGTCGGTCACCGACCAGCGGATCCCCAGCGACACGCTGTGGGGCGGCTACCCGGGTGGGTTGGCGGTCGCCAAGGGTCAGCCGCTGTTCCCGCGCATCAAGACGTGATGGACTGGATCGACAGCCACTGTCACATCGATCGGCCGGCGGCCCGTGAGACGATCGACGAGGCGCGCGCCGCAGGCGTGACGACGATGATCGTCGTCGGCTGTGACCGGGCGACGTCGCTCGACGCCCAGCAGCTCGCCGCCGAACACGACGGCGTCAGAGCCACCGTCGGCCTGCATCCCCACGAGGCCCGCCACGGGGTCGACACGATCCTCGACCTGATCCACACCGACACCGTGGCGATCGGTGAGTGCGGACTCGACTACCACTACGACCACTCGCCCCGTGACGTCCAGCGCGAGGCCTTTGCCGCCCAGATCGCCCTCGCCAACGAACGCGGCCTACCGCTCGTCATCCACACCCGCGAGGCGTGGGACGACACGTTCGACGTACTCGGCAGCGTTGGCGTCCCCGCCCGCGTCGTGTTTCACTGTTTCACCGGTGGCCTCGACGAGGCCCGGCGGGCGCTCGATCTCGGCGCGTGGCTCAGCTTCTCGGGGATCATCACGTTCAAGAGCGCCGCCGATGTTCGCGCCGCCGCGGTGCTGTGCCCCGAGGAGCGCTTGCTGATCGAGACGGACAGTCCGTACCTGGCGCCGGCACCGCATCGCGGCCGTCCCAATCGGCCCGCCCTGCTCCCCGTCATCGGAGCGCATCTCGCCGAGCTCCGCGGGGTCCCGGTGGCGCACATTTGTTCGACGTCGAGGCACGCCACGCGCCTTGCCTTCCTGCTCGACGACTAAGATCCCGGGCGTCGGGACGGCGAACGCCCGCGCCCACGGACAAGAACCGGAGCAATTCTGAGACTCGACGATCGGGATCGTGGCCGCTTGGTGCTGGCCAGCGTGATCACCCTCGTTGCGCTGCCGACGATTTGGTTGGCGAACCGCAGCGACGATGGTCCAGGTTCCGGCGCGGCCCAACGTCGCCGCGGTGGGCATCGACCCCGGGCAAGCCGACCACGCTGGAGCCGCCGGGGTCGCCGGGTTCGACCCGATGGGGACGTCGGGAGCGGCCTACCTTGCCCCGCCGGCGAGCGCCGCCGCCCCGCCAGCTCCAGCGGTTGTCGTCGGCACGTCGGCGGAGAGCCTGCTGGCGTCGGCGCGTGCCTCCTATCGTCGATCGATCTACGCAGGCTCGTGTCAGTTCAACGGCGTGGCGGGCGGCGAGGACGTCACCGTTGTCAACGTGGCCAACGGGCGCACGACCACGTGTACCACGGAACGGCGCGACGGCGTCGAGGACGGGTACTTGCTGATGAGCCAGTCCAGTTTCGAGGACATCGCCGAGTTGACCGCCGCGCCGATTCACGTCGAGATCCGCAAGTAACCGCTCGATGACGCATTCGCGGCCGCGGATCCGCGAACTGCTCGACGAGGGCCACCTCGCGCCGCGCCGTGACCTTGGGCAGAACTTCGTCGCCGACGCCAACACGGTGCGGCGCATCGCCCACCTCGCCAAGGTCGGCCCGGGCGACGGCGTGGTGGAGATCGGCGCCGGCCTCGGGTCGTTGACCCTGGCGCTCGCCGAGACGGGAGCAGAGGTCACGGCGGTGGAGATCGATCGGGGGCTGGCGGCCGCCCTGCGGACCATCGTTGCCGGGCTCGCCAACGTGCGGGTCGTCGAAGCAGATGCCATGACGCTCGACTGGGACGGGGTCGTCGGGCCGGAACCCGTCGTGCTCGTCGCCAACCTCCCGTACAACGTCGCCACGCCGCTCGTTGCGGACGTCCTCGACGGCGTCCCCCAGGTCGCACGGCTGCTCGTCATGGTGCAGCGCGAGGTCGCCGAGCGCTTCGCCGCTGTGCCGCGCACGCCTGCCTACGGCGCGGTCTCGGTGAAGATCGCCTATTGGGCGACGGCGCGGATCGTCGGGCTCGTGCCGGCGTCGGTGTTCGTGCCCAGGCCGAACGTCGAGTCGGCGCTCGTCGAGATCGTCCGCCGCGAACCGCCGGCGACCGACCCGATTGCGCTGTTCGGGTTGGTCCGCACGGCGTTCAACCAGCGCCGCAAGATGTTGCGCCGCTCGCTGGCGGGCGTCGTGGCCGCGGAGCAGTTCGCTGCCGCTGGCATCGAACCGACCGCTCGCCCGGAGGAGCTCGACGTCGCCGCCTGGTGCGCGCTCGCCGAAGCGAGTGCAGCGTGAGCGAGCGAACCAGCGACGCGGTGACCGACGTGCTCGCCGCGCCCGCCAAGTTGACGTGGTCGCTCCGTGTCGTCGGGGTCCGTGACGACGGCTACCACCTCATCGACTCAGAGATGCTCACGCTCGACCTCGCCGATTCGTTGACCGTGACCCCTGCCGGGGAGACCACGCTGTCGGTGTCCGGACCGTTCGCCGCCGGCGTGCCGACGGACGGCTCGAACCTCGTGGTCCGCGCCCTCGGCATCGTTGGCCGCACGGCAACCGTGCACGTCGACAAGCAGATCCCCAATGGTGGCGGGCTCGGCGGCGGTTCGGCCGACGCCGCGGCGATCCTGCGCTGGGCAGGTATCGGCGACCTCGCCGTCGCCGCCGGGCTCGGCGCCGATGTCCCGTTCTGTGTGGTCGGCGGGAGGGCTCGGGTGACCGGCATCGGCGAGGTCGTCGCGCCGCTGCCGCACGTAGCCCGGACGGTGACGTTGGTCGTTCCACCGCTGCGGGTGAGCACGCCGGCGGTGTACCGCGCCTGGGACGAGCTCGGTGGGCCGACGGGGGATGCTCGCAACGATCTGGCGGCGGCGGCGGTCGCCGTCGAGCCGCGCCTGGCCCGGTGGCGCGACAGGATCGCCGCGCTGAGCGGGGTGCCCCCCACGCTGGCGGGTAGCGGCGCGACGTGGTTCGTCGAGGGCAGACGCGACGACGCCCTCGGCGCATTGAGCGGCGAGGGCGCGACGGTGGTGGTGTGCCAGGCGGTCCCCTAGGACCGCCGGACGGCTACTTGCGGCGCTGGTGGCGCGTGCGGCGAAGCATCTTCTTGTGCTTCTTCTTCCGCATCCGCTTGCGCCGCTTCTTGATCAACGAACCCATAAGGTGCGCCACGCTACCGGGGCTTCCGGCAGGTCCGGCGCTACCGTTGCACCACGACCGTCCGGGGTCGTTCAATAGGTAGGACAGCGGGTTTTGGTCCCGAGAATAGGGGTTCGATTCCTCTCCCCGGAGCTAGCGGTTCGACCTCACTCCGCTTCGCTCGCTGCGCTCGCTCGCTCCGTTCGGCCGAGCTCGTGGAGCGGCTTCGCCGCACCCACTCTCTGGCGGCGGCCAGCAAGCTGGCCTGGGCCGCCGCATCGGGGGTACCGCCCCCGAACCCCCGACGGCGACGTACCGCGGCACGTGCGCCGACCGGCCTCGACCGACGTCGTACGTCGGCCGACCGGCAATGTGACGCGCAATGTCGTCGTCTGCCGGACGCGGTAGACCTTGGTCGTGAGCGTTTCGGCCATCGTGCTTGCCGCCGGCGAGGGCACCCGGATGCGCTCGGACCGCCCGAAGCCGCTGCACATGATCTGTGGCCGGGCGATGGTGCTCCACGTCATCGAGGCCTTGCAACGGCTGCGCCCGGCGACCACGGCAGTGGTCGTCGGCCACCACGCCGAGAAGGTCACGGCGAAGATCTCCAAGCTCGCTCCGTCGTGGGCGAACCTCGCCTTCGTCGAGCAAGTCGAGCAGCGCGGCACCGGTGACGCCGCAGCGTGCGGGATGAAGGCGATCCCCGGCGACGACCTCGACGACGACTCGACGGTGGTGGTGCTTCCGGGCGATACGCCGCTGCTGCGCCCCGAAACGCTCGACGAGTTGGTGGCCGCCCACGTCGGCAATGACAACGCCGTCACCGTTCTGGCGTCGGTACTCGACGACCCGACCGGTTACGGCCGCATCGTGCGCGGCGCCGACGATCGCGTACTGCGGATCGTCGAACAGCGCGATGCCAGCCGTGACGAGCGGGCCATCCGCGAGGTCTGCACGAGCATCTATGCGTTCCGCCGCGACCTGCTCGGCCCCGCCTTGCGCCACCTCTCGCCAGACAATGCGCAGGGCGAGTACTACCTCACCGATGTCGTCGGGTCGCTCGCCGCAATGGGCCACCGCGTCGATTGCGTCACGGCGCCGGCCGGCGAGACGCAGGGGGTCAACGATCGCTGGCAGCTCGCCCTCGCCGAACGCGAGCTGCGGGCGCGCACGAACCGCCGGTGGTTGCTCAATGGCGTGACGATGCTCGACCCGCGTCAGACGTTCATCGACGTCACCGTCGACCTCGGGCGCGACGTCACGCTGTATCCGGGCACGATGCTGCACGGCTCGACGGTCGTCGGCAATCGATGCGAGATCGGCCCGAACACCCGGCTGATCGACTGCAAGGTCGGCGATCGGGCCACCGTCGAGTACTCCGCGGGCGAGTCGGCGACGATCGGCGCCGGTGCCCGGGTCGGGCCCTACGCCGCTCTACCGCCCGGCACGATCGTCGCGAGCGAAGAGGTCACCGGTCCGTTCTACACTGCACAGCAGTGACAGCGCCGCGGAACGCAATCCCTTGACCGAGATCGAGAAGGTCACCACCAAGCGGCTGGCGCTGTACACCGGCCGTACCCACCCGGAACTTGCCGCCCAGATCGCCGGCCACCTCGGTATCCAACTCGGCGAGGCGAACATCGTCCAGTTCGCCAACGGCGAGCTCAAGCCGCGATTTGCCGAGAGCGTGCGCGGCGACGACGTGTTCATCATCCAGAGCCACTACGGCGTCGACGACCGTTCCGTGAACGACTCGATCATGGAGCAGCTGATCATGATCGACGCCGCCTATCGAGCGTCGGCCAAGCGGATCACCGCCGTCTGCCCGTACTACGGCTACGCCCGCCAGGACCGTAAAGCGGAGGGCCGCGAGCCGATCACGGCCCGGCTGATCGCCGACATGTTCAAGGCCGCCGGGGCCAAGCGGATGATCTCCATCGACCTCCACGCCGGACAGATCCAGGGCTTCTTCGACGGCCCGGTCGACCATCTCACGGCGCTGCCCGTGCTCGAGGACTACGTCCGCGCCAACGCTCACGAACCGGTCATCGTGTCGCCGGACGCCGGGCGCATCAAGGTCGCCGAACGGATGGCCCAGCACCTCGGCGACTGCGGCGCCGACCTGGCCTTCTGCTACAAGCGCCGACCGAAGGGCACGGCGAACGTCGCCGAGGCGATCGAGGTGATCGGCGACGTCGAGGGCCGCCTCTGCGTGCTGACCGACGACATGATCGACACCGCCAGCACGGTCTGCTCGGCGTCCGAACTGCTCCTCGAACGCGGGGCCACCGAGGTGTGGGCGATGGCGACGCACGCCGTGTTGTCCGGCCCAGCGATCGACCGCCTGAAGAACTCGCCGATCGAGCGCATCGTGCTCACCAACACGCTGCCGCTCCCGCCGGAGAAGCAACTGCCGAAGATCGAGGTGCTCTCCATCGCCCCGCTGATCGCCGAGGCGCTCGGCGCGGTGTTCGACGACGCCAGCGTCAGCGAGATCTTCCACGGCGAGAACCTCGCCTGACCGCCCTCCCTCATCTGGGGAAGGTTCGTGTCATTCGGCGTTGTGGGGAAGATTCGTTGCAGCTGTCGGCGGGATTTCCCAGGTGGGGGTTGGCACAGATTTCCCGATGGCGGAGGGCGTCGGTCGCTGCTCGGGGGCCGGTAGGCTGGTCCGCCGGTTTCGAAGCCCGATCCGCGATCCGATCCACCCTTCTCCGAGGACCTGCAGATGCCTACCGTGCTCATTGCCAACACCGGCCGCCAGACCGGCAGCGCCGCCTCCCGTCGGCTGCGCCGCGAGGACCACATTCCTGGCGTCGTCTACGGCCACGGGATGGAGCCGCTGTCCGTCACCATCGACCGCCGCGAGCTGCGCGGCGCGGTCTCCGGTGCGGCGGGCCTCAACACGGTGCTCGATCTCACCGTCGACGGCACCGTGTACCCGGCGATCATCAAGGACCTGCAGCGCCATCCCGTTCGCCGCAACATCGCCCACATCGACTTCCTCCAGGTCAACCTCGACGAGGAGATCACCGTCGCCGTGCCGTTGCGCCTCGAGGGCGAGGCCATCGAGGTGCAGCAGAACAACGGGCTCGTCGACCCGGCCGTCGACTCCATCGAAGTCGTCACCACGCCGCGCAACATCCCGGCTGAGTTCGTCATCGACATCACCGCGATGACGATGGACACCGTGATCCGCCTCGAGGACGTGCCGATGCCTGACGGCGTGACCGCGGCGGGCGACCCCGACATGCCGATCGTCACGGTGTTGACGATGCGTGCCGAGGTCGCTGAGATCGAGGCCGCCGACGCCGAGCTCGCCGACGAGCAGGCCGAGACCGAGGGTGGCGAGGGTGCAGCCGCCGAGCCCGCCGCCGACGCCGAGGGCGACTCCGGCGCCGCCGACGAGTAGACCGACGCGGTTGCGGAGCGCTTCGTGAAGCGCTCGACACCGTTCGACTGGCTCGTCGTTGGACTGGGCAATCCGGGCAAGGAGTACGCCGGTAGCCGGCACAACGCCGGCGAACAGGTCGTCAACGAGCTCGCTCGGCGCCACGACTCGGCTCTCAAGTCCGGTCGCAACAACGCCCTCGTCGCCGAGTCGCGGATCGGCGAAGAGCGGGCCGTCCTCGCCTTTCCGTTGACCTACATGAACGACTCCGGCCTGGCCGTGCGTTCGCTCGTCCGCCGCTATCGGATCGAGGAGCCCGGTCAGGTCGTCGTCGTCCACGACGAGCTGGACCTTCCGCCGGCGACAGTGCGCGTCAAGGTCGGCGGTGGGCTGGCCGGGCACAACGGGTTGCGCAGCGTGGCGTCACACCTCGGCACCACCGACTTCGTGCGCGTGCGCATCGGCGTCGGCAAGCCGCCGTCCAAGGAGCGCGGCGCCGACCACGTCCTCGACCGTCTCCCCGCTCGCCAGCGTGAGCTGTTCGGGGTCGCCGTGCAGGAGGCCGCCGACGCCGTCGAGCTGATCATCGCCGAAGGTCCCGATGCCGCGATGCGCCGATTCAACGTGCGCGCCGCCACCCCTGACGGCTGATGCCTGAGGGCGACACGATCCGCCGGCTCGCCGAGCGCATCAACCGGCGCTTCGCCGGTCAGCGGTGCACGCGTTGCGTCACCCGCGACCCCCGTCTCGTCGGCCTCGACCTCGCCGGCACCGTGCTGCTCGGCGCCGATGCCAAGGGCAAGCATCTCCTGATCCGCTTCGACGACGAGCGCACGCTCTTCGCCCACCTGCGTCTCGACGGCTCCTTCGTCGTCGGTCCGGCGGCCGATGCCCCGACGTGGAAGCGGCGCATCGAGCTGTGGATGGAGGACGGGCGACTCACCGGCGTCGACGTGCCGATCCTCGGCGTGGTCGCCACGGCCAACGAGAGCAGGATCGTCGGCCACCTCGGCCCCGACCTGTGTGGCCCCGACCTCCCCGACCTCGATGCCGTGGAGGCGCGCATGGCCGAGCAACCCGAGCAGCCGCTCGGCGGGGCGTTGCTCGACCAGCGCAACGTCGCCGGGTTCGGCAACGTGTACGCCGTCGAGTTGCCGTTCATCGTCGGCGTGTCGCCGCTCCAGCCGATCGGGACCGTCGACGGTCTCGGCGGGCTGATCGGCCTCGGCGCGGCGGTGATCCGCACGAACGCCGAACGCGGACCGCAGAACACGACCGGCCGCCGGCTGCACGCCGCCGATCACTGGATCTACGCCCGGCGCGGCCGGCCGTGCCCGCTGTGCGGCACGGTGCTCGCCGGCCGGGATGATCGCGAGAGCGACTGGGGGCGGGTGACCGTGTGGTGCCCGCGCTGCCAGCGGCTCGAGCCCCGACGAGCGGTCGACCTGGACCGTGCCCGCCGCCTCCTCGCCCTGCACCCCGCCCGCCGCCAATCGATGTACCCAGGCGCGTGAAAGACCGAGGCCGATTGTGAGCAAGATCTTGCTCACAATCGGCCTCAGAACGAGACGGCGCGCGCCGGTACCCTGGACGCCCCGTGCGATTGGCTGATCTCCCCCCGCTGCTGCGCGATGAGCCGGGGCTCACGCGCGCCCTCGGGGACCCTGGGGCGCGGCTGGCGATCAGCGAGATCGCCCGCCCGGTGGCCATCGCCGCCCTCGCCAGGCTGTCGAACCACCGTCCGTTGCTCGTCGCCACCCCGACGAGCACGATGGCCGGCCAACTGGCCGACGATCTCGGCCAGTTCGTCGAGGTGCCGGATGACATCGCCGTGTTGCCGGCGTGGGAGACGTTGCCGTTCGAGCGGTTGAGCCCGTCCGTCGAGACGATGGGTCGCCGCCTCGAGGTGCTCTGGCGGCTCCGCGACCCCGAGCGTGCTCCGCAGATCATCGTCGCCAGCATGCGTGCCCTGCTCCAGCGGCTCGGTCCCGAGGCGCTGACCGTCGAGCCGATCACGGTGCGCCACGGAGCGATCATCGATCCCGACGAGCTCGCCCACCGGCTCGTCGACTTCGGCTATCGCCGTGAGGAGCTCGTCGAGCACCGCGGCGAGTTCGCTCGGCGCGGGGCGATCATCGACGTCTTTCCGTCCTCCGCCGAGGCACCCGTGCGCATCGACCTGTGGGGCGACGAGGTCGACCGGCTGACGACGTTCGGCGTCAACGACCAACGCTCCGCCGGCGACCTCGCCGAGGCGTGGATCTTCCCGGCCCGCGAGCTGCTCCCCAGCGACGCGTTGCGGCAGCGGGCCAAGCGCCTCGTCGCCCTCGAGCCGTGGGGACGGGAGCAGTGGGAGCGGATCACCGAGGGCGCCTTCTTCGAGGGGATGGAGAGCTGGCTGCCGTGGCTCGACGACAGTCCCGAGCCGACGCTGCTCACCGATGTGCTGCCGAGCACCGCCAAGGTCGTGCTCGTCGAGCCGCGTCGCAGCCGCGACCGCGCCGTCGACCTGCTCGCCGAGGAGGACGATCTCGCCGCCGCCCTGGCGTCGACGTGGGGCCGGGAACGCGACCTCACGTTCCCCAGGCTGCACGCCGAGCCCGACCGCCTGCTCGCGACCGGTGGCGGCGCGTTCTGGTCGATCGACTCTGCGCCCGAATCGCCCGACACCCCGATCGTCGAATCCTCGGGATGGGGTCCGGTGGCCGGCGACGGGTCAGGCTTGGCCCGCCGACTCGCCCAGTTGCTGGCTGACGGATTCCGCGTCGTCGTCGCCGCCGATGGCCTCGGCTCGGCAGGACGCCTCCGTGAGGTGATGCTCGACCACGGTGTCGACCTGCCGCTCGCCGACGCCGGCACCGCCGACCTCACCAAGCCCGGCGGACGGATCGTCGTGGCCCCGCTGCACCACGGCGTCACGTTGCCGGCTGCCCGCCTGGCGATCGTCGCCGAGAGCGACCTCACCGGTCGGCGCCGGGCCCACCGCCGGCCACGACCTCGGCGACGCGATGGCGTCGGCGTGTTCGAGGACCTCCATCCGGGGATGTACGTCGTCCACTTCCAGCATGGCGTCGGGCGCTATGAGGGGATGGTCAAGCGCTCGATCGGTGGCGTCGAGCGGGACTACCTGCTGCTCGCCTACAAGGGCAACGACAAGCTCTACGTGCCGTCCGATCAGATCGACACGCTGCGCCAGTACGTCGGCGGTGAGGCGCCGCCGCTGCATCGTCTGGGCGGCTCCGACTTCGCCAAGGCGAAGAGCCGGGTGCGATCGGCGGTCACCGAGATCGCCCAGGAGCTCGTCGTCCTCTACCAGAAGCGGGTGACGTCACCGGGCTACGCCTTCGGCGCCGACACACCATGGCAGTCCGAGATGGAGGACGCCTTCCCGTACGTCGAGACGCCCGATCAGCGTGAAGCCATCGTCGCCGTCAAGGAGGACATGGAACGCCCGTACCCGATGGACCGCCTGGTGTGCGGCGACGTCGGCTTCGGCAAGACGGAGGTGGCGATCCGCGGAGCGTTCAAGGCGATCCAGGACGGCAAGCAGGTCGCCGTGCTCGCTCCGACGACGCTGTTGGCGACGCAGCACGGCCAGACCTTCGCCGATCGTTTCGCCGGCTTCCCGATCCGCGTCGAGGTGCTCAGCCGTTTCCTCACTCCAGGCCAGGCCCGCAAGGTCGTCGACGGCCTGGCCTCCGGCGAGGTCGACTGCGTCATCGGCACGCACCGCCTGCTGTCGGGTGACGTCAAGTTCAAGGACCTCGGGCTGCTCGTCGTCGACGAGGAGCAGCGTTTCGGCGTGCAGCACAAGGAGTTGATGAAGCAGCTGCGCACGAACGTCGACGTGCTCACGCTGACGGCGACGCCGATTCCCCGGACGCTGGAGATGAGCCTCGTCGGGATCCGCGACCTCTCGCTGCTCAACACGCCGCCCGCCGACCGCCTGCCGATCCTCACCTACGTCGGCGGCTACGACGAACGCGTCGCCGTCGAGGCGATCCGCCGCGAGCTGCTGCGCGAGGGTCAGGTGTTCTGGGTCCACAACCGAGTCAGCTCGATCGAGCACGCCGCCGCCCGGCTGCGCGAGCTGGTTCCCGAGGCGCGCATCGCGGTCGCCCACGGGCAGTTGGACGAGGGGGCCCTCGAGCAGGTCGTCGTCGACTTCTGGGACGGCGAGTTCGATGTCCTCGTGTGCACGACGATCATCGAGTCGGGGATCGACATGCCGACGGTCAACACGCTCGTCGTCGAGCGCGCCGATCTCCTCGGCCTCGGCCAGTTGCACCAGCTGCGCGGCCGCGTCGGGCGCAGCGGTCAGCGGGCCTATGCCTACCTCTTCCATCCCCCCGAGGTGGCCCTCAGCGAGGAGGCCTACGAGCGGCTGAAGACGATCGGTGAGGCCACCGAGCTGGGCAGCGGGTTCAAGATCGCGATGCGCGACCTCGAGATCCGCGGAGCCGGCAACCTCCTCGGCGAGGCGCAGTCCGGGCACATCGCCGCCGTCGGCTACGACCTCTACTGCCAGATGGTCACCGAAGCGGTGGCCGAGATGAAGGGCGAGCCGCAACCGGTGGTCGGCGAGATCCGCCTCGACGTGCCGACCGACGCCAACCTTCCCCACGACTACGTCACCAACGAGACGGCGCGGCTGGAGGCCTACCGCCGCCTCGCCGGCGTGACCACGTCGTCCGAGGTCGACGACGTCGCCGCCGAGTGGATCGACCGCTACGGGCCGATCCCGCCACCCGCCGACGCGTTGCTCACGGTCGCCCGGTTGCGCGCCGAGTGTCACCGCCTCGGGCTCACCGAGATCACCATCACGACGCGCTCGTTCGGGCCTGGCGAGGCGCGCCTCGGCCCGCTCGACCTCAAGCTCAGCGAATCGACGAGGCTGCGCCGCCTCGCCCGTGAGGCGAAGTACAAGGAGGACCAGCGCCAGCTCGTCGTGCCGATCCCGCGCAAACTCCTTCCGGCCGAATTCCTCGTCACGTTCCTCCGGGAGCTCATCCCACCCCCGAGCGATGAGCGATGACGGGCCATACGGCTGTCATCGCTCATCGCGAGGGCAGCGGGTAGGTTCCTGACCCGTGATCCTGCGTCGCCTACTCGTCGCCGCGTCAGTCGCCGCCGTGCTAGCCGGCCCGGTGAGCGTCGAGCCGGCCGCAGCCACCGACGAGGCGGCCACCGTCAACGAGGCGAACATCTCCGTCGCCGAGTTCGACGAGTTCGTGACCGCCCTCCCGGCGGCCGGCCTCACCGATTTCGCCATCAACGAGGCGTCTTCCACGGTTGGCGGCGACCCTGGGCGCGCCGCCCTTTCCCTGCTCGTCACGAACGAAGCGCAGCGCCAGTTTGCGTCGCAGCTCGGACTGCCAGAGCTGACCGACGACGACCGTGCTGCGGTGATGGCCCAAACGCCCGAGGACCACCCGCTTCGCCAAAACCCGGTGGCCTTTGGCGCGATCGCCGACGACGCTGCCTACCGGGCCCGCCTCGACAGCCTCGAGGCGCCCGACGTCGAGTCGCTCGAAGCGCAGTACGAGGAGTCGCCGGCGAGCCTCGGTGCCTACTGCGCGACGGCCTTGACGGTCGCCGATGTTGATGACGCCGAAGCGATCATCGACGACTACGGCGATCAAGGTGATGGGTCGTGGGAGGGCATTGCCGCCACCGCCGGCGCCAGCGTCTCCGACTGGCAGTGCACACCGCTCAGCTCCGTCACCGATCCGAACCTGCTCGCCAGCCTTGCCGAGGCAGGACCGGGCGAGGCGGTCGGCCCGGTCAGGACTGCCGACGGATACACGGTCCTCGTCGTCGACGAGTTCGCCACGGCGGCCCCGAAGCTGGAGAGCCTGTTCGAGCGCCTTGCCGATGGCGGGGCGACGTCGGTCGGCTTCATGCTGTTCCAGGGTTTCCTGCTCGATTCCGACATCACGATCAACCCGCGTTATGGGCGCTGGGATCCGATCACGATCTCGGTGGTCCCGCTCAGCACGTGAATTGCGTTCCCCGGCCACGCCACGCGCCGTTGGTGGCCGCTCCTCGGCTAGCGCCTCGTCGCTCGCACGCGATGAGGGGCTCATGACCACCGGAACCGTCACCGTCGTCGGGTTGGGGCCCGGCGGCGACGGGCACGTCACCGCCGAGACGCTGGCGGCGATCGAACGGATCCCGACGCGCTTCCTGCGCACCTCGCGTCATCCGAGCGCCCACGTCGTCGCGGCGGCGACGAGCTTCGACGACGTGTACGAGGCGGCCGACCGCTTCGAGGACGTCTACGCCGAGATCGTCGACCGCCTCATCGCCGCCGCCACCGAGCACGGCGAGATCCTCTACGCCGTCCCCGGATCACCGCTCGTCCTCGAGCGCACCGTCGCCATGCTGAGCGCCGACGAGCGCATCCACTGCGTCGTGCTACCGGCGCTGTCGTTCCTCGACGTCGCCTGGGCGCGCCTCGGCCTCGACCCGGTGGAGGCCGGCGTGCGGCTCGTCGACGGGCACGAGTTCGCCCGCGTGACCGGCGGTGAGCGTGGTCCGCTGCTGATCGCCCACACCCACGCCAACTGGGTGCTGTCCGACATCAAGCTGGCGGTCGAAGGCGCCGACGGAAGCGAGCCGGTGACGATTCTCCAACGACTCGGAACCGCCGACGAACTGATCGTCGAGACGACCTGGGCAGAGCTCGATCGGGTGGTCGAGGCCGATCACCTCACGTGCGTGTACGTGCCGCACCTCGCCCATCCCGTTGCGGATCACTACGTCCGGTTCCACGAGCTGGCTCGAACCTTGCGGGAGCGCTGCCCGTGGGATCGGGAGCAGACCCACAAGACCCTCGCGCCGTATCTCGTGGAGGAGGCCTTCGAGCTGGTCGACGCGCTCGAGGCCCTCGATCCCGCCGACCCGAGCACCGACACACACGTCATCGAGGAGCTCGGCGACCTGCTCTACCACGTCGAGTTCCACGCCGCCATCGCCGAGCAGGAAGGTCGCTTCTCGATCGTCGACATCGTCGACGGGGTCCACGACAAGCTCGTCCGCCGCCACCCTCACGTGTTCGGCGACGTCGAAGCGCACGACGCCGAGACGGTGGAGGCCAACTGGGACGACATCAAGCGGGGCGAGAAGCAACGCCAGTCGGTGTTCGACGGCATCGCCACGTCACAGCCGGCGCTGTCGTACGCCCAGCAGGTGCAGCGCAAGGCCGCCAAGGTCGGCTTCGATTGGGACGACGTCGGCGGTCCGCTCGACAAGGTCGACGAGGAGCTCGGTGAGGTCCGCGAGGCGATCGCCACCGGAGACCAGGACGACATCACCGCAGAGCTCGGCGACCTGCTGTTTGCCGTCGTCAACGCGGCGCGGCATGCCGGTGCCGACGCCGAGTTGGCGTTGCGGCGTGCCTCCGCCAAGTTCCGGACCCGTTTCGCGGCCGTCGAAGCGCTGGCCGCGAGCCGCGGTGTCGACCTGGCAACTGCCGGCCTGCCGACTCTCGATGCGCTCTGGGACGAGGTCAAGGCCTCGGCGCCCTGATCAGCGTTTCGCGATCAGCGCAACTGGCGATCGCGGGCCAGCACCTGGCGGGCCTCGTCCGACATCATCCGCCTGGCGTTCCAGCGCGGCCACACGACGTAGATGAACACGAGGAATGCCACGATGACTCCGAGGCCGATCGCTTGGACGACGCCGCTCCCATCGTGGAACGGGATCGAGATCAGGCGGATCAGGATGAACGCCATCAGCACGCCGAACGGCGCCTTGCTCCGCAGGCTTCGCATCAGTTCCGTGGACAGCGCGCCACGGGGGTCGATCTTGCCGGCATTGACGTAGTGGTCGGCGGCCGCCTTCGTGTCGCCGAGCAGTTGTGCAGACATGCCGAGAACCTGATGGGCGGTTGCGTTGTTCGGCTCGCGATTGACTGCCTCGTGGGCCCACGACGACGCCTGAAGGGCATCGTCCGCGAGGATCGCCGCCTTGGCCCGGATGTTGTAGCCGGAGGCGGATTCCGGGTCGAGGCGGATCGCCTCGGCCCCGTGGCGGTCGGCCTCGCGAACGATCTGCGAGCCCTTGAGCGCCTTCCTGGGTATCCCGGGAGGGATCGAGCCCAGCCACGCATCAGCGAGCATGACGTGGGTCATCACGTCATCCGGGTTGAGCGAGAGGGCATGGTTGAGGATCGCCTTGGCCTCGTCGCTGCGCCCGGCCTTGTTCGTCGCCCAGCCGAGCGTCCGCTGGGTTGCGTAGTTCTCCGGCCTGAGCACGACGGCTCGTCGGGCAGCGTCCACGGCATCGTCGTACCGACCGGCCTGACACAGCGCCGTCGAGAGCAAGACGTTGAGCTGGACACTGTCGGGATTCGTCGCCAGCCCCTGGCGCGCCAGTGCCGCGGCGTCTGCGTACTTCCGGAGCTTCATCAGGGCGCTCGACGCGGTCTGCGAGGTTGGGCTCGTTCGTCACCGCCCGCCGCGCTTCCACCGACCCGTCGAGCCGCCCTTGAGGTAGTCGACCAGCTCGTCGTACATCCGGTGTCGTTGCTGTACGTGGCGAAGTTGCGAGCTGTGCGGACTCGACCTCACGTGCCCGTGGGATCGACGGGCTTCGAGGTCGGGCGGTAACACGAGCAGCGTGCGGTCGAAACGACCTGGGCGCATCGAGCGCGGCGTCGACGTCCCAAGGGTGGTTCGTGGCACCGAGGACGAACACGCCGTCGTTGTCGGCGTCGGCGCCGTCGAGCTCGGCGAGGAACAGGTTGACGACGTTGCGGAACGTGGCACTCGCCGAGCGGAGGTTGGCGCGGCGTTGCCCGATCGCGTCGAGCTCGTCGAAGAACAGCACACATGGGCGGCTCCGGCGAGCCTCCTCGAAGACCTCGTGGAGGTTCTGCTCGCTCTTGCCGACCCACATCTCGAGGACGTCGTTGAGGCCGACGACGAGGAAGCTGGCACCCAACTCGCCGGCCAGGGCCCGGGCGATGAACGTCTTGCCACAGCCGGGCGGCCCCCACAACAAGAGCCCGCCACGCAGCGACTTGCCGAACCGGGCGGCGATCTCCGGATTTCGAAGTGGTTCGAGGAACGAGGCGGAGAGGCGCTGCTTGACCTGTTCCATGCCGCCGATGTCCGCGAGGCGCACGCCGGGGAGGCCGGCCATCGACGCCATCTCGACCAGTGGTTCGTTGTCGGCCCACTGGTCGACAACTCGTCGGCGGTGTCGGGACGTGATCGCCGCAGCACGCCCTGCCGACGGTGTCGGCGGGCGGGTGCCCTGCAACGCCGCCGTGGCCGCCGCCATCACGGCCAGCGCGTGGGGTCCGTCGGACTCGCAATGAGCACCCGAGACGCGTGGTTCAGTGCCTCGGCGTGCCGGCCGGCATCGCTGAGCTGCTGCGCAAGGTGGGCGCGCAGCACGAGGTTCGACTCGTCGGCGGCGACCGCAGCCTCGAGGGCGGCAATGAGGTTTCGTTCATCAGAAGGCATTCGGTGTTGGTATACCCCATTGGTGCGCTTGCAGCTCGCCAGCCCCGCCGAACATCCAGACCTCGGTCTGCTCCCGTTCGGAACCGACCTGTCCGACTGGTCGTTGCCGAGCATCCACGAGGTGTCCGGCTTGCACCGCCATGTCGTTCGCCTCGTCGAGCTGGGGGAGGGGCATCGGCGCCGCTCCTACGTCGTCAAGGAGCTTCCCGACCACCTCGTGCTGCGTGAGTACCGCCTGCTGCGCAGTCTGGACGACGACGATCTGCCGACCGTCGATGTCGTCGCCGCCGTCACCGAACGGACCGGCGATCGCGACGGCCTCCTCGTCACCCGCCACCTCGATTACTCGTTGCCGTACCGCTCGCTGCTGTCGGGTCGTGGCTTGCGCATCCCGTATCTCGGCGAGAACCTCCTCGATGCCCTTGTCGGACTGCTCGTGCGCCTTCATCTGGCGGGTTTCTTCTGGGGCGACTGTTCGCTGTCGAACACGCTGTTCCGCCGAGATGCCGGAGCGCTGTCGGCGTTCGTCATCGACGTCGAGACGTCCGAGCGCTACCCGTCGCTGACCGACGGGCAGCGCAAGATGGACCTCGACATCGCCACCGAGAACGTCGCCGGCGGGCTGCTCGACCTGCAGATCGGTGGGCGCCTCGTGGAGGACGTCGACCCTTGGGAGGTGGCGACGAACATCGAGGACCGCTACGCCTCGTTGTGGGTCGAGCTGACCGAGGGCCAGGAGTTCCAGCTCGACGAGTTGTGGCGGGTCGAGAAGCGCATCGAGCGCCTCCACGACCTCGGTTTCGACGTCGCCGAGATGGACGTCATCGCCGACGAGGAGGGCCAGCGGCTAAGCGTCACCCCGCGGGTCGTCGAATCCGGTTACCACGAGGACCGGCTGGCCTCGCTCACCGGCCTCGTCGCCGCGGAGAACCAGGCGCGGCGCCTTCTCAACGACATCCGCGCGTTCGGCACCGAGCTGCGGGAGTCGTCCGGCAAGTCGCTGCCCGAGAACATCGTCGCCGTGCGCTGGCTCGACCAGCGCTTCGAGCCGACGATTGCCAAGATCCCGCAGGAGCAGGTCGGCAAGCTGCAGGCGGCGGAGATCTACCACCAGGTGCTCGAGCACCGCTGGTACCTCTCCGAGCGAGAGGGTCGCGACGTGACGATCGAGGAGGCCGTCGACGCCTACTCGACCGAGATCCTCAGCGGGGCCCCCGACGAGCAGGTGCGCCTCGACCACACGATGGAGCTGCCGATCATCCCGCCAAGCCCGTCTGTGTAAGCGTGTAAGCCCGCAGATCGCTCACACGCTTACACAGAGCTACCGGGCGAGGGCCGAACGGCCGCGGTAGGCGGCGGCCTCGCCGAGGTCGGCTTCGATGCGCAGCAGCTGGTTGTACTTGGCGACGCGGTCAGAGCGTGCCGGGGCGCCGGTCTTGATCTGTCCGCAGTTCGTCGCCACGGCGAGGTCGGCGATCGTGGCGTCTTCGGTCTCCCCGCTGCGATGGCTCATCACCGCCGTGTACCCGTTGCGGGCGGCCAGCTCGACGGTGTCGAGGGTCTCGGTCAGCGTGCCGATCTGGTTGACCTTGACGAGCACGGAGTTGGCGACGCGGCGGTCGATGCCCTGGCGGAGGCGGCGCACGTTGGTGACGAACAGATCGTCGCCGACGAGCTGGACCCGGTGGCCGATCGTGCCGGTCAGGTGGGCCCAGCCGTCCCAGTCGTCCTCGGCCATGCCGTCCTCGATCGACACGATCGGGTACTGCTCGACGAGGCGCTGCCAGTAGCCGACGAGTTGTTCGGCGTCGAGCACCTTGCCTTCGCCCTCGAGGTGGTAGGCCCCGTCTCGGTACAGCTCACTGACCGCTGGGTCGAGAGCGATGGCGATCTGCTCGCCAGGTACGAACCCGGCTGCCGTGATCGCCTCGACGAGGATCACGATGGCCTCTTCGTTGGACGGCAGGTCGGGAGCGAAGCCGCCTTCGTCGCCGACCGCTGTCGAGAGCCCGCGCTCGTGGAGCAGCCGCTTCAGTGTGTGGTACGTCTCGACCCCCCAACGCAGGGCCTCGCCGTAGCTCGGCGCTCCGACGGGCATGACCATGAACTCTTGGAGGTCGATCGAGTTGTCGGCGTGCACGCCGCCGTTGATCACGTTCATCATCGGCACGGGGAGGACGTGGGCGTTGGCACCGCCGACGTGGCGGTACAGCGGCACGTCCAGCTCGTCGGCGGCCGCCTTGGCCACCGCCAGGCTGACCCCGAGGATCGCATTGGCGCCGAGTCGCGCCTTGTTGTCGGTCCCGTCGAGATCGCACAGCAGCGTGTCGATGACGCGCTGGGACATCGCATCGAAGCCGTCGAGGGCGTCGGCGATCTCGCCGTTGATGGCGCCGACGGCGCGCTGGACACCCTTTCCGCCGTAGCGCTCGCCACCGTCGCGCAGCTCGACGGCCTCGTGCTCACCTGTCGACGCGCCGCTGGGCACGGCGGCGCGTCCAGACGCGCCGCTGTCGAGGACGACTTCGACCTCCACAGTCGGGTTGCCGCGCGAATCGATGATCTCGCGCCCGATGATTTCGACGATCTCACTCACGGCTCGGCAACCTACCCGCCGTGGTCCGATGACGTCGGGTGCCGCGGTTTGGTGATGAGGAGCTGCGAAACTAGCTGCCCCTATGGACGAACGGCGGCACGACGCTGGTAGTCACCTGACGACCACGATTCGGCGACCACCGAATCGTCGCGCCTCCGACGCCGGTCGCTCCCGCGTCGGCGACGTACGCCGCAGGCGGTTCGTGCCCAGGGCGCCGCTGTCGCGCGTCACCTCGACGTGGTTGTTCGGGCTCGCCGCCCTCGTCGTCGCGGGGGCGATCGCCGCCGCCTTGTTCGGCCTGCCGGTGCGCACGTGGTTCGACCAGGACGGCGAGTTGCAGGCCCTCGACCACGAGCTCACGGAGCTCCAGGCGGTGAACCACGATCTCGAGGGCGAGGTCGGACGGCTGAAGACGGACGATGGAATCCGCGAGGCGGCTCGTGACGAGCTCGGCCTCGTCGAACCCGGCGACCACCGCCAAACGATGCTCGAGCTCCCGCCGCTGCCCACCGACCTTCCCGGTGGATGGCCGTACTCGCAAGTCGAGGCGATCCTCGCCGTGCGGGCCTCGCTCGGCGTGCCACCGTCGAGCGAGCCTGCTCCGACGACGACAGCCGCAGCGACGACGACAGCCGCAGCGACGACGACCGCCGCGCCCGCGACGACGGCAGCTGTGCCGACGACGGTGGCGCCAGCGACGGCAGCGCCGACGACCACCGCGACCCCCTGACCCGCGCCGATTTGCGCCAGCGGGCCCGTCAGGATCGTGAAGTCCCGACCACACGGGCCGAAATGAGCGCGAAACGTCGGGACTTCGCGGACTCCTCTGAGGCACGAGGAGAACCGGCTGAAGGTCTCGGAACTCGCCCGATCGATGCGTACCATCGGCCGGGTGGCGACACCGCTACCGCCGATCGACCTCGCGCAGGTCGAGGCGTTCTGGAATCGGGCGGCTGCGAGCGGGGCGATCGCCGCAGGAACGCCACTCCCGTCGGTCATCGAGCCGTTCGGTGACAGTCAGGAGTTGGCCGACGAGTTGATCGACCTCGTCATCCACGGACCCAAACGGGCCACCGCCGCAGCGTTCGCCGACTTCGAGATCGAGCAGACATCGCTACCGGCGCCAGGCCAATTCTCGATCGCCACCGACGGTCGAGGCAACGCTCGGGCGGTGCTGCTGACCACCGACGTACGCGTCGGGCCACTGTCGTCGGTCGACGACGCATTCGCCTCGACGAGGGCGATGGCGACCGCACCGAGCCGTGGCTCGCCGGCCTGCTTCATCGCTCATCGCTCGGCGGCGGTCAGGTGGCTCGTCGCAGCGCCGCTCCCTGACGACGACGCCCGCGGCTAGCGTCGGTTCCCAAGCTGCCGGAAGGGGTCATCGATGAGGTCTTGGAGAGCTGTCGCGCTGGCAACGATCACGGTCATCGCGGCAACCGCCACGGCCGGCGCCGGGGCGGCGAGTTCGCCGCCGACGAGTGAGCCGCCGGTCACCGATGAGGCGTCCACGGTCACGGCAGGGCCGGCGGGCGCGACGTTGCCGGCCACCGAGACGGTCGCCACAGACGCAGTGTGGGAGAAGGTCGTCCCGGGCGGCGACTGTGCGTGTGCCGACGGAACCGAGTTCAACTTCTGGGTGCGGGAGGCCGACCCGGCGCGGGTCGTGCTGTTCCTCGAAGGCGGCGGGGCGTGCTTCGACCCGACTTCGTGCGCGTTCACCGAGGAGGAGTCGACGACGTACGACTGGAACATCTCGCCCGACGATGAGCCGTCGTCGAAGGGCGGCATCGTCGCGTTCGACAACCCGGACAACCCGTTCGCCGACTACTCGTTCGTCTACGTGCCGTACTGCACCGGCGACGTCCATCTCGGCGACGTGACCAGGGAGTACTCGCCGGAGCTGACCGTCGAGCATGTCGGCATGGTCAACGGCACGGCGGCGCTCTCGTACCTCGCAGAGAACTTTGCCGACGCCGAGCAGGTGGTCGTCGTCGGCGAGAGCGCCGGGTCGATCGCCTCACCGGTGTACGCCGGGCTGGTGTCCGATCTGCTGCCCGACGCCCAGGTCACCGTGTACGCCGATGGCTCCGGCGCCTACCCGGACGATCCCGACCTCAACGCCGGGCTCGGCGGTTTGTGGGGCACGTTCGAGACGATGCCCGACTGGGAGGTCAACGAGGGACTGACACCGCAGGACTGGGGCATCCCGCGCTTCTGGGTGCAGGCCGGTCTGCACGATCCCGGAGATCGTCATGTCACGGTTCGACCACGCCTACGACGAAGTGCAGGCCGCGTTCATGACGATCACCGGCTCGGACACGTCGGATCTCGCTGCGTCGATCGCCGCCAACGAAGCGGCGATCGAGGCGGCCGGCGTCACCCAGCACAGCTTCACCGCGCCGGGAACCGACCACACGTTGGTGCTCGGCGACGGCTTCTACGAGATGGAGGTCGACGGCGTCGCCCTGACGGACTGGGTCGCCGACATCGTCGCCGGTGAGGACGTTGCCGACGTCACCTGCACCGACTGCGGTGCCCCATCGCCAGCGACGACGGGCTGAGCAGCGATGTTCTGGTTTCTGGTCATCTTCGGCCTCGCCGCCATCGTCCTCATGCTGATCGTCGCCAAGCTGCGTGGCCGGCGCGACGGACTGCCCTCGGGTGGCGGCTCCCGTGCTGACGCGGGAGCCGGACTCGCCGCGGGTTGGTCAACCGACTGGGACCATCGGTCGACTGACAGCTCGCCCGGCCATGACGCCGGCGACTGGGGCGGCGGGAGCACCGACTGGGGCGGCGGCGCAAGCGACGGGGGAGGAGGTGGCGGCGACGGCGGTGGCGGCGGCGGCGGGGACTGAGAACCGATCGGTCGTCCCGAACGTCCAAGCGAGCATGCACATTCGTCTCGCCTCATCGGTGACTGCCGCTGCTGCGGTGGCGTTGCTCGCCGCTCCGAGCATGGCGTCGGCGTCAGCGGCGATCCGCTCGGCTGTTCTGCGGTGGTCTTCGATCCCGCCGACGAGGTCGACGCCGCCGCCCTCAGCCCGCTGATCAGCTCCACGGGGCGCGAACTGACGCCGAGGTGCACGTGCGGGTCGAGCGGGTCGTCGACGGCGACCTCGAGGATCGCATCGACCAGCTCATCGCCCAGTGCCCCGGATGGGAAACCGGAGTCGGTGAGCTGGCGGACGACCTCATCGTCGTGATGTTCTCACCGACGGAGCGCGAGTCGGCCCTGTACTACGGGGCCGACCATGCCGACCGTCTGGAAGACGGGTGGGAGGCGGTCGTCGACGCGATGACGACCGATTTGCGTGCCGGCGACTACGACGGTGCCGTGGAGGCGGCGATGCGCCGTCTCGACTCCATGTCGGCCGGGAGCTCGACGTCGTCGTTCTCGTCGAGCGACTCAGGCTCAGGCTCAGACTTCCCGGCAGGTTGGCTCTTGCTGATCGTCCTGCTCGGCGTGGCCGGCGCGATTTACCAGTGGTACCGCGGCGACACCGGCGGCGGCGGGTCGAGTTGGGACAACGGGTCGTCGTGGCGGCGCAGCTCGTTCAGCAGCTGGGGGTCGTCACGGAGCAGTTCCGGAGGTGGCGGCGGTGGGTCGAGCTCGCGCAGCTCCGGGCGAGCCGGCGGCGGCTCGAAGAAGTGGTGACGTAACGCCGGCTTCAGCACCGAAGTTCGTGGCCGGCGCCGGCGATCTGCTCGAATGGAGGGCGCGCACCACCGGGGGGTTTCATGAGTGTCGTCGACCAGGCCGAGTTCCACTTCTTCCACTTTTTCCCGTATACCAACCTGCCCAGCGATCACACGACGTACGAGTCGTTGTGGGTCGACTTCCCGAACTCCAACTACGACCCGCAGACCGGCCACGACCTGTACACCCGCTACCTCTCCGAGATGGTCCTTGCTGACCAGCTCGGGTTCGACGGGCTCGTGCTCAACGAGCACCACAACACGCAGTACTCGATGAACCCGGCGCCGAACCTCACGGCGGCGGCGCTGATCCCCCAGACGAAGGGGACGATCAGCGTGTTCGGGACGCCCCCCAACCTCGGCTACCCGAACCGGTTGGCCGAGGAGTACGCGATGCTCGACATCATGTCCGGCGGGCGGCTGCGCATCGCCTTTCCGCTGGGCACCGGGATGGAGTACTGGGCCAACTCGGTGAACCCGGCCACCGCCCGGGCCCGCTTCCGTGAGTCGATCGACGTCATCCTGCGCTGCTGGACCGAGGACGGCCCGCAGAGCTACGCCGGCGACTTCTACACGTACCGCTACCTCAACCCGTGGCCCAAGCCGATGCAGAAACCGCACCCGGAGTGCTACATCGTCGGAACGGGCTCGCCCGAGACGATCGAGCTCGCCGCCGAGCTGGGCTTCGGTTACACCGTCGTGTTCATCCCGACGAAGGCTCAGCTCAAGGTGTTCGAGCACTTCCGCGAGCGGCTCGCCCACCACGGCCACGAGCCGACCCCCGACAAGGTGACGGTGGGGGTGATGGCCTACGTCGCCGAGACCGACGCGAAAGCGGAAGAGGAGTTCATGCCCCACGTCATGTACTTCTTCGAGAACGCCCTGCGCACGACGCCGCGCTATCTCAACCCGCCGGGGTACGTGACGGTGCCGGAGTTCCGCAAGCGGATCCAGGCCGCCGACGTCCACGGTTCGTCGAACTGGGACGACCTCGTGGCGATCAACCGGATCGTCGCCGGGACGCCGGAAAAGGTCGCCGACGCCATCGGCAACTGGCTCGAAGAGGCCGGCAGCAGCCGCGTCAATCTCAACCTCACGTTGGGGGACATGCCCAACTGGAAGGTGGTCAAGAACACCACGCTGTTCGCCGAAGAAGTCATCCCGCGGATACGAGCAGGCCGACCCGCGGTGACGGTGGCAGGAGGTGGGCGATGACGCTCGAGCTCGAGCCGCTGCAGTTCGACGTCAACGGCACGAAGACCGTCGTGCTCGCCGCCGGCGATTCTGCGGCACCGCCCCTCGTGTTCCTCCACGGCGCCGGCACCTTCCACGGCTGGCAGTTCGCCGAACCGTGGATCGAGGACCACCGCGTGCTCGTTCCCTACCACCCGGGCTACGGGGAGTCGGGTGATCTCGACGGTCTGTCCGAGGTGCACGACCTGGTGCTCCACTACACCGACCTGTTCGACCAGCTCGGCCTCAGCAAGGACGTCAACCTCGTCGGGTTCTCGCTCGGCGGGCTCGTGGCGGCGCGCTTCGCGATCGAGCAGAACCATCGGTTGCGCCGACTCGTTCTCGTCGCCCCGACCGGTCTGCGGGTGCCCGGTGTGGAGGTCGACGACCTTTTCCGCATCCCGCCTGATGAACTGGTTGGGCGTCTCGTCCACCGCTTCGAGACGCTCGCCCCGCATCTGCCGGAGGACCCCCACGACGTCGACTTCACCGTCGACCGCTACCGGGAGATGCGGTCGACCGCCTTGATGCTGTGGGACCACCCATTCGATCGCGTGGTGCCGCGGTGGCTCGGCAGGGTGAACACGCCGAGTCTCGTCGTGTGGGGCGAGGAGGACCGCTTGTTGCCGCCGGCCCTCGCCCCGGCGTGGGCCGCCCTGCTGCCAACCGCCTCGGTGGCGACGTTTCCGGATTCCGGACATCTCGTCCTCGATGAGTCCTCGGATGCGGTCGCCGCCGTCGCCCGATTCTGCGCCGCCGACTGACTCGACCGGTGGCGACAGCCCTGCTCCTCGACGTCGGTCACGTCATCCTCGAACCGTCGTGGCGTGCCGTGCGCGCCTACGAGTCGGCGACCGGCACTGCGATGCCGCTCGCCGATGAGATCGAACTCCCGCCAGACGGCCGGTGGCAGGAAACGTCGAGTGGCGACGAGGTCGGCGACCGCTACTGGGACGAGGTCGCCCGACGGGCCGGCCTCGACGGGATCGTCGGGATGTTTCGCGCCTTCGGTGCGGTGGTGCCGGACGCGATGTTCAATCGCGATGCCGTGGCGTTGATGGACGACGCCCGCGCCGCCGGCTTGCCCGTCGGGATCCTGACCAACCACGCCCACATGATTCTTGGACCGGATTGGTTCGCTGCCCGACCGGAGTTCGCCGGTCTGGCGGCGTTCATCGACGCCGCCGAGGTGGGCGTCCCGAAGCCCGACCCGCAGGCGTATCTGCTCGCCTCCGAGGCGCTCGGTGTGGCGCCGGCGGACGTCGTGTTCCTCGACGACACCCCAGCGTGCGCGGATGGGGCGACGGCGGTGGGGATGACTGGCATCGTCGTCGACCCCCGTGACCGCCGTCCGGCGTTCGACGAGGCACGCCGACTGCTCGGGCTCGCATGACCGCTCAACGTGTCGTGATCAGTGGCGCCAATCGCGGCCTCGGACTGGAGCTCGCCCGCGTCTACGCCGAGCGCGGCGACACGGTGGTGGCGGGTTGCCGCCGTCCCGACGACGCACACGAGCTGGGCGGGCTGACGGCTGGACGTTCACGAGCTGGACGTCGGTTCGGAGGAGTCGATCGAACGCTTCGCCGCGGCGATCGGGTCGGCCCCGATCGACGTGCTGATCAACAATGCCGGCGTCGACGGGCGGGCGCTGGGGGTCGCCGACGACGAGCGCGATGTGTTGCAGCTCAGCGCCGAGCACGTGATCGACGAGATCCGCATCAACGCCATCGGCCCGATGTTGCTCAGTCGGGCGCTCCTCGACGCGCTGCGCGCGGCCGCCAACCCGCGGATCGTCAACGTCTCGTCGATGGTCGGCTCGATGGAGGTCGCCCGCTCGATCGGCCGTGACGTCGGCTATGTCACGTCGAAGGCGGCGTTGAACATGATCACCGTCAAGCTCGCAGGGCGCCTGGCGGACGACGGGATCGTCGCCGTGGCCGTACACCCCGGTTTGCTGCGCACCGCCATCGCCACACCACGTGGCGGGGACCTGGAGGACCCGGCGGTCGGCGCCGCTGAACTCGTGGCGCTCATCGACGGCCTGACGATCGAGCAATCCGGGTCCTTCCTCCGTCGCGACGGCACCGTCCATCCCTGGTAGCGAGTACGCCGGCCGTTCATTGCTGCCAGGGGTTGACAGCGTTGTTGATCTCGATGTCGTTGATCTGGACATGGTCGGGTTGCGTGAGCATCCACAGCGTCGCCTGGGCCACATCGTCGGCGGTCAGCATCCGCTCGATCACGGACGTCGGTTGCGGGTCGCCCGTCACGTCCCACCAGTCCGTTGCAACGCTCGCCGGGTTGAGGACATGGAGGCGCACGCCTGTCCCGGCCAACTCCGCCCGCAGCGCCAGCGAGAAGCCCTGCACGCCCCACTTGGCCGCGCAGTAGGCGGTGCGGTTCGCCTCGGCACCCTTGCCGGCGATCGACGACACGTTGACGATCCGGCCGGCCGCGGCGGCGAGCATCGTCGGCAGAGCGGCTCGGGTCATCAGGTAGAGGCCCGTCAGGCAACTGCCGATCGTCGCGTCCCAGTCGTCCTTGGTCAGCTCGACCAGTGGCGTGGGAGGTCCGAAGCCGGCCGCGTTGATCAGCAGGTCGAGACCCCCGAAGCGGCTCGCGGCCACTTCGACGGCGGACCGTGATGTCGTTGGATCGCTGACGTCGCCAGCCACGATCACCGCCTCGCCACCGCGGTCGATGATGGCGCTGGCGATCTCGGCCAGTGGCTCCGGCCGGCGAGCGACGACGACGATGCGCCCACGTCGTTCGGCGAGCGCCAGGGCGATCGCACTCCCGATGCCGCCGCTGGCGCCGGTCACGATGGACACGGCTCGTTCGACGTTCATCGCCGGCGCGGGCGCAGTTGGTACTCGCCCGTCTCGATCGAGTTGCCGAGCCTGATCGCCGCCGCTTGCAGGACGCCGGTGTGGTGGGTCTCATGATCGCCGACGACCCGCACCGTTGGTCCGACCATCGAGATCGCCGCCACGACCGGTCCGTCGAGCGGTGCGCGCGACTGGCACGGCGATCGACGACATGCCGAGCTCGGTTTCGTCGACGCTCATGGCGTAGCCGCGCTGGCGGACGGTAGCCAGCTCGGCGAGGAACAGTTCGGGCACGACGATCGTGTATCCGGTGCTCGGCGGCAGGCCGGCGCGTAGCCGGGCGTCGACCATCTTTGGATCGAAGGCGGCGAGCACCTTCCCGGCGCTTGAGCGATGGATCGGTGAGCGGCGGGCGTTCGTCGAGTAGCGCAGCGCCTGGCGGCCCTCGACCCGCTCGACGTAGACGACATCGGCACCGGCCGACACGCCGATCTGCACGGTCTCGCCGAGCGAATTGCGCAGCTCGACGAGCAGCGGCAGGCCGCGATCGCCGACGGCGGTGCGCTCCCTGGCCAGGCTGCCGTACTCCACGAAGCGCAAGCCCAGTCGATAGCCGCTCGCAGTGCGATCGAGGAGCCCGCGGTCGGCGAGCACGGCGCACGTCCGGTGGGCCGTGCTCTTGGCGATGCCCACCCGCCGGGCGAGCTCGCTGACGCCAAGCTCGGGCACCTCGGCGAGAGCCTCGACGATGTCGAGGGCGATCCCCAACGATTGCAGTGGCCGGCGGCTCGCTATCGGAGTGTCTGCTGCGGGGCGTGTCGGCACGAAACACTCCACCTACTCAGTGGGGGACCCGGCCGCCGTTGACGACGATCGTCTGGCCGGACACGAACGCCGAGTCGTCGGAGAGCAGGTAGCAGAACGTGCCGAGCAGGTCGTCGGGGCGCATCACCCGACCGAGCGGCGTGCGGCTCGGGTCGTAGGCCCCGAGCACCTCGGAGCCGGGGGTCGTGGTGAACCCAGGGGCGACGCAGTTCACCCGGATGCCGTGACTCCCGAGCTCGTTGGCCAGCGCCCGGGTCATCGCGATGACGGCTCCCTTCGAGGCGACGTAGTGGACGAAGCCGTGGGAACCGGTGAGGGCGGTCTCGGACGCGATATTGACGATGCTCCCGCCGCGCCCGTGCATCGCCGTCGCCGCGGCCCGGGAGCACAGGAACGAGCCGCGCACGTTGACGGCGAACATGCGGTCCCACTCGTCGAGGGTGATCTCGTCGTACGACTGCCGGTTGACGAGCAGCGCGGCGCTGTTGACCAGGCCGTCGACAGCGCCGACGTCGGCGAACAGTCGGGCGACTTGCTCGGCGTCGCCGACGTCGCACTTCACGTCAGCGCCGGGTTGGATGTCGGCGGTGATCACGTCGGCACCGCGAGTACGCAATTCGCCGGCGAGCGCCGCGCCGATGCCCCGCCCGCCGCCGGTGATCACGATGCGCTTGTTGGCGACGGTCATCGGCCCACCAACTCGGCGAGCGCTTCGTGGATCCGACCGTTGCTCGCCAGCACGTCGGCCACCCCGGCTCCGAGGTTGAGCGGCCCGCCGTCGAGGTCCTCGATGTGCCCGCCGGCTTCTTCGATCAGCAACGAGCCGGCGCCGACGTCCCAGGCGTAGGTCGAATCGGCCTCGAGGAAGGCATCGACGCGCCCGGCGGCGACGTAGGCGAGGCACAGGGCGGGCGTGCCGAGGCAGCGCACCGCCCGGCAGCTGCCGCTGAGGGCGACGATGCGCCGCCCGAAGGCGTCGATCGCCACCGGGTCGTCGGACTGCACGCCCGTGCAGACGACGGCGTGGGCGAGGGCATCGGTCGCCGACACCTGCAGCCGGTCGCTGCCCAGCCAGGCACCGCCACCACGCGACGCCGTGAACAGCTCCTCGCGGAACGGCTCGAAGATCGCTCCGGCGACGACGCCCAGGTTGTCGCGGACGGCGATCGAGGTGCATGCCAGTGGCACGCCGTGGGCGAAGTTCGACGTGCCGTCGAGCGGGTCGACGAGCCAGACGAGCTCGCTGTCCGGCGCCCCGCCGCGGCCCTCCTCGCCGACGATGGCGTGGCCCGGGAAGTGCCCGGTGATCACCCGTTCGATCTCGTCCTGGGCGGCCAGATCGACGGCCGTGACCACCGAGGTCCTGTCGTTCTTGTGGCGCACCTCCGTCGGCCGATCGAGGTGCTCGACGACGATGATCCCCGCTGCACGGGCGGCCGCCGCGGCGACAGCGAGGAGGTCCGCCGGCGACGGGTCGAGCACGTCGCTCAGCTGGACGTGAGCGGACGGGTGTTCACGTGTCCTCCGATGCGAGCGACGAGGCGCCAGCCGAGGAGCGGTCAGCAGCGGTCTGCGTGGCCGGGGAACGCAATTGACGGGTGTTGACTCGTCCGGGGATCGCCTCGGGCTCGGGGATCCCTTCGCCGAAGCGCTGGTAGTCGGTGCTGTCGTCGAGGTCGTCGAGGTCGAGGAACTCGAAGTAGTTGAGCGCCGCGTCGACGTCGCCCTCCCACGCCTCGGCGGGCACGTCATAGACCACCTCGATGCCGCAGCCATCGGGGTCGTAGAGGTACGCCGAGTGGGTCATCCCGTGGTTGCCGCGGCGCACGAACTCGACGCCGCACGCCTTCATGTGACGGATCTGATCGAGCCACGACTGGCGGTCGGGGTAGGAGATGGCGAAGTGGTTGATGCCGGCTCGTACCGGCTCCATCGACGGTGCGTCGGGCGTCGGAGCCTGCTCTGGGTCGTTGATCTGTACGAGGGCGAGGTCGTGGTGACGGGAAGCGTCGCCGCGGTAGAACCGCATCGTCACCGTGTGCGTGAGGTCTCCGCACTGTTCGAATCCGAGCACCTCGGTGTAGAAGCGATGCGATGCCTCGATGTCGTGAACGTTCAGCACGAGGTGGTTGATCCTCGCCCCGCTGGAAGGCCGGCTGGGCCCCGACGTCGACATGTGTGCCCCCTTTGCGACCGCCTCTCAGCGTAACCGGTCACCGTTGCTGGGTCTCGGTGAGCGAGCGCCAGATCCGCTCTGGCGTGAGCGGAGTCTCGAGGTGCCGGACGCCGAGGTGGGCGAGGGCGTCGATCACGGCGTTGTACACCGACGGGATCGACCCGATCGTTCCCGACTCGCCGACGCCCTTGGCGCCGAGCTCGTTGGCGAACGTCGGTGTCTGCATCGGCGCCAGCTCGAACATCGGCAGCTCGGCCGCCGAGATCACCGGGTAGTCGGCGAAGTTGGTCGTCTTCGGCTGGCCGTCGTCGAGGTCGTAGTGGACCTCCTCGAGCAACGCCTGGGCCGCCCCTTGGGCGATGCCGCCGTGGATCTGTCCTTCTGCGAGCAGCGGGTTGATCAGCGTGCCGGCGTCGTCGACGGCGACGTGTCTGCGTAGCTGGACCCTTCCGGTCTCGGTGTCGACCTCGACGACGGCGACGTGCGTGCCGAACGGGTAGGTCGGCATCGGCGGGGCGAAGGTGTAGTCGGCAGACGAGCCGTTCGCCATCGACGAGGTCGGCCCAGCCGAGGCTCCGAGCCGGGGTGCCGGCGACGTGGAAGTGACCGCTCTCGGCGTCGAGAACGACGTCGGCGGCGTGCGCCTCCAACCGCTCGGCAGCCCGCTGGCGGGCGGCGTCGACGAGTCGGGTGGTGGCCCCGGCGATCGCGGTGCCGGAGAGCTGCACCGAACGCGATCCGACGGTGAGGCCGCCGGACTCGACGAGGTCGGTGTCGCCGTGCACGACCCGGATCCGCTGCAGCGGCACTCCGGTGGCGTCGGCGACGATCATCGCCCACGTCGTGTCGTGGCCCTGCCCGTACGGCGTCGCCCCGCTCGTCACGACGAGCCCGCCGTCGTCGGCGAGCTCGACCGACGCGAGTTCGGGAGTCTGGATGGCGGCGGTCACCTCGACGTACGTGGCCAGGCCGATGCCGAGGGCGATGGGGTCGTCGGCGGCGCGCCTGGCGGCCTGCGCGGCGCGCAAGTCGTCGTAGCCGGCGGCGTCGAGCGCACGGCGCAGCGACGCCGGATAGTCGCCGACGTCGTACACGGTGCCGATGCCGGTGGTGTACGGCTCGGAGAACGGTGGCACGTAGTTGCGCAGGCGCACCTCGGCCGGGTCGATGCCGATCTCGGCGGCGAAGCGGTCGACCATCCGCTCGATGGCTACCGCCGCCTCTGGCCGCCCGGCGCCACGGTAGGCGGTCGTCGACACCGTGTTGGTGACGACGGAGACGCCGCTGAAACCGACGTTGTCGAGGTGATACACCCCCGTCGCCATCCGCTCGGTGAGCCCTGGGAGCGATGCACCGATGAGCGGGAACGCGCCGGCGTCTTGGACGACATCGAGCTGGTAGGCCGTGATCCGCCCGTCCCTCGTGCCACCGAGGCGGGCGTACTGCAGCTGGGCCCTCCCGCCGGGCATCGCCACGATGTTTTCCGAGCGCGTCTCCGTCCAACGCACCGCGCGGCCGACGGCCCGGGCATACCACCCGAGGGCGAGCTCTTCGGGATAGGTGCGCGACTTCGCTCCGAAGCCACCGCCGACGTCGGGGACGATCACGCGCACCTGTGATGGGTCGAGTCGATACAGCCCGGCGAGCAACGCCTTCGTCGGATGGGCGCCCTGGCACGCCGAGTAGTGGACGAGCCGCCCGTCGTCGGTCCACATTGCGGCGCCGGAACGCCCCTCGATGGGTGCTGCCGTGAGCCGCTGGTTGGCGATCCGTTCGGCGACGACCACCTCGCACGCGCTGAAGTCGGCCACGGATGGCGAGGCGAAGCGCATCACGACGTTGGAGCCGTGCTCGGGGAACAGGACGACTTCGTCCGTGGCGGCGGCTTCGGCGTCGACCACGCACGGCAACGGCTCGTAGTCGACGACAACGAGGTCGGCGGCGTCGGCGCCCACCGCGCGGTCCTCGGCGATGATCGCCACGACGGGCTGGCCGACGTAGCGCACCGTCCCGACGGCGACGATCGTGCGGCACATCGCCTCGGGGTAGGCCGGATTGGTGTGAGGGACGGGTCCCAGCTCGGCGAGGTCGTCGGCGGTGAAGATGCCGAGCACGCCCGGTGCCGTCTCGGCGGCCGACGTGTCGATCGCCTCGATCGTCGCGTGGGCGTGCGGCGAGCGCACGTAGGTGAGCCAGGCCGCCCCGGGAAGGTCGAGGTCCTCGACGTACGTCCCGCCGGCGGTCAGCAGGCGCGGATCCTCCAGTCGCTCCACCCGCGTGCCAAGGATGCTCCCCATCGATGCGACCATAGATTCCGTGCTTGACTACGGCGCACATGTCCACCCTTGACGACAAGCTTCGCGACCAACTCGGTTCGGTGTCCACGGCGACGCTCACCAACCAACTGCAGCGGCGCGGCATCCGGTCCACGTTCCTCAGCGGACTGCGACCGATCAAGGACGGTCAGCGGATGGTCGGCGTCGCCCACACGCTCCGCTACGTGCCGCTGCGTGAGGACCTCCAGCCACAGCTCGGTGCGGGACAGAACGCCCAGCGCCGAGCGATCGAGAGTCTCGCCGCCGACGAGGTGCTCGTCATCGAGGCGCGCGGCGAATGCGATGCAGGCACGATCGGCGACATCTTCGTGTCCCGGGCGATCGCCCTCGGCGCCGCCGGGGTCGTCACCGACGGCGGGCTGCGCGACACGCCGGCGATCCGCGCCCTCGATCTACCCGTGTACCACCGGTCGTCGCACGCCGCGACGCTCGGTCGTCTGCACCTGCCGCTCGACCACCAGATCCCGATCGCCTGCGCAGGGGTCACGGTGATGCCGGGCGATCTCGTGGTCGGTGACGGCGAGGGGGTCGTGATCGTGCCCGCCGCGCTTGCCGCCGAGGTCGCCGCCGACGCCGTCCAGCAGGAACTCGAGGAGGAGTGGGCGCTCGAGCGGGTGGCGGCGGGGGAGAGCACGGTCGGCGTGTTCCCGATCGCCGCTGACCGTCGGGCCGAGTTCGAGTCCTGGTGCACCGAACGGAGGGACCGATGACGAGACGATCGATCGAGATCGAGGGATTCCGCCACGCCAACCCGATCCCCGCGGCCAGCCGGGTCGGCCCGCTGCTCGCGTCGAGCGTCGTCGCGGCACGCGATCCGGGCCGCGACAGCACACCCGATGATGCCGAGTCGCAGATCGCCAACCTGTTCCACCACGTCGGCGCGATCCTCACCACGGCGGGTGCCGACTGGCGCCATGTCGTGCGGATGAACTTCTACGTGCCCGACCTCGCGGTGCGCGCCCTCATCAACGGGCCGTGGCTCGAGCACTTCCCCGATGCCGACTCGCGGCCAGCCCGGCACACCCAGCTGGCCGACCAGGCCGCGGTGTCGTGCGAGTTCATCGCCTACGTGGACGACTGATGGAGGTTCGGTCGCTGCGCCAGCGGTGGGGTGACGGTGCCACCACGTTGGGCGCCTGGATCTCGTTGCGCGACCCGCTGCTCGCCGAGGTCGCCGGGAGGGCCGGCTTCGACTACGTCGTCGTCGACATGCAGCATGGGGTGAACGACTACTCCGATGTCGTCGCGATGCTCCAGGCGGTGTCCGGCAGCGCCACCGTTCCGCTCGTGCGGGTGCCGTGGAACGAGCAGGGGATCATCGGCCGGGTTCTCGACGCCGGCGCCCTCGGCGTGATCATCCCGATGGTCAACACCGCCGACGAGGCCCGGCGCGCCGTGACGGCATGCCGATATCCCCCTGACGGGACGCGCAGCATCGGACCGTTCGTCGCCAGGATCCGCTACGGGCTCGATTACCCGTCGATCGCCAACGAGGCCGTGGCGTGCATCCCGATGATCGAGACTCGTCAAGCGGTCGAAGGCATCGACGAGATCCTCGCCGTGCCCGGGATCGACGCGGTGTACGTCGGACCGGCCGACCTGTCGATGTCCTACGGCCTCGCGCCACGGGTCGACCAGCAAGGCGAGCTCTTCGACAGCGCCATCGCCGAGGTGGTCGACGCCTGCCGACGTCATCAGGTGACGCCCGGGATCCACGCCAACACCTCACTCGCCGCGAAGCGCCACGCGGCGGGCTTCCGCATGATCACCGTCGGCTTCGACGCCGCCCCGGCGTTCGCCGCCTTGCAGGCAGACGCATCGACGGCGCGGAGGGCGATCGACGAAGCGCAGGTTTGACTCTGCCCGAGTGCTGAAGCGCGCCCGAGTGCGCCAGGACCCTCTGCGGCGCGCTCCGGGACTCGGGTGAGACAGTTGACACGTCGATGCGCACCAACTCGTGACTCACGTCGGGGTGCTCGCCGCTACTCGGCGACAAATGTGACCTCACCGAGGCGATCGAAGAGGGC
This sequence comes from Ilumatobacteraceae bacterium, assembly GCA_963772825.1. Lineage (GTDB taxonomy): Bacteria > Actinomycetota > Acidimicrobiia > Acidimicrobiales > Ilumatobacteraceae > Desertimonas. The sequence continues at coordinate 75,657 of CAVYYX010000006.1, read as the reverse complement.
GACGACGTTGTCGCCGGCGGCGAACGGCACGGCTTTGATGAACGAGCCGGAGAGGATCACGTGGCCGGCTTGCGGTTCGACCCCGAACTCGTGGAGCTTGTTGGCCAGCCAGGCGACGGCGTTGATCGGGTTGCCCATCACCGCCGCGGCCACCCCGCTCTGCTCGATGGTGCCGTTGATCGACAGCGTGGCGCCGATGCGCCGGACGTCGATGTCGGTCAGCCGTGCGGGACAGCCGCCGAGCACGACCCTCCCGCAGGCGGCGGCGTCGGCGATGCTGTCGACGAGGCGGTTCGGCCCGCGACCCTGCTGGCGGGTGTCGACGATCTCGATGCACGGCAGCACGAAGTCGGTCGCCCGGATCACGTCGACGGCGTTGACGCCTGGGCCGACGAGCGGGGCGCCGAGCACGAAGGCGATCTCGATCTCGACCAGCGGCTCGTTCATCGTGCTGCGTGGAACCGAGTCGCCTTCGAGGACGAACCAGTTGTCGAAGAGCGTTCCGTAGTCCGGCTCGGTGGCCCCGGTCAGCGAGCGCATCGCCTTCGAGGTGAGCCCGATCTTGTGACCCTTGACGATGCGGCCGGCCGCCACCTTCAGTTCGGTGACCGCCATCGAGATGCGATAGGCGTCGGCGACGTCGGCGTCGGCGTACGCGGCAGAGATCGGCGTGATCAGCTCGCCGGCCAGCTCGGCGGCATGCAGCGCCTTGGCGGCCTCGGTGATCTGCTCGTCGCTCAGCATCTCGGCACGGTCAGTCGAAGCGCCAGCGGGTCACGTTGCCGGGGAACCCGCTGAGCGTCCAGGCGTAAACCGTCGCCGGGCGCAGCGTCCAGAACGGCCGGGATGGTGGGTCCTCATCGGCCGGGAAGTACTGCGGGTACTTGGCTCGCGTGGCCTTGGTGGACGCCGCGGCGAGCGGGCTGTCGGGATCGTTCACGAACTCCGCTCGGCCCTCGAGGATGATCACCTCGTCGTCGTGCGGGACGTGGGCGGACAAGCGCGCATCGTGCTGCAGATTGCGAACCCATCGTGTCTTCGGCGACCCGCCGAAGCACAACGCGCTGTCGACCCACACCCCGTCGATCGGGCGGACGTGCGGACTACCGCCCGGCCCGATGGTGGCGACCCAGTAGTTCCGTGACGCCGCCAGGCGCTCCTCGACGAACTCCCACGACAACATTCCGTCGGAGGTCTCGGGAACGCCGTACTCCTCGGGCAGCCGCGGTCGAACGACAAGCACGGCCCGCAAACTAGTGCGGCGGGCGCGGGACGTTCAGCCGAAGTCCTCGGCGACCTGGGTGAGGCGGATGCTGTTGCCGGACGGGTCACGGAATCCGGCGTCGATGCCATAAGGACGGACCTCGGGTGGCTCGATGAACTCGACACCGCGGGCGCTCATCGCCTCGTAGACCTTCTGGCAGTCGTCCGTCGTCAGGAACACGGTGCCGGCGAAGCCTTTCGCCATCAGGTCACGGATCTGCGCCGCGCTCTCGTCGTCGATGATCGGCGGTCCCGGGATGGCCATCAGCACGATCGCCACGTCGGGCTGGTCGGCCGGGCCGACCGTCAGCCAGCGGAAGTCGCCCATCTCCGGCAACGTGACGTCGGCGCGGACCTCCATGCCGACCTTGTCGGTGTAGAAGGCGAGCGCTTCGTCCTGGTCGTGAACCCACACCTGGGCCGTGGCAATGCGAATCATGGTTCCTCCTGGTGATCGGAGCGAGGGGGGTTCTCGCTTCACGGTCGAAGGTACTGATCGGCTCCGCTGCCGTCTTCTCGAATCGTGCGGTATCGGGGTCGCCCGTAGACGCGGGTCACGCACATCGGGACGAGGGCGTGCGCCGCGGCGGGCACGAACGCCGCCCGGTACTCGGTTGGTGTCTGACCGAAATGGGTGCGGAAGCTCGTCGTGAACGTTGGCTGGCTCTGGACACCGACCGCCGTGCAGATCCGGGCAACCGTCCAATCCGTGGTGCGCAACAGCGCCGCTGCCCGTTCCAGCCGTCGCGTCAGCAGATACTGGTGTGGTGATTCCCCGAACGTCCGGCGGAACGCACGGCTGAAGTGGGCGGACGAGAGGTGCGCGGCGCGCGCCATGTCGGCGACGGTGACCGGCTCGGCATACCGGCGGTCGGCGAGGTCTCGAGCCCGGAGGAGATAGCGGGCTGCGGGTACCGGCGACACCGTCGTCCAGTGTGGCCCAGATCGGCGATCAGCCGGCGGTCAGGCGCACCTTGGTCGGGGTGATCGTGATTCGTGTGCTGTAGGTGGCGTCGGCGACGCCGATGTCCATGTCGAGGGCGCGGAACCCGGCTTCGTATTTGTCGAGGTAGCCGGGCTGGGAGCTCAGCTTCTGTGCGGGGGTGAGCTCGGCACGGCCGGCGACGACCACGACGTCGCCGCCGTCGGCGTCGGAGTTGAAGTGCAGCGACACCAGCGGACGCTGCTCGATGTTGTGCACCTTGCGGCTCGTCGGTTCGCTGTAGACGACGAGTTGATCACCGTCGGGGATGAACCACACCGGGTTCGGCGTCGGTGCGCCGCGATCGCTGACCGTGGTCAGCCAGGCGACCTGATCGGCATCGATCCGTCGTTGCGCTTCGGGGGGAATGTCCATCCTCGAACCGTAACGGTGCGCCGGCCGCGCCCGCTTGGTGTAGACGGAAACGACGGGTTTTGGGCGCGATTCGTACACACAGGCGAATGAATCGCCCAGCTCGTCAGGTCGGGGCGTTGACCGCCAGTGCCGCGAGCACGGTGCGTGTTTGCCAGGGGGTCAGCGCCGGATGGGCGGACTTGATGCGCGCCAGGTGGCCGGCGATGACCGGTGCGGCGAAGCTGTTGCCGGTGCCGATGATGGTCGTGTGGCCGTTCCAGGCGACCTCCACGTCGACGCCTGGTGCGCCCCATTCCGCGGGCGCGGCGGGGTTGTACCAGAAGCGCTCGCGGTCGGTGCCCGGACCGCAGGCGACCGAGAACACGCCGGCAAACTCGCTCGGGATGGTCCGCTTGCGCTCGTTGCTCATCGCCGACACGAGGAGCATGCCCCGGAACGTTGCCGCGTCGACGAGTTCGTAGAACATCTCGGCGTGGCGCACGTTGGTTGTCGAGAGGCTGAGGCTGGCGACGGTCACGTCGTGGTCGAGGCACCACCGCAGGCCGTGGGCAAAGGCCCGAGCCGACCCCTTGAGATTGTCGCCGAGCACGCGGACGCTGACCAGCTCGACGTCTGGGGCCAACCCGCGGATCACTGCGGCGCAGGCGGTGCCGTGGCCGTAGAGGTCCTCGTGCTCGCCCGTTTCGAAGCGCACACCGTCGGCGGCTGTGTCGTCGAGCACGACCGCCACGTACTCGGCGACGCCAGCAACGAGCGGGTGCGAGCCATCGACTCCCGAGTCGAGCACGGCGACGCGCACGCCCCGACCGCTGCGATCCCCGTACGCCCAGCTCGCAGACATCGGAAGGTCGGGGCCGAGGGAGGGCGCGTCTCCCGGGCCGCCGCCGTGAAAGGGCGCCGACCAAGCCGGCAGATCGTCGTCGATCACCGCTCCATGGCGTCGAGCAACGTGTCGATCACGCCAAGCGCTCGCTCTTGGTCCCCGGCGGGGAGTCGATCGAGGCGGGCGGTCGCCGTCGCCAACGGCCCGCCCTCGCTCGGCGCCGACGCCAGCAACGCGGCGGCGACGTCGGTGAACGCCGAGGTCGACATCGCCGGGCCACCCGCGGAACCTGAGCTGTCGGCACGCTGGCGGTCGAGGATCGACACGACGCCGATCACCTCGCCTTCGTCGTCGAGCACCGGCAGGCACTGGATCGCCGACGGAACGTACCCCGTCCGTTCGCCGATGTCGCGGGCAAACCGCGGGTCGGAGATCACGTCGCGGACCGTCAGCGACTGGCCGGTCGCCGCCACGAATCCGGCGATTCCCTGGCCGGCGGCCATGCGGGTTCCCACGATCTTGTCGGCGCCGGCCCCGGCGGCCGCGACATAGCGCAACCCATCTGCGTCGACCGTGGCGATCGACACGGCTGCCGCTTGGTAGCCGCCGAGCCCGAGTGTGCACAGCGATGTCAACGCGCTTGCGTCCCGCATCGACCAGATCATCGCATCCACGCCGAAAGGAGCGGGCGATGTCGCCCGCTCCTTTTCCCGCCGCCCGGTGACCTGTGTGCTCAGCGGCGCAGCTTGCGCATCCTGTGGCCTTCGGTGTCCTCGCTGTCGTCGGGGGTGACGACGTCGGGGTTGCCCTGCTCATCGAGCAGGAACCGAACATGCCCCTCGGTGTCCTGAACGTCCCACCGCCGGAGGTGGCCCTCGGTGTCGGTGTCGTCCGCCTTACGGATGCTTGGGTCGTTGTTCATCGTCTGCTCCCCTCGTCGTGGCCGCTGATGCGACCGCTGTGGTCATTGTCTGCCCACCGGCCCGCCGGTGCAGTTCGCCGGTACACGTTTGCTGTGTATCGGCGCGCACACGGGGGCACCGTGTCGGAGGCGCTTTCGGTCAGACTTGCTCGATGGAGTGGGACCTCTTGCGCACGCTCGATGCCGAGCAGCGGCGGGAGGTGTTGCGAATGGCCGTGCGCCGGCGCTACCGGTCCGGCGACACGTTGTTCCATCAGGGCGATCCGGGCGACAGCATGCATCTCGTCGACAAGGGTCACGTGGCGATCCGCGTCGCCAACCTCCGGGGCGACCTGGTCACCGTCGACGTGCTCGGCCCGGGAGCCAGCTTCGGCGAGCAGAGCCTTGTTCATGACGCTCGGCGATCGGCGGCCGCGGTGGCGATCGGCAATGTCGAGACGATGATGCTCCGGCGGCCGGCGTTCGACGAGTTGCGCCGCCGGTACCCGGCGATGGCATGGGTGCTCGTCGAGTTGCTCGCCGGGCAGGTGCGCCGACTCTCCGACCAGCTCGTCGACGCCCACACGATGCCGGCCGAGCAGCGCGTGCTCAAACAGCTCCGGCGGATCGCCGGCATCTTTCGAGACGGCGCGACGTCGCGACTGCCGATCACCCAGGAGGAGCTGGCGTCGCTGGCCGGAACGACTCGACCGACAGCGAACCGCGCCCTGCAACCGCTCGTGACCGCCGGCATCGTCGGCGTGAGCCGCGGTCAGATCGTCGTCCACGATGTCGAGCAGCTTCCGCCGAGCTGATCACCTCCCGGCGGGTGGACTCTCCAGAGTACGTCGATCGCCACGGGGCTCGGCTGCCGGCCGCTGCTCGACCGCGCCGCCGCCGAGACTGCCGCGGCGGCGCCGGCTGCTCAGGACGCGGTCGGCCGACGCTGATCGGTGTCAGCGTGCACGACGGTCGTGTTCGCCGACGCAGACAACTCTCAGCCGAGAGCCAGCCACCGCTCGACGACGGCGTCGGCGACCTCGGAAGCCTCACCGTGGCCGGTGACGGCGGGTAGGAACTCGTCGCGATCGAGGCCCTGGAGCACGAGGTCCCCGTCGCCAGCCTGGATGGTGGCGGTGCGCGGGACGTCGCGCAGCAGGGCGATCTCTCCGAACGAGTCGCCGGCTCGGAGCTGGCGCACGGCCTCGCCGTCGATGCTGACGATCGCATCGCCGCGCTCGATGATCCAGAACCGGTCGCCCCGGTCGCCCTCGCGGAACACGACCTCACCAGCGGGAACGGTGGACGGCACGAGCACGTGCGCCAGGCGTTCTTGCACCGGTGGCGGCAACACAGCGAGCAGCGGAACGCCGCGGACGAGCGCCAGACCGGCGGGAGCCAGAGCGGTCTCGTCGATCCGCCGCAGCCCGGCGAAACCGGCGAGGCCGATAAGGGTCACCGTCCCGCCGACGATCACCAAACCCGTGCGCAGACCGACGAGTTCGATCAGCAGCGGCATCACGAGCGCGCCGAGCGCCATCCCGACGGTGAGCAGGCTCTCCAAGGCTCCGAAGACCCGGCCCATCACCTCGGGCGGGGCGACGCGTTGGACGATCGTGTAGGCGTTGACGTCGACCATCGAGTTGGCAAGCCCGATCAGGAACATCGCCACGAGCGTCGTGCCGAGCGACGGAACGGCCGCGATCAGCAGCAGTGGCGCGGCCCACAGGATCACACCGATGCCGAAGTCGCTGGCCAACCGCCCACGGCGGGCGAGCACGAGCACCACGAATCCTCCGAGGATGCCTCCGATGCCGAGCACGGCGTCGAGCAGACCGAGGCCTGACTCCCCCATCTCCAAGAGGTCCAAGGCGATGCTCACCTCGTAGACGAGCGAGGCCCCGGCGACCACCGTCTGGGCGGCCATCAGGCCGCTGACCAGGAGCAGATTGCGGTTGCGCCGGATCACGGCGAATCCGGCCGCCGCGTCGCGGAACAGACCACCACCTGAGTCGTCGTCGCCCTGCTCATCGTCAGCCGCGGCCGCCGCGGCGGCTGGTGGTTCGACGAGACGGCTGAGCAACAGGGCAGACACGACGAACGAGGCGGCGTTGACGAGGTAGACCACCTCGACGTCGGCGATGGCCAACAGGAATCCGGCGATCGCCGGTCCGACGAAGAACCCGAGGCTCTCGATCGTCGAGGACACGACGTTGGCGCTGGTCAGCTGCTGCGGCTCCGTCGCCAGGCGCGGCAGCAAGGCCGACTGTGCTGGACGGAAGGCGAGCGAGAAGATCGAGGTGAGCAGCCCGAGGGCGTAGACGAGCACCGCCGGCCCGTCGGTGGCGATGACGACAGCTCCGGCGACGACGGACATGGCCCGGGCGATGTCGGAGAGGACCATCACGAGTCGCTTGGGGAAGCGATCCGCAAACGTCGCCATCAGCGGACCGAGCACCGCCATCGTGACGTATCTGGCGACCCCGAAGAAACCCAGCGCAGCAGCGCCGTGCTCCCGGAACACCCACACGGCGACAGCCACGGAGTAGGCCCAGTCACCGATCACCGACGCGGCGAGCGCCAGGTTGATCCGCCGCAGCGCCGGATTGCGGAAGACGGCAGTGAACGAGCGCGTCGACGCGGCGACGTGCTCAACCACGGTGGTCATCCGACTCCCCTCCGGTCGCAGATCCGCCGACGACCAACGGCGAAACTAGCCGGTCAACTCGCGTCGAGGGCGAACTCGTCGAGATCGACGCCGCACACGACGTCGCCGTCGAAGTACGGGCGCACCCGGGCCTCCCACTCCTCGTCGCTCGGGTCGCCGTCGCCGGGTACGAGGTGGGACAGGACGAGTCTTCTGACGCCGGCCCGCTTGGCGATCTCGCCGACCTGTTCCGGTGAGGAGTGGGCGGCGCGCAGATGGTTGACCACCGAAGCCGCGTTGGGCTGGCCCGACAGTCGTAGGGCGAGCCGATCGACGTCGATGACCTCGTGGACGAGGACGTCGGCGTCGGCTGCCAGTCGGGCGACGTTGTCGCACCGCCCGGTGTCGCCGGAGAACGCTACGGAACCGTGGGGCGTGTCGATGCGGAACCCGAAGGCGGGGAACACCGGAGCGTGCTGCACGAGGGTCGCCGTCACGCGCACCCCGTGGTCGTCCTGCGCGTAGATCTCGACGGGCTCCATGTCCGGGGCCGCGGCGTGCGCCGAGCTGCCATCGCCCGTCACGCCGAGGTCGATGTCCGGCGAGTGGCCGTCGCGCCGGACGCCGATCTCGTGAACGCGTAGCGAGTCGACGACGTCGGCCCGGCCCTCGGCGGCGACTCGGAGGCTGACGTTGTAGGCGAACGCTCGCCACAGGTGCTCGACCATCGCGCGGGTCCCCGGCGTCGCTGCGTCATCCACTGCCGGAGCCGGCCCGTAGACATCGATGAGATGGGACGGCCAGCTGCCCTGCACGAGATTGGCGAGGTCCATGATGTGGTCGGCGTGGAGATGGGTGACGAAGATCGCCCGCAACAGCGGACGGTCGGGGGCGAACCGGTCGTTGACGGTGAGCCCAGCCCGCCACAGCTGACGGTGCACGCCCTCACCGGCGTCGATGAGGTAGACGGCGTCGCCGACGACGACGGCGTTGGCCGTTCCGCAGCGCCGGACTTTGGGAGCGGACCCACCTCCGGTGCCGAGCAGGACCAGTCTGGTTCCCGCGTCCGTGCGGAGCGGCGGGCGGCCATCCCGAACCTGAGTCATGGCTCAGCGAAGCTACCGCCGCGTCAGGGAACCTGACGTGTCGGGCCGGGTTGGTAACGTTCGCCGTGGCGACCCCGTCGCGGCGAGCGCTGCGGGACGGATCATGGTCATCGGAACAGGGGGATCAACGTGACGACGACGGATCAAGTCGTGTTTCCGGCAGCGGACGAGATCGAGGGCTACTGGGCGCTCGACAAGATGCACGCACCGCGCCCGATCACGCCGCTGTCGTTCGACCTCGTCGTGCGCACGTTGGCGGAGGGCTTCACCAAGGCCCAGGCGGAGTACGACTGCCCGATCATGGTGTCGACGAAGGAGGTCAACCACTTCTTTTACGTCGCCTTCCATCCGATTCCGGACGAGGCCGAGATCCAGCGGCGAATGGTGACGTACCACGACAAGCTGGCCGCCAAGGTGCCGCTGATCGGCAAGACGTGGGAAGAGGAGTGGAAGCCGGCCGTCATCGCCCAGAACGTCCCGCTGAAGACGGCCGACTGGTCGGTGCTCAGCGATGCCGACCTCGTGGCCAAGCTCGACGAGCTGACCCAACTGATGCGCGACCAGTGGTGGATCCACGGGCACATCAACTTCGTGTTGCTGTCGAGCAGCGCGTTCTGCGACCTCTACGACAAGGTGGTGCAGCCCGACGAGCCGACCGAGTCGTACCGAACCCTGCAGGGATACCACACCCGATCGGTCGACGCGGCCCGTGGCCTGTGGGCGCTGAGCCGGGCGGCGGCTGCCAGCCCGGAGCTCAGGTCGCTGTTCGAGTCCACGGAGGGCGACGACCTGCTCGCCGGCCTCGACGCGACCGAGGAGGGCCGCGACTTCCGCCGCCAGCTCGACGAGTTCCTGTTCGAGTTCGGGTGGCGCAGCGACGCCGTCTACGACCTCGCCGACGTGCCATGGCGCGAGGACCCGTCGATCCCCCTGGCCAGCATCAAGGCGATGATCGACCTCGACGAGAGCGAGGACCCGGAGCACCAGTACCAGCGCAACGTCGCCACTCGCCAGCAGCTGCTCGCCGATCTGCGGGCGAAGCTCGTCGACGATCCCGAAACACTCGCGAAGTTCGACGAGCTGTACGAGGCGGCGCAGTACAGCTTCCCGCTCACCGAGGACCACGCCTTCTACATCGACCAGCTGTACATCAGCGTGTTCCGCCGTTTCGTACTCGCCGTCGGCGACCGCCTCGTCGCCAAGGGCGTGATCGACGCAGCCCCCGACGTCCATTTCCTCTACCGAGACGAGGTCGTCGACGCTCTGACCAACGGCGGCGATCACCGGCAGATCGTCGCCGAGCGGCAGGCGAGCTTCCAGCGAGCGTGCGCCGTGAGTCCGCCGACCGAGCTCGGCACGCTGCCCCCGCCGCCGGAGATTCCAGACCCGTTCATGGACGCCCTCGTGTTCCGCCTCCTCGGCATGGTGCCGCCGGAGGAGAACACCGACCCCAACGTGCTCAGAGCGGTCGCCGGTTCGCCGGGCGCGTACACCGGCACGGCCCGCGTCTGTCGGTCGCTGTCCCAGGCGATCGACGACCTCGAGGAGGGCGAGGTGATGGTGTGTGAGATGACGCTGCCCCCGTGGGTGCCGTTGTTCTCGATCGCCGGGGCGGTCGTCTCCGACGTGGGCGGCGTGCTGTCGCACAGCGCGATCGTCGCCCGCGAATACGGCGTTCCGGCGGTCGTCGGCTCGAACATCGGCACGACGGTGATCAAGACCGGCCAAACGATCACGGTCGACGGCACCAAGGGCGTCGTCTACCTCGACGGCCGTACGGCCTGAAGGATTTGTCGAAGTGTCCTCATTTCGGTCTCTATCAGTAGGGGCTTGACTCACGGGTGTTAAATCGAGCTGGTGTGAAATCGCACCGACCGAGATTTGTTGGAAAGATCGACAAATCGCTCGAATCCGAAGGGGGCAGCCCATGGCCAGAGCCGAGTTCCGATCGAAGTCATCGACGTGGAGGGTCCGCAAAGGTGTCGCCGGGGCGGTCGGGTTGACGATGCTGGTCGCCGGAGCGACGAGCGCCGTCGCGACCACCGTCCCTCCCGACACTGCACCGGCCGAAGGGTCGACGCCGCCTGAGGGCTCGGCGCCAGCGGGAGCGGGGATCACCTCAGAACCCTTCGGTGAGACGGCCGACGGCGAAGCCGTCGAGCTGTACACGCTGACGAATGCCAACGGCATGGAAGTCAAGATCATGACGTACGGAGGCATCCTCCAGTCGATCAGCGTTCCCGATCGTGACGGCAACTTGGCCAACGTCACGCTGAACCAGAGCGACCTCGAGGGCTACCTCGACGGCCACCCGTACTTCGGCAACATCACCGGTCGCTATGCCAACCGCATCGCTCGCGGCACGTTCACCCTTGACGGAGAGATGTACCGCCTCGCCCTGAACAACGGTGAGAACACGCTGCACGGCGGAGAGTTGGGCTTCGACAAGGTCGTCTGGGACGCCAGCGAGGTGACCGACGGCGACGGCGTCGGTCTGCAGCTGAGCAGGACCAGTCCGGACGGCGAGGAGGGATATCCAGGCGCGTTGGCGGTCGAGGTCACCTACACGCTGACCGACGACGACGAGATCCGCATCGACTACCACGCGACCACCGACGCCCCGACCGTGGTCAACCTCACCAACCACGCCTATTGGAACCTCTCCGGTGAAGGAGCCGGTAGCACCTACGACCACGAGCTGCAGATCAACGCGTCCAACTACACGCCCGTCGACCCGACGCTGATCCCGACCGGCGAGATCGCCCCGGTCGCGGGAACGGCGTTCGACTTCACGCAACCGCACGCCATCGGCGAACGCATTCGTGACGGCTCCGACGAGCAGCTGCTGATCGGCCAGGGCTACGACCACAACTTCGTGCTCGACCGCCCGAGCCCCGACGACGCGTCGATGATCGTCGCCGCCGAGGCGTACGACCCGGCGAGCGGTCGAGTGCTGACGGTGTCGACGACGGAGCCGGGCATCCAGTTCTACTCGGGGAACTTCCTCGACGGAACGGTGGTCGGCGAGAGCGGCCAGGTGTACCGCCAGGGCGACGGCTTCGCCCTGGAGACGCAGCACTACCCCGATTCGCCGAACCAGCCCGACTTCCCCTCGACCGTGCTGTTGCCCGGCGAGGACTACGCAACCACCACGATCTACGCCTTCTCGACGCGGTGAGCTAGCCCCGAACAACTTGCGCTCCGGTCGCCGGGCCAGGCGGCGACCGGAGCGTTGCGGGATATCGTCCAGCGGGCAACAATCGCCGAGCGGGAGCTGGAATGGGTACTCGACCGGGCGTCTCGTCGGCCGGCGCCAGCGCTGAGCAACTGCGCCGACGCAATCTCAGCGTGCTCCTCGGTCACATCCATCTGTCCGGACCGACGTCGCGCTCGCAGCTCGCCGCCCGCACCGGACTGAACCGCTCGACGATCGCAGATCTCGTCGGGGACCTGTCGACACGTGGTCTCGTCGTCGAACACCGCGCCCTGCGGGCCGACGGCCCAGGCCGTCCGTCACCGCTCGTCGCTGCCCGCGCCGAGGGCGCCGTCGTCCTCGCCATCGAGTTGGCGGTCGACTCGATCGCCGTGGCGACCGTGGGCCTCGGCGCCCATGTCTTCAACCACGTCCGCATCGATCGTCAGCGTGGTCGATTCTCTCCGGACGAGACCGTCGAGGACGCCATCAAGCTGGCCGAACCGCTGATCGCGTCCGTGCCCGCCGGCCACCACTTCGCAGGAGTCGGCGTCGCCGTCGTCGGTCTCACGAGGCGTGCTGACGGATTCGTCCACCTGGCCCCCAACCTCGGCTGGCGCGATGTGCCCCTCGGAGCGATGCTCGCTCGACGCCTTGGCCGCGACACCACGGTCTCGGTCGCCAACGAGGCCGACCTCGGAGCTCTCGCCGAACATCGCCGCGGCGTGGCGTCCGGTGTCGACAATCTCTTGTTCGTCTCCGGAGAGGTCGGCATCGGCGTCGGCGTCATCCTTGGTGGCGAACCCCGGGCTGGGTGCCGCCGGCTACGCCGGCGAGGCCGGCCACACGCTGGTCAATCCGGCCGGCGTGCGCTGCGCATGCGGAGCGATCGGCTGCTGGGAGACCGAGGCCGGCGAAGGTGCGCTGTTGCGCCATGCCGGACTGGCCACCGGCGCCGGCGGTCGAACGTCGGTCGATCTGGTCATCGCCCGAGCCGCGGCCGGAGAGCAGCAGGACCGCCACGCGATCGAGTCAGTGGGCAGATGGCTGGGCCTGGGAATCGCCGATTTGATCAACCTGTTCAACCCAGAGGTCGTCGTCCTCGGCGGGATCTACGCGCGCCTCCACCCGCTGATGCACGGGCAGCTGGAGGACGGCGTGCGCAGCAGAGCGCTCGCCGCGCCGGGCTCGATGGTCAAGATCGTTCCGACCGCGCTGGGCATCGATGCCCCGCTGCTGGGTGCCGCCGAGCTCGCCCTGTCGGCGATCGTCGACGACCCGATCCAGGTCGCGCCGACCTGAGCCACCGATGGGTGTTTAGGGGACGGAACGGTCCCCTAAACACCCATCGGTCGTGAGTTCAGGGCCAGAGCTGGGTGGTGGCGAGGGCGGCGCCGTCGGCGAGGGCGCGGAACTTCGGCCAGACCACCGTCGGGTGGACCTCGGGGGCGTAGCTCGCCCGTGACGAGAAGCCGCAGTCGGCGCTGGCGATGACGTTCTCGCGGCCGACGATGCCGGCGTACTTGACCAGGTAGTCGGCGATCAGCTCGGGATGCTCGACGTAGTTCGTGGCGTGGCCGAGCAGGCCGGGCATCAGGATGCGGCCCTCGGGCAGCGCGATGTCCTCCCAGATCCGCCACTCGTGGTAGTGGCGGGGATTGGCCACCTCGAAGCTGTTCGCCCCGGCGTTGATGGCGAGCATGAACGGCACCGCCTTGAGCAGCGGGATGTCGTTCATCCGCGGGCCATGGTTCAGGCCGTAGCACGTGTGGTGGCGGATCTGCTCGGTCGGGATCCCGCGCAGGGCGTGGTTGAGCGCCTCGACGTGGACCCACGCCGCCTTCTCCCGTTCGCCCTCGTCCATCGTCGGATCGCTGAGCATGTCGATGAGGAACGGGTCGTCGACCTGCAACACGAACCCGGCGGCGACGATCGCCAGGTACTCCTCGCGCATCGCCTCGGCGACGGCGGCGAGATACTCCTCGTGCGTGCCGTAGTACTCGTTGCGACCGAAACCACTCGGACCGGTGGACGGCATGAACACGTCGGCGACGTCATAGCCGGCGACAGCGGCCCGGAGGTTGGCGATGTCGGTCTGCAGCAGTTGCTGACCGATGTAGCTGATCGGTCCCTTGCAGATGATCCGGCGCAGCGGGGTGATCGTCGCCGAGTACTTCTTGAAGTAGTCGGCGTAGTACTCGGGGAAGTCGTCGACCTCCTTCTGCCACGACGGGGCCATGCGCATGTCGTCGAGATCGGGTTCGAATCCGCCGAGGCGGTCCTTGACGTAGCCGAGGAAGCTGACCTTGCTCATCTCCCCGTCCGTGACGACGTCGATGCCGTTGTCGACTTGCTGACGCACCCGGTCGGCGACGGCCTCGGTGATCTGGCGGTCGAGCAGCTCGGTGTCGTAGGGCCGGCCGTTCTCGCGCTCCTTCAGCGTGTCGAGCAGCTCGTGGGGACGGGCCAGGCTGCCGACGTGGGTGGTCAGGATCCGATCGGTGCTGCGCTTCATGAACCGACTTCTTAGCTCCCGTTGACGCACGTGATGTAGGTCCAGCACGCCTGGAACGTCGGACGGCCGTGGAACAGCACGTCCATCGCGTGGCGGATCAACCGCTGCCGGTCGGCGACGGCCTGCTCGCTCGGCGGCGCGCCGTCGAGCTTTTCGGTGCCGCCGACCCAGCCGAGCACGGCGTCGCTGTACGTCGCCAGCAGCTCGTACCACTCGCCGACTCGCGCCTCGATGCTCGCCTCGCGGACCGACTCGACCTTCAGCCCGGCGAGCTCGAACGTCTCGAGGTACACGTCGAGCGGTCGGGGGTGGCGGAACACCTTGTCACGGAACTCGGCGTGGGCGGCCATCCGCTCGACGTCGTCGAGTTCGCTGCGGTAGGCGGCGTAGGCCGGATCGGTGCGCACGAGCCCCTCGGCCAGATCGCCGACGACCCACACGGTCTCGTCCAGGATCCACTCGCTGCGCCGGGCTCGTGGGTTGCGGATGTTGCCGGAATTGACGAGGACGTGCCCGCCCGGCCGCAGGGCGCGCAGCCACGCCGCCACCGTGTCGGCAAGGTCGGGGTACAGGTGCACGGCGTTCGTCGACACGATCGCGTCGACGCCCCGTTCGACGAGCTCTGCGCCGAGCACCTCGTCGAGACGCTGCAGGCGCTTGTCGTCAGCGAGGTAGCGCAACAACCGCAGGCCAACCCTGGAATCGTCGCCGAACTTCTCCAGCGCGACGCGAAGGAACTTCGGTGAGCTGTCGACGATCACGGCGCCCGCCTGGGTGCCAAAGAGGCGCAGTTTCAGACGATCGACGAGGATGCCGGTGCCGCCCGAGTAGTCGACGAAGATCTCCCCGTCGGCGAGCAGGTGGGCCAGCTCCTCGACCGTCGGGTCGAGGTTGCGGTACCAGCTGTGCTGGGCGACGTTGTCGTACGAGGCGCCGAAGGCGTCGACCGGGTCCGTGGTCCAGCTCTCGTCCGGGATGCGCTCCCAGCCGTCCGGCCAGGAGAACGCCGTTGCCGTCCGCCCACTCGGCGTGACCGCCGTGGACACCTCGCGATGCAAGGCGATCAGCGGCTCGACCTCCTCGGACCGGTGGCGAGTCCACCCGCAGTCGGTGGCGACGCCGAAGTCGTGGACGAATCGTTGTGCGGCGACGATGCGCGCCTTGGCGCCGGCGACGCCGTCGGCGGGGTGAACGAGACCGAGGTACAGCGTCGTCTCCGGCCGGAGGACGAGCTGGGCGAGGGTCTCGAAGAAGGCCACGTCGACGCGCCCGCCCTGGACCGGGAGATGGATCCAATCGAGCGACCGGCCGAGGCTCAGCGACAGGGCATTGGCGATGTCGACGAGGGCCTGGGCGTCGTAGGGGCGTTCACGATGGTGGCGCTCGTGGCCGTGACAGAAGTGGTAGCCGAGCTGGACGTCGGCAGGGATGCTGCGGCCGAGCCGCACGAGTCGCTCGACGATGCTCGATCGTGGGTCGTCGAACCACGCCGGCATGACGCCGTCGAGCATCGCGAACTCGAAGTTGGTGTCCCACTGCACGGCGAGCTGTTCATGGGGGATCGCCTCGAAGATCGTCGCCAGCTCGTTGAAGATGCGCGCCTCGTACAGCGGCTCGATGCGACTCTGGTCCTCGGCGGCCACGAACGCGGCGATCGGGGCGAGCGGCGTGGGCAGCGACACCTGGAACCTGCAATCCGCCGGGATCTGCCCGTCGCGCTTGCGGCGGGCGAACACCTCGAACGACGACAGCGCGGCCTGGGCGTACCCGAGGTCGCCGAAGTGCAGCGTGTCGAGTGACTCGCCGTCGCGTATCCGCAACCGGGGGAGCGCCCGGTGCTCGTCGGTGCCCGGCGGACAGACCTCGAACTCGGGGCGCGAACTGAGTACCGGGTATTGCCACACGATCCAGTCGGCCCGCGGGCCGGTCTCGCCGTCGGGAATTTGGCGCAGACGGTCGCCGAGCTCGGCGGCCATCACGGCGAACACCTCCTCGGCGCTGCGCAGCGGAACGCTCCCGACGAGCAGCACGCCTCCGGATGCGATTCCCTCGTTGTGCTCAACCATCTGGACTACCCCCGGTTTCATTGCGTTCCCGGCCACGTAGGCCGCCCAAGGCGTTCCCCGGCCACGCAGGCTGCGCCGGTACGTCCTCGGACCGCGTTGCTGGTTCCAGTGTCGACTCCAGAGTTCCGGTCGCCTAGCGCCGCGTTCGCCACCGGCGAACGACGCCTTACCCGGCGGGCGATGGGGGAACCGTCATACTGACCGGGTGAGTCGGAGGGCGACGTCACCCGTGCTCGTCGGGAGGGTCATCGAGCTCGACGAGCTGCGCACTGCGTTGGAGCACGCCAGGGCGAGCGAGGGGGGCCTCGTCCTCGTCGACGGAGAGGCCGGAATCGGCAAGTCACGGCTGATCGGCGAGTTCGTCGCCGAGGCCCGGGCTGGCGGAGCTGAGATCCTCGCTGGGTCCTGCCTGCCGTTCGCCGATGCGGTTCCGTACGCCCCGTTCGCCCAGATCCTCGGCCACCTGGCAGCGGGCGATGAGCTGCCCGGCGAAGTCCCCTCGGCCGCCGATCTGGCCGATCGTTTCCGGTTCTTCGGCTGGGTCGCCGAACAACTCGTCGCCGCGGCCGCCGCCCAGCCGCTCGTCGTCCTCGTCGAGGATCTGCATTGGGCGGACGAGTCGACGGGCGACCTCCTGCTGTTCGTCGCCAACGCTGTGCGCTCGGCGCGCGTCCTGATCGTCGCCACGCGGCGGCCGTCCGAAGGCGACCGTGCCGGCGGTCTGGCGGTCGCCCTCGGCGAGCTCGTCCGTTCCGGCCGTGCCGTGCAGGTGCACCTCGGCCCGCTCGGTCCCGAGGAGGTGGGCGAGCTGATCGGTCGGATCGTCGGCTCGGAGCCGGCCCGAGGTTTGCTCGACCGGATCACCGCCAGGGCTGACGGCAACCCGTTCTTCGTCGAGGAGCTCGTCGCTGCCGGGGGCGGTGACGATCTGCCGACGACGATCGGTGACGTCGTCCTCCAACGCGTCGCCAGCGTCGACAGCGCCACGCAACAGGTGTTGCGCGTCGCGGCGGTGATCGGCCGGCGGGTCAGCTACTCGTTGCTTCGCGAGGCCGTCGACGTCGACGCCGCCGAGATCGACCCGGCGCTGCGCGAAGCGCTCAGTCGCCAGTTGATGGTGCGGGCCGGCGAGCTGTACGCGTTCCGTCACGCCCTCGGTCACGAGGCGGTGTACAACGATCTCCTGCCGGGAGAGCGGGCGGCGCTCCACGAGCGCGTCGCCCAGGCCCTGGCCGCCCACCCGGAGCTGGCCCTCGGTGAGGATCCGGCATTGACCGCCGCCGAGTTGGCACACCATTGGCACGCTGCCGGGCGGCTCGCCGAGTCGCTGGCGGCGTCCGTGCGAGCGGGTCAGACCGCGGAGCTGGCCCACGCCCCGATCGAGGCCCAGCTGCATTACGGCCGGGCGCTCGAGCTGTGGCCCCGCGTCGCCGACGCCGCCGAGGTCGCCGGGACCGACCGGCCGTGGCTGCTCGAGCACGCTGCCGAAGTCGCCTCACTCGCCGGCAGCCACCACGGCGCCCTGCAACTCGCCGATCAGCTGCTCACCGAGCTCGACCCCGATCGCGAGCCGGAGCGCCATGCCCGAATCCTCGACCGGCGGGCCCTGTACTCGTGGCACGCCGGCGACCTCACGACCTCCAAGCAGGCGACGGAGGCGCTGCGTGAAGGTGTCGAGTCCGGGGTCACGCTTGCGGTCGTCACCCGGCTCTGCGGTGTCGCCTATCAGGCGGCGCTGGAGCTGCGCTACCTCGACGCGCTCGTCCTGGCGCGCGACGCGTTGGCCGCGGCCCGCCAGACGGCCGGCCGGCCGGAGCTGAGCTACGCGCTCCACGTCCTCGGCTCGCTGGAAGGTCATCTCGGCGACTACGAGCATGGACTCAGCCGGCTACACGAAGCGCTCGACCTTGCCGTGCTCGGTGACGACGTCGAGCGGATCGGCTCGACCTGGCACAATCTCGTCGAGGCCTACGGGTTTGCCGGTCGGTCCGACGAGGCGGTCGAGCTCGCCCGGCGAGGGCTCGTCGAGCTGGAGCGCTTTGGACTGCATCGGACGTACGCAGCGCTCACCACCGGGCAACTGACGTTGGCCCTCGTGGCACTCGGACGATGGACCGAGGCAGACGACGTGAGCGCGGCGCTGCTGGCCAGGGGTGTCGACCCGTACTTCGCGCTCCCCGTCAACTTCGGTCGGCTTCAGCTCTATGTCCGCCGGGGACGCGTCGCCGCAGCCGAGGAGCTACTCGGCGAACTGGGCGACGCCTTCGGTGCCTACGACTACACAGCCGGCGTGTGCGCCGCGTGGGAGGCCGAATTGGCGATCTGGCAGGCTGACTGGGAACGTGCCCACCGCGCCCTCGCCCGCGCCGACGAGATCACCGCAGCGACCGACGAGATCCTCCTCGAACTGCGGCTCACTGCCTTGGCAACGCGGCTGGCGGCCGATCGGTTCGAGAGCGCGCGCACCAGCGCCGCGCCGGACGACCGAGACGTCGTCCGGGAGTCGGCGGATCGGCGGTTACGCCGAGCCGAAGCATTTCTCGCGCGGATCGAGCATGCCGTCGACTGCCGGTCGACGCCGTTTCACCGGACGCTCGAACTCGCCCGCGCCGAGCGCAGCCGGCTCGACGACTCGCCATCGGCCGACGCGTGGTCGGCAATCGTCGCTGCCGCCGGCTCCGACGTCTACCTGGCGGCGTACGCCCGCTGGCGCCACGCCGAGGCGCTGCTCGGCGGGCAGGCCCGCCTGGGCAAGTCCACCGTCGCTCAGCTGCTCGGTGCCGCCGCCTCCGGGGCCGCAGAGGTGGGCGCCGAGCCACTCGCCGCGGCCGTCGCCGACCTCGCCCGCCGGGCCGGGGTCTCGCTCGCCCGGGACGGAGCGGACAGCGAAGACGACGGCTCCGCCGACGAGTTGGCGGCGCGCGGGCTCACGGCCCGCGAGCTGGAAGTGCTCCGCCTGCTCGGCGAGGGCCGCTCCAACCGAGAGATCGGTGAGCAGCTGTTCATCAGTGCCAAGACAGCCAGCGTGCACGTCACGCACATCCTCCAGAAGCTCAACGTGACGACTCGGGTGCAAGCCGCCGTCGCCGCCCAGCGCCTCGTCCGGCCACCTACCGAGTAGTCGGCGCGGGCGACCGCCGAACTGGGCGGCCAAACGCCCGGAATCCGGACCGTAGGCCGCCCGGATCGGGAATCGGACCGAAGGCCGCCCAGAACGAATAAGGCGGGCGATAAGGCATCGCCCGATGTGTGAGCGGGGTCTTAGGGCGCACCGTGGTCGCAGTCCGAACACACCGTGCGGACGTCACCACGAACCAAGGAGTCCCCCATGAACCACCAGCATCCCAACCAGTCAGTACTGCGGCGCTTCGGTGTCGCCACGGCCCTCGGAGCCCTGCTCGGCGCCGGCGGCCTGTTCACCCTGCTCGGGGCCGGAAGCCCGGTCAACGCCCTCGGCTACCACCAAGGCGACGGGCAGCCGCAGCCGCCCACCCCTCCGATCGACCAAATCGACGACCTGTTCCCCGACGACGATCCGATCCTCGATCTGCCGACCTTCTCGATTCCGACCGACGACGACGGTCCGATCTTCGAGGGTCCGAACATCACGATCCCCGTCGTCCCCGACGACGACGGCCCGATCTTCGACGGGCCGTTCGTCACGATCCCCGTGATCCCCATCGGTCCCGGCGACACATCGCCTCCGGACGACACGGCGCCACCCGCTGAGCAGCCGCCGGCGGAGCAGCCACCCGCTGAGCAGCCTCCGGTCGAGCAGCCCGAAGGGCCCACGACTCCACCGGCCGAGGACGCACCGACCACCCCGGAAGGTGTCGCCCCGTTCGTTCGCATCACGTCGGCGGCGATCGACTGTGCCGGGATGGTCCACGTGACCTACGAGACCGGCGCCACACCGGGACTCGCTCCGGAGAACGAGCACGTCGTGATGTTCAGCCCGGCGAGCAATCCGGCAGCGGTGACGTCGCAGCGCCTCTTCCAGCGTCCGGTCAACGGGGTCTTCACCGTCGACCTGCAATCACCGGCCCCCGAGGCCTACCGCGTGTTCGTGGTCGCCGACTTCGAGCCGGCCAACGTCGACGGCGTCGTGCTCGTCGACGAAGCGGATGCCGCCGCTCCGGTGGATTGCGCTCCGGCGGGCTGAGCGAACGCCACACCCAACCTTCGGCGGGACCTGCCCGCTCCCATCGCCAGTGCCCCTCGAGGCTTGGCGGTGGGAGCGGCGGTGTCGCGCCCGGCCCAAGCCGCCTGCCGACCCGTCGACCGTTGCGAGCGACGAGGCATCAGCCGAGGAGTGGCCAGCGCCTGCGCGGGCAGTAGGTGGCGTGGCCGGGGAACGCATGGAACGTCTCAGGGAGGCTGACACGTCTTGCCCCTTGGCGACGGGCCGGTGTACCGTGCCCCATCACGTCGCCTGGGGGCGAGGGGGACGGGCGGATCGCAGCAACTGCGGCGAATCGTCCGACGCAGTTCAACCGGCTTCCGGTTGCCGAAGGGGAGGGCACTATGAAGCGTTCACTGGTAGGTCTGGCGACGGCAGGCACCCTCGTGCTTGCGGCATTCGCGAGTGGGGCGGCACCCGTCACCGCGTCGGGCGGCACGACCGAACCACCGACTGGTTCAGGCCCGGGAGGCGGTGGCAACATCCAGGCTCCGGGCGAGTGCGGTCTCGGAACCGGTGAGCCGGCCACCGGCGAGCCGATCAAGATCGGGGCGATGGCAACCAACTCGCCGGTCGCCGACTTCACCTGGATCACTTCGTTGACCGGCGCCTACTTCGAGTGCGTCAACGACAACGGCGGCATCCACGGTCGCCCCATCGAGTACATCGCCGAGGAGGAGCAGGTCGACCCGCAGCAGATCGCCTCGCTGGCGGTCAAGCTGATCGAGCAGGACCAGGTGCTCGGCATCGTCGGGAGCACGAGCCTCATTGAGTGCAGCGTCAACCGTGACTACTACGCACAGCAGGAGTACTACCTGATCATCGCCGGGGTCTCCCAGGATTGCTTCACCAGCCCGAACTACTCGGCCGTCAACATGGGGCCGTACTACTCCAGCCTCGGCGGTGCTCAGGCGGCGGTGCGCGCCGGAGCCGAGGGCACGATCGTGGTCGCCTCGCCGAACCAACCCGGCTTCGACCTGATCAACAGCGGCGTGGTCGAGTTCGCCCAGGAGAACGGCATGGAAGGTGTGAGCATCCTCGAGGATCCGCCGTTCGCCGATCCCGCCGGATTCGCCCAGCGCCTCGTCCAGGAGGCCGGCGAGGGCGGCGCCGTCGTGCTTGACTACACCGGGCCCAACGCCATCCCGCTGCTCCAGGCGATCGAGCAGCAGGGGCTCATCGACTCGGTGGTTTGGGCCAGCTCGACACCGCCGAACGATCCGTCGACCGCTGAGTCAGTCGGTCCGGCATGGAACGACAAGTTCCTGATCAACGCCGAGTTCAACGTACTTGACTCCGGCATGCCGGATCAGAACCACATGAACGAGGTCCGCGAGCAGTACGCGCCGGACGTCAACAGCTCGAGCTTCGCCCAGATGGGCTACCTCGCCGGACGCATCGCCACCGACGCACTGCTCGGGATCGAGGGCGAGATCACCAAGGAGAGTGTCAACGAGGCGTTCCGCAGCGTCACCAACTTCACCAGCGACATCTTCTGCAAGCCGTGGTACTTCGACAGCGGCACTGGTTCGAATGTCTCCAACAACGTCGACATCACCGTGGCTCCGAGGGACGGGGCGATGGTCCAGGTCGAGGACTGCTTCGAGATCGCCGAGTTGCCGGGCAATCCCCTCGCGGACATCCGGGCTGCCGAGGAGGAGCTCGGCCTCAACGTCGGGTAGCGCGTAGCGATGCCGAGCCTCGATGATCTCAAACCGTTTATCGTGCTCGGCTTGGCCAGCGGCGGCGTGTACGCCATGTCCGGCGTCGGACTGGTCGTCCTGTACCGGGCGACGGGGGTGCTCAACCTCGCCTACGGGGCGATCGGCGCCACCGGCGCGCTGATCTCCTGGTCGCTGCTCGGAGGCGTCAACCGGTGGATCGCCTACTCGGCGTGCATCGCCTTCGGCGGCCTGGTCACCCTGCTCTACGGCGTGGTGTTCGGGCCGCCGTTCGCGGCGCGCGACCCGCTCGTCAAGGCGACGGCGACGATCGGCCTGCTGCTCATCCTCCTCGGGGTGATGCAGTGGGTGTGGCCGCCGTCGACGACCCGGACGTACATCCTGCCGACGAGGCTGTGGGACTACGACGTCGCCGACGTGCGGGTGAACTGGACGCAGATCCTCGGCATCGCCTTCCCGATCGTCGTCACCGCCGGCACCGCCGTGTACCTCCGGGTCACCAAGGTCGGCACGGCGATGCGGGCGCTGGCCAACGATCGGGAGGCGACGGCGATGCTCGGTGTCCCGGTGCGCCGGGTCGAGGCGGCAGCGTGGCTCGGGTCGGGGATCGTGTGCGGCATCTCCGGCATCCTGCTCGGCGACCTCGTCGGCCTCGACCCCGTCGGGGTCACGTTCCTCGTCATCCCAGCACTGGCGGCGGCGCTGATCGGGCAGCTTCAGTCGCTGTGGATCACCCTCGCCGCCGGGTTCGTCATCGGCCTCGTGCAGTCCTGCCTCCAAGCCTTCTACGACATCCGTATAGGTGGACGGGCACTCGCCGAGTTCCGCACGATCACCCCGTTCGTGCTGGCGATCATCGCTCTGCTGTGGTTCGCGCGGAAGCGTCCGTTGGTGCGCGTCTGATGGATCGCCGCGAAACGTCCCCCCACCTGCGATGACGGCCGAGATCGGGACGCTGCGGACCGAGGAGCCCGCATCGGCGCTGCCGGTCGCCCGGCCGCAGGTCGCGACGTGGAGTCCGACACGAGTCGCCGCCATCGTCGGCCTCATCCTGGTGATCGTGCTCGTCGTGCCGTTGGTGCTCGACAGCTACTGGATGCTGGTGATGACCGGGGCGGTGATCTACAGCATCGTCACCCTCGGGCTGAACGTGCTGATCGGTCGCGTCGGGATGGTGTCGCTGTGCCAGTTCGTGCTGGCGGCGGTCGGCGCCTGGGTTGCCCTGCGTCTCAGTTACGGCACGTCGATGCCGTTCCCGCTGCTGTTGCTCGTCGCTGGCCTGGTGACCGGTGTGATCGGGGTGCTCATCGGCTTGCCGGCACTGCGCCTGTCGGGTCTGCACCTGGCGCTGATCACGTTGATGGCGGCGGGGGCGATCACGATCATCCTGCGCACCACGCTGTTCCCCAATGGCGGGGGCGGACTGTTCGGCAACTCGGCGGCCGGTGGCGCGTCGTCGCGGATGCCCCGCCCGTCGATCGCCCAGAGCGACACGGCCTACTACCGGTTCTGCGCCCTTGTCGCCGCCCTGATGTTCGTGTTCGCCGTGTGGCACGTGCGGCGCAAGCCCGGTCGGGCGTGGGCGGCGATCCGTCAGAGCCAGGCCACCGCCGTCGCCGCCGGCGTCAACACCGTGTTGTACAAGTTGTGGGCGTTCGCCCTGGCGTCGTTCATGGCCGGGGTTGCCGGCGCGCTGCTGGCGGCTGCCGCCGGGGGAGTGAGCGTGCAGCAGTTCCCGGTGCAGAACTCCGTGCTGCTCCTCGCCGTGGTGCTGATGGGCGGCGTGTACAGCATCTGGGGCGCGGCCGTGGCCGCCCTGCTATTGCGTGTGCTTCCCGCCCTGCTCGACGACTGGGGTCTGTCGACGGAGTTGCTGACGATCCTCTTCGGGGTCGGCGTACTGCAGGTGCTGATGACCGCCCCGGGCGGCATCGTCGACCAGTTGCCCAAGGACCTGGCCAAGCTCGGTCGCCGCATCCGCGGACTGTTCCACCGCCGGAGTCCGGCGGCATGATCGAGGTCGAGCATCTGCTGGTGCGCTTCGGCGGGGTCGTCCCGATCGACAGGATGACGGTCACCTTCGCCGCCGGGACGTGTGGGTTGATCGGCCCCAACGGCGCCGGCAAGACGACGTTCTTCAACGTGCTCAGCGGGTTCGTGCGGCCCTCCGCTGGACGAGTGACGGCGTTCGGCGAGGACATCCTCGCGCTGACCGACTTCAAGCGGGCCCGGTGGGGTCTGCGCCGGACGTTCCAAACCGAGCAGGCCATCGCCCAACTCTCGGTGTACGAGAACGTCCTGCTCGTCCACGAGCACAGCGGTGGCGACCGCAAGTCGCGCCGCGACGACGTCGGCAGCGCAATCGCCTTCGTCGGACTCGATGACGTCGCCCACCGTCTGGTCGGGTCGCTCGGGGCGGCACAACGACGCCTCGTCGAGATGGCCAGGGCGGTCGTCGGAACGCCGCGCCTCGTCCTCCTCGACGAACCGGCGGCCGGGCTACCCGACGAGGAGACTGTCCACCTCGGCAGCCTGATCCGTCGCATCCCGGCGGAGACCGGCGCACTCGTCGTGCTCGTCGACCACGACATGAGCCTGGTGTCGGCGTGTTGCGCGACCACCGCCGTGCTCGACTTCGGGCGCCTGATCGCGTCCGGCGAGACCGCCCAGGTGCTCCGCGATCCCAACGTCGTGCGTGCGTACCTCGGCACCGAGGAGGTCGCGTGAGCGCGGTTCAGCTCGCGGTCGCCGGGCTGTGTGTGCCCCGTGGCGGGCGCCCCGTGCTGCGCGACGTCTCGATCGACGTCCCGCCAGGGGAGGTGACAGCCCTGCTCGGCCCCAACGGCGCTGGCAAGTCGACGCTCGTGCTGGCCGTCGCCGGGACGATCCGCCCGACCGCTGGGACGGTGCACCTCGGCGACCACGACCTCAGCGGATGCCGCCCCGAGCAGGTCCGCCGAGCCGGCTTGGCGGTGGTGCCGGAGGGTCGGCGACTCTTGCCCGAGCTGTCGGTCGCCGACAACCTGCGGGTCGCCACGTACATGCTCGACGGCGAGCAAGCCGAACAAGGCACGGCCTACGCGTTGGAACTGTTCCCCGAGCTCAAGCAGCGCTGGGGCTCGACGGCCCGCTCGCTCTCCGGCGGGGAGCAGCAAATGGTCGTGCTCGCCCAAGCGCTCGTTTCGCGACCCGCCGTGATCCTCGTCGACGAACTGTCCCTCGGGCTCGCTCCGCTCGTCGTCAAGCGCCTCGTGCCGATCCTCGCGGCGATCGCTTCGTCGGGGGTCGGGGTGCTGCTCATCGAACAGTTCGCCCACGTCGCCCTGGGCCTCGCCAACCGAGCCTTCGTGCTCCAGGGTGGTCGGATCCGCTACGACGGAACGGCGCGGGAGTTGCAGGAGAATCCTGACCTGCTCCATTCGGCCTACCTGCTGCGGGTCTGATGGTTTTCGTCGCATGACGCGTCTCGGCGTGATCTTCTCGCAGGCCGATAGCGGCACTGATCCGGACGCCATCCGGGCGTGGGCGAGGCGCGCCGAAGACGCTGGGTTCGAGCACATCATGATCTACGACCACGTCCTCGGGGCGTCCGTCGAGCGGCTCGGTGCGGGACCCTTCGGCGGTCCCTTCCCGGCGCCGCCGTACACGTCCGAGCACACCTTCCACGAGGTCCTCGCGCTGGTCAGCCACCTCGCCGGCGTCACCTCGACGATCACGTTCGTGACGAGCGTGCTCGTGCTGCCCCAGCGTCAGACGGCCCTCGCCGCAAAGCAGATCGCCACGATCGACTTGCTCAGCGGCGGGCGACTGCGCGTCGCGGTCGGCGCGGGCTGGAACCGCGCCGAGTACGAAGGGCTCGGCGCCGAGTTCGACTCGCGACGCGATCGCCTCGAGGAACAGGTCGACGTGTTGCGCCGGTTGTGGACCGAGCCGCTCGTGTCGTACGGCGGCCGCTTCCACGAGCTCGACCGTGTCGGCATCAATCCGCTGCCGAGCCGGCCGATCCCGATCTTCGTGGGCAGCGGCGCCGCCGATCCGGTCCTCCGACGCGTCGTCCGAATTGCCGACGGGTGGATGCCATTGCTGCTCCCTGGCATCGATCGGCGCACCTTGCGTCAAGGTGTCGAGCGCCTCGGCGAGCTGTGCCAGGAGGCGGGCCGCGATCCGGCGTCCCTGCCGATCCACAGCCGGGTCTACCTCGGCGACGGGTGGCAGGCTCGCGTCATCGAAGCGCTCGAGCTGGGCTGCGCCGACGTGTCCGTCGGGTTCAACCGACTCGCTGAACCGGGACGAACGCACGACGAGCAGCTCGATGCGGTGCTCGCTGTGAAGATGGAATTGGACGCCATCGTTGGCCAAGGGAGGACGTCATGACGGAACAGGCTCACCAGGAACTGCTCGCCGACGTGTTGTCGCGGTACGCGGCGTCGCCGAACCCACGCTTGCGCGAGATCAGCGAGGCCGCAGTACGTCATCTCCACGCTTTCGTCGAGGAGGTCGGGCTGCAGCGCGACGAGTGGTTCGCCGGCATCCAGTTCCTCACAGCGACGGGTCAGATGTGCGATGACACTCGCCAGGAGTTCATCCTCCTGTCCGACACGCTCGGGGTGTCGGCGCTCGTCGAGTTCGTCACCCACGGAGGTTCCGAAGGGACGACCGAGAACACGGTGCTCGGACCCTTCTACGTCCCTGGTTCGCCGGCTCGAGAACGTGGCGAGTCGATGCTCGTCGACCCGGACGACGGTGACCGCGTCGTGATCCGCGGCACCGTGACCGACGACTCCGGGACGCCGCTCGCCGGCGCGACGTTGGACTGCTGGCAGAACTCGACGGCCGGGTCCTACGCCGTGCAACAGCCGGGCGTGCAATCGGCCGAGAATCTCCGCGGCATCTATACGACCGATGCCGACGGCACCTACGAGCTCCGCTCCGTGCGTCCGATGCCCTACTCGATCCCGTCGGACGGCCCGGTGGGCGACGTTCTGCGAGCCAACGGTCGTGGCGTGATGCGACCGGGCCATACGCACCTGTGGGTCAGGTCACCAGGGTGCAAGGACCTCATCACCCACGTCTTCGATGCGGACACCGACTATCTCCACGAGGACGCCGTGTTCGGGGTGCGCCCGAGTCTCGTGCGTCGGTTCGTCCCCGGCGACAACGGCGAGTTCGTCGCCACGTTCGACGTCGTCCTCGACCGTCTGCCGTAGAACGGTGGACGACAGTGCACCCACGCTGCTCTACCTCATCGGTCGCATGGATCGGGTCGTCCGCCGACGCATCGACGAGGTCGTCGGAGCCCATGGCTTGTCGGTCAGTCAGTACACGACACTGAGCGTGCTCGAACGCCGCAGCGGCCTGTCCAACGCCCAACTCGCCCGTCGCTCCCTCGTGTCGCCGCAATCGATGAACGAGGTGTTGCTTGCGCTCGAGCACCGCGGCCTGGTCCGTCGCCGGGCCCACCCCGACCATGGCCGAATCCTCCAGGCCCGGCTCACGGCGAAGGGCCGCCGTCTGCTGGCGGCCTGCGATGCCGACGTGCGCGACGTCGAGGGGCAGATCTTGGGTGACCTCACGGCGCGCGACGAAGCGGCCTTGCGTCGCGGGCTGCTCGCCGGCGTGCGGGCGCTGCACGGCGGCCTCGATGCCGGCTGAGCCACCCATAAGCCCCTTCAGCTGCGGTCGGGGATCTGCTGGACGGCCCACTCGTTGCCGTCGGGATCGCGGAACCCGGTGAACCGGCCCCACGGAAATTCCTGCACCTCTCCGGCGTCGACGCCGCGTTCGAGGAGGTAGGCGCGGGCTGCGTCGGCGTCGTCGACGACCACCTGCAGACCCTTGACGGAGCCCGGCTCAGCGTCGATCAGCCCTGTGCCGATGGAGATCGAGCACGCCGAACCCGGCGGGGTGAGCTGGACGAACCGCAGCTCGTCGTTCACTTCGTGATCGTGGTCGACGACGAAGCCGACCTGATCGGCATAGAAGGCCTTGGCGCGGTCCACGTCGGACACCGGGACGAACACGAGCTCGAGTTTGAAGTCCATGCGTTCAAAGTATTCGCGCAGAACGTGGTCACCCAGCGGCCAGTTTGTAGCGCTCGGCCACGCGTGGGTTCAGACGTCTCGCCGCCGCGTCACGACGATGCCGATGGCGAGCGCCGCGGCGGCATACAGCGCAGCGACCGCGAGGCCGTTCCACGGTCCCGTGTAGTAGTCGGAGCGGTCGACGGTGTGCTGGATCGAGAACCCGGCGAACGGAGTCCAACCTTGCACCTTGCGGGCCACGTCCTCGTCGACGGCCAGCAACGCCGGCACGAGAAACAGGGCGATCACGAGAGGAATCGTGACCGAGGTGCGCTTGACGATCATGCCGACGCCGAGGGCGAGCAGCCCGATCAGGCCACACAGCGCGCCACTGCCGAGGATCGCGCGCAGCACCGGCTCGCTCGTCAGGTCGGGGTCGGGATAGCCGGGAGCGACGAAGCCGTTCTCGCGCTGGATCGGTCTGGAGGCGAAGTACGCCGCGAACGCGGCGGCGACACCGACCGCCGTCGTACACCCGCCGACGATGACGGCTTTGGCGGCGAGCACCCGTGAGCGCCGCGGCTGGGCCGCGAAGGTGGTGGCGATGAGGCCGGAGGTGTATTCGTTCCCGATGGCGACGGCACCGATCACGGCGGCGACGATGACGCCCATCGCCACCCCGCTGAGGGCATCGCTGACGATGTCGTTGTCACCGCCGCCCGGGAAGGCTCCCGCATCCGTCGTCGAGCCGGCGGTGATGAACATCGAGAAGCCCACCGTGACGGCGGCGAGCAGGGCGTAGGACATCCAGCTGCCGCGGGTGGCGAACGACTTGCGCAGTTCGGCGCGCAATGTTTGTGGTGCGACGTTCATCGGGTGAGCTCCAGGTACATCGATTCGAGCGATGCCCGCCCGGTGGTCAGGCCGTCGAATCCGAGCCCAGCGCCAGCGAGCAGGCGAACGACCTGTTCGGGAGTGAGGCCATCGACTTCGATCGTGTCGCGTCCCGACGAGGTAACGGAGGCGCCACCGTTGGCGAGCACCGTCATGGCGGCAGCAGCGTCGCGGGTGCGCACGCTGACGACTCCCGGGGTGGAGCGCCGCAGCAAATCGGCGACCGTCGTGTCTGCGACGAGCCGACCGCGCTTGATGATGACGACCCGGTCGGCAACTCCTTCCAGCTCGCCCATCAGATGGCTGGACAGGAGGACCGTTCGGCCCTCATCGGCTCGATCCCGTAAGAATCCGCGCAGCCAGACGATCCCTTCTGGGTCGAGGCCGTTCATCGGCTCGTCGAACACGAGGAGCTGTGGATCGCCGAGCAAGGCGGCGGCGATTCCGAGGCGTTGCTTCATCCCCAGCGAGTAGCCGCCTGATTCGTCGGTCTGCGACATCCCGCAGGCCGACTTGGTCGAGCAGCTCGTCGGGTCGGCGGTCGGTGATCCCGTTCGAGGCGGCCATCCAGCGCAGGTGGCGTCGACCGGTCATCGCCCCATTCACAGCGTTGGCGTCGAGCACGGTGCCGACGCGGGTGAGGGACGGTGGAGGCTGCGGTAGGGGGCACCCTCCACCAGCACCGCGCCGGCTGTCGGGCGTGATCAGCCCGAGGGCGGCGCGCATCGTGGTCGACTTGCCGGAGCCGTTCGGCCCGACCAGCCCGGTGACGAGTCCGGGTCGGACCGAGAACGACAGTTCCTCGACGGCGGTGACCGACCCGATAGCGCTTGGTCAGTCGCTCGACGGACAGTGGCGATGACATGGTTCCGACGGTACGGATCAGCGGTCGACGGGCGAATCCCCCCGCCGAGCGACTCCGCCAGTCCCCCGTGCGAGGGACGTCGCCTCGGCGAGGTTCGGCGACAATGGCCGCCATGCCGCTGCCGGATCGAATCAAGTCGCTCGTGACCGGGCGGGCCGTTGGCTACCCGTTCGGTACGCCCGAACTGTGGGTGGGCGCCGCCGTCGTGCTGCTGGTGTTGGCGGTCGGCGAATCGACACTGCACGACGGCGGTGAGAAGGCCGATGCGCTGTTGCCGGTCGCCCTGGCGACGATCGCTCCGGTGGCGTTCGTCAACCGATTGCCGCGGCTGGCCTCGGCCATCTGCGTGATCGCCGTGCGTCGCCCAGCAGAGCGACAGCAACACGCCGACGCTGGTGTCCTGCGTCGTCGCCCTTGCCCTCGTGCTCTGCGCTGCCGCGTTCCGGCTACACGTCGCGTATTCGGTGGTGTTCGCCCTGCCCTTCCTCGTCAATGCCGCCACGCCCTACAACGGGGACGACGCCGGTGCGCGAAGCTTCCTCGTGTTCGTCGTCGCCGTCGCTGCGCTCGGCTTCGGATTGTTGCTGCGCAGCCACGGCACCGTGATCGAGGAACGCGATGCCAGCGTCGCCGCTCATGCCGTGACGCTCCGCGAACAGTCGCTGCTCGCCGAGCGCACGCGGATCGCCCGCGAGCTGCACGACGTCGTCGCCCACCACATCTCGGCGATCGCCGTCCAGGCCGAGACTGCCAGGTTCACCTCCCCGGGACCTGTCCGAGGACGGCGCCGAGCGATTCGCGGCCATCGGCGACTCTGCCCGCGCCGCGCTCGACGAGATGCGTGGGCTGCTCGGTGTGATGCGCGCTCCGATCGGCGAAGCGAACCGTGCCCCGCAACCCGGAGTTGGCCAGCTTCACGACTTGATCGACGAGCACCGCGAGCTCGGCGGCGACGTTCGCTTCAGCGTGCGCGGCGAAGTGGCCCGGCTGCCCGAGGCGGTGGAGTTGGTCGCCTACCGCGTCGTCCAGGAGGGGTTGACCAACGCCCGCCGTCACGCTGTGGGGGCGGCGGTCGACGCATCGATCGACTACACCCCGGCCGTCGTGCGCGTCACCGTTCGTGACCACGGCCCCGGCGCGTCGACCGCTCAGGACGGCGCCGCGGACGCTGCAGGATTCGGTCTTGTCGGGATGCGCGAACGGGTGGAGGCGATCGGCGGCACGCTCACCGTCGGTGGCCATCCTGAGGGCGGGTTCGAGATCGTTGCCGACCTGCCGGTGGGCGTCGCCATGACGGCACCGATCCGGGTGATGATCGCCGACGATCAGGAGGTCGTGCGCTCCGGCTTCGCAGCGCTCCTCGACACCCGCGACGACATCACGGTTGTCGGCACCGCCCGCGACGGGGCGGACGCGGTGACCGTGGCCACCACCAACCGGCCCGACGTGATCCTGATGGACGTGCGCATGCCGGTGCTCGACGGCATCGATGCGACGAGGACGATCACGACCGAGCTGCACCCCGCGCCGCGCGTGATCGTGCTCACCACGTTCGACCTCGACGAGTACGTCTACGACGCCCTGTCCGCCGGCGCCAGCGGCTTCCTCCTGAAGGATGTGACGGCAGAAACGCTGTTCGATGCCGTCCGCGTCGTGGCCGCCGGCGACGCCTTGCTCACCCCCAACGTCACCCGTCGACTGATCGACGAGTTCGTGCGCATTCGCCCGCGCCACGATGTCGAGGGAGTCGCCGACCTCACGGCTCGCGAGATCGACGTGCTCCGACTGATCGCCGCTGGCCGCTCCAACGGCGAGATCGCCGCGGAGCTGTACGTCAGCAACGAGACCGTCAAGACCCATGTCAGCAGGATCCTCGGCAAGCTCGACGCCCGCGACCGCACCCAAGCCGTCATCGCCGCGTACCAGTCCGGCCTCGTGCAACCGTGGTGAGCGACTGCTGGGTCTCGACGCGCATTTGTGTCAGCTGGATGCGCAAGTCGCGGCGCGTTCGTCTGACGTAAACGGCCGGCCAGCGACCGGACGTGCTAGGCACGGCGGCGGCGCAGCGCCGAGACGCCTTGGTGGGCGAGCCCGAACGCCGCCATCGACCAGGCCACCAGGGCGATCGCCAGGACGACCTTGGGAAGCCAGCGAAACGCTTCGAGTCCGATCGCCGCACGCATCCTGAAGGTCGCCGCGCCGTACATCCCGAGCGGGAAGACCAACGCCCAGTACGACGGGTGATAGCGCAACGGCATGCGCCGAGCGATGTGGCGCCAGACGCCGATGGCCACCATCACCGGGAACCAGAACGTGGCGGTTGCCCAGGCCAGTACGACACAGCCCTCGAGAAACGGGGTCAACCGGTCGACACGCGCCGAGCTCTCCGCGGCGAGGAGCAGGTTGGAGCCGGCCAGCACGGTGATGGCGACGGCGCCGGCGGCGATCCAGGCCGGTGGGTCGGCCTCGGTGGGTTCCAAGGGCTGGAATGTCCAGCGCAGGAACACCATCGTCATCACGATGAGGTAGAGGACGAGCCCGAGCGTGAAGGCGGCCAGGCAAACGAAGGCCAGCACGTCGCTGTCCTCGCGTCCGAGCAGCAGGGCGCCGAGGACGGCGACCGACTCGGTGGACACGGTCAACAGGAACCAGGTGCCGTTGATCCCGGCGCCGAGGCCCGGCTTGTCCGAACCGATGACGACGGCGATGAGCGTCGTGTAGGCGAGCACTGCCCACAGTGCGAGGCTGGCGTACCAGAGTCCCCAGGCGAGTCCCCACCAACCGTGAAGCACTGCCGCGCCGCTGCCGACGACGTTGGTGGCGGCGACGACGGTCAGGAAGGCGAAGCCCTTGGCGTGGCTGGTGAGGTCGTCGATGAGCGCCCGCGGGTAGCGAACGAGGCGGCCGACGAGCAGCACGGCGAGCACGACGTAGGCGGCGACGGCGATCGCGAACAGCACGTCGGCGAGCCAATGCAGGTTCTGCTGCTCGGCGGCGATGGCGATGATCCCCGTCGCCATCACCAGCGCGAAGTATCCCGGGAACAACCCTTTCACGGGCGGAGCCAGCGCAGGAACAGCGCCGCTCCGGCCGCGACGACCACCGACACGGCGGCGGTCGCCCAGGCGAGACCCTCCTCGTCGGTCACGAAGGCCTCGACGGCGACCGTGATGAGGAACACCTGGAAGGCGACGAGGATGATCACGTACACGGCAAGCGCCGACGACGTCCGCTTGCCTCGCTGGACGACGTTCATCGGCGGCACCTCACACCGTCCTGCCGAGCGCCCAGATCTGGCCGTCGTCGCGGAGCTCCACCTCGATCCGCCCGAGCGGCCGCGGTGGCGGCCCGGAGATGACCCGCCCAGAACGCGTCTCGAAGTTGCCCTCGTGGCAGGGGCAGTGCCAGCGCTCGAGCTCGGACTCGTAGAACACGACGCAGCCGAGGTGCGTGCACTTCTGGCTGAAGGCGACGACGTCGCGGTCGCCGAGGCGCAGCAGGATGGCCGGGTCGTCGTCGCTCGGATAGCGGAACAGGTAGGTCTCACCGACCGGGACGTCGGCGAGGGCGACGATCGGGCGCGGCTCGCCGGTGTTGATCGAGCGCAGCTGGGTCCACACGGCGATGCCCACGTTGCCGGCGGCCATCGCCCCGGCGCCGAGCACGAGGTAGCGGGTGAACTCCCGGCGGGTGACCTCGTCTTCGGCCGCCGCCTCGTACGGGAAGTCGTGGCGCCAGACCGGACGGACGGGGACCGGCTCGTCGCTCATTGGTGCACCTGATCTTCGAGGCCGAACGGGTCGTCGAGCCAGCTCTGGGTCGCCCCGCCGACGACGTCGAGCGCTCCGGCGGCAAGGTCGTCGACGACGGTGAAGACCTTCGTGCGGACCTCTTGGCGGCCGAACAGGAAGTCGCGCAGCAGTGATCCGCGGCGGCTTTCGGAGAACTCCTCGATCGTCCCGTACCACAGCGCTTGGCTCGGACAGACCGACGCGCACATCGGCTTGAGTCCCTCGCTCGTGCGGTCGGTGCACATGTCGCACTTCATCATCTGGTCGAAGTCGGCGATCATCTTGGGGACCCCGAACGGGCAGGCGAGGACGCAATTGGAACACCCGATACACCGCGGCTTGAGCGCCGACTGCACGACCCCCGACTCGGTCTGCTTGATCGCGTCGGCCGGGCAGACCTCGGCGCACGTCGGGTCCTCGCAGTGCATGCACACCATCGGTGCCGTTTGCGTGGTGCTGCTGCGTTCGATCCGCTCGAGATGGATCAGCGACTGGCCGCGATGCGTGCCGCACTCCATGCACGCCTGCACGCAGGCCTCGCACCCGATGCACCGGCTCGGGTCGACGACGAACACGGGAGCCTCGTCGACGGTGTAGCGCGTCATTGCCCTGTCCGTTCGACGCGCACGGCGGCAACTTTGAACTCCGGCATCTTCGACACCGGGTCGACGGCCCGATTGGTCAATTGGTTGGCCGCCTGCTTGCCGGGCCAGTGGTAGGGGATGAACACGGTGTCCGGGCGAATCGTCGTGACGACGCTGGCCGGCAGCGTGATCTCGCCGCGCCGCGAGCTGACCGTGACGAGATCACGGTCGGCGACGCCGAGCTGTTCGGCGAGACGCGGGTGCATCTCGCACAGCGGCTCGGGGTACTGCTCGACGAGACCGGCGATGCGCCTCGTCTGAGCGCCAGACAGGTACTGGCTCACCACCCGACCGGTCGTCAGCCAGATCGGGTAGTCGTCATCGACGACCTCGGCGGACTCCTTGAACGGCACGGCCGAAAAGCGCGCCCTGCCATCGGGGTGGTAGAAGCGCCCGCCCTCGTAGAGCCGGGGGGTGCCGGGGTGGCCGACCTCGGGGACGGGCCAGAACAGGCCCATCTCTTCCTCGATGCGCTGCCACGTGGCGCCGGTGTAGTCGGCGGTGCCCCCGGTCGAGGCGACGCGCAGCTCATCGAAGATCTCCTCCGTGTTGCGGTACGGGAAGTACTGCCCGCGGCCCAGGCGGCCGGCGAGGTCGAGGAGGATCTCCCAGTCGCGCCGTGCCTCACCTGGCGGCTCGACGGCGGCGTTGATCTTGATGATCCGCCCCTCGCCGCTCGTCGAGGTGCCTTCGTCCTCCTCGTGCAGCGAGCCAGGCAGGACGACATCGGCGTGGTGCGCCGTCTCCGACAGGAAGAAGTCGATGACGGCGTAGAACTCCAGGCGGTCGAACGCCTCCGAGGTGAAGTTGGCGTCCGGGGCCGACACCGCCGGGTTGAAGCAGATCGACAGAAGGCCCTTGATCTGGCCGGCGTGGATCGCCTCGATGATCTCCTGGGCCGGAATCCCCTTGCCCGGGATCTCGGCCTCGTCGCAGCCCCACACCGACGCGATGTAGGCGCGGTGCTCGGGATTGGAGATGTCGCGGTTGCCTGGAAGTTGGTCGCATTTGTGGCCGTGCTCGCGTCCGCCCTGGCCGTTGCCCTGGCCGGTGATCGTCGACACACCGCATCCCGGCTTGCCGAACTTGCCGGTGGCGAGCCCGAGGTTGATCGCCGACACGACGTTGTCGACGCCCTTGGTGTGCTGCTCGATGCCCCGGGCGTGGAGCAGCATCCCGGTGGCGGCGGTGCCCCACAGCTCGGCGACCTGTTCGATCCGCGATGCGGGGACGCCGGTGACCTCGGCGGCCCAGCGCGGTGTCATCTCGGCGACGGCCGCAGCCGCCTCGTCGAATCCGGTGGTGTGGGCCTCGATGAAGTCGTGGTCGAGCCAGTCGTTGCGGATCAGCTCGTGGAGCACGGCGCCGAACAGCGCCGAGTCGGTGCCCGGACGAACGCCGAGGAACACATCGGCGGTTCGGGCCAACGGCACGACGCGGGGATCCTGGACGATCAGCTTGGCGCCGCGGTCGCGGGCCTGCCAGATGTAGCTGGTGGTGATCGGGAACGTCTCGGCGACGTTCGACCCGGCCACCCACACGACGTCGGCGAGGGGAATGTCGCTCCACGGATTGGAGCCGCGGTCGATGCCGAGGGCCTTCTTGTTGCCCGCCCCCGCCGACACCATGCAATAGCGGCCGTTGTAGTCGAGGTTGGCGGTCTGCAGGGCGAGGCGGGCGAACTTGCCGATCAGGTAGCTCTTCTCGTTGGTCAGCGAGACACCGGAGAGCATGGCGAAGGCGTCGTTGCCGTAGGCGGCCTGGATGCGACGGATCTCCGCGACGACCCGGTCGAGGGCCTGATCCCACGAGATCCGGCGGAACCCGCCGGGTGCCGACGGGTCGCGTTCCATCGGGTGCAGCAGGCGATCGGGATGGCTGCCCTGGAGGTAGCGCTTGACCCCCTTCGGGCACAGCATTCCCTTGTTGAACGGGAAGTCGTACCACGGCTCGAAGCCGACCACGGCGTTGTCGTGGACCTTCAACTTGATGCCGCACTGTTGGCCGCAGAAGCAGCAATGCGTGTTGACGACTCGGTCGACCTCGATCCCCGCGTTCCACCCGCCCGGTGGTGCCTCGTTGAGGTGCGGCCCGTAGCGGGCGATCAGCTCCTCCTCGGTGATCGGCGGCCTGGCCATCAGCCGAACCCTCCGACGCGCGCCGACTGGGCGAGGGTGACCTGGGCCCGCCGGCAGCGTGGGCAGGTGTCCTGGTAGTTGCCGCCATCGGCGAGGGCGTAGTCGAACCCGACGTCAGGCAGCACGACCTTCAGGTCGCTGATCTGCTGGGCGCTGGCGAACGGCTCGCCGCAGCGCCGGCACTGCGCTGCCGGGCCCTCGGCGTTGGCCCGCTTGTAGTAGGCGACGCCGAGGTTGCCAGGGCGTTGGAAGATGTGGAACAGCTTGCCGAACGGGATGTACATCAACCCGAGGATCACGGTGAGGGCGTGGATCGTGTTCAGCGCCGAGTAGAACTGCCCGTCCAGCCAGGCGCTCGACACGGTGAGGAACAGGCCGGTGACCGACACGGCGAACAATCCGGCGAGGGCGAGGAAGTCGTTGCTCCGCTCCGTGGCCAGGGCGCCCGGGTCGTGCAGCCGGCGGCGCAGGAAGATGAACACCCCGGCGAGCACGAGCACGGCGGCGATGTCGAGGGCGTGGAAGATCGTCCAGCCGAGGATGCTGCCGGCGTCGAAGTGCAGCGTGCCGACGCGAGACACGTAGACCTGGTAGCGGTCGGCCTGCTGTCCGACGCTCTCGAAGTGCAGCAGGCCGAGGGTCAGGGGGAACGTCACGAGGGCGGCGAGGATGCACCCCCAGAACACGAGCTGGTGGGCGATCCAGCGGGTCCGCGAGCGGCGCCGGATGAACCCCTGGGCGAGCAGCTGCGTGCCGACGAGCCCTGGAAGGGCGGCGAGGTTGGCGGTCTTGCGCTGGCGGAAGGCGTCCCAGCCACGCCGGTTGAGCATCGCTGTCGGCGGCCGGCGAACCCACACGGCATAGCGATAGACGACGCCGAAGACGGCGAAGATCAATCCGAAGAGATAGCCGACGAGGGCGGCGTCGAACCAGGCCAGCCCATCGCTGCCGAGGAACGTGAGGGCGACAACGATCGCCACGGCAACGACCCCCCAGACGACTCCACGGCGGTCGAGCGACGACGCCTCCACGCCTCGCACCGTACCCCGCAGACGACCGATGGGTGTTTCGGGGACCGTTCCGTCCCCTGCACACCCATCGGTTGTGGACCGGGTCAGACGTTGAAGCGGAACTCGATGACGTCGCCGTCGTCGACGACGTAGTCCTTGCCCTCGAGGCGGATCTTGCCGAGCTCCTTGGCCTTCGTCCAGCTCCCGATGCCGAGCAGCTCGTCCCAGCGGATCACCTCGGCGCGGATGAAGCCGCGCTGGAAGTCGGTGTGGATCCGCCCGGCGCACTGCGGTGCCGTCGAGCCTTCGTAGAACGTCCACGCTCGCGACTCCTTGTCGCCCGTCGTCAGGAACGTGCGCAGGCCGAGCAGGTGGTAGGCGCTGCGCACCATGCGGAACAGGGCGCCCTCGCCGAGGCCGAACCCTTCGAGCATCTCGGCGCGCTCGGCCGGATCGACGATCGTCGCCGCCTCCGCCTCCAGCTGCACGCACATGCCGATCACCTCGACGTTGTCGCCGGCGTCGTTGAACTCGGCGGCCACCTTCGCCTCGGCCTCGGGGATCGCCTCCAGGTCGTCCTCGCCGACGTTGACGACGGCGAGCACGCGGCGGGCGGTGAGCAGGAAGTGCGGCGCCAGCAGCTCGCGCTGGTCGGCGGTGAGGCCCGCCCGGTACAGCGGCCGGCCGTCGCCGAGGGCGGCGTTCGCCGTGCGCAGGGCGTCGAGCTCGTCGCCGAGCGAGCGGTCGAGCTTGGACTGCCGCTCGACCTGGGCGAGGCGCTTCTCCACCGTCTCGAGGTCGGCGAGGGCCAGTTCCAGCTCGACGACGCGCAGGTGCTCGAGGGGGTCGGGGGAGCCGGACACGTCGTCGTCGGCGAAGGCCCGCAGGACGATGACGATGGCGTCGACCTCACGGATGTTGGCGAGGAAGCGGTTGCCCAGACCCTCGCCCTTGCTCGCCCCTTCGACGAGCCCGCCGATGTCGACGACCTGCACGGCGGCGTGGACGACGTTGCGGCTCTTGGACATCTCGGCAAGTCGGTCGAGGCGCTCGTCGGGGACCTTGGCGACGCCGATGTTGGGGTCCTTGGTGGCGAAGGCGTAGGGCGCCGCCAACGCTCCGCCGCCCGTGAGCGCGTTGTACAGCGAGCTCTTGCCCGCATTGGGCAAGCCGACGAGGCCGAACCGTTCCATGAGGCGGTCGAGGTTAACGGCAGTCGGTACCGTGGCTCCGATGACGCCGTTGGAAGCGCTCGACCGTGCCATCCACTACCTCGACCGGGCGCACGAGACCGGCTTCAAGGCGAAGGCCTTCGTGCGGGCCCGCGAGGTCATCCGCGAGCTGCCCGCCGGCGAGGTCGAAGCAGCGCGCCGCGGCGGGCACGCTCACCGAGCTGCCGGGCATCGGCAATGCCACGGCGCGCCTGATCACCGAGGCGCTGACCGGCGGGGACGGCGAGCCGGCATACCTCGTCAAGCTGGCGGCGGAGACGGTGGTGCCGATCACCGCCGAGGGACAGCGCTACCGCGACGCCCTACGCGGCGACTGCCATACCCACTCCACCTGGAGCGACGGGGGAGCGACGATCGAGGAGATGGCGAGGGCGGCGATCGCCCTCGGTCATGAGTACATCGTGCTCACCGATCACTCGGCGAGGCTGACGGTCGCCCATGGCCTCGACCGCGAACGGCTGATCCAGCAGATCGGCGTGGTGGCCGTGCTCAACGAGGAGCTTGCGCCGTTCCGCATCCTCCACGGCATGGAAGTCGACATCCACCTCGACGGCTCGCTCGACCTCGACGACGACCTGCTCGCCCACCTCGATGTCGTCGTCGCCAGCGTGCACTCCAAGCTGCGCATGGACCGCAAGGAGATGACCCCGCGGATGATCGCCGCGGTGCGGTCGCCGCATGTCGACATCCTCGGTCACTGCACGGGTCGGATGATCGGCAGGCGGCCACCGTCGGAGTTCGACGCCGACGCCGTGTTCGCCGCGTGCGTCGAGTCAGGCACGGCGGTGGAGATCAACTCTCGACCGGAGCGTCTCGACCCGCCGTTCGAGCTGATCGAGCGGGCGATCGCCGCCGGTTGCTGGTTCTCGATCGACAGCGACGCCCACGCCACGGGCCAGTTGGAGTGGCAGCCCCACGGCTGCGACCGGGCGGCGAAGGTCGACGTCCCGATCGAGCGGATCATCAACACGCGCGACGCCGACGAACTCGTCGCCTGGACCGAATCCCCCGCCTGACCCGTCCCCGGGTGAGGTGGGCTCGGGGTCAGCTGGCGAGCGTGTCGTAGAGCGTGGCGAGGATGCTCGCCGCGCGCAGGTCGCCGACGGTGCCCTCGCCCATCTTGTTCATCACGTAGGCGAACGTCATCCGGGCGTCGAGGTCGACCAGGGCCAGCGACCCGCCCCAGCCGCCCCAGAAGCACGTCCGTTCGTTGGGGCTGATCGGAGTCTCGGCACTGGGCAACCCGAACCCGATGCCGTGGCGCACCTTCATCGGAAGGATCAGGTCCTGGGCGTAGATCTGCTCGTCGAACACGGGGTCGGCGCCCGATGGCGACAGGAGCCGCACGCCGTTGGCCGCGCCGCCGTTCGCCATCGGTGCGTGGATCATGGCGACCGACCGTGCGTTGCCGAACCCTCCGGCGGCGGGGATCTCGGCGCGCCGCCACGGGATGGTGTTCGCCGCATTCGCGTCAAGCCTCAGCGATCGCACCGCCCGTTCGACGATCGATCCGGGCTCCGCATCATCAGCGCTGAGCGCACGGCTCGGCGCGATCACGTGGGCGACCCGCGCGTCGTGCTCGGCGGCGGTACCGATGTGGAAGTCGGCGCCGAGCGGACCGGTGATCTCGGCGGCCACGAACTCGCCCATCGATTGGCCGGTGATGCGCCGGACGAGCTCGCCTTCGAGGTAGCCCTGCGTGACGGCGTGGTAGCCCGACGCCGTTCCCGGTTCCCACCACGGCTCCTGGGCGGCGAGCATCGCTGTCGCCTGCTCCCAGTCGTAGAGCACCTCGAGGGTGATCGGCTCGCTCCAGCTCGGCAGCCCGGCCGTGTGGCTCATCACGTGGCGAACCTCGACACCACCCTTGTCGGCCACCCGAAACTCGGGCCAGTACCTCGCGACCGGCGAGTAGAAGTCCAGCTCACGCTGGTCGGCGAGGATCAGGCACGCCAGCGCCGACACCGTCTTGGTCGTCGACCAGACGTTGATGATCGTGTCGCGATCCCACGGACGGTCGGTGCCATCGTCTCCGGTGACCGTCCCCGCCCACAGGTCGACGACCAGCTCGCCCTCGATCGTCACCGCCACGGAGGCGCCGACCTCGGCGGGTTCACGGTCTGCATGGAAGTTGTCGCCGAACGCCTCGCCGACCGATGCGAAGCGGTCGTCGCACGACCCGCTGATGTCCATCCGGGTGACCGTACCCTGTGGTGCCATGTCGATCTTCGAGCATCCCGTGAACACGCTCGCCGGCGAGCCGTCGAGCCTCGCCCCGTTCGAGGGATCGCCGACCCTGATCGTCAACGTGGCGTCACGCTGCGGCCTCACCCCGCAGTACACCGGGCTCGAGGCGCTGCAGCAGCGCTTCGGCGATCGCGGCTTCAACGTCGTCGGGTTCCCCTGCAACCAGTTCGGCGGCCAGGAGCCAGGGAGTGCGGCCGAGATCGAGACGTTCTGTTCGACGACCTACGGCGTGACGTTTCCGATGATGGAGAAGGTCGAGGTCAACGGCCCCGACCAGCACCCGATCTACGCAGAGCTGACGGCGGTGGCCGACGCCGAGGGTCACTCAGGTGACATCCGCTGGAACTTCGAGAAGTTCCTCGTCGGCAAGGACGGGTCGATCACCCGCTTCTCGCCGATGGTCGAGCCCGAGGACGCTGCCGTCATCGAAGCGATCGAGGCCGAACTCGACTGACCGCCCGTAGACTCAGACGACCTATGTCGAAGAAGACGAAGAAGAAGAAGGCGCGGATGCGGCGCTCCAAGGCGAACCACGGCAAGCGCCCCAACATGGGCCGCGGCTGACCAACAGACCCTTCGTCCCGCCACATGACGTTGTCGACCTCCGTCCCGCCGACCCGGCGAGAGGACGTCGTCGACACCCATCACGGAACCCCCGTACCCGACCCCTACCGCTGGCTGGAGGACGGTG
The DNA here is from genome assembly GCA_963772825.1 of Ilumatobacteraceae bacterium. Taxonomy (GTDB): domain Bacteria; phylum Actinomycetota; class Acidimicrobiia; order Acidimicrobiales; family Ilumatobacteraceae; genus Desertimonas. The sequence goes on along the minus strand of CAVYYX010000006.1, from coordinate 34,392 downwards.
ACGACGTCGAAGTCGTCGCCTGGGTCGCCGCCCAGAACGAGCTGACCAGCTCGTTGCTCGATGTCCCGGCCCGCGCCGACTGGCACCGCCGGCTGGTCGAGGTGATGGAGCTGCCGGTGCTCCTGCACGCCGTACTGCGCGGTGATCGCCTGTTCTGCTACGAGCGTCCGGCGGGCGCCGAGCAGTTCGTGCTCACCAGACGATCGGCGCTCGATCCGCAAGCGGAACCCGTCGTGCTCCTCGACCCGGCCAGGTTCAGCGACGACGCGGCGACGGCGATCGATTGGTACTACCCCTCTCGCGACGGGTCGCTGGTCGCCGTCGGCATCAGCGAGGGCGGCACGGAGCAGTCGGTGCTGCAGGTCCTGTCGGCCACCGACGGCTCGCCGGCGGGCGGCGACGGCGACCGGATCCCTGACACCCGGGCGAGCTCGGTGGCCTGGGAGCCCGACGGATCCGGGTTCTTCTACGTCCGCTACCCGGCGGGTGACGAGTACAACCGCACGGTCCACCACCACCGCCTCGGCACCGACTGGCACGACGACCCGGTGGTGTGGGACGACCGGCCCGACCCACAGGCCTGGCCGAACATCTTGCTCACGCCGGATGGCCGGTGGCTGGTCGTCAGCGTCGAGGTCGGCTACCGGCGCACGGACGTCCACGCTCTCGATCGGCACGCCGACCGGTGGTCGACGACCATCGGCGGAGTCGACGCCACGACGTCCTTCTCGATCGCCGCCGACGGGCGATCGCTCGTCGGGATCTCCAATCTCGACGCGCCGCGTGGCCGCGTCGTGCGCGTCGCCCTCGACCCCGACGTGTTGGATCGTGGTCCGGAGGCCTGGCACACGGTCGTTGCCGAGGGCGACGACGTGATCGCCCAGCTCGCCGTCACCCGTCAGGGCCTGTTGATGGTCACCAGCGCCGGCGCCGTCGACACCGTCCACCGGCTCGACCCCGACGGCCGGCCGGGGACCACGGTCGAGGAGCTCGGAGCGTCGATCTCCGTGGCCGACGATGGTCTCGCCGCGGACCCCAGTGCCGACGAGGCGTTCATCGTCGTCGACACCTACTCCGCCCCGACGACGCTGTGGAAGATCCCGGCCGCCGGCGCGGCGACCCCTGCAACGCCACCGTCGGATGCCGGACGGTTGACCGGCGGGCTCGCGGTCGAGCGCACCAGCTACCGATCGGCGGACGGCACCGAGATCGGTCTGTTCCTGATCCACCGTGCCGATGTCAGGCCGGGCGCTGACACCCCGACGATCCTCAACGGCTACGGCGGGTTCACGATCACGATGAGCCCGGCCTGGCAGCCGCGGATCGCGGCGTGGTGCGCGGCCGGCGGCCTGTATGCCGTCGCCGGGTTGCGCGGCGGCCTCGAGCATGGCGAGGAGTGGCACATCGCCGGATCGCGGCAGAACAAGCAGAACGTCTTCGACGACTTCCACGCCGCCGCCGACCATCTCGTCGAGACCGGGCTCACGAGCCGCTCGCGATTGGCGATCCTCGGCGGGTCCAACGGCGGGCTGCTCGTCGGCGTCGCCTTGACCCAACGACCTGACCTGTGTCGGGCCGTGCTGTGCGCCGTGCCGTTGCTCGACATGGTGCGCTTTCCCCGCTTCCTCATCGCCAAGCTGTGGACGTCCGAGTATGGCGACCCCGATGTCGCCGAGGAGTTCGCCTGGCTGCATGCCTATTCGCCGTACCACCACGTCGCCGACGGGACCTGCTACCCGGCCACGCTCGTGCAGACGGCGGAGGGCGACACCCGTGTCGACCCGCTGCATGCCCGCAAGATGGTTGCCCTGCTGCAGGCGGCGTCGCCATGTCTCGACGAGAACCCGATCCTGCTCTCCCAGGAAGGTCGTGCCGGGCACGGTGTCGGCAAGCCGGTGTCCAAGCGTGCCGACGAGATCGCCGACGCCTTGACGTTCCTCGGCGGCCACGTCGGCCTGCAGCCCTGACTCCGATTCCCGATCTGGGCGGCCTCCGGTCCGTACCCCGATCTGGGCGGCCTCCGGTGCGGATTGCCGCCGTTCGGCCGCCCAGATCGCTCGGTGATCACCGGAGGGTGTGACAGGCGACCCGTACGATCGGCGCAGTGGCGTCCGAGCTCACTCCGGTGCAACAGCGCACGCTCGATCTGCTGAGTCGCACCGGCGACCCCGTCGTGTTCGACCCAGCAGTGGTTGACGAGCTGCGTGCCGACGTCGACGCCGGACTCGCCGAGCTCGCCGGCCGGCTCCCGGAGTCGGTGTCGCCCGAACCGGCGCCGGTCATCGTCGTCACCAAGCACGACCTCGGCGAGGTGTTCACGTGCGAGGCGAAGTGGGCGGCGCCCGACGACTTCGCCTGGTCGGCGGCCAAGGCCAAGGGGCAGGTCGCCCACAAGGCGGTCCAGCTGTCGATCCACTGGCGCGGCGAGGTCGTCCCGATCACCGTGGTCGACGAGGCGATCGGCCGCCTCGCCGAGGACGAACGCGGCCTCGGCCCATGGCTCGCATCCCTGCCTCCGGGCGACGCCGCCGATCTCCGCGGCCGAGCCGTCGAGCACGTCACGAAGTTCCTCGAGTGCTTTCCGCCGCTCGATCCGCGGTGGCGTCCGGTCACCGAGGGATCGTCGCAGTACCCGCTCGGCGGGCCCGATCGTGCTGCGGGCGCGCATCGATCTGACCCTCGGCGTGCCACAACGGGGGGAGAGCCGCAAGGTGATCGTCGACCTCAAGACGGGACGGCTGATGAGCCGCCACCGTGAGGACCTGCGCTTCTACGCGCTGATCGAGACGCTCGTGCGCCAGGTGCCGCCACGACTTCTCGCCTCCTACTCGCTCGACGCGGCGGCCGCCGAGACCGAGGAGGTGACCGTCGATCTGTTGCGCTCAGCGCTGCGCCGGACCCTCGATGGAGTGCAGCGCATCGTCGAGATCCAGTTCGAGGATCGCCCGCCGACGCGCAGCCCCGGCCCGGCCTGTCGGTGGTGCGCTTGTCGAGCGAGTTGCGCCGTCGGCCAGGCCTGGCTCGCCGACGACCGTCAGGCCGACTGACGGATCAACGCTGTGACACCCCCTCTTCATCATGAGGGCATGCCAGAGCAACCGCAGCAACGAACCGTGGTGGCGTCGCCTGCCGCCACCACTGTCGACTTTGCTACGGCGGCACGGGCACTCGCCGCGGCGGCGCGTCGGTTCGGGCTGGCTGCCCCCACGTTCCGCACGCCGCCGCGGCTCGTCGGTCTCGATCGCACCGTGCGTCGGCACGCCCAGGGTGGTGTCGTGTCGGTGCGCGTGCGTGGGCGCCCGTGGCCGGCGGTCGTCGCCGACATGATCGAGGGGGTCGTGGCACTCAATCGGGTCGACGCCCGGCGGGCGAACCGGGTGCGCGCCGACCTGTGGGACGCGATCTCCGCCCACGTCGGCGTCGACCCGGCGCGTCCACCGGTGTCGCTGCCGGGGGCGCGGTCGCGCCCTGTTACACGGAGGGTGGCGTGACTACGACTCGCCGAGGGCGGCCACGACCACGAACCCCTGGCCGGGGACGGCGAGCTCCGCCGCGCCCTCCAGATCCGGGGTGCTCGACAACGCGTCGGGCGGGATGATCAGGATCACCAGCTGGGTGCCGTCCGGGGCGAACGCCACCAGCGTCGTTGTCCCGTCGATAAAGGTCGGGGCTTCGGTGATGTCGAAGCCGAGCTCACCGAATGCCGCCTGGTAGCCGGCCGACACCGCGGCTGGGTCACCGGACAGGTTCCAGACGTCGGCGTACACCTGCGTCGGTGGAAGACCGAGGGCGAGGTCGACTGCTGGGTCCTCGACGAGCGGCCCGACGCCCTCGGGGACGGGGATCTCGTCCCAGAAATCAGGTCGGGCCACGGGTGGGTCGGCCTGGCACGTCGTATCCGGCGCCGGCAGCTGGAGGTCGCGGATCACCGACGCCTCGGCGTCGGTCACACACGACGACGAGAGGATCTGCCCATGACCCTCGCCGTCGAACGTCACCAACGCGACGTTGGAGCCCATCTGGGCGGTCAGCTCCTCGGCCCACCGGAACGGCGTCGCCGGGTCGTTGAGCCCGCCGACGACGACGATCGGCGCTGGCCCGGCGTACGACGGGACGATCGCTGCGACGTCCTCGTCGAACAGGTCGCGGCACATATCGCGGAAATCAGTGAGGTCGTAGCTGCGCCCGAACCGCGGGGCGACGCGCTGCAACTCGGCGAGGAACGCCACCGGATCGGCAGGCACCGTCCATTCGATCCCGCTGGCGCAGCGGATCACCGGGCCGGACTGGCGGATGCTCGCAAACGTGCCGTCGCTGTCGCGCCCGTTGTAGTCGTCGGCCATCGCCAGCAAGGCGGTCCCATCGCCAGCTTCGGCCTCGGCGAGGGCGGTGCCGAGCGACGGCCAGGCCAGATCGCTGTACATCGCCGAGATGGTCGCCGTCTCCATCGCCACGTGATTCACGGGCCGGCCGCTGTCCGACTTCACCGGGGCCTCCTCGAGGGCGGCGATCAAGGCATCCCAACGAGCCCCGACGTCGATGTCCGTGAAGGCACACTCCGTGCTCTCCTCGCACCACGCCGCCCAGTTCTCGAAGGCTTGCTCGAAGCCGAGCAGTTGGGTGACCCACTGGTCGTACTCGCTGTCACCGCTCGGCTCGTAGGCAGCGTCGAGCACCATCGCCCGCACTCGCTCGGGGAACAAGGTCGCGTAAACACCACCCAGGTAGGTGCCGTAGGAGATGCCGATGTAGGAGAGCTGCTCGTCGCCGAGCGCGGCGCGGATCATGTCCATGTCGCGAGCTGTGTTCTCCGTCGAGTACAGGTGCAGGGTGTCGCCGTAGGCGTCCTCGCAGGCGGCTCCGAACATCATTTGCTGGGCGACGCTGGCGGCCGCCTCGACACCGTCGTCGGGTGTGTCGTCGGCGTACAGCAAGGCCTCGATCGCCGCGTCATCGATGCAGTCGATGCCTCCGGAGCGGTCGACGCCGCGGGGGTCGAAGCCAACGATGTCGAAGCGCCCGCCGAGTCCCATCTCGATGTCCAAGGTCTCGGCGGCCGCCGAGGCGAAGTCGTACCCCGAGCCACCCGGCCCGCCGGGGTTGAGCAGGATCGCCCCTTCGCGGATCGTCGGCTCGGCCGGGTAGCGGATCAACGCGAGGTCGATGGTTTCGCCGGCCGGATCGCTGTAGTCCAGCGGCACGGCCAACGTGGCGCACTCGAAGGGCTCGGTGATCCCTTCCTCGCACGGGCCCCAGGCGACGTCGCCCGGAGCTGACGCTGTCGCCGGGGTGAGGGCTAGGGAGATGGGAAGGAGCGGGGCGACGGCGACGGCGACGGTGACGGTGAGCAGGGCGGCACCGCCGGCGATGTGCGTTCGCAGCATCGGCTCAGGGTAGGGGGCCGGCGCCCCGATTGATGGGCGGCCCGGGCGGACACTTGGGCGTGAGTCAGGCCGACGGAATCGACCCGGCGACGAGCGGCTCGAGGGTCAATTCGGGCTCGTCCTGCTCGAGCCGCGCCAGCCGGTAGCGGTTCTCGAAGAGGGCGACGATCGCCCCGTCGGAGCGGCGCAGCACGCGGATCCCGCCGATGTCCCGAAGTCGAGCGAGCGACTCGGTGTCGGTACGGCGGATTGCCTGGTAGCCGGCCGGAAGGATCTCCGCGGGGGCCCCGAACTCGCCGGCCAAGCCGATGGCTGAACACGTCGAATTGCAGCGCTCCGACCGCGGCAAGCACCGGCGCCGTCTCGGCGTGGTCGAGGTCGCGCAGCACTTGCACGACGCCCTCCTCGTCGAGCTGTTCGATCCCCTTGCGGAATTGCTTGGCCCGCCCCGTGTCGAGCGGGCGGGCGGTGGCGAAGACCTCGGGGGAGAAGCGTGGGATCTGCGGGTAGCTCACGGTCGCCCCCGCCTCGTACACGGAGTCCCCGAGCTGCAGCCCCGTGGCATTCACGAGGCCGACGACGTCGCCCGGGAAGGCGACCTCGACGGTCTCCCGCTCGGCACCGAACGCAGTCATCGCGTATTTCGTGGTCAGCTCGCGTCCGGTCCGTGCACACGTCACGGTCATCCCCCGGTCGAAGCGCCCGGAGCAGATCCGCGCAAATGCCAGGCGATCACGGTGTGACGGGTCCATGTTCGCCTGGACCTTGAACACGAAGGCGGAGAACCCGGCGTCGAGGGGCGCGGTTCCGACGCCTCGGTGAGCCGCGGACTCGGTGCGGGGGCAAGGTCGACGACAGCGTCGAGGATCATCCGCACGCCGAAGTTGGTGAGCGCCGAGCCGACGAAGACGGGCGTCGAGTCGCCGGCGAGAAATGACGGCACGTCGACGTCGGCGCCGACGGCGTCGAGCAGCGCCAGCTCGTCGATCGCCGTTGCCCAGTGGGCTCCCTCGCCGGCGGCAGCCTCGTCGAGCTCGACGACCTGTTCCGGGGCGAGCGAGGCGCCGCGTTCGGTCCTTGCGTAGCGGATGTAGGTGCCGGCCCGCCGATCGATGACGCCGCGCAGCTCCCCGGCGGGGCCGACTGGCCACGTCGCCGGCGTCGGCCGCAAACCGATCTGCTTCTCGATCTCATCGAGCAGCTCGAGTGGCTCGCGGCCGGGACGGTCGTACTTGTTGAGGAACGTCAGTACCGGGAGGCGGCGGCTCCGGCAGACCTCGAAGAGTTTGAGCGTCTGGGCCTCGATGCCCTTGGCGCTGTCGAGGACCATCACCACGGCGTCGACGCCGGCGAGGACGCGGTAGGTGTCCTCGGAGAAGTCCTTGTGGCCGGGGGTGTCGAGGAGGTTGATGACATGGTCCCGATAGGGGAACTGGAGCACCGTCGAACTGATCGAGATGCCGCGCTGGCGTTCCAGCTCCATCCAGTCCGACGTCGCCGACCGTCTCCCTTCGCGGGCCTTGACGGCCCCGGCGCGCTGCACGGCGCCGGCGTAGAGCAGGAACTTCTCCGTCAACGTCGTCTTGCCGGCGTCGGGGTGACTGATGATCGCGAACGTCCTCCGGCGTGCCGCTTCGGTCAGCACCAATTCGGCTGATCGAGCTGCGGGGACGGTGGTACTCATGGTCGTTCGACGCTATCGGGCACGATCCGGCGGAGGCTCACTAGGGTGCCCGCATGGCCGACAGCGCACCCGGGATCACCGTCGAAGACAACGCAGCAGCAGATCGCTACGAGGCGCTCGACGGCGGCGAGGTCGTCGGATTCGCCCGGTACGTGCGCCGCGGTGGACGAACGATCTTCGTGCACACCGAGGTCGACGAGGATCGCGAGGGCTCGGGAGTCGGATCGGCGCTCGTCGCCGCCGCCCTGGACACGGAGCGCGCCGCCGAGCGCCCCGTCGTGCCGCTGTGCCCGTTCGTGCGGGCGTACATCGAACGGCACACCGAGTACGCCGATCTCGTCGACTACACGTTGCTCGCCGCCATCGACGGCGACTGACTTGGCGTAGCGTGGAGCGGTCGCCCGGGTGGCGGAACTGGCAGACGCGGGGGGCTTAAACCCCCCTGGTGGCAACACTCATGCGGGTTCGATCCCCGCCCCGGGCACGCTATCTAGCTGGACTTTCGTGGTTATGCAGGCGATCTGCTAGGCATCTCGAAGTGATCCGTGCACAGATCGTGCACAGGAATTGATACGGTCAGCGGATGGCTCGGGGGTCGGTGCGCCGCAAAGACGGGGCGTGGTCCTACCGAGTCGACCTCGGCCCCGACCCATCCACGGGGAGGCGACGACAGCTCGCCAAACAAGGCTTCCGGACGCGCAAGGCGGCCGAGGCGGCGCTTGGCGAGGTGCTCAGTGCCGTCGCCGCGGGATCCGTCGTGAGCAGATCGACGATGACGACGAGTCAGTATCTCGACGACTGGCTCGTCAGCCAGCACCACCGCCTCCGGCCGACGACCGTGCACAGCTACAAGCTGGCCATCGCCCGCATCAACACGTGGCTGGGCAAGTGCCGGTGCAGTCGCTGACCCCGTTGCAGATCGAGCGCTTCTACGCCGACCTGTTACGTGAGGGAGGACACGCTGGTCAGCCGTTGTCGGCCAAGACCGTTCGCAACAGCCATGTCGTCCTGCGTAAGGCGCTGGCGGACGCCGAGCGGCTCGGACTCGTCCAGCGCAACGCTGCCGCCGCGGCCCGACCGCCGAGCTCGTCGAGGCGCGAGTTCGCAACGTGGTCGTCGGAGGACCTACGTGAGTTCTTCACCGCCATCCGCGGTGAGCGGATTTACTCGCGCGCTCGTCGTCGTCGCGACGACCGGCATGCGCAGGGGAGAGGTCCTCGGACTGCGCTGGCGCGATCTCGACCTCGACGCTGCGCAGCTCAGCGTGGTGCAAACCCTGACCGCGGTGAATGGCGAAGCGGTGATCGGACCGACGAAGACGTCGCGGAGCCGGCGCACGGTGTATCTCGACCCGCAGACGGTCGACGTGCTACGCGTGCACCGCCGGCAACAACACGAGGAACGGCTCATCGCCGGTCCGGTCTGGGACAGCTCGACCGATCTTGTGTTCCGTGACGAGGTCGGCGGGCTGCTCCATCCGGACTGGTTCACGCGCGAGTTCCGACGGCTCAACCTCGCGTCTGCTCTGCCTCCGATCAGATTGCACGACCTACGCCACACGTACGCCACGCTGGCGTTGAAGGCGGGCGTGCATCCGAAGGTCGTCAGCGAGCGGCTCGGCCACGCCACCGTCGGCATCACGCTGGATCTCTACTCCCACGTCACCCCGGCGATCGCCCGTGACGCCGCCAACGTCGTCGCCCAGTCGATCTTCGAGTAGTCGACATCACGGCGGGTGGCAATGACGTTTGATGACGGCGGGCTCTACGAGCGATCCTTCGAGACGCCGGCGGGCTGGATCGATGTGCTGGCAGCGGTCAGGATCAGCGGAACGCGACTAGAGCTTCGAGACGTGGCTGTCTACCCGCGCGGCGCGGCTCGAGTGGCCGTGTCGAGTGCTGAGCTCCTCCGGTGGGCGCGGCTGGCGCTCGACGAGATCGCGGCCGCAGGATTCGACGACGTGCACGTAACCGGAACGCGCCTGTCCGGTAGCAGTCCGGGTCGTAGAGTGGACCTCGTCATACGGCTCCAGAAGGAGCAGAAGCAATGAGCGAGATCCGAACAACGACCACAGCCGTCCTTGACCGGGACAAGTGGAACGCCGTCCTCGCCCAGCTGCGAGCTGACGGGTTCACACCGGCGGAGTCGATCAAGATCACCCGTGCTGTCCTACACGTCCCACTCGGTGAAGCGAAGGCCATCGTCCACAACAGTGCCGCCTGGGAGGATCGACGCGAGGGCTTCGAGGCGTTTCACGACGCGGTGGCGGACGTCGCGTCTGAGCTTCGATGACGCCCATGGATCCGCGAGTAGACCTCAACACCGCTGATGAACATCACGGTTGGCCACACGACGTTTGATCGGGTCCGCTACGACTCGGACGCGGACACTCTGTATCTGCATGTCGGCGAGCCGGGCCAACGCGGCCAACTTCGACGAGTCACCGGAGGGCCACGCTCTGCGATTCGACGATGACGGAGGAATTGATCGGCCTGACGATCGTCAACGCCAAGCTGCTGCTCGACGGCGGCAACCCGATCGTCATCACCGTCCCCGAACGGATCATCATCGATCCTGCCGCGCTCGCGCCGGCCGTCTCCTGAGTCGGGCACTCGCGCAAAGTCAGGCACATCGTCGATGACCTCAGTAGTTGCAGTCCGCGTGCGGGCCACTCAGCAGGCACCGGAACGATCGCGGAAGTGTCGCGCTTTGTCGGCGCCGCTGACCTTTAACAACGCATGGAGCGCGTAGACAATCCGAGTCGATCGCCGTCCAAGTCGACCGCGTTGACGGCCGTGCCGTTGCTCGGCTCGCCTGACGGCCAACAGACCTCCCGCGCCAGTCGGGCGTGGTCCGTCTGCCCAGCCCGGCGCCGAACCGCTCCTGTACACCGTGGAAGAAGCCGCCGCGCTGTTGCGAATCAGCCGGACGCTCGCCTACGAGATGGCCGGCCAGTACGTGGCGAGTTGCGGTCAGGCGGGCCTACCAGTGATCCGCCTCCGGAAACGTCTGCGCGTGCCACGCTGGGCGCTCCTGGAGCTGGCCCTGCATGGCCGTGTTGTCCCGATCTCCGGTCGAGTCGCCGGCACGGGGGAGCGACCGCCGCGGCGGGTCACCGCGAGGCGTGCCGACCGCTCACAATCGACCACGGACCGCGACCGGCTCTCCGCAAAGTCCTCGGCTCACAGTCGTCCGTCGCGTTCGCTAGCGAAGCGCCCTGTTTCGTCGTTCGAGCAGTTGACGCTGGCTCCAGGCAACTGAGTCGTCGTCCTCCAGATTTGATCGCCGTCGAACGGAGGTTCCTCGGAGAGGAACCTGCAAGTGTGCCTAGAACGGAAAGGGCGCTGACCCGATCACTGGAAACTGGCAGATCGGGTGACCCGATCCGGCGGAGTGGGTCCGCAACCACGGCGGGTACGCACCCGGGGAGAGGGCGGTACGCGTGGCGCCGGGGTTTGGGTGGTCTACGTCGCAGCAGCTCATGACACCCCCGCCCTGGCCAACAAGGCCGCCCGGCTGCTGGCCCACCACTTACGACGGACGGGACCGAGCGTCGGGACTTGAGTGATCCGGCGAATGGAGCAGAGCGGTTGGGTGCCGGATCGGGATCGGTCGCCTGTGGAGACACCCGATCAGTCCTGGTAGACGGCCGTGATCGGGTGCCAGCAGTCGAATCTCTGGCGACCCGCTCGGGAACGGTCGCTGCATCGGTGTCCCATCACGCCGACAGCGGATCGAAGTTCGATCGCGAGCGGTGTCACGACACCCGATCGTCCCTGGTAGAGGCGCATGATCGGGTGTCCGACCCCGAGCGTCGAAAGCCGGGAAGGGGTCCAGTACACCGCCGGCTGGGTGTCCTGCCGGGTTGAGGCGGCGGACGTTGCAACACCTGCCGCAGCCCGCGCGTTGGGTCGCGGCTACCCGCGGGTTCAGCTCACTCTTCGGCCCCTCGCGGGTGCTCGCCCGCGGTGGTTGCGGACCCACTCCGCCAGATCGGGTCACCCGATCTGCCAGGTTCCAGTGATCGGGTCAGCGCCCTTTTCCGTTCCAGGCACACTTGCAGGTTTCCCGCGGGAAACCTGCGTTCGATCGAGTGCGATCCCGCACTCGGGACGGGTCTTGATCTCCGATCCGATCGAACAGTCGCTGTCGCCATCGGGAGTGAAGTGCGAGCAACCCCAGCCCGTTTTGCGGAGCGTAGACGCCTCTGCCCGGTCCGCGACCGGACGATGCGGGCGGACCTTCGGCGTCGCCCGGGGGTGAGTTCCCAGTTCTGGTGCAAGTCGCGTGCGCCGTCGTCGTCGCCGTCGGGCTGGGGCGAGCACCGACCGACGACTTGCGGCCGCCGAGGCTGCTCAAGCGTGAAGTACAGCCGGAGCCAGCGAAGGCCACGCGCGGATCACTCGTGCTGTTGGACCCAGCCACGCGGACCCTGCCTGACCGAGGTCGCTCGACGGCACCGAGGCTCGCAGGTCGATCGACTCACTGGTCGAGGAGGCGTGGCGATTCGGTGCATGTCGTTGGTGATTGACCGGTTTCAGCCCCTTGGTTCAGCCTGCCGTCCAGTCCCTGGTGACAAGCACTGGCTGCCTGGTTGTTGACGCAGATATCTGAAGGCAGTTCGTACGTCTCCTACGGTGATGAGATCGCAACGGATCAAGTATCGCTCGGCTGGGACGGCGGTCAATGGCTAAACGCGCCCGCAGCGACGGCACGAGTGGACCGACATCTCGTCGTCACGGCCGTCGAAGGCAGCGACTTTTGGCGCACAACGGTGTACGGCTTCATCCACGACGACGGACACGCCCTGCTGCGCCCGCTTCAGGTCGGCGAAGCCGTCGAGGTGTCATTCATCCTCGACTTCGACCAACAGTTCGACCAGGCCGGCGTTCTCGTCCGAGCTAGTGAGACGACGTGGGTCAAGGCAGGGGTCGAGATCAGCGACGCCGTCGCTCAGGTCGGCGCGGTCGTCACGCACGCGGCATCTGACTGGTCGGTCGCCCCCGTGCCAAGCTGGAGCAGGTCTGAGGTCACGATCCGCGTCAGCCGCGGCGAGGACGCTCTCACCATCCGAGCGAACGGTGCCGGCGAATCGTGGCGGTTAGTGCGGGTCGCTCCGTGGCCGGTTGATGCTCCAACCTCCGCTGGTCCGTACTGCTGTGCGCCGACGCGGAGCGGACTGGAGGTCCGGTTTACCCGGTGGCTGGTGGGGCCGTCAGATACTGCACTCCATCCCAGTTGAATCGCTTCGTGGTACCGTGCAATCGATTGCACAATTCGCAGTCGGGGAGCGATCATGAAGCGCGACGACATCGAGTTCACCAGCGAGGGCGAGACCGTCCGCGGCTGGCTGTACCCCGCCGGATGCGGCGGGCGACGAGCCACCGCCGGCCGTCGTCCTCGCCGGCGGGTGGTGCTACGTCCGCGAGCTCGTCATGCCGCACTACGCCGCGAGCTTCGCCGCCGCCGGGATCGCCGCATTGGTGTTCGACTACCGCAACCTCGGCGTCTCCGACGGCGATGTACGCCAGCACCTCGATCCGTGGGCTGCAGATCCGCGACTACCAGAACGCCCTCAGCTACCTCGAGTCGCGCGACGACGTCGACGCTGAGCGGCTCGGCGCCTGGGGGATCTCCTACTCCGGCGGTCACGTGCTGATCCTCGCCGCCATCGACCCGCGGGTGCAGGCGATCGTCAGCCAGATCCCGGTCATCGACGGCTACCGCAACATGCGCCGCGTCCACGGCACGATCGGCTATCGCAAGCTGTGGGACCTCATCCTCGAGGACCGCCGCCAGCGCTACGCTCGATCCCGACGGCCGGCTGTACATCCCCCACGCCACCGCCGAGCCCGACAGCGACCTGTCGACGTGGCCGTTCCCCGAGACCTACCACGACGTTCAAGGCGCTCAAGCAGAGCGACGCACCGCTGTACGAGAACCGCAGCACCGTCGAGTCCGTCGACCTCTTGCTCAACTACGACGTGGGCCGTTCGTGCAGCGCATCTACGACACGCCGACATTGATGATCGTCGCCAGTGGCGACGACCTCACGCTGTGGGACCTCGAGATCGCCGCCTACAACGCCCTGCCGACGGCCGACAAGGAGTTGACGGTGCTCCCGCACACGACGCACATGAAGCTGTACAGCGATCGGGCCAAGCTCGAGGTCGCCGCGCACGCGGCCACCGAGTGGTTCACCAGCCGGCTGCTCGACGGCCGTGACCGCCGGCTGCCAGCTCGGTCGAGCACCCAGGTCAGCTCGCGCTCGAGGTACTCGACGATGTCGCCGGACTTGAACTGCGCCGGTAGGACGTCCCAGGTGTAGGTCTCGATCTCGACCTGATCCGACAACGGTGTCGCCCGATGCTTCGCCAGCGCCTCGGCGATGGCGAACCGCGTCGTCCCGAGGCCGCCGAGCTCGTCGAGGAACACCGGCACGTGGAAGTGCGTCCGCCACTCCGTCGCCGCGCCACCCGGCTCCCAACACGTCAGCGCATCGCGGAGGTTGAGGAAGCGGCGGATCGGCCCGTCGCCGCGGCGCTCCATCGTCTGGCTCAGGTACACCGTGTCGGTGAACTGGCCGAGCTGCTCGACGATCTCGGGGGTCACCACGGGAATGCGCATCGCCGCCGCCACCTGCAGCTTGACGATCGGAACCTCGGCGGCGACGAGGGCGTCGAGGCTGGCGCCGATGTCCTCGAACTCGACGGCCTGGTGGCAGATGTCGAACACGACGCCGAGGTGGTCGCGCAAGGCCGTGGCCGCGTCGGCTGCGGCGATACCCGTGAGCGTCGCCAGTCTGGCCGCCGCGGCGTCGGTGAACAGCTCGTCACGGAAGTAGGCGATCGCCTCCTCGGTGGTCTCGAGGAGACAGAACGGCTCCGGTTCGAGGCCCAGGCGCACCGTCGTCCCGGTCGTCGCGGGCGATCTCGACGAGATGGGCGACGACTCCGAGCACGCCGCTCCGTGAAGCGCTCGACGACACCGGGCGTCACGTGCGGCTTGAAGCCGAGCGGCGCCGTCTGGATCGTCGGGCTCATGCCGCTGCCGGCGAGCGACGACAGGATCGTGGCGACGCCCTTGGTGTACTCGGCCCGACGACGCTCCCGCCAGTCCGGCTCGAACACCGTCTCCATTACCAACGGTTCTTGAACGGGCCGTAGGGGAAGGCGTTGGCGGTGACGACGTACAGGTCCTCGGCGACGAGGAACGCCCGCAGGTCGGCCATCGCCGACTGGTCGGCGAGGAGCCGATCCACCGTCGCCGCCGAGAGACGCATCGACACGGCGAACGGTGCATCCGGGCAGACCCGCTGCTTCACCTTCGGCAGGTAGTCCTGGAGGCTCGCCCACAGCTCGTCCCAGTCGTCGGCCGGATGGACGAGCGTCGAGTAGGTCGAGGTCGCCGAGGCCGTTGCCGAGGTCCATCGGATCAGGCCTCGCTGCGACCGCGGCGGCGAAGTGGGGGATCACCTTGGTCGCCATCAACTCGAGCGAGCGAGAGCTCGTGTCGATGTCGATCCCCGGTGGGCGGGCCCAGAAGATCAGCCGGTCGAAGCCAGCGACCCTGCGCGGCGCCGCTCGATCGCCTCGATGACCATCTCCGGCGTGCCGACGACGAAGGCGCCACGCGGCAGGTCGTCGGTGACGCCACCGAGTCGTCGACCTGGGTCAGGTCGCCGGCCTCCTCGAACCACTGCTGGTACACCTGGCGCACGTAGAAGTAGTGCCCCTTGACGTCGTCCCACCCGCGCTCGGGGTCGTCGCAGACGTAGACGACGAAGTTGGTGGCGACCTGCCGAGCCGGCCATGACCGGCGGCGGCGCACTCGTCGCGGTACAGCTGGAACACCTCCACCGGCGCGCCCGAGTCGGGCATGAAGTTGGCGCCGAAGCGCGCCGCTCGGCGAGCGGCCGCCGGCGTCGATCCACCGATCCACAGCGGCGGGTGCGGTTGCTGCACCGGCTTGGGTCCGACGGCGACGTCGTCGAACTGGAAGTGGCGTCCGCGGTGGTCGACGCGCGGCGTCGTCCAGGCGGCGATCAGCAGCTCGATGATCTCGTCCGTGCGCGAGCCCCGCTCGGACTTCGGCACGCCCATCACCTCGAACTCCTTGAGCCGGTAGCCCGGTGCGATGCCCGAGGTCGAGCCGGCCGCCGCAGAGGGCGTCGATCACCGCCGCCTCCTCGGCGAGGCGCAGCGGGTGGTACAGCGGCGCGAGCAGCACCGAGGTGCCGAGGCGCATCCGCTCGTGCGCGTGCGGCCATCGGCGCCGAGCATCGGCATCAGGCCGGGAGGTAGCCCTCCTCGGTGAAGTGGTGCTCCGACAGCCACGCCGCGCCGAAGCCGAGCGTGTCGGCCCAGGCGATCTGCTCGAGCGTCTCGGCATACAGCGTCGGCCGGGTCGCGGTACCACTGCGGCGGGTTGCGCACGTCGTACCAGACGTCCAGTTCCATGGTCAGACGAGGACCATGCCGCCGTCGATCATCACGACCTGGCCGGTCATGTAGTCGGAGTCGGTGGACGCCAGGTAGCGCGCCGTGCCGGCGATGTCGGCGGGCTCGGCGGCGCGGCCGCTGCAGGATCCCGGCGGAGAACTCCTCCATCGCCTGCCCGGGTCGCTCCGAGTCACCGATGTCCATCAGGTCCTTGTCGAGCTTGTCCCACAGCGGTGTGGCGACGACGCCGGGGGCGAAGGCGTTGACGGTGATGTCGTGGGCGGCGAGGGCGCGGGCGGCGCCCTGGGTGATCGCCATGACGCCGAACTTCGACACGCAGTAGGGGACGAAGCTCGGGAACCCCTGGCGCCCGGCGATCGATGCCGTGTTGACGATCTTGCCGCCGCTGCCCTGGGCGATCATCGTCTTCGCCGCCTCCTGGCAGCCCATCAGCACGCCGAGGGCGTTGACGTTCATGATCTGGTGCCACACCTCCTCGGTGATGTCGAGGAACGGCTCGGGCTTGTTGAACCCGGCGTTGTTGAACATCACGTCGAGGCCGCCGAACTCGGCGACGCAGGCGTCGATCATCCGCCTGATGTCGGCGCGCTGTGGCACGTCGCCGGCTGTCGCCACGGCCGACCCGCCCGGCCTCGCGGATCGCCGCCGCCGCCTTCTCGGCACCGGCGTCGTCGATGTCGGCGACGCACACCTGCGCCCCCTCGCCGGCGAGGCGTTCGGCGATGCCCCGCCCGATGCCCTGGGCCGCCCCGGTGACGACGATTCGCTTGCCTGTCCACGCTCATGCTCTCTCCGTTCACGCTCTCGGGTTGATCAGGATCTTCACGTCGCTGCCCTGCGGTCGATCAGCCGCTCGAAGCCGTCGACCGTGGCGTCGAGGCCGAGCGCGCTGGTGACCGCCGGCCGGCCGTCCATCCGTCCGGACGGCGAGCAGGGCGATGATGCGCGGCCAGTCGGTGACCGGGTAGCACCACGTGCCGACGAGCGTGATCTCGTGCAGCGAGAGCTGGAAGGCGTCGATCGGCGCCGGGCGGACGTGCAAGCCCGGTCTGCGCCACCGTCCCGAGCGACCGGGTCGCCCGGATGCACGCGTCGAGCGCAGCGGCCGAGCCGGAGCACTCGATCGCGGCGTCGACACCGAGCCCGCCGGTCAGCTCGCGCACGGCCTCGACGACGTCGACGGCCGTCGGATCGAGCGTCGCCTGGACGCCGAGCGCCTCGGCGATCGACCGGCGCCCGGCGTTGGGTTCGGACACGATGACCGTCGTCGCCCCGCGGGCGATGGCGTACTCGGCGCTGAGCATGCCGATCGGCCCGGCGCCGGTGACGAGCACGGAACTGCCCGGACCGACCCCGGCGCGGTCGACGCCGCGTGCGGCACACGGCGATCGGTTCGACGAGGGCGCCCTGCTGGTCGTCGAGCTCGTCGGGAATGCGGGTCAGCTGGCCGGCCGACACGATCGCCGCCTCGGCGAGGCCGCCCCAGTCGGTGGCTCAGCCCGGTGCACGCCATCGTCGCGCACAGGTGGTGCTGGCCGAGCCGGCAGTAGTGGCAGTGCCCGCAGTAGATCAGCGGCATCACCGACACCCGGTCGCCGGCCTTGACGTTGGTGACGTCGCCCCCGACTTCGAGGACCTCGGCGGAGAACTCGTGGCCGAGCACCTGCGGGTTCGTCGCCCCGGTCAACGGGTGCGGGTCGACGGGTGTGACGATCGGGCCGTCGGTGTACTCGTGGACGTCGGTGCCGCAGATCCCGCACCACAGCGGGGCGACGAGCACCTCGCCATCGGCCCGGTCCCGACGGCTCGTCGACGTCCTCGATCCGCACATCGCGGCGGTCGTGGTAGACGGCTGCTCTCATCGACTTCGCACCTCCTCCAGTCTACTTCAGCGACTTGCGGATCGTCGTCGCGATGCGCTCGACGGAGGGGATCGCCAGGTCCTCCAGCTCGCCCGCCGCCGGCAGTGGCAGGTGCGGCGTGGTGATCCGCACGACGGGACCGTCGAGGTCCCAGAACGCCTCGTCGGCGACGATCGAGGCGATCTCGGCGCCCCAGCCGCACGCCTGCGGGTTCTCCTCGACGGTGAACAGCCGGCTCGTGGCGGCCACCGAGGCGAGCACGGTCGCCATGTCGAGAGGGATCGAGCCAGCGGAGGTCGATCACCGTGGCCTCGATGCCCTCGCCGGCGAGCGTCTCGGCGGCGGCCACCGCCCGCGGCACCATCAGCCCGAGGGCGACGACCGTGCAGTCGCCGCCGTCACGGAGCACGCTTGCGGTGCCGAGCTTGTCGACGATCTCGCCGTCGGGAACGTCGTCCTTCGAGGCGTAGAGGCCCTTGTGCTCGAACAACAGCACCGGGTCGGGGTCGCGAACCGCGGCGGCCATCAGCCCGATGACGTCGGTGGCGGTTCGACGGGGCGACGACCTTGATGCCCGGAACCGACATCGCCCAGTTCTCCATGCTCTGCGAGTGCTGGGCGCCGAAGCGCACCGATCCGCCGTTGCCGGACCTGATCACCAGCGGGCAGCCGACCTGGCCGTTGGTCATGTAGCGGGCCTTGGCGATCTCGTTGACGACCATGTCCCAGCACACGGCGAAGAAGTCGGCGAACATGATCTCGGCGATCGGTCGCATCCCCGTCATCGCCGCCCCCATCGCCGCCCCGAGGATCGCCTGCTCGGAGATCGGCGTGTCGAGCGACGCGCCGCGGTCCGAACTCGTCGAGCAGCCCGGCCGTCGTCTTGAACACCCCGCCGGCGCCGGCGACGTCCTCGCCGAGGAACACGACCGACGGGTCGCGGCGCATCTCCTGGGCGATGCCGCGGGCCACCGCTTCGCGGTAGGTCAGCTGCGCCACTGCCACCCCCCGTCGGCCCACACGTTGGTCCACAGCTCGGCCGGGTCCGGCGGCGCCGCCGCCTTGGCCTCCTCGGTCGCCGCGTCGATCGCCGCCGCGACGCTCGTGACGATCTCGGTGAGTCGCTCCTCGGCGACGCCGAGGCGCAGCAGCCGCTGGTGGTACATCGGGATCGGGTCGTGGGCGATCCACGCCTCGACCTCCTCGGCGGGGCGGTACGTGCCGGGGTCGGCGCGGCTGTGCCCGCCGTGGCGGTAGGTCTTCGTCTCGATCAGCGACGGCCCGTCGCCCGACCGGGCGCGTTCGATGGCCGCCTGGGCGGCGAGGTACACGGCGTCGGCGTCGTTGCCGTCGACGACCGTCGGCTCCAGGCCGTACGCCGCCGCCCGGTCGGCCGCGGGATGGCGGACGGCGGTCACGTCGCCGATCGCCGTGTACTCCATGTAGAGGTTGTTCTCGCACACGAAGATCGTCGGCAGTCGATACACGGCGGCGAAGTTGAGCGCCTCGTGGAAGGCGCCGATGTTGGTGGCGCCGTCGCCGAAGAAGGCGACGGCGACCTGCTCGGTGCCGCGCAGCCGGGCCGACCACGCCGCGCCGTTGGCGATGCAGAGGTGGGCGCCGACGATGGCGTAGCTGCCCATCATCCCGTGCTCGACGCTGGTCAGGTGCATCGAGCCGCCCTTGCCGCCGAGCAGGCCGGTTCCCCGCCCGAGCATCTCGGCGATGATCGGTCCCGGCGGCACGCCGCGGGCGATGGTGTGGCCGTGGCCGCGGTAGGTGGCGAACGTGTAGTCGTCGGGGCGCAGGGCGACGCCGAACGCGGCGGCCGCCGCCTCCATGCCGGTGGCGAGGTGGCTGGTGCCCTTGACGAGGTTCTGCAGGAACAGGTCGTGGAGACGCTTCTCCAGTTGGCGGATCTCCTGCTGCCGGCGGTACAGGTCGAGCCGCGTGTCGAGGTCGATGTCGGCGTCGTCGAGGGCTGGGTCGAACGGCTCGGGCATGATCGCGTTCGACGGCTCGACGCGGTCGACGGTGGCACTCATTGCTGCCCCCTCCCGGCGGCGGTGTTGAGGTGTGATTGCGACTCTCGCAGGGTTGGCAGCGGCGAGTCGATCGTCCAGTAGCGCGTGCCGCAGACGAGCAGTTCCTCGGCCGGGAAGCGGGTGATCACCTCGCAGCCGTCGGCGGTGACGACGACCTCCTCCTCGATGCGCGACGCCGACCAACCGTCGGCGGCGGGCCAGTACGTCTCGAGGGCGAAGACCATCCCCTCCTCGAGCACCTCGGGGTGGTCGAACGAGATCATCCGGCTGAAGATCGGCCGTTCCCAGATCGACAGGCCGACGCCGTGGCCGTACTGCAGGGCGAAGGCGGCCATCTCGTCGGCGAAGCCGAACTCGGTGGCGGCCGGCCACACGGCGCAGATGTCGGCGGTCGTCACGCCGGGCTTGACGAGGGCGATCGCCCGGTCGATGTACTCGCGGCAGATCTTGTAGGCGTCGCGCTGCGCCGGCGAGGCGCTGCCGACTTGGAACGTGCGGTAGTAGCACGTGCGGTAGCCGTTGTAGCTGTGCAAGATGTCGAAGAACGCCGGGTCGCCGGGGCGGATGATGCGGTCCGAGTAGACGTGCGGGTGCGGCGAGCAGCGCTCGCCGGAGATCGCGTTGACGCCCTCGACGTACTCCGACCCGAGGTCCAAGCAGCGTCTTGGCGACGAGGCCGACGCACTCGTTCTCGCGCACGCCGGGGCGCAGCGCCCGGTACAGCTCCTCGTAGGCGGCGTCGACCATCGAGCAGGCATGGGTGAGCAGGAGGATCTCGTCGGGCGTCTTGATCCGCCGGGCCTCCAAGAACACCTGCTGGCCGTCGACCACGGTCAGGCCGCGCCCCTGCAAGGCGGCGAGCACCGGCATCTCGACGAGGTCGACGCCGAGCGGCTCGTTGGTCAGGCCGTGCTCGGCGAGGACGTCATAGACCTTCGCGGCGACATCTTCGGCGAGCCCGGCACCCGGCGGGATCGCCCCGCGCAACGTCGACAGACCCGGCCGCGAACCGTGGGCGTCGTGGTGTGACTCACCCGGCGACCCGGCGTGGGCGTGACCATGGTCGAGCCACGGGTTGTACAACTGGTGGTGACGCGCCGCCGAGCCGAAATCCCAGACGATCGGGTCGCCGCCACGCGGGATGAGGGCGAAGCGGATCAGCTTGTCGATCGCCCACGTGCCGATGTGCGTCGCCGTGGCATATCGGATGTTGGCGAAATCGAAGCACAGCAGCGCACCGAGCGACGACGCCTCGAGCGTCTTGTGCAACCGGGCCAGCCGCTCCGTGCGCAGCCGGTCCATGTCGATGCGGACTTCCCAATCGACATTGTTCGGACCAAAGGTACGGATGGCCACGGCGTCGTCCTCAGAAATCCGCGGTATCGGTGGATCGCCTCGAGAAGTCCCCCGTTGTCGACACAACACTCCTTTGCGTGATCAACCGAGTCCCTGCGCCCCGGACCTGGCTGTCGCCGACGGCGACGATGAGACTCGTCGGCCTGGTGGCATTGAAGCAGCCTCTGCAATCGAATGCAAGCCGGAGCGGCGAGAGCCATCGTTGTCGGCGCAGGCCCCACTGAAAGGAACGGGAATGCGCGGATTGTCGGACCTCGATGTCGTTGTGCTGGGGTTCCGCGGCGTCATGGGCGTTGAACCGACATCGCCGCCGAGCCGCCACCGGCGTACCCCCCTCGTCGGGGTGGCGCCGGACGGGAGCTGTGACGTCGCTGTGGGGATCACGAACTACAATCGATTGCAGACAACCGTCGAAGGGGCCCACCTTGCCAACCACCGCACCACCGACCGTCGGGTTCGCCGGGCTCGGTCGGATGGGCCAGCCGATGGCCCGCCAGCTGGTCGACGCCGGATTCCCGGTCGTGGTGTACAACCGCACCTCGTCGGTCGCCGACGCCTTCGCCGCAGAGTCGGGAGCCACAGCGGTCGCCTCGTCACGATCCTTGGGCGAGCGATGCTCGTTGGTCGTCGCGATGCTCTCCGATGGCCCGGCGTTGCTCGACCTCCTGGACGGTGACGACGGATTGATCGCCGGCCTGTCGGCGGGAGATGTCGTCATCGACATGGGCACGACCGGCGTCGAGCACACCAACGCGGCGCGACGCCGGTTGGCCGACGTCGGCGCACACCTCGTCGAGGCGCCGGTGTCGGGAAGCGTCGCCGCGGCACAGGCCCGCAAGCTGCTGGTCATGGCTGCCGGTGACGAGCACCCGCTGGCAAGCGCGGTGCCCGTGCTTCGGGGCATCACGGACCAGGTGATCGAAGTCGGCGGCCGAGGTGCCGGGGCGGCGATGAAGCTCGCCGTCAACGCCATCGTGTTCGCCATCAATCAATCGGTCGCCGAGTCGCTGGTGCTCGCCGAGCGGGCGGGCATCGAGCGGTCCGTGGCCTACGACGTGTTCACCTCCTCAGCGGTCGCCGCGCCGGTCGTCCACTACCGTCGTCCGGTCTTCGAAGACCCGGAGTCGGCCGCGGTGACGTTTCCGATCGACCTGGCGATCAAGGATCTCGATCTCGTCCTCGAACTCGGTTCAGCGGTGGGAGCAGCGCTGCCACAGTCCGAGACCAACCTTGGCGCGCTACACGCCGCGGCCGCCGCCGGGCTCGGGCCGGCGGACATCGGCAGCATGGCCGTCTACCTCCGCGGGATCCCGCAGGTGCAGTCCGGCACAGACGTGTCCGATCGATGAGAGCGGACTCCCATCGCTGACGTGACGCTCAAAGACATCGCCGAGAGCATCGGCGTGAACGCTTCGACGGTGTCGCGTGCTCTCGACCCGGCCAAAGCGCACCTCGTCAACGCGGCGACGATCGCCCGCGTGCGCGCGGCTGCCAAGGATCTCGGTTACCGGGGCGACCACATCGCCGGGTCGTTGCGGCGGCGGGCGACGGCGACCATCGGGGTGATCGTCGGCGATCTCGCCAACCCGTTCATCACTCCCGTGATCCACGGCATCGCCAAGGCCCTCGCCGCCGAGCAGATGCTGCCGCTCATCTTCGAGACGGAGGACGACGCCGACCGACTGACGTGGGGCGTGAACCACCTTCTCAGCCGCCGTGTCGACGCCATCATCGTCGCTGGCGCCCGCTTCGGTGACCGTGACGTTCTCGAGGCGGCGACGAGGTTCACACCGGTGGTCGTCGCCGTTCGGGGGCTGCCGGGGAGCCCGCTTCCGCACGTGTTGCACGACGACCGGGCGGGCGGAGCGATTGCGGCGCGACACTTGATCGGCCTCGGCCACACCCGCCTCGCCGAATTGCGTGGACCGATGGACATCGGCAACTTCGTCGCCCGGCACGAGGGATTCCGCGACGCCTGCACCGACGCAGGCGTCGAGCTCCTCGACGGGCTCGGCTTCGGTTCGAGGCCGATCCGCGAGGAAGGTGAACGGCTTGCCTACGACCTGATCGACCGACACCGTGGTTCGCTGCCCACCGCCGTCTTCGCCCACAACGATCTGATGGCGCTCGGAGCACTCAGCGTGTTCCGTGTCCGCGGCCTCGTTTGCCCACGCGACGTCTCCCTGGTGGGCTACAACAATTCGCCGACGATCGATCAGGTCGACCCCCCACTCACGTCAGTCGCCTACCCCGGCACCGAGGTCGGCCAGGCCGCCGGAAACATCGCCTTGCAGTTGATCGCCCGGACAGATCAACGGGTTCCGGGCGCCCTCTTCCAGCCGACGATCTTCGTGCGGGAGTCGACGGCGCGGCCCGCGACCGCACCTGACTGGAGTTGAACCGTCGTTTCCTGGCGTTCAGCTGGCCGGGTCGATGTTCTGGTTGAGGTGGAAGACGTTGTCTGGATCCCACGTCTGTTTCAGAGCGACCAGGCGCTCCCAGTTCGGTCCGTACGCGGCACGCACCCGCTCGGGCTCGTCGGCGAGGTAGTTGACGTACACCGCGTCGGTTGTGTACGGCACGACGGCCTCGAACGTAGACCGCACCCAGGCGATGTTGGCCTCGTCCTCGGCCGCGTCGAGCCACTCACCGGCGATGACGAGGTTGAAGCCGGGCTGGCGATGGGGGAACGCGGTCGCCGTCGGGTCGACCCGGGTGACCGCGCCGTGGAAGTGCTCGACGACCATCCCAGCCATCGGTGACGGCACCCGCTCGAACGCCTCGACGAGCACGCCGATCACGTCCTCAGTCAGTTCTTTGAAGAACGCTGATTTCCAGTAGTTACGGGCTCCCTTGGGAAATGCGTCGTCGAGCAGCGTGTTGATCATTGGGTAGGGCATCGGGCCGATCAGATCGACCGCCGGCGTGCCGACCGAGCGCAGCGGGGCGACGAGCGCCTCTCCGGTGGCGATGTCGCCACTGTGGCAGACGGGCAGCGCGACGATTTGTGTCCGGAGCCGTCGGGTGCGTGGACGAGCCCGAAGAAGCTGACGAGCTCATCGGGCGGGTCGGCGGTGACCTCCTGGTACGCGGCGAACACCGGGAGGGCTCGAGCGAGCGGGTAGGCGACGATCCCACCGAGAATCGTGTCCAGGATGGGCCTCGAACTCGAGCGAGACGGCGATCCCGAAGTTGCGACCACCGCCCCGCAGGCCCCAGAACAGTTCGGGTTCGGTGTCCGCGTTGACCTCCAGCACGTCACCGTTCGCGGTGACGAGTTCGACGAAGTCAGATTGTCGACGGCCATCCCGAAGTGACCCATCAGCCACCCGAGCCCGCCGCCGAGGGTCAGTCCCGCAACCCCGGTCGTTGAGATCACTCCACCGGTCGTCGCCAAGCCATGCTGATGTGTCGCACGGTTGTAGTCGTTCCACGTGGCGCCGCCGTGCACTCGCGCATGCCGCCGAGCCGGGTCGACGCAGCTCCCGCGCATCCGTGCGAGGTCGACCATCACACCGCCCTCGGTGACAGCCTTGCCGGCGACGTTGTGCCCGCCCCCTCGAACCGAGATGTCCAAACCCTGGGCTCGGGCGAAACGCACCGCGCGTGACATCGGCGGTGTTGACGCATCGGGCGATGAGCGCCGGCCGCTTGTCGATGAGGCCATTGTGGACGGCCCTCGCCTCGCCGTAGCCGCCATCATCAGGCCCGACGACCTCACCGGAGAACTGCGCACGGAGCGCATCGACAGCCTCGCTCGACAGCATCAGACTCATCGTTCCTCCTCCGCCCACACGTGGCGCCCAGTGCCGTAGACGACCATACGCCTCCCCAGTCGAAACGGACCGCCATTTCTCCCGGACGTCGCCGCCCGCCCCAGGCACACGCCGACGGTTCCGCGGTCGCCGTGCGCGCAGCCGCCGACGGAACGCCGGCAGTCCCGAACAAGGACGGCATACGGCCTGGTAGAGCACCAAATCGCGGGGCGCCCTCGGCAGGATTCGAACCTGCGCACACGGCTCCGGAGGCTGTTCATCTTCCGCATCATCGTGCCTGTTCAGAGGGCATGGTATGACACCGCAAGCTATGCTCTCCCCATGGTCTCCCCACAGAGGTCGTCGTGGCAAGACGTCCGCATCTGGGGAGTCCAGGACCGACGCAGCCACGCGCTGGCAACCCGGCCCTGGGTCGTGCGGTGGGCCGTCGACGGTCGAGTCGCGAGGCAAGACGTTCAAGACGAGATCTGAGGCGGAGGCATTCCGAGGCGAGTTGATGCTTCGCCAAGCGGCTTGCGCGAGCCATTCGACGCGGAGACCGCCGAGCCGGCGTCGTGGTCCCCGCCGCCTGGCCGAACCAAGATCCACAACTGGGCCCGCCGCTGGCTTGGCGAACAGTGGCCCGAGTGGCAGCCGCGTACTCGAGGAGTCGGCGGTCGAGGCGCTGACCAGGTTCCTTCCGCTGGTCTCCACCAGCCGGCCGTCGCGGCGCCAGCGGACATACGGGCTTACCTCACTCATCGCTGGTTCCCGAGGCAGCTTCGACACGACGACCCTTACGAGCGATGGCTGGATGAGTCGATGCACACGCTGGTCACGCTCAACCGGGACGTGCTTGCCAGGGTCGACTCGGAGCTCGGCCGTGGCGTCGAGGGGCAGCAGCTCGCTCCTGCGACCGCGAGCAGGTACCGCAAGATCGCTCGGGCCTGCGTGCGTCGGGCACGTCGAGCTGGACATCCTGGACCGAGATCCGTGGCCGCCGACACCGACGGGCCGGCAGCATCGCAAGGCGAGCTCGGCTACGCAAGGCCGTCGACGTGCGGGTGCTGCCCGAGCCAGCCACGATGGAGCGAGCCCTCGACGCCATCGTCACTCATCAACCTGGCAGTCGCACGTACCAGGTGATGACCGCCGTCGCCTACTACGGCGGCCTGCGGCCCTCCGAGGTCGTGATGCTGCGACCGCGGGCGCTCACCCTTCCGCCGTCGGGTTGGGGTCGCATCGACGTCGACCGAGGCCGACACGTCCCTCGACGAGCCGGGCGAACCGAAGACCGGCGAGCGCACCGTGCCCGATCCCGCCGGTGCTCGTCGAGATCCTCAACGACTGGCTCGAAGGCCATGACTTCGCGTCCGACGAGCTCATCTTCCGCACTCGCAACCGGCGCCGTCCGACGGCATCCAACTGGTCCCGCGCATGGCATCGGGCGCTTCGATCGATCGGTCACCCGCCGCTGCGGGTCTACGACTGCCGCCACGCCGCAGCCACGACCTGGCTGAAGGGGGCGTACCGCTCGGCGAGGTCGCGCGCCGCCTCGGCCACAGCGTCGAGACGCTCGTGTCGACCTACGTCGGTGCGATGGAGGCCGATGAGGAGCTTGCCAACGCGCGAATCGACCTCGTGCTCAACGACGAGCGCTCCCCTGGCGAGCCAGTGAACTTGGTTCGCCGCCGAGCAGGGCGTTACACAGGAAGCTGATGGCTCGCGCCGATGCCCAGAGCACGAGAATCCTCGCTTCTAAACCGTGAATCGCAGGTTCGAATCCTGCCGGGGGCACCAGCGGAAATGGACTTCTACCACGCTAAATAGCAGGGGTGATGCGTCCTAGGTCCGTACTGGCAATGGCCGTCGTAGACCGCCGCTTACCCCTGTTTGCCGTCGATTTTGGGAGGAGTGTCGGGGGAGGTGACGCGCGTCCGACGGCCGGAGTGTCGATCGCTGTTGTGGGGATGCCGTGGGGAGCCCGCGAAGAACCGACAGCTCCACCCAAATTCCGTTGACGTCACGTTTGGCTGGTAACCCGCCGAACACGGCATTGAGGTTGATCGATCACCAACCCAACATCACGCCGGCGCGCTGATACCGCGGCTCTGAGCAGGTTCGAACGCACCGAGCAGACCAGACCGCCATTGTGACCTCGGAGATTGAACCAGCGATCAGATGGCTCGCCGGTCACGCCGACCATGGACGAGCGGGTCGACCGTCCGTACGGCGAGCCAACTGGATACTTCAAGTGGATCGAAACGCAGCAGATTTCCCCACTTCACGTACGGGATACGCCGTTCCGCAACGAGGCGCCGAACGTGCCTCACACTTACCCCGAGATGATCAGCGACCTCGCCGATGTCGACCAGCCGCGGCAACTGAGCGTTGCCGGCGGGAGCCCGTGCTCGCTCCGGCTTAGCGTTGGCTCGGTTGATGCCGCGTGCAGAGGAAGCCGTGTCGGCGAGCGGTGCATCGATCGGTGCCCGGTGCGCGGACCTAGCGGACTTTCCGTCCATGCCTGGTTAAAGGTCGGCGACCGCCGCAAAGCGCGACATTGTCGGCCGCCGAGGTCCCGCTGACAGTTACCTCGCCAACCAGGCACAACCGGACGCACCATCTGCTTCGGACGCTGACCATCGACCCACGGATCCAACCCGGAGATGACGCGGGGCCGGTCAGGCTGTGCCGGCAGCCTCCTGCTTCGGTGCCCGCGGATATGCCAGCGCTATGTGCGGGTCTCTCACCCGTGGCGTGCGTCATTCGGGCGCGACATTCGGGCGTGTCCTGGACCGGAACGTATCGAGGATGCCGCCAGCTGGCCGAGGCGCGTGGTATCGGACGCGCGAGTCGGACATGGCGCCGCGGCAGTCGGCGGTGTCGAGGAACGGCGCTTCCAGGACGCCCCGGTCGGTCGCCGCCGCGCGGTCGAGGACGCGAAAGTCGGTCATCGTGTCGCGAACGCTTCTAGGAGCTAGAAGCGAGGATCGAAGCGGGCCTCGAAGTCTCCCCGGTTCGCGATGAATCTCCGGTGCGTCGAGCCAAAGGTGTTCTCGAGCTGCTCTCCGACGTCCATCGCCAAGGCCTCAGGATCCAGGATGTCGCACTCGACGCGTACAGCACCTTGTGCTCGAGGCAGGTCGGCGCATCGCGGTAGAACATGTCGCCGACGTCTCTCCAACCTTCGGCGAAGCCGCCCAGCCGAGCACCTTCGACACCCGCGAGTGCCAACGTGACTTCGAACGGGCCCGCGATGCTCCAGCGCTCGACAGCTTCGACCTGCATCGATGCCAGGTGCCAGGTCAGCCCGACTAGGGGTCGAAGCCAAACCACTCGTGTGTCTCGGTGCGCCGTATTCGAGTTCCTTGCCCGAAGTCGAGGCCTCCGTCTCGATGCAACCCGACAAACCGGGTCCAGCCTTGGTCGTCGCGGTACTGGTCGTAGCGGACGAGCGCCGAACTGGTTGCTCGCTTCCACTGTCCCAGGTCTGGGTCACGGCCCCCGTACGGCGAGCGACGAGACTTGGACAGCCACTCTTCCGCCGCACCATCGAGGCGAACAGGTGTTGCCAATGGGTCGGCGGGCAGGAACCGGATGCGCAGATCCAGTGCGTCGACGTGAGCGCCGAGCCCACCTGCGGCGAAGCCATCGGTGTCCTCGAGGTTGAGGCGATCCAGCCGGCGAGCATCATCCCAACGTCTTCGCTGGTGGTCGAGATCGATGGCTCTCATCGTTGACGGTCGCGTGCGAGCAGCGTGGTTAGGTCTTCGGCGATGCGGTCGGCGTCATGGGTTAGCGCTTGGCGGTGTCGTCGGGGCGGGGTCAGCTCAACCGTGGACGCCGCGTCGCCGCCCATGCCCATCGAACCGGACGATGGGTTTGTCTCGTGTTCAGCTCGGGTTCGCCAGGGCATCCAACCGGCGCCCGCGAGCTGAACCAGGATGACGACATCAGTGAGGCGGCGAATCGGATCGACTCGATCGAGGATCCAGCCGGCATACCGGACGGCTGACCCGATGAATCGTTGGACGTCTTCGTGGATGATCGCCGGAATCTCTGTCCGCTGCCGCGCACCGCTCGAACGCCGCACCGTGCTGATTCTCAAGCTTCCTGCTTGATCGAGCATGACCTCGCCATGGTCCTGACGCAACGTGAGCTGCGCGCCACGTACAGACTCGGTCGTTCCCTCAGAGCGGTCGAGGACCGGATTCGGGCCGAAGAGCGCCTCACGCTGCAGGTCAGCTGCCAACGATGCATCGCTGAGTTCGACGGGTCGAATCACCTGCTGATCGGGCCCAGCGGCGATCGCCACAAGCAGCTCGGGGCCGGCGCCGATGCCTCTTGCGGTAGACGGCAAGAGGCTTCGAGCCCGGTCCAAGCACTCGGCCTGGTCAAACGAGCCGTGCGATACAGCGAGTTCGAGCTCGTGCAACCTCTGTACCACCGCGGCCCTCAGCGACGCCGGGTCAGTAAACGCACTGCGGAAATGGTGAACCGGCCGGGGTTTTGCGTCAGGTCTCGATTGATCCTGGGAGGATCGCGAGATGCCTGTGAGGAAGGAGTACACCGCCGAGTTCAAGGAGCAGGCGGTGAGGTTCGTGTTCGAGGAGATCGGCGCCGGACGAGTCGCGCTCGGCAGCGTGTGAGCGTCTGGCGCCGAGGTTGTACGTGAAGCCGGCGACGTTGATGAACTGGGTGAAAGCGGCGGCGCCGGCCACGGCCGCGGCCGGCACCGTCGCCGGGCTCGGTCGAGGAGCTGCGGGCCCAGGTCGCGGCGTTGAGAAGGAGAACCGCGAGCTCGCTCGGGCGAACGCGATCCTGCAGGACGCGGCGAGCTTTCTTCGGGGCGGTGCTCGACCGCCAGTCAAAGCGGTAGCGGCGTTCGTGGCCGCCCATCCGCATCACGGGGTCGAGCCGACCTGCAGGGTGCTGCAGGTCGCCCCGTCGGCGGTCCGTTCGGCGATCGCCCGCGGACCGTGCGGCCCGCCGGCTCGCCGACGACGCGTTGAAGCCGCTGATCCTCGACGTCTTCGAGGCCAACTATCGGGTCTACGGGCGTCGCAAGATCAAGGCCGCGCTCGCCCGCGAGCACGGCCTGATCGTCGACAAGGATCGCATCAGCCGGCTGATGGCTGAGCTGGGCATACGCGGCGCCGTCCGCTCGAAGTCGACGATCACGACCCGCTCGGATCGGTCCTCACCGCGGGCGCCGGATCTCGTGCAACGCCGGTTCCGTGCCGACCGACCCAACGAGTTGTGGGTGTCGGACTTCACCTACGTGGCGACGTGGTCCGGGTTCGTCTACACCGCGTTCGTCGTCGACGTCTTCTCCCGCCGCATCGTCGGCTGGCGCACCGCCGCGTCGATGACCACCGAGCTGGTCATGGACGCGCTGAACATGGCCGTGCACTCGCGCCGCCTCCAGCTGCTCGACGGCGTGATCGTCCACTCCGATGCCGGGTCGCAATACGTCGCGGTGTCCTACAGCGAACGTCTCGCCGAGATCGGCGCCCGCCCCTCGATCGGCAGCATCGGCGACTCGTACGATAACGCCCTCGCCGAGTCCGTGATCGGCCTCTACAAGACCGAGCTCATCCGCCGCCAGGGGCCGTGGCGCAACGCCGAGCACGTCGAGCTCGCCACCCTCGCCTACGTCGAGTGGTTCAACCACCGCCGCCTCCACAGCGAACTCGGCCACGTCCCACCCGCCGAGTTCGAGACCACCTACTACGCGTCAGCTCCCACGCGGAGCGCAACGCCCCAACACCCACCCCGACCTGACGCAGAACACCGGCCGGTTCATGGCCCGTCGCCCAGTCCTGAACCTCAGTGAGGAACTCGGCCTGCTGCTCGTCCCGGGTCACGTGTTCTTGCACGAACACGAGCACCGGCTTTCGCTCACGTGCCTCGCGATATTCCTCATGGGTCGCGGACAAGCCCGACGGCTGAACCGCTCCATAGCTCTCACCGATCAAGAGCACCACCACATCGCTATCCCGCACCAAGCCGAGACACGCCTGTTGTGGAGACGTGGGAGTGGCACCCAGATCCTCCGCTCGCAGCATCGTGTGGCCGAGCATCTGTGCAGCCTCGGCTGCCGCGTCGCGATATGGCTCGTACCCACTGATGAGTTAGCTCACGAACACCTTCATGCGACAAGTTGTACTCGTGGGGTGTGACATCGAAGTGTCCACGACTCGACAACAGCGATGGGCGAGTGCGCTGCCAGCTGCCCCCACCCCTGTTACTCCTCTCCCGAGCGTCGGCTCAGCGTCTCGCCACGAACGTCGCAACGGTCCCCTGACGCGGCACCCGAGGCCTACTCGGTCCGATCGTTGATTGTCCTTGCCTAACGGTGTCCGGTGTGGCGAGGGATCTGCCTAGAAGGTGCCATCTCGCTGGACTGTGCTGATCCTGGGCCGCTGAGCTTTCTGGGCAGAACTGCTGGGCGGAGAGATCGTCGTCGCCAGGGACGACATCGGGGTGGTGAAGCTCGACCACGTCCTGTTGACCGCGATGCGAGTCGAGAACTACGTCGCTGCCGAGCTGGCCAGCTGGGCCGGTTCCGAAGCAGGGCCACATCGACCTCGAGGTTGATGACCTCGGTGACGCCGAGCGTCGTGCAGTCTCCCTCGGTGCAGTGCGCGCGCATCGCAGCCCGCACCCGAGAGTCACCTCGTTCTCCTCGATCCGGCCGGGCACCCGTTCTGCCTGCCCTTGTCGGCGAACTTTCCTAGGTGATGAGCGCCGACGCCTCGGTTGCCGGGAGTCAGTGCCGTGGGCGACGCCTGCTGATTGCACTTGCGACTAGCTTCTCGAACGCCGAGTACCCGAAGTTCTCCGCGCCCCGCGATTGAGATGCCGATCTGTGCCCTATCGATGGGCGGTGGCGCGTCGTTTGGCGCCGTACTCGCGGTGCCTCGCCGCTCGCTGCGATCGCTGTCTCCCGCCTTGGCGTCGACGCTCCAGCTTCCGACCCGGCGCGCCCGCAGGAATTGCGGTCGCCGACCGAAGGCAGCCTGACACTCCGTGTGCTGGGGAGTTAGGCTCGACGACCTGCCGGTCAGCAGGACACGCCGGACTACACGTGGTTCAAGCCGGTTTGGTGGCGAAACTACCTGCAGCACGAGAAGTTGGCGGCGTTCTGGCCGCCGCAGCTTGACGTTCTGGCTTCGGATCCTGACCACGCCGATCATCTACGGATCGATCGCAAGGACGTATTCAAGATCGCCACGGGTGACGGCGAGCATCGGCTCGTCCGCAGTCGCGGTGGCCGCCTATGTCTGGGGTGTGGGCAAGACACGTGTTTCTCGTCGGTCCATGGTGCGCGTGTTCACAACGAATGTCGACGTGATCGAGGAGGTCTTGACCCGAGTTGATCAGGTACTTCACAACGATGGTGCGGTTGCCGCCTATGCGAGTCTGATGCCAGACGGAGAGAGCTACCTGAGGTTCGTCGGGCCGGCGTACTTCACCAAGCACCTCTATTTCACGGGTTACCGCAATGGTGTCCCCGGTCCGAGACCGCTCATTCTCGATGCCCGGGTTGCGCGGGCATTGAGTTCCGTGCCGGCTTTGCGGGTCTATCGAGTTTCGGGTGGTCCGCTGACACCTACCGGAGGTATCTCGAGTTCTGCTGAGCTGGCGAGCGGGAGCCCGAGGACTGCGAGGCCGAACTCTTTCTCGACGGGCGAGTCGGCTCAAAGTTGGGTTTGTCAACACGGCCGACTGCACAAATTGACCAGGAGGAAAACGACTCCTCAACCACCGGCACTTGGCGAGGCGTCACCGCTTCACAGCCCTCCCGCGTGACCGCCCGCAGGCGGCGACGCGTCGCGGAGCTGACCGGCGATCGGAGGACGCTTGCGGTGAGATCGGTTCAGCAGGCATGACGGGAACGACCGTGCACTCGACGACGTTTGAACTCATCGACCGGTGACGACACCTCGCCGACCCGACGAGCGCCTGAACCACTACCCTGCGTCACAGGTACTGGCCCGGTCGTCCGTCGGGCTCGTGTGGCCCGTGACTGAGAGGTCGCCGCGGCGCTGAGTAGCTCGGCGAGCGTGGCCGGTTGGTCGATCGGGGTGCCGAGCCATTTGGTGGCGACGCCGGGTTCGAACGCGTCGAACTTCACGGCGGCGAGGGCAACGTCCCGGGCGGGTCACGGCCGGGTGGAACCTTGAGAGTTCTTCGTTCGTGGTCAGCAGGACGAGCACGTTCATCCCCTGCCCGAGCATGCCGTCGGTCAGATTGAGTAGCCGTCCGAGGCCTGCGCCGGCATCTCGTCGCGCGGTCGCACGCAGGTACTCGTCGGAGTCTTCGGCGATGAGCAGTCGCCACGACGGTGCCGGCCGGCAACGAGGTTCGTCGAGATGTCGGGTCGGCGGCCGGTGCGCTGAGGACATGAGTCATGTAGCACGAGTCGCCGAAGAACCGTTCCGGATCCGCGATGTAGTGGGCGCTGCACCAGGGAACCCACGACCGGATCAGCGCCCGCACGGCCGTCGTCTTACCTGTGCCGGGAACACCGTGCCACAGAACGAGTCGGCCGCCGCCGGTCGGTGTCGACAATCGGTTGAGCAGGTCGAGCGATGTTCGCGTCGACGGCGGATAGTTGCCGGCGATGTCAGCCCACTGCGGCGCCTCGATCGGGCGCACGGCCCACTGTGCACCGCGGTCCCGGTCGTAATGCCAGTGCGCAGCATCACCGTCCCCTCGACGGGTGGCGGGAGCCTGCGGCGGATCTCCGCGATCACCTCGTCGCCGCGAGCCTGAGTCGACGCTGCGACGTGAACGGATGCGCCCGTTGACGCCGAGTCGACGAGGATCAACTCCTCGCCGCAACGTACGAGCACCACCATTCCAGAGTCGTGGCGGGCCGATCGCTCCGTCACCGCGCCCGGCCGGAAGGAGTGTCAACGGCATCGACTGCGCCATCGACGTGAGCGTCGAAACGAATGGCAGAGTCGCCAGCGGCGACGACGTCCGATGAAGGCCAGACGCACCACGGTCGACATCGGCGACAGTCGATCGAGTTGATATCGCGGCACCGAGATCGGATCTCGCCGTCGACGGCTGGCCGTCGGGCACCGACGTCTCGGTGTCGTCGACGTCGCCGATGACGTCGTCATCCATTGAGTCGTCGTAGGCCGTCGGGGTCCGCGTTGACGATCCGCGGGCGGCTGCGGTCGAGCAGCAGACGCACCGTGCCGGTCGGCCCGTGTCGATTCTTCGTGATCGCACACGGCCATCGGAACAAGCCGGGATCGGGTCCCGTCGTGGTTCAGTACGGCGATCGCATCTGCGTCGGCGACGAATCGTTCGTCCTGCGTTTCCACCTGCCCGACCACACCGGTGGTGGTCGCAACCACCGCCACGTGGGCGACTCCCGCGGCGTCCCGGAGCTCGGCCACGATGTCGCCCACTCGCGAAACCTGGTCGACGTACCGATCGAGCGGGTCGATGATGACGAGTCGGATCGCAGGGTCGGTGTCGTGTGCCGCCCGAATCAGGTCGGTCACGTCCTGGACCGTCATCGGGGCATCGAGGATCCGCAACGGCAACGAACCGGTTTGATCAACCGCCCGCGCCACGGCCTGCCAGTCACGCTCACCCAGACGACCATCGCGAAGGCGACCCCTCGACCCCGGACTGCGCCCCGAGGTACCGGAACGCCGTCGCCGACGACGAGTCGCCGGTGACGAGGAGCACCGGACCGGCATTGCGGGCCACATGCACCGCTGCGCCGAGCACAAACGTCGACTTACCGACCGCGGGCGGCCCAACGACGAGCGTGACGGTCCCCGGCATCAACTCGCCGAGCATGTCATCGACGTCC
>CAVYYX010000005.1:0-7748 GCA_963772825.1 Ilumatobacteraceae bacterium | reverse complement strand
TTATCTTTAGTCACTGAAGTAAGTCGAGAGGGGTCGGAGCGTTGAGAACGGGGGTGTCCGGGGCCGCCCTGCGAGATGTCAACCGCAGCGCCGTGCTGCGTTTGATCGGTCGCTTCGGACCGATCTCCCGCGCCGAGATCGCCCGCCGGGCGGGGGTCAGTCCCGGCACGGTCACCTCCCTCGTGCGCAACCTTGTCGACGCCGGAGTCGTCCGACCCGTCGAGCAGTCGGCGCCACGCACCGGGCGACCTGCCGAATTGGTCGGCCTCGTCGGTTCGGCCGCCCAAGCGATCGGCGTGAAGGTCGCCAGCGATCATTTGGCGATCGTGCGCGCCGATCTCGACGGCACCGTGCTGGCTACATCGCACGTGGCGTTCGACGCGATCGGAGGCAACCCGTTCTCAGCCATCACCGAGAATCTCGAAGCGCAGATCGGGGCGGTGAACGGCGACACCGAGCTGCTCGGAATCGGACTCGGGCTGCCCGGCTTCGAAGACCCGTACGGATCGGGCGTCGTCCAGGCGCCACTGCTGGGCTGGCGCAACCTGCCGCTCGGGGAGCACCTCACGAGGACGCTCGGGCTGCCGGTGCTCGTCGACAACGACGTCAACACGCTCGCCGCCGCCGAGAGCCTGTATGGCGCCGGTCGTGGTTTCGAACACTTCGTCGTCGTCACCCTCGGGGAGGGAGTCGGCATGGGCATCGTCGTGGACGGTGAGCCGTACCGTGGCGGTCGCGGCGCCGCAGGCGAGCTCGGTCATGTCAGCGCCGGCGGCGATCGGCCGTGCTCGTGCGGCAAGCGTGGCTGCCTGGAAACTCTGATCTCGGAACCTGGGCTGCTCCGATCCGCTCGACAGCGCCGAGTGGTCGGTGCTGCTGACGGCCCCGATCAGCTCGTCGCCAGGGCGGCGGCGGGAAGTCGGCCCGCCCTCGAGCTCTACGCCGCTGCCGGTGCTGCGCTCGGAGACGCCTTGGCCTCGGCGTCCGTGGTGCTCGACCCGCAGGCCGTCGTCATCGCCGGTGAGGGAACTCGGGGCTGGCGGTTCATGGAGTCCGGATTTGCCGAGCGGTTTGCGGCAGGTGTGTTCCCGCTGTCGCGCGACCGCGTCCCCGTGTTCGTCGACGAATGGGACGACACGGCGTGGGCCCTCGGCGCCGCCGCGCTGGTCCTGCGCGCACCGTTCGCCACGCCGATGCACGAGCACCCGGCGATCGAAGCGATCCGTGGCCGTCTCGACGCTGGCTTTCAGGCGCCGCTCGCGGCGAGTCGATGGGCGTCGCGTTGATGAGCGGCCTGCGTGGCCCGGGAACGCCATGAGCGGCCTGCGTGGCCCGGGAACGCCATGAGCGGCCTGCGTGGTCCCGGAACGCCATGAGCGGCGAACGGAGCTGGCACACGGTGCTGGTCGTCGCCGCTTTCCTGGCACCGAGTCTCGTCGCGCTGCTGGCGTTCTCGATCGGCCCGATGATCGGGACGTTGTGGGTGAGCCTCCAGGAGTGGAATCTCATCGCGCCCGGTGAGTTCATCGGTCTGGGCAACTATCGCGAACTGTGGGGTGACGACGACTTCCGACGTGCGCTGCGCAACACGCTGTACTACCTCGTCGGATATCTGCCCCTCGTCATCTCCGGCGGCTTGGCCCTGGCGATGCTCGTCAACCGCCGGCTGCGCGGCGTCAACCTGTTCCGCGGTCTCTACTTCCTCCCGGTCGTGACGAGCTGGGTGGTCGTGTCGTTGCTGTGGCGCTGGCTGCTCAACCCCAGCGACGGCCTGGTCAACTGGCTGCTCGGGCGGGTCGGCATCGACGGCCCAGGATGGTGGACCGATCGAACGTGGGCGATGCCCTCGGTGATCCTCGCCTCGGCGTGGAAGGACGTCGGCTTCGTGATGGTCATTCTCCTTGCCGGGTTGCAGGGAATCGACCCGACGCTCTACGAGGCGGCAACGATCGACGGCGCCGGGTCATGGCGTCGCTTGCGCTCGGTGACGCTGCCGCTGCTGACGCCGTCGCTGTTCTTCGTCGTCGTGATCAGCCTGATCAACGGCTTCCAGGTCTTCGAACAGGTCTGGGTGATGACCGACGGCGGTCCGGCTGGGGCGTCCACCGTGGTCGTCGAGCAGATCGTCAAGAACACGTTCCAGTACGGCAGGGCTGGCTACGCCGCCGCCCAGAGCGTCGTCCTGTTCCTCATCATCCTCGCCGTCACAGCGATGCAACTCCGCCTGCAGAAGCGCTGGGTGTTCTATGGATGAGCGAAGCCGGTCGTGGTCCCGGACGGCGCGGACCGTGAGCCGCTACGTCGTCATGGCGGCGTGTGCGGTCATGTTGGTCGGCCCGTTCGTCTGGATGGTCCTTGCCTCGGTGAAGACGGACGCCGACATCCGTCGGATCCCACCGACGATCTGGCCCGACCCGCCGACCGGAGACAACTACCGGCGAGTCATCGACACGTTCCCGTTCTGGCGCTTCGCAGCCAACAGCCTCGGCGTTGCTGTCGCTTCGACGACGCTGCAACTCGTCACCGCGTCGATGGCCGCCTACGCCTTCGCCCGCATCCAGTTTCGGGGACGAAACGTGCTCTTCGCCCTGTACCTGGCCACGATGATGATCCCGCTGCAGGTCGTGATCGTTCCGCTGTTCATCGAGATGCGCAACCTCGGCCTCGTCGACTCGTACGCCGCCTTGCTGTTGCCGACGATCGTCTCCAGCTTCGGCGTGTTCCTCCTCCGCCAAGCCTTCCTCGCCCTGCCGCGCGAACTCGACGAAGCGGCGTTCATCGATGGCGCGGGGCACTTCACCGTGTTCGCCCGCATCCTGCTCCCGTTGATCGCCCCGGTGATCGCGGCGTTCGCCGTCTTCGCCTTCATGGCGACGTGGAATTCGTTCCTCTGGCCGCTCGTCATCACCCAGGCATCTGACCGCCACGTCACCTTGCC
Organism: Ilumatobacteraceae bacterium; assembly: GCA_963772825.1. Classification (GTDB taxonomy): domain Bacteria; phylum Actinomycetota; class Acidimicrobiia; order Acidimicrobiales; family Ilumatobacteraceae; genus Desertimonas. The sequence goes on along the minus strand of CAVYYX010000005.1, from coordinate 4,810 downwards.
GGTCGGGCTCGCCCGCCTCAACGGCCGGTTCAGCACCGACTGGAACGTGATCATGGCCGGCTCGGTGATGACCATCGTGCCAATCGTCGCGTTCTACCTCCTCACCCAGCGATGGGTGATCCGCAGCGTCGCCTTCAGCGGTCTGAAGGGTTGACGGCTGTCCTGTCCCATCCACCACCAACCAGCAAGAAGGAAACAACGATGACCAGAACACGACGCTCGATCGGCGCCGCCGTGGCGGCGATGGCGCTTGTCGCCGTGGCGGCGACCCAGCACGCCGGCGCCTCGGCCGAGGACGTGACGCTCAGCTACTTCACGTTCTCGGCGGCCCCGGATCACCTCGAAGACCTCGACTCCATCGTCGCCGCCTTCGAAGCCGAGCATCCCAACGTCCAGGTCGAGGTGCAAACGGCGGCATACGCCGACTACTTCACGAGCCTGCAGACGCAGATCGCCGGTGGCTCGGCGCCGGACACGTTCGAGCTCAACTACGAGAACTTCGTGACCTACGCCCGCAGTGGCGCCCTCCTCGACCTCGGGAGCTACGTCGGCGACGGCATCGACCCGGCGCGCTACTACCCGCTGGCCCTCGAGGGATTCACGGACGGCGGGACCCAGTACGGATTGCCGGCGACGTTCTCCAACGTCGTGCTCATCTACAACAAGACCCTGTTCGACGAAGCGGGACTCGACTATCCGACGGCGGAGTGGACGTGGGCCGAGTACACCGCGGCGGCCGAGACGCTCACCGACGTCGAGGCCGGCGTCTACGGCGGGTTCCAGCCGGTGTCCTTTTTCGAGTTCTACAAGTCGTTGGCCCAGGCGGGTGGCGTGTTCTTCGACGCCGACGGAAACGCCGCCTTCAACTCGCCCGAGGGCGTGGCTGCGGCAGAGTGGCTGACGTCGAAGCCTGGCACGGTGATGCCCACGCTCGCCGACATCGGCGGCACTCCCGACTTCGACACGGCGTTGTTCACCAGCGGCAAGTTGGCGATGTGGCACAACGGCATCTGGCAGTTCGCCGGGCTCAACGAGTCGGGCGTCGACTACGACATCGTCGTCGAGCCGGGAGACGCACAGCAGGCCAACGCTGTGTTCATGAACGGTGCCGTCGCTTCTGCGGGGACCGACCACCCCGACGAGGCCGCCCTGTGGATCGCCTTCCTCACCGGGTCACCGACCACGGTCGACACGCGCCTGGCTTCGAGCTGGGAGTTGCCGGCGGTCTCCGACGAGGAAGCCTTCGCCAGCTATCTGGAGATCACACCGCCTGACAATCGTCAAGCCGTGTTCGACGCGCTCGACCACATCGCCCTGCCGCCCGTGATCGAGCGTCAGCAGGAGATGCAGGACATCGTCACCCAGGCTCTCGAGCGCATCGTGGCCGACGGCGCCGACATCCAGGAGGCCCTCGACGAGGCGGCCGCTGAAGTTGACGGCCTCACTGGCTGAGCTGGGCGCCCTCGCCCAGCGGAGTGTCGAGATCATCACGGCACACCAGGACGTCGGCGGGGCCTACCCGGCCTCGCCGACGTTCCGGGTGTATCGCTACGCGTGGCTGCGCGATGGTGCGTTCATCGCCGACGCGATGAGCCGCGCTGGGGCCGTCGAGAGCGCCGAGGCGTTCTTCGACTGGTGCGCCGGGGTCGTTGCCCGTCGCGGCGATCGAATCAACTCGCTCGTCGAGCGATCGGGGCACGGCGAGGCAGTCCCTGTCGGCGATCACCTGCCCACCCGATTCACCCTCGACGGCGCCGAGGCGGGCGAGGAGTGGTGGGACTTCCAGCTCGACGGCTACGGCACGTGGATGTGGGCGCTCGATGCCCATGTTCGCCGCCACGGCCGGCCGGCGGCTGAACTGGTCGAGGGCGTCGAGTTGTCGGCGCGCTACCTCAGCGCCTTCTGGGACACGCCGTGCTACGACTGGTGGGAGGAGCACGCCGACGGTGTCCACCCGTCCACGCTGGCGGCGATCACCGCCGGCCTCCGTGCCGCCATGGCCCTCGGTGTCCGTGCCGAGATCGCCGCCGCGGCATCGGAGACGATCGATGCCATCGGTGCCCTCGTGCGCAAGGATGGCATCGTCGACGGTCACCTCGTCAAGACGCTCGGTCGCGGCCAGGACGTCGACGCCAGCCTCGTCGCCTGCGCCGTGCCGTTCGGGTTCGTGGCGCCCGGGAGCGAGGTCGCCGAGGCGACCTATCGGGAGGTTGTCGAACAGCTCGCACCCGACGGCGTCCACCGCTATCGCGCCGACACGTACTTCGGCGGTGGGCGGTGGGTTCTGCTCGCCGGTTTCGTCGGGTGGTACGAGGCGATGACCTGCCGTCGCGACGAGGCGCTGCGCCGACTGACGTGGATGTGCGAGCAAGCCGACGATGACGGCCAGCTCCCCGAGCAGGTCACCGGCGCGGCGTTCGATCCTTCGTTCACTCCCGTGTGGGAAGCTCGTTGGGGTCCGGTCGCCCGCCCACTGCTGTGGTCGCATGCCATGTTCATCACCCTCGCTGACGAGTTGGGACTGCTCGATGGGACCTGATGCCGAACCGGTCCTGCACCGCCCGTTCGGTGCCGGCCACCCGTACCGTGTCGATCCCGACCAGCGACACCCCGTCGTGCCGGTTCTCGGCGAGCCGCTCGAATTCCGCGTCCTCGTCGGAGCGGGCGTCGACGCTGTGTGGGCCGAGCTCGAGCCGTCGGGGATCTCGGTGCCCCTCATGGCGGTCGATGCCGACGAGCTGTATCCGGCCGCCGAGACCGCCGAGGGACACCTCGCCGCCGCAAGTGGCGCGCGCCCGGATCTCGGCGGCAGGACGATCTGGCGGGCGGTGATCGAAGCCGTCGATGCTGTGGAGGATGGACCGCTGCGCTACCGCTTCCGCTGGCGGTCGCACTGGACCGGCGGTACGACCGAGTGGTTCGAGGCATGGCCCGGGTCGTGGGCTGCGTCGTCCGGCGGCGAGTTGGTGGTCGACGATCAAGGTCGCGTCGTCGACGGGTCGGTCGAGTGGCTCGTCACCGCTCGCGGACCAGTGCGCATGCGCTTCGCCATGCACCTCGGACCGGGTGAGCACGTGTGCGGTTTCGGCGAGCGCTTCGACGCCGTCGATCAGCGCGGCCGGCGGCTCGACACGATGGTTTTCGAGCAGTACAAGCAGCAGGGAACCCGGACCTACCTGCCGTCTCCGTTCGCCATCGTCGCTGGGGGCGAGGGCTGGGGGTTCCACGTCCGTACGTCGCGACGCTGTTGGTTCGACGTCGGTGCGGGAGACGTCGACCGCCTCGCCGTCGACGTGGCGCTGTCACACGTCGAACCCGAGGCGCATCCCGTGGTCGAGGTTGCGATGTACGCCGGCAACCCCGCCGAGGTCCTCGCCGCCCACCTCGACGAGATCGGACGTCCGGTGGCACCGCCGGCGTGGGTGTTCCGTCCGTGGATGAGCGGCAACGAGTGGAACACGCAAGCCCGTGTCCTCGCCGAAGTCGAGCGCAGTGTCGAGCTCGGCATCCCGGTCGGCGTCGTGGTCATCGAGGCGTGGTCGGACGAGTCGACGTTCGTCGTGTTCCCCGACGACGGCCGCTTCCCGGATCCCGAGGCGATGGTCGATCGATTGCATGAGCTCGGTGTCAAGGTGCTGCTGTGGCAGATCCCGCTCGTGCCTACGGACCGCGATCCTGCCGGCCAGGTCGCCGTCGATGCCGCGACGATGATCGAGCGCGGCTACTGCGTCCGCGACGGCGACGGCTTGCCGTACCGCAACCGCGGTTGGTGGTTCCCTGGCGCGCTGCTCGTCGACTGGACCAACCGCGAGGCGACCGAGTGGTGGCTGGCGAAGCGTCGCTACCTGCTCGACGAGGTCGGCATCGACGGATTCAAGACCGACGGTGGCGAGCACGCGTGGGGCGACGAGCTGCGCTACCACGACGGCTCTCGCGGTGACACCTCGAACAACCTCTACCCCCTGCGCTACGCGCAGGCCTACCACCGCCTACTCGATGACCGCGGCATCGATGGCGTGACGTTCAGCCGCGCCGGGTTCACCGGCGCCGGCTCGGCGCCGTGTCACTGGGCCGGCGACGAGGACTCGACCTGGGAGGCGTTCCGTGCCTCGATCGTCGCCGGCCTGACCGCTGGCATCAGCGGAGTGCCGTTCTGGGGTTGGGACCTCGCCGGGTTTTCCGGGGACATCCCGACCGTCGAGCTGTACGTCAGGGCCGCAGCGATGGCGGCGCTGTGCCCGATCATGCAGTACCACAGCGAGTTCAACCACCACCGCCAACCGAGCAACGACCGCACGCCGTGGAATCTCGCCGAGCGCCACGGCGACGAACGGGCGATCGATCTCTACCGCCGCTTCGCCGTCCTGCGCGATCGGCTGTCGCCGTGGCTGATTCGATGGGCCGAGGACACGGTGACAACCGGAGTTCCGATGATGCGGCCACTGTGGTTCGATGATCCCGGCGATCCATCGACCTGGGAAGCGCCGTATCACTACCGCTTCGGGCCGGATCTCGTCGTCTCGCCGGTCTGCTGGCCGGATCGCCACGATCTGGACGTTTACCTGCCGGCCGGCGACTGGGTCGACCTGTGGACCGGCGAGCCGGTCGCCGGGGGAGCGTGGCTTCGACGCGACGTCCCCTGGGAAGTGATCCCGGTGTACTGCCGGCGCGCAGCCGCTGACGCGCTCCGACCGGCATTCCAGACCGACTGATCGCCGGCGATCAGAGACCTGGGGAAGGTTCGTGTCAGACGCTGAAAGGGATCTTCCCCAGAAGCTCGATTGACAGGGGTCTTCCCCAGATCACGGGA
>CAVYYX010000004.1:0-19563 GCA_963772825.1 Ilumatobacteraceae bacterium | reverse complement strand
GCGGCGATCGAGCGCTTTTCGTCGGGTCGCCGGGTCAGCTTGTAGCGCAGCGGCAAGTCGTACGAGACGCTGGTCGGCACGGCTTCACCGCGTGTCCGCACGAGGAGTTGCTGGCTGGCAAGCTCGTCGAGATCGCGGCGCACGGTCGCGGCGGACACCCCGAGGCGCTGGGCGGCGGTGTCGATCTCCACCCGCCCGTCACCGGCCAGCATGTCGAGCAGTGCCGTCCAGCGCGTCGGTCGCTGCATCGTTGCTGGAAGGTAGCACGACACCGACGAACGTTGCGACAACTTGCAAGATTCGCGTATAAATGGTGCAGCTTCTTACATCCTGCCTCGAGATCAGACCACCGGAGAGACCCGTGACCGACACGACCACGCCAGGTACGCACATCGAGGTCGAGCTGGCGTCACAGCCGTCGTGCTGGGCCGAGGCCGTCGCCGCCGGCCCAGGGCACGTAGGGGCGTTGCCAGCGCCTGGTGAGCGTGTCGCCGTCGTCGGGTGCGGTACCTCGCTGTACGTCGCCAGGGCCTACTCCACGTTGCGCGAGGCCAGCGGTGCGGGCGAGACGGATGCCTTTGCGGCCAGCGAGTACCGCGACGGTCGGCGGTACGACCGGGTCGTGGCGATCTCCCGATCGGGGACCACCACCGAGATCCTCGACGTCCTTGCCCGGATCGCCAGTCGCGACGAACCGCCGACGATCGTGGCGATCACCGCCGACGCTGCGACGCCGATCGCGGCGCTGGCGGACGATGTCGTCGAGCTCGATGTCGCCGCCGAGCGGTCGGTGGTCCAGACACGCTTCCCGACGACCGTCCTGGCGATGCTGCGCGCCTCGCTCGGCGAGGATCTCGGAGCTGTCGTCGAGGCGGCCGCCGGGGCGGTGACCAGCTCGCTCCCCGTCGCCGCCGGGGACGTCCGCCAGATCACGTTCCTCGGCAGCGGTTGGGCGTCGGCCATCGCTGAGGAGGCGGCGCTGAAGTGCCGGGAGGCAGCCGGCTTCTGGACCGAGTCGTACCCGGCGATGGAGTACCGCCACGGCCCGGTGAGCGTGAGCGGTCCGGGTACCGTCGTGTGGGTGTTCGGCGACGCGCCGCCCGGGCTGCACGGCGATGTTGAGGCGACCGGCGCGCAGTTCGTCTGCGACGACCTCGATCCGTTGGTCGATCTGATCCGCGCCCAGCGTCTGGCCGTCGAGCTCGCCCGCCACGCCGGTCGCGACCCCGATCGCCCACACGCCCTGTCGTTCAGCGTCGTCCTCGACGGTGACCGGCGCTGACGTGGGGGCGGCCGGCGACCGCCTCGCCGTCGTCGCTGTCGACGTCGGCGGCACGTCGCTGAAGGCCGGGATCCTCGGCCCGGCCGGCCTCCACGTGCTGCGGCGCGTGCCGAGCGGCCGACAGCTGGCCCCGTCGCCGTGCTCGACAACATCGCCACCGTCGCCGCCGCGCTGGTCGACGAGTGTGCCGAACAACGCCTCGACGTCGTCGGGGTCGGCGTCGCCATTCCCGGGATCGTCGACGACTCGGGGGTCGGCCGACTGTCGGTGACGATGGGCTGGCGTGACGTGCCCGTACGGCAGCGGCTCGCCGAGCGGCTCGATCGGCCGGTAAAGGTCGGTCATGACGTGCGTACCGGCGCGGTCGCCGAGGCCACGTTCGGAGCCGCCGCCGGAGCCCACTCGGCACTGTTCGTGCCGATCGGCACCGGGGTCGCGGCGGCCGTCGTGATCGACGGTGTGATCCGCCCAGGGGCGACGTTCCGGGCAGGCGAGATCGGCCAGATCCACGTCGCCCCCGGCAGCACGCTGGAACGGATCGCCTCGGCGCGGGCGATCGCCGAACGGTACGCAGCGGCGAGCGGCCAGCTCGCCAGCACCGTCGACGCCAGCGATGTCGCCGCCCTGGTGCGAGACGGTGACCCGACCGCGACCGCCGTGTGGGCCGAAGCCGTCGACGCCCTCGCCACCGTGCTGGCCGGCGTCGTGGCGCTGCTCGATGTCGAAGTGCTTGTCATCGGCGGTGGGCTGGGGCGCGCCGGCGACACGCTCACGACACCGCTGATCGCGGCGATGGCGGCGGCGTTGCCGTGGCGCGACTTGCCGAGGCTCGTCGCCGCCCGGTTCGCCGCCGACGCCGGTTTCGTGGGCGCAGCCCTCGATGCGTGGCGGGTCGCCGGGCGCGACGTCGCCGAGCTCGCCGACGCGGTCAACTCGACAGCGTGGGGCGCTGCCGACAAGGTCACGCGGTGATCATCGCCGGACGGGTCGTCACCCCGACGTCGGTGATCCGCGGCTGGGTCGAGACGGCCGGCGAGCGGATCGCCCAGGTCGGCGGCGGCATCGCCCCCTCGACGGCCATCTCCAACGGCGGCTGGACCATCGTCGCCGGGTTCATCGACGTGCACGTTCACGGCGGTGGTGGGCACAGCTTCACCTCCGGGGAGCCCGAGGCGATCGCCGGTGGCGTCGAGTTCCACCTGGCGCACGGCACGACGACGACGCTGCTCAGCTTGATCACGGCCCCCGCCTCCGAACTCTGTGCCGCGGCCCGTCGGATCGATTCGTTCCTCGTCGGCGCCGACCCCGCCGTAGGCCGCCGCGTCGCAGGCATCCATGCCGAAGGCCCGTTCCTGTCGGTGGCGCGGTGCGGCGCGCAGGACCCGGCGTTCATGTCCGACCCAGACCCGACGGTGATCGCCGAGTTGGTCGCCGCCGCGGGCGGGCGCCTGCGGATGATGACGGTCGCCCCGGAGCGAGAGGGCGCGGTCGAGGCGATCGGACAGCTCACCGCCGCCGGGGTGATCGCCGCCATCGGCCACTCCGACGCGACGTTCGACCAGGCGGTCGCGGCGATCGCCGCCGGCGCCACGGTGGCGACCCATCTGGGCAATGCGATGAGCCCGCTGCAGCACCGTGACCCCGGGATGGTCGGAGCGTGCCTCACCGGCGCCGAGGTCAGCTGTGAGCTGATCGTCGACGGCCATCACCTCCACCCGGCGTTCGTGCGCCTCGCCGCCGCGAGCAAGGGAGCCGAACGGATCGTGTTGATCACCGATGCGATGGCCGCGGCCGGGGTCGGCGACGGACGGTATCGACTCGGTCGGTTCGAGGTGGTTGTCCACGACGGGATGGCGACGCTCGCCGAGGGCGGCTCGCTCGCCGGCAGCACGCTGACGATGGACGCCGCGTACCGCAACGCGGTCGCTGCGGGGCTCGATGACGTGGCCGTCAGCCGGGCCGCGTCGGCCAATCCGGCCCGCCTGCTCGGCATCGACGGCGACGTGGGCACGATCGAGGTCGGCAAGCTGGCCGACCTCGTCGTCTTCGACGAGGCCCGCCAACTGGTCGCCGTGATCGCCGCCGGCCAGCTCGTCGCCGGCTCGCTCGACCCCCCCTGACCGCGCCCCGTCAGCTGGGGAAGATCCGTGTCACTCTCGCTTCTGGGGAAGATTCGAGTCAGGCCCTGACACGAATCTCCCCCAGATCGCGGTAGGGGAGACCCCCGCGCCGAGACGCCGGTCCACTCCACTGCCGCTGCGCTGCAGGTTCCGCACACTGGACGCATGACCACCACGTACGCACCTCCGGCCGAGCCGATGCCTACCTGGGCCGCGCCGACCCCCCTCGCCGCCCGTGCCGAAGCTGCCGTCAAGGTCTACGGCCGCGGCGGTACCGAGGTCCGCGCCCTCGACGACGTGAGCGTCGGCCTGCCTGCCGGCCGCTTCACGGCGATCATGGGTCCGTCGGGATCCGGCAAGAGCACCCTGATGCACGCCCTCGCCGGGCTCGACACGCTGACGTCGGGCCGCGTTTGGCTTGGCAACGTCGAGCTCGGCAAGCTCAGCGACCGCCAGCTCACGAAGGTCCGCCGCGAGCGGATCGGGTTCGTGTTCCAGGCGTTCAACCTGCTGCCGACACTTTCGGCAGCCGAGAACATCGTGCTGCCGATGACCCTCGCCGGCACCAAGCCGGACCGAGCGTGGGTCGATGCCGTGGTCGCCACCGTCGGCCTCGGCGACCGTCTGCGGCACCGCCCCAGTGAGCTCTCGGGAGGCCAGCAGCAGCGCGTCGCCGTGGCCAGGGCGCTGGCCTCGAAGCCGCAGCTGATCTTCGCCGACGAGCCGACCGGCAACCTCGACAGCCGGGCCGGCGACGAGATCCTCACGTTCATGCGCCACGCCGTCGAAAGCTTCGGCCAGACGATCGTGATGGTCACCCACGATCCGGTCGCCGCCAGTTACGCCGACACCGTCATCTTCCTCGCCGACGGTCGCATCGTCGACTCGATGTCCCGCCCCTCACCGTCCCGCATCCTCGACCGGATGAAGGACTTCGACCGCAAAGGCTGATCGCTCCCATGCTTCGCACCATCCTCACGACACTCTGGAGCCGCAAGCGGCGGCTGGCCAGTACGAGCATCGCCGTCGTCCTCGGCGTGGCCTTCCTCGCAGCCACGCTGATCCTCGGGGCGACCACCAAGGCCGGATTCCGGGACACGTTCACGGCGGCCAACGAGGGAACCGACGTCATCGTGCGCAACGAGACACGGATCGGCACCGAGGAATCGCGCATGCGCGGGCTCATCGACGAGACGTTGGTGGCGGACGTCGCTGCCTTCGACGGCGTCGCTGCTGCGTTGCCCGAGGTCAGCGGAACGGCGACGTTGATCGGCGCCGACGGTGACCCGGTCGGCGGCGATGGGCCCCCCTCGATCGCCGCCAACTGGGTCGACGACCCAGAGCTCGCCTGGCTGACGCTGACCGACGGGCGCCCCCCATCGGCGAGCGGCGAGATCGTGATCGACCGAGCGACCGCCGAGCGCGCCGACCTTGGCGTCGGCGACGAGACCGCCGTGCTGACGCCCGAGCGGGTCCCGGTGAAGGTCGTCGGACTGGCCAGGTACGGCGAGAGCGACAACGTCGGCGGGGTCACCTACCTGTCCTTCGACACCGACACCGCCCAGCGGCTGCTCACGGGCGGCGATTCACAGCTCAGCGGGATCCTCGTCCGCGCCGATGAGGGAGTCACACCCGACGCCCTGGCGGCGCGGATCAGCGCCGAGCTGCCTGACGGCTACGAGGCGATCACCGGCGCCGACCTCACGGCAGAGCAGCGCCGCGACGTCGAGAGTGACTTCCTCGGCTTCTTCCAGACCGTGCTGCTCGCCTTCGCCGGCATCGCGATGGTCGTCGCCGCCTTCAGCATCCACAACACGTTCTCGATCCTCGTCGCCCAACGCACACGCGAGTCGGCATTGATGCGGGCGATCGGTGCGTCGCGGCGCCAGGTCGTCGTTGCCGTTGCCGCCGAGGCATTCGCCATCGGCGTCGTCGCCACGGCGATCGGCTTCGGCGCCGGGATCGGCATCGCCAGCGTCCTGCAGTCGGCGATGGAATCTGGCCTGGACATGCCCGACGCCAGCATCGTGATCGGAACAGGGGCGATCGTCGCCAGCGCGATCATCGGCATCGGGACCACCGTCGTCGCCAGCGTCGGGCCCGCCATCAAGGCCTCGCGGGTCGCCCCCCTGGCCGCCCTCCGTGACGCCGCCGTCGACCGCTCGGCGGCCTCCGTGTGGCGCGCCGTCTTCGGGGTGCTCGTCGCCGGCTTGGGCGTCGCAGGCCTCGTGACGGCGACCTCTGCGCCCGAGGAGGCGATGGCCCGCGCCGGGCTCGGCTCGCTCGCCCTGTTGGTCGGCGCAGTCGCGCTCGGACCCGTCGTCGCCCGTCCAGCTGCGGCGGTGATCGGCGGCGGACCCGCTGTCCTCCGCGGGGTCACAGGCCGCCTCGCCCGTCGCAATGCGATGCGCAATCCACGGCGTACCGCCGCCAGCGCCTCGGCCCTGTTGGTCGGCACCGCCGTCGTGGCGCTGTTCACGACGCTCGGCGCGTCGATCAAGGCGTCGCTCGACGAGACCGTCGCCGACGACTTCGCTGGCGACCTGATCGTCCTCCCGGACGGCTTCAGCGGATCGCTGTTGAGCCCTGACCTCGCCCCAGCGATCAGCGAGCTGCCCGACATCCAGACCACCGTCGGTACCTCCTACGGGCCGACGGTCATCGACGGCGACACCGTCGAGGTCGCCGCCACCGACGTCTCGGCCCTCTCCGCCGTGTTCGACGTGGGGGTGTCGACCGGCTCGTTCGACGGCTTCGCCGACGACGACGTGGCGATCAGCGAGGAGTTCGCCACCGATCGCGACCTCGCCGTCGGCTCAACGATCCCGATGACGTGGGTCGACGGGGCGACCACGAGCCACACGGTGACGGCCGTCTACGCGGACCGGATGACATTCGGCGACGTGATCGTGTCGTCTGCCGCGCTGGCGGACCACGTCGCCCAGGACAGCATCACGGTCGTCCTCGTCGACGTCGTCGACAGCGCTGATCTCGACGCGGCAAAGGCCGACGTCGCGGCCGTCGCCGAGCGCTTCGGCGCCCCCGACCCGCAGGACCGTGACGAGTATCTCGACACGATCGGTGCCGAGATCGACCAGGTGTTGTTCTTCGTCTACGGAATGCTCGGGGTCGCCGTGCTCATCGCCCTGATGGGGATCGCCAACACGCTGTCACTGTCGATCCACGATCGCCGGCGCGAGCTTGGCCTGCTGCGCGCGGTTGGCCAGGATCGCCGCCAGACGCGGGCGACGGTTCGCTGGGAGTCGGTGATCATCGCCCTCTTCGGCACGATCGGCGGCATCGGGATGGGGACGTTCCTCGGTTGGGGGCTCGTGCGAGCGCTCGATGCTCAGGAAGGCTTCGGCACGTTCGCCCTCCCCGCCACCCAGCTCGGCATCGTCCTCGCTCTCGCCGCGGCGGCTGGCCTGATCGCCGCCCTGCGACCCGCCCGCCGAGCCGCGAAGACCGACATCCTCACCGCCATCGCCACCGACTAGCGAGAGAATGAACCGGCCGATGAACGACTCCTCCCTCAACCCACTGCGTCCGTGGCGCCATCCGCTGCGGTTGTGGTGCGCCATGTGCTTCAACGCGACCTCGATCGTCGTCGCCGCCGTGACGTTCAGCTTGATCATCGCCTTTCTCGCCACGTCGGTCGGCCTGCTGATCACGTTCGTCATTGCGATCCCCTTCGTCTGGTTGACATTCGTGCTCGCTCGAGGGTTCGCCCGCTTCGAACGGGGACGTGTCGCCGCGCTCGCCGGCGTGGCGATCGCCGACTCGGTGCCGCGGTTGACGGCGCCGTCGTGGTGGGGGCGGCTCAAGGAACGGGTGCGCTCCAAGCCGCGCTGGCGGGAGATCGCCTACCAGCTGGCCCACTTGCCGATCGCCGCGATCACCTATGCGCTGATGATCGCCGCGTGGTGCGGCTCGCTGGCGATGCTCTTCCTGCCCCTGTACGTCGATGCGCTGCCAGGGGACTCTGCGAAATTCCACTTCTTCGAGATCACCCAGGGTGCCGGTGCCGGCGCCGCCGCGCTGGTGGGTCTTTTCGGACTGGTCCTCGTCGCCCCGTGGGTGACGATCGGTCTCGAGAAGGTCGGCGTTGCCCTCGCCAAGGCGCTCCTCGGGCCGACGAGTGACGAGGCCCACGCCGCCCAGGTGCAGCGGCTCGAGTCAAGTCGCACGGCGGCCGTCGACAGCGCCGAGGCCGAGCGGCGGCGCATCGAGCGCGACCTCCACGACGGTGCCCAGCAGCGCCTCGTCGCCCTCGCCGCCGGCCTCGGCGCGGCGAAGGAGAAGATCGACATCGATCCCGAGGAGGGCAAGCGGATGCTCGCCGACGCCCACGAAGAGGCGAAGTCGGCGCTCAAGGAGATCCGTGACCTCGTGCGTGGCATCCATCCGGTGATCCTCGAGGACCGTGGCCTCGATGCCGCCCTCTCTGCGGTGGTCGCCCGCTCGCCGGTGCCCGTGGCGCTGGACGTGCAGCTCAACGAACGGCCGCCGGCGGTGGTCGAGAGCGCCGCCTACTTCGTGGTCAACGAGGCCCTGACGAACATCGCCAAGCACGCCAACGCCACGAAGGCCCACGTCGCCATCGCCCGGGCCGGCGACCGGCTGGTCGTCGAGGTGCGCGACAACGGCCAGGGCGGCGCCGAACCTGGCGCCGGTTCCGGGTTGCAGGGCCTACGTGACCGTGTGGCAGGCCTCGGCGGCTCGATGTACGTGATCAGCCCGGTCGGCGGCCCGACGACGATCTCCGTGGAGCTGCCATGCGTATCGTGATCGCCGAGGACTCCGTGTTGCTGCGCGCCGGGCTGACGCGGATCCTCGCCGATGCCGGAGAGGACGTCGTGGCCACGGTCGGCGACGCCGACGAACTGCTCGTCGCTGTCGAGCGCCATCAGCCGGACCTGTGCATCGTCGACGTGCGCATGCCGCCGACGCACACCGACGACGGACTGCGGGCGGCGATCGCCATTCGCAAGCGATGGCCGGCGATCGGCATCCTCGTCCTGTCGCAGTACGTCGAGGAGCGCTACGCCACCGAGCTGCTCGCCGAGGCGACGGAAGGAATCGGATATCTGCTCAAGGATCGGGTCGCCGATGTCACCGAGTTCCTCGACGCCGCGCGGCGGGTCGGCTCCCGTGGGACGGCGCTCGACCCCGAAGTGGTCTCGCAGCTGCTCGCCAGATCTCGGCGGCGCGATCCGCTCGAACGCCTGACACCGCGGGAGCGGGAGGTGCTCGCATTGATGGCCGAAGGCCGCAGCAACCCAGCCATCGCGAGATCACTCGTGGTCACGGACAAGGCGGTAGAGAAGCACGTCAGCAGCATCCTGACGAAGCTCGACCTGCCGCCCGACGGAGACGATCATCGCCGCGTGCTGGCGGTGTTGCAATGGGTGAGGAGTTGAGATGATGACGGCAGTCGATGACGACCGCGCGCGGACCCGCGCCGGTTCCTGAAGTGGTCACACGGCCACCACGCGGACGATCTCTGTGGGTGGTATTCGGCTCGTTGTTCGTGCTTGCCGGCCTCGGCTGGGGGACGCTCAACGTCGTCGAGCTGCTCGCCCACGAGGAGCGAACAGAGCGCTTCACGGTTCCAGCGGCCGACATCAGCCGGCTGCGTGTCGACAACGCCACCGGCTCGGTGACGATCGTCGGCACCGACGCCGACGAGATCAGCGTCGAGGCAGAGGTTTCGGACGGACTGCGCCGCACCGGCTTCAGCCACGAGGTCGTCGACGCCACGCTCGAGCTGCGCGGATCGTGCCCACTGTTCGGTTCGATGTGGTGCGGCGTCACGTACCGCATCGAGGTGCCTCGCCATCTCGACGTCGACGTCGATGGTGACAACGGCCGGGTAGAAGTCAGCAACATCGACGGTGACGTGCACGTCGACACGAGCAACGGCTCGGTCGAGCTGTCGGGCATCGCCGGGGCGCTCGCCATCTCAGGTGACAACGGGAGCATCACGGGCGCCGGGTTGTCGAGCACGGTGGCCGATGTCGAAACGGACAACGGGCGCGTCGAGTTGACGTTCACCGAACCTCCGGATCACGTCGAGGCCGACGGCGACAACGGCAGTATCGAGATCGCCCTTCCGGTCATCGACGTTGGCTACGACGTGGAGGCGAGCACGTCCAACGGCGGGGAGACCCTCGACATCTTGAACAACCCCGAGTCGCCCCACCGTGTCCGTCTGCAGACCGACAACGGGTCGATCACCGTGCGCGGCGCGGGCTGACCGACGGGGTTGGTCAGTCGACCCTTGACCGGTTTCAGCGTGGCGCACCGCCTAGGCTGTTCTTCCCGGGATGAAAGTACCTGTGATTCGGCGCGTCAACCGGCGGACGGCACCGGCCGTTCTGGGCGCCGTGCTGGCGGTCACCTTGGCGGCGTGCGGCCAGGAGCGCAGCTACGACAATCCGCCGGAAGTGCCGGTCGGTACCGTGGGTACCACGACGACGGCGGCGCCGACGACCACCGTGTTCGTGCCGCGCACTGCGCCGACCACACTGGCTCCGTCGACGAATCCGCCACCGCCACCGACAGAAGCTCCGACGTTCGCGCCCCAAACCGCACCGCCGACGCAGGCGACGATCCCCACGTCGCCGGTACCGACCACGGGCGAGCGCTACGCCGTGGTGCAGGGCGACACGCTGTTCGGGATCTCCCAGAAGCTCAACGTCCGATTGCCGGTGCTGCTGGCGGCCAACGGCCTCAATGAGAACTCGCTGATCGTTCCCGGCCAGCAGCTCAACGTTCCTCAGGGCGGATCGCTCCCGGCGCCGCAGCCGACGCAGCCACCTCGGCAGACCGCGCCACCGGCCGCCACCGCCGCGCCGCCGGCCGCCACCGCCGCGCCGCCAGCGGCGACCGCTGCACCCGCGCCGACGCCGACACAGGCGCCCGCCCCGACGCAGCCAGCGACGCCGCGGCCGACGACGACGTTCGCCGCTCCGCCAGGGGGTGTGGTTCCGCGGGAGACGTCAGGATCGTGCCAGTCACCGAACTCCACGGAGGCGGACGGCACCCCGATCGTGTTCGGCCCCGGCAACGTGCTCGACCGCAATCCAGCGACCGCCTGGCGGTGTGAGGCTGGGGAACCACAGACGCTGTCGTTCACGTTCGACGGGCCGACACACCTCACGTCGGTCGGGTTGATCGGCGGGTACGTGAAGGTCGACCCGCTCACGGGCGTCGATCGGTTCCCGCAGAACCGCCGTGTCAAGCAGGTCCGCTGGACGTTCTCCGACGGGAGCACCGTCGTCCAAGACCTCGCCGACTCGCGGAGCATGCAGACGATCAACGTCAACGTGACGACCACGAGCGCGACGATGGAGGTCCTCGCCACGTACCCGCAAGGCGGCCCCGACCCGCGCAATGCCGTGCCGGTCGCCGAGGTCCAGTTCGTCAGCGGCTAGCCCCCGGGCTCGACGACCGATGGGTGTTTACGGGACGGAACGGTCCCCTGAACACCCATCGGTCGCCGCCGTGCTGGCGGTGGTCGGGGATCTGCTCGAGGACATCGTCGTACACCTCCCCAGCACGCCAGCGCTCGGCACGGACACATCGGCGCGAATTGAGCGACGCCGTGGCGGGAGCGCCGCCAACGTCGCAGCCTGCGCGGCGCAGGCCGGCGTGCCCGTGCGCTTCATCGGGAGCGTCGGCGACGACGACCTCGGGGATCGGTTGGTGGGTGACCTCGCTGCCGACGGGGTCGACGTGCGCGTGCAGCGGCGCGACCGGACCGGCTCGGTCGTCGTGCTCGTCGGCCCCGACGGCGAGCGGACGATGCTGCCCGATCGTGCCGCGGCCATGATGCTCGCTGATGTCGACGCCCGCTGGCTCGACGGGGTCACCTGGCTGCACGTCCCGTCGTACTCGTTGCTGAGCGAGCCGATCGGGTCGTCCGTGCTCGCGATGATCAAGGCGGCGCGTCTGCGTGGCGTCAAGGTGAGCGTCGACGTATCGTCGGTGGCGGTGGTCGAGCAGTTCGGTGTGCAGCGCTACACCTCGCTGCTCGATGAGCTGGCCCCCGAGGTGGTCTTCGCCAACGAACCCGAGGCGCGCCTGCTGCCGAGGAGTGCGCTGTCCCTGGTGATCGTCAAAGATGGCCCGCGTCCCGTTCGGGTGCGAGGTCCAGCGGGTCAGTTGACGGTCGACGTACCGGCCACCGACGTCGCCGACTCGACCGGGGCCGGAGACGCCTTCGCCGCCGGCTACCTCGCGGCGACGATCCGCGGCGATGAGATTGCAGCAGCGGTAGCCGCCGGCATCGAGCTCGCCGCCCGAGTGCTCCGTCGCTAGGCGCGGCGCCGGGGGTGGCGGGCTGCGTCACGACCTACACCTCGGTCGTCTGTGGTGAACCAGAAACCGAGGTACGACCGCCGGCGCCGCTATCGTGCATCGCCGTGGCGGTCAGCCGTCACCCTGGCGACGTGGCCGAGTGGTTCAGGCAAGGGCCTGCAAAGCCCTCTACCCGGGTTCGATTCCCGGCGTCGCCTCCAGCCTTCGACCTGCTATTCTGCCAGGTCAGAGGCTGTTTTCGCGTCAACCGAGAGTGACCGTGAGTGACCTCCGTTAACCGCCAGAACGCGCTCGTTTCGCGCCGCATACGCGCCGCGTGCGCGCCGCGTGCACGCGCCGCGTGGAGGAGGAATCGATGGGACACGTCCGCAAGGAACGGGGCCGATATCGGGCCCGGTATCGCGATCCGCTCGGAAGGTGGCAGTCGAAGACCTTCGCTCGCAAGGCCGACGCGGAGCGGTTCGTACGCGAGGTCGAGTTGGACAAGCAGCGCGGGAACTGGATCGACCCACGGGACGGGGATCTGCCCTTGGCCGTGTGGGCCGACACATTCCTGTCGCTCGCACGACGGCTCTCACCGACGACTCAGGACACCTACCGGCGCGATCTCGAGCGATACATCCTTCCTCGATTCGGTTCGTATCGACTCAGCCGGCTCCCCGCCGAGGAGATCGAGCAGTGGCTCAACGATGAGGTCGCCGAAGGAATCGCCCCGAGCTCGGTGCACCGTCACTATCGGACGCTGCGTCGGATGCTGGCAGTCGCGGTCCAGAAACAGAAGATCCTCCACAACGCATGCGACCGCGTCGATCCACCGCGTGTCCCGAGGCGCGAGATGACGTTCCTCAATTGGGATCAGTCGATCCGCTTGGCGGAGGCCCACAACGAACGCTTCCGTCCGATGATCTACGTCGCGGTAGACACCGGCATGCGCTGGGGCGAGTTGATCGGACTGCGCCGCGCCAGCGTCGACGTCAGCCGCTACAAGATCCGGGTCACGGAACAGCTCGTCCAGCTGACCGATCGGAGCTTTGTACGGCGGCCTCCGAAGACAGCAGCGGGGCGGCGGTCGATCACCGTCTCACCCTTCACCGCCGACGTCCTCTCCGAACATCTGGAGCGGAGTGCGAACCCCGGTCCGGACGGACTTGTGTTCCCGAATGCCGCCGGCAACCCATTGTCTGCGTCAAGCTTCAATTCCCACCATTTCGGTAAGGCAAAGCAACTCGCGGGCGTGTCCTGTCGCTTTCACGACTTGCGGCATACCAGCGTTGCTCTGGCTATAGCCGCCGGTGCCCATCCAAAGGCGATACAAGCGCGCATGGGTCATGCTTCGATCAGCGTGACACTCGATCGCTATGGACACCTGCTGCCCGAGCTCGACGAGGCGATTGCACAAACATTCGGTCGCGAACTCGACGAGGCGTACCGTCGCAGAGCGAGCAACGTCATCCACGCCGCGTTCGGTGGTGACGAGCACCGGTGATGCACTTGACCTGGCACGTCGGCAGCGCGGTACACACCGATGTCACGTCGCGCAGGTCTCGCCTGTTCGTGCATGACATCGTCGAGCGTGGCATGTGCCACGGCTGACCGACGTCCGGAGGAGGATGGAGCATCGGACTCCGGAGCCGTGTGCGCAGGTTCGAATCCTGCCGAGGGCGCGCTGTGATGTCGCGAGACATCGGAGACTCCCGAACCTGCATGGCTGGCCAGTGTCATATTCGGAGACCCTCGGCGCGGCGCAAACTATTTTGCTGAACGCCGAGCGGGCTACTGACCGAGCGCGGTGGAGGGTCGCCGTGAGTTACACCTGTTGCGGGGAGTGCGTTTGTCCTCATCGACACCTCAGAAGACCTACGGGGTGAGCGTGACCTTGAGCGACTCGGTGCCGCGGTGGCCGAGTTCGATCCCGGCTTCGAAGTCGTCGAGGGCGAGGCGATGGGTGATGATCTTGTCGAGCGGCAAGCGCCCTTCAGTGATCATCTGCAGCGCTGTCGAGTAGGTGTGCGGGCTGAGGTGGGCGCCGTGGATGTTGAGCTCCTTGGTGTCGCCGATGATCGTCCAGTCCACCGACACTGGTTGACCGAACACGCTGAACTCGACGAACGTGCCGAGCTTGCGCACCATGTGTAGACCCTGGACCACTGACGGCGGTGCGCCGGTCGCCTCGATGTAGACGTCGCAGCCGTAGCCGTCGGTGAGACCCCGGACTTCGTCGACGGCATCGACCTTGGATGGGTTCAACGTGAGGTCAGCCCCGGTCTCGGTGGCCAGCGCCAGACGGTCGTCGCTGAGGTCGAGGGCGATGACCATGCGGGGGCCCTTCTGCTTGGCCGCGGCGACCATGCCGAGGCCAAGCGGGCCGCAGCCGGCGATGACCACGACGTCGTCGGTTGTGATGTCGCCGCGGTTGACGGCATGGATCGAGCACGCCAACGGCTCGACGAACACGGCGTCAAACGGGTCGATCTCCGCCGGCACCTTGTAGCTGATGGCGTTGGCTGGGAACTTCATGTAGTCGGCCCACGCACCCTGCGTGTTCTGGTGGAAGCCGTAGATGTCGTGGGGCTGGCACATCCAGTAGTGACCGCTGCGGCAGAACCGGCAGTTGCGACACGGGACGATCTGCTCCGACACGGCGACGTCGCCGACAGCGAGCCCGGAGTGCTCGCCGGCGCCCTCTCCGAGGGCGACGACCTCGCCGACGAACTCGTGACCCGGCGTCACCGGCGGTTGGCAGTACGCCGGACGGTCGGCGTCGCCCCAGAACAGTGGGGCGCCGTGATAGCACTTGATGTCGCTGGCGCAGATGCCGGTGGCGATCGTCTTGACGAGCACCTCACCGGGGCCCGCTACCGGCGTGGGCAGCTCCTCGAGGCGGTAGTCCTCGGCCCCGTGACACACCACGGACTTCATCGATCGGGGGACGTCGTTCATCGGCTTCTCCCACTGCACTAGATCGGCTGTTACCACAACACGTAGCCGCCGTCGGCGACAATGATCGAGCCGGTGAGCCAGCTCGCTGCGTCGCTCGCCAGGAAGAGGACCGTGGCGGCGATCTCGTCGGGATCACCGAGGCGCTTCATCGGCGTGCGCTCGAGCCACTCGGCGCCGAGCTGCGGGTTCTCTTCGATCCCGAACAGTGTCATCTGCGTCCTCACGTAGCCCGGTGCCACGGAGTTCACCCGCACGCCCCGAGCCGCCCACTCGGCCGCCAAGCTGCGACTCAAGTGGTGAACTGCTGCTTTCGACGCGTTGTAGTAGCTCTGGTTCTGCGGCGTGTTGACGATCTCTCCCGAGATCGAGCCGATCGTCACGATGCTGCCCGTGCCCTTGGCGAGCATCTGGCGTCCGAACGCCCGGCAACACCAGAACAGCCCGTCGAGGTTGATGCTCATGACGTCGCGGTAGAGCTCGTCGTCGACCTCCTCGGCGGCTGTGCCCGAGCGGGCGATGCCGGCGCTGGCGACGAGGATGTCGGCGCCACCATGGTCGGCGGCAATGCCGTCAGCGACACGATCCACCGCCGCCGAGTCGGTGACTTCGACCTCGTAGGCGGCGACCTTGAGGCCGGTGGCCGCCAGTTCTGTCCTTGTCCGCTGGAGCTGCTCGGTGTCGCGTGACATGAGCACGAGACTCGCTCCCGCCTCACCGAGGGCCTCGGCGCAGGCCCGCCCGATGCCCTGCGAGCCACCCGTGATGACCGCGGTCCGTCCGGTCAGATCGAATCGTTCGAGATACATGGCGTCACTGCCTTCCTTGCTCGGTCGTCGACACGGTGCCCTGCCCTATGCCCGGACCACGAGCGTGCCGCCGCTCTCGAGGTCGGCGACAGCGTCGTCGGACAGGCCGGTGTCGGAGATGATCGTGTCGATCTCCTCGAGCTTGGCGAACGTGGCGAACTGCTCGTTGCCGTACTTCGAGTGGTCGGCGAGGAGGACGGCGCGCCGCGACGAGCGGATCATCGCCTCCTTGACCCGCGCCTCGTCGCGGGCATGAGTCGTGAGGCCTCGGCCCGACGTCATCCCGTCGCAGCCGAGGAAGGCGATGTCGGCGAGGCGTTCGACGATCGAGGCGACGCTCTCGAAGTCGACTACGGCAAGCGTGTCGCGCTTCACCGTCCCGCCGGTGATGATCACGTCGAGGTTCGGCTTCTCGACGAGCGCGGCGGCGACAGGCAGCGAGTTGGTGACGACGGTAAACCGCCGATCGACGGGCAGGACTTCGGCAAACCGGCGCGGGGTGCTCCCGGCGTCGATTATCAACACCCCGCTCTCGGGCAGTTCGTCAAGGGCGGCGCGGGCGATCCTCGTCTTCTCCTCGACGCGGACGTGCTCGCGCTTGTGGACCAGCGGCTCGTACCGCTGCTGGTCGATCGGCACCGCCCCGCCATGGACACGCCGGATCAGACCCTCGTGCTGCAGCGCCGAGAGGTCCCTCCGGATCGTCTCGGCGGCCACGCCGAGCGTCGCTGCCGCTTCGAGCACGGTGACCCTCCCATCGGCCTCGGCGATGGCGACGATCCGGCGATGACGCTCGTGCTGCAACACCTCAAGCGTCCAGGATGATCTGGGCCTTGATGACCCGGGCGGCCGGGTCGCGCATCGCGTCGAACGCCTTGGCGCTGTCGGCGAGCGTGAAGCGATGGGTGATCAGATCGGCGACCTCGACGGCACCGCTGGCCAGCATCTGAATGGCGCGGGGATAGACGTTGGCGTAGCGGAAAACGTGTTGCACGACCGCTTCCTTGACCTGACCGGCGGCGACGTCGTAGGCGATCGGTGCGGGCGGCATGCCGACGAACACCACCGAACCGCCCGGGCACAGCGGCCCGAACACCCCGCCGGCGGCGGTGGCGGAGCCTGACGCCTCGAACACCGCCTCGGCGCCCCAGCCGTCCGTCGACGCAGCGGCCACGTCGGCGATCGATCCGGTTGCGCTGTCGACGACGGTGACGCGGTCGTCGAACCCGGCGACGACGTCCAACTTGGCGACGTCGATGTCGGCGACGATCACCTGGCGGGCCCCGGCGGCGAGGGCGACGCGCGTGATCAGCATGCCGATCGTGCCGGCGCCGATGACCACGGCCGTGTCGGCCACCCTCAGCGCTGCCTTGTCGACCGAGTGCACGGCGACGGCGAGTGGCTCGACGAACGCCCCCTCTTCGAGGGACACGTTGTCGGGCAGTTTGAACGTGAACGCGGCCGGGTGGACGACACTCGGACGGATCACGCCGTGGACCGGCGGGGTGGCCCAGAACCTGACCGCGGGGTCGAGGTTGTAGCGGCCGAGCAACGTCGCCTTGCTCCATCCGCTCGGGATGCCCGGCTCCATGCACACGCGGTCGCCGACGGCGAGCCCAGTCACGTCGGTGCCGGTCTCGACCACGACGCCGGCGGCCTCGTGGCCGAGCACCATCGGCTCGCGCACGACGAACGGCCCGATCGAGCCGTGGTCGACGTAGTGCAGATCGCTGCCGCACACGCCGACGACGCGCGGTTCGATGCGCACGTCCGTCGGGGAGAGTTCTTCGTCGACTGGGAACGGTTCGACACGGAGGGTGAGGTCGGCGTCGAGGACGAGGGCGTCGAGTGGGGCGGTGGTCATGTCAGTCATCCCTTCTTGACGACGACGACGAGCCACACCAACCACACGGCGACCGGCACCCACAGCGCGATGTGCGGCTCGAGGAATCGCAAGTAGAGCAAGAAGGCGGCGATGCCGGTGACGACCGAGATGAACACGCGGTCGAAGGCGTTCGTCTCGAACGGAAGGAAGCCGCGACGCCGCTCGGTCTGGGTCATTTCACCGCTCCCGCCGTGAGGCCGGCGATGATGTGACGCTGGAGGAACACCACCAGCACGGCGCCGGGCGCCATCGTTACGAGCGCGAGCGTGGCCAGCTCGCCCCAGTTGGTCCCGGTGACCCCGACGAACTCGGCGAGGGCGGTGGGGATCGTGCGGGCATTGACATTGGTCAGCCGGGACGCGAACAAATACTCGTTCCACGCGAAGATCCACGTGAACATCAGCGTCACGGCGAGCCCGGGTCGGAGAATCGGAAGGAGCACCGACCAGAGCACACGCATCGAGCCGGCGCCGTCGACGAATGCCGCCTCGTCGAGCTCCTCGGGGACCGCATCGATCATGCCCTGCAGCATCCACACGGCGAACGGCACGTTGAACACGGTGTAGAGCAGGATGAGACCGAGCTTCGTGTCGAGCAGCGACCAGTCGCCGTAGGCGAACACCCTCGTGAAGAGCAGGTACACCGGAAGCAGGAATGCGGCGACGGGCGCCATGCGGTTGGTGAGCAGCCAGAAGAAGATGTTGTCGCGACCGGCGAGGCGGAAGCGCGACAGCGCGTAGGCGGCGCCGATGGCGACCGTGGTGGACAACACGGCGTTGCACGACGCGACGACCACCGAGTTGCTCAGGTACCGCACGAACGTGTCGGACGTGACGACGGCCCGGATGTTCTCCAGCGACAGGCTCGTCGGCAGCAGCGAGTAGTTACCCATCAACTCGACGCGAGGACGGAGGGCGACGATCGCCAGCCAGTAGATCGGCAGCAACCAGAGGGCACTCAAGGCGGCCCACGCGACCGTCCACCCCCAGCGGCTCACCGGCTTGCGGACCGTGAGCGGGACTGCGGCCGTGGCACTGGTCGGTTGGCGTGGCGGTCGGCTCACGGCCACGGCCGGGCGGGCGAGTGCGTCAGCCACCGCGCGTCCGCGTCCGCTTGATGCCAGTGGTCACCGTGTACAGCGCCCAGCTGACGACCATGGTGATGTACAACGCGAACAGCGACACCGTGCCGCCGTAGCCGTAGTCGTTGTTCTCGAACACGATGCGGACGAGCTGGAGGCCGAGGAACCGGGTCGCGTCGCCGGGACCTCCCTTGGTGAGCATCACCGCCTCGTCGACGAGGCGCATGGCGTCCATGAGGCGGATGAAGGTCACGGCGATTAACACCGGCTTGAGCATCGGCACCGTGATGTACCAGAAGGTCTTCAGCGCCGACGCCCCGTCGACGCGGGCCGCCTCGAACGGTTCAACCGGCAGCGAGGACAGGCCGGCCAGGAGGCAGAGCGTCACGAACGGGGTCCAGTGCCAAATGTCGACGATCACCAGCGCCGCGAACGCCGTGCGGTCGCTGGTGCCGATGTCGATCTGCCAGCCGAACCAGCGCTCGAGGTAGTGGGGCAGCGGTCCGAGACCGGGAACGAGCAGCACCCGCCACGCCGCCCCGACGGCGATCGGGGCGACGAGCAAGGGAACGGTGTGGATCGTGCGGAAGATCTGCCGGCCTGGGAACTTGCGCATCAGCAGCCGGGCGAGCCCGTAGCCGATCAGCAGCTCCGAACCGACCACCCAGGCCGCGAACTCCAAGGTCAGCCGGGTGGCGTGGAGCACACGCTCGTCGAAGACCAGCCGGCGTACGTTGTCGAGGCCGTTGAAGACCGGATCTCGGACGACGGCGTTGAGGTTCCAACGCTGGAATGCCGTCCACGTCACATAGAGGAACGGGATGAACCCCGCCAGCACCATGAGCACGAGGCTCGGTGCCAGCAGCAGCCAACCGGTCGATCGTTTCCGCACCACCCGCGGAGATCAGGTGCGATAGCCGAGGTTGGTCAACTCCTCCTCCGTCGCCGCGGCGGCTTCGTCGAGCGCTTCCTGGGCCGTTCGCTCGCCGAGGATGGCACTCCAGATGAACGGCGCCACGAGGCCCACCACCTCGGCGTGGAACGGGAACGGCGGGGCGCCCTTGAACAGCGGCCCCTCCTCCCGCAGCAAGGTGAAGTAGCCGCCCGTGGCTTCGTCGGCCTCGACG
>CAVYYX010000003.1:0-134902 GCA_963772825.1 Ilumatobacteraceae bacterium | reverse complement strand
TCGGTTGTGGTGCCTCGGCAACGAGATCGACGGGCCGTGGCAGACCGGACACAAGACCGCAGCCGAGTACGGGCGGCTCGCCGCCGAGACGGCGCGGGCAATGCGCCAGGCAGATCCCGATCTCGAGCTCGTGGCGTGTGGTAGTTCGCACTCGTCGATGCCCACGTTCGGGTCGTGGGAGGCGACCGTCCTCGAGGAGACCTACGACGTCGTCGACTACATCTCGCTGCACGCCTACTACGAGGAACACGACGGTGATCCCGGCAGCTTCCTCGCCTCGGCGGTCGACATGGATCGCTTCATCGACGCCGTCACCGCGACCGCCGACCACGTGCGCGCCAAGCTCGGAGCCACCAAGCGCATCGACCTGTCGTTCGACGAGTGGAACGTGTGGTACCTCAGCAGGTTCCAGAACGACGGCCCGGAACCGGGATGGCCACGGGCGCCGCGGCTGATCGAGGACCGCTACAGCGTCACCGACGCGGTGGTCGTCGGCAGTCTGTTGATCTCCCTGCTGCGCCACGCCGACCGGGTCGCCGTCGCCTGCCTGGCCCAGCTCGTCAACGCGATCGCCGCGATCATGACCGAGCCAGGCGGCCCGGCGTGGCGCCAGACGATCTTCCACCCGTTCGCCGCCACCTCGCGCTACGCCAGCGGCGACGTCCTGCGCCCGGTGATCGACGCGCCGAGCTACGAGACGAAGCGGTTCGGCGACGTGCCGCTCGTTGACGCTGTCGCCACCAACGACGACGAGGGCGCCGTGCTGTTCGTCGTCAACCGCTCGCTCGATGCCCCGGTGCAGTTGACCGTCGACACCCGGCCGCTCGGCGCCCAGGTCACGGCGGTGGAGTGCCTCCAGATCGCCGACGCCGACCGCCACGCCAGCAACACGGCGGACGATCCCGAACGCGTGCGTCCGCGCGCCGTGTCGTTGCCACCGCCTGGCGCCGACGGCGAGATCGAGGTCCAGTTACCACCGATCTCGTGGACGATGGTGCGCCTCGCCTCCACCGGAGCTGAGCTGTCACTACATCCTGACGAAGCGGCCATCCGCTCGTTCCTGAAGCGTCTCCTCCGACGCCCGCTCCAAGGCCGCCATGGCCTCGGACCGGTCCGCCGGTACAAGTCCATCGGTCCCGGCGTCAGTCGACCGACAACACGGACTCCTTGAGGAGCCGGGAATAGGGGTGCTCGGGTGCATCGAGGATCGGTCGGGCGGGACCCGTTTCCACGACGTATCCCTTCTGCATGATCACGAGCCGGTCGGAGATGTAGTAGGCGGTGGCGAGATCGTGCGTGATGTAGATGACGGTGACGCCGAACTCGTCGCGCAGGTCGCGAAGTAGATTGACGATCGACATTCGCAGGGATGCGTCGACCATCGACACCGGCTCGTCGGCAATCAGCAGCGACGGGTTGGGAATGAGCGCCCGCGCGATGGCGACGCGTTGAAGCTGGCCGCCGGAGAGTTCGTGGGCGTAGCGTCGGGCGACCTCTCTGAGGCTCAGTCCGACTTTGTGCAGTGCTTCGTCCATCACCGCTTCTGCCGCGGCCTTGGTCTTGGCGCCAAACAGGCGACGCGCTGATGCATAGAGGTAGCGATCCACCCGCTTGAGGGGGTTGAAGGTTTCGAACGGGTTCTGGAAGATCGGCTGGACGCGCTGCAGGAACTCTCGCCGGGCAGCGCGGTTTCGACGTTCCGCGTTGTTCTTGCCCTCGAACAGGATGTCGCCGCTTGTCGGCTGTTCGAGACCGAGGATCATGCGCGCCAGCGTCGTCTTTCCAGATCCGGACTCGCCGATGATCGTGAAGATCTCGGAGGAGTCGGACGACAGGGAGAGATTGGCATCGATGACGGCGTCGACATAGCCGCGCGAGAGCTGGCCGCCCATGACGAAGCGCTTGGAGACGTGAGAGACCTCGAGCAGCGCGGTCATCCCACGACCTCGGGCTCCTCGGACGCGATGCGGGAAAGCGGCGGTACGTCGGCGCTGCGCCAGCACGCCGAGCGGTGATCGAGCCCGATTGGCTCGAGTGGCGGCACCTCGGTCTTGCACTTTTCGATGGCCAGCGGGCATCGAGGGTGGAAGCGGCAGCCAGTGGGCGGTTCGGCAAGGTTGGGCGGTCGTCCTTCGAGTGCCGGTTTGGGCGTGGTGTCGCCGATGCGTGGCAGAGCGGCGACCAGATGGGCGGTGTAGGGATGCCGTGGTGTGGCAAAGAGCGTGCGCGTCGGCGCCTCTTCCACGAGCCGGCCCGCATAGATGATGCCGACGCGGTCGGCGGTGTTGGCGTGCACGCTCATGTCGTGTGTGACGAAGACCACGGACGATCCGATCTGGCGTTGCACGTCGCGGATCATCGCCAACACGTCTTTCTGCACCACCACGTCGAGCGCCGTCGTCGGCTCATCGGCGATGACGAACTCGGGCCGGCACACGGTGGCCAGGGCGATCGCCACCCGTTGGCGCATCCCGCCCGACAGCTGGTGCGGATAAGCCGACAGGACGTTGGGAGAGAGTTCGAGCCGTTGAAGGTGCGCTTCGACCTGAGTCCAGAACTGGTCGGCAGGTAGCCCCATCGGTCGGAACGCGAAGTCTTCGAACGTGCTTCGAATCCGCCGCAAGGGATTGAGCAGGCTCATCGAGCCCTGCATGACGTAGGAAAAATGCTTCCACCTGAGCGCGTCGACTTTCGCCTTCGGTGCTGCGTAGGGATCGATGTCGCCGTTCTTGAAGTGGTAGGTCATCGATCCGCCGACGATCCGCAGCGGTGGCCGGATTGCGGCGGCAAAGGTCTTGATCAGCGTGGTCTTTCCTGAGGAGCTCTCCCCTGCAAGGCCATAGATCTCGTTCTTCCGGATCGAGAGCGTGATGTCGTCAACCGCCCGCACCTCACGGTCGACACCGAAGTACTTCGTCCGGTAGTAGGCCTTGAGGCTCTCGACGGTCAGAATGTCGTCGTTCGCCGTCATTCGCCACCCATCCGTCGTAGACGTGAGCGTGGATCGATGTATTCGTTCAGCGACACGGCGAGCAGATACAAGCCGACGAAGGTGATGACGACCAGGACAACCGGCACGAGGATCCACCACCAGGTGCCCACGACCATGGCGGAGTGGCTGTTGGCCCAGTAGAGCATCGTGCCGATGGACGGGATGTTGAGGTTGGTGAACCCGAGCACCGCGAGCGTGGTCGCCAGCCCGATCGACCAGATCATGTTGGCCATGGTCGTCGAGAAGACGATCGGCAGGACAAAGGGAAGGTGTTCCTCGAACATGATCTTGCGCGCGCTCATCCCGGCGAAGACCGCGTGGTGGGTGAACTCGCGATTGCGCAAGCCGAGTGCGACGGATCGGATCAACCGGGCATCGAAGGGCCAGCCGAAGCAGGCCATTATGAGCGCCAAGGTCAGCGTGGTCAGGTCGTTCCTGAACACGTAGTAGAACAGCACGAGGATCGGAAAGATCGGTAGGGCGACGACGACGTCGTTGATCGACATCAAGGCCCGATCGAACCAGCCGCCCGTATATCCAGCGATCAGGCCGACCGTGATCGAGATGATTCGGGACAGGAACGCAACGAGAAGTCCAAAGAGCAGGGTGTTGCGGATGGCGAAGGTCGCCTGCCAGAAAAGGTCTTGACCGCGTGAATTGGTGCCGAACCAGTATTCGGACGAGGGCGGCAGATCGGGCGGCACCATGTACTGAAGGGTGGGGTCGACCGGCGAGAAGAAACTCAGGCACGAGAATGCCACGATGATCGTGATCAAGATCGCGCCGATGGTGAACTCTCTGTTGTAGCGAAAGAGATCGCGGACGACGGCGAACACGGTGCGTCAGGCCGTCCTGATCCGTGGATCGAGAATCGGATGCAGCAGGTCGATGACGAGGATGGCAAGGGCTACGGCGATGATGGAAACGGTCGACACCGCAAGCACCGTGGTGCTGTCGCCTTCGTTCACCGCATCGACCAAGAGCGTGCCGAGGCCGGGGTAGTTGTAGACCTGTTCGGTGATGATGGTGCCGGAGAAGATCGACCCGAGTGCCAGGGCCAGGGCAGTCAGCTGTGGCACCGCACCATTGCGGATGACGTAGGAGGAGACCACGCGTCGACGGGGCACACCGGCAAGTTCGGCGTAGGTCACGTAGTCCTCGGTGACGATGTTCGAGACGAGCGCCCGCATCCCCAGGAACCAGGTTCCGAATCCGACGATGATCAACGACGTGACCGGCAGGATCGCATGCGCCGCAACCGACCGGAAGAATTCCAAGTTCCAACCGGGTTCGACACCAATTCCGTAGGCACCCGACGTCGGCAGGATCGGCCAGACGAATCCGAAGACGTACAGCATCATGAAGGCGACGATGTAGTACGGAATCGGCTGAACGCCGATGGCGCCCACGCCGACCACCTTGAGCAACCGGTTGTCCTGGAAGTAGCCCGCCATCGCGCCGAACAAGTTGCCCACCACGAACGTGACGAGGGTCGAGGCGGTGAGGAGGAAGACGGTCCAGGGGAGTGCCCGCATGACCAGGTCCAGCGACGGAGTGGGGAAGGCGAGCATCGATGGGCCCAGGTCGCCCTGGGCCATGCGACGGAGGAAGTTGGCGTACTGCTCGGGCAGCGGCTTGTCGACGCCGTAGAGATCGGTCAGGGCCGAGCGCATCTCCTCGATGGCTTCAGGGCTGAAATTCGATCGGGCGGTGATCCGGCTGAGGGCGCGCTCGACGGGGTTGACGGAAGAGAGATGGGTGATCAGAAACGCAGTCGAGATGCCGACAACGATGACGAGGATCGTCTGTATCGCCCGCTTGGACGCAAACCAGATGTATGCCTTCATCGACGGCGCTTCCTCATCGGTGGTTCGTGGGCCGGCACGGCCCAGACCGAGGCGGGTGCCGGGCACGCTGGCCAGACACCCGCCTCATGTCAGGAGTCAGCCGCCGACCGGTGCGAGCTGGGTCAGGATGTACCTGGCATTGGCCCAGTTGTTCACCGGGTTGGCATACGGATTCTCCGCGTTCGGATAACCCGTCCAGTAACGCTCCGACATCGCCACGAACACGTTGAAGGACATCACCGGAATGTTCGGCATGTCCTGCAGGTGGAGCCTGACGAACTGTCTGCCGAGCTCCACGTTCCGCTCGAGATCGTCGAACGGCACCGTGCGGATCTCCTCGATGATCCGCGTCGAGCTCTGGATTCTCCCAACGCATCCAGTTGCGCGCCGGCTGGAGTTCGCCTGAGTCCTTCTCGACGATGTAGGACGAGTGGTAACTGTCGAGGAAGAACGAGAGGTCGGGATGACCGCCCCACGTCTCGACCGCCCAGGCCAGGTTGGCCTCGTAATCCCCGGCGGCCTGTCGATCCCAGCCGTCAGGAGCCACCTCGGCCGACACGGGCACACCGGCCTGTGTCCACAACTGGGCGGCGATCGTGCCCAGCCGGTTCATCACGCCCTCCTCGAACGCGATGTTCAGCGTGAACTCGAACGGTTCGCCGTTGGGCATCGTCCACCCACCGCCGTCCTCGGTGAACCCGGCGCTGCGCAGCAGCGCAGCCGCCGCGTCGAGGTCCTGGTTCCACCACCCGTAGCCGAACGACCGTCGGATGGCGTCCTCATCGGTGGGCACCTCGTCGCCGAACTCCCCCCGGACCATGTCGGCGATCTCCAGCCCGATGTTCGGGTTGTACGGCTTGATCACGCTCTCGCCGGTGTCGAGCTCGAAGTTGATCAGCTCCTCCTGCATCGGGATGTGGTAGTCGTCGGGATGCGTTCCTGTTGGCGGGATGGAGATCGCTGACAGTGTCGCGGCGCCGCGATAACTGGCCATCGACATGGCCCGGGCGTCGAGCATCAGCGCCAGCGCCCAGCGCACCCGGCTGTCCTGGAACTTCTCGTTCTGATGGTTGAAGATGAACATCGGCAGCGTCGGATCGGGGTGGGCGTACGGAAAGCCAGGGAACCAGCCGCGGACGTTGTCTTCTTCCTCGACGATCGAGAACATCCCCTCCGGAGAGAGGTCGTGGATCATGTCGAGGTCGCCGTTGCGCATCTCGATCAGCCGATTGTCGATCGCCATGTTGTTGCGGTACAGGACGTACTGCGGCGCCGGCTCGCCGAAGTCGGCGACCGAGGTGCGGTCCCAGTCCTCGCGCTTTTCCCACATGTACCAGGTGCCGTTGGCGTCGTAGTCAAGGAGCACGTAGGGCCCGAGGCCAACCGGATTGGCGAAGTCATAGGAGATCACGTCCTCGACACCGGAGAAGATGTGTTCGGGCATGATCCACGCGCCGTTCCAGCGCACCGAGAAGATCGAGTGGAACCTCGAGTTGGGGGCCTGAAGCACAAAATGGACGGTCTGGTCATCCACCGCTTCGACGCTCGCGACCTGGGTCGAGAATTGGCCACTCCAGGTCATCCCGGGCGTGTCCATCTGAGTTTGGACGGTGAAGACCACGTCGTCGGCAGTGAACTGCTCACCGTCGCTCCAGTAGATGTTGTCGCGCAGGTTCACCGTCATCTCGCTGAAGTCTTCGTTGTATTCGGGTGGGCCGGCCGCCAGCGAGTTGTGGGTCACGCCGTCGATTCCAGCGTCGGGGTCGATGAACCACAGCGTGTCCATCATCAGCTGGTGCAGCCCGGTCGACCATCCGCCACCGCCGTTGACCCAGATGTTGAACCACCCAGGGTTGTTGAGGACGCCCTCGGGGTTCTGAAGTATCAGCGTCTGCTCGCGTGGCAGGTCGGCGATCGGAATAGCCCCGCTCCGGAGCGGGTTGGCCGACGACCGCGTCGCACCAGCGAACTCCGGACCGAGCAACACGCCGGTGCCGGCCACCGCGCTGGCGGTGAGGAAGTGGCGGCGGCTCCACCGCGGCATCCCTTCCTGCTGAGTCACGACAGCACCGGAGACCGACGAGCCGGATCCAGGTGTCTTCGAGTTGCGCATTGGTACCCCCTTGTGTGGATGGGCGCCCCTCAGCACCCTTCCTGGTGCAGATTGTGAACGTTCACAGTGGCGGCGTCAAGGCTTCGATCGAAGCGAACATAACGTTCACAGTCGGCACCGGCACTCATCGTTCAGTCCGCGTTCGACCGCGCCCTGCGACACGTGGCAGGATCGGGTGCTCGACAACAAGGAGGATCTGTGGTCATCGTCGGTGGCACGTTTGCAGTGGACCCCGAACAGCGCGATGCGTTCGTCTCCGAGCGCCACGAGCGGATGCGCACGTCGCGAAGCGAGGACGGGTGCCTCGAGTACACGTTCGCCGCCGATCCGCTCGAACCGGGCCGGGTCATCCTCTTCGAACGCTGGGAGAGCCAGGCCGCCCTCGACGCGCACCTGGCGGGGCCCTCACCGTCGACGACCGTCAAACCGCTGTCTGCCTCGATCACCCTCTACGACGTCGCCGGCGAGCGCTCCTTGGGCTGACGCCGCACCCGTCGACAACGACCGATGGGTGTTCAGGGGACGGAACGGTCCCCTAAACACCCATCGGTCGCGCGGCGTCGAGCTAGGCGGCGGTGTCCTCGCTGGGCGCCGTCGACTCGTTCGCCGCGGTGCCCTCGGTCGCCGCTGCGGTGCCCTCGGTGGCGGCGTTCTCGGCGGTGATCAGCTGGCCTTCCACGGTGATCACCTGCGTCTCGGGGGACGTGCCCGCCGAGCAGGCATCGATCGTCTCCAGGGCCGTGGTGGCGATGCCCGGCCAGTCCTGGCGCACCGTGGCGATCCAGTTCTCGCCCTTGGCGATCTCTACCAGCGCGAAGTCCTGACCGTCGACGCCGGTGACGATGACCTCCGTACGCCCGGCCTCCTGCGTGGCCTGGTAGGCACCCAAGGCGGAGGCGTCCCACGCCACCCAGATGCCGTCGACCTCGCCTTCCGGATACTTCGAGAGCAGGTCGCTCACGGTCGTGTTGGCGAATCCGGTCGAGTCGGCCGGATCACCCTGGATGTACTCGATGATCTCGATGCCGTTCTCCTCGAACAGGGCGGTGGCGGCTTCGGCGCGCAAGCGCACCGGCTCGAACGGGTCGAAGTGGATCATCACGACGCGGCCCTCATCGCCGACCGCGTCGATCATCTGCTGGGCGCTGGTTTCGCCGAGGAACTCGTTGTCCGACGTGATGTTCGCCGTGACACCGTCGGCGGCTCCGGCATCGAGGCCGAACACCGGCACGCCGGCCCCGGAGGCGGCGGCCAGCCCGGCGCCGAACTCCAGCGGGTCGCCCATGCCGAGCACGATCGTGTCGGCACCCTGCGCCAGGGCGTTCTCCATCTCGGTGTTGACCTCGGCCAAGTCGCCGCGCGTGTCGACCATCGTCACCGTGTAGCCGGCCTCCTCGGCGCCGGCGGTGAACGCGTCGACGACCTCTTTGGTGGCCGGTTGATCGGAGTAGTACGGCGACACGATGGCGATGTCGGTGATCTCGGCGTCGCACACCCCGCCTGCGCCGCCGGGTTCCGTGGTTGCGCCGGCGCTACCCGTCGCTGCAATGCACGTGACTGTGAACAGTGGGACTCCGAGGGCGGCGATCCAACGTCTCGTCATGGGTGTGTCCTCCGTCGATTCGGCGTCGTTGTCGGCGACGCGAGTGATGTGTCGGCGATGTCAGCGAATAGGCCCTGCCCGAAGTCCGACGATCCTCGACAAGGTCGGTGCGAGTGTAGGCAGGACCTCGTCGAACAGCGAAGCCGAGCGGGCCTGAACGGCCTGACGGACATCGTCGGGCGTGGTGACGGACATCGCGTCGCCAAGCGCCGGAGGTTCGGCGCCGAGCGCCAGATGGGCGACCACCGTCGCACCGATCAGGGCGGCATGCTCGTCGGCGAGCTCGACGACGGTACAGCCGACGACATCCGCGATGGCTTGGCGCAACGCCGCGGACCGCGCCGCGCCACCGCACACGATGAGCTCGTCGGTGCCCGAGGCGACCATCGAGAGCAACTGGCGCACGGCATGGGCGAGGCCCTCGACGACCGCCGCAGCGATGGTCGATGACTCCGTGGTGCGCCGCAGCCCGAGCAGGAGTCCCGTCGCGTCGGGCATGGCGCGGGTGCCGTCGAGGTGCGGGATGAACAGCACTCCCCCGGCGGCCGCGCACTGTGCGCTCGCCAAGGCGTCGAACGAGGCATGGCCGACGCCACCCAGTAGCTCGCGCCGCGCCCAGTCGAGCACGGCACCTGCCGCCGGTATCGGCGCCGCCGACACCCAGTGGTCGTCGGACAGACCGGGCAGCTCGACCACACCGCTGCCGCGTCGCGCCGTCGACTCGGCCACGGCGACCCAACCCGACGTGCCGAGGTAGGCATAGGGGCGGTTCCGCTCGGTGCCGAGGAGCCCCAGCGTCGTGGCGACGGCGTCACCGTTGGCGTGCAACACGGGCAGTCCGCTCGGGAGCCCGAGTGCTCCAGCGGCCTCGGCGTGGAGGCGGTGCACGGTGGAGACCGGCTGCAGCGGAGGCACCGGAATGGCGAGGGCGTCGACGAGCTCGCCCCACCACGTCCCGCCGGCGAGGTCGTAGAGCGCGGTGCTCGCCGCCGTGGTCGGGTCACACGTCCCTGTTCCCGTGAGGCGGTGCACGACAAGCGAGTGGCCCCCGAACAGCGCCATCGCGCACGCGGCGACCGTGTTCGGCTCATGGCGCTGCAGCCAGCACCACTTGGCGGCGACGTTGGAGACGTCCGGTGCCGACCCGACCACCTCGCCCCAGCGATCGCCGAACCGGGCGACCAGCTCATCGTGCTCGACGACCGCCCGGCTGTCGCTGTACAGGATCGCCGGTCGCAGCGCGCCGCCCTCGGCGTCGAGGCAGATGAGGTCTTGCATCTGCCCGGTGACGGCGAGCGCGTCGAGCGACGCGGGGTCCTCCTCCCGGGCGAGCTGCCTGATCGCGGCGACGGCGCCGTCCCACCAGTCGTCGGGGTGTTGCTCGACCCAGCCGGGATGCGGGGTTGCCAACGGGTAGGCGTGGTCGACGGCGGCGACGACCGCGCCGTCGAGGATCACCGCCGCCTTGACCGAGGAAGTGCCGACGTCGATCGCCAGCGTGCGCGTCACGTCACCTGGCCTGGCGCAGGCGAGAGATCGCCAGCGGGAGCACGGCGACGAGGATCGCCACGCCGAAGATCACGGTCTGCAGGTAGGAGTTGATGCTCGAGTAGTTGAGCCCGTTCTCGAGAACGCGCAGCATCACGACGCCGAGCAGCGTTCCCGGCAGGTTTGGCAGGCCGTTGCGGAACATCGCCATGCCGAGGAACACGGCGGCGATCGACTGCAGCATCCACGGCTCAGGCGCGGTCAGGTTGGCGGTGGCGTTGTTGGCCGACTGGAGGATGCCCGCCGCAGCGGCGGTCAGCCCGCAGATCACGAAGGCGATGAGCTTGACGTTCTTGACGTTGATCCCCGAGTAGCGCGCCGCATCCGGATTGCCGCCGACGGCGTACATCTTGCGCCCGAGCGGTGTCTGGTCGAGGAGGAACCAGATGACCACGCCGACACCGAGGGCCATCAGCACCCGGTTGGGGATCCCCAGCACCTCGCCGCGGGCGACCTCCACGAAATTGTCCTCGACGAGGTTGTAGACGGGCCGGCCGTCGACACGGAAGGCCGCCAGGTTGGAGTAGACGAGCGACGTGGCGAGCGTTGCGATGAACGCGAGAATCCCCAGTCGCGACACGAGCACGCCGTTGATCAGCCCGCCGGCGAGCCCCACGGCGAGGCCGACCAGGAGGGCGAGCACGACGTTGGTCGGGTCGTTGGGGTCGCCGCCGACGGTTGTCGTCGCCAGCAGGACCCCGGTCGACACCGACGCCAAGGCAGCGAGCCCGCCGACCGACAGGTCGAACTCCCCGACGACCATCACCACGGTCTGGCCGGCGGCGACGATGGCGAGGAAAGCGACCGCACCGAGCACGTTGTTGACGAGGTTGACCTTCGACAGGTACCGGTCGCCGTACAGCGCACCGAAGTAGGCGATCATCCCGACGAGGACCAGCGGCCCGGCCAGCGGCCGCAGGATCGTGACCGCCTTGCTGCGCCGCGACGTCGGCGGGTCGGGAGGTGACTGGTCGGTGCGCTCTGCGTCGATGGCGTCCACGGCTCGCGCGTCGGCGGTCATCGTTGCCGTCCGTAGCAGGCGTGGAGCAGCTCGTGCTCGGAGGTCGTGGCGGCGTCGAACGTGCCGGCGAGGCGGCCCTCGTGCATGACGAGGATGCGGTGGGCGAGTCCGAGCAGTTCGGGCAGCTCGGAACTGACCATGAGGATCGAACCGCCGGCGGCGGCGCGGTCCTCGATGAGCCCGTAGATCTGGCTCTTGGTGGCGATGTCGACACCCCGCGTCGGCTCGTCGAGCAGCAGCAGCGTCGGGTCGAGGGCCAGGTACTTCGCCAGCACGACCTTCTGCTGGTTGCCGCCAGACAGCGTGAGAACCTGCTGGTCGAGCCGGCGATAGCGCAGGTCGAGGCGTCGGGCCAGCGTCCTGGCGTGCTCTCTGCTCTTCCGTCTCGACGTCACGAAGGGCAGGCGTGTGTGCCGGTCGACGGTGGTCAGGTTGGCGTTGCGCTCGATGTCCATCGGCACGAGCCCGGAGGAACGTCTCTCCTGCGGGACCAAGGCCGCGCCTCGCCGCTGCGACCGCCGCACGCTCGTCGAAGCGAGCGGGGCGCCGCGAAGCCGCACCTCGCCGCCCCGGCGCGGCTGCACGCCGGCGAGCATGCGCAGGATCTCGCTGCGCCCCGAGCCGGCGAGTCCGGCGATGCCGACGACCTCGCCGGCGCGCACGTCGAAGTCGATGGCATGCACGTTCGGCCCGTGGAGACCACGCACCTCGAGCACGATGTCTCCGGGCTCCGACGCGCGTGGCGGGAAGATGGCGTCGATCGGCCGTCCGGCCATCGCCGTGATGATGGCCTCGGGGGTGGCGTCGGCGGTGAGTCCCTCGGCGACGACCCGCCCGTTGCGCAGGACCGTGTACGTGTCGCTGATCTCCAACACCTCGTCGAGTCGGTGCGAGACGTACAGGATGGCCACGCCGCGATCCTGGAGCTGGCGCATGGCGTGAAACAGCGAGGACGTCTCCGCATCGGTGAGCGCGGCGGTGGGCTCGTCGAGGATCAAGACACGACTGTCGTAGGAGAGCGCCCGGGCCAGGGCGGTCATCGTCCTGCCCACCGGACTGAGCGACGCGGCGTCGGCGCCGACGTCGACGGGGTGGCCGAGCTGCTCGAACAACGCTCTGGCCTGGTGCTCGAGGCGACGCCATTGGACCTTGCCGAAGCGTGTGACGAGTCGGCGGCCGAGGAACACGTTTTCGGCGACGGACAATCCGGGAACGATCATCAGCTCCTGGTGCAGCGTGGCGATCCCCTGAACGGTCGCTGAGCGCGGGTCGTCGATCGTCACCTCGACGTCGTCCACGGAGATCTCGGCAGCGTCCGGGCGGACGACGCCGGCGAGGATCTTGATCAAGGTCGACTTGCCGGCACCGTTCTCGCCGAGCAGGGCGCGCACCTCACCGGGGGCGATCGTCACGTCGACGTCGTCGAGCACGGTGATGCCCTCGTACGACTTGGTGAGTCCGTGCGCCCGAAGACGTTCAAGGGTGGCCACCGCCATGGCTGAGTAGTTTGGCGGTGTTTGGCGGGTTTGGCCGGAATCCGAACGATCGAGGTGAGACGAGTGGTCGCCTTCTGCGGCATCGACGTGGGCACGCAGGGCTCGAAGGTCGGGATCTTCCGGGACGACGGCACGTGTCTGGGCCAGGGGTACGCCGAGCACCACTTCGATCACCTGCGTCCCGGTTGGGTGGAGATGGATCCGGAGCAGATCGTCGATGCCGTCCTCGAGGCGATCGGCTCGGCGGTCATCGGGTCGGGCTGCAGGCCCGGTGACGTCTCGGCGATCGCCCTCTCGGGGATCGTGTGCGGGCCGGTGTTCGTCGACTCCGACTGGCTGCCGGTCCGCCCGATCATCCCGTACCTCGACGTGCGCGCCGGTGAGGAGGTGGCCTGGCTGGCCACCGAAGTGGAGCCGCGCTGGGTGACCGAGTCGGCCAACAGCACCCTCGACACCTACGTGATGCCGGCGGTCTACGAGTGGGTGCGTCGCCACGAACCCGAGGTATGCGCGCGCATCGCCAAGATCCTGTCGCTGGCTCCCTACGTCGGAGGATGTCTCGCTGGCCTCCGCGCCGACGAGGCCTACACCGACCGATCGCACCTGTCTGGATGGATCATCGGCTGGGACGCCGCTACGGGAACCGTGTCCGAGCGTCAGTTGGAGTCGTTCGGCATCCCCGTCGATCTAGCGCCCGACGTGCGCGCCCCGTGGGACGTGGTCGGCGGGCTCACCACGGCGATGGCCGAGCGTTGCGGCCTGGCACCCGGTACCCCGATCTGTGCCGGTGCGGGAGACGTGATGCAGTCGAACCTCGGGGCCGGGTTGCTCAGACCAGGGATGGCGACCGACGTGGCCGGCACGGCATCGATCCTGACCGTCGGTGTCACCGCCCCGTCCGCCGCGATCACGGCGGTGCCCGGGATGCTGTACTCGCTTGGCACGCTTCCCGGTCAAGCCCTGTACTGGGGTTATGTCAAGGCCGGAGGTCTGTCCCTGCGCTGGTTCCGCGACGAGGTCCTCGGGCGCCGCGGCGACGACGGTTGCTACGCCGAGGGCGATCGTCTTGCTGCGGAGGTGCCTCCCGGCAGCGACGGCGTGCTGTTCACCCCGTACCTGTCCGGCGGCAACCCGGACAATCCCGATGCATCCGGGACGTTCCTCGGCCTCACCGCAGCGAGCGGGCTGGGCACGCTGTGGCGCTCGATGCTCGAGGCGATCGCCTTCGAGTACGCCGACTTCCTCGACGTGTTCGAGGCCAACGGATCGCCGGTGACCGAGGTGCTCGCCGTCGGTGGAGGGGCCGGCAGCGCGCTCTGGAACCAGATCAAGGCCGACGTCGTCGGCCGGCCGTGGCGCGTGCCACCGAGCCAGGACGGCGCGACACTGGCCGACGCCGCTCTCGCCGGCATTGCCGTGGGGGCGTTCGACGACCTTGCCGCGACGGTCGCGTCGTGGGTCGGCGAAGGAGCGGTCAGCTGGCCCGACCCGGATGCCCACGCGGCGTATCGCCGCGTGCGAGCGGTACGCGCCGACGTCCTCACCGGACCGCTGCGCGAGGTCTTCGGTAGATTGGCGCCACTGCGCTCGATCATCACGGAGACACCATGACCAGTGCCGGCCGCCGCAGCGCATGACGCTGCGTGCCGTGGTCCTCGACATCGAGGGCACGACATCGTCCACGTCGTTCGTCCACGAGACGCTGTACCCCTACAGCCGGGCCCGCTTCGCCGAATGGATCACCGCCCACGCCGGCGAGGACGCCGTGGCTGCGCAGGTCGATGCGGTGCGCGAGCTCGCCGGCGAGCCCGACGCGTCGATCGAGCGAGTGGTGTGGTGGCTCGAGCACTGGCTCGACGGGGACGAGAAGGTCACCCCGCTGAAGGCGTTCCAGGGCTGGATCTGGGCGGAGGGCTTCGCCGCCGGAGACCTCGTGTCGCACTTCTTCGACGACGCCATCCCGGCGATGCGCCGGTGGCACGGCG
The DNA here is from genome assembly GCA_963772825.1 of Ilumatobacteraceae bacterium. Lineage (GTDB taxonomy): Bacteria > Actinomycetota > Acidimicrobiia > Acidimicrobiales > Ilumatobacteraceae > Desertimonas. The sequence continues at coordinate 120,297 of CAVYYX010000003.1, read as the reverse complement.
AAGGCCGCCGGTTGTACATCTTCTCGTCCGGGTCGCTGAGCGCCCAGCGGGCCTGGTTCGGCAACACGCCGGACGGGGATCTGCTACCGCTGTTCTCCGGCCACTTCGACACCGAGAATGCTGGTCCCAAAAAGCAGCCGGCGTCCTACGAGGCGATCACCGCGGTGGTGGGGGTAACGCCGCAGGAGACCGTCTTCTTCTCCGACCTCGTGACGGAGCTCGACGCGGCGCGACTCGCCGGATGGCACACCGTCGGCGTGCGCCGACGCGGCGACCAGTACTACGACCAAGGCGTCGGCGACCACCTGGCGGTGCACTCGTTCGACGAGATCGACCTGTCGGGTGACGAGCCGCAGCGCACCTGAGGCCCGCTACGACCTCGTCGTGGTCGGCGCCGGGATCACCGGTGTGCAGATCGCCCGTGAGGCCGCCGCCAGGGGACGGTCCGTGCTGCTGGTCGACAAGGGCGACTTCGGGTCGGGGACGAGTTCGGCGACCACCAAGTACCTCCACGGTGGCATCCGCTATCTCGAACAACTCGACGTCCGGGTCGTGCGCGAGAGCCTGCGCGAGCGGCGGATCGCCGCCCTGTCCGCGCCACACCTCGTGACCCGGAGGCCCTTCCTGCTCCCGGTGTGGTCGTGGACCCGACCGGGTCACTGGTCGATGCGCGCCGGTGGCGCGTTGTACGACGCCCTCGCCTTCGATCGCAACCGAGATGCGCCCGCCGCACTGCGCGTCGGGCGCACGCGGTGGATCGGCCGCTCAGAGGTGCAGCGGGCCGTGCCGTGGCTCGATGCCGTCGACCTGCTCGGCGCCCTCGTCGTCTCCGAGATGCTCAACGTGCACCCGGAGCGCCTCTTGCTCGAGTATCTCCTCGACGCCGTCTCCCTCGGTGCCGACGCCCGCAACTACTCCGGCGTGTCGGGATTCATGACGGCGTCCCGTGACGACGGGACCGTGGAGGTGCAAGGAGTCGAGCTGACCGACACGCCGGGCGGCACGGTCCATCGCGTCGCGGCACGCGCGGTCGTCAACGCGGCCGGTCCGTGGATGGGCGAAGTGCTCGGCCGGCTCGGCGATCGAGACGGTCGGCGCGTCGGGCCGACGGTCAAGCCGTCGAAGGGTGTTCATCTGCTGACCACCGAGTCGACGCAGCCGACCGTACGCGGCGTCACGAGCGCGGTGCTTGCCAGGTCACGATCGGGTCGCCACGTCGTGGTCTCGCCGTGGCAGGGCCGAGAGATGATCGGCCCGACCGACACCCCCGTGGTCCTCCCGCCCGACGAGGTGGTGGCCGACGGCTCCGATGTGGCGGAGCTGCTCGACACCGTCAACTCCTGCCGGGTGCCCGACGCACAGCTCGGCATCGACGACATCGACGATGTCACGGTCGGCATCCGCCCGCTGGTCTCGGCCCCCGACGCCGACACCTACTCGGCGAGCCGACGTCACGAGCTGTACGACCACGGCGTCGACGGGGTCCTCGGACTGTGGTCGGTGACCGGCGGCAAGTGGACGACCGGACGGGCGATCGCCGAGGACGCGGTCGACCGAGTGTTCGGACCTCCGGCGGGTGGCGGGCGCTTCAGCGGCTCGCCGACTCGGGTCCGGCCTATCCCGGGGGCGACGGGTTGGGCGGGCGACCCAGCCGAGGTCTTCGCGCTCGGCGCGACCTATCGAAGCGACGTCGCCGTCGATCCAGAGGTCCGCGAGCACCTCGCCCGCCTCTACGGCACGCGCTGCACGACGGTGATCGACCTCGTCGCATCCGACGCAGAGCTCGGCCGGCGCATCGCCGAGCGGCCCGGGCGTCTCGACATCGCCGCCCAAGTGGTCGTCGCCGTCCGCGACGAGCTCGCCGTGACGCTGGCCGACATCGTCGATCGCAGACTCGTGCTCGGCACCCTCGGCCAGGTCGAGCCGGCCGAGCTCCAGCGGGTGGCCCGCATCGCCGCCCCGCTGCTCGGCTGGCCCGACGACGGTCGCCAGGTCGCCGACACCGAGCACGCCCGCCGCCAGCGCCGCCGCGCCGCCTGGCGGGGCGCCCCAGCACGCTGAGGTTTGTGTAAGCGTGTAAGCCGTCTGCGGGCTTACACGCTTACACAGACGACTCCCGGGCGCCACCGTAGGCCCAGCGGCACGGATCGGCGGTCGAGTTTCGCGCAGCCGTTTGACAGCCACAGCGCAACCGCCTGGCGCGACCGTCGACAACGACAACGACGAACGGACGACTCGACCCGAAGGAAGACCCCGATGCGCACCGCCCGGACCAAGCTCACCGCCAGCCTCAGCGCGCTCGCCGCCGGCACCCTGCTGCTCGTGGCCGTGCCAACAGGTGCCACCCACGCCTTGTATCGGCCGCCGATGCCGTGCATCGCCATTCGCGCCGGCGTCTATCCCGTCGGATCCGGATTCTGCCCCTCCACGGCGGGCGCCGTCGACTGGCACAGGATCGCACGACTACTGGGAGCCGCTGGCCCCGGCGCCGGGTCGTCCAACATGGCGCACCACACACCCAGCCCGATGTGAGCCCCCACCACTCCGGAGCCAAATGCACCAAATCGGTGCATTTGGCTCCGGAGAACGGCGGCTAGCGCATCCGCTGCGGCACTTGCGTCAGGTCGACGACCCCACTCCGGCCACCCGTCTGACGTAAACCATCGTCGTTCACGCGCATCGGATCGCCACGCTGACGATGCGCTCCATGACGATGGCGCCATCGATGTTCAGCGTGGGTGTGCGAGTGGATGACTCGACGAAGCCGGTGCGCCGATAGACGGCGACCGCCGGGTCCATGACACCGCGGACCGTCTCGAGCCAGACGGTGTGACACCCCCGCTCGGTCGCACCGGCGACAGCGGCGTCGATCAGTCGATCAGCGATGCCGCTCCCACGTGCAATCGGTCGCACGTACATCCGCTTCAGCTCGGCGCTTCGGTCGGGCCGAGCGCGGATCGCGACGGCGCCGACGGCGATCGCTCCCCAGGTAGCGAGGTAGAGGGCGGCGTCGTCGGTGTCGTAGTGACCGGCGATGGCGGCCAGTTCGGCGTGCAGCTGCGGTTGCTCCGCGACCGGGTCGATGTCGGTCCAACCTCGCACCCACTCGACGTAGTCGTAGAGCAGCGCCGTCGCTTGGTGCCAATCGGCGTCGGTCGACGCCCGGTGAACGGTGAACATCGAGCCCCATTCGTCGTCCTTCATCCGGTACGTCCTTGCTGGTGGGAAGCCTGGCGTTCCTGTCGGCTCATCACCCTCTCCCTCCGTTGGCCGCCCAAAAGGCAGGACGACAGCTCCGACATGTGGGTGTGGTTCGCAGCCGGTGGTCGAGACGGATCAGCCAAGTCGACGAGAGCGCCAGTCGGCGACGGGTACGCCGCCGATCCCCCAGTTGGCAAGCGGAACCTCGTCGATCACGACGAACGTCGTCGCCGGGTCCTTCCCCAGAAGGCGTTGAAGAAGGTCGGTGACCCCGGCGATCAGCTCGGCCTTGGCGCTTTCGGTCACGGCCTCGTCGGTGACTTCGATGCGCACGTAGGGCATCAGGACTCCTCGGCGAACTCGTAGTGGAAGACCTTGGCGATGATCTGCCATCGATCGTCGATGTGGACCAACGTCAGCACGTCGTCGAAGCGCTTCGGTCCGATCGAGCACTCGACGCGGGCGACGGCGGTGACCGGGCCGACCGATTCGATGGACACGACTCGGTCGCGACGAACCTCCCAGAGCGACGCGGGCGAAGGTCGCGCATCGACGACCGGGAAGTACTCCTCCATGGTGAGGCGGACGAGCTTGCCGTCGGTCGCCGAGGCATAGATCGCCTGCGGGTGGAAGACCTCGCTCAGTCGGTCGGTGTCGCCGTGGTACAACCCGTCGAGGTACTGCTGCACGGCGCCTTCGATCGTTGCGGTCATGGCCGGGCGTCGGCGAGCGCGGCGCGAGCGACGCGAAGCCGGCCGGCGAGCTCGGCGACGCGGCGGCCGAGGTGCTCGGCAGTGCGCCGGTCGGAAGCGGGTGGCACCAACTCGGGGCCCTGGTCGGCGTTCGATTGGGCCATCGCGCCGATGAAGCCGGCCAACCGGTTGAGGTCGTCGGGCGACCCCTCACTCGTGTGATTCCCGGGGGGCAGGCCAAGTCCGACCCAGATCATCCCGTGCTGCATGGCGAAGAGGGCGAACTGCTGCAAGGTGGCCAGCTTGTCGCCGTTCATCCCCGCCGAGTTGGTGAACCCAGCGGCCAGCTTGTCGCGCCAACGTTGGTCGGCATACCGCGGCGACGTCGAATCGAGGAAGTCCTTGAACGGCGCCGACGCTCCGGCCATGTAGGTCGGCGAGCCGAAGACGATGGCGTCGGCGTCGTCGAGCTGCTCCCAGAAGGCGTCGACTTCCTCGACGGCGATGAGGTGGGCGGTCGTTTCCTCGACGCTGGCAGCCCCGTCTCGAACGGCGGCTGCTTGTACGCCCGTGTGGCCGAAGCCGCTGTGGTACACGACGGCGACTGATGTGGTGGTCATGGTGGTCACGGTACGGATCGCTGAACTATTCGTCCACGACGAAGGTTTGATGAATGGTCTAAGCTGTAGTTATGGAAGTTGGCATTCGCGACCTCGAGTTGCTCGACGCCCTCGGCGAGCACGCCACGCTCACTGCGGCGGCTCGTCACCTGTACGTCAGCCAGCCCGCCCTCAGCCAGCGCCTGCTGCGCCTCGAAGAGCGCTTGGGGACCCCGCTGTTCGAGCGTCGCGGCCGCCGGTTGATCGCCAACGCCGCCGGTCGTCGAATGCTCCACGCGGCCCACGTCACCCTCGGCGAACTGCGGGCCGCCCGGCTCGATCTCCGTGAGCTGGCCGACGGCCATCGGCGTCCGCTCCGCGTGGCGTCGCAGTGCGCGACCAATTTCCAGTGGATCACCGATGTCATGCGGACGTTGCGCCAACAACTGCCGGGCACCGAGCTGCGCTTCGAGGTGTTGGCAGACGACGACCCGATCGGCGCCCTCCTCGACGATCGTCTCGATGTCGCCCTCGTCACCAAGCTCACCGGCGACGTCAACCGCGTTCGGCTCGAGCGACTCTTCGACGACGAGCTGCGCGCCGTGGTCAACGCCCGCCACCCGTTGGCCAGCCGCGCCAGTCTCAGCGCCACCGATTTCGCCGACGTCGACCTCGTGCTGTGCGACAGCTACGACCAGACGCGGACCCCCGTCGTGCCCTTGCCGATCCCGCCCGGTGCGCGTCCAGCACGGCTCACGACGATCGCCCTCGGCCCCGACCTGCTGATCGAGACGGTCGCAACGAGCGACGCCGTGACCGTGATGCCGTCGTGGGTCGTGACGCCGTACCTCGCCAGCCACCACGTTGTCTCGCTGGCCGTCGGCGACCCACCCCAGCGCCGCACCTGGTACAGCGCGACTCGTCCGGAGCGCAGCGAGCTCGTCGACACGTTCGTCGGCATGATGCACCGCCATCTCGCTGGTGAGGTGCCACGAAAGCTCGTGGCCATGTCGGCCTGAGCCCCGACGGACGGTTGCCAGCCACAGACTCAGCCCGACGGCGCCCAGGCCGGCGCCGAGGACGCTGACGCCGAGCCAGCCTGCCGTCGCGTAGGTCGCCGTCGAGGCGATCGAGCCGCCGGCCGACCCGAGTGCGTAGAACACCATGTATGCCGCAACCGCTCGGCTGCGGGCGTCCGGCACGGCGGAGGCGATCAGGCTCTGGCTCGTCACGTGCACGGCCTGGACGGCACCGTCGAGAACGAGCAGGCCGAGCACGAACGCCACGAGTGAACGCGTGAGCAGGGCGATCGGCACCCAGGCCAGGGTCATCGCCGCCAGTGCGACGCCGGTCGTGACGTGGGCCAGTCCGCGGTCGGCGAGGCGGCCGGCGCGCCGCGCTGCGATCGCGCCGGCGAGACCGACGACACCGAGCAGGCCGATCGCGCTGTTCGACAGCGGCCGCGGCGCGGACGTCAACGCAAGGGCGAGCGACGACCAGAGCACGTTGAGCGTGGCGAAGATGACCACGGCGAGCGCTGCCCGTCTCCGCAGCACCGGCTCGTCCCTGACCAGCGACGCCATCGAGGTGACGAGCTTCCGGTACGGGACGGCCGGCTCGCTTGGGGGGACAGTGGGCAGCGCTCGGCGCAGCAGCAATCCGACGAGCGACGTCAGCACAGCGGCGGCGAGATACGCCGCCCGCCATCCCCAGACATCGCTCGTCACCCCGGCAAGGGTCCGCGCCGTGAGGATCCCCAGCACGACCCCGCTCGTGACGGTCCCGATGACCCGCCCTCGATCGTCGGGATCGGCGAGCGATGCGGCGAAGGCGACGAGCACCTGCGTCATCACCGCGAGCAGACCGAGCGCTGCCAGCCCGGCGAGCAGGACCGGGGCCGACGGCGCAGTGGCGATGACCGCCAGGGCGACCGCTGACAACTGCGCCTGTGTTGCGACGAGCCGCCGGCGGTCGACGGTGTCGCCGAGGGGCACGAGGAACACCAGACCCAGGCCGTAGCCGACCTGGGTGACGGTGATGATCACGCCGGCGCCGGCTGGGCTGAGCGAGAACTCACGGGCCAGCTCGTCGAGCAGCGGCTGGGCGATCGTGATGTTGCCGACCGCCACGCCGGCGGCCAGGGCGAAGAGGCGCAGCAGCGCCGGCGTGATCATCCGAGCCGGCCGAGGAAGTCGAGGACGAGCGTGGCGATCTCCTCGCCGCTGGTCTCCAGCGTGTAGTGGCCGGCGTCGAGCAGGTGGATCTCGGCGTCCGGCAGGTCGCTGGCGAAGGCGCGTGCCCCGTCTGACCCGAAGATCTCGTCGTGCTCGCCCCACACGACGAGTGTCGGCGGCTGGTGGTCGCGGAAGTACTGCTGGAATCGCGGATACTCGTCGACGTTGAAGCGGTAGTCGCGGAACAGCGCGAGTTGGATCTCTTTGTTGCCCGGACGATCGAGGAGCGCCTGGTCGAGCGTCCAGGTGTCGGGGGACAAGCGGTCGAGTTTCGCTGCCGGGACGCCGTGTGCGTAGACCCACTGCTGGCCGGATTCGAGACTGGCGTGCACCTCGGCGGCATTGGTGACGCCGTCACGGGCGAACGCGAAGAGTCCGTCCCAGAACGGCGTGAAGCCCTCGACGTAGGCGTTGCCGTTCTGGGTGATCAGCGCCGTCACTCGCGCCGGGTCGCGGCTGGCGATGCGCAAGCCGATCGGGGCGCCGTAGTCCTGGACATACAGGGCGAACCGATCGACGCCGAGCTGGTCGAGCAGCCCGAGGGTGATGTCGGTGAGAGCTTCGAACGTGTAGGGGAACGAGTCCACCGAGGGCATCGATGAGTAGCCGAAGCCGAGGTGATCGGGGGCGATGACGTGGTAATCGCCGGCGAGCTCGGTGATCAGCTCGCGGAACATGAACGAGCTCGACGGGAACCCGTGCAGCAGGACGACCGTCGGGCTGGCCGGGTGACCGGCCTCCCGGTAGAAGATCTCGTGGGTGCCGACCTTCTCGGTGCGGTAACGGGTGACAAGCGCTGACATGGAAATTCCCTTTCGTCGTGGAGAACGGCTATTCTCTGATCGGTCAGCACTATAGAGAATCCTCATTCTCCGGGCAAGAGGGAGTACCCATGGACGACGATTCGGCACGGACGCAGGTCGTCGAGGCGGCCGACCGGCTGTTCTACGAGCACGGCATCCGGTCGGTCGGCATGGCCCAGATTCGTGATGCGTCAGGCGTGTCGTTGAAGCGCCTCTACCAGCTGTTTCCCGCCAAGGACCTCGTCGCCGCGGCGGCGCTGCAGGAGCGTGACCTCGCCTTTCGCGACGCACTGCGGAGGTACCTCGAGCCGCTCCCGACACCCGCGGCAAAGATGCTCGGGGTCTTCGATTTCCTGCACGACTGGTTCGAGGAGCCCGACTTCCGGGGCTGTCCATTCATCAATGCGTATGGCGAGACGGCGGCTGGGCCGGACTGCGTGCTCGAGGTCGTCACGGAACAGAAGCGGGCGCTCCGCACGTTGCTCGTCGATCTCGCCCTCGACGCCGGCCGGCCGGCGGACCTCGGCGATCAGCTACTGCTGCTCGCCAATGGCGCGATGGTCACCGCTGCGATGCTGCACGATCCGACCGCCGCCCTCCACGCCAGGCGGGCGGCCGAGCAACTCCTCAACGCGCCGGCCGAACCTTGACGTCAGGTGCGACGTTTCAACCCAACTGCGGTGCCAGATGCACCGTTGCGGTGCACTTGACTCCACAGAACGAGGCGGACAACGCGCGGCGAGTTCTCGATGGCCCAAGCCGCGGGGCGTTGTCCTGGAGCTATGGCATCATTTCCGCGTGCGCTTCCAGTTCGAGGAGTTCGAGCTGGATGACGAGCGGTTTACGCTGATCGGGCCGGCCGGGCAGGTTCATGTCGAGCCGCAGGTGTTCGAGCTGCTTCGGCAGCTGATCATCGACCGTGATCGGATCGTGTCGAAGCAGGAGCTGCTCGACGCGATCTGGGGTCACCGGTTCGTCACGGAGTCGGCACTGACGTCGCGGGTCAAGAGTGCCCGGCGAGCGGTCGGCGACGACGGGCAAGCGCAGCGGGTCATCAAGACGGTCTACGCCCGTGGGTACCAGTTCGTCGCCGAGGTGCGCTCCGACGTCGGTCGGACCCGCCGAGCCCTGCCGCGCCTGCGGAGCGCGCCGATCGGTCGCGACAACGAGATCGGCGCGATCGTCGACGAGGTCCGTGATGCCGCGTTGGTGACGATCATCGGCTCGGGAGGGATCGGCAAGACGACTGTCGGTGTGGCGGTTGCTGGCCGCCTGCAGGACAACTTCGCCGATGGCGTCGTGTTCGTCGATCTTTCACCGGTGACGCCGCGGGGGGATGTGGTGAGGGCGGTGGCGGATGCCGCCGGGATCGAGGGTGCCACTGCCGGGTCGATCGAAGGCGTGGCCGACCACCTGGCGAACCGTCCGGTTCTGCTCGTGTTGGACAACTGTGAGCACGTGCTCGACAGCTCCGCTGACCTCGTCAACCGGATGCTGGACAACCGAGGCGCGGTGCACATTCTGGCGACAAGCCGGGAACCGCTTGGTGTGGCCGGGGAACAGGTCTGGCCGCTCGGCCCGCTCCACGCCGAGGGGCCGGCGTTGTTCGTCGAGCGCGCCCGCGCCGCCGACCCGCGCGTGCGCTGGGATCGAGCAGATCCTGCGGTGATCGAACTCTGCGATCGACTCGATGACGTGCCGCTTGCCCTGGAACTAGCGGCAGGCCAACTCCGTCGCTTCGATCTCGACGAATTGCTCCGACGCCTCGACGACCGACTCGCATTGCTGTGGGGCTCTCCCACGGGTGAGGCGCAGCGTCACGCCACGATGGAGACGGCGATCGACTGGAGCTACCAGCTCCTCGAGCCGGTCGAGCAGTGTCTCCTCCGACACCTCAGCGTCTTCCCGTCATCGTTCGACGTTCGTGCGGTGGAGAGTTCTGCACCTCCACTGCCGAGCAGCGTGCCGTTCGCGGTGTTCGGTCAGCTCGTGGACAAGAGTCTCGTCGTGCGGCTGCCCGGCACGGGTCGCTACCGGCTCCTCGAGACGATCCGCGCCTTTGCGAGGGACCGTTTGGAGGAGTCCGGCGAAGCGACTGCAGCGTTCGAGCGGCACCGCCGCCACGTGCGAGATCGGATCGGGTCGTCGTCGCGCTTGGACCGGTGGATGTCGGCGCGTCTCGGCGCTGAACTCCGGACCGACCTAGAGAACGCGAGGCAGGCGTTCCGGCTCAGCGTGCAGCGCGGCGACGCCGACGACGCCGTCGAGATCGCGATCGGGATGTCGTTCCTCTGGCGCAACGCCATCGGTTGCGCAGAGGGCGACGCCTGGATCGACGAGCTCCAGGCTCTGCAACTCGCCCGCCGCGACCAGGTCTGGGTGCACCTCCTCCGCGCCGACGTGGGACAGGGCAGAGGTGATCACCGCCAAATGCTGAGTGCCGAGTCGCCTGCTGCATCCGGCGGCGACCCGGTCGGCGATCCCGCTGGAGCGTGTCTCGCCGCCCATTACCGGGCGCTGGCTGACCTCACCGACGCCGAGCGAGCGACGGCCAGCCTCGCGACAGCCCTCGACCTCGCCCACAAATCCGGCGATCAGCGCCTCGTCACGTTGATGAAGGCATTTCTGATCGTTGCTGACCTGGCGGCAGGGCGACACAACGAGGTCCGGGCGGCGCTGACCCATCTCCACGGCGCGGCATCCGCTGACGGCTATGACCGCTTCGTCATTCACTGGGCCGGCTGGATGCTCGGACTCGTGGAGCAGGACGCGACGGAAGCGCGGTACTGGATGAGCCTGCAGCAGGCCTACCTCGACCGCACCGGCATCGTGGAGACCTGGATCACTTCGTTCTCGACGGCGATGTGCGACGTGATCGACGGCAGCGACTTCCGGGCCACGCTCGCCCGAACGCTCGCGCTGGCCGACCGGGAGGGCTACCACGCTGATGCCGATTGCCTCCTCGTGCTCGCCTACGCCGAGCTGTGCACGGCTCACTTCGAGGTCGCCGCCGAGCTGATCGGGACCGCCATGCACGACCGATTCAACGCCACGGCGCACTACGTGCTGTGGCGTACCGTGCTCGACCTCGCCCTGCGCCGACAACTCGACGCCGGCTCGATCGCCGCGGCCATGGTGCGCGGGCGGACGCGCAGCGCCGCCGACGCGCTTGCCGAGTACGGCGTCACACGAACCCCATAGCTCCGCCGGCAGCGACCACCACGGTGGCGGCACAGGGATTGTGGAGAAGCGGTCGCCAGATTCTCTCCACGATGTCATCCGCCCGTCTCCAAGCAACGCAGCGACGGATCAGCCATTGTCGCTCGAGCGGCCCGCCGGGCACGCACCACCCAACGATCACAACCTGAACCAAAGGTCAATCACGATGAAGAACACCACCAAACGAGCCGTGACCGCAGCGCTCGTCGCCGCGGCCGTGGCAGCCGGGACGCTCGACGGATCGACCAGCTCGGCCCATGCCGCAACAGGCGGGCAATGCCTTCGAGGAGGCATCTCCATGGACCTGAACTGGGCCCTCTATCAGGAGACCGGCTCGTCCTTGCGCTACGCCGAAGCAGTCGAAACGGGTCTCTGGCTGATGGACAACTGCGGCTACGAGATCAGCTCGGCCCACTCGCCGCTCCCGACGGCCACCCAGGCACATCGGTAACGCGGTCGGAGCACATCATGATCCACAACCACCCCGAACTCCTGCGCCTGCTGATCGAAGACCACCGCGTCCGACTGGAACACGACGCCACGACCTGGAATCGGCGAGCACTCAAACGCCGCCCGGCCCGCAAGCCGCCCCAACCCTGACGCAATCCCCGCCTATGACGCGATCGTCCTGCAGTGTCTGTTTGCTCGTCCGGTTGCGGACGGTCACTTCGCCGTTGGGATGGACATCTCGAACCAAGTGCGTAGCTCGACCTCCCATTCGTCGACCGGCACATCCTTGTCGTGGATCGACAGGTCGTCGTTGCGCACGCGCAGCCGGTCGCGGTGCAGCGTCACGCGACCTCCGCACGCTGAGGTAGCCCGAGTGACGAGCGGCTTGGCGGTCCACGACAGCCCTGGTTCGGTCTGCAACTGGCGGCTGCGGGCCTCGAATTCGGCGAGGTGGCGGGGCTGGCGTGACGCTTGATACTGCAACTCCCACGCGACGGTGCCGTCCGATCGCTCGACGTACTCCAAGAGGCGCAAGGTCGAGGCATCGGTCTCGATGCGGGCCGGTCGCGGCCGGCTGGGGTACTCGCCCGGCTCGGCCGGAAGCGGCGCGAGTGGATTGTCGCCCCAGCCGACGTCGACGAGGTACGCGGCGCCGTGGACGTGCACGAGCAGTGTCAAGTGATCGAAGTCGGGGCTCAGCCCGCCAGTGGCCGCGTCGAAGGTGCGACACGACAACAGGTCCACGCGGTATCCGAGGTGGCGCAACAGTTCGGCGAAGCATCCGTTGAGCTCGAAGCACCACCCGCCCCGCCGCTGTTCGACGATCTTGTGGAAGGACCACTCGACATCCACCCGCACCCCCAGGCGGTGGAACACATGAAGGTTCTCGAACGGCACCCGCATCAGGTGGGCGGCCTGGAGCCGCACCAAGGTGTCCACGGAGGGCTCGTGTCCACCGTCGAACTCGATGCGGGACAGGTAGCGATCGACGTCGAACGACACCATGCAAGAACGAACCTACGGCGTCACGCTCGGACACCACGCCGAGTCGTGACCGCCGGGTTCGTTTGCACCGTTTGGTGTCAGCTCGCTTTCCATTGCCGGGCGACGAGGAACTCGTCCAGCGGGACCCTGCCGGCGAGGTTGTCAACGATGCCGACGAGGCCGGCGAACACGCACTCGGCGACGAGCTGGAGGAGATCGCTGCTGTCGAGTCCGGCGTCGTTGGCGCGTTCGACGACATCGTCGTCGACCTTTCCGCGATGCACGGTGACGTCGCGTGCGAAGGCGTAGACCGCGGCATGGACGGGGTCGTTCGGTTCGGAGCCGGCACGCATCGCCTCGATGTCGGACTCGTCGATGCCGAGGCTGCCGAGCACCGTGGAATGGAACGCCACGCCATAGGCGTTGTCGACGGCCACGCCGACCGCGACCCCCACGATCTCACGGTGCACGGGATCGAACGTCGGATCCGAAACCGTTCGGCGCAGTGAGTCGAAGGCGGCGAGCAGGGTCGGGCTGGCGGCGGTGACGGCGGCCAGGTTGGGCACGAAGCCGAGGTCGGCAGCGATCCCTTCGAGAATCGGCTGTGACTGTGCCGGTGCGTCGTCTGGAGTGAGGATGTTGAGGTTCATGACTCGATCATCGGTGCGCGACGGATCGGTGACCATTCCCCGCCAGGGAAGCGACGCCATGCCGATCGGGGCGTAGCGTCGCCACCGTGTCGAGGTTGGTCGCTTCGGAGGGCGGCACGTTTGGTGACCTCGTCCGCTACTGGCGCCAGGTGCGGGCGATGAGTCAACTCGACCTGGCAGCGGCGGCGGCGACAACGCCTCGGTACATGAGCTTCGTCGAGACCGGTCGCTCACAACCCAGCCGCGAGATGGTGATGCGGCTCGCCGTCGCCCTGGACGTCCCGCTGCGCGACCGCAACGGACTGCTCGTCGCCGCCGGATTCGCCGCGATCTACCCCGAGCACGACCTCGATCATCCAGCGATCGAGCGGGTCATGGCGGCGCTGGAACACGTCCTCGACCAGCACGACCCGTACCCGGCGGTCGTGATCGACCGGCGCTGGGACGTCGTTCGGGTGAACAGCGGCGCGGCCCGCCTGTTCACCGACCTGTGCGCGCCCGAGCCGCTACCGGACCCGGCCAACGTGCTGAGCCTGATGCTCGAACCCGGGCCGGTGCGCTCGGCGGTCGAGAACTGGAACGAGGTGGCGCCAGCGCTGCTCGAGCGCGCCCGTCGCGAAGCGGTCGGAGGGGTGATGGACCTGCACACCGCCGAGTTCGCCCATCGCCTGCGAACGGGCCCAGATGCCGCCGTGTTCACCGCCGCGCCGCGCTCGATCGCCCCGCTCGTACCCGTCATCGATGTCCACTTCACCTACCACGACAGCACGCTGCGCTGGTTCTCGATCGTCTCGACGATCGGAACACCCGTCGACATCACGGCCCAAGAACTACGCCTCGAAGCGTTCTTCCCCTCCGACCACGAGACGGCGACGTGGTGGCGTCACCACAACCCATGACGCCCGGCCCGAACGTCACGCTCATGACGATGGACGTCCCCGTTTCCCGGAGGCGCAGCGCATCGACCGACCCACACACACCCGAGGAGAACTGAGTCCTTCCTCCGAGCGGGTCAGCCGGCGCCCATCTCCGCACGGAACGCCGGGAGGTGGCGCTGCTGGGCGTCGATCATCCGCTCGCGATACACGGCGTAGACGCGGTCGGTGTCGCCGAGGGTGACGCCGGGGATCGTCGGCGAGGCGAACGTCGGCAGCTCGACGCCGCGGGCGGCGAGGGCGGCTGCCGTGCGGGCGATCAGCTCGTGGGTCAGGATCATCGCCAGCACCGTCGACGCCCCGGCCACGGGTCTGCTCCAACCGTCGATCGGCACGATGGCGTCCTCCACCGGCGCGCCGGTATCGATCAACACATCGGCGACGTCGCCGAGGCGCTGGCCGGACGAGTGCGTCGCCGGTTGGTCGAGGTTCGCCCCCGATGACACGGCGACGACGAACAGGCCGCGCTGCTTGGCGTAGAGGGCGACGTCGATGCCGGCCGCGTTGCGCCCGGAGTGGCTGTACACGACGAGACAGTCGCCGGCGTTGAGCGGCTGATGGGCGAGGAACTTGTCGACGTACCCCTCGGTGCGCTCCAGCCACAGCAGCTCACGCACTCCCCCGGCGCCGAGCACGTTGTGCCACATCGTGCGCGGGTCGGTCAGCGGATTGAAGCCGACGTAGCTGCCGTAGCGGGGGAAGGCCTCCTGGCACGGCAGCACGGAGTGCCCGGAGCCGTAGAGGTGGACGAGCCCGCCGTCGGCGAGTGTGCCGGCGAAGCGCTCGGAGACGACGTCGAGGTTCGCGTCGTTTGTCGTCCCGGCTCGCTCGATCAGCTCGACGAGGCGGTGCAGGTAGTGGTCGGCCATCGGGTGGCTCCTTGGTGCTTGGTGGGTGGTGATCAGGTGGCGCGCAGCGACGAGCGGATCTCGTAGCGGTCGCCGCGCATCGTCGACAGCGTGTACTCGAATGGCCCGCGGTCGTCGCTCGTGATCCGCTCGACGAAGAACACGGCGTCGCCGGGAGCGATGCCGAGCAGCTCGGCGTCGCGGCGCCCGGCGCCGGCGACCCGGTAGACCTCCTCGGCGAGGGCGGGGTGGATTCCGTAGCGCTCGCGCAGCAACGTGTACAGCGAGCCGTCGCCGAGATCGGCGGCGGTGAGGCCGTCGACGCGGTCGCCGCGCAGGTGGGCGGCCTGCACGCCGATCGGCTGGCCACCGCCGAAGCGCAGCCGGCGCAGGCGCACGACAGCGCGGCCCTCGTCGATCTCCAACGCCTCGGCGATCGGACCGCTGGCCCTGATGCGCCGGACGTCGATCAGGCGCGTGGCGACATCGAGGCCGAGGACGGCCATCTCCTCGCTGAAGCTGGTCAGCGCCCGCGTCCCGGCGACGAGGCGAGCCGAGCGGACGAACGTTCCGCGGCCGTGCTCGCGGCGCAGGATGCCCGCCGTCTCGAGGTTGGCGAGGGCGTGTCGAACCGTGATCCGGCTGACCCCGAGGAGGTCGGTGAGCTGGTCCTCGCCGGGAAGGCGCGCCCCGGCTCTCCACGTGCCGCTGTCGATCGCCGCCCGGATCGACTGCTCGACCTGGTGCCACAGCGGCTCGGGGCGGCGCCGGTCGGGGCGGATCATCGTCGCCATCAGCCGCTCACCTGCCACCAGTCGGGACCGCGACGCGCCGCCACGAGGGCGCCGATCAACCCCGCCGATGGCCCGAGTGCGCCGCCCACGACCTCGATGTCGCGCAGGTGCGCCGGCAGCTGGCGCAGCAGCGCGGCGCGCAACGACGGGGTCAGTGATTCGACGGCGTCGGCGAGTCCACCGCTGATGATCACCAGGCCGGGGTCCACCAGGGCGACGGCACCGGCCAGCGCCGTGCCCAGGGTCCCTCCGACCCGGTCGAGCGTGGCCCGCGCCCTGTCGTCTCCGGCGATTGCGGCGGCGACCAGCCCGCGGCCGTCGACGGGCGGGGTCATCGCCGCGCCTGCGGCGTCGAGCACCGGACCGGCGCCGTGCCTCTCGAGCCAGCCGTGGCGGTCGTCGCCGGGGTCGGCGATGTCGGCGCACGCCCAGCCGAACGAAGCAGCTGCGCCGTGGCTGCCGCGCACGATCCGCCCGTCGCTGAGCACGGCCGAGCCGATTCCGGTACCGATCGCCAGCAACAGGGCGTCAGCCCGTTCGAACGCGGCACCCTCAGCGGCCTCGGCGAGGAGGGCGAAGTGGGCGTCGTTGCCGACGGCGCGGACGTGAGCGGTGATTCCCGCCAGGTCGACGCCGTCGAGATAGGGCAGGTTGGGCACCCAGGTGCAGATCGACCCGGCCACGAGGCCGGGGACGGCGATCGCCATGCCGCGGACCCGGCCGAGTGGGGCCGCGGCGACGAGCATGGCGTCGAGGGCGGCGCCGAGCTCGCTGAGCCTCGCCGGCGCAGGGCGGTCGGCCAGCTGGGTCACGTTGCCGTGCACAGGCACCGACGAGTCGGCCGGCGCAGAACCGGCGCGCAGCCGCGTTCCACCGAGGTCGACCCCGACGACGATCCCGTCGACGTCGTTCATCGCGTTCCCCGGCCACGCCGTAATCGGCCTGCGCAGCGATTGACCGCCCGGCACCGGAGCTTGCAGGTGGCAGTCATCCGGTCAACCCGCTGCGGGCGATCGTGCGCACGTAGTAGCGCTGGAGAACAGCGAACACTGCGAGCGGCGGGAGCACGGCGAGCGCGGCCCCGGCCATCACCAGGTTCGTGTTCTCGGCCGAGCGCGTGTAGCTGAGCAGGCGGCCGAGGCTGAGCACGATCGGGTACTCGGACTCGCGGCCACTGAGCACGGTGAGTGGCCAGAGGTAGCCGTTCCAGTAGTAGACGAACGCGAACAGGGCCAGCGCCGCCAGCGCCGGGGTGACGAGCGGGGCGACGATCCGCACGAGGATGCGCGCCTCGCCGGCGCCATCGATGCGGGCGGCGTCGATCAGTTCGTCGGGGACGCCCTGGATGAATTGGCGCATCAGAAAGATGCCGAAGGCGTTGACGAGGTTGGGGGCGATCACCCCGATCAGCCGGCCGTCGAACCCGATCTGCGTGACGATGCGGTACAGCGGGATCAGCGTGACGATCGGTGGCAGGAACATCGTGGCGATGAGCACGGCGAACAGCGCGTTGCGACCGCGAAAGCGATACTTGGCGAAGGCGTAGCCAGCCATCAGGCTGGTGGCGAGGATGCCCAGCGTCGTCACCCCGGCGATGACGATCGAGTTACGCATGGAGCGGGGGACGTCGATGACGTCGGTGACCTCGCGATAGGCGTCGAGTGAAGGGTTGGCGGGGAACCACACCGGCGGCGACTCGATCGTTTCCTGCGGAGTCTTCAGGCTGGTCAGCAGCATCCACACGAGTGGGAAGGCAGCGACGACGCAGCAGGCGATGACGAGGGCCCCGGCCAACATCCGCCCCCAGTAGCGGGTGTTCACACGTCCTCCGATGCGAGCGACGAGGCGCCAGCCGAGGAGCGGCTATCAACGGCCTGCGTGGCCGGGGAACGCAATGAACGACTCACTTCTCGACGTCCCGGCGGAGCAGGGCGAAGACGAGGCCGACGCACACGACGAGGGCGAGCAGCAGCATCACGGCCATCGCCGAACCCAGCCCGCCCTGGGTGCGCTCGATGCCGACGCGGCGGATGTGGTAGGTCAGTGTGTTCGTCGACCCCGCCGGGCCGCCCTGGGTGATCGCCGCCACCGGCTCGAACACCTGCACGGCGTTGATCAGAGCGATGACGACGACGAACAGCATCGTGCGGCGCAGCAGCGGGAGGGTGACCCGCCACAGCAGGCGCAGCCCGGTGGCCCCGTCGATGGCGGCGGCCTCGTAGACGACGTCCGGGATCTGCGTCAGGCCGGCGACCATCAGCACGGTGAAATATCCGACCTGCTGCCACACGTTGAGGATGACCAGCGAGCGCAGCGCCGTGTCCGGCGAGGACAGCCACGGTTGCGGGTCGACCCCGGCCCACTCGAGGGCCTGGTTGAGCGGGCCCTCGGTCGGCGAGTAGAGCTTCGACCAGACGATGGCGACGGCGATCATCGGCACCATGTACGCCGAGAACAGAATGCCGCGCAGCAGCCCGCTGCCGCGGACGGCGACGCGATGGATGAGCAGTCCGAAGGCGAGCGACAGTGGGACGATGAGGACGATCGAGCTGGCGGCGTAGACGACGGTGTTGCGGAAGGCGTTGCGGAACTCACGCCCAACCGGGCCGTCGTCGAACAGGGCGCGGTAGTTGTCGAGGCCGGCCGCCGTCGACGACCCGAACGGCGTCTGCGACGACCAGTCGCGGAACGACAACCAGACCGTCAGCGAAACGGGGAGGAGGACGAAGACAGCGAGCAGCCCGACTGGCGGCGTGAGGTAGGCGAACGTCCACCCCCGCCGCGCCCCGAGGCGCGCCGGCCTGCGGGGCGCGGCGGTGATGGTCGTCGTCATCGTGGCGGGAGGATCCTGCCGGCGAGGATCCGCCCGGTCAGCTCTCGGCGGCGGCGGTGAGGATCGCCTCGCCGTCCGACTGGGCCGTCTCGCTGGCGCCGGCAGCGTCGGTCTGGCCGAACTCGAGCGCCTCGATCTGGGCCTGCAGCGCCTCGGTGAACTCCTGCCCGCCGAGCACGATCGGGAACGGTGTGGCCGCCTCCAGTTGGCCCACGTAGCCCTCGAGGAACGGTGTCGACAGGCGATCGGAGAACGCCTCGATGTCCGACCCGCGCGTCGGCAGGATGCCCATCGACATCAAGATGTTGCCCATCGCCGAGGAACCTGCTGGGCCGTCAGCCGGGGTCGAGTCCGGCCCGTTGAGCCAGTTGAGGAAGTCCCAGGCGGCGGCCTGCTCGGCGTCCTCGGCGGCCGAGCTGACGACGGTCATCCACGAGTAGGAGATGCTCGACGGCGACTCGCCGCTCGGCCCGACGGGGATCGGGGCGGTGGCGATGTTGGCGAACTCCTCGTCGCCCATGCCCGTGCGCAGCGCCGACTCCCACCAGTTGGCCATGATGATCATCGCCGTATTGCCGGCGACGAAGTTGTCGAGGAACGGGCCAGTCGTGTTGGCGTCGGCCGTGCCCATCGTCGGGTCGGTGACCTGCACACCTGACACGAGGTTCTCATAGAGCTCGAAGGTCTCCAGCGCCTCGGGCGTGTTGAGGGCCGGCATCCCGTCCTCGCCGATCAGCGCGCCGCCGTTGGAAGCCAGCAGCGATGCGAACGGGTGGACGACGCCGGCCGCCCACGAGTTGATCAGCCCGAAGCCCTGGCGCGTGATCGTGTCGCCGTCGCGCACGGTGAGCGCCTCCGCTGCGGCGACCAGCTCGTCCCAGGTCGCCGGCGGCGCCTCGATGCCGGCCTCCTCGAACAGGGAGGTGTTGTAGTTGAGGGCGTAGAGGTCGATCTCGTTGGGCACGCCGTAGAGCGCGTCGTCGACCGTGGCGGCGGTGACCACACCGGCCGGCCAGTTCTCCGTCACCTCCGCGGCGACCGCTTCGGGTGCCGGCGCGACCAGTTCGTCGCGCACCAGCTCGGGCAGCCACAGGTCGTAGATCCCCGAGATCGTCGGGGCGTCGCCTCCGGCCTGAGCCCGGATCGTTGTCAGCAGGTCACCGAACGGCACCGCCTGGATCTCCACGGTGACGTTCGGGTTGGCCTCGCTGTAGGCGCTCGCTGCCGTTTCGAGCAGCTCGACCGTCTCCGGTCCCCAGTGGGTGAGATACGAGATCGTTACGTCCTCCCCCGACGTGTCTGCCGGTGGACTGGTTGCTGCGATCAGCCCCGGTGAAGCGGCTGTGACGGCCGCTGCTGCGACAGCTGCCACAAGCACGGTTCGACGACGTATGGACATAGGACCTCCCCTGACTCTCCGCTCGCCAGATCGCGGAGTTGATAGGAGGTTATAACAACTTCGCAGGTACCTCGCAATCGTCGCTCCGATGCCAGGGAATCCAGCCCACGGCGCTCAACCGCTCATCTAGGCTCTGGACGTGGCCGGCCCGCAGCGCACCGCTCCACGCCGGGCTCGACCTGGGACGGCCGAAGCGAAGGCCCGGACGAGCCCGGACCTGGGTGCGGCAACACCCGCCCACGGCGCCAGGTCCCGCGGTGTCGAAGCCACGACGTCCCGGCATCCTCGGCCACCGACGACACGGGAACGGCTCGAGTCGGCGTTGCACCGGCAACCGCCCGTCAGCGCTACACGATCGCGACCAGCTGGCTCCGAGACCGCCACGGTTCGAGCCCCCGTCCCGTCGGAGGCCGTGCCCGGTAGGGCCGCACAGACCAGACCCGGCGCGATCCGGCGTCATTCCCCCGGCCGTGCCGCGCTCGCCAGTCGCCCGGCCCGTGCACCGATCAACGCCCAGCGCGCTCACGGTCTGGAGCAGCGATCGACCGCCACGCCAGCTCCCGCCGCCCCGGTCGGCGACGGCGTGCGGTCACCGAGCGGATCGTCACGAGTGACCGCCAGCGCCCGCGGGCCACCGGCGCGCGCCCCGCCGAGCCGCTCGCTCGTCCAGACCAAGCTCTCCGTCACCAATCCGACTGACCCGCTCGAACACGAGGCCGATGCCGTCGCGGCGCGGATCATGTCCGGCGCCAGCCCGACATCGATTTCATCGCACTCGTCAGCACCGACGGTGTCGCGCGCCTCCGGTCCGCGCCCGGCGCAAGCCAGAGCCCCACCGCGTTCCGTCGATCATGTGCTGGCCGCGGCCGGCACCGGTATCCCGATGGACCGATCGATGCGCGAACGCATCGAGCCGCACCTCGGCGTCGACCTGTCGGCCGTCCGCATTCGCCAGGGACCGGAAGCTGCCGCGGCCAACCGTGATCTGCGGGCCCGCGCCTTCACGGCCGGCACGACGATCTACCTCGGCGCCGGCGCCTCACCGAACGACCTCGGCCTGATGGCGCACGAGGCCACCCACGTCGCCCAGCAGAACACGTCCGCCCTGGCGCGCTCGTCGATCATGCGGGACGTCACGGACTACCTGCCCGACGTCTCGGTCACCGACATCATCCCGGACTGGATCCTCGACGGCGTCCGCACCGAGGTCCGAGCGATCCCTGGCTACACGTTGCTGACGTACGTCACCGGCGTCGACCCGCTGAGCGACGAACCGGTCTCGGTCACCCCCGCCCAGCTGGTCGAGACGCTGCTCACGTACGGACCGTTCGGCGCGGCGGTCGGCCCGGTGCTCGAAGCGATCGAGGTCCTCGGCGAGATCTTCGCCTTCGTGTCCGAGCAGCTCGACGCGAACGGACTGACCTTGGCGCGGATCACCCGGGACATCGGGGCGGCGTGGGACGAGTTCTCGGTGACCAATGGCATCGCCGGCAACGTCGCCATCGTCGACCGCTACGTCAGCGCCTTCCTGCGTGACATCGGCAGCTTCGTCACCTCGATCGTCGACCGCGTCCTCGAGATGGTGCGCGCCGTCGTCGTCGACTTCGCCGAGCCACTCCTCGAGTCACCGCAGATCTCCCCGGTGTGGAACCTCGCCAAGAAGGTTCTGCACTACGACCCGTTACGGGGCGTCGAGGTCAACGCCCCGACGGCGGAGATCATCGCCGACTTCCTCCGACTGATCGGCCAGGAGCAGCGCCTGGCGCAGATGGAAGAGCGCGGCACGTTGCAGGCGACCGCCGACTGGCTGGACACCCAGGTGGTGACGTTCATCAGCCTGATCGTCGATCTCGGCACGTTGTTCGCCGAGGCCTGGGCGGCGATCCAGCCGGAGAACCTGCCCAACCTGCTGACCAACCTCGAGGCGCTCGCCCTGCGCGCCTTCGGGTTCGTCCAACGGGTCGGTGACTTCGCGACCACGGTGATCGTCAAGATCCTCGAAATCATCAAGGAGGCCTTGCTCGGTTGGCTGAGCGAGCACGCCCACTCGATCCCGGGGTTCCACTTGCTGACGGTGATCCTCGGCCAGAACCCGTTCACCGGGGACGAGGTCCTGCGCACCGCCGAAAACCTGATCAAGGGGTTCATCACGCTGCTGCCCAACGGCGAGGCGACCTACCAGCAGCTCGCCGAGTCCGGTGTCGTCGGATCGGCCGCAGAGCGCATCGAGGGGGAGATGGCCCGCCTCGGGATTTCGCTGGAGATGATCACCGGGCTGTTCCGCGGGATCTGGGACACGCTCTCGCTCGACGACCTGCTCGACCCGATCGGTGCGTTCGGTCGCGTCCTCGCGCTGTTCGGTGAGCCGCTGTCGCGGCTCATCCGATTCATCGGCGTGGTGATCGAAGTCGTCATCACCCTGATCTTGCGGCTGATGAACTTCCCGACGGACCTGCTGGGCAGCATCATCAGCAACGCCCTGCAGGCGATCGAGGACATCAAGCGCGATCCGGTCGGCTTCATCAAGAACATGCTCGAGGCGGTGAAGCTGGGGTTCCTCGGCTTCTTCGACAACATCCTCACGTACCTCCTCCAGGGTCTCGCTTCCTGGCTGTTCCGGGGTCTCGGCCAACTCGGGATCACCATCCCCAGCGACCTCACGCTGCAATCGGTCTTGACGCTCGTCCTGCAGGTGCTGGGCATCACGATGGAGGCGATCTGGACCAAGCTCGGCGAGCACATCGGTCCGGACCGGGTAGCGATGATCCGCCGCACGATCGATCGCTTGGAGGGCGCGTGGGCCTTCATCACGGACGTCCAGGAGAACGGGATCGGCGCGGTCTGGCGCTACCTCACCGACCAGCTCTCGGGGCTCTGGGACACGCTGCTGTCGATGGCCCAGGACTGGATCATGACCACGGTGATCCAGCGGGTCACGGCCAAACTGATCTCGATGCTCGACCCGACGGGCATCATGGCCGTCGTCAACAGCTTCATCGCCTTCTTCAATGCGGTGCAGTCGGCGATCGAGTACCTGCGCGACATCCTCGAGATCATCAACCGCTGGGTCACCACCCTGGCCCAGGTCGCCGCCGGCAACATCGTGCCCGGTGCGCAGATGCTCGAACAGGGTTTGGCCGCGGCCGTCCCCGTGGCGATCGGCTTCCTCGCCAACCAGGTGGGCCTCGGCAACATGCCCGAGAAGATCGTCGAGATCATCGGCCGGCTGCGCGAGCTCGTCGACCAGGCGCTCGACTGGCTGATCGGCACGGCCATCCGCCTCGGCCAAGCCGCGCTGAATGCCCTCGGCATCGGTGGTGGGGCAGCGCAGGCTCCAATCGCTGGCGGGTCCGACGAGGTGCCGGTCCACTTCGGGCGCGAGAACCACCAGTTGCGCGGTGAGATCCGCGACGGCCGTCCCCGGGTGGTGTTGGCGAGCTTCGATCCGGACGTGATTCCGAAGCGCATCGCCGAGATCAGGCAGTCCTACGTGACTCCATTCCAATCCGCCGGGGGACCACCGCAGGCGAGGGCGACTGCAATCGAGACGGATCTCAGGGGCATCGAGAGCTACACCGACAGTGGCCTTGCGGCGATCACTGCGGCGGCTGCCGATCGGCAGGTCGCTGACCTCCACATACTCCTGGTGGAGCTCCGCAATCGGCTCGAAGCGCTCGCCGTCACACACAACCTGCCGCTCACGGGCTGGGTGGTCGCCCAACATCGGGCCAGCTCGAAGGGCACGACCTCCTACGACCGAGTCACGGGGGCCCAGGCCACGCTGTGCATCACGTCGTGGCAGAGGGGTCAAACGGCCAACGGGGATCCTCCAGGTCGCACGCTCTCGGGGTTCGACGGCGCACGCTACGAGCGTGGGCACCTTCTCGCCCGGGCCCTCGGCGGAACGGGCGGCAACGACAACCTCGCGATGATCAGCCGGGCCGCCAACCTGGAGATGCGCGACTACTCCGAGCTCACGGCGCGCGAGAACCTCGACGCCCGCCCCGGCGCCGGTGGCGCCAACTACTCGCCCGAGAATGTCATCAGCTACGACGTCACCGTCGTGTACCCGGCCTCACAGGAGGTCGCATCCTTCGTTGCCAGCCTCGATCCCAGCCGGTCGACCACAGGGATGGCCCTCGCAGGAGGTCCGACGCAAGACCTGCTCTTCCAACATGCCCGAGCCAATCGCCCGGTCGATCGCACGACCGTTTCCAACCTCATCAAGTACACCCTCACACCAGGCGAGCACACACAGCTCTGCGCGATCTGGCGTGCGGCCTTCCTCGCCCATCACCTGGAGATTCGCATGCAGGTGCTGCAGGGTGTTGCACTGGTCGGAGGCTTCTACGGCCCGGTCGCCGCACATCGATAGCGCACGCGCTCGGCACACCCTTCCGCGAAGTGTCCGAAGTGCCGACAGAAACGACCGCTTTCAGGCCTGTCGCGTCGGCACTTGTCGCTGCGGTTGCCCTGCGGGCGCTTCCAGAGCCACGCAACCGTGACGCAGTGCCTACCGGACCCACACAAACCCGGAGAGAACCCAGATTGGGGGAGTTAGTAGGCGGCGGGGACACCGCCCGAGCTCAGCGAGCGGTAGAAGGCCAGGTCGGCTGCCGGGAGGAAGTTGGGGTTTGCGACCTCGGTCCAGCCGGGCGGGCCTTGGATTGCGTCGAACCGCAGCCGCCAGGAGTTGGCGCCGTGGCGCACACAGATGTAGATCCCGTCGTTGACGATCGGCGCGACCCGTCCGTCGTTGGCGAGGACCGCTTCCAGCAGGGCGACCTCCTCGCCGATCGAGCGGTCGGGATATCCGCCGGCGCCCTTCCATGCCGCCCGCGTGAACGCCAGCGTCCCGGCAACGATCACGGCGTGCAGCCGACCTTCGTGGAGCGGCAACTCGCCCCGCCAGAACCGCATCGTCTGGGTGTCGACGATGAACCCGTGGAGGATGCCGGCGATGTCGGCCGCTCCGGCGTTCAACGGGGCCAGTTGCCGCCGCAACCGCAACGGTGAGTACCAGTCGTCATCGTCCCACTGCACCAGCAGATCACCGTCGGCCAGGTCGCACAGAATCTGGCGCTTGCGCCCGATCGTCGCCCGTTGCGGCAGCCGGTGGTAGCGCACCGGCGTGTCGCGTCGAATCAGGTCGCCGATCGCGTCTTCGCCGTCGTCCAAGATGACCAACTCGCGCTCCGGGTAGTCCTGGGCGAGGAACGCGTCGATCGCCCGGGCCGCGAACCGGCGGCGGTTGTACGTGGGCATCAGGCAGGAGACCGACCTGCGCGGCTCGCCGCCGGCGGCGATGGTCGCCACCGCCACGGTGTACACGTCGCGGTGGTCGCCGAGCAGCAGAGTGGCCTCGGTCGCGAGGGCGGGTTCGCCCCGGGTGCGGGCGACATCGGGGTCGAGGAGCACGGCGACGTTGTCTCGCCCGGCGGCCCGGGCCGGGGCACCGTCGAGGGCCCAGGCATGGCGCAGCGCGCACAGGCTCGACTGCTCGACGATCGCGGCCTCGGTGACCCGTCGGGTGATTCCGGTGAGCGGATCGAAGGCGAGAATGCTCGGCATCACCAAGCGGGCGACTGGCGAGGAAAGCACTTCGCCCACCTGGTGGGTCAGCCGGTCAGTGGCGTACCAGGTGAGCGGATCCCACGCGGCGAGGATCGCTCCCCGGGCCTCGGCCAGCGCCACGTCTCGCCAGGTGTCCCGGTCCGTCTCGCTGATGTCGACGGTCCGGATCCGGGGATCGAGCGGCAGCGCCACGGCGTTGACCGCGCTCGGCGGGCGGAGCACGAGCAGCTCGCGGTCCGCCCAGTCCTGCTGGATGAACCGGCGGGCGGCGAGCGCCAACAGTTCGGCGTTCGCCGGCCCCGTCAGGACGCAGCTGACCAACGGTGGTTGGGAACCGATCTCGACGAGCGGCCCGCGCTCGGCGCTCGGAAGACCGGCCGGGACGATGCGCGGCGATGCCTCGCTCAGCCGAGCGAGGACCACCCCGACGAACTCGTCGACGGCGTCGCGAGGCAGCGCCGGGCCGCGGCCCGTCAGCCGCCACGTCAGCGCCGCGTCGATGAGCCCAGGGTCGGCGGTGCGCGTGCGGTACCACGCCGCGCCCTCCAGCTTGCCGCACATCGACCCCTCGTCGAGGAAGTGCGCCGTGCGACACGCGTTCAGCACGCGGTACCAGCCGGCGGCACCCCGCAGCGAAAGGTCGACACGCATCGCGTCGATCACCCACGACGGCTCGACCTCGCCGAACACCTGGAGTGGGGGCGGCCCGGCCAGCGCCACGGCGTGGTCGCGGCACATTGCTGGTACGCCAGCGCCAACCGGCCGTCGCCGGGGTGGTGCTCGCCGGCGAGCAGCTCGCTGTCGATCGACGTGTGCAGCCAGCACTCGAACGGCGGGTCCGGCTGCGGCGTGCTGGCGCTGTGCCGGGGTACGACCCACGCGGTCGAGCCCCTTGACGATGTCCGGCCGGGCGACGCCTCGCGCCCGCTCCAGGGTCCGCCGCACCGTCCCCGGAGCCAGCCAGTCGTCCACCACCACGATGACGTCGAGGTCGCTCTGTCGGTCGAGGAACGGCCCGGTCACCCCGGAGCCATAGAGGTACATCCCGAAGAGCTCGGTGCCGAGCGCGGCACAGAGCTCGTCGCGGACGTTGTGGAGGTAGCGGGCGGCGACGGAGCCGAGCGCGCCGATCATCGCCGCCGTCTACCCATCGCTGCGCACCTGGAAGGTGCTTTCGAAGACCGACGCGGTGCCGGTGCGCGCCCCGTCGATACCGCGGTAGTCGGCGTCGAGGATCGCCTCGCCCGTTCAATCTGATCGTGAAGTGGTAGCTATCGATCCTGGCCGGTCCGATCGCATCTGGCTCCGGCAGTCGCAGCGCCTCGGGGTCATCGGGCGCGAACGTGACCCGGGTGACGAATTCGGGTTGCTCCTCGAACGGGTACGGCTGGACTGTGCCGGGGATCTCTTCGACACCGCGGAGGCCGAGCCCGAGGAACCGGCGCCGCGTGACGGCCAGCGTGTCTGAGGTCAGCGACTCCCACCGGACCGGGCCGGTGAAGCTGATGAGGATGACGGCAGGCGCCTCACTGGCCGGCACCACGGCGTCGTCGGCCGGCTCGATCGACTCGATCGTGATTCTCGGCGCCGGCGGGGTGAGGTAGAACCAGCTGTGGAAGTCCCCGCCGCGGGTGCCGTCCCCGGACGGGAGTCGCAGGTCGATGAAATTGTCGTAGCCGTCCTCGGCGATCTGGCCAACCGCCTCGCCGTCGAGCGGCCGCACACCGGCTCGGTCGAGGATCACCTCGCCCGCCAGCCGCACGCGACAGCGCAGTGAGCCGTCGAGGACGCTCGGCCCATTGGCCGAGGCTGATGGCGTCCAGCTCGCCAGGCATGAACGTCCACGTCCGGCCGTTGACGTCGACCCGGCCGTCGACGATCACCGGCCGGCGCCCGCCGGGACTGGCGGTGTCGTCCGGCACCTCGAGCGTCACGACGAAGGTGTCGGGCGAGGCGCTCGCCGGGTGCATCTCCTCGGAGAACGTGACCGCCAATCCCTCGTGGAACCGGGCGAAGGTCAACGAGCGGTCGTTCTGCCAGTTGATTCCGTCGGCGACGACGACCGGCCAGTCGGCGGTGCGGTCGAGGAGCTCCTCGAGCGCTTCCTGAACGGTCTCGCTCGAACTGCCGACGCGATCGCCGCTGAACGAGATGTCGTCGGCGGTCAGGTCGCACAGGTGGCTGAAGCGTTCGTCGAGCCACGCCACGAGCTCGACCGGTTGCGACTCACCCTGGAACTCGAGCAGCGCAAGCGGGGCGAATCGTCGCTGCGGACCATGGGGCGCCGTGCGCCACGGGCCGTTGGCGTTCTCCTGACGGACCCGCGCCTCGTACTGCCAGTACTCGCCCGGCTGGTACACGGACGCGTTGCTCGAGCAGCACGGTGATCCCGTCTTCGAGGGGATGCGGTCCGGGCGAGGTCGGATTGGGCCCGGCGAGCTGGCCCGGATCGATGACACCGTGCCAGCGCCTCAACTTGAGTACGGCTTCCGGTTCGTCGCCGTAGCGGCCGTCGAGGGTGACCGGCACACTCGTGTCGTCGGGGTCGACGAGCGTGAAGGCCACCTCGTCCGAGGAGGACGCGACGTCGAGCGCGGCGAGCTGGGCGAGCTGCCCGGTCGCCCGTCGGGACGGCACGAACGTCCCGAACTCGACGCGGGCGAACGAGAAGTCGCCGAGGTCGACGACGTTGCTCAGCACCTCCACGAGATCGCCGGCGACCAGCGGCGTGCCCGCCGGGAAGACGAGATTGCCGGTGACGTCTCGCTGGGCGGCGAACAGTTCGGAGCCGTTGTCACGCGACCACTTCAGGCGGACTTGCCCGAGTGACCCACCGCGGTGGACCTCGATGCGGTACAGCCGATTGTCGGCCCCCGAGTAGCCGGCCACGTCGGGCAGCGCACAGGGATCGGCGATCGGGGTGGACGAGGCGACCTCGATGGTCAGCTCGGCCTCGGAGGGCTGGACGCGGGTGAACGCCTCGCGGATCGCCGCGGCCGACGGCGATCCGTTGATGACCGCCAGCTTGACCTGTCCGAGCAACTCGGCGCGGGTGCACGTGTCGCCGGGGCCGAGCGCCTCCTCGCGCATGCCGGGGTCTTCGACGGCCGTGACGTGGCGCTCGTGGACGTCGAGGTAGGCGACCAGCCGGGTCCCTGGAACCAGGCCAGGCGGGGAGACAACTCCGGTCAGTGGTGGATCGACGGGCGGGCTGGCGTCCCAGGGGAAGCCGGCGGCGATCGGGAAGCCGTGCTCGGGGAACGGCCCGCCGCCGTGGGCGTCGACGATCAGGCCGTCGACGTGATAGCTCCCCGGGGCGACCCAGAACACCGGGTCGTCCGTGGCCAACTCGTCCTGTTCGAGGAGGTACAGCCAGACCTCCCCGCCGGCCGGCACTTCGATGTCGATCGGGTCGAGGTCCGACGCCGGCACGTCGAACTCGACGCGCGTCGGGCCGTCGGGTGACGTCGGCGCGAGGTTCACGGCCTCGCCGTTGAGCTCGATCGTGACGGACTGCTCGACGTGCCGACCACAGGGCGACCCGGCGTCCGGCCGCGCCCGGTTGGAGCGGCTGCAACGACGGGATCGTCAGCCGCGCCGGAATGCCGCCGGCGGCGCGCACGAACAGGGCTGGGTAGCGGTCGAGGTAGCGGGTCCGGTAGTCGACCCAGACGTCCGGCGTTCCGCCCATCACCCGCACGCCGTCCGACGACTCTGCGAACACCGCCAGTAGTCGGCCGGGAGTGACGAGGAAGCCGAGATCCGGGCTTCCCGCTGCGCACCCCAGACCTCGCGCCGTGGCCTGCACCTCGCCGAGCATGGCGTCGACGGATGCGGCCACGTCGCTGTCGAGCAGCGGCCGGCCCATCTGCAGGAGCACCCGTCGGTAGTTGCGTCCCCGCTTGCGATCCGGTTCGTGACCCCGGGAGAAGTCGCCGTGCATGATTCCCCTCAATCGATCCTGATGATTCCGGTACTGAGTCCCGCTGGCGTGTACTCCGTCGAGTCGGCGGGCGAAACCCGCCATCCGGGCGCCGAACTGCAGCAGGCTGAACGCCCCCATCTCCGATCCGTTCTCGGCACCGCGCCGGATCGCCGGGTCGCAGTCCGGGCTGCAGCCGCCACCATGACGCATCGAGGCGGTTGGTCGACACGACCTTCACCGGGACGTCCACGGCGGTGCGGTGCACCTGGGGTAGGACGGATTCGCTGGTCACGCGGCTGAAGCGCACGCAACCCTGGAAGCGATCCTCGACCTCGACGTCGTCGGCGAAGATCACCTCTGACGCCTCGAGCACGCGCACCGACACGGCGCCCCCCACGGAGACCCGCTCCAGCTCGGCCCGCCCTTCCGGCACGACGATGGCCGAGCCGGGTCCATCGACGATGCTGTCACGGATCCCCAAGACCCCGGTTCCGGCGAGCGCCAGGGCGGCCGTTTCGCACCAGGCGACGTCGACGTGAGCGCCGTCGCGGACATCGGAGAAGCGCAGTTCGGGCTCGAGCACGCTGCACAGCTCGAGCGTGACGCGCTCGGCGGGCGGCACCGTCGCGCTCGTCCAACCGATGCCGCCGAGGACGATGCCGACGAGGGTGATCGACCGGTAGTGGGTACCCACCGCCGGTGCCGACCACCCGGCCCCGGGATCGACGAGAATCACGGGCCGCTCTCGCTCGGCCGCCTGGATCGTGAGGTCGAGGTGCAGGCGCGGGTCGTCGCCGACGACGGGATCGACAGGCCCAGACGGCCAGGCCGGCGCCTCATCGGGGTAGGTGGCGGAGTCCTCGAACTGGACGACCTCGGCGACCGGTGCTGCAAGGTCGGCGATCGTCAGCGCTTCCCACCGCGCCGAGACGGCTGCCAGCGCCGCGTCCAGCGACTCGTAGCGGGGGATGTCATGCCAGTGCGCCGGGGCCTGGGGATGCAGGACGCCGCTGCGCGAGACCGAGCCGCGTGGGGCGTTCAAGCAGCCGGTCGAGGACCGGCTCACGCGCCGCCGGCCTTGCGCCGAGGTGCATCGTCGCGCCCTCCTCATAGTCGGTGGTGACATTGGGCGGTTGACCGAGGCCGGCTGGTCCTGACGGCCACTCCTGCGGAGGCTCCTCGGCGCTCATCGCCACCAGCCCGTGCTCGACGTCCACATCGAGGCGGCCGGCTGCGGTGAGCGCCAGCGTCTCAGGCGGCGACGCCGTCCAGTCCTCGTTGTCCCACGCGCACAGCCGGCGCCCGCGCACCCGCCGCCGACGCAGGCCGACGGCCGCTGCGATCGGGGCGACGGCGCCGAGCGGACTGTCGGCGGCCAGCTGTCGAGTCGGACGCCCACGTCGAGCCGTCGTCGGCGACGCGTACGGGAACGCTGGCGAGCGCGCACGGGCCCGCCGGCGGGCCAGGGGTCGTCGGCGGGAATCGGCGCGACATCGAGCTGCGGCAGGTGGATGAGCACGGTGCGACCGTCGTCGGTGGTCCAGGCCACCTCACCGGGGCACAGCGAAGCGGAGCCGTTGCTCGATCACTCGAAGCGCACAGCCAGCGCGACCCGGGCGGCGTTCTCGTCGCGCAGCTCGGGCGACCGCGGCGTACTCCGTCGCCCCAGCGGTGGCCCCGACGGGCACCCCGTCGGCGTCGAGCGGCGTCCACTCGGCACCGGCCGGGTCCGGGCCCGCCCAGCCGAGGCGCTGGAACGGCCGGAACCGCGCTCCTCCCGGCTGCTCGATCTGCGACGGCGAATGCGAGCGCGCACACGCGGGCCGCGCCGGGATCGTGTCGAAACCGGCGCCGACCCGCCGCAGCACCGGCGCCCCGTGCATGACCGCCGGCCCGCGGCCCGGTGCGGCCGGGACTCGGTTGAGCAGTCGTGGCTCGGCGACGGGCTCCAGCGGCGGCCATGCCGCGCCCGGACCGACGGCCACCAAGGCGTCCGGGTCGAGGAACAGGTCCCGTACCAAACGACGGCATGTCGATCGAGCACGCCGGCGGCGTCGGTCGCGTCGTAGAGGCTGCCGTCCGCGGCGACGTGGAGGTACCGCTCACCGCGGACCTGCAGCGTCGGGATCCGACGTTGAGCACGCCCGCGCAGGAACCCCTCGCGGGCCAGCGCCGGCTCGGCGGTCGCCGCCGCCGAACCCGGCGCGTCGCTGGCGAGCTCGACCTCGGCGCCAGGGACGAAGCACCCCGGGCCACCCGACAGCGGCACCAACCGCAGCATCGGCACGCGCGTTCCGCCGGGATCCGGCCCTGCCGTCGTGGTGCCGACGTCAGCATGCCGCGCGCGATCGACCTCGATGCGGGCGCGCGCCACGAAGGCGGCGGGGTTGGGCCGCCACCGGCCGGGGCCTGCCGGGCTCACGGTGGCCAAGCCGAGCTCGATCGCCACGCCTTCGCGCCAGCCGCGGCTGCGGTGGCCGAGGAGCGGCGATCGCCGCGTTGCCCAGACCGAGTTGGGCGCCGGCGACGCGCGTGCTCGCAACGCGGTCGGCCGCCGGGAGGTCCGCCAACCCGGCGGCGAGTCCGCAGACCCGCATCGGTGAAGCCGCCGGGCTGGTCGAACCACCTGCCCGGGTCGGCGGCGAAGTGCTGTTCGGGGATGCGGTCGACGAACGGTCTGGTGTCGCCGGCGATACGCGCGGCGCGCGGAGCGGGTGACGACCGCCGAGCGGATGCACCTCGTAGCGGACGTCGGAGTCAGGCGGAACACTCACGTCCACGGCCGTCGTCGCGCGGAGCGGAAACGTCAGCGTGGAGAACACCCAGTGAGCTACGTGGCGGGGGTGTCGCCGACCGGTCGTCGCCGTGATCCGGCGGACGTCGACGCGTGGGCGAGCGCGTCGAGGGGTCCGGCGCCCTGCTCGGCGACCTCCGCCCGGCGAAGGTCGACGGCCACCCGCTCGGGGCGCAGGATGTCGAGGTCCTGGGCGAGCTGGATGCGCTTCCACCCCTCCTGGAGCACGACAGGGAGCGCCGTCAGCTCGGTGCCCATCTCCTCCAGCGCCGCCGGTGTTCCCTTGCGCCGTCGCCAGGCAACGGTGCCGCGGACATCGCGTCGGTTGGAGTCGGCATCCGGGAACACCAACTCGGTGCCGACCATCGCCGCCAGGTACGGGACGATCCGGTCGTCGGCGGTGTCGATGAACAGGTCGGCCTGCAGCTCCTCGATGCTCTGCTGCAGCACCGCCAGCGGCGCGGCCAACACCTCCACGAAACGGTGCAGTTCGCCGTGCTCGGCGCTGCCCGGGGCGGGCTCGTCGGGAACCCGGTACATCGCCGGGAGTGCCTGGTAGAGCAACCGTGTCACCCGCTCGAGTACGTCGGCGTCGTACGGGTAGGCGTCGCTCATGCGCGTTCCCCGACGACGGTGACGGTCAGGTCGGCGGAGCGCAGGCGCAGCCACTCGTCGATGGCCGCTGGCACAACGTCGGCGACGCCGCTGCGCGCCAGCGACGAGAAGGCGAGGACGCGGACGCCGACGACGCCTGGTGCCGCGTCGAGGCGTTGGTACACCTCGCTGAGGTAGGCCGGCTGTCCGAGACCGCGAGCAGCGAACGTGAACATCCCCGGAGGGCTTCGCCGTCTCCGTGCAGGGCGGCACGCACCGTGGCCTTGACCACCTCGGCGAGGTAGCCGGGGTCGGCCTCGATCTCGACGGTGACACGGAGGTTGTGCGGTTGGGGACCGACGATGTGCAGCGGAACGGTGACGTCGCGGCGCGTGTCGAGGAAGGCGCGGACCGTTTCGAGACCCGGCGGCGTCTCGCCGCTGCCGGTGGCGACCACCAGGATCGCGCCGGTGGCCTGGTCCCAGCGTGCCGCGGCGCGGGCGATGCCCGGGATCGTCAGCGCGAGGTCGGCGAGGTCGGAGACCGACACCGCTCGATCGAACGTGCGGATGAACCGTGGCGCCTGGCTGCGCGTGTCGTCGATGCCCGCCGGCGCGGTCCCGCCGAGGAGCGGAGTCGCGTTGCTCACCCGATCGAGCAACGGGTG
The DNA here is from genome assembly GCA_963772825.1 of Ilumatobacteraceae bacterium. Taxonomy (GTDB): domain Bacteria; phylum Actinomycetota; class Acidimicrobiia; order Acidimicrobiales; family Ilumatobacteraceae; genus Desertimonas. Next base: position 87,102 of record CAVYYX010000003.1, on the reverse strand, counting down.
CGCCCGTTTCACCCGGCTGAGCGCGACCGACGCCGGCGTCGCCCGCCGGCCCGAGGCCCACCCGATAGCTCGCCGTGACGTTCTTCTTGCCCGACGGCGGGACGGCGCCATTGGTGCCGTCGCCGAAGACCACCGCGGTGGTTCCGAGATCGTCGGTCTCGGTGCGGTAGTGGCGATCGTCGGGACCGCTGTTCGCGAGGTCGGGCACGCGCTGTCCAGCGGACGCCGTCGACGCGCACCTCGAGCGCCGGCTCCCCGCCCATCGCCCCGGTCAGGATCGTCACGGGAGCCTTGTTCAGCGCGAGACGCTGAAAGGGGGTGACCCCGTCGGATCCGCCGAGCGCTTCGTTCACGGTGCGACCGTGCGAGACCCTGGCCACGTTCCCGTGGACCCGCAGGTCGTCGAGCCGCCATCCGCCGGCAGGCGGGCCGCCGACACCGGTCGTGTCCCACCAGACGTGGGTCTGGCCGGCGACCGTCCCGACCACCACCCGGCGCACGGTCACGACCTCCGCCGCCGACGTTGAACGGCTGACGAACGCCAGCGCCCTGCCGGGTGTCAGCCCGGACAGCTCGCCGGCGAGGATCAGCGGCTCGGTGAGCGCCGCGACGTTCGGCTCCCGATCGGCCAGCTCTGCACGGGTTGTCCAGCCGGTCAGCCAGTCGGTGGGAACTGGGTGGTTGACGCGGCCGACGACTGCGCCGTCGCGGGTGGCGACCCTGATGGCGGTCACCGTGCCCGAGAGGTGACTCCTCACGATCTGCGTCTGGGCTGGGGCGGGAACGAGCCGTCCGGTGAACCCGCCGCCCGTCGTCGCGGGCGTCACCGAAACGGTGAACGACTCGAACGGTTCGCGGACCTGGCGGTGCAGGGCCACGGCGGCGACGACCTCCTGGGTCACCCGGAAGACGGCGGGGTGCGCGCCTCCCTGGCGGAGCACGATTGCACCGGTGAGCGGCTCCGCCTCCTGGGTCGCCAGGTAGACGTCCTCGGGAACGTACCCACCGCCGGCAGCGGTCTGCACCGCGTACCAGTAGAACGGGACCGTCGTCGGGCTCGGCATTGGCGATGGAGCCGCCCCGGAGTTGCGGACCCAGAGGAGCGGATAGGCGGTGGCATCGGCGCCGGTGCCGAACGGCCGCAGCGTCCTGTTCGGATGGGCGAGCAGGGTCGCCGGGGTGGCAGCCACATCCACCGCCCGAGTCAGTAGCCCGCGCTGGGGGTCGACGACGACGAGGGTCGCGTCCTCGTCCGGCAACTCGGTCGCTTCGGTGACGACGAAGGCCTGCCAGTGGGGACCGACGAAGGCGACGGGGTCGCCCGGTTCGAGCCGGTGCCCGACCCCCTTGACGCGGAACCGATCGGCGGCGAACTCCAGCCGAACCGGCTTGGTGGCATCGAGCGGCACGAGATCGTCGAGGGCGGCATCGACGACGAGGTCGTCGAGGGTCTCGTAGTCCTCGGCCCGCTGATCGCCGAGCGGCACGCTGGCGAGGGGGAGGCCGGCGGCGACCGTCCCGGCCACGCCATCCTTGGTCGTCAGGATCACGTAGCCGGCGGCGGCGAGACCGGCGTCGGGCTGATAGGCCAACCTGCGAGCGTGGCGCAGCATGTTGGACGTCGCCAGCACGGTGCCGATGAATGCCTCGCTGGCGTACTGGCGTTGATGGGCGGCCAAGATGTGGCCGACCAGCGCGGACAGCTCCATCAGCGTGCGCGTCGTGTCGGCTTCGTCCCCGTTCGGCTGGCCCCCCGGCAGTGGTCGCCCCAGCTCGGCGACGGCGACCCGTTCCTCGAGCGCCAGCAGATCGCCGTATTCCAGCGGCAGGTAGTCGAGCACAGCCGGATCCGACGGTTGGTCACCGCCGGTCGACGCGGCCGGGTGCGGGACAGGCGGTCGACTCACCGGCGATCCGTCCAGCCATTCGTCGCGGCGACCGCGCTCATCGCACGACCATCCCGTCGACGGCGAGCGGCTCGGCGTCGTGGTCGACCCCGGACATCAGCACCCGCAGCCGGCCGTGCTCCGGCAGATCCGGATCGGCGTCGAGTCGGGCGACCTTCGTCCGCCCGAGGGCGATGACGTCGTGCACCGCTGGACCGGTGGTGTCCCCGAGCGGGCGGAAGCTGCTCGCCTTCACCGAGCGCACCCCGGGGATGCCCTGCACGAAGGCGAGCAGATCGCCGAGGCGGACGACCGAGCCGAACGTCAACCGGTCGGGGTGGAACCACCCCGGCCGGTCGCTCGAGCCTGGCTCGAGCTCGGCGATCACCCGGCTGCGCACGACGTGCGGAGCGACTCCTCGTTCGGCGCACAGCACCAGCTCGACGTCGAGTGGCACGTACTCGGCGGCGAGCACGACGTGCTCCCGTCCCGTCATCCGCAACCCGTCGAGGTGGGCGTGGACGCGCTGGCGGACGTCCTCGGGGAGGTCGCCGGCACCCTCGGGATCGACCAGCACCATCACCGTGTTGAACAGCCCGCCCGCCGGCCGGGCCGTTGCCCGGCCGGTGCCGGGGACCTGCATCGCGGCAGTGGCGTAATCCTCGAGGGCGACGGCCCGCTGCAGTGGACCGTGGCGCACGGACCACGGCAGCTCCTCGCGGATGCGTTGCAGCGTGTGCGGCCGGCGACCACCGGTGCCTTGCGCCACGTTGGTGACCCATACCGACCCGAGGCCGTCGAGGGCATCGGCTTCGTCGGTTCCGGCGGCCGGCCGCACGATCTCGTTGAGCGTGCCCAGCCCGAGGTTGGCGGTCGTCGGGTGGCCGATTCGATAGCGCACTTCGACGTCGACGGCAGGTTCGCCGTCGACACCCAGCGGGACGTCCCGCCCGTGCGTCCCGTCACCGAAGCGCAGCCAGACGTTGCCATCGTCATCGGCCTCGGCGGTGTAGTGGAGGTCGTACGAGTAGGACTTGTGGAGGTGGTCGACCTGGGTCCACTGCTCTCGCGCCACGATCAATTCGACGGCCGGGCGGCTGCGGCCGTGATCGTCGGCGGCGTGGACGACGGGCCCCTCCGGCAGCCGCAGGGCGCGCAGCCTGCGCACCCCGCCCTCTTGGGTCACGATGCTCGTGCGTCGGCTGATCGTGAGGGCGACGTCGCCCCGGGCGAGCGCCGTGCCGGTTCCGCCGAAGGCGCGCCGCGGCGCGCCGTATTCGGCGTCGACCAGGTTGGCGTGGAGTCGCAGCGGCGCCGCCGCCGACCAGGGCCGCAACTCTTGGGGCAACGGTTCTGACCAGTGCAGCTCGGTGACCTCGGCCGGCGGATCCCCCGGCACGAACGGCTGGCTCGGCGCAGCGACCCACCCCGACTCGAGGCGGCGGATCGGCGGGCGGTCCAACGTCACGATCTGCGAGAACGAGCCCTGCACGAAGGCGACGCGATCGCCGATCGCCAGCTCGGTCGCGTGTCCCCACAGCAACGCCGTGCGGGCACCGGCGGGGATGACGGCGTTGAACGCGCCGGTGAACGCTGCGACCGTCAGCCCCTCACTGTTGTTCGCCGTCAGCACGCGGGTGCGCTCGTCCACCGTGAACACGACGGGCACCTCGTCGGCCGCACTGCGCATCCGCACCTGTAAACCAGCAGGGACGAATCCGGACGCCGACGGCTCGAACGCAAGCACCGTGGTCATGCCCTGTCCGTCGTCGAGCGTCGTGCCCAGCAGCACGGCGTGCTGGCGCAGCGAGAACCGCTGTGACGCCGTGTCGATGAACGCCTCGTTGGCGACGCGGTCCTGGTGGTAGCTGAGCATGTCGCCGAACCAGGCGAGGAGGTCGAGCATCATCCGCTCGAAGCTCGCCGGTGACAGGTCGGTCACGTGCGGGTGGCGGACCTTCACCCAGTCGGTGAGCAAGCGGACGAATCCGTTGAAGTCCTTGGTCAACAAGTCGACGGCGGGCGGTTGGACCTTCGCCGGCCGCGCCTGCACCGCTGAGGGGGAGCAATCGCCGGCGTCGCAGTCGATCGTGAAGCGGAACTCAGCGGCGGCGAAGAACGGATGGACGGGGTGGGCAGGGTCGCTGCTCTCCCCGATCGCCACGGTGTACGGCGAGTGGTCACCGAGCCCGCTGAACCGGATGACGACCGTTGACCCCACGACGTCGACGTCGTGGGCGGGCACGTCGCGGCGCTTTCCGCCAGTCACCTTGACCTCGTTGGGATCGAGGGCGGCGCCGGGTTGATTGAGGTGGGCGGTGACCACCGCCGGGTGATCGGTGCCGAGGGCGAATTCGATGCTGAGGTAGCGGATCCCCTGCCACGGCTCGCCGTCGAGTCGCCCGCCGTCCCAGTGCAGCGGCGCGGTCACAGCACGATCTCCAGATTCCGCTGGGCGCGGTCGATCCGCCGGCGATAGGCGATCTCGATCACGAGGCGGCCGGCCTCGCTTTCGGTCACGACGTCCAGGGCGTCGATCAGTGCTTCGTCGCCGAGCGACCGGCGCAACCCCTCAGCCAGGCGGAACTCGACCGCCGCCACCGTCAGCTCGTCGAGCGGCTCGAACACGCTGCGGTCGAGCCCGACGCCGAACCGTGGGGCGTTCACCCGCTCGCCGGGAGCGGTGAACAGCACCGCCAGGATCTTGTCGCGCAGGTGACGATCGAGATCGTCGGTCACGGCGATCGAGCCGCGATCGTCGCGGAGCTTGAACGGCTGATAGGCGAACAGACCGGCCATCACATCACCGGCGTCGGGGGCGAGATGACTGGTGGGAAGACGACGATCGTCGACAGCGCCAGGGTGTGGGTCGCCGAGGCGATCTGGTTCGCCCGCGCGCTGACCGCCAGATCCATGTTGGAGAACACGGATGTGATCATCGACTGGGCGACGCCGACCGCGATTGGCGGCGAGGCCACACCGGCACCGAACGCCTGCCCGGCCATGTAGGCGACGAGGGCCAACGCCAGTTGCAGCCCGGCCAGCGACGCCTGGCCCGCTTGGAGGGCCGCGGTGGCTGCCCCGGCCAGCTGCGCCTTGCGCGCCGATGCCGTGCTGCATGGGAACGGTCCGGCCATCGTGTTGGCGAACCAACTGGAGACCGCCTGGGCGAAGCGGTCGCCTGACTGCGACGCGCTCGTCGGCATACCCGCCGCCCTCGTGGGTGAGCCAGTCCGACTGCAGACTGGAGGCGAGGATCGTGGGGACGAGCGGCACGGCTACTCCGTGGTGACCTTGGCCGACAGCTGGGCGGTGGACATCGGCTGGACGGGTGGCCCTGACGGCCCCACCCCGGTCGGATGGGTGTGACTGTTGAAGAACTGCATGAACGTGTCGCCGAGCACGACCTTCTCGCCGGCTGACGATCCGAGCTTGATCTTTTCGGCGGTGACGACGACCGTGCCGTCCTGCTCGAAGCGGATCGCCGCCTTGCCGTTGCCGCTGGCGAGCAGCACGATCTCGCCGTCGTCGTCGAAGGTCAGCTCGTGGCCGCTCTTCGTCTTCAGCACCGACAGCGTCGGCGTCGCATCCTTACCGTCGCCCGTCGGTGCCTCCGGGCCGCTCTCCGACCCGAGATCGTCGGCCCCGCCCGTGCTGTCCGGCGCCCCCCAGAACGTGCCGGCCCAGATCGGACGGCTGACGTCACCGGCGGCGAACTCGATCCACACCGTGTCGCCCACCTGGGGGAGGAACAGCATCCCCCGTTCCTTGCCGCCACCGGCCGGCGCGCACGGGAGCGCCCAACCGCTGTCGATGTCCTCGCCGAGCACCGCCGGTACACGCGCCCGGATGCGGCCGATCTTCTTGGGGTCGTCGGTGTCGACGACGACCCCCTCGTGTTTGCCGAAGAAGCGGGCGACCGGCCAGGGCTCGACCTGGCTGTCGTAGGCGTCGCTCACGTCGCCGGCACCTCCTCGGCCGACTGCCCGAACGACTCCTGGCCGCTCTGTCCGGTGCCGTTACGGGTGCCGACGAAGCTCTGCAGGAGGATCGAGTTTTCCAGGACGGTGCGCACGGACTGCACGTAGAAGACTCCCGAGAACCGCCTCCCGACACCACGCACGAGGACGGGGCGGCGGGCGCGCAGCAGACCGCGGTACAGCGCCGGATCGATCTCGGCTCGCAGCTCGATCACGAAGCGGGCGCGGTCCGTTGCCGCCGCGGTCTCCGCCCCGATCGCCTCGTCGAGTGGAGTCGGGGAATGGAGCAGCGCCAGCGACGCGGTTGCCCCGGCGCTGGTCAGCCCCGACTCCACCGCCGCGGCAGCATCGTCGGCGCCCATCACCGCCAAGGTCGGCGTGCCGTCGCCGCGCACGATCTGCTTGGCGTACGGGTCGATGGCCGCCGCCTTGACCTTGACCGGCTCCGTCGCCAACAGCTGCAGGTCGGCCCAGTTCAGGCTTTGCCCCTCCTGCAGCAGGACGACGTCGGGTTGCGGGGGCCCGTCGACGTCCGGCGGACCGAAGTGGGCGACGACCGCTTCCTGGGCTTGGTCGTAGGCGAAGTAGAAGCGGGCCCCGTTGCGCCGGGCGAGGAGCTGGAGGAAGCGCCAGTCGGTCGCCCGTTGGGTGAGGCGCTGGCGGTCCTCGTCGTATTGCACGTCGGTGTCACGCACGTCGGCGGTGATGTTGTAGTTCGACAGCACCTCGGAGACGACGTCGCTGTCCTTCACGTTGGGCCACGCCGCGACCCGCTCCTCGGCGTCGAGGAGCACCGCCGCATCCATCGCCAGGACCTCGACGTAGGCGTTCGACTCGATCGTCTCGAAGTGCGGTCGCAGGTGGGTGACGAATCCGTCGAAGAGTCGTTGGAGCGTCCCCCCCGGCGGTTCGACCTCGAACGCGATCGGCGTCCCCGGGTCGAACAGCTCGTCGTCGATCGGGGCGAACTCGCCGTCGGGACGCTGCACGAGGGTGAACCGCAACGCGAGCACCGAAGGGTCACGGTCGCTCTCGCGCACCTCGGCGCGCACCAGTTGGGCCATCACCGTGGCGTCGATGGGCGAGCCATCGACGACGACCTGGATGCGGGGCGAAGGCATCGTGGCCTACTTGTCCGGCGGGATGAGGATCGGGTCGCCGGGCTCGACGACGTCGAACGGGTCGAGCTCGGTCGAGGCGTCACAGATCTTCCAGAACATCGTGGGGTCGCGGTAGAAGCGCCATGCCAGCAGGTCGAGGCGGTCGGAGTCCGTCGGGGTGAAGCGCAACACCCCGCTGGTCGCGGGCGTGCGGCGGATGTCGAACACGCTCTGCGTACCGCCGTGCCCATCCGGCACGATCAGTACGGCGGTCGTCTTGTATCTGCTCCGTCGATCGATCATCGCTGACCTCCTACAGCGGAAGGATGTTCGAGCCCTGGGAGGACGTGTTGTCGTAGTACATCCGCGCCAACTCGCGGCGGCTGGCATTGGTGTGGTCGAGGGCGGACCGCACGGCCGGGTCGTTACGGGCGTCGGCTTCGCCGTGAACCTCCAGCGACACATCGATCTCGGCGCGCACCGGGTTGAGGTGGTTGTTGTACACCGACTCGTCGATCTTGAGCGAGACGACCTTCACCGGCAGAACCCGTTTGCGCCCCCACACGAAAAGCACGGTAGGCCGCGCCCGTGCCGGGCGGACCGGTTCCGACCCGTCGGAGCTGGCGTCCGTCTCCGCTTCAGCGGGGTACAGCAGGTCTTCGATCGCCGCGATCTCGGGGGCGATCCCGAACTCCTCGTCGAGCCCGCTGACAGACTCGTCGCGGTCGGCGAAGTCGAGGCGGATCTGCACCGTGAAGCTCTCTTTGATCGTGCCCGCCGACGTGTCGGCGCTGCCTTCGGCCGGGGGCGCCGCGGCCGCCCGCGAGGCGGCACCCTCGACGCCTCCACCCGACTGACCGGTTTGCAGCGCAACGGTCCGCGACAGCGCTTCGGGGTTGAACCGGAACGGGATCACCCGCTTGCGGTCGGGATAGCCGCCGGGTTCATAGGCGATGAACGCGCCGCGCAGGTAGCTGATGCCGTCGGTCATCGCTCGGCCCCCCAGATGCGCGCGTAGAGGTCGTCGGCCAAGCGGGCGGCGGCATCCGGTCGGCCGAACCAATCGGGCGCCACGGGAGTGAGGTCGAGCAGCTCGAGAGCGCGACGCGGCGCCTCCCGAGCCGTGTCGAACGGCGCCCCGGCGAGGCGGGTGGCGAGCAGGGCGAGGGCCGTCCGCAGCGTCTCCGTGACGTCCGCGGCGCGTTGCTCCTCGGCGATCTCGACGGCGACGTGATCGATGCGCAGGCGGATCGATCTCATCGACGACCCCCGTTGCCGACGAGATCCCCGAGCGGGCCGAAGGCGGCGGCGTCGGACGGGCGTCCAGTCTTCTGCAACTCGCGCTGGGTGGCGCGCAGCACGTGCGCAGTGGTGACGAGACCGGCCGGCGTGGCGGCCGCCAAGTGGGCGGCGGCGAGCCCGATGTTGCTGATCGATCCGCCGTTGAGGGCGAACCGGTCGGCGAGCACTCCGAGGTCGAGGTCGTCGTCGCGCCACTCGCGGCTGGGCAGTGACCGCTCCCACAGCTGGAGGCGGAGGTCGCGGTCGGGCTCGGGGAACTGGAGGATGAAGCGCAGGCGGCGGACGAACGCGGCGTCGATGTTGCCCTGGAGGTTGGTCGTCAGCACGGCCATCCCCTCGTAGCTCTCGAGCCGCTGCAGCAGGTAACCGACCTCGATGTTGGCGTAGCGATCGTGGGCGTCTTTGACCTCGGAGCGGCGGCCGAAGATGGCGTCGGCCTCGTCGAACAGCAAGATCCCGTGGCCGGCCTCGACCTCGTCGAACACTGCGGCGAGCGCCTTCTCCGTGTCGCCGATGTACTTCGAGACAACCCGGCTGAGATCGATGCAGTAGAGATTGAGTCCAAGCTCAGCAGCGAGACACCGAGCCGCGAACGACTTTCCGGTGCCGGGCTTGCCAGCGAACAGGCAGGTCAGGCCCATCCCGATGGTGTCCGCCCGTCCGAGATCCATGCCCCACCGGACTCGCCAGCCCTCACGCTGCCAGCCGACGATCTCGTCGAGCTGGGCGCGAAGACCAGGAGGGACGACGAGGTCGGCAAGCGTGGTCGACGTCTCGACGACGGTGACGTGCTGCCCGATGCGGCGGGCGCCCTGGGCGCGAATGCGACGGGCCACCGCTTCGACGTCGATGACCGGAGTCGGCGGGGTGTCACTCGGCGTGTCGAGGTCACCTGCCTCGCGCACCGCACGGCGGGCTTCCTCGACACCGACGCGATAGCGGGCGGCGAGACCGCTGGCGTGCTCGGCACCGACGATCGATCCCCACACGCGCGCCGCCTCCGGGTAGCCGATCGGGGCGACATCGATCGTTGCCGTCCCCGGCACGTCGGCGGTCCCGGCGACGAGGACCAGCAGCGGTCCCGACTCCGGATTGAAGGATGCGAACGGTACCTCGGCTGCCGGGTCGGCGAGGTGCAGGTCGACGACGAGCAGCCCGTCGCGGACGCGAGCGAGCTCGCTCGGGCGCGGCAGTTCGCCGTCGACGGTCACGAAGTTGACGGTGGAACCGGCCAGCGACGCGAGGTCGCAGGCCAGTTGGCGGCCGCTGCGCCGCGGGCCGCGGAGGACGAGCAGCCGGTGGCGGTCCAACAGGGCGGCGGCGCGGCGCACGGTGTCGTCGTCGAAAGCCGGATGCGGCGGCGGAACGATGGTGTCGATCGGCCGTTCCCGATGGGCCCCGATCGCTCTCGGCTGTTCGAGCAACGCCATCAGCTCGCGGCGCACGAGACGCATCGCATGGTGGCTGTGCGGCAGGCCCGGCACCTGCTCGATGATGTCCACGAGCCCGAGTCGTGCGGCCATCCCGCCACCGATCGCCGCCGCCAGGGTCGCCGCGAAGGGATCGCCGGTGAGGCCCGAGACGAGCAAGGCGACGACCGTCGGCGTGGGCAGCAGCGCCCGCGGATCCTCGGTCATCAGGCTCACCGCGGCGGCCGCCTCCGGGTAGCGCTCGACGGCGCAACAGAGCATGACGAGGCAGTAGGAGGTCCGATCCATCCCGAGCTCGTCGCACAGCCGAGCGTGGCCCGCGTCGTCGGACGCCTCGTGCGCCTCCAGCCGCGAGCGCAGCTCGTTCCACTCCTGTGGTCGGGCCGTCAGGCTGTGGGCGGCGTCGGGCACCTCGTCGCGGGGCGCAGTCACGACGCAGGCGGCGCCCAACAGCGCGGCGTCGCGCATCAGCTCGGCGCCGATCATGCCGTCAGCTCCACGAGCACATACGGCGTGTACAGCCGTTCGCCGAGACGCACCGCCAGCCGCCACGGGCGCGGGCGGTGCGGCAGCGTGTCGAGCTCGTCAGCGGCGACCGTGACGGACTCGGCGTCGAGGTCGATGAGCTCCAAGGTGCGCACGTCGGTGGGCGAGGCGACGCCGTCGTCGGGCCAGACGACGCAGTCCTCGGCGGCCGCCAGGTTGGCGCCGGTGAGCACGAGCGGCGTGGTTGGGTCGTGACGAAGTGCCGGCGGTGCATCGAGCACGGACACCGTCTCCTCGGCGATGCGCAGCACCGTGCTGCGTGACACGAGACCGCTCGTCCGGACCGTGAGGCGGTGGCTGCCGGGGCCGAGGTCCTCCAGCCCGCCGGCATCGAGGTTGAGCAGCAGCGGCGATCCGCCGTCAGCGGCGGTCAACGACGGGCTTCCCGTCGGCACGGCGATCCCGTCGACGACAACCGCCTCGAGCTCGCCGGGAATCAGCGCGTCGATCCGGACGCGACCCTCGGGCCGTACCACCTCTGGCACGACGCGAACGATCAGCGGTCGGGTTCCGGCGCGGATCTCGAGGTCGATGCCGCCGGGGAGGACGAGGGGTGCCGGTCCGAGGTCGTCGCGCTGCGACATCAGCTGCACCGGCGTCACCTCGAACAAGGCCCACGGTTGCACCGGGAGGTCGAAGGCCGTCCAGATCTTGTCGACCTGGTCGGCGGCGATCGGCACCTGGAGCACGTTGAGCGTGCCCTCGCCAAGCGCGCTGAACACGCCCGCGGGAGCGCCCGGGTTGTCCGACAGCGGCAACTGCAGCGACGGCCGGTCGTGGAACAGCGTCATGATCCGACCGAGGGCGTGATGGGCGGCGATCGGGTCCTCGTTGTCGCTTCCCGAGGTCGTCACCACGTAGAAGCACGACAGCGACAGCGGCGGGAACCGTCTGGCGCCGTCCGGTTGGGTCTCGACGGGGTCGCTGCGGTGCCCGGGCTGGGGCGTGGCATACCAGAACGTCAGGCGGGCGGCCGCCGCCGCGGTGGCGCCGACATCGCGCGGCTGGCCGGCCTGGACGTCGTCGATGCCGACCTCCTCGCGAATGTGTTCGGCGAGGACCTGGGCGATGTCGTGGAGATCATTGAACAACGCCGTCACCGCGCCCCCTGGCGACCGCCGAACGGCAATGCGGATCGATCACGTGGTCGCGTGGGGCGACGACGCGTCGGGCGGGTGACGCGGCCGGGCGCGGCGTCGAGCGGATCTCGATCCGGCCGATCTCGATCGAGATTCGCGGCGGCCCGGCGGTGGTGCCAGCTGCCGGTGCTCCACTCGGCACCACCCGGGTGGGCGCCGGCAGAACCTCGAGGTCGCGACGGTCGCCGCTGGATTGCGGCCGTGGCGACGGCGGGATCGGTGGATTGCGCGGTCGTCGAGCTTGCGAGCGGAGCCCTGACGGTGGGCCGCCGAAGCTCGTCCGACGACGGTCGGGCTGGGAGCGTCCGGAGTCCGGGGACGGCCGACCCGACGACGGCCAGTGGACGTGCCGACCCCTCGACCGGCCCGGGCGCGGCGGGCGTGGTGGATACGGCGGTGATCGGCGCCACCTGGGTGGCACGAAGTCCGGATGATGCCGGGCGGCCCGGCGTCGAGTACCGCAGTGAAGATGCCGTCAGTGCCGACGCGGCTGCCGTTGCCGGCGCGGCTCGGCGGGCCGGAGCGAGGGGCGGCGAGGAGAGTGCGCCGGCTCGCCGGGTAGGTGCGGGCGCGAACGCGCCCGGTCCCGGCAGGTCGATCACCTGCGAGTGGCCGCGGCTGGTCCGCATCGGCGGTTGCCGACCGTCGGCGGCGGGTGGTCGCTTGCGTCGCGGCCGGACTGGAGGCAGGCGGTCGTGGCGCGTCTGCAGGTGGTTCCGTGGGAGTTCGTGGCTGGAGTGGTTGCACGGGTGCGCCACGGCTCGGCGCGTCGATCGTCGTTGGTGACCGCAGCGGGCCGCGGAGAGTTTCCGCCGCGGCGACCCAGCTGTGGCGTTCGGCAGGTGGTCCGAGCAGTGGGGGTGTCGCGATCAGCGACAGGCCGTGACGGATCACCGGCCCCGGGCGCAGCATCGACCGGTGACGGCGCGCGCCCGCCGCGAGCGGCGACCCGGCAGCGACAGCCGGGCGTAGCGGCGGTGTGACGAGCCGGGAGAGCCAACTCACCGATCGACCTCGGCGGCGGTCACGGCGTCTCCCCGCTGAGTTCCGCCAGCAGCGCGGCGTCGGCGTCCACCTCGAGCAGCATCAGATACGCCAGTCGTCTGCCCAGGCTGAGCCCGACGATGTCGCGTTCGGACCAGTGGTAAGCGCGGGCCAAGGTGTGCACGTCGCGAAGCAGGCCGGCAGCGCGGGCCGTCAGTTCGAAAAAAAAAGCTCGAGACGTCGAACGGCGCAACGATCGGGGCGCGGCAGTGTGAGCACTCGACGGCCATCTCCAGATCGAGTGCCGGGATCGCCACCTGCAACGCCGCGTCGAGGGCGTGACGTACGCCGACGGGGAGGTTGCGGGCGAAGTCGACGTCGAAGGCCCCGCTGCGCTCGCCGACGCGCTCGAGGCAGCGGGCGAGGAGCCAGGAGAACTGCTCGGCCTCCGTCTCCAGGTCGGCGTCGAGCAGCTCCTCCTGGTCGCCGGCGGTGGGGAGGCGCAACGTCACGTCGCCCAGCTCCGGGATCTCCAGGCTGACCCGGCGCGGCGAGCTGGGTAGGTCGAGCGGCAGGGTGTCGAGGGAGAACTCGGCGTCGCTCGTCTCGCCGCACGACGGACAGACGACCTGGGCGGACACCGCGGGGCCGAGTGAGAGACGACGCAGCTCGACCAGCTCCCGGTCGCGTTCGCCGACCAGCAGAGCGGCGACGGTCTGGCGGGCGGCGCCCGGGTCCTCGCCGGGCGGCACCAGGCAGCGGGCGAGGATCTCGTTGCACAGGCGCGCCGTGTTGGTGTCCGCCTGGTGCCGCTGGACGTGCTCTTCCTCCCAGCCCGACATCGCCCGCAACGCCAGCCGGGGCGCCGACGTCGACGCGCCCGATGCCGAGGTGGCCGACCGCAGTGGGCTGTCGACCCGTTCCGTGGTTGCGGCCATCGGCGAGGTTAGGACTCGGTGGGCTCTGTGACGGCGGTGTCGACCGAGAAGCCTTCGTACTCGAACTTCAGTGTCTGGATCGCAACGGCATTGGCGTTGGCGTCCATCTCCGGCACCGCTTGGAACTCCGACACCCAAGCCCGATGGAGGATGAATGCCATCACCGGTGTCGCTTGGAGGTTCAACACCTCGACGGTGACCTCTTTGCGGTACAGCTTGAGCGAGACGGCGGCGTCGCCTTGGGGGTTGTTCACCAGATCGGCCCAGGCGATCAGCTGCTGATCGTGGGTCAATCCCGACTCGAGGGTCACCGGTTCGAACTTCGTGCGACCCGGGAGCTTGCGCACGATCGACGGCCCGCCCGCCTCGCGCCACTCGATCGCCTCGGTCGAGCGCTTGATCGCCGACATCTTGGAGAGGCCGGCGACGTACTGGTTGTCCCACTTCACCCGGAACTTGAAGTTCTTGTACGGATCGAGGCGATGGGTGTTGGCGGTGAACTGGGCCACGCGACCTCCTCAGGTGGCGGTCTGGGTCTTCTGGCTGAGCTTGACGACGACGAACTCCGCAGGGCGGAGCGGGCAGAATCCGACGAGGATGTTGACCACGCCCGCCGCTTGGTCAATCTCGGTCGTCGTCTCCGAGTCGACCTTGACGAAGTAGGCCTCGCGGCTGGTGCGGCCGGCGAACGCGCCGTTACGGAACTGGGTTTCCATGAACCCCCCGATCGAGGCCCGCAGACTCGACCACAGCGGCTCGTCGTTGGGTTCGAACACCGCCCACTGGATCCCGTTGAAGATGCTCGTGCGCAAGAAGATCGCCGTGCGGCGAACTGGCACATAGCGCCATTCACTGGCCGGAATCGTGGTCCGCGCACCCCAGACGACGCGTCCGGCGCCCGGGATCTGGCGCAGGGCGTTGATCCCCTCGGGGTTGAGCTCGTCGCTGTGGAGGTCGTTGAGCTGGTACTCGAGCCTGGACGTTCCGAGCAGCGTCGCCTCCGTGCCGGCCGGTGCCTTCCACACCCCGCGGCGTCCGTCGGTGCGTGCGAACAGCCCGGCGATGTACCCGGACGGCGGGAGGGTGATCGTCGGGTTGCGGCCGACGCCGACGACGTCGCCGACGACGACGTGCGGCCAGTACAGCCCGGCGAAGTTGCTCCTCGTGACGCTGTCGTAGGCGGTGACGGTGGCGACGGTCGCCTGCGTCGGGTCGCCGACGTCGTCTTGGCGCGGTAGATCGCCGACGAAGAACAGGTCCTGGCGCGGCCGGGCCTCGGCGAAGTCGATGAACGCCTGCACGTGGTCGACGTAGTTGGTGTCGGTGAGCAGCGCATCGCACGTCGCTACGAGCAGTGCGGCATCGTCGACACCGGCCAGACGGTCGGCCATCAGCAGGGTGTAGTCGGCGGCGTCGAGGTCACCCCCGCCGCCGACGCCACCGTCGAGAGCGACAGCGGCGTCGATGATGTCGGTTGCCTCGGGAGCCCCACCGGTGGGTGATGCGGCGATGTCGAGGTCCGGAAGAACGACGTCGTCAGCGCCCCACCTGATGTAGAGGCTGCGCGCCAGCACGTCGACGACGTAGTTCTCGTCGTCGACGTCGGCGGAGAGCCGGTCGAAGGACTCGACGATCGCGCTCTCGCCGGTACGCGGTGACTCGTACACGACGTCGATGCGGATCCGCTCGGTCGAGCCGCCACTCGCTGGGAGGAAGGCGACCGACACCGAGTTGCCCCACACGCCGGGAGAGCTCGCCTCGATGGAATCGCGCTCGGCGGTGACCGGGGCCTCCTCGTCGCCAGGATCCATCGCCCGGAGCACGTAGGCCGTCGTGCCGCCGTTGAGGTAGAAGCCGTCGACGGAATAGGCAGTGAGCACCCGTGTCGGCGCCGGTTGCGGGCTCTCGGGGTCACGGACCCGGAAGTAGCCGCCGAACATCCGCTCGTAGTCGGTGCGGCTCTTGATCATCGTCGGCCCGATCGGACCCCGCTCCGTCTCGCCGACGAAGATCGTCGTGCTCGTCGGCGCACCCTCGATCGAGCGGGCGCCCGACGGCACCTCTGAGACGTAGACCCCTGGGTGCAAGAGAGCTGGCATTGGAGTTCCCCTCCCCCTCGGCAAGACGCCTGCGGTACTCTAAGGCGCCCACACCACCGACTCAAGGGCTTTCGAGCCGCCCGATGACGGAACCAACCAGCACCCGCGGTCTCGCCTTCAGCTGCCTGTGCGTCACCGAGGATCGACCCGATTTCCGCGAGTGGTTGCTGTGGAACTACCGGAAGCAGGACCATTCGCACCGCGAGCTTGTCGTCGTCGACAGCTCGGACCCGCCACTGCGCTGGCCGGACGAGGCCGGCCTCCGCGTGGTCCGCTGCGACCACGGCACCCCGATCCCGGTGAAGCGCAATCTCGCCATGCGGCATGCCGTTGGCGAGGCGATCACCTGGTTCGACGACGACGATTGGCAGCACCCGCGCAAGCTCTCGCTGCTGGCCGCCGCCCTCGTCGGTTCGACGATCGCCGGTAACTCACGCGCCTGGTTCGTCGACCTCGTGTCGGGGCGCGCACGGCGACACGTCAACCGGCCGCACGTTCCGGTGTTCAACAGCGTCGGTGTGGGGCGGGCCATCGCCGCCGCAGTCTCCTTCCAGCCCGAGCGCCAGCGGGCCAGCGACACACCATGGTTGGCTGCCGTCCGCAGGCGCAGCGGCGATCGCCCGGCGGAGGTGGGTGAGCCGTTGTTCTTCTGGCTCTGCCACGAGCACAACCTGAGCAACCCGGTCGGAAGTGGGCGGCCGTTCAACCACCGTGTCGACGCGGTCCGCGCCGCGGTCGGCGACGCCGACTGGGGCGACACTGACGAGCAGCTCGAACGACTGCGGGCCCGCGTCGGTCGGCCGCTCGCCGCCTCCCGCAAGACGGACTCGCGCCCGCATACATGTGTCGTGATCACGACCTATGACCGTCCCGAGAGCCTCGGGCGGCTGCTCGACGACATCGAGGAGCAGTGGCAAGGCGGCGGGCTGTCCGTGCTCGTGTTCGACGACGCCAGCACGGTCGACACCGCCGCGATCGAGGCCCGGGTCCGCCGGTCGGGATGGCGATACGTCCGGGCGAGCCGCAACCACGGCAAGCACGGCTGGTGGCGGTGGTGGAACACGATCCTCGCCGAGTTGCGGCGGACGACCGCCGATCGATTCGTGGTGCTCCAGGACGACGTCCGACTTTGCGACCGCTTCTTCGAGCGAGCTACGGAGGCGTGGTCACGGATCGCCGACGACCGCAAGGCGTCGCTGTTCCTCCATGTTGACGACTACAGCGTCGAGCTTGGCATGGCCAGGTGGACACCGTTTCGCGAGAGACCGGCGCACGGTCTCGTCAACTGCGGCTGGGTCGACCTCACGGCGTTCGTCTGTGAACGGCGGCTGTTCGCCGCACTCGACTGGCAATTGCACCCCAATGCTGGCCGGTGGGGTCGCGACCCGCTACGCGGGTCGGGCGTCGGCGCCCAGATCAGCACCCGGCTGTTCGCCAAGGGGCTGGCGATGTACCGGACCGGCGAGTCGTTGATCCTCCACACCAACACGCCATCGAAGATGAACGCCGCGGCGCGGGTCCGCTGGCCGGTCCGCACCCTCAAGTTCGTCGACGGCCAAGCGGCTGCCGATCGGTTGGCCGCAGCCCGATCTCCGGCGTTCGCCTCCTTGGCGAGCGTTCCGGGCCGTGAGCGCCAACTGGGGATGGTCGTCGAGCGGCTGCTCCCCCAGGTCGACCGGCTCGGCGTCTACCTCAACGGTTACGACCGGATACCGAGGTTCCTCGCCGACGAGCGCATCGTGGTGGCGGAGAGCCGGTCCACCGGCGATCGCGGCGACGCCGGCAAGTTCTACTGGGCCGACCAGGCAGATGGCTACGTGCTCACCTGTGACGACGACATCGACTACCCGGCCGACTACGTCGCTCAGCTGCTCGACGGCATCGAACGCCACGGCCGCCGAGCCGTCGTCGGGTTCCACGGCGCAGTCCTTCACGAGCCGTTGGTCGACTACTACCGCTCCCGCCGGCTGTTCCACTTCTCCCAGGCGTTGCGACGCGACAGCCCGGTGCACGTGCTCGGCACAGGGGTCTGTGGCTATCACGCCTCCACGTGGATGGTGGGCGCGACGCAGTTCGCACGGCCCAACATGGCCGACATCTACTTCGGGTTGGCCGCCCAGGAACAGCAGGTGCCATTCATCTGCCTGCGCCGCGAAACCGGCTGGCTGCGGGAGTTGCCGGGGACGAGGTCCACGTCGATCTACACCCGCGCCCAGCGCTCGACAAGCGTCGGCACATCGGAACAGACGCAGCTCGCCCGGCGCGACGGTGGATGGCGGCTGCATCGTGTCGGCGAGCCGGTGCCGTTGATCCACAACGCTCCCCGGCCACCTGTGCAGGAGCGTCTCGGGGCGATCGTGCCGGTGGTCGTCCAGGGACCGCGTCACCGGGCGCGGCTGCTGCTCCCGCAGAGAGACCACATCACCATCGCCGTCCAGCGCAGTGGGACCTACTACGAAGCCGACCTGCTCGACAACATCCGCCGGTTGGGCGTGGGCGGGACCTACGTCGACGTCGGGGCGCACTACGGAAACCACACGCTGTACTTCGCGCTGGAGTGCGAGGCCGACCACGTCGTCGCAATCGAGCCAAATCCGGTGAGCCTGCGTTCGCTCATCTCGATGACCGCCGAGAACGGCGTCAGTGACCGGGTCACGGCGCTCGCCATCGCCATCCACCCGACTTGCGAACGGGTCGACCTGGACCCGTTGCCGTGGCGGCCGCGAGGCACGAACGGCGCCAGGACCAACTCCGGGATGGTCGGCGTTCGGGCGGCCGACAAACTCGGGCACATTCGGGCCCAACGCCTCGACGACGCGCTCGCGCCGTTCGGGCGGATCGCCGTGCTGAAGATCGATGCCGAGGACCTCAGCGCCGAGATCCTCCTCAGCGGGCGGTCGACGCTCGACCGGCATCGCCCCGTCGTCGCCATCGAGGCGACGTCCGACGAGGCGAGCGCAAGAGTCGCATGGCTGTTGCAGCCGAAGGGCTACGAGCTGGTCGGCCGGTTTTGCTGGACCCCGACCTGGCTGTGGGTGCCGAAGCCGTCCTTTCGCGACAACGCGGCGACGTAGCTGTCGAATTCGCCAGCCAGGATGAAGTCCGGCGGGCGGACCTCGGCCCAGCCACGTTGCTCGTCCGGTGACCGATCGAACCGCCAGGAGTTCGCGCCGTGGCGGACGTACAAGTAGATCCCGTCGTTGTCCACGCCCTCCACACGACCACCGAGGTCGAACGCGCGAAGCAGCATCGTGACGTCCTCACGCTTGGAGGCGTCTGGGTAGCAACCGCATCGTCGCCACAGATCCGCCGTCATCGCCAGCGTGCCGGCAGCCAACGATGCCGCACCTGCGACAGGTTCGTCCTGATACCGGAAGAATCGGCGACCATCGAGATCCACCAGCCAGCTCACTCGAATCGCGGTGAGATCGGCGCGTCCGGTCACCAGCGGGGCGAGCTGCTTCCGAAGCCGCGACGGGCCATACCAGTCGTCGTCGTCCCATTGCACGATGACGTCGCCGCCGGCGAGCTCGACCGCAAGGTTGCGCTTGTGGCCAATCGTCGCCCGCTTGGCCAGGTGCATGTAGCGGATCGGGGCGCCGGCCGGGATCAGATCGTCGACGTCATCTTCGCCATCGTCGACGATCACCAGCTCACTGTTCGGGTAGTCCTGGGCAAGGAACAGCCGGATCGACCGCTCCACGAACGGACGCCGGTTGTACGTCGGCATGAGGCAGGTGACGGCGGGTGACGCCGGGAGGGGCGGGGGTGATCTTCGCCAGGTGTCCGCCACGGGCTCTGCCCCGACGGGAAGTGCAGCACGGAGGCGGGCCGCGATCGGAGCCACGAACGCCTCCACGCGAGCCGAATCGATGACCCGGCCATCTCCGTGCACGTGTTCGTTGACGGCGAGGTCCACCAGCTCTGGATCGTCGACACGTGGGCGCGCCCAGGCTGCCCCCTCGAGCTTCGAGCACATCCGATTCTCGGTCAGGAAGTGCAGGTCGCGGCAGGCGTTGAGCACGAGGTAGTGCGTCGGTGCCTTGCTGTCGAGGTCGACGAGCATCCCACCGAGGATCGCCTCGCGGGGAACGGGTGAGATCAGCCGGTCCGGGGCCGGGCCGGCCAACGCCGCGCCGTGGTGGCGACAGATCGCCAACAGCATCGCCAAGCGCGGGTCGCCCTGCCGACCGCAATCGTGATGGACGGCGTCGACGGAGGTCAGCATTCTTGCCTGGTAGCCCGGCGAAGGTCGCGGCGACTGGACGACCACGAGCGGAACCAACCAGAGGTCGAGGCCCTTGAGCGTCTTCGGTCGCGGCACGGCACGCAGCCGCTCGATGACCGAACGTGCCGAGCTCACCGAGAGCCAGGTCCGGATGACCGTCACGAGGTCCAAGTCGCTGCGTCCGGGAAGGAATTCCTCGCTCAACGCCGAGCCGTACAGATAGACCGCCATCAGCTCGTCACCGAGCTCGGCGCTCAGGACGTCCTGTACCGACTGGGCGTAGGACGACGACGCTTCATCGAGCCGGCCGATCATGCGTGGCAAGTCTGGTCGCAACGGGTCACGTCGAACGAGATCGCCGGAAAGGTTCGTGAGTCGAAGTCCGCTCCGAGCCTTGCGCGAGCAGCGTGGCCGACACGTGAACTCGGGAACGGTCTGCTCTAACCCTTGAGAGGATGGAGCGATGTCAGAGCAGAAGCCGTCCCGCCGCGCCGGCGCCACCCGACTCGTCACCGAAGACCTGCAATCCGGACGGAGGTTCGCTGGCGTGCTCATCGACAATCACTTCCCGTCGACCTCATGACCTCCATCGGTACCGATGCCGGCGGTCACGAACGCGGTGACGACCTCGAACGCGTGGATCGAGGCGGCGGACGAATCGACACTCCGGATCGTGCCCAAGGGGATGCCGTTGCGCAACGCCGAACGAACGGGCTGGGGGGTCTTCGACAGCGACGTGACGTATCCGGTCGCCGTGATCTTCGAGTCGGCGATCGACCACAACAGCAAGACGATGATGGAGTTCTGCGCCCGCCTCGGCGTCTCGCTGGCTCCGCACGGCAAGACGACGATGTCGCCGGCGCTGTTCCGGCGACAGCTCCGTGACGGCGCCTGGGCGATGACAGCAGCGACCACGTGGCAGGCCAAGGCGATGCGCGACGTGGGTGTGGAGCGAGTGATCATCGCCAACCAGGTGGTCGTCCCCGCCGAGATCGGGTGGCTGGCAGACGCCGATGCCGACGGCTTCGACGTCTGCTGCTACGTCGACTCGGTGGCGGGCGTCGGGATCCTGGACGAGGTGTTTGCTCGCCTCCGTCCGGGTCGTCGCTTCCCGGTCCTGCTCGAGCTCGGGATCGCAGGTGGGCGAACCGGAGCGCGCGACGTCGCCGGCGCGCTCGCCGTCGCCGACGCCGTGGCGCGGTCTCAGGGCCTCACGCTGATCGGAGTCGCCGGTTTCGAGGGGATCCTCGGAGCGGTGGACGATCGTGGCGCTGCAGACGTCGTCATCGAGTTCGTCGACCAGATCGTCGAACTCGCCAACGCCGTCAACGCGGCGGGTTGGTTCGACTCGACCCGTGAGGTGATCGTCACCGCCGGCGGCAGCGCCTACTTCGATCACGTCGTCGATCGGCTGAGCCGGATCGATCTCCAACGACCGACGCGCATCGTCGTCCGCGCCGGCTGCTACCTCACCCATGACGACGGCGCGATGCACGAGGTCTCCCCGATGGGCGAGCACCCGCGCACCGACGGCGACGCTCAGCTGCTACCGGCACTGGAGGTGTGGGGAGCGGTGCTGTCGCGACCCGAGCCGACTCGAGCGATCATCGGCCTCGGCAAGCGCGACGTCTCCACCGACGGGCTCCTGCCGGTCGTCAAGAAGCTGCGTCGCCGCGGCTCCACCACCATCGAGCGCATCGAGCCGCTTCCGGTCGTCCAGGTCAACGACCAGCACGCCTACCTCGACCTCGATCCGTCATACCCGTTGGCCGTCGGCGATCTCGTCGGGGTCGGCATCTCCCATCCGTGCACCACGTTCGACAAATGGCGGGCGATCGCAGTGGTCGACGACGACTACCGCGTCATCGAGATCTCCGAGACGCTGTTCTGACCCGACGTCGCCAGATCGAGGGAACTCAGTACTCCGCCTCTGTGTCAGCGAATGTGCCCGTATCGGTCATTTTCGCTGACACAGACGCTGGACCGTGCGCTCGGCGTGCCGGGACCGTCTGCGAGTTCCGCTGCACGAGCCCACGACCGGCACGACGACGCGCGGCCGTGCCAGACTCGTCGACGTGACCGAGCCTGCGTCGACCGACGCTGTCAGCACTGATCTCGGGCGGCTCGCCGGAACGTGGCACGGGACCAATGGGTTCCGCATGATGCCGACCGACGAGTTCCACGACGCGCCGGCCACGGCGACGTTGACCACCGCGGCGGGTGGCCAAGCCGTCGTCGTCACGTACACGTGGGTGCATCCCGACGACGGGCCGCAGGAAGGCGTGCTGCTCCTCGGGTCGCCCGACGAGCACCAGGCGGTCACCGCTGCGTGGGTGGACAGCTGGCACCAGCACCCGGCGGTGTTGATGCTTGCCGGCGTGGCGACCGACGGTCGTCTCGAGGTCACGGCCGATTATGGCGGCGGCTGGCTGTGGACGATCGCCGTCGAGGGTGACGTTGCGCTCAGGCTGACGATGCTCAACGTCGTCCCTCCCGAGCAGGCGACCGACGAGGTCGCCGCCGGCCCATATCCCGTGATGGTCGCCGAGCTGCACCGCACGCCGGAGTCTGAACGTTGATTGCCGATCTCGAGCTCGTCCGGCGCCTGGCGGCCGCCGATCACGGCTTGGCCGTCGTCGCCACGACTCGGACCGACGGATCCGTGCACGGCTCGGTCGTCAACGCAGGTGTGCTCGACGACCCGATCACCGCCGTGCCGGTCGTCGGATTCGTGGTGGCTGGGTCGACGCTGAAGCTGCGGCTACTGCGCCGCGCCGGTCGGGCCACGGTGATCTTCCGTTCCGGGTGGGAGTGGGTCGCCGTCGAGGGCCCGGCGCGGCTGATCGGACCGGACGACCCGACGGAGGGCTTCCTCGTAGATCGCCTTCCGCAGCTGTTGCGCGACGTGTTCACCGCCGCAGGTGGCACGCACGACGACTGGGCCGAGTTCGACCGGGTGATGGCCGCCGAACGGCGCGCCGTCGTTCTTGTCGAACCGGAGCGGATCACGACGAACGCCTGACTCGAGCACCACGCCCGCCACTGTGACGCGGTGAGTCGCGCCACCGTGCAGCGTCAGCGGCCGCCCGCTCGCCACAGCGTGGCCTGGTAGTCAGCCTCCAGGTCGGCCTCGACGACGGCGGGATCGACATCGAGTTGGAACTGGTCGATGATCACTTCCGCGGCCGATGGTCGGGTCGTTGCGGGCTCCCACGAGTCGGGATCCCACAGCCCGCTGCGGCGCAGCGCCTTGGCGCAGTGGATGAAGCACTCATCCACGGCGACGACGATGGCGACTTTGGGTTGGACCCCGTCGATTGCGGTGCGCTCGAGGACGTCGGGATCGGTGACGATCGATGCGCGACCGTTGATCCGCAGGGTCTCGCCGACGCCGGGCACAACGAACAGCATGCCGACCTGAGGGTGCTCGACGAGGTTCGAGTAGGAGTCGAGCCGGTTGTTGCCGGAGAGGTCGCCAAACGCGACGTGGTGCTCATCGAGGACGGTGACGAACCCGCGGGGCCCGCCTCGGGGCGAGGCATCGGTGCCTGATGGCGACGTCGTCGCCAGCACGATGAACGGCGAGGCGGCCACGAACCGGGCGGCCTCGGCGTCGATCTTTGGGCGCGACTTGTCGACGACCGCCTGGTGCGGAGGCCGGTAGCGGTCGCGCAGGGCGGATTCGTCGCAGATGAGGTGTGCTGAATCGTCGGTCTGCATCGCTTCGTCTGCTCTCACTCGGGGACGAGACGCGCCGAATCTAGAACGCTTCGATCGACGAAGCGATGGCGCTCGCTCGATGAACCAGTACCTGACCCTCGAGGTTCCGATCTGGAGTTGGTCGGTAGTCATGTCGAAGATGAACGTCAACGTGGTAGTCATCACCGGTTCGTCGAGCATGGCCTCGAGGAAGCGACCTGCTACGAAGCATTGAACATGACTGCACTCACTGCCCTCTTCATCGGTGGAAACGGCATCATCAGCGCTGCAGCCAGTCGGCTCGCTGTCAGTCGAGGTGTCGACTTGACGATGCTCACCCGCGGTCTGGGGAGTTGGCGGCCACCGATCGATGGCACGCAAACGCTGCGCGGTGACGCATCAGCGACGGATTCGATCAGGTCCGCGATTGGTGATCGGGAATGGGACGTCGTCGTCAACTTCCAGCTGTTCAACGCGACTCAAGCCCACGAAAACGTCGAGCTGTTTGCGGGCCGCACGCGCCAGTACGTGTTCATCAGTTCGGCCGCGGCCTACGGCAAGCCGGTGCGGAACTGGCCGATCGTTGAGTCGACCCTGCTCCGCAACCCCCACTGGCCGTACGCGCACGGCAAGATTGAAGCCGAGGCGATCTTTTCGATGGCCCATCGCGACGACCGTCTCCCGGTGACGATCGTGCGGCCGTCTCATACCTACGACCCGAGCCTGATTCCGTTGCCGGGAGGGTCGACCACCCTGGCTCGGATTCAGAACCGTCAACCGATCATCGTGCACGGAGATGGCACCTCGATCTGGACGCTCACGCACCACGAAGACTTCGCCGTTGGCCTGGTCGGGCTCCTCGGCCGGCCAGAGGCAATCGGCGAGGCCGTGCACATCACCACTGATCTCACGCTCACGTGGGATCAGGTTGCCGAGCAACTAGGAGCGGCGCTCGGCGCTGAACCTCACATCGTTCACGTCGCTTCACAAACACTGGCCCGCGAGATCCCAGAATGGGCACACCCACTTCTTGGCGACTGGTCATACTCCGAGATGTACGACAACACCAAGATCAAGCGGCTCGTCCCTGAGTTTCAGGCCGCCACGCCATTCTCACAAGGCGCACGCGAAATCGTTGACTGGCATCTCATGGAGCCTCACCGATTAGAGATCGATGCCGAGCTCGACGCCCGAATCGACGACCTCGTGAAGCGATTCGGATGACGGCCGGATGTCGGAGTCCGAGCAGGCGATGGGCGTGATCCCAGCCATGATCGGATGAGCGGTGGCGCCGCCCTGCGGATCCAACGGCTGGAAGTCAGGTGTGCCGCGCGGTCAAGCCGCGGTGCGTCCGGCCGCCTGTGTGGTGGAGGTACTCGTAGAGCGAGACGAGGTACATCACGACGATGACGGCGACGAACGCGCCGAGGAACACGCTCGACGCTGTGCCGGTCTCGAGGACCGCTGCGACGATGCCGAGCGTGGCGGCCACGGCGGCGCCGCCGATGCCGAGCCACCGGGCGCCGAAGGCCCGCACGCCGAGGATGAACCAGGCCACGGTGCCCAGCACCAGCCCGGTGAACGCCATGCCGCGCGCATCCTGGATGAAGGGCATTTCGCCACCGATGGCGTATCCAAGATATGGGATCACCGTGGCGGCGACGAGCCCTCCCGCAATGATCTGTCGGGTTGATCGTTCCATTTCGACCTCCTGGGTCGCTGATTGGATCGGGCTCCTTGATGGGGCCCGCTGAAGTAACGATGCGCCCTCGCCGCTCCGCCGAACAGGGACGAACGTCACGATGTGGCGAGACATCGGCCCATCCGGCGCTGCGCTTGAACGGCAGGTAGTTGCGCCCTCCATTTTCGTCGGACAGGTGTCCTCCGAATGGGGGCGAGCTGTCCCCGAACCAGTTCAACGTCGCGTACAGCAGCTCCCGGTGCGAACCTGCCGGCGCCTGGCCCGCGATCGAGGCTGATAGTGATCAATCGGGTCGGCGCGCCGTGCTCAGCAGCGAGATGGTGCGGTCACGCTCTTCGGGCGCGCCGTACACGGCTGCGGCGAAGTCGGTGACGCCGGCGTCGGCGAGTTCGGAGAGCTGTTCGCCGACGAGTTCCTCGTTGCCGATCAGGGCGACGTCGGCGACGGTGGCCTTGCCTTCCCGGTCGAGGATCGTCCGGTATGACGGGAGGTCCTTGTAGATGGCGAACAGCTTGGTGGCGAGACGGTACGCGCTGTCGACGTCGTCGGTCACGCAGATCGGCAACGCCGTGCTGATACGCGGCGCTGGACGCCCTGCAGTCTCCGCCGCGGCGCGGATCGCCGGAGCCACGTAGTCGCGGACGTTCTTCGCGCCGGCCCAACCGAGCAGCGTCCCGTCGGTCATCGTGCCGGCCAGCTGCAGCATTCGCGGACCCATCGCCGCGACGAGCACCGGGACCGGGTGCGCGTCGGTGACGGTGAGCTGGCCGTGCGTCCGCAGGACGGCACCTTCGAAGTGCACGGCCTCACCGGCGAGCAACGGTTGCAGAATCGAGAGGTACTCGCCCATGTACCGGCTCGGCGCGTCGAACGACAGTCCGAACATGCCCTCGATGACGAACTTGTGCGACAGCCCGATACCGAGCGTCAGCCTGCCGCCGGCGAACACCGACGTGGTCAGTGCCTGCTGGGCGAGCGCCATCGGGTGACGTGGATAGATCGGCACGACGTTGGTGCCCAGCTCGATTCGTTCGGTCTGCCCACCGATCGCTGCGAGCGATGTGAGCGCGTCGAGGGCGAAGATGTTCGGAAGCCAGAAGCTGTCGAGATCCGCCTGCTCCGCCTGAGATGCGCTGGCGAGCGCCTCAGCGAACGTGATTGGCCCAGTGACGCCGACGAACAGCCCAATCCTCATCGATCCTCCCTCGCCGTCAGCCCGCACGACGAACAAGACCGTAACGCACGCCCCGAGGTGGCGACCTGGGCTCGTCGGCGCATCGATAGCGACATAGCACGATCCCGCTCGCTGCCGCGAGCTCTCACCGATTGGAACTGCCCGGCGGTGTGTGTTCCGACGTTCGTCGCGCGGTCTGAGCCTGGTACGAAGGACTCGAAGTCACGGTGAGTTCGACTTCGAACTTGGCGGGCTTTGCGGCTTGGGTGGGAGGCGTGTCGAGATGATGGCAACATTGGACTCGTGAGCAGGTCGCTGCCTCAGGGCACGATCACGTTCTTGTTCACCGACATCGAGGGGTCGACTCGTCTGTTTCAGCGTCTCGGCGATGGCTACCCCGACGTACTCGCCACGCACGCACGGCTGATGCGAGAGGCACTAGCACGACATGGTGGTTGCGAAGTTGCAACCCACGGGGACGCATTCTTCATCGCCTTCTCTGATCCCCACAACGCGGTAGCAGCAGCGATCGACGCGCAGCGGTCGTTGTTGCGCGAGCCGTGGCCCCATGGCAGCCCGGTGCTGGTTCGCATGGGTGTGCACACCGGCACGGCGGCGATCGTTGACGACGACTATGTCGGCTTCGATGTGCATCGGGCGGCGCGCATCGCCGCCGCTGCGCATGGCGGACAAGTAGTTGTCTCCGCTGAGACCTACGACGCGGTCGCCGGCATCGTCGATGGTGGGACGTTCCTCGACTTGGGTGAGCACGTCCTCAAGGACCTCGAAGAGCCCGAACACATTCGCCAGGTGCTTGCGGATGGCCTTTCCGGCGACTTTCCGCCCTTGAAGTCGCTGGAGCCGACGACGAACATTCCCCGACGGGCCGGGACGTTGGTCGGCCGACGTCGCGAGTTCGCCGAGCTGCGCAAGCTGGCCTGCGATCCAACGACGCGGATCGTCACGGTGACGGGGCCGGGCGGGGTGGGCAAGACCCGGCTGACCGGCGCCGTCGCCCTGGACGCGCTCGCCGAATTCAGCGGTGGCGCACTGTTCGTCGATCTGACGTCGCTACGAGAGGCCGATCAGGTCGTCAATGAGGTGGTAGGCGTTTTCGGGAGGTCACCCGAGCCCGGCCGCCCGCTGCTCGACGTGCTCGCTGAGAGAATCGGTCGTCGCCGAGTCCTGCTGGTGCTCGACAACTTCGAGCAGGTCATGCCGGCCGCGCCGGTGGTTGCCCAGCTGGTGGAGCGGTGTCCGCGACTCACCGTGGTGGTGACCAGTCGGGTTGTGCTGTCGCTTCGGGACGAGATCACGTTTGTTGTGCCGCCATTGGGTCTGCCTTCGGGAACGAGCCGTGACGAGGTCGAGGACTCTGACGCCTGCAAGTTGTTCGTCGACAGGGCCCGCGCTGTGCGTCCCGGCTTACGACTGAGCGATGCCGATGCGGCGGTCGTTGCCGATGTGTGCGAGCTTCTCGACGGGTTGCCGCTCGCTATCGAGCTGGCGGCTGCGCGAATCAAGCTGTTCACCCCCGAGCAGCTACGCCTCCGGCTTCACACGCGTCTCCGCGAGCTCGCCGGCGGCGCTGCCGACGCGCCCGATCGACACCGGGCGATGCATGCCACGATCGACTGGAGCTTCCAGTTATTGACCCCAGTGGAGCAGGTGTTCTTCCGCAACCTCGCCGTGTTCCGCGGCGGGGCCACGTTGGACGCCATCGCTCAGGTCGTCGCAGCAAATGACGACGCGATCGAACCGCTCACGGCACTGGTCAATCACAACCTGGTTCGCCAGACAGACGACGAACGCGGCGAGATGCGGTTCGACCTCTTGCATGTCATCCGGGAGTACGCCCTCGACCTGTTCGAATCGAGCCCGGACACCGAGAACGTTCGGGACCGCCATTCCCGCTATTACGTCTCGCTCGCCGAAGCCGCCGGCACCCACCAAGACGGCGACATCACGCTTGCTCGCGAGTACGAGAACCTGCGATCGGCCTTGGACTGGCTGCTCGACCGATCCGCCCTCCGCGACGACCGCGAAGCTTCCACGCTCGCGCTGCGACTAGCAAACAGGCTCGGCCGGTTTTGGTACCGGCACGGTCACCTGCAAGAGGGTATCGCGCGCTTCGAGCACGCTCTCGCCGTGGCATCTGACGTCGACGAAACGCAGCGGACGACGGCCCTCCGACATCTGGGGACTCTCCTTGAAACTCGACGCGACGTCCGTGCCGCCCGAGCCTGCCTCGAAGAAGCGCTCGCCATCTGCCGACGGCGCGGCGATCGGGCAGGTGAGGCCGGCTGCTTGAACAGCCTCGGCATCGTCGCACGAACCGGTGGTGACCTCGCCCAAGCAGAGACGAACTTCCTGGACAGCTTGGCCCTGCGCCGAGAACTCGACGACGTCGCCGGCACCGCAACCACGTTGAGCAATCTTGCGTTGGTGGTCATGGACCGCGACCAAGTCGCCCGCGCCCTCGAGCTGTTGCAGGAAGCCCACGCGATCGACCGCGCCGCCGGAGACCAGTGGGAACTCGCCTGCAGCAGCAACAACCTTGGCGTCGCGCACTTGCTCGATGGGCATCCAGAGATCGGCGAACAACACATCGCCGAGGCGCTGCGCACCTTTGTCGAACTGGGCGACGACGACGGTGTGGCCGAAAGCCTCGAAGCGCTCGCCGGTGTCGCTGCCTCGAAGGACGAAGCGGTCAGGACGCTGCGCCTCGCCAGCGCCGCTCACGCGCTACGTCAACGAGCAGGCATCCCACCCGTGGAAATCGATCATCAGCGCGTGGACCGATGGGTCGCCCAGGCCAGCGCCGGCCTCACTGCCGACGACACCGCACGAGCACACGACGAAGGACGGCAGATGACGACCGACCAAGCGGTCCGCTACGCACTCGAAGAGACGATGATCGCGCTGACCTGACACGGCGCGTGACGGTGACGATCAGCATGCAGCAGGGCGATCAGCCGGCGGATCGAAATCGCCCACAACCAGCCGGCAACCTCGCCCGAGCCTCGATAGCCGGCCGCGCCGCGCCACACCGCCACGAACGTGTCCTGGAGCGCCTCAGCCGCCAACCCGTCGTCGGCGCATCGATGACGCAACCGCAGTATCAGCCAACCGGCATAGCGCCGATACAACTCGCCGAGCGCATCGCGATGCTCGTCGGCGACCAATGCCACGAGCTCTGCATCGCCGCAGGCGTCTAACCGGAGCCCCACGTCCTCACTGTCGCGCCGAAGCCCGCGATCGGTTCGGGGATATCGAAGCGAACTCGATCCACGGTTCGAGAACCGCGCGACGCCTCGAACGCAACAACAAGTCGATGCGAGACCACAGCGAGAGCCCTCAACGCGGCAACGACCGCAGGCTCACCGCCTCCGGACGGACACGCCATCACGACCCCGAACGTCTTATCGCCCACCGACCACTGCGGTGCCAGATCCGGTGCGTTGCTCGTACCCCCAGCACCACCGCCGTCACAGCACTCTCACGCGGCACTCCGGGCCATCCTGAGCTGGCTCCGCTGGCTAGCGATCATCCCCATCGTGCCGGCGGTCCCGTTGCTCTTCTTCGGGCTGCTGTGGCGCGCTCCCGTCCAACTCGCCGCTGGTCTCGCCTTACTCGCTCTGTCGTCCGTCGTCTGGATGCTGTTCGACCGCGATTGAACCCTGCTCCCCCAGACCCACGACCGATCGCCGTGATCTCAACCCAAACAAGAACCAAGGAGAACCCATGAAGCAAGCACTCACCATCGCCAGCCTCGCCGCCGTTGGCGCTGTCATCGTCACGACCGCCGCTGTGGCGGCCACCGACGACACCGGCTCGAACGCCCAATCCACACTGCGACTCGCCGATGGCACCGACATCGGCTCCGTTGACTTCCGTGAGCAAGACGGCGCGATCGAGGTCCAGGTGTCGCTTCAGGTGCCGCCCGAGGCGACTGCGGTGAGCTCGTTCCACGGCTTCCACATCCATGCCAACGACGACCCGGCCAACGGCGACGGCTGCCAGGCCGATCCGGCAGCCGAGCCGTCGGAATGGTTTGTGTCTGCCGATGGACACCTGAAGCAGGAGGGACAGCTCCACGGGAGCCACGACGGCGACATGGCGCCGCTGTTCCTCGACAGCAACGGCAGCGCCGAGGCCGCCTTCACGATCGAAGGAAGCGTCGACGAGCTGGACGGTCGTGTCGTGATCGTCCACGCTGGCCCAGACAACTTTGGCAACATCCCGGTCGGCAGCGAGCCCAACCAGTACGACCCCAACAGTCCCGACGCAGTGGACCGCACCCAGGCCACAGGAAATGCCGGCGACCGGGTCGCCTGCGGCGAGATCACCGTTGCCTGACACTGGGCGGAAACGACCGCGTTTCCCTCGTCCGACGATTGCCAACGCCTGCACTCACCGGACGGGTTCCAGATGGAGCTGATCGGGACCCGTTACGACGGTGCTCGTCAGGCCGCCGATCAGTTCGCGAGCGCGACGACGCTGTTCGTCGCGCTCGCACTGGCGTCCGAACGACCCGGCGCCGACATGTCGCGCTGTGAGCCGGTCCGGGGGCAGGTCGCACGTCCGGCAACGAGACTCATCGCCATCGGCTCCAGTTGCTCGGAGCCGTTCAGCTGAACGATTGCGGGCCGAACCGACCCCACGCGATGAATGCTGCGAGTACGAGGTAGACGAGGTTGAGCGTGACGAACCTGTGCTCGCCGCGGCGAAGGTGCGTGATCATCGCGCCGACCATCAGCAGGATCCAGCAGGCGGCGGTGATGGGTACGAGGACGGGGGCCACGTCGACCACGGCGGGGAGGGTGAGGCCCGCCACGGCGAGCAGCTCGAGGATCCCGAGGGTCTTGACGAAGCCGGCAGTGTGGTCCTTGGTCCATCCTCCGCCTGACACGTGAGCGAGCTTGTCCTTGGACACGAACGTCTTGCTGATGCCGCCGGCGAGGGCGACGACGGTCAGCAAACCGGTGGTGATCCACAGCGTGAGGTTCATGATGTCGTCCTTCCTGTTGGTGAATGGCCGGCGACGGCTCGCAGCTGGCCGATCGTGTTCGTTGTGGTGAACGTCGGGTGTCGCAGCTCGGCTCACCGCGCATGACGATTGGTGGCCATGACGATGTGACGGCTGAGGGCGGATCGGCGTGACGGGTTCGGACGGTGACCCCGTTCACAGCGCGATCGTCACGCCGGACGTCCGTCGCCAGACACGGTCACAGACCGGCAACGAAGACCTTCATCGAACATTCCCCTTCTCGGCGGTGCCGATCGCCGCACCTGTCACGTTTCGTCGCGCTCAGCCGTCAACATCGCGACACCGACACACCGCTCCGCAGAGGAGAGCCAGCGTGGCCAGCGCGACACCGACCTTGACACCGACCTTGACACCATCCGGACAAGCGTCTGGACTCGAGCCGTCGCTGCGCCGCCGAGTCGCTCGGCGGCGTGGTCCCGACCGTGATGACCAGCCAGACCAGATGAACCCCGACACGCTCACCCGAGACTTCAACGAGTACCGGCCGCGGCTGCTCGGAATCGCCTACCGGATGTTGGGCAGTGCCTGGGACGCCGAGGACGTCGTTGCCGAGGCCATGGTCCGATGGATGGGTGTCGACCGAGAACAGGTTCGCGAGCCGCTGGCGTTCCTCACGACGGTCGTCACCCGCCTGGCGATCGACCAACTTCGATCAGCACGAGCCACACGCGAGACGTACGTCGGGGAGTGGCTCCCCGAGCCCGTGTTGACCGACCCGTCACGGCTGGGCCCATTGGACACCGTCGAGCGACGCGACACCGTGTCGCTGGCGACGTTGCGCATGATGGAGGCGCTCACGCCTCCAGAGCGGGCGGTGCTCGTGCTGCACGAAGCCTTCGACATGAGCCACGCCGAGGTCGCCGACATCCTCGGGATCAGTGAGGCAGGCGCCCGTCAACACCTTCGTCGTGCCCGTAGCCACCTCGACCGCGATGTCGGGCGCTGCGGACGCGCCGTGCACGACGAGACCCTGGAGCGGTTCCTCACAGCCCTCGAGAACGGCGACCTCGCCCAAGTGCAAGACCTGCTGGCCGCTGATGCCGCGTCGTACAGCGACGGCGGCGGCAAAGCACACGCCGCCCGGCAACCCGTCCTGGGCGCCGAACACATCGTCCAGTACGTCGGAACGCTTCGGCGCCACCTGCCTGTTCGCGACGTGCGCCCAGTGGACGTGAACGGACAGCCCGCGGTCACCCTCTGGTTCGGCCGCCAGTTCACACTGCTCGCCCTCGACGTCCGCGGCGACAAGATCCGAGAGATCCACTGGATCATGAACCCCGACAAGCTCCGATACCTGCACCGACAACTCGCCGACGCGAACGAAGCACCGCCGAGGACGCCGTCGTGACCGCCTCGGTCGCTGATCGGATCGCGGTATGAGCACGAACCGAGACGTCGGGATCCGCGTCGCCGTAGCTGGGGGAACCGGACGGACAGGACGTCGCGTCGTGTCGGCGCTGCAGCGAGCGGGGCACCAGACCGTCGTGATGTCTCGCTCATCTGGCGTCGACCTCGTCGCTGGACAGGGCATCGATCGAGCGTTGGCCGACGTCGATGCCCTCATCGACGTCACGAACACGTCGGTTGCTGACGACGACGCTGCACGAGAGTTCTTCGCCAACGCGACGGGGCACCTCCTCGAAGCCGAAGAACGAGCCGGCGTCGCTCACCACGTCCTCCTGTCGATCCTTGGCGTCGACCGCGTCCACGGCAACGCTCACTACGTCGGGAAGCGACACCAGGAACACCTCGTCCAGACCGGGCCGGTCCCCTACACCATCGTTCGCGCTGCCCAGTTCCATGAGTTCGCGGCCATGGTGGTCAGCTGGACTCGACAGGGGCAGACCGCCGTCATTCCCCCGTTGCTCGTGCAGCCCGTCGCGGTCTCTGACGTTGCCGACGTGGTCGCCACGAGCGCCGTCTCGCCGGCGCGATTCGGCACCATCGACCTTGCCGGACCGGGCCCCCAAGATCTCGTGGACATGGCACGGCGCACACTCACCCGGCGCGGCGAGTCCCTGACGCTCATCCCGAGCTGGCACGATGGTCCGTTCGGCATCGAGATGGCCGGGGACGCCCTCCTTCCCGGGCCTGAGGCGCTGCTCGCCGCCACCACCTTCGATTCATGGCTCGAGAGCGAGGAGGCGATCTCCTCAGGTTGAGTTGCAGCGCGTCCCGGGAGCGCCGATTGAGCAGACACAACCCGCCCAGAACGTCATCCTCTTTGCGTCGGCTGTCGCCGACGGGCGATCGAAAGGAAGGGGTCCTCGCTGACGGCGCCGAGTCGGCCCCGGCGCGCAGCTTGTTACGCGCCGACCGCGCTGCGGAGTCGTCGACGTGCACTGCTCGCTTCCGAAAGGGGGAGCAGCGATGTGGCCTTGCCCAGCCCATGAGCTGGCATGTTGCCGTAGATCGCCTCGTACTCACCGTCTCGGACGAGGTAGGTCTCGTGCCAGATGCCACTGCGAGCGCTGCGTCCAACACGCTTCCAGTAGTTCCGCCACACGGCGAGATGGGGATCGGTGTCGTCCTTCGCGAACGCTTCGAGGTGGTCGAACGATCGCCAGTACTGGATCACCGTAAACCCGGCCGTCTCATAGCCGAGCAGACCCTTGTCCGGGTGTTCGGTGAGGTACTTGAGCATGTGCCCCATGCCGCGGCGTCCACCGAGGTCGGCGATCGCGCGGAACGCTTGCCACTTCGAGTTGAACCGGGCGCCGATCAGGAACACGACGAAGTCACCATCGATCTGCGCCGTCCATCGACCCGACTTGACCTCGGTCGCCACGCCAACCTCCCTCGACGGCGGGCACTACCGCGACTCGCCGTCCCACCGCCCGTCGGATCTTACGGGCGGTGTACGTGCCGGTCGGCCAATTTTGGGCGAGCGGTACGGTGTCAGGGGTGGCCTCACTGTCGCCGAGATTGGAGGCGATTGTCGATGCGCTGCCGCTTCGCGCTGGGATGCGGGTGATCGAGATCGGCTGTGGACCGGGCGCTGCCGCACGCGAGGTCGCCGAGCGCGTCGGCGCGTCCGGTCACGTGCTCGCCGTTGACCGTTCGGCCAAGGCGATCGCGCTGCTCACCGAGTCGGCAGCAGCGTTGATCTCGGCTGGAAGGCTGACGCCACGCCACGTTGCAGTCGAGGAACTTGAGCTGCAACCCGGAGAGGAGCGTTACGACGTCGCCTTTGCAGTTCGGGTCGGTGCGTTCGACGGCCGCGACCGCGAGGCTGAGTCGCTTGCGCTTCCCCGGCTCGGCCGCGCTCTGGTGCCCGGAGGCCGGCTGTTCATCGATGGTGGCGACCCGCTCCGAGAGATCGCCGTGCCCGACGTCGACTGAACGCCTGCATCAAGGTGCTTGGTGCGACGGCCATCACGCCGATCCTGAACCGCCGACCGGCCACCGGAATTCGTGCCCATTGCACTATCTGGCGACCCGGATCTCGAGGGTCATGCCTGCGGCATCGTGGTCGCCGATCGTGCAGCGTGCGTGGAACGACTCGGTCACCGAACCGAGGTCGAGTCGCTCGGACTCGCCGGGCCCCAGGGTTCGGGTCCTGCGGCCGGCAACGTCCAGGTCGTGCGCGCCATCGGCCTGGTTGACGACGTCGAGGACGAGTTCGGTTCCTGGTGCCACCTCGATCACGTCGGGCGAGATGTCGAACCAGGCGTATGAGTCGATGAGCTCTACCGTCACCACCTGTCTGCCCGAGCCGGCCAGTCGGGCGGTCGTCGTGCGATCGAGACCGCCAGCGACCACAAACACGACCAGCGCCGCGCCAAGCGCGGTAGCGACGATTCCGGCTGCCAAAAGGACTTTGTGGTTCATCGGTGTCCTCCCCGTTTCTAGTACGACCGTACCAGAAAACTGGCACAGTTGTACTAGAAAAGGTTTCGTGCCAAAGATCCTTGACCACGACGCTCGCCGGCGCGACCTGGCCGAGGCCGTGTGGCGGGTCATCTGTCGCGATGGCGTCGAGCGTGCATCGGTGCGCGCTGTCGCCGCTGAGGCCGGTGTGTCGGTCGGGTCGCTCCGCCACTTCTTCCCATCGCAGTCCGACCTGCTCGCCTACGCCATGAACCTCGTCGTCGAGCGCGTCGACGCCCGAGTCGCGGCGGCCCCTGCCGCGGCGAGCGAGCGACAGGCCATCGAGCAGCGTCTCCACCAATTGCTCCCCCTCGACGAACCACGTCGCACGGAGAACGAGGTGTGGCTGGCGTTCACCGCGCAGGCGCTCGTGCGACCCGAGCTGGGCGACCTGTGGGCCGACGTGCACGATGCCTTACGGCAGGCCTGCACCATCGCCGTCGAGGCGCTCGGGGCCAGTGACATCGAGTTCGAGGCGCGCCGGCTCCATGCGGTCATCGACGGACTCGCCGTCCATGCCGCCCTCAGCCAGCGCGAAGCTGAACCGTCACGGCTCACCGCCACGTTGACCCGCCACCTCGACCTGCTCGAAACCGACAGCCGGCATCGCTCGACAACGTCATACCCGTAGGACACGGCGAGCGAGCACCGAGCCAACGCACCGAACGACGGCCTTCGGCCAGTTGCCGCCCGCCATAGTCGGCATCACCGTGCGCGCCAGGTTGGTCGCGCTCCTCCCCGGAGCGGCTGCGCCGCCGAGTCGGTCAGACGGTGCTGATCGGTTTGCGGTAGCGGCCGTAAACGGCGACGACCTCGAAGCCGAGCCGGGAGTACAGCGTCAGCGCGCCGGCAGGGTCGTCGCCCTCGGTCAGCAGCCGAACCGGCAAGCGGGTTCGCTCGGCGATTCGCGAGAGCAGGCCACTCAGCAGCGCGCTGGCGATGCCGCGCCGTTGCCAACGAGGGTCCACCTGGAGGTCGTCCAGCTCGGCGTATCGGTCGGTGATCGTCGCGGCGGTCAGGCCGACCAGTGCGCCGACTCCTCGGCAAGGAGGAACAGCTCGTAGTCGGCGTCGGCGAGCCATCGGCGCACCTCCTCGGCTTGCAGCGCGCGGAAGAACCGGCGACCTGCCCAGACCCGAGCGGTCAACTCGGCGATCGCTTCCGCGTCCTGTGAGGTGACGGTGCGCGTGGTGATCCCGGGTGGCCGCGAGTGCCTGGCCGGTCGGTCGTGCAGTTCCATCTCGACCATCTCGAACACCCGGCGATAGTCGAGCCGCTCGAGCAGACGCATACGCGCCGACTCGGTGTCGCGGGCATTCGCACCGAGCACTGCCGCTGGGCGCCAGGTCGGGTTGGTCCCGCACACGTTTCTCGAGGTGTTCGAACAGGAGTTGCTCGATGACGGTGCACTCCAACCCGGGCTGCGCCCACACGTCGAGCAGATGCACCTGTGTTCCGTCCGACTCGTCCCACGACCGGACGAGGCCGTAGCCGACCGGGTCGGACCTTGGCGTGCGGGCGACGATCGCCGTCCCGGCTCCGTCGAGGTCACGGGCGATGTCGGCCGCTCGGGGGATTCGCTGCCCGATCGCGTGCGGGTCGATCCGCTCCACAACGGCAGCCTGATCGCGAAGTCGGGCGAGGTCCGGCGCATCGCGCGCTGCGACTGCCCTACCGATCTCAATGGCTTCCATCGGTCAGCGTTCCACGTCGACGATGACCTCGTCGGCCACCGCTCGGTAGCCGATCGGTCGGTCTGATCGAGTGGCTCGTCGGGTTGGCGGGGTCGGTGTACAGCAGCACCTGTTCGGCGCCGCCGGCGAGCGCGTCGGCGGACGCCGGGGCCGTGACCGCGCTGGCAACGCCATGGCGGCGGTGTTGGGTGGGCTGGACCGCTATCAACCGGGCACTTCGCCGCGGGTCCATGGCCCGGATGCAAACGCGGAGAGCGCCCACGCATAGGCGTCCGCGCAGGTGTCCTCGCATTCGTCAGGCAGCACCACGTCGAACGTGACGACGTCGTCGGTGATCTCGTAGTCGACGGTGAGCGCGCCGTCGTACCCGAACTCGCTGGCGTGTGATGGGAAGTCCAGGGTGTCCTCGTCGACCTGTTCATAGTCGCCATCATCGACTTGTTCGCCGTGTTCGTCATGCGAGCCGAACGCGCCGTCGTCGGTGAAGAAGTGGGAGTGTTCCAGTGGGCCTTGTGCACCCGCGCACACATCGCCCTCGGTGGGGCCGGGACCACCACCGAAGAAGTTGCCCTGCAGCCAGCCCAGGTGGGACTCGGCGAGGCCAGCAGTGTCGAACACCGCGAGCATCTCCTCACAGGACTGCGCGCGATGCCACGAGCCAACGATCGTCGCTTCGCCCGGCGCCTGCGTCGCTACGCCATCGGTCGACGCGACCGACTCCCGGGCACTCGCCGTGGTGCTGTCGATTGGTTCCGACGACGAGGCTTCGGTGGACGGGGGTGTCTGTGATCCCCTCGCTGCGGCGAGCACGGCGAGTATCTCGTCGGTGACCAGTTCCGATTCGTTCCACGCCACGTCGTGGCCGCTGGTGACGACGATCTGTTTCGAGTTCGGGCTGAGGACGAGCCAGCCTTGCTGATCGGCGACGTTGGTCTGCTCGTCACCGGGCGGCGCGTCCGGCCCGTAGTCGTTGGAGATGATCGTCATCGGGAACTCGCCGATCTCCGACCTCGCGTCCCACACGGCGTGCTCGACGGCGATGT
Source organism: Ilumatobacteraceae bacterium (assembly GCA_963772825.1). Taxonomy (GTDB): domain Bacteria; phylum Actinomycetota; class Acidimicrobiia; order Acidimicrobiales; family Ilumatobacteraceae; genus Desertimonas. Next base: position 49,238 of record CAVYYX010000003.1, on the reverse strand, counting down.
AGTCGCGACGCTCGATGTTCGTCGGAGAGTCGCAGGCGATCTGTTCGAGGACCTCTGGAGGCAGGGTGCTGACCGTGATCGCCTTCGGCGTCTCGAGAAGCACCAGGCCGGCGACGTCAGCTGGATGACGGTCCGCCAAGCCGGCCATCAGGTAGCCGCCACCGGAGGCGCCGACGAGCACATACGGGCCAGCTAGATCGGCAACCGCGAGCAAGGCCTCGAGATCACCCAGCAACTCGTCCACACCACGGCAGCCGGTTGCGTCGGTGCTGCGTCCGATGCCGGCGCGGTCGTAGGCACACGTGCGCGTCTCGGCCGCGAGGGAATCGAAAACCGGCTGCCACTCCTCGACGCCCGACTCGTCGCCAGCTTCGAGCAGGATCAGTGGCGACCCCTCACCCGAGCACTGGAGGTAGAGCGTTCGCCCCTCGCCGACGTCGAATGACTCGGCGATGTCATCCCCCGGCCCGGTCGACGCCAGCGGCGTCCCGACGACGGTCGTCTCCGACCCGGTCGCCGTCGAGCGCCCGTCGGCGGCGACCAGACCGCTCCCGAAGACAAATGCCGCGACGACCACAGCGTGTACAACCTTCGACACGGTCCGCCTCCCCTGCTCGTCACGCTCGACAGCTGACGTCGATCATTGACCTCCGAGCTACCGACGGCAAGCACTTATCGCCGTAGGGACTGGTGCGACCCGTCCATCTGGCACCGACCAAGCGGCCCACTTCGATCGTTGCGAGAGCTGCGCTGAACCGTGACGCGTAGCGGGCCCATCGACGCCTCGCCGAGCGACGTGCTCGCCAAGCCCGTGTAGCTCTGCAGGCCTCGGAGTGCCATCACTCGTGGGTCGTCGTCGAGCGCGAGGCGAGTCAGGCCGACCCAGGAATGGGCTCCGCTGCCGAGCCGCAATGCGGGCCGCCAGGTCGGCGACGAGTCGTCGGGGAGCCGAATGTGTAGGTGCATGTGCTGAGATTCGCCCACTGCATCGCCCGCCGCGGGGCTGACGACCGGCGCATCGGTGATCGCCGTCGGCACCCCGATCTCATGCCGGCAGTTTGTGGCCCGGTTCTGGTGGGGAGTTGAGGTAGGGGGCGCCGACGATCCAACCGCCGAGGTGCGCTGGATGCTCGTCGGTGGTGACGAGCTGGGCGGCTTCGCCTTGATGGATCGTGCCGGGCCGGATGACCCAGCAGTTCAATGCGAGCTCGCCGCCGAACTCATGGCGGATGCGGCGGAGAACCTCGACATCGCGCTGGCCGGTGTCGGGGTCGATGGTCGTGACCACGCAGCGCGCCCGCAGGGAGTGGATGCCGATGAGCACGTCACCGATGGCCAGAGCGCGGCCGGGCCACGTCGCTTCGGCATCGGTGGGCACCCCAGAGATGAGGAGGTTGGGGCGGAGCCGGCGGACGTCGTGGCCGAAAGCGCGTACGGCGCCGTCGGTGGCGACGAGGAGGTTGAGGACGTCGAATCGCTCGGGACCGGTGTAGGCCGCGAGTCGGGAGTCGGCACCGGCGTGGGCCTGGACGATCCGGTTGGCCTCGACGGTGGTCCAGGGGTGGCCTGCTACTCGTGGGACACCGTCGGGCCCGGTGCTGGCGGCCACGGCGAGCAGTCCGTGTCGGCTTCGTCCGGTGAGCGGGCCGCCGGCGTTGTGGACGTGGACGATGCGGTCGCCGGCGATGCCGTCGGCGGTGAGCTGAGCCGATCCGAGAGGTTCAGCCCCGAGGGACTTGATCGGGTAGCGCCAGAGCTGTGAGACGTGCATGTCGACCACTCTTTGGTTACTGGATCGGGAGAGCGTGGTCGTGTTCGGCGAACCGGCGGGTCCCAACGAGGCGCCGCTCGGCGGCGGTGATGGCGATGTCGTTGATGCTGGCCTCGCGGCGATTGATGTGGCCGTGGGCCTCAAACTCCCAGTTCTCGTTGCCGTAGCTGCGCCACCAGCTACCGGCCTCGTCGTGCCATTCGTATTGGCATCGGACGGCGATGCGGTCGCCGCTGAACGCCCACAGGCTCTTGCGCACGGCGTGGTCCTGCTCGTGCTGCCACTTGCGGGTGAAGGCGACGATCTCATCCGGGCCGTGGAGGAACTCGGTGCGGTTGCGCCGGACCGAGTCGGCGGTGTAGGCGCCGACGACCCGCGCCGGGTCCCGTGTGTTCCAGGTGTCTTCGACGGCTTGCAACTTGTGGCGGGCAGCAGATTCGTCGAACGGTGGCACGCACGATCTGTCCGTTGTGGGCGGGTCGGCCACGGCGGTCACATCGTCACGACCGGGAAGTCGACATCGACCCCGGCCGCTTTGTTGAAGTAGTTGGTGAGGACGGTGAGGGCGACGTGCCCAATGGTCTCGGCGATCTCCTCGTCGGTGGCGCCGGCGGACCGCACGGCCTCGACGTCGTCGGCGGTGATGGCGCCGCGGGTGTCGTTGACGGCGGTGGCGAAATCGAGCACGGCGGCCGTCTTGGGGTTGGGCGCCTCAGAACGGCGGGCGGCGGCGATGTCGTCGACGCTGAGGTGGGCGACGTGCTCGGCGAGGTAGGAGTGGGCAGAGAGGCAGTAGGAGCAGCCGTTGACCTGAGAGACGGCGAGCGCGATCTGCTCCCGGGTTGCGCCATCGAGGACACCGGAGTTGAGGGCACCGGAGAGTTCCAGGTAGCCCTTCAGCAGGGCTGGGCTGTTGGCCATCGCCTTGGTCATGTTGGGTGTGGCGCCAAAGCGGCGCTGCACGGCGGCGAGCAGGTCGGCGGTGGCGTCGGTGGCCGTGTCGGGGTCGACCAAGGGAAGCGTGTTCATGGAGGTTCCTAACCGGGGGGAGGGGTGTTCTAACGTCTGCAAGTCGGTCTATCCGTTAGGACCTTACAGCATGGTTCTCACGGAAGCAACCCGGTGTTACCATTAGAACATGGGCCAGGAGTCGACACGGACACGTCAGCAGGCCAGATCGTGGGTGCTGCCCGACGAACCGAAACCGGTGCGACTGATGAACACGATCTGGGCCGACCGTGCTGGCGTACACGACGACCTCCGTACAACCAGCGACCTGGCGGACTGGCTCGCCGCGATCAGCGCGACGGACCGCCCAGTACGGGTCACCAGGGAGGACGTGGCCCGTGCTCGGCGGCTGCGCGATGCGCTGCGACGTATTGCCGCGCTGTGCACCGACGACGTCGCGCGTAGCCGCCGCGTCGGCGGTCGAGGACGTCGACGTCGCCATCGCCGAGATCAACTCACTCGTCGCCGCCTGCCCACCAACACCCCGGCTGGCGCTCGTGGAGGGGCGGTTCGTCGAGGACACGGCCACCGCCGGGCCGCCGGTGACCAGAGCGCTCACCGCTGTCGCCGGTGAGGCCATCGAACTGTTCACAGGTGTCGGCAGCCCGCAGCTACGGGCCTGTCAGGCCCCTGGCTGCGTGCTGTACTTCCTGCAGGATCATCCGCGCCGCGAATGGTGCTCGACCGCCTGCGGCAACCGTGCCCGGGCCGCCCGCCACTATCGCCGCCATCGCCGCGGCGCCCGCGCTGACTCCACGTGAGCCCTGGCCAGCGTCGAGCAGCGGGCCAGCCGTGTACGGGGAACCCCAACTCGCACCCCGCCGCGGTCAGCGACCAGGCGACGGACGTCCAAGACAGCGAGCTCCGTACGACTGGTTCGGTGAACAGGCCCGACGAGGGCGCGCCTCGAGTTCGTCGACCCCTTCCGGCGGGACCGGGTGCGTGGTGACGAGATGGGTGGCTGGGAAAGTTGCTTGCTCCATTCATTGGCTGTCGCGGTCGGCCGCGGATCAGCTGTTCAGCGCCCGAGAAGCGGGTGGACGATGCGGCCGAGCACGGGCGGTGGCCGTGGTGCGGCGTTGGGTCCGGCGATGGTGCGGACGATTTCGCCGGCTGGGAAGACCTCGTGGATTCGGGACACGCGCTCGCCCGAAGTCGCACAGATCGACGACGACTCTGGAGATGCCGTTCGACATCCATCTTGGCGGTCTGATCGGCGGCGGCTCTGTCTTGCTTGTCGGTGTCGCCCGCCAGCGTGGTGGGTTCAAACCTGCGCGTTGCTGGGCATGGGGCGAAGATCGGGTCGACCGCCCGGGGTCAGAGTTTGGGAAGGGTCTCGTAGGGTTCGCTGGTGCCCAGCGGGTCGAGGCACTGCCTGAGCACCTGGCGCGTCGTGTCGCTGATCTCGTGGATGTCGACGGCTCGATCGATGAACGCCAGCACACTGAATGTCTGGTCGTCAACGTTCATGTCGGTGTCCCAGCCCTTGGCTGGGTTTGCCCGGTAGGTGCGCAGGATGTCCCACAACGACAGAAAGTGCGGCTCGTCCGGCAACTGACGCTTGTCGAGCCGATGCTTCACGCCGACCTCGTCGGGGTAGTCCGGTGAGCCGTTGCCGTTGTCGTCGGGTCGATTGTCCGGGTACGACTGGGCGGTGCCGAACAGATGGCTCCACCAACCTTCGCGCTCTCCGCACCGGAGCAGGCGCAACGCGTTCTGCACTCCGGTCTCGGAGTCCTCGATCTCGTCGAGCGTGCTCATCGCAAGCTCGGTGGCGACGCCTCGGCGGTTGAGCGGTCGCTCGAGGCGGACCGCCCACAGCTCGTGCATCAAGGCGTTGGAGGCGAACAGCGAGAATCCTTGGGCGAAGGGACGCGTCGTCGTCTCGTACAACCCCTCGGTGTGGGTCTCATGCCACATCAGCATGAACCGCGCCAGCACAAAGGCCGGATACCAGGCGTCGTCTGGCTCCTCGTGCAGGTACAACCTGCCGTCGCCGTTGAAGGACGTGTGCAGGAAGGGGTTGGACGGGTAGAGGGCCTTGGTCTGGATGCCAATCGCGAACCACGGATCCTCGTCTTTGAGGCGGTCGATGGTCGCGCGCAGCACGTACCAGATCAGCGCCTGGTGGCGGAAGATCGGATCGCCGAGGTCGAGCGACTGACCCGAGGCGAACACCCGGGTGCCGACGGAGACCGCCGGGCCTTCGCGCTGAGTTTCTGACTTCCAGATCGTGCGCCAGTTCCTGTCGGCCAGGTCGAGCGCTCCGAGGTCGGCGATTATGCCGTCCTCGACGACCAGATCGACGCCGTACAGGCGGGCCTGTACACGGAAGAACCGGGACTTGCCGTTGTTCGTCTCGGAGACGGCGAAGTCGCCGTCGGCGTCGGTCCGCACCGTCCCCCATTCCGTCCACGGTCCATCTGCGCCGATGTCCGATGCCGACACCTTGACCTCGATGCCCTTCAGTGGCCGGTCGTGGGAGTCCCCGTCGATCTCGCTCTCACGCACGCGCACTTGGCCCGTGATGGCCCACACCTTCGACGCGCCACCACCGCCGCCGCTGCTGCTGCCAGTGCGTCGGCCGGGTCTCTACCTGAACGTCAGGGATCGATTTCATTCCGTGTACTCCTCATGTTGGATCGCGACCACGAAGGTTCGATCTCGGTTCGCCACCCCTGCGTTGTAACGATCCCCCGTTACCCAGCCGTTACCCGACGCGCAGGTCGATCGTGGCCCGCGATTGTCTGACGACGGGCAGCATGCGGGTTCTGTCGCGTAAACCGCCGCCGACACTTGGCACGCAGTGGTCCGCCCTGTGCCGACATTGACGTCGAAGGCGGGTGTCGGTGCCGAGCGCGAATCCGTCGATCTGGCGGGATCGTCGGCCGCACGCGTCGGTATTCGTTGTGCCGGATCTGCGGGCGTTCTACTGGCACTTCGCACGGGAAGGCCGCGCGCGTGGCCTGAGCGTGCTAGTTCGACATGCCATGACATTGCCCATGAACGCGCTACTCGCACAGGCGCTTGTCACGGTGACGCACGAGTACGCGCAGCGCGGCGCGGGGTCGGTCAGCCTGCCGACGCTGGCGGTGTGGTCGAACGTGCTCCGGCCCGTTGGCGACGGCATCGACCTCCGCGAACTGCCGGCCGCGGCGCGGCTGTCCAAGCGAGCGGTCCGCGCCGCTGTCGGCGCCGCGCTGAAGGAAGGATGGTTGGTCCGCGAAGGAAACGCCGTGCGACCATCGCCATCCGGCGAACATGCTCGCGAGCGGTGGCTGTCGCTCGACGCCGACGTCGAGGCGTCCTTCGCCGGCGACTCGGCCACACCACTCCGCGAGGTAGTTCGCCAGTTCTTCCTCGAGTGGCCGCACTACCCGACCGGCTACGGTCCAGCAGACCACTCGATCACCGGGGGCATCTACGTGTCGGGCGGCAGCAAGACCGACCCGAAGGTGCCAACCCATGGAGTGGACTGGGCACCGGTCCCCCGGCACGACGTCGAGGGGTCGAGCGTCGCTGGCCTGGCCCTTTCGGCGTTGTTGTCGGAGGCCTTCGTCGCGTTTGCCGCCGACTTCGAGGAACAGGGGATCGGCGCACTGCACCTCGCCGCCTCGGTGCTCCGCCTGCTGCCGGACGAGGGTGTGCCGGTCAGCGACATCGCGATGCTCAGACGGCTCAAGGGTGACGGAAAGTCCGTCCTCGAACGCCATCGCTACATCGAGATCTGGCGCGACACCGGCAAGCCCAACGTGCCGCTCGCCGTGCCGACGGCACGTGGCCGCAACACGCGTGACAAGTACGAAGGGACCGTCAGACGGGTCGAGGATCGCTGGCAGCTCACATACGGCGCCGCTGTCGTCGCGCGTCTTCGGTCCACGCTCGAGTCCGTCGATATCGACCGATCGGTGCCCCACTCTGTGATCGACACGCTGACGTAGCGCATCCGTTGCAGGCACGCACAGTAAGACCCGCACGCGCCGGATGAACAACCACATGAAATCGGCGATCGGCGTGGTCATCGCAACGACTTGGGAAGTTCGCTCTTCGCCGATGGCAACCGCTCGGCCGGCCACCTGTCGCGCAGACCGTGTGCCGAACAGCGCCCGTCGTTCTGCATCAAGCGGCGGTAGCGGACACCGGGCTCGAGTGTTGTTCCAGTGTTATCCGGGCAGTGCGGCGCGCACGTTCTGTACTCCGGCGCTGTCGTCGCGCCGCGCCCATCGCGGGCATTCGGTACTGAAATACGCGTCACCGCTGGAGCCCCGCGTGGCGGGTGAGTTAGAGCGACTGGTACCTCCGGGGTGCCGCTTGGCGGTTACCTCCCCACGGGACTCTTACCGCCGATAAACAAGGTCGCGATACAGCTGGCCGACAGAATCGTGGAGAACCTTGGAGGCGGTGAGGTCAACTACCGAGGCGAGGGCGGGCAGTTCACCAACTCCAACACGACACCGGAGCGGCAACGACCCGTTCCCGCCGAGAGACCGAGCCCTAGGTGGCGGCGGCCAACGCGCCGTCTGTCGCGCTCGTCACAGCGCTCACGCGAGCGGAACCAGGCGCAGTCACCGGTGCGAAGACCGTGGACTTGAGTGCCCGCCGCCGGGGAAGGAGCCGAGGTGATTCCGGCCAACTGGTTTCGCATCAGACCGCGGCGGGTAAAGGGGCGGGCGGTTGCACCAGCAACCATCTGCCAGGAGGAAACCCCCATGATGAAGAAGATGCTCGCCGGACCAATGGTGGCCGGCGCTTTGTTGCTTGCACCGGTCGCGGTGGCCCAGGCGTCAAACGCCGAAACCACTCCGCCCGCAGACGCAGCGACGACCGACGAGGATGACGGCGACGATGACGACAGCAGCAACGTCGGCCTGCTCGGGCTGTTGGGCCTCGCTGGCCTGGCGGGTCTGGCCGGTCTCAAGCGCCGCGACACGGCCGTCCGGTACGACAGTCGGCCCCCCGTTGATGACGTCCGATCGGGCAAAGGCACGATCCCTTTGACGTGAGGCTCGGTCGCAACTACGAAGTTCGTCCGTTCGGCGGCGGGGCGGGGTGCCTGGGAATGATCGTGCTCTCAGCCCTCGCCTCGCTGCTGCTCACCGTGTTCATCAATCTCTTGATGTAATGCGTCCCGACTTAACGGCGCGCAGGCAGCCGCGGGCGGAGAGCCCGAACTGCTCCTCGACATCCCAACCTTGAGGACACCGAACTGCCGTTCTTCACACGCTGCCTATCGGTGACCAGCGACCGAATGTCGGCTTGCATGGTTCGGTAGCACCATCCAGCCGGCGTTAGCGGATGGTCGGCGTCGGGATGTTCGGCGTCCTTACCGGATGGATCGTCGGAGGCGCGGTTGCTTCTCGCCACGCCGATCGCCTTCGCCCGAGAGTCGGCGGCTGCGTCGCTCTCGTTCAGCCTCACATCTGCGATCTCAACACGGCGACCTCGGGAAACTCCTCGGGCGGGCCGTAGATGCCGGCCTCGGTCAGCCAGCGGACGTTCGTCAGACAGCGCATCGACCACCAGGCGCGTATCAGGTGGCGGTCGACGTCGCTGCCATAGCCGGCGATGACGTCGTCGAGGTGGTCTGGATGCCCGAGCGTGAGGATGGCGAGATCGAACAGGGCGTCGCCCTGGGACGCCTCGGACCAGTCAAGAACGCCGGTGACCGTGTCACCCTCGACGAAGACGTGGTCGACCTGCAGGTCGCCGTGGATGAACACCGGTGTCCACGGCCGCAGGACAGTCTCGGCAAGCCGGCGATTGCGTGTGGTCACCTCGGCGGGAAGGACATCGTTGGCGATCAGCCATTCGCACTCGTCGACGAGCCGCGACGAGACGTCGTCCACGCTGCGCCCGGGCCATGGCGGCAGCGGAGCGTCATGCAGCGTCCGGACAGCGGCACCGGCCGCAGCCCAGGCCGCCGACGACGCACTCGACGGCTCCCCGAGATGGCCCAGTGCTACGCCCGGGAGGGCGGCGAGCGCGAGCGCAGGCGGCTTGCGCCAAAGGATCTCCGGTGTCGGGACCGGCGCCATCGCCATCGCCTCCACCTCGACGTCGAGGCGCGTCTGGTCACTGTCGACCTTCACGAACACATCACCGACGCGCAAGGTTGTGCGCTCGTCATGGGCGACGACGACCTCCACCTTCTTCGCGGCGCTGACCCCCACCGTTTCCACGTCGGCCATCATCGCCGTCGGACCGGCCACGTCGTCGGATGGATTCGGCCACCCGTTCGGGGCCGAGGTGGTCGACTACAGGCTGTCCGTCCGACACCCGGCGAAAGCGGACGTCGAGCAACGCGATCCGGAACGGGTGACGAGGATGGCGCCACCGTGGCGAGGAGCTTCCACCACTTGGCGCTCACCGCGCGGGGCCGACGTCAGCACCGCCGTGCGATGAGCGCTATCGCTTCCACCCCGGGACGCGACCAGCCTGCTCGATCCACGACATCAGCTCGGATTGCTCGACCTCGTCCATCGTCTTCAGCTTGATGTAGCGCGACCGATCGGCATCGCCGAGCGGCGGTGGCGGGTCGAAGTCGGCGCCGCCGAAGAACACGACGTTCACGGAGACGTCGTAGGCGACCATCTCCATCATCCACCCGACGTCGGGCAGCCCGTAGTACGCCTTCTTCCACTTGACGGCGAACTGCAGGTCCGAATGCGTCTCTCGGATCAGCTCGTCGAGGCGCGTCACGATCGGGTTGAGATCCGGCATCACGCGACGCATCCAGTCATCGATCTCGGCGTGGCTCTCCGACGGCTCCGGCGGCTTGCGGGTCGAACTTGCCTTGCGCTTCATCGCCATCGCACGTGCTCCTCGGCTGCTGAACTCCCTGGCGAGGTTCGACGGTAGTGGCCTGGCGTTGCAACCTCGGCACAACCCTGCAGTCATGGCGCAGCGAGATCCTCGCCCACCACGACACCGGCGCATCCAACGCCCCAACCGAAGGGCTCAACCTGTGCGTCAAGAAAGTCAAGCACCGCGGCCACGGCTTTCCGCTCGTTCGACAACTACCGGCTACGCGTACTGCTCCACGCCGGCGGAATCACCTGGCCAGATCGACCCCCACCGCCGCGCATCCGAACCCGCTCTCCCCACTCAGACGCGTAGAACCGTCAAAACTGGGCGGTGACGATGATGCATCCCGGATCCTCACTTCGTCACTCTCCGCCGCGGGATGCTGGCCGACGTTGGGAGCCGTGGCGACTGGGACCGCTCAGGCTGACGACGGGGCGGGGAACGAGGGGGCGGCGGCGAGCCGTTGCCAGCCGGCTAATCCTGCGCCAATCAGTCCGGCCCGAGAACCCAACCGAGCGGAGACGACAGCGGGAGGATGGGCGCGGGTGAGCAGGTCATCAAGTTCGGCGCGACACGTGGTGACGACCACTCCATCGGCGGCGGCGCCGATCCCTCCGCCGAGCACGACCACGTCGGGGTCGAGGATGGCGATGCACGAACGTAAGGCTGCGGCGACGGCCCGAGCGGCCGAACAAACGATCGCGGTGGCGTCTACGTCGCCAGCGTCGGCTCGTGCGGCGACGGCGCGGCCATCGAAGGCTGCCCCTGGGTGCAGCGCGGCGTAGCGCCGGGCGATGCCGACGCCGGAGGCGAACTGCTCGAGGTTCGCCGTCCACGTCGGGTCAATGGTCGCCGGGACGTCGAACTCACCCAGCGCGATCGCCTCGCCGCGGCGCCCGGCCCGGCAGACGCCATTGATCACGAGCGTGCTCGAGATCCCGCTTCCCCACGAGACGTAGAAGAGGTCGTGCTCGTCGGCTGCAGCCATCTGGGCCTCAGCCATCGCGGCGCACCGCACGTCCGACTCGACGAACAGCGGCACGTCATCGAGATCGTCGCCCAGCACCTCGGCCGGCTGCCGGTCCCAGGCGATCACCTCGGTGCTGGTCAGGCGGTCATGATCGGCGTACTCGGGGAATCCGAGGGTCACGGCGCGCACCGCATGATCGTGGGCGGCTGCCTCCTGCCGCAGTTGCCGAACGAGGCCCGCAAGCTGCTGCAGTCCCGGATCGCGCCCGCGATCGGTGTGGACGGTGGCCGCCTCGATGCTCCACAGCACCTCGCCGGTGGCTGTCACCAGCCCCGCGGTGACGGCTGTGCCGCCGACGTCGAAGGCGAGCACCACATCAGTCACGGCGTCCAACCGTCCGGGACGTGGCCACTGCCGAGGAGGTACCTCGATTCGGCGGCTGATCGGTTGAGGAGACGAACCGCGGATCCGCGGCTTGCATAGGCGGCGTCGCCGGCACGAAGCAGCGCGCACTGGCAGGCGGCCCCGTGCGCATCGGACAGGTCGACCCACAGCTCACCGGCCGTGACGACGAGGACTGACTCGTCGCCGATCGGCCGCGGGTCCTCGACATGGCCGGCGAAGACGCGGCCGACGGCGACGGTGAGGAACTCGGTGTCCACCAGCGTGCCAACCAGATGAGACGGTGCCGAAGCGGCAAAGGACCAGTGCGCGTCCCGCGCCTCGATCACCCTCAAGCGCGATTGCCGTTCGCCAGTCTCGTCCGGCAGGCGACCGTTCCATCGGTCGTCTCGGTACCTCGGCAGCTGCAGATCGGGCTGTCGACGGGCGTACTCGGAGGCCGCCCCGCGCGCCGGCGGCGGCGCGAAGAACTCCACGACCCGCACAACGTCGCCGCCCGGATTGAAACCGTGGTGCCAGCTGTCCCGGCGGAAGAACATCGTGCTGCCGGCGGGCACCATATGGACCTCACCGAACTCCGGGTCGGCGACCACCAGTTCACCCGCGAGCACGCAGTAGGCGACGTCCGCGGCAAACACGGTCTTGTTCGACTCACTGTGCCGGAACTCGCTGCGCGGCGGCAACTCGAACTCGAGGACATGCAGCTGATCGTTGGAGACATAGACGCGGTCGGTGACCAGGCTCGAGCCGGCATCACCCCACACGTGATGGGCGACCTCGTCCCGGCGCAACACGGTCGGGCCGCCGAACGTCGGCCGCGGCGTCGACCTGCGGGCTCGCTCACTCACTTCGAGAAACCGCCCGTGATGCCGCGAACGATCGCCTTCTGGGCGATCAGGAAGATCACCATCGGCGGGATCATCGTGATGATCGCCGCGGCCGTCGTCGCTTGCACGCCTGAACCGAGGCGACCAGACAGGATCGCCGTCGCCGGGACCACCGTGAACTGGTCGGGATCGGAGAGCAGCACCACGGCGAGGAGCAGATCACCCCATGAGAACACGAACGTCAACGCAGCGACCGCCCCGAGCGCCGGCTTGCTCAACGGTAGGGCGATGCGCAGGTACTGCTGGAAGAGCGACGCACCATCGATCTCGGCGGCCTCGATGATGTCGGGCGGCAGCCCTTGCAGGAAGTACGCCCACAACAGCCAGATGAAGCCGGGCGCGAACACCGTGCCATAGACGACGCCCAGGACGAAGATGTTGTTCGTCAGGTTCAGCGTCGTGAGCACGAGGAAGAACGGGATCAGCCAGACGACCTGCGGAAGGATCCACAGGCTCCCGAAACCGGCGAGCAGCGCCGAGGCGACGCGGCCGCGATGACGAAGGAACCAGAACGCCGCCATCGAGCAGATCGCGCAGCACAGGACGACGCCGATGCCGACGGCGATCGCCGATTGGCGCAGCCCGTTGCCGAGCTCGGCGTTCCGCCAGGCGTAGCGGAAGTGCTCGAGGCTCAACGAACGCGGCCAGGCGGACGGGTCGGTCAGGAACTGGTCGGCGGGTTTGAGCGCGGTCGCGAACATGAAGGCGAACGGCATGAGGTACGTCGCGGCGAGGACGATGGCGATGCTCAGACGAATGGGGCTCCAAGTTCTTCGCCTCCTCAGCCGTGGCGCTCTCGCGTCGGCAGCGCCAACCGAGGGTCCGACCCGCCTGGCGTGCACGACGCTCATTGCACCCACACCCGACGCCCGACCAGGTAGGCGGTGAACAAGACGACCGTCATCACGAGCAGCAACAGAACAGCTTCGGCGGAGGCGATCCCGTAGAACCCGCTCTGTAGCGCGTTCTGGTAGATGTCGTAGTCGATGCTCGTGCTCGCGTACCCCGGCCCCCCGCGTGTCAGCACGTAGGCGTACGGGAACAGCAGGAACGCCGTCGCCACGCTGAAGATCGTGTTGAGCAGGAAGATCGGCATGATTCGCGGCAGCAAGATGTACCAGAGACGTTGGAACCAGTTGGCGCCGTCGAGCTCGGCTGCCTCGAACAGCTCGGGCGGAACCGTCGACAAGGCGGCGCTGTAGAAGATGACGCCGAAGCCCATCGTGTACCACACGGCGACGAGGATGACGACCGGCTTGACGTAGCTCGGATCGTCAATCCACGGACGGGCCAGCGAGCCGAGCCCGAGGTCTTCCAACGTCACGTTGAGGACACCGTCGGCGCGGAGGAACGAGCGAAACAGCAGCCCCAGAATCACGGGAGACAGCACCGCTGGAAAGAAGAAGATCGTCCGGAACACGCCGGCGGCGGGAACGCGTTCGTACAACAGGAGGGCAACGAGAAGCGGAACGCCGGCCCACAGTGGGACGCCGAGGACGAAGATCAGCTGGTTGATGGCGATCTCGCGAAAGACGTCGGATTCGAGCAGATAGCGATAGTTGCCAAACCCGACGAACGGACTGTCGTAGCCGGGGTTCCAGTCGAAGAAGGACCGATAGATAGCGGTGCCGGTCGGGTACAGCATGAGCCCCCCGACGAGCAGCAACATCGGCCAAATGAACGCCGACTCGAGCGAGGCGCGGCGGAAGGCGGCGAGCCGCTGGCCCCAGCTGGTCTGGACTCCACTGCCTTTCGGCGGCCGCCGAGCGGCGCCGGTGGGTTTGAGATTCACCTCCGGACCGAGCAACTGCGTGTCGGTACCGGCCATCGATCAGTTGCAGGCGGGTGATTCCTCGAACTCCACCGCGTCCGCCTGGCCGGCCCGCTGGAGACGTTCCTCCTCCAGTGCTTCGAGTGTCTCGTCGAGGGTGGCACCGCCGCTCAGCCATTCCGTGAGCCGGCGGTTGATCGGATCGGTCGGCCCGCCGACACCCGGACTGAACCCGCCGTGGTTGTCAGGGTTGTTGAGCCATTCCAGCACCTGCGCTTCGGCGGGGATCTCCGAGTCGATCGGCGGCAGGCCGTTGAGGTTCGGGTATGCCCCGCCTGCCCCGGTCAGCAGCGCCTGGTTCTCCTCGGTGTAGTGGAACTTGACGTACTCCCACGCCACTCGGCAGTGGTCGGTGAATTCCATGATGCCCAACGTGAGGTTGGGTCCGGCGTCCATCGGCTGGCTCGTGTAGGGCGAGTCCGGCAGGGTTGGCATCTTGAAGACGCCGAGGTTGTCCACGCCGATCGCATCGGCGGTCTCGGCGAACGGAGGATTTCCTGCGACGGTGTAGATCATCGCCGCCCGCTCGCCGGCGAACTCGGCAAACATGTCGGCGTAGACCAATCCGGGCGCCGACTCGTTGAAGCATTCGCGCTGGTCGAGTTCGTCGAGGTAGCCGAACGCGGTACGGATCAGCGGGTCGGTCCAGCCCATCTTGTCCTCGGGGGCCACTGACGGGTCCCAGAACGCGTCGATGTCCTCCTGGGTGACGAGCTGGCTGATGAAGCCGTAGTCGCCGTACCAGCTGGCGAGGAAGCCGTCCTGCCAGCCGGCAGCGATCGGTGTGGTCCCGGCCTCCTTCAACGCCTCGCACGTCGCTACCAGGTCCTCCCAGGTCGTCGGCGGCGCATCCGGATCCAAGCCGGCGTCGGCGAACATCGCCTTGTTGTAGTACCAGACGTACGCGTAGCTCTGGTACGGCATGAAATAGAGCGAGCCGGCATCCATCGCGGCGGACAACGGCAGGTACTGGATGCGCTCGCTCGACTCCTCGTCGAGGTAGCCGTTGAGCGGGATCATCGCCCGGTAATACTGCGGGTTGAAGTACAGGCTGAACACGTCCGGTCCCTCCTGCGCCGCCATCGCGGTGGTGATCCGCGTTTCCAGCGTGGCGAAGTCGAACCCTTCGTGGGTCACCGTCACGTTCGGGTAGAGCTCCTCGAAACGGTCGTCGATCACCTTCGAGAACGTGTCGTTACCCTCGGCATCGGTGTCCGAGTAGCCGGGACCCCAGACGACCAACTCCACGTCGTCGGTCGGCATCGGGCCAAGCAACTCGTTGCTCTCCTCGTCCGACCCGCCCGAAGCAGCCGGCGAACCGGCCGCACCGGCGATGGCCACGAAAGCGATCGTCGAGGTGGCTAGTCCCCACCACCGCCGTCGAGAGGAGAATGTACTCATCGTCGGACCCCCTCGGAGCGATCCGGCCCCGTGTCGTCGAATGCCGACGAGCGTAGGTTGCCGTGCTAACCAGTGTCAACCATTTGGAGCAATGTGGTTCATTCTGGTTCAATGCCGTTGTTGACGCCGGAGCCGCTGGCACGTACGTTGCGGAACCGGTACCGCACTCCTGGAGGGAGGCTCGTTGCGCCCTGTATCTCTCGGCATCATCGGCTGTGGAAACGTGATGACCGGCGCCTACACCACGCTGCTCAAGGGTCTCCTGGCCGACGGCGTGGCCGAGCTGGTTGCGGTGTGCGACGTGAACGCCGAGGTTGCCCGGCGAGCCGCCGGCATCTACGGCGGCTCCCCGACCGTGGCTGCCCACGACGAGTTGATCCACCGCGACGACATCGAGCTCGTCGTGGTCCTGACGTCGATGGCCGAACACGGGCCGTTCGCCCTCGAAGCACTCCGGGCCGGCAAGCACGTGTTCGTCGAAAAGCCGATGGCGGTGACCCGGTCCCAAGCCGCCGAGCTGCTCGAGACCGCACGCACGAGCGATCGATACCTCGGCTGTGCACCGGCGGTGATCCTCAGCCCGACCTACCAGGCGATGGCCGCCAAACTCCGCGCCGGAGCGATCGGCAGGCCGGCTCTCGCTCGTGCCCGATATGGGTGGTCGGGTCCCGACTGGAGCGAGTGGTACTTCCGGGAGTCCGGCGGCCCGCTGTTCGACCTCGGGGTCTACAACCTGACCAGCCTCACCGGCCTGCTCGGTCCGGTGCGCGGGGTGCAGGCGATGGCTGGCATCGTGACACCGCGCCGGGTCGTCGACGGTGAGCCGATCGACGTCACCACATTCGACAACTACCAGATCCTTCTCGACTTCGGCGACGACGTGTTCGGCATCGTGACCACCGGCTTCTCGATGCAGCGATATCGCTCCCCGGCGCTGGAGATCTATGGCTCCGACGGCACGTTGCAGATGCTCGGCGACGACTGGGCGCCCGAGGGGTACGAGCTGTGGGAGAACCAGGTCGGCGCGTGGCAGCTGTTCGACACGTCGTCGCGCAAGTGGTCGTGGACCGATGGACTCCGCCATCTCATCGAATGCGTCGCCACTGGCGCCACTCCGTTGACGACGCCGGAGCACGCCTACCACGTGCTCGACATCATGCTCACGGCGATCGATGCGGCGAAGGACGGGCGCTATCTGGCCGTCGAGAGCACGTTCGAGATGCCCGAGCTCGATGGCGGAGAGCAACGCACGCCGGCTCACCGCGTCCACGACCGCACGTCGGTGTGAGCAGGCATGGGGGAGCTCCGCGTCGCCATCGTCGGCCCCGGCGACGTTGCCCGGCGCGACTACCTGCCCGAGTTCCATCGCCTCGCTCGACGGGCGCGGCTCGAGCTGGTGTGCGGACGCTCGCCGGAACGCGCCGCGCGCGTCGCCGCCGAGTTCGGCGCCGGCCGCTGGAGTACTGACTGGCGCGATGCGCTCGGCGCCGACATCGATGTCGTCGTCAACCTCACCCCTGCGCCGGCGCACGGCGAGATCAACCTCGCCGCAGTGCAAGCCGGCAAGCACCTGTACTCGGAGAAGCCCGTCGCACGGGATCGTGACGAGGGCGCACGCATCGCCGACGCCGCTGCGGCATCGGGATCGACCGTCGTCGCCGCCCCGTCCGTGATGGTGTTCCCGCAGGTCCGTCGAGCGTCGGACCTCCTCGCCACGGGGATGATCGGCACGGTGCACTCGGTGCGTGCCCACGGCACCGCGCCCCCGCCTCCATGGACGGGATACGACTCCGACAGTTCACCGTATTTCGGTGCCGAGGTCGGGCCGCTGTCCGACATGGGCGTCTACCCGCTTCACGCGATCACCGGCCTGCTCGGCCCGGCCGTCGAGGTCGCTGCGATGAGCGAGCGCACGAGGGACGAGTTCACCGTTGTCGAGGGCCCGTTCGCCGGCGAGCGCGTAGCCGTCGAGTCGGACGACAACTGGCAGCTCATCATGCGCCTCGCCGGTGGAGCATTGTCGGCCGTGCAGTCGAGCTTCTGCATCCGCCAGCCGGCGGGACCCGACCTCGAGCTGAACGGTGAGCTTGGCACGATCGCCCTCAGCCTGATCGACGGCTCGCACCCGGTGCGGGTCTTCACCGACGACACCGGATGGTTCGAGGAACCCGTCGCCCACGTCCGACCCGGCGGCCCCGACCACCTCCTCGGCGTCGAGCACCTCGTCGACTGCATCGAGGGCCGTCGCCCTCCGATCGTCAGCCTCGGCCACGCCCTGCATGTCATCGACATCCGTATCGCCGCCGCCGAGTCGGCGCGAACCGAGCGGATGGTCGACGTCAAGAGCGCGTTCTAGCGGGCTGATGACGCGAGGAGGGCGCCACCACCATGGCTGAAGAATCCGCCGCCGTCAGGGTGGGCATCGTCGGTGTTGGGGCGCTCGCCCTGCGCGCCGTGCTGCCGCACCTCGTCGAGAACGACATCGCCCATCTCGTGCGCGTCACCGCACTGTGCGATCCCGTGATCGACCGCGCTCGCGACGCAGCCGCGCGGTTCGGCGTTCCCAACACCTACCCCGACATCGAGGCGATGCTGGCGGACGACACGGTCGATGCCGTCACCGTCGTCAGCCCGATCGGTCTGCACTACACGCACTGCCGGCTGGCGCTCGAGGCTGGGCGGCACGTGCACGTGAACAAGACGATGACCACGACGGTCGACGAAGCCGACCATCTGATCAGCCTCGCCGCAGCACGCGATCTTCGCATCGTCGCCTCACCCGGTGAAGTGCTGCGCCCGCAGATTCGGCGGGCCCGCGAGATCATCCGCTCCGGCGGTATCGGCACCGTGTCGTGGGCGATCTGCGGCGCGGCGTTCGGCGACTACCACGAGAGCGAGACGGAGCGTGTGACGGCGCGAGGCGCTATCGACCCAACGTGGTACTTCCGCCGTCCCGGCGGCGGTCCGATGTACGACATGACGTCGTACGCACTGCACCAGCTGACGAGCATCCTCGGCCCGGCCCGGCGGGTCACGGCGATGTCAGGGGTCCGGGTGCCCGAACACTTCTTCCAGGGCCGCCGGGTGTCTACCGAGGCCGACGACAACACGATCCTGCTGATCGACTTCGGCGACTCGTTGTTCGCGATGGCGTACGGCACCGCCGCCGGCCAGCCCAACCCGCAATTCGGCGCCTGCACGTTCTACGGCACGACCGGCGTGCTTGACGGGGTGCTGCTCAACGGCGAGCCGTTCGACTTCCCGGGGCGCGAGCTGACGCTGGGAGCGCCGGTCACCGACTGGGACCACCAGATGCGCGTGCTGCCGCACGTCGCCGGCAGGCACCGGGACCTCCTCGAGTCCCACGTCTTCGAGGACGTGATGCAACTCGTGCGGTGGGTGCGAGACGGCGTGCCGTCGATGGTCACCGCCGAGCACGCCCGTCACGTCATCGACATCATCGAATCGGGCTTCCGTGCGGCAGCCACCGGCGCCACCCAGGAGTTGCGCACGACGTTCGAACTGCCGCGACTGACCGCCCGCGACGGGCTAGCCGCGATGAGTCGCGCTCGACTCGCGAATCGCCAACTCGCTGCGGACCTCCCGCTCCACCGGCGCACTGATCTCACCGGCCAGCACCGCGGTGAGAATCGTGAAGGCTTCAGCGACGAGCATCGTGCGGCGATCGCGCAGCGTGGTGAGTGCCGGGGCCACCCACCTGGCCACCTCCGTGTCGTCGTAGCCGACGATCGCCAGCTCCTCGGGCAGCCGCAACCCGCGGTCGCGAGCACACGCCATCGCCCCGAATGCCGCGGTGTCGCAGCAGTAGCACGCTGCGGTCGGCGGATCGTCGAGGGCCAGCCAGCGCGCCGTGGCCTGATAGCCGACTTCGTGGGTCCAGCCGACCTCGGCGACGAGTTCGGGATCGACGAGAATGGAGGCGTCAGCCAACGCGCGGCGATAGCCCTCGACGTAGCGGCGCTCCCGACCCCAGCCCGGGACGTCTCCGCAGATCGCGATGCGCGAGTGGCCACCCTCGAGCAGGTGGGCGGTGCTCAGGTACCCATCGTGAAACGAGTCCGGCCACACCGTGCTCACCTCGGCAAAGGGAGCCTGCGGCTCCACCACCACGACCGGTACGCCGCGACGCTGCAACGACCGGATGAACGGCTCGTCGGCCACTCCCGGGAACAGATGCACCACCCCATCGACGGCCCGGCTGGCGAGCAGCCGGCCGTAGATCGTGTCGTGACGCTCGTCGGTCTCCGAGACGTAGACGGCGACGTCGTAGTCGCCCGCCGCCGACAGCGCACCGTGCATCGCCGACAACACGGTCGGGTTGCGGTTTGCGCCGATCACGAGACCGAGCAGTCCGGTGCGTCCCGTGCTGAGGCTGGCGGCCGCATGGCTGCGGAGGTAGCCGATCTCCTCGAGCGTGGCCAGCACCCGAGCGCGGGTGGCCGCCGAGACCCGGTCGCGGTCGTTGAGCGCCCGCGACACCGTCGCCTTGGAGAGGCCGGTCAGTGCCGCGACGTCGGAGATCGTCGGCCGCCGGCGATCAGGGCGGGCGGCCGGGTGCTGCGTGTCGCTGGCGTTGGCCATTCGTACCTCGGGCGCATGGTACCGACCGCCACCCCCGGCGCTTGACCGTCGCATCAGCCGACAGTACCTTGGTTGCGGAACCGGTTCCGCAACCGCTCGACGAGGCTCGATGACGCGCGAAGAACAGGTGACGCACTTTCGAGAACACGGCTACCTCGCCGTTGCGAACGTGTTCTCCGCCGACGAGATCGATCGGCTGCGGGCGAACCTGGAGGCCCTCGAGCATCGAACTCGCGCGCTCGCCGAGAGCACCGACCGCGTCAAGCTGACGCTGTTCGGCGGAGACGTCGAGGACCGGGCTATCCAGCAGATCGCCGAGCCGCACGAGCTCGACGGCACGTGGATGAACCTCGCCGCCGATCCGCGGATCCTCGACCTCGTCGAAGCGTTGATCGGCCCCAACATCCTGCTCTACTACTCGATGCTCATGATGAAGCCGGCGCGATCCGGCGCGCCTGCGCCGTGGCACCAAGACCTCGCGTTCTTCGTCCACGATCGAGCGCGACTCGTCGCCTGCCAGGTGTACCTCGACGACTCGACCACAGACAACGGATGCGTTCACGTCGTGCCCGGCAGTCACCAGCTGGGCTTGTTCAACCACTTCGACGGTGACCGGTTCACCGAGATCGTCCAGGGCGACACGTCGGCGTTCGACGCCGCCGCGGTGCCCGTACCGGTGAAGGCCGGCGGGATGATCCTTTGGCATTGCCTGACGCTGCACCAGTCACCGCCGAACCGGTCCGACCGCGGCCGCCGAGCGGTGGTGTTCGAGTACAAGGATCCACAGGCCCGGCTGCTGACCGGGTCGTTCGCCCCGGGCGAAGTCCACACCGTCGGGAGAATGGTGCGCGGGTCGGACCCCCGCGGCGAGCTGCTCTCGGCGTTCTGAGAAGACGGGCGGGTACGATTCGGCCAGTGGTGAGCGCCAGGTCACCTCTGCATCTTGAAGTCCGCGACTCCATCGCCCAGGACATCGCCGCTGGCCTCACGTCGCCTGGTGACCGCCTACCGTCCGAGCGTGACCTCTGCGAACGACTCAACGTCAGCCGCCTCACGCTCCGCAAGGCACTGAAACTGCTGGTCGACGACGGGCTCGTCGAATCCGCACCGGGTCGCGGGTGGTTCGTCGCCGGCGGCCCGATCAGCGAACCTGCCAACGTGCTGCTGAGCTTCAGCGAAATGGCTCGGGCCCGCGGCTTGACACCCTCGGCCAAAGTCTTGTCCTCCGAGGTCCGCAGCGCGGCGTTGGATGAAGCAGAAGTGCTGATGGTCGCCCCCGGCAGCGACCTGTTCGAGATCAGGCGGCTGCGAAGGCTCGACGGCGCGGCCATCTCGATCGACCACAGCAGGATCCCACTGGCGATCGCGCCGGCCCTGCCGGACGTCGACTTCCGCCACGAATCGCTGTACTCCGTGCTACGCAACCACGGCGTCGAGCCAACCCGCGCCGCCACCGTCGTCGAAGCGGTACCAGCCAACACCGAACAGGCACGCCTTCTCAAAGTCGAGATCGGCACGCCGCTGCTCAGCTTGTCGCAGACCACCTACGCGCACGACGGCCGGCCGATCGACATGGGCAACGCCACCTATCGCGGCGACCGATACCGCTTTCGCGCCAACCTGTTGGCTTGGCGCTCAGCGTCCGCGACCTCACCTCGATCGCACGTCGCCCACTGAGGACTCGAGCGGGTAGACCGCGTTCCGGCGCGACGACCGCCGGCAGGTAGTGCTCTCGAAGGAGAAGGTGCGTGCCGGCCGGCGGCGGACCGTTCCGTCCTCCTGGTCGACTTGGCGCCGCTGGCGGCGTCACAGGAACCAAAGAGCTCGTCACGCAGTTCACGGCGCGACGCCCGCAGCACGACAGCTTCCAGAGCATGAATCGGTTCGAACGCACCGCGCGGCGGCCTGGTCCGGACTCAGTGGCTTTCGCGCAGAACCACTGAACCGCTCGCACCGACGAGGAAGTCGAGGTCGCAACCGGTGTCGGCCTGCATGACGTGGTCGATGTACAGCCGGTACCAGCCGCGCTCGGCCACCGGCGGCGGCGCCCGCCACTCGGCGCGACGACGGTCGAGTTCGGCGTCGTCGACGTCGAGCGTCAGTCGACGGGCCGGGACGTCGAGCGTGATCGTGTCGCCCGTGCGCACGAGCGCCAATGGTCCGCCGACCGTCGACTCCGGCGAGGCGTGCAGCACCGTGGTCCCGAAGGCCGTGCCGCTCATCCGGGCGTCGCTGATCCGCACCATGTCGACGACGCCTTGGGCGAGGAGCTTGGCAGGCAGCGGCATGTTGCCGACCTCGGGCATCCCGGGATAGCCCGCGCGGTCCGCACCCGCGCAGCACCATCACGGTGTCGGCGGTGACGTCCAGCTCGGGATCGTCGAGGCGCGCCTTGAAGTCCTCGATCGAGTCGAAGACGAGGGCCGGACCGGTGTGCGTGAGGAGCCCGGGCGAGGCGGCGGACGGCTTGACGACCGCCCCCTGCGGGCAGAGGTTGCCGCGCAGCACGGCGAGGCCCGCTTCGGGGATCAGCGGATCGGCCAGCGACCTGATCACCTTGCGGTTCCAGGTCGTGCGTCCGTCCCAATGCTCCCGGATCGGCGCGCCGGTCACGGTCAGGGCATCACCGTCGAGCAGCTCGGCGAGCTCGGCCATCACCGCCGGGATCCCCCCGGCTTCGAAGAAGTCCTCCATCAGGAACTCGCCGGCAGGCATCACGTTGGCGAGCAGCGGCAGGTGCGACCCGATCCGGTCGAAGTCGTCGAGGTTCGAGGTCGACCCCGACCCGGCCGGCGATCGCCAGGAGGTGGATGACGGCGTTGCTCGAGCCGCCGATGGCGGCGAGCACCCGGATGGCGTTCTCGAACGCGGCGCGGGTCAGTACCGCCGACGGCTTGAGGTCGTCGCGCACCATTTCGACGATCCGCCGGCCAGAGAGGTGGGCGAGTCGGCGGCGGCGGGCGTCGGGAGCGGGAATCGCGGCGTTGTCGGGCAAGGTGAAGCCGAGCGCTTCGACCATCGACGCCATCGTCGAGGCCGTTCCCATCGGGTTGCAGTGCCCGGCGCTGCGGGTCATGATCGACTCGGTGGCGAGGAACGCGTCCTCGCTGAGCGTGCCGGCGCGCACCGCCTCGCTCATCCGCCACGTGTCGGTGGCCGAACCGAGCGCGCGGCCCTCGTGCCGCCCCGTGAGCATCGGGCCGCCGGTGACCATGATCGCCGGCAGGTCCACTGAGGCAGCGCCCATCACCATCGCTGGCGTCGTCTTGTCGCACCCCGCCAACAGGACCACGCCGTCGATCGGGTTGCCGCGGATCGACTCCTCGACGTCCATCGCCATCAGGTTGCGAAGCAGCATCGCGGTCGGCTGGATCTGCGTCTCGCCGAGCGACATGACGGGGAACTCGAGGGGTACCCCGCCCCACTCCCACACCCCGCGCTTGACGTGCTCGGCCAGCTCGTCGAGGTGCTGGTTGCACGGGGCGAGCTCGGACGCCGAATTGCAGATCCCGATCATCGGCCGGCCGGTGAACGCATCGTCGGGAAGTCCGCGCTTCATCCAGCTGCGATGGAAGAAGCTGTCGCGATTCCGCCCCGCGTACCAATGCGCGGTCCGCAGCCGAACCGGGGTCCCTTCGGTCGACATCAGCCGATCACCGATCGAGTGCTGGATCTGGACGCATCGCTCTCGGTCGCACAGTAGGTCATCTCGGTGTGACGGGCCTGGGCCAGGGTGGGTCGTCGTCGCCCGGCCGGACGTCGATCGCCGCGGCGAATGCAGCGGCGATCCACCGCGCATCGGTGATCGCCGTGCCGACCACGACAGCGGTGGCACCAGCGACGAGGGCTTCGGCGGCGAGCTGCGGCGTGCGGATGCGACCCTCGGCGATGAGCACGGCGTCCGGCGCGGCAGCCCGCAACGAGGCGACGACACCGAGGTCGGGGCCATCGGCCGCCGGACTCCGATCGGTGTAGCCGGCCAGCGTCGTTCCGACGATGTCGGCTCCGCTGGCGAGGGCGGCAAGTCCCTCGTCGAGCGTCGACACGTCGGCCATCACCAGTCGACCACATCCGTGGACCGCCGAGATCGTGTCGCTCAATTGAGAACCGTCCGGTCGGCGCCGGCCGGTGGCGTCACAGGCCACGACGGACGCGCCAGCCTCGGCCACGGCGATCGCGTCGGCGACCGTCGGGGTGATGTACACGTCAGGGTCGTCCGTCTTGGTCAAGCCGATCACCGGCACGTCGACGGCGTCGACGATCGCCCGGATGTCGGAAACGCCACCGACACCACCACAGCGGATTGCCACGGCACCACCGGACACGGCCGCGGCCGCCATGCGCACCATCGTCGGGGTGTGGCGGAGCGGGCCGTCGGCGGCCTGGCACGACACGATCAGGCGGTGATCGATCGCCCGACGGAACGCCTCGAGATCCATCAGCCGGCGCCGGCTGACACCGGCGATCGGTCGATCAGCTCGAAGGCGAACATCGCCGCACCGATGAGTGGCGCATCGGCTCCGAGCTCGGCGTGACACACCGAGATCCCCTGCAACGGCGAGAGGACCTCGCCAGACAGCGCCCGCCGAAGCGGCGCGAGGAACGAGTCGCCGATCAGGCTTACACCGCCGCCGACGATCACCGCCTCGACGTCGATGGCCGACACGAACCCGGCCAGGGCCCGGCCGAGCACGCCGGCAGCCTGCTCGACGACGCCGGCAGCGGCGGAGTCTCCGCGCTCGATTCGTGCGGCGATTTCCCGCAGATCCCGCCGGCATCCGGTGCGCACCGCATAGGCGGCTTCGATCGCCGGCCCGGACGCCGCGGACTCGACGTGGTCGCGGCGTCCGCAGCCACAGGGGATTGCTCCGTCCACCGGGACGAGTAGGTGGGCGATCTCACCGGCCGTCGAATGCGGGCCGCGCCAGACCCGTCCGGCTCGCCAGATCGCCCCGCCGACGCCGGTGCCGACGGACACGTAGAGGGCATCGGCGTAACCCCGCCCGGCGCCGTGCGTGGCCTCACCGAGCGCCATCATCCTGACGTCGTTGTCCACGCCGACCGGACAGTGGCACCGTCGCTCGAGCTCGGACACGACCTGGGCGCCAGCCCAACCAGGAAGCACGGCTGACGCCGACCACACCGTGCCAGACGCCGGATCGATGACACCGGGCGAACCGACCCCGAGGGCGCATGGCGCTGATCCCCCGGTGACTTCCCGCACGAGTCCGGCGGCAGCGGCGAGCACATCGATCGCCCCGGTGCGTGGAGTGGTGACCGAGCCCCGCGCGAGCACCGTCCCCGTCGACGCAACCACCGCTGCGGCGATCTTCGTCCCCCCGATGTCGATCCCGACGCAAGGGCCGCCGGTGCTTCCCTCCGCGTCCCGGCTGCTCACCCCAGCCCGACCTCGGCGAGGATGTCGCCGATCGCGGCGACTTCTGACTCGGACAGCGGTGTCTGCGGCGGTGCCGTCACCGGGCAATCGATCAGGCCGAGTCGATGCAACGCCGCCTTGAACGCTCCGAGACCGGCCGAGCTGGCGCCCATGCGGGTGCGGTCGCCGACGCTGACGATGTCGAACAGCCGGATCAGCCGCTCCTGTTCGGTGCGGGCGGCATCCCAGTCGCCCTCGCGGCAGGTGCGGACCAGACGGGCGTATCCAGCCGGGTCGACGTTGCCCAGCCCGGGGACGACGCCGTCTGCGCCCATCGCCATCGCCACATCGACGAGCACCTCCGAGCCGGTGAGCACGGAGAAACCGTCGAGGTCCCGCGTCTCGCGCTGCCTGGTCAACGTCCGCAGGCCCGCGTCGTCGCCGCTGGAGTCCTTGACTCCGGCGATCAGGAGGTCGGCGGCGAGGGCGAGGAGCATCTCCGGATCGAGCTTCGTGTAGACCGACACCGGGATGTCGTACGCGTAGACCGGGACGGGGAGTCGCTCGCCGAGGAGGCGGAAGTGGCGCTCGACCTCCGCCGGATTCGTACGCGTGTAGAACGGCGCCGTCACCACCACAGCGTCACACCCGGCGGCGACGGCCACGGCGGCATGCTCGGCGACCCTCGCCGTCGTCATGTCGATCACCCCGGCGAGCACCGGGAGCTGTCCGGCGACGCGGCCGACCACCACGTCGAGCACCTCGCGCCGATGAGTATCGGACAAGTAGGCGACCTCACCCGTCGATCCGAGCACGAACAAGCCGTCGACGCCGCCGGCGACGAGATGGTCGACGAGCCGCTCCAGCGACGACGTGTCGATGTCGAGCCCCGGAGTGAACGGAGTACAGACCGGCGGAATCACCCCACCCAAGCGCGACTGGCGGTCGTTCATTCGTGTGGCGCCCCCCACTCGTTCCCCAGCCGGCGGCAGATTGTCAGACAAGTTGACAAGCCTACAAGCACTCCCATAGGGTCTCACAGTCCGGCGTCGTCCGGCGAGGCGACCTTTTTGGGGAGGCACGATGACTGCACGACAGTGGTACCCGAGGCGCGGCGCGAACCCGGGGCTCGACCGGCGACGCTTCCTCGGCTACGGCGCGGCCCTGGCCGGAGCGACGTTGCTCGGCGCCCACGGCGGCCGGGTCGGCGCGGCTGCCCGGCCTCGCTCGACGGTCCCGGTGGACTCGGGTCCCGGGCCGGGCCGCTACGGCGGACCGGCGCCCGTGCAGATCGGGGGGAACCTGACGGTGGTGGTCGGAGATCCCGAAGGCCCCGTGGCGGACGCCCGCAAGAAGTACATCTTCGACGTCCTCCAGGAGGACTACGGGGTCGAGGAGATCACCATCGTCGGCACGCTCGACTATGCCCTCATCGAGGCCCAGATCCGCACCGGCCAGATCGACTACGACCTCGTCGACTCGGATGCGTTCTTTGCCGCCCGAGCGGCCGCCGAGGGGTGGCTCGAGCCGATCGACTACAGCATCACCGATCCATCACAGCTGCTCGAGGGGGCTGCCCAAGAGTTCTTCGTGCTGATCGGCGTCGGTGCGCACCACGTCGCGTGGAACACCGAGCAGGCCTATGGCCCAGGCGAGGGCCCGCAGAACTGGGTCGAGTTCTACGACCTCGAGGCCTTCCCGGGCCGCCGCGCCCTGCGCTCCACGGCCCTGCAGACGCTGCCCGGTGCTGCGCTGGCCGCGGGGATCGACATGGCTGACCTCTATCCGCTCGATCTCGACGCCGCCTTCGAGTCCCTCGACCGCGTGCGCGACTCGGTCGTCAAGTTCGTCGACAGCGGCCAGGCGATGCAGGATCTGGCGGTCGCCGGTGAAGCGGACGTGTTCAACTTCTACACGAGCCGGTGCGTCACGCTGAAGGCCGACGGCGAGCCGATCGACTTCCGCTTCGATCAGGGGACCGCCGAAGAGGCCGACTACATCATCATCAAGGGTTCGCCGAACACCCTCCAGGCCCAACACGCCGTGGCCTTGGCGATGAACACCCCGGTGTTCCACAAGGAGTTGGCCGAGGCGACGTACATCGGGTTCACCAACACGCTCGGCATGGAGATGGTCGATCCGGCGATCCGTCCGCTGCTCACCACTTCGCCCGAGAACTATCCGCTGCTCGCCCCGGCGGGCAACGACTGGTGGGCCGAGAACCAGCCCGCAGCCGACCAGCGACTGGCCGAATGGATCGTCGGCTGACGCGGTGGCGCTGAGCGCCACGAATCACGATCACGCCGGCCACGGCCCGGTGACCGTCGGCTCGACACCGGCCCGTGCGGACTGGTGATGGGGCGTCCGCAACCGACGATTCCCAGCACGAACGCGCGCCGCGGTGCCCCGGTCCGCCTCGATCGCCTCACCAAGATCTACGACGATGTCGTGGCGGTCGACGACGTCAGTCTGGAGATCGGCGCCGGCGAGTTCGTGTCGTTGCTCGGGCCGAGCGGTTCCGGCAAGACGACGACGCTGATGATGGTGGCGGGGTTCCAGGAGGTGACCAGCGGCTCGATCATCGTCGGCGACCGGGAGATCTCTCGCCTACCGCCCTTCAAGAGAGACATCGGTGTGGTGTTCCAGCACTACGCGCTCTTTCCGCACATGCGCGTGGCAGACAATGTCGGCTTCCCCTTGAAGATGCGCGGCGTCTCGAAGGCCGAGGCCCGTCGTCGCGTCGACGAAGCGCTCCGGCTCGTGCAACTCGACGGCTACGGCGACCGATTCCCGCGCCAGTTGAGCGGCGGGCAGCAGCAACGCGTCGCCCTTGCCCGGGCCGTCGTGTTCGAACCCGGACTGGCACTGATGGACGAGCCGCTCGGAGCCCTCGACCGGCATCTCCGCGAGCAGATGCAGTTCGAGATCAAGCGGCTCCAGCAGACGCTCGGTGTCACCGTCCTCTACGTCACCCACGACCAAGAGGAAGCGCTCGTGATGTCCGATCGAATCGCCGTGATCAACCGCGGCAAGGTCGAGCAGTTCGCCACGCCGAACGAGCTCTACAACACGCCGTCGAGTGCGTTCGTCGCCACGTTCGTCGGCGAGTCCAACGTGCTCGCCGGTCACGTCGTCGGCGCCGCGTCCGGCGAGGTGACGGTGCGATCGGCCGAAGGGCACCAGTTCGTCGGTCGGTCGGTGCAGCCACTCGCGGCGGGTGAGCCGGTCGTCACGACCGTCCGCCCGGAGAAGCTCGTCGCGACCGACGCGGCCGACGAGACCGGGTCATCGAACTCGTTACCGGTGACGTGCGTGGAGGTGACCTACGCCGGCCAGATGAGCCGCTACGTGATGGCCACGGCCGGCGGGCAGCAACTCATCCTGCGGGTGCAGAACCGGCCCGGCAGCCAGCAGTTCGCCTCCGGCGAGCGAGTGACGGTGACGTGGGCCGTCGATGACCTGCGCGTCTTCCCAACCAGCGATGAAGTCGCCTTCCCGACCGACGACGACGCTGGAGCCTCGACCGCTGAGGCGGGGGCCTGACGGTGGCACTCGCCACACGGACCGCCGAGCAGGGCGATGGCGTCGGCGAGCGTCCGGTGACGATGAACCGGCGTCTGCCGGCGTACCGACGCGACTCGCGGCTGCTCATCCTGCCTGCCCTCGCCTTCCAGATCACGTTCTTCTTCATACCGCTCGTGATGGTGGCCCGCGAGAGCCTGTTCGATCCCGACCTCACCGGCATCCACTACGGCGAGGTCTTCACCAATCCCGTGTATCGCAAGGTGTTGCTGCAGACCCTGCGCCTCGCCGTCATCGTCACGGCGATCGCCGTGGCGTTCGGCTACCCGGTGGCCTACTTCATCGCCCACGCCCGACCGGTGGTCGCGGCGATCACGTTGATCGGGGTGCTCGTCCCGCTGTGGACGAGCTTGCTCGCCCGGACCTACTCGTTCCAGGTGCTGTACGGCCGGGAGGGCTTCGCCAACCGCCTGCTCATAGCGACCGGTGTGATCGATGAACCGCTGTCGTTGATGTTCAACGCCTTCACGGCGATTTCAGGGATGGTCCACGCCCTGCTCCCGTTCGTGATCCTGCCGTGTCTCGCCGTGATGCGCGGCATCGACCGCGACTACACCGACGCGGCGAAGAGTCTCGGGGCAACGCCATGGCGGGCCTTCCGCCATGTGTACTTCCCGTTGGCCAAGCCGGGACTCGTCACGGCGACGATCCTCACGTTCATCCTCGCCCTCGGCTTCTTCGTCACGCCCGTCGTGCTCGGAGGAACGACCGAGTTCACCGTCGCCGGCCTGATCCAGCTGCAGATGCAACGGACCTTGAACTGGGGCCTGGGCGGGGCGCTGTCGGTCGTGCTGCTCGTGTTCACCGGCGTCATCGTCTACCTCTACCAGCGGCGCTACGGGTTCGATCGGCTGATCGGTGGTGGCCGATGACGGTGGCGACGACGACCGGCACGGCGGCGCTCGAACCGGCGCCGGGCGGACGGAAGCGCTTCGCCCGGTCGATCCAGTGGCGCCACCCGGCGCTCGCCCTGCTCACCGCCCTCGTCGTGTTCTACCTCGTCTTCCCGCTGCTCGTCACGATCCCCATCTCGTTCAACTCGATCCAGCGCATCGAGTTCCCCCCGACCGGGTACTCGACGCGCTGGTACGCAAACTTCCTCGGCATCGGCGAGGAGAACCGCAACAGCCGCTGGTTGTCCGCGACGTGGCTGAGCGTGCGGATCGCCCTGGCGACCAGCGTCCTGTCGACGGTGCTCGGCGGGCTGGCGGCGATCCCCGTGGCTCGCGCTCAGTTCCGCGGCAAGAACCTCGTCCAGACGCTGCTGCTCCTCCCGCTCGTGCTTCCGGTGATCGTGCTGGCCGTCGGTCTGTTCCTGATGTACGTGCCGCTGCGCCTGCTCGGCTCACCGATGGGGATCGTGTTCGGCCATTCCGTGCTGGCCATTCCGTACGTCACGATCATCGTCGCCGCCACGTTGAAGAACTTCGACGAACGCCTCGAGTGGGCGGCGATGAGCCTCGGCGCCAACCGCACCCGCACCCTCCTGTCGGTGACGATTCCGATCGTGCGGCCGGGGATCATCGCCGGAGCGCTGTTCGCCTTCATCACCTCGTTCGACGAGCTGCTCATCGCCCTCTTCGTCAGCGGGGCACGGGCAGTCACGCTCCCGCGGTTGCTGTGGGACTTCGTGCGCTCCGAGGCCAGCCCGGTCATCGCCGTGGTGTCGGTGCTGTTGACCGTGTTCTCGATCGTCGCCGTCGGTCTCGTGGCCACCGTCCAGCGCGAGCGACGGTGAGCACGCACGCGACCGAGGTCGCCCGCGGCTGCGCCGCCGTGCGCGCCGCCCTCGACAGGCTCCCGCGCGTCGACCTCGGAGTCGGTGAGACACCGCTCGAGCCTTTGCCCCGCCTCACTGCGGAGCTCGGCGGGCCCCAGCTCTACATCAAGCGCGACGACGTGGCAGGCGGGCCGCTCGGTGGGAACAAGACCCGCATGCTCGAGTACGTCCTCGGCAAGGCCGTGGAGGGCGGCGCAACGTCGGTCGTCGGTGGATCGGCCGCCCAGTCCAACTACTCGCGTCAGCTCGCCGCAGCCTGTGCCCGGCTCGGTCTCGACTGCCACCTCGTCCTTCGGCGGTTGCGACCCGGCGACGAGCAGCTCCAGGGATCCCTGCTTCTCGACCACCTGTACGGCGCGACGATCGAGTTCGTCGACGACGATCGGACGGAGCAGACGCGTCGCCTCACCGAACTTGCCGACGGGCTGGAGGCCGCGGGTGCGGTGGTCTACCGGGCCCCGCAGGCGAGCGAGGCCGACAAGGCGTTGCATGCCGCCGCCTACGCCGGAGCCGCCGTGGAGCTGCTCGAGCAGTGCGCCGTCGCCGGCGTCGAGCCGACCCACGTGTACGTCTCGACGCTCGACACGACCCACGCCGGGCTGCTGCTCGGCCTCCGCACTGCGGAGTCGGGCGCCGAGGTCCGCGCCATCTCACCGAACGAACGGGCGATCTTCGCCGACCGCACGATCGAGGAGGAAGTGGCCCGTCTCACCACCGCGGCCGGTCAGCTGCTCGGGCTCTCCGTGGCGATCACCGCTGACGACGTGGTCACGTCGACCGCCCACCTCGGCGTTCGGTATGGCGACATCACCGCCGGTGGTGTGGCGGCGATGCGGGTGTTCGCCCGCACCGAGGCGATCATTCTCGACCCCGTGTACACCGCCAAGGCAGCTGCCGCGCTGATCGACGATGTCGAGTCGGGGGTGCTCGGGAAGTCCGACGTCGTGGTCTTCTGGCACACCGGCGGGATGCCCGCCGTGTTCGCCTACTCCGACGAGATCGGCGCGGCGTGATGGTCAGCGATCGCCGCGTCGAGTCCGGGTTGCATGTGCTCGCCCAAGGCCGCCGCGGAGCGATCCGGATCGCCGGAACGGAACACCTCGAGGAGGATGGCGTGGTTGGCGGCCTGGGCGCGGGGCGTGGCCAATTCGGGGAGCTCACCCTGCGAGGCGACCAACCCGAGCCACGCTTCCGACCAGATCTGGCGGTACGCCCGCAGCAGCCGGGGACTCCCGGCGGCGTCGACGAGGGCGAGATGGAACCCGAGGTGCGCCTCCATCGTCGTTCCCCAATCGGCGCCAGGGGGGACTGCCCACATCCGCTCCAGGGCGTCCTCGAGCGGGCCGAGCCGATCTGGATGCGCGGTCACGAACCGCGCCGCCTCGCACTCCAGCAGCGCACGCACTCGATAGACGTCCTCGAGGTCGTCGGTCGTCAGTTGCGGCACCCACACACCACGATGCGGAGCCCGCCGCAGGAGCCCCTCGTGGACGAGGCGGGCAAGCCCGGCGCGCAGCGACTGGCGGCTGACCTTGAAGGCGTCGGCCAGTTCGACCTCGCGGAGTCTCGTGCCGGCGGGAATCGACCCGTCGAGAATCCGCCGGGTCAGCTCGCGGGCGATCGCATCACTCGTCGATGGTCGGTCGAGGGTCGTGGACCCGACGACGGGCCGGCGATCGGAGGTCATGACGAGTTCTCGTGTTCATCGAGGAGGACGAGATGGAACTTGGGCTGCTGATCCCGCAGGGCTACTTCAGCGACTTCGAGGGCTGGGAGCCGCGCCGCGCCTGGGAGCGAATGGTCGAGATCGCCCGGCTCGGCGAGCGCCTCGGATTCGGATCGATCTGGGTCGGCGAGCACGTCGTGGCGAAGTGGCATCCCGAGGAGTTGGCCTTCGACGGGGTGACGGCGATGACGGCGTTGGCCGCCCTCGTGCCACGGGTCGACATCGGCTTCATCGTCATCAACTCGACGTTCCGCCATCCGGCGATGACAGCGAAGATGGCGAGCACTCTCGACACCGTGAGCGAGGGCCGTCTGATCCTCGGGCTCGGCGCCGGGTTCAAGGAGAACGAGGCCGAGTGGGTCGGCGTCGACTTCCCGCCGGTCGGTCGCCGGCTGGCCGCGCTTGGTGAGCATTTGGAGGTGATCTCCCGGATGACCCGGCGCGACGAGCCGCCGGTCGACTTCGCCGGCCGGCACGTCCAGGTGACCGGGGCGGCGAACTCCCCGCGCACCGCCGGGCGCGATCACATCCCGCTGCTCATCGGGGGTCACGGCAAGGAGGTCACGTTCCGGCTGGCCGCCCGCTACGCCGACGAGGTCAACGTCGACGTGATGCCGTGGGACCTCGCCGAACACCGTGACGCCCTCCATCAACGGTGCGTCGAGATCGGTCGCGACCCGTCGACGATCCGCGTGGCCGCCGGCCTCAACCCGTGCTGGCCGTATCGCGATGTCGCCGTCACCGGCCGACAGCGGATGATGGAGCAGGCCGACGTCCCATCGGTGATGAACATGAACGTGGCCGACGCCGAGAGCCGGGTCGCCGAGATCACCGCCTGGCGCGAGTTGGGTCTCGATCGGTTGGTGTGCGCCGCCCCCGGGATCGCCGACACGGACGAGTCGCTGTACGAGCTCATCGAGCACCTCGAACAGGCCGGGGCGCCGCTGACGCCGCGACCCTCGTCGGAGGTTTCGCCCGAACGCTGAATCGACGTCGAGGTTCACGGCTCGATCTCGACCGACGCCCAGCGAACCCCGCACTTGCCGTCCTCGACCGACCAGTACGTCGCCAGGATCGTCCCGTCGCGACGCAACGTGGCGGTCGGGAAGCCGAACTCGAAGTCGAGCATCTCGGACACCCCGTCGCCACGCTGGCGGCCGTCGCGCCGACTTCCCGGGTCGTACAGCAGGGCCTCGGCGTCGACGACCCAGTCCGCGGTCGTTTCACCGGCGGGCAACCGTGCCAGGGCGGCGACGATGCCTTGACGGCCGTAGCGGCGGTTGTAGAGCAGGAGGAAGCGGTCCGCCCCGAGGTGCGTCGCCGAGAGCGTCTGACCGGTCGTGCCGATCGACCTCGGCGCCGACCACGTCTCGCCGCGGTCGTCGGACAGGGCGTACGAGTTGGGCTGATCAACGAGCCCGTCGAGCGTCACCGTCCACGCTGTCGCCAGCACACGTCCATCGCCGAGCAGGGTCAGCTTCTGCTCGAGGTACCCCAGCCGGTCGTCTGGATCGTCGAGAGCGATCGACGTCCGGGGCCACGTGCCGCCGCCGTCGTCGGAGATCGCCACGAGCACGTGCTCCCCCAGCAGTCCGGGTTCGATCGTCGCCGCCGGAGCCAGCAAGCGACCGGAGGGCAGGGCGAGGATCCCGTGAGAGATCTCCAGCGCCGACGTCGGCATCGGCACGCGTTGCGGATCGGACCACGAGCGACCTCCGTCGAGCGACGTGCAGAAGACCGCTTCGGACGCCCGTTCGCCGAACTTCGTGTTGTCCACCTGGTGAGAGCGGGCGCCGTAGGCGTAGAGCACGTTGCCGTCGACCGACCGCGAGAGCTTGAGGAAGTTGCTGGTCGGCGGCTCGGCCGTGGCCCCGAGCAGCGTTCCTTCGACGGTCCAGGTCCTCGTGTCGTCGTCGAACCGTGCCCAATCGGTGCCACCGGTGGAGTACTGCCCGCCGGCGTTGCTGTAGGAGCAGATCATCGTCCCGTCGGCGAGCTCCGTGGCCTGGGGAAAGGCGCTGTCCCGATCGTCGATGGTGCCGCGTGCTACGACGTCGATGTTCGGCACCCGTCTCTCCATTCTCCGTCAGGGCGAACGACGGACACGATTGTAAACTTGTCAGACAAAAGAGTACCATCGATCGATCGCCAACCCCGTCGTCGTCGCCGACGCGCCACTCTGGTCCGGGCGCTGGGACTACTCCCCGGAACGCGAACTGCTCGAACGCGCCGGCGTCCGACTCGTCGTCCCGGAGGACGACCGGGTCAACAGTTCACTGCTCCCGACCGCCGACATCGTGCTCCGCGGCGGACGACGGCTCGACTCCCGGCTGATCGCCAGGATGCGCCGCTGCGTGGGTCTCGTGACGTACTCCGTCGGCCTCGACGGTGTCGACCTGGCGGCCGCAGGACGGGCCGGGATCCCGGTCCGCAACGTTCCGGGATACTGCACCGACGAGGTCTCCGATCACGCCATCCTGCTGATCCTCGCCGCCCTGCGCCGCCTGCCGCACTGGCTCGACACGACCGGTTCCGGTGGCTGGCTGCAGGCCGAGGACCAGCTGACCGTGCGGCGGGTGCGCGGGTTGACCGTCGGCATCGTCGGCGCCGGCCGGATCGGAAGGTCCGTTGCTCGCAAGGCGGGCGCCTTCGGCATGGTGCCGATCGGCCACGACCCGTTCGTTGTCGAGCCTGCCGACGACCTCCCGCTCGTCGGCCGCGACGAGCTTCTCGCCCGCGCCGACGTCATCGTCCTGTGCGCGTCGGGCACGTCAGGCAGCTTGTTCCGTCTCGGCGCTGACGACTTCGCTTCGCTCAAGTCCCCACCGCCCGTCGTCGTCAACGTCGCCCGCGGGGCGATGATCGACGAGCGGGCGCTCGCCGACGCGCTGCACGCAGGAACGGTATGGTCCGCGGCGCTCGACGTCCGGAACGTCGAACCTCCCGATCCCGGCGACGACCCGCTCGCCGGCGCCCCGAACCTCATCCTCACACCGCACGTCGCCGCGTCATCGGCGGCGGCGATCGCCGATCTCCGCGTCGGCGTCGCCGAGGCGGCGATCGAGCTGCTCGTCGAGGCGGGGCGGCTCCCCGGAGCGTCGTGTTGAACCTTCCTGACGACGTCGTCCGTTACCTCACCGACGGCGGGGCGGGCGGCGAGACCACGGCCGAGAATCGGCGAGCCCTCGATCGATGGCGGCTGGTGCCACGCGTGCTCGTCGATGTGTCGGCGGCGTCGACAACGACCCGTCTGCTCGGCGAGTCGGCGACGGCTCCGCTCGTCATCGCCCCGATGGCTGGGCACCGTCTGGTCCACCCTGACGGCGAGCTCGCCGTTGCTCGTGCCGCGGCCGGCGTCGGCATCCCGATGGTCCTGGCGCTGAGCAGCACCACCGCCGTCGAAGAGATCGGCGCCGTCGCCGATCTCGACCTGTGGTTCCAGCTGTACCCATTCGCCGACCCGGCGGCCAACCGCGACATCATCGGGCGTGCCGCCGCCGCCGGTGCGCGGGTTCTCGTGGTGACCGTCGACATGCCTCCGCCTGGACGGCTACCGGCGATCGGCAGCGACGTGCAGCTGCCGCCAGGGGTGGAGTACGCCCACCACGGCCCGAACCCGCAGATGAGTCCGCGGTTCTCGTGGTCCGACCTCGAAGGTCTGGTCGACTCGGCCGGCGTGCCCGTCGTCGTCAAAGGCGTGCTCCATCCGGCCGACGTCCGCAGGGCGGCCGACTGTGGGGTCGCCGCGGTGATCATCTCGAATCACGGGGGGCGGGTCCACGACGGCCTGCTCAGCGCGATCGATGCGCTCGCCGACGTCACGGCGGTGTCCTCCGCGACCGACCACCCGGTGCCGCCGCTGTTCGTGGACGGCGGCATCGAGACAGGCACGGACGTCGTCCGCGCCCTCGCCCTCGGGGCCCAGGCGGTGCTGTTGGGCCGCCGCGTGCTGTGGGCGCTCGCCGCGGGAGGAGAGACGGCGGTCCGCGCCATGCTCGACGAGTGTGTCGCCGCCGTCGAGCGAGCGATGGCCGTGATCGGCGTGGCGACGGTCGGTGAGATCACCCGCGACCACGTTCGACTCGTCGGTAGCCCTCCCGGTCAGTAGGACAACCAACCGCCGTCGACGATGAGACTCGTTCCGGTCACGAACTCGGCGCCTTCCGAGCACAGGTAGGAGACCGCGCTGGCGACGTCGGCGGGCCGGCCGCGCCGGCCCAGCGGTGTCGAACGGGCCCACGGGTCGACGGCCCGCTGGTCGTGCAGAGGCTCGTCGCCGCCGAGGTCGATGTCGCCCGGGGCGACGAACACGACACGGATCCCGTCACCGGCAAGGTCGAATGCCAGGGCCCTCGTCAGGCCGAGCAGTCCGGCCTTCGACGCCGCATAGGCGGCGGCGTTGCGCTGCGCCGCGAAGGCCGCCACCGAGCCGATGTTGACGATCACGCCGGATCCGACGGCACGCAGGTGCGGGGCGGCGGACCTCGCGCAGCGGAACGGTGCTCCGAGGTTGACGGCGAGGATGCGATCGAACTGCTCGTCGTCGCAGTCCTCGAGGGCGACGACCGCGGGCGAGCCGGTGACGGCGGCGTTGTTGACGAGCACGTCGATCCGCCCGAACGACTCGATGCACGCTTCGACGAGGGCGGCGCACGCACGCGGGTCGGTGAGGTCCGCCGCCCGAGCGACGATGCCGCGGGTCGCCGTTGGCCAACTTGTCGACCGTTCGCACGGCGTCTTCCGTCTCGACGCCGACGATCACGGCGAACCCGTCGAGACGGAGTCGCTCGACGATGGCGGCGCCGATCCCGCTGTTGCCGCCCGTGACGAGGGCGACCCTGGACGCGTCGCCGGGCGAAGTCACGCTCGCCCCGTCGACGGTGGGCCGTACATCACGATGCCGTCGCCGGCAACGACCTCGGCGCGACGGCGCAGCATCATGACCGTGGCCGAACGCGGTGCCACGATTCGCTCGACGACCTCGCCGTCGCCGTCGATCAGTTCGGCGACGAGGTCCCCGGCTGATACCTGGTCACCAGCGCGCACGGCGGTCATGCACCAACCGTCGGAGCTCGCTGACGTCGAGGCGTCGACGTCGCCGTCACCGCCGAGGAGCCAGGCCGTCGGCCCGGGTTCGGTCGGGGGAGTTGAGAGGTGGCCCAACGTGGAGAGGATCCGCTCGACCCCCTCGACGTAGCATGATCACCTCGTCGCGGACCAACGCCGCGCCGCCACCGCCTTCGGCGTAGATCACCGGGATCCCGAGGGCGAGGGCGGCGGACGTGCTCCGACCCGGTCCGATCGACTCGTGGAGCCAACCGAGCGGTGCACCGAACGTCGTCGCCGCTTCGATCGAACGCTTGGCCAGGTCGTCCTCCCCGCCGAGGCAGCCGACGAACAGCGGCATCGAGTAGGCGGCACCGGCGGAGTGGAGGTCGATCACCAGGTCGGACCCGGCGATCACGGTCGCGGTCAGACCGTCGGCGACCCGTTCCGTCACGGTTCCGTCGGGGCGGCCGGGAAAGCACCGAGCCAGGTTGCTGCCGTCGAGTGGGGTCAGGCGGCTCCGGGCGGCGAAGGCGAGCGGATTGGCGACGGCGACGACGCGGAGCCTGCCGGCGACAAGCGACTCGGCGGCCCGGCGTGCGAGCACGCGCGCCGCGGCGATGCCCTCGAGCTCGTCGCCGTGGACCCCGCCGAGGACCGAAACGGTCGGACCGGGCCGATCACCGGTGACCGTCAGCACCTCGATCTGGGCCCCATCGCCCGCGTCGAACGACGTGATGGCGACTTGCGGTGCCACGGTCACGGCGACGAGCCGAGGCACGACGGGCTGAACACGGCCGGAGTCTACGATCTGCGACGACGCCGCTCGATGAGAAGGACACGAGGTTGATCCGGTGGAACCAGCGAACGGCCGAACGGTCGCCGAGCTCTTCGATCTGACCGGCCGGGTGGCGATCGTCACCGGCGGGGCGGGCCTCTACGGCCGACCGATCGTCGATGCGCTCGCCGAGCTCGGAGCTCATGTCGTCGTGGCCTCGCGGGACGTCGACGCGTGCCGCGCCGCCGTCGGCGACGTGACCGAGCGCGGCCTCTCGGCGTCAGCGCACACCCTCGACCTCGCCGACGAGGCGTCGGTCGCCGCCTTGTTCACCGCCGTGGTGGAGGAGTTCGGGGCGATCGACGTGTTGGTCAACAACGCCGTGCACCGCAGCGGCGCAACGATCGACACCACGACGGCCGAGGATTGGCGCGCGACGTCGGACGTCAACTCGCTCGGCCTGTTCCTCATGTGCAAGCACGCCGCCGAGCACATGACGACACGCGGTCGGGGCGTCATCGTGAACGTCGCCAGCATCTACGGCATCGTCGGTGCCGCCTTCGACATCTACGAGGGGACGGACATGACCAGCCCTGCGTCCTACGCCTATGACAAGGGCGGGATGATCAGCTTCACGCGCCACCTCGCCAGCTGGCTCGGGCCGCGAAGAGTTCGCGTCAACTGCATCAGCCCGGGTGGCTTGCGGACGCCCGACCAACCGGCGGCGTTCGTCGAGGCGTACGAGCGTCGTGTCCCGATCGCTCGGATGGCCAAGCTGGACGACATCAAGGGCGCGGTGGCGTTCCTCGCCTCCGACGCATCTGCCTATGTCACCGGCATCAACCTGCCGGTTGACGGCGGCTGGACAGCCGTCTGATCGCGCCGTCAGACGGGCGCAACCGACTGCCACGTCGTTTGCTCACACGCCGCGCGGATCGCCTCGGCGACGGCGAGTGCCCGCCGACCTTCGCTGATCGGCACGAGCGGCTCGGCCCGCCCTCGCATGACCTCGATGAAGTGGTCGAGCTGACGGGCGAACACTGCGTCGCGTTCCTCCGCATGTCGCTCGATTCGGTCCGGCTGGTCGTTGCTCGTGATCGTCAACGATCCGGCCCGCAGGTCGACGACGAGGACGCCCCGATCGCCGACGATGCGCGCCTGGCGCGCACCATCGCGCTCCACGTAGTCGAGGTGGACGGTGCCGGTCATCCCATTCTCGAGCTCGAGGACGGCGTCGATCACGTTGGGACGTTCGAGCAGCGGCAGGTCGCCGTGGGTGGAAGCGATCGCTGCGCACCTCGTGATCGGACCGAGCAGGTGCTGCAGATAGTCCCACTCGTGGGTGTAGTCGAAGGCGAGGCGGAACGGCTGAGGCTCGCCGAGTCGCATCCTGGCCAACTCGAGCGTCTCGTACGCACCGAGCGTGGCGTGGAACGACACCGGCGTCCCGATCGCGCCGCCGCCGAGCAGTTGGCGTGCCCGCCCCATGACTCGCAGGTGTCGGAGCACGTGGCCGACGAGCACCGGAACTCCGGTCTCGGCGGCGGTGCATTCCATCGCGTCCGCCGCGACCACGGAGTCGGCGACGGGTTTCTCGACGAGTACGGCAACGCCGGAACGACACGCCTGCTGGGTGAGCGGCGCATGCGTGCCGTCGGGAGTGGCGATGATCACGCCGTCGGACGAACCGGCCAGAAGGCGTTCGACGCTGGGCTCGACGATCACCATGTCTTCCACCCCAGCGATCGGGTCAAGCGCGTCGTACGCCGGGTCGTAGGCGTGCACCTGCACGTCGGGTCGCGCCGCGGCCAATCGAAGATGGCGCCGACCGATCGAACCGAGCCCACAGACACCGAGTTGCAGGATCTCGTCGCGAGCCGGCACCCGGCGCTCGTGCGCGTTGCTTGCAATCATGCTTCGGACGTTGCCATGAGCCCGAACCGTGCGGGGGGAGACGTGCCGCTCGCCGGGGCAGTCAGCTTCGCGATCGAAACGCCCCGGAAGGACTCGATCATCGCAACGATGATATGCGCCGTACCCGCGCGATTCTGAGGCCGCAAACCGATCACCACTGGGGACTCCTCGGCCTTTCTGTGGGTCCAATCGAGGCCCAGCGAGCGCCTTGGCACCGGAAGTGGGCGGTTATCGAGCGCGACGACGGCACCTCGGGGAACGTGCGCCCCACCGCAGTCGCCGTTGGTGGTTGGTGATTGCATGAACATTCAGACTTGTGCATGACAATGCGCCGAGCGCCGCAACCGATGGGTGTTGAGGAGACCGAATCGTCATGTAAACACCCATCGGTCGTCGCGAGCCGACGAAACCGTGAATGGTCATGCAAGTACCCGGCACGACGCCCGCAGCACGACCCCCTCCAGAGCAATGCCAACCGTGACGCAGCGCGCGGATCGACCCACACAAGCCCGATGAGTCCCCACCACTGACCGGTTTGCGGCACCGCTTGACTTCGGGATCGCTGTCGAGCTCGACGAGAAGGTCGAGATCGTCCCGGGTCAAACGCCGCAGCAGCAGTCGATCCGTCTCGACGAACACGTCCACACCCGCCATGG
Source organism: Ilumatobacteraceae bacterium (assembly GCA_963772825.1). Classification (GTDB taxonomy): domain Bacteria; phylum Actinomycetota; class Acidimicrobiia; order Acidimicrobiales; family Ilumatobacteraceae; genus Desertimonas. Next base: position 8,703 of record CAVYYX010000003.1, on the reverse strand, counting down.
TGACCGCGGCGAGTCGAGCCACCATTTAGCGTCAGCGGCCGCCAGCACGATGAACGGCGAGGCGGCCACGAACCGGGCGGCCTCGGCGTCGATCTTTGGGTGGTGAGTGCTCGTGTTCACTCGCCCACGGGCCAGTGCTGAAGTTGCGTCGTCAACATCGGGAAGTCCGCCGGGTTCCCCGTCGCCAGGTCGGCGTCGATCCCGACGGCAGCGGCGGCGATGAGGCAGTCAGCTTGGTGGACCGTGACGCCATCGGCCGCGAGGGTGCGGCGCCACGTGCCAGCTCGCTCGCCCTCGGCGGTGCCCAGCGGTGCGAGCCGAAGTCCTCGGAACAGCCGCCGAACGGACGGGGCGTCACGATCGTGTATGCCGCGCCAGATCTCCTCGACCGAGATGACGCAGACCCACGGCTCGTCGCCCTTTCGTCTCATCTCCCGCAACCGGTGCTGTGCCGCCCGACCGCGCAGGGCGTCGATGAGGACCGTCGAGTCGAGCAGCACGCGAGCCAAGATCAGCCTGCCCGGCGGACGTCGGCGCGCTGTGCCCGAACCCAGCCGGCCGGATCGTCGTCCCAGACGTGACCTGAATCGTCAATCGAACCGATCGCGGCTTCCAGCTCGTCCCAACGCCGATCGTCGGCGAGCGCCCGGCGAATGAGTCCGACCAGGAACGGGCTCCGCTGCCGAGCCCCAACGCGGGCGTCCAGCTCAGCGACGAGTTCGTCGGGGAGCTGAATGTGTAGACGCATGTGCTAAGACTAGCCCACTCCATCCAGTCCGGGTGGTGCCGGGTGTTGGAGCAGCGTGGTGGATCCACGTGAAGTGCGCAGCGAACGCGTCGGCACACCGTCGCGACACGGTGCCGCAGCGGTCGACGCCCTCGTTGTAGCCGCACAACAGCGGCATCTCGAAGTTCGGCGCCGAGTTCTCGCCGCAGCAGGTTGGCGGCGAGCACCCCCTCGTACTCGTCGCCGTGGACGCCACCAAGGATTCCCACGATCGGCCCCGGCCTCGTCGCCGCGATCACGCCGACCGCGGGGAGCGGTGCGGTCATCGAACTTCGGCTATCGAGCAGCGACAGCGCAGGAGCGCTGTGCGCCAAGACCGGAGATTCCGAGATCGAGCCGGTCACCCGGGACCAGGTACCTGGGCGGGCGCAGACCGAGCCCGACGCCGGCGGGTGTTCCCGTGTTGATGATGTCCCCCGGATCCAGGACCATGAAGGCGCTGAGATACCAGATCAGATAGTCAACCGGGAAGATCATGTCGGAGGTATTGGCGCTCTGGAGCCGCTCGCCGTTGAGGTCGAGGTAGATGTCGAGCTGCTGTGGATCGCCGATCTCGTCGGTCGTGGCGATCCACGGTCCGAGAGGGTTGAAAGTTGCGCAGGATTTGCCCTTGTCCCACTGGCCGCCGCGCTCGAGCTGGAACTCTCGTTCCGAGACGTCGTTCGAGATGGCGTAGCCCGCGATTCGCGTGGAGGCTTCGGAGGGGTCGTCGAGGTACGAGGTCGTGCTGCCGATCACCACCGCCAGCTCCACCTCCCAGTCGGTCTTGCGCGACGTACGCGGGATGATCACGTCGTCGTGCGGCCCCACGATGGTGTTCGACGCCTTCATGAAGACGACCGGCTCGCTCGGGATCTCCATGCCCGATTCGTTCACGTGCTGCCGGTAGTTGAGGCCGATGCAGACGATCTTCCCGGGGCGTCGGAGGGGTGCAGCGATCCGCAGGCCAGCGGATTCCAGGCGGCGAAGGGCGCCGGCGTCGACGGCCTCGCGCAGCCGGTCGAGTCCGCTGGCGGCGAAGAAGTCCGAATCGTAATCCGGCGTGACGGAGCGAGCGTCGAAGAACTCCGGAGGATCACCGACCATGACGCCGGGAACTTCGCGGCCGACCGGGCCGAGCCGAACGAGCTTCATCGGTTCGCGTCAGGGGCTGCCGGCATCGAGCGCCATCTCTGAGCGGGTCCCTGCATTCAAGAATGCGGTTCGGAGGAGGTTCACGGTCGACGTCAGATGGTCGCGCATGGCATCGGCAGCCGCGCTGTGGTCGCCGGCAGCGAGCAACTTGATGACCTGCCGGTGTTCCTCGTCAGCCGCATCGTGTCGGAACTCCACCGACATGTGCTGGTAACGCTCGGCGTGCAACCACAATTGTTCGATCATCCTCAGCCGCCGTGGCGAGTCGATCCGACGGTAAATGAGGAAGTGGAAGTCGCGGTTCAACGCAACGACCTTGTCGGCCTCCTGGCGCTGGTTGGCGATGTGGATCCGGTCGAGGACATCGCCGAGCAACTCGAGGTCGCGTTCGGCGCAGGGGCGTGCGCGGCGAACGGCCTCGCTCTCCAACTCGATCCGCAGCTCGTAGAGGTCTTCGAGGTCGGCGATCGACAGCGTCGTCACCCACGCGCCCCGGTTGTGGCGGAAGACGACGAAACCTTCGGATTCGAGAATCCGCAACGCCTCGCGCACCGGGATGAAGCTGGTGCCGCACCGCTCGGCGATTGCCCGCGGGAGCAGCTTCGTGTCGTGTGGGTACTCGCCGCTGATGATGCCGCGGCGGAGGTGCTGCACGACGTGATAGACGGAGCTGTCCCCGTGACCGCCGCCTGCGGTGGCGATGGCGTCCACCTGCGCCTTCGGGGGCCGAACCATGGGTGGATGGTATATTATCCAGCTGTGATCGCTCGCACGCGCGTGCTTGTTGCGCTGCGCGAGACGGTTTCGAGAAGCTCGTCGAGCGCCGCCGCTGGCGCAACGGCGTGCACGTAGTACGTGCCGGACTTCTCGTCGTCGATGTCGACGAGAACCGCGGCGGGGAGATCACCCGGGCCCGCTACGGGAATCACGACCTCCTCGCGTCCTACGACTGGGCCGCACCGGTCGGCGCCTCACGCACGGTCACGTACGGAGATCCGAAGTTGGATTGGCTCTCCGAGTATCGCGGGGGTTGGCAGCTGCTCGTTCCGAACGCAGGAGCGGCGTGCGAGGTCGCAGGTGTCCCGCTGCCGTTCCACGGTGAGTGGTCGCGGACCCGCGTCACGGTGACCGGACGCGACGCGCACCGAGTCCTCATGACGTCCGGCACGCGGCTCCCCCTGACCGTCCGGCGCGAGGTGCGGGTCGCGACTGGCCCCGACCGGGTGCTGGTGCACACCACGGTCGCCAACGTGTGCGCCGACAACGTCCCGTTCATCTGGGGCGAACACCCGGCGTTCCCGGTCGGACCGGGCGATGAGGTCGACTTCCCGTTCGCCGACGTCTACGACGCGGATGCCGTCGCCCTCGGTCGTTGGCCGACGTCGGCCAACGGACGAGACCTCGGTCGTTTGGGTCCCGCGGACGACGGCGAATCCCTGCATTTCCTCGTCGGGTTCGCGCAGGGTTGGGCGGCGATCCGGCGTCGGCACCTGGGCGTGGCGCTGGCATGGGACGTGAACGACTTTCCTTACGCCTGGTTGTGGCAGGAGATCGGCAGCAGCGCGTTCCCGTTCTTCGGGCGGGCATCGATCCTCGCGATCGAACCTGCGGCGAGCTGGCCCGGCGCCGGCCTCGCCGCGGCGATCGAGCGCGGTCAGGCGCTGGTTCTGGAACCGGGCCAGCAGAGATCGACCACCGTCGCGCTGATCCCCTTCGAACCCGACGGACGATCCGTCACGGGCGCCTCGATCGATGGCGAGGTCCGGTTCGCGTCATGATCAAGAGGTCGTCGGTGTCGGCCACTACGTCGGCTTGGGGATCTCGCACCCGTGCACCACGTTCGACAAATGGATGGTCATCCCCGTCGTCGACGATGCGTACAACGTCGCCAACGTCGTCACCACTCGCTTCTGAGCGTGGCGCTCAGGTGACCGGCTCCGTCGGGTCGTAGGAGGTATCGGGCTCGAAGGGGAACATCGGCCGGCGGCGCCGCCGATAGGTAAGCGACGAGAGATCCGCCGTCGTGCAACCGCCGGTGTTGAGCTGGATCATCTCCGCAGCGATCGGCTCGTAGGCGCCGCGCGGCGAGTGCACCCCCTTGGCGACGATCACCTGCATCTCCAGCGGATCCAGGCCGACGCTCGTCAACTCGGCGCGGCTGGTGTTCCCCATCGGGCGCGACGTGAGCAGGACGTGGTGGCCGTCCTCGGTCTCCAACAGCGCCCGATGCCCGGCGTCGAAGAACCGGAAGCCACCGTGGGTCACACCAGTGTCCTCGAAGGTGCCCTCGTCCAGATGGCGCACGCGGCCAGTCACGTTGACCGGTGCGCCGTGCAGCGCGTCCGTCCGGGCGCCGACCGCCAGCGTCACCGACGCGCCCAGACCGGCCGAACGGCAATGCTCGACCGCGACGGGGTCGCAGAGCGAGTGGAAGAGGTCGCGGATCCCGAGCCGCTGGGCGGCTTCCAGCACGTGCGTGGAATCGGCCGGGCTGCCGCCGCCGACGTTGTCGCCGACGTCGAGCAGCACCACCGGTCGCTCGGCTGATGCTGCGGCGCGCACGAGCGCCGCTTCCACGTCGACGCCGAGCCCGACGTACTCGGAGCGCAGCCGCCACGCTTCGGCGGCGAGGTCCGTGACGATCCGGTCGGCGAGCGCCTCGTCGTCGTCGGTGACGGCGATGAAGGACATGCCCATCTCGGCGACGTCGGCGTAGGGGAACCCTTCGACGACGCTCACCGACAGAACGTGCTCCTGTTCGTACAGCGCGGCGGCACGGGCGATCAGCTCGCACATCGGCCAGTCGCTCGTTCCCTGGCGCAGGATGCCGATGGCGAGCGGCGGAGCCGCGAACCTCATCACCGGCCGGATCGATCCGCGAGCTGCGGCGATCGCCAGATCGGCGACCTCACGCGCGCGCGACCGGGCGTCAACGTGAGGGTTGGTGAGGTAGGCGTTGAGGACGTCGCAGTTCGCCAGCATCCGAGGCGACACGTTGGCGTGCATGTCGAGCGCCACGCCGACGACGGCGTCGGCGTCGACGACCTGTCGGACCCGGGTGATGATCTCGCCATCCGCGTCGGGCTGGTGCGCTGCGACGGCAGCGCCGTGGAGGGCGAGCAGGACCACGTCCCAGGGGCCGTGCTCGACGAGAGCGCCCGTCATCCTCCCGACGAGGAACTCGAACGCTTCCTCCGTGATCGTGCCCATGGGGTTGAGATCGGCGTGAACGAGCGGGATGCATTCGATGTCGTCGACCGTCATCAGCTCGAGGAAGCCGGCGAGCGTCGCCTGTGAGGTCCCGTACCGCCCGACGAGGTCGTCACCTTCGGTCCATCCACCCGCCAGGAACCGCTCGAGCGTCGCGGGCACCGGTGCGAAGGTGTTCGACTCGTGGTGGAAGCCGAGGACGGCGACTCGGAGCCGGCGGGCGCTCGAAGCGCTCATTGCCGACGCCTCAACACCCTGCCCGGTCGTTCGCCGGTCACGACCTCGTCCGCCAGCACCAGCGTTCCGTTCACCATCACGTGGGTGATGCCGGTGGGAGCGGTCGCCGGGCGCTCGAAGGTTGCCTCGTCGACGACCGTACGCGGGTCGAACACGACCAAGTCGGCGGCCATCCCGAGGGCGATGGTGCCGCGGTCGGGACATCCCAGACGACGGGCGGGTTCACCGGTCATCTTGCGGACGGCTTCCGGCAACTCGATGAGCCCCCGGTCGCGGACATACCGGCCGAGCACGCGTGGAAACGTTCCGAAACTTCGAGGGTGCGGCTTGATCGAACCTTGGTCGAGCGGGATGGCGTTCCCGTCGGACCCGACGACAGCCAGCGGGTGCTGCAGGAAGGCCGAGACGTCCGCTTCGGTCCGGTAGAAGAGCACAACCTGGATCTCGTTGCCGTACTGCTCGCACAACCGCAGCGTCAGCTCGTGAGGCTCCACCTGGAGACCGTCGGCCAGTTGGGCGAGCGTCTGGCCCACGAACGCAGCGTCCGGCGTGCTCGAGACGACGAAGCGGTCCCACAGCCAGGGGATCCCGTTGAACCAGCCGTCCTGCATGTCGGCGCGCGCACGTCGGCGGATGTCGGGTAGCTGCAGGCGGCGGCGCATCTCCTCCGTGCCGCCCTCCTGCACCCAACCCGGGAGGTACTGGGTGAGCGACGACGACGAGGCGTCGTACGGATAGACGTCGAACAGAATGTCGACACCCTCCTGACGTGCATCGTCGAACATGCCCAGGAGCTCGCCACCGGTGCCCCATCGCTCGGGGCGGTTGATCGCAAGGTGGCTGAACTCCACGGTCACGCCGCTCGACCGCCCGAGCTCGATCGCTTCCCTCACCGCGTCGCGCTCGTCGCCGAGCGCCCGGGAGTGCGTTGCGTACAAGGCACCGTGCTCGGCGAGGACCTCGGCGAGGGCGAGCACCTCATCGAAGTCACCGTACGCGCTCGGTACGTGGGTGAGGCCCGTGCTCATGCCGAACGCGCCCTGTTCGAGCGCGTTGCGGAGATCGTCGACCATCCGCTGGAGCTCCGCCGTTTCGGGCGGTCGGGCCTCGACGCCCATCGCCGCCACGCGCAGGGTGCCATGTCCGGCGAGCGCTGCGACGTTCAGCGCAATGCCGGCGTCTTCCAGCGCTCGGGCGTAACCGTCAAGGTCGGTCCACCACGGACGGAGGGCTGCGGTGGCACGGGCGAGGTGATCGGCGTGCAGATCGAGGCGCGACGGCTCGATCGGGAAGGCCGAGAACGAGCAGTTACCGACGACCTCGGTCGTCACGCCCTGCCGCAGCTTGCTCTCGCCGAGCCCGTCGACGAGCAAGGTGAGATCCGAGTGCGTGTGGATATCGATGAAGCCGGGGCACAGCACCGCGCCGCGGACGTCGACGAGTCGGTGCGCGTCGAACGGCTCGAGACCACCCTCGGTGTCGGCGGCGCCGATCGAGGCGATGCGGCCGTCCGCGACGGCGACGTGCCCCGTACGAGCGGGAGCCCCCGTCCCGTCGATGATCGTCGCGTTGACGAACGCCGCGTCGTACCTCATACCAGCATTCGAGGATGCGTGGAGCGTCGCGTCCGGTCGATCGATGGATCCTATAAGATCCGGAGGCTCTGGTTCGAAGCGCTCATCGCGAGGTCCGCATGCCCAACGAGTTCTCGAAGCGCACCGACCCCTCCGGGTTCGACCCCGACCGCGGGTGGTTCCAGATCACCACCGACATCGCCAGCCACCTGCCGTTCTCGGCTGCCGTCGAAGCCAACGGCTTCGTCTTCCTGTCGGGTCAGGCGTCGGTCGACGCGGAGGGGAACATCGTGCCGGGGAGCTTCGAGGAGCAGATGCGGCGCGCCCTCCAGAACGTCACCGACATCCTCCGCTCCGCAGGGCTCGGCCTGGAGAACGTGGTGCGCGTGACGAGCTACGTCCAGGATCCGAGCGACGTTCTCAGGTTCAACCAGCTCTACCGCGAGTACTTCACGGCGCCGTACCCGGCCCGAACGACGATCACGAGCTGCCTGCCGGCCGCGATCAAGTTCGAGATCGACGTGATCGCGGTTCGTCCGACGCTGAGGCGCGAGTGCCCGCATGCGGGTGGCGTGCATCATCGCGTGGATGTAGCCGTAGGCGAAGAGCCGTCCGAGCATCGTGTAGCCGGGCTCGCCGTCCTCCTCACCGAGCATCTGCGGCACGTGGTCGGGACGGATCGGGCCATCGAAGCCGACCTCGCGATACGCGCGCATCGCCTCGGCCATGTCCGTCTGCCCGTTGTCCTGCCAGGTCTCACGGAAGTCGTCGGCAGTCCCGATCACGTCGCGGAAGTGCACGTAGACGATGTGCGGGCCGAGGCGTCGGATCGCTGCGGGGATATCGATCCCCATCTCCGAGAAGGTTCCCTGGCAGAACGTGACTTTGTTGCACGGCGAGTCGACGAGCGCGAGGAGGCGCTCGAACCCCTCGACGTCGTGCATGATCCGGTCGTTCCCGAGCAGCTGCGGCAACGGCGGGTCGTCGGGGTGCATCGCCATCACGACCCCGGACTCCTCGGCGACGGGGATGATCGCCTCCAGGAAGCGCTGGAGGTTCTGCCACAGCTGCGGCCGTCGCGGCCCGGGCTCGAGATCGGCGGAGAAGGCTGGCCGCCCTGGGATCCGTGCGTGCTCGAGGTCGGCGAGGCGGAACGCCGTGGTCCTGCAGCCTCCCCGCTCGGGCGCCTCGATCGACGTCCTGATCCAGTCGGTCCCGGCCATGAAGTTGTAGCAGAGGAGGGGGATCTCCAGATCGCCGAGATGGCGGACGAGCGCCTTCATCGCCGCAAGGTCGGAGCCGTCATCGGTCCCGAGCTTGATCCGCTCGATGGGGAGGTAGCCCTCGATGGCGGCGACGGTCATTCCGAACGACTGGACGCGGCGCTGGAGGTGGGTGAGCGCCTCCGGGTCCGGCCCGGGATAGCGCAGGACGATCTGCTCGACGCCGCACTGGGCCGCCAGCGTCAAGTTCTCGTCCGACAGCGGGGTGAGGACGGATGCCAGCTTCATTGTCGGATCGGGACGTCTGGCATCAGAAGACGATCAGGCCCCGCGCCTGCTTGCCGGCCGCAGCGAGCGGAAGGCTTCGTCGGCCTCGTCGAGGTCGTAGCGCTGCGTGATGAGCTTCTCGATCTTGATCTGTCCGGCGATCGCCAGCTCGACGAGCTTCGGGAACTCGACGAGCGGGTTGCCCGTCCCGTAGCGGGAGCCGACGATGCGTCGCTCGCCCCCCATCAACAGCCACGGGTCGACCGGGAAC
>CAVYYX010000002.1:0-74025 GCA_963772825.1 Ilumatobacteraceae bacterium | reverse complement strand
GACGGGGCCCTCGACGTCATCGTCGTGGGCGGCGGCATCAACGGGATCGGCGTGTTTCGAGAACTGGCGCTGCAGGGGCTACGTGTGCTGCTGGTGGAGCGCAACGACTTCTGCTCCGGTTGCAGCGCCGCACCTTCGAGAATGATTCACGGCGGCTTGCGGTACCTGGAGAACGGCGAGTTCGACCTTGTGCGCGAATCCCTCAGGAACACGATGCGCTGCTGCGCAACGCACCGCACTTGGTGAGACCGCTGCCCACAACGATCCCGCTTACTTCGGTGTTCTCGGGGCTGATGAACGGAGTGGCGAACTTTCTCGGGCGGTCGGCGGTTCCGGCCAATCGCGGCGCGGTGCCGGTGAAGATCGGCCTCAGCATCTATGACTGGGTCAGCCGCAAGCGCCGCGTGCTGCCGCGGCACCGCTTCCTCAACTCTCGCGAAACCCTCCGGCATTGGCCGAAGCTGTCGCCCAAGGTGCGGTTCTCCGCCGTCTACTACGACGCCTGGATCAGCCACCCCGAACGACTCGGCATCGAACTGCTCCTCGATACACGCCGCTTGGCGGGGAGCACCGTGGCGCTCAACTATGCGGAGATCGCTTCTCACCGTAGCGGTTTCCTCGTGACCGATCGGGAAACCGGCGAACGATATCCGGTGACGGCGAGAGTGCTTGTCAACGCCACGGGCGCCTGGCTGGACGATTCGCTCGCCGAGCTGGTGAACCCCGCCGACGCCCCGGAACGGCTGATCACGGGCACCAAAGGATCACACCTCGTCCTTGACAATCGCGAGCTGTATGAAGCGCTCAACGGGCACATGGTGTACTTCGGCAACTCCGACGGCCGAGTCTGCATTGTGTTTGCGTACCTGGGAAAGGTGCTGGCCGGCTCCACAGATATCAAGGTTGAAAGCACAGAGCGAGTGCGATGCGAAGACGACGAGCGCGACTACATCCTCGGGTCGCTGCGCCTCGTCTTTCCGACCATCGACGTGTCCGTCGACCAGGTCGTCTTTTCGTTCAGCGGCATTCGCCCGCTGGCGAGGAGCGACCACGACATCACGGGACGCATGTCGCGCGGGCATTTCCTGCAGCGAATCGATGCGACGGTTCCACATTTCTGCATGATTGGCGGAAAGTGGACGACGTTCCGAGCTTTCGCCGAACACACGACGGACGCTGTATTGGTGGAGCTCGGTCGGCAGCGCACGACCGGGACGTTCGATCTGGCCATCGGCGGCGGCCAAGGTTACTCCGACGGGTCGGCCATCGAGACGGAACTGGTGCGCACATTCGGTGTTACGGCAGCGCGTGCCGCGCATCTCGCCGACACCTACGGGACGCGCGCGACGGAGGTCATGGCGTTCTGCGCGCAGCGCCCCGACGACCGGCCGCTCGGCGTCGGCACCGAACTGACCGTCGCAGAGATCGCTTTCCTGACGCAGCAGGAATACGCGGTGCGCCTCGGCGACTTGATCCTCCGCCGCACGACGCTCGCGATCACCGGCACAATCGACACCGGGCTCACCGAGGCCATCGCATCCGTCGCCGGCCGTGAACTCGGCTGGGACGAGGCGCGCCGTCGCGCCGAGATCGAGGAGCTCATTGTGGACCTCGAGAACTATCACGGCGTCTATCGCGGCACGCTCGACCAACGTACGAAGGAAAGGACCGCGCCGTGCCTTTGAGCACAACCGCAAGAATCAACCGCATGTTCACGGACGCTGGTTGCCTCGATGTAGCCATCGACCACGGGGTGTGTAACGAACCGAGCTTTCTCGTCGGATTGGAAGACATGCGCCGCGTAGTGGCCATGCTGATCGACGCAAAGCCCGACGCTATCCAGATGTCTTATGGTCAAGCCGACCTCCTGCAAAGTCAGCCAGGAAGGGAAAAACCCGCCCTCGTTATGCGCATTGACATGGGCAATCCGTACAATCCTGAGCGTCACCGAGTGATGTGGTCGATGCTCCAAAACCACGACGAACCGATCATCGGCGCCCTGGAGATGGATGCGGCGTGCGTAGTGGTCAACCTCTTCATGCTGCCAGACGAGCCTGAGCTGTTCCGGCAATGCGTCGAGAACATCAGCCGGGTGCGAGCTTCCTGCCGGAGATATGGAATGCCGCTCATGATCGAGCCGCTAGTGATGCTGCCAAACACGGCGCGGGGCGGCTATCAGGTCGATGGTGATGCGGAAAAATCGTGACACTGGTCCGGCTCGCAAGCGAGATGGGAGCCGACATCATCAAGGCCGATCCGACCGACAACCCTGCGGAGTTCCACCGGGTTGTAGAAGCCGCCAGAGTGCCGGTCCTCGTGCGCGGCGGCGGCAAGGAGGACCTCAAGTTGGTACTGAAGAAATCGGCGACATTGATGGCGCAGGGAGCCACGGGCATGGTGTACGGCCGCAACATCTACCAGCACGACAATCCAAAGGCGGTCGTCAACGCATTGATGGCGATAATCCATCGAGGCGCATCGGGCGAGGAAGCGTGGGACGTCTACAACGATGGCTGAGTCCGCACGCTTCCTTCTTGGACTGGACGTTGGCAACACGGTTATCAAGGCGGTGCTCTTCGACCTGGAAGGGCGGCAAGTCTCCGGCAGCGCCATCGACGGGCAGTCGACGACACCCGAGCCGGGACACGTCGAACGGGACCTCGAGGAGCTGTGGCGAAATGCGAGCGAGGCGATCCGCCGCTGCATCTCGGACTCCGCCGTCGACCCCGCACAGATCGCCGCGACGGGATGCGCGGGACACGGCAACGGCCTCTATCTGCTCGACCGCGACGACAGGCCGCTGATCGGAATCCAGTCACTCGACACGCGCGCCGCGGCGCTGGCCGAGGAACTAGCTACTGAGAGCGGTGACCACTTCCACGCAACCTGCCTACAGGAGCCGTGGCCGTCCCAGACACCGGTACTCCTGTGCTGGATGCGCCGCCACCGTCCGGCGTTACTGGATCAGGCCGGCACGCTGCTCATGTGCAAGGACTACATCACCTTCAAGCTGACGGGGCGCAAGGTCAGTGACATTTCCGACATGTCAGGCTGCGGTCTGTTGCGTATGCCTGAGTGCTGCTACGACGACGATCTACTCGCGCTCTACGGCCTGCAAGGTCTGCATCATCTATTGCCGTCACTGATCGACCCTGTCGAAGTCGCCGGAACGGTGACAGCAGCGTCCGCAGCGCAAACCGGACTGGCGGAGGGGACGCCCGTCGTTGGCGGCTACTTCGACGTCGTGGCCACTGCACTCGGTTCCGGCGTCGTCGACTCCGGCGCCGCCTCGATCATCGCCGGAACCTGGTCGATCAACCAATTTGTCTCGAGCGAGCCGGTGGTTGACCGTGCCCTCCTCATGGTCTCCGCCTTCGGGCCCGACCGCTACATGAACATCGACAGCAGCGCCACATCGGCCTCGCATCTGGAATGGTACGTCCGCGAATTCGTCGAGCGCGGCGGCCACCACGACGATCCATTCGGCTTCTGCCATCAACGCCTCGCCGACCTCGATCCTCGCCTCGATGACCCCTACTTTCATCCGTTTCTGTACGGATCGACGCGGGGCGCGTGGTACCGAGCCGGCTTCAACGGTCTGGCGAGCTGGCACGGTGAAGGCCATCTCCTGCGGTCCTTGTTCGAAGGTGTCGTGTTCGAGCACCGGCGGCACATCGAGGTGCTGCGCGAGGCTGGCGCGACGCTCGACGAGGCGACCCTCGCCGGGGGCGGCGCGCGCAGCGAGCTGTGGCCGCAGATGTTCGCCGACTGTCTCGGCATGCCGATCAGGCTCGCCGACGCGGAGGAGACCGGCGCTCTCGGCGCCGCCCTCGGCGCAGGCATCGGCGTAGGTCTCTTTGACGGTTACGAGGAGGCCGTCGGGTGCATGACCCGGATCCGGCGCCGCTTCGAGCCGAACGCAGGCATGAAGCTCCATTACGACCACCGATTCGACACCTATTGCGCGCTCGCTGACGCACTTCAGGAGTTCTGGAGCCGCCAGCACCTCGCCACATCGGATGAAACTCATCAGAAGCAGGGATCGTTATGAGAGCCCAGGCCGCCGCGCCTGAAGAACGATACGACTACATCATCGTGGGAGCTGGCACGGCCGGATGCGTGCTGGCGAACCGCCTGTCAGAGAACCCGAGGATACGCGTCCTGCTGCTTGAGGCGGGCGGTACCGACAGATATCACTGGGTCCACATCCCGGTCGGCTATCTCTACTGCATCGGGAATCCGCGCACCGACTGGAGGATGAAGACCGCAGCTGAGCCCGGCCTGAACGGACGATCGTTGGCCTATCCGCTCGGAAAGCTGCTGGGCGGCTGTACGTCGGTGAATGGCATGATTTACATGCGCGGGCAGGCGAGTGACTACGACCGCTGGCGACAGTTGGGAAATATCGGATGGGGGTGGGACGACGTGCTGCCCTATTTCGTCAAGTCGGAGGACCATTACGGTGGAAACACGGCGTTCCACGGCGCGGGCGGCGAGTGGAAGGTCTCCCGTCAGAGGCTGACATGGGACGTTCTCCGCGCAGTGCAGGAGGGCGCAGCAGAGCTGGGCATCATGCCGCGCGACGATTTCAATCAGGGCGACAACGAGGGCACGGGCTTCTTCGACGTCAACCAGCGCAACGGCTGGCGCTGGAGTACCGCCAAGGGCTTCCTTCGACCGGCGATGAAGCGTCCCAACCTGCGTGTCCTGACGCACGCGCCAACAGAGAAGATCCTGTTCGAAGGCACACGAGCCCGCGGCGTCCGCTACCGCCAAGGCAGCGAGATGCACGACGCTTTCGCTGACGCGGAGGTCCTGCTTGCCGCCGGCGCGATCAACTCGCCGCGCATTCTCGAGCTTTCAGGCATTGGGTCGCCATCGATCCTCGCCGAACGCGGGATCGCCGTCGTCCACGACAATCCGGCTGTCGGCGAAAATTTGCAGGATCACCTACAGATCCGCACCGTCTTCAAGGTTCATGGCGCCAAGACCCTCAACACGCTTGTGCGCTCGCCCGTCGGCAAAGTGCGCATAGCGCTGCAGTACGCATCGTCACGCAGCGGGCCGATGTCGATGGCGCCGAGTCAGTTCGGCATGTTCACCAAATCCGATCCGGCGATGGAGACGCCCGATCTCGAGTACCACGTGCAACCCCTGTCGACCGACAAGCTCGGCGACCCGTTGCACCGGTTTCCGGCGATCACGGTCTCCGTCGTCAATCTTCGCCCCGACAGCGTCGGTTCGACGCATATCGCCAGCCGCGACCTCGCCGCACAGCCCGAGATCCGCCTGAACTACCTGACCGCGGAAAGCGACAAGCAGGTCGCTGTGGCGTCGGTCAAACAGGCACGTCGGATCATGGCGACGGGGCCGCTCCAGCGGTATCACCCGGAAGAGCTGCGGCCCGGACCGGACGCTGCTTCCGATGAGGCGCTCCTCCGCGCCGCGGGAAATCTTGGAACGACGATCTTCCACCCGGTCGGGACGTGCAAGATGGGCAACGACGACCGGGCGGTTGTCGGACCTGACCTGCGGGTTCATGGGGTCGAAAAATCTCCGCGTGATCGACGCATCGATCATGCCGAAAATCGTGTCCGGCAACACCGCTTCACCGGTCGTGATGATCGCCGAAAAGGCGGCAGACATGATCCAGCGTCGTCCGAAGGTCCACTGACGTGCGTGACGCAGCATCTCCGCCGAGGACTGCAAGGCGACCGTCGATACGGGGCCATGCAAGTCTTCCTCGCCATGCGCCGCCGGCCTGCGCATCCCGCGCAACAAGGCAGACCACCAGAACCTGTTGACAGTGCTCGGGATGGGTCTCGAGGATCGCCTCACGACCCGCGTCGACGCCCTGTCGGGTGGACAACGCCAGGCGCTCACGAACCCTCAATGAAGGTTCAGAGGTTTCCGATGTCCTGAGACATCACACCAGCGGAACGGGAGGGATTCGAACCCCCGGGCCTTGTGGGCCTCCCGCTTTCAAGGCGGGTGCATTTGTCCGCTCTGCCACCGTTCCGTTCGTCGAGGCTACCGACCCTCCGTTGCTGGATTGGTGAGCGCAGCGTGCAGGAATCCGCACGCTGGGCTCACCAATCGTCGGCAACACTGCGGTGATGGATCGCGCCGCGCTGATCGCGCGGATCGCCCGCACGTGGGCCCTCGACGCCGCTGCCCATGCCCGCGTCCTCGCGTCCCAGGATCCGTCGTGGGGTACCGAGGTGTTCGAGCTCGCTGGCGGACACGCGGTGCTGTGCGGGCACGGCTTGTACGTCAATCGGGCGCTGGCGATGGGACTAGATGGACCCGTGACCACCGACGACTTCGACCGGCTCGAAGCGCGCAGCGCGGTCGTCGGAGTCGCGCCGTCGATCGATGTCGTGCCCACTGCCGAGCGCAGCCTCAGCGAGCTCGCCGGGGCGCGGGGCTACGGGATCCAGCGGTTTCTCACGACACACATCCGGACGCTCGACGACGCCACGGGGGTGGCACCGGGTGAGGCGACTGTCGTCATCGAGCGGGCCGACGGCGACCAGCTCGGCGTCTGGAAGGACGTCGCCGCCGCGGGCTTCGGAGCGGACGAGGGCGACCCCCGGCGGGCGAGTGATGCCTTCGCCGACGCCGCAGCCGTCGTCGACGGCCCCGGGTTCCTGCTCGCCCGCGATGCGGCCGACGGTCGTCCACTCGGGTGTGCGAGCGTCACGTTCCGCGACGGGCTGGCCACCCTCGGTGGCATGACGACGATGCCGAACGAGCGCGGCCGCGGCGTCCAGGCCGCCCTCATCGCCCACCGGCTGTTCCTCGCGCGAGAGGCCGGCTGCGACCTCGCCGCCTCGTCCACTGTCCCGGCCAACGCCTCCGAGCGCAACCTCGCCCGGGCCGGCTTCCGGCCGCTCTACGAGACGGTCACGCTGGCCAGGGAACCTCGGGCGAGCGGAAGTAGTTGACGCCGAGGACGTCCCAGCGCGGACCGTGGGCGGCGACGCGCAGCCGGTAGTCCTCCCACATCAAGGCGCTCGGCGGCGACCACCCGATCTCGGCGATGCCGGCGAGCCGCGGGAACGCCAGGTGCTCGACGGCACCACGGTCGCCCGTCGTCTCGGACCACAACGCCGACTCGACCCCGAGGATCGATGCCTCGGTCGACGCCGTCGATCAACGTCGCCGGCTCCCAGGCGTACGACGGCACTGACGGGCACATGGCCGGCCCACTCCAGCCCGTACGGCGTGTCTTCGTCGTACTTCATGTCGAGGTAGGCGTGATTGGCAGGGGAGAGGATCAGCCGGGCCCCCTGGGCGGCAGCACGGCGGGCCAGCTCGGTCGCCTCGTCCTGGCCGACACCCCAGTACTGCACGACGCTCCCCGCCGGCAAGGTCGCCTGCGCCGCCTCGTGCCACATCACCGGCGTCCGGCCGCGCTCGACGACCAGCCCGGCGGCGCGGGGAACGAACTCCATGAAGTCGTCGTGCGGTGTGCCGATCGCCTCGTCGCCGCCGATGTGGAGGTACCGCCCAGGCTCGGCCGCCAGGGCGTCGAACACGTCGCCGAGGAAGTCGTAGGTCGGGTCGGCCGACGCGCACAGCGTCACCTCGGAGATCCCGCCGTGGTGGAACGGCGGGGGCGCCGTGCCGTCGCAGTTCAACTCCGGATACGAGATCAGGGCGGCGGACGCATGCCCGGGGCCGTCGATCTCGGGAACGACCTCGATGAAGCGCTCGGCGGCGTAGGCGACGATGCGGGCGTAGTCCTCGGCGGTGAAGTAGCCGCCTGGACCGCCGTCGATGTCACCCGCCCCACCGACTTCGGTGAGCAGCGGCCAGCCGGGCACGGTCAGCCGCCATCCCTGGTCGTCGGTGAGATGGAGATGGAGGACGTTGACCTTGTACAGCGAGATCAGATCGACGTGGCGGAGCACGTCGTCGACGCCGAAGAAGTGGCGGGCGACGTCGAGCATCGTCCCGCGGTACTCGAAGCGTGGCCGGTCAGTGATGTCGGCGCCGTCGATCTTCCACGGTCCGGGTTGCACGGCGGTTGCCTCGGCAGCGGCGGGAAGCAGCTGGCGCAGCGTCGTGAGGGCTCGGAAGACGCCGGCCGGGGTGCTGGCACCGATGCGCACCCCGCTCGACCCGACGTGCAGGGTGTAGCCCTCGGCGCCCTGTTCGGCGGAGGGGGCGACGCTGATGACGATGTCGTCGTCGGTCGCCTCGCCACCTGCGACCGGCACGGCGTAGCCGGTCGGCCGGCGCAGCCATTCGGCAAAGCGCTCGGCGACCGGCGCCACCGCGGGATCGTGGCTGACGACCACGATGCGACTCGTCGCCGTCAGCTCGAACTGCTCGCCGGGCAACGAGACCCACGAAAGCGGCGCTGGGATGATGGCGTGAGCCGACGCCTCGACGGCGTCGGGTTCGTTCGACGGAAGAGCGGCGGGGGACGGCGACATGGCGCACATCGTGGCCGCCGCACCCGCCGTCAGCGCAACCCATCCGCCGATCGATGGGTGTTGTCCTGACCGAACCGTCATGAGAACACCCATCGGTCGCAGGGGTTGAGCGGAGAGGGTGGGATTTGAACCCACGGACCACCTTGCGGCGGTCACCTCCTTAGCAGGGAGGCGCGTTCGACCGGACTCCGCCACCTCTCCAAGTGTCGGGTCGATGGTATCGGCTACGGCCCTCGCGGACCGCCGTCGGCGGGAATGTCGCTCCCGTGTCGAACATTTCTATTTCTTCACCAATGTTGCGATCTGATGACGACCCGTGCTAGACCGTTCCCCTGTCGGCGCCAGGCGAGCGTCCACCACCCACACGTGATGAGCAACTACTTCACCGACGACGACGACGACTTCTGGGACGGCCCGCAGGTCGATCCCGACCGCACCTCACAGCTCGAACGGGTTCGTGGGCGTTCACCAGAACGCACCCGGACGCACCACGTCGTGCGGCGCGAGCAGCCCCTCGAGGAGCTCGACGACGGCGCATCGATGTGGCTCGAGCCGTTGCCCATCGCCCGCCGGCTCGGACCGCTCCAATCCGTCGACCCCAGGGTGCTCAGCGTCGGTGCCGTCGTCCTCGCCGCCGTGCTCGCCGTGCCGTTGTTCGGGGCCCTCGGAGGCGGTGACGGTGACGATGCCCTGCGGGCGATCGACCAGCAGACCACGACGACCGTCGCGACGACGGAGGCTCCGCCGTCGACGGCCGGCGACGCCGTCGTCGTCACCGCAGCGACCGACGGCGAGCCGTCGACCGACACGAACTCCGCCGATCTCGGTGCCGAGATCGCCGACGACGAGGCAGCCGCTACGGACGAGGCGGACGAGGCGACGGCTGCGCCACAGGCACTGAGCGCGGCGCCCGACTGCTCCAACCGGTACACCGCCGCGGCCGGCGACTACTGGCTGCGCATCGCCGACGGCACCGACACGTCGCTCGACGACCTCCTCGAAGTCAACGAGGCCACGGCGGAGACGCCGATCTATCCGGGCAGCACGATCTGCCTGCCGGCCGGGGCGGCGACGCCCGCCGGGTTCTCGTCGGCGAGCGACGACGATTCGTCGGGGGGCGGCGCGGCGACGATGGCCGCCCAGGCGCAGGCCTGTGGCAATCGTTACGAGTCGGTTGCCGGGGACTATTGGTTGCGGATCGCCGACGCCGCCGACCTCGCGCTCGACGAGTTGCTCAAACTCAACGACGCCACTGTGGACACCCCGCTCTACCCGGGTTCCGAGGTCTGCCTGCCGGTTGGTGCAAGCGGTCCGTCGGCGCCGACCACCGTCGCACCCACGACCGCCGCGCCCTCGACGCAGGCACCGACCACGACCCCGGCGACGACCGACGCGCCTGCTTCCACCGCCCCGGCGACCACCGAGCCGCCGGCGACCACCCAAGAGCAGACCACGGTGCCGCCTGCCCCGCCGGCCCCGGGCGAGATCGAACAGATCATCCGCGAGGTGTGGCCCGACGATCTCGAGGAACAGGCTCTGCGGATCGCCTGGCGGGAGAGCGGCTACGACCCGCGGGCTCAGAACTACTGCTGCTCCGGGCTCTTCCAGATCTACTACGACGTCCATGCCAGCTGGCTCGCCGACCTCGGAGTCACGTCGGCCGACGACCTCTACGACCCGCGTACCAACGCCACGGCGGCCTACGCCTTGTACCAGCGCTCCGGCAGCTGGGAGCCGTGGCGGATGACCGCCGACTGACCGTTCTCGTTCTGGGCGGCCCGCGGTCCACTTCCCGATCTGGGCGGCGATCGGTCCGGAAGGCGCAGCGGACGCCGCCCAGTTCGGTTCCGGGCGCGCCAGGATCACCACGATGACCTCGCCCGCCAACCGTCCGCCGCTGGCGCTCCGGGCCCTCGCTGCGCTCGCCGGCGTGGTGGCGTTGCTGTTCAACGCGATGCTGATGCTGTCGGACCGCGCCCCAGGGGCGCTCCGGCGGATCGGCGGCGACTTCGCCCGACGCTTGTTCGACCGCATCGACGCCAACCCCGCAGATGTCCTCGCCGATCCGCGCCTGCCGGAGAGCGACTCCATCGTCCACATCGCCGTGTGGGCGATGGCCATCGTGCTCGTCGGGTGGGCCGTGTGGACGTGGATCGGGCTGGCGATCGGCGCCGTCGCCGTGTTCGCCGCCAGCCTGGTGGTCGAGGCTGCCCAGGGCCGCTGGTCCGACACGAGAGCCGTCGAGATCAGCGACGTGCGGGCCAACGCCGTCGGTGTGTTGGTCGGCGCGGTGGTCGTGGCGATGTGCTACATCGCCTACAGCACGATCGCCGGGCTGTTCCGCGTCACGTCGCGCCGTGGCTCCCCGACAATTTGAGCCCGACGATCGCCAGCACCATCAGCGCCAGGCAGATGACCCGCAGTGGCGAGGCCGGGTCGCCCCTCCAGAGCATCCCGACGATGGCGGCACCCGCCGCACCGATACCCACCCACACGGCATAGGCCGTGGCCACGGGGATCGTGCGCGTGGCCATCGCCAGGGCGATCATGCTGGCGGCGAGCAGACCGACGAACAGCGCCGTCGGGGCGGGACGGGTCAGCCCGTTGGTGGCGGGCAGGGCGGACGCCCAGCCGACCTCGAGGAGGCCGGCGACGGTCAACAGGATCCAGGCCATGACATGCTCCTGAGCCCGTCTTTGCAGCTGCCGGTACGGGACACCCTCGTCGGCAGCAGCCGGAGATCCCGGCTGACCACGGTCCAGGCTAGCCCGCCGAACACCGGGCCTGGTTCAATGTCTAGACAACTCGCTACCGGTGACCGATCGTCACCAGGGGGGACAACTGTGAGCGCAGGCCATCGCGTCGCCATGCTCGGCACCGGGCTGATCGGCGACTTCTACACGATGACGTTGCACGGCCGGCGCAGCCGCGACCGGGTCGAGGTCGTCTACTCCAGATCGGTCGAGCGCGGCGCGGCGTTCATGGAGCGCTGGGGGGTGCCGCGGGCGACGACGAGCATCGCCGAGGCGGTCAACGACCCCGACGTCGACACGGTCGTCGTCGGTCTGCCCAACGACATGCACGAGGAGGCGATCGCCACCGTGGCCGCCGCCGGCAAGGCCGTGCTGTGCACCAAGCCGCTGGCTCGCAGCGCAGAGGAGGCCAAGCGGATCCTCGACCTCGTCGAGTCGGCAGGCGTGTTCGCCGGCTACCTCGAGGATCTCGTGTACACGCCCAAGACCCTCAAGGCGGTGGCGTCGGTCGGCGGCGGGGCGATCGGTGACGTTCTGTGGGTGCGGAGCCGGGAGACCCACCCCGGTCCGCACAGCGCCTGGTTCTGGGACGCCGACAAGGCCGGAGGTGGGTGCATCGTCGACCTCGGCTGCCACTGCATCGAGATCATCCGCAGCTACGTGGGCAAGGGCAACCGGCCCGTCGAGGTGATGTGCTGGAGCGACACGCTGGTCCACCCCATCGAGGCCGAGGACAACGCCATCGCCCTGATCAAGTTCGACAGCGGGGCGATCGGCCAGTTCGAGGTCAGCTGGACGTTCCGCGGCGGCATGGACCTGCGCGACGAGGTCGCCGGCACCGAGGGCACGATCTGGACGAACCACTTCCTGCGCACCGGGTTCGAGATGTTCTCCAGCGGCAAGGGCGGCTACGTCGCCGAGAAGGCCGAGACCGAGAGTGGGTGGATCTTCCCGGTCGGCGACGAGGTCGGCGAGCTCGGTTACGTCGACATGTTCACCGACATGTTCGATGCCATCGACGAGGGTCGCCAACCGACCGAGACGTTTTACGACGGCTACGTCGTCAACGCCGTGATGGACGCGTGCTTCCGGTCGGCGGCGAGCCGGGCCTGGGAGCCGATCGAGCTCGACTGGCGCGGCGGCTCGACGCCACGGATCGCCCGCCCGGCGCGCAGCGAGGACGGGCTCACCGTGATCAAGGAGGAGCATCTCCCCGACGGCCGCCGCAAGCTGATCCTCAAGGATCCCGCCACCGGCGAGTTCACCGATCGCCTCGTCTGACCGCACCGATGGGTGTTTAGGGGACCGTTCCGTCCCGTAAACACCCATCGGTTGGCTTCCGCCGGGTCAGCTGGGGGGTGAGGTGGCGAGGCCGCAGTTGTCGGCTGGTGCGGTGATCCCCTCGGTGATCGACAGTGGTCCGTCGGCGGGCACTTCGAGAAAGGTGGCGACGATGACCGTTTCGCCGTCGGTCGGGTTGTAGGCGGTGTGGACCATGCCGCGGCCGGGATCGACGAAGGCACTTCCGGTCGGATACGCCGCCTCGTGACAGCCCTCGGCCATCACGTAGACGAGTTCGCCCTGGGTGACGTTGACGATGACCGGGCCCGGGTGGGTGTGCCAGGGGAACTGGGCACCGGGTTGCACGGTGAATCTCGCGACGGCGACGTTGGAGAGGTCGGCGAGGTCGAGGACCATCTCGTCCATGCCCTCGCGGTTGATCGTGATCGTCGCCGTGACGTCGTCGGTGACGGCGCCACGCACGAGGGTCTCGGCGTCGAGGCGGGTGAACTCCTCGACGGCGATCGGCGGGATCGGTGGCTCGGTGGGCGGTGTCGTTGCCGATGCACCGATCGGCCCGAGGCTTGCCCCGAGCCCGACGACCGCCATGACGGCAAGTCGGCGGTTGGTGAAAGTGTTCATGGTTGCTCCTTGTTTGGTTGTGGTGTGGTGAGGTCGATTGCCCCAAGCTCTGCCTCCACGACGCGCAGCGGCGCGAGCCCGGCCAGCCGCGCTGCGGCGGCCGCGGTTCGCGCTGACTTGGCATCGAAGGTGAAGAAGCAGATCTCGTCCTCGGCGATGTGGATCGAGCCCTGGAAGTGGACGGGGGTCCCGTCGCGTGTCAGCTGCTCGGCAGCCGACCGTGCCCGGCGCTCACGCGCCGCCCGTCCCCGCGCGTTTCCGATATTGAGGTACGTCTCGACGAGGAAAACCGGCACGCAGTCGACGGTAGGAAACCGCTGGCGCGGGGGAATCGTGGGAACCCCTGATCTTTGCTCGGTGCTCCTCAGATTCGGGCGGGGAGGCTCCGCGCCAATTCGGTGCGTGAGCGCACGCCGAGCTTGGCGTAGATGTGGGAGAGGTGGGTCTCGACCGTCCGTTCGCCGATGAACAGGGCGGCTGCTACCTCGCGGTTCGTGCGGCCTTCGGCCACGAGGTCGGCGACCCGTCGCTCGGCAGCGGTGAGCCCCGCCTGTCGCGTCCGTCCACCGACGCTGCCGAGCTCGACCCGCGTCTGCTCCGCCCAGCCGTCCGCACCGCACGTCTCAAACAAGGCGAGGCTCTCCTCGAGCGCCGCACGGGCGGTCCGCTTCCGTCCCGCCCGCCGGCGCACGCCCCCGAGGATCAGCAGGGCGCGGGCGCGTCCGAACGGGTCCCCGATCTCGGCGTGCTCCCTCGCCGCCTGATCGAGGAGGGCGACCGCCAGGCCGACGTCGCCCGCCGCCGTGGCAAGCAGGCCACGACAGCGGTGCGCCCTGGCCAGCACCGGCGAACGGCCGAGGCGCATGGCGTCACGCTCCCAGGCGTCCAACATCGTGATTGCTTCGTCGGCGCGCCCGCACGCGAGCAGCGCCTCGCAGAAGTCGGCCCGCCAGCCGGCCATGCTTGGATCGCGGGAGCCCCCCAGTTCGTTGGCCCGCTCGGCGGCCGCGAAGTGCGTGCAGGCGGTTGACGAGTCTCCGCTCCACTGGGCCACCTGCCCGATCAAGCCTTGGAAGTGCACGACGAAGATGGGGACGCTCCGCTCGGCCATGCGCAGTCCCTCCGCCGCCAAGCGATTGGCGGTCGTGAGGTCTCCTCGATAGGCGCTGGTCGCCGCCAACGCCCAGATGCTGGCGGGCACGTCCTCATCGCTGCCGTACAGCTGGAAGATCTCGGACGAACGCTTGGCCAGATCGCCGGCGAGTGTGAAGCGACCGGCCGCGAGCTCGACGAGCGCGAGACTCCACAGCGCGCTTCCCAGTCGCGACTCGTCGTGTGCGGCCAACTCGGGGCAGAGCGGCTCGAACAGAGCGCGCAGACGATCGTGATGGCCAGTCCATACGAACGTGGTCACCAGTAAGCCGGCGACATCGATCCGCACCGCGGTGTCGGTGAGGTCGGCGATCATCGAGCACGCACGGTCGGCGAGCTCGAAGGCATCGGGCTCGCCGTTATGGTGTCGGGCACCGGCGAAAGTCGCCAGCGCGGCGGCGAGAAGGCCAGCGTCGTCCAGTTGCTCGGCCAACGCGAGAGCTGCAGCGGCATGGGATTCGGCGGCGACCCGCTCGCCGATGAAGCGCAGGTCCCAGCCCAGCCGCGTGTGGATCCGCGCCTGCAGGGTACGGTCGCCGTCCGCCTCCTCGAGCGCCTCCCGGAGCAGGGCGATGGGGTCGTCCCGATCGCTTCCGACGTCGCGAAGCGCGAGAAGCGCTTCGGCGCGCGGCGTTCCAGGGCCTTCGTGGTCGAGCAGTGCCCGGAGCAGCTCCTCGGCACGATCGACAGTTGCGTGGGCGAGATGAGCCCGGGCCAGCGTTGTCGTTCGGCGACCGATTTGTCCCGCGTCACCGGGCGGAGTCAGCCGTAGAGCGTGCTCGCCGAGCTCGACGGCAGACGCGATCGCTCCACGTGCGGTCGCCGCCTGGACTCCGTCGTCAAGTGCCGCCGCCAGATCGGCGTCGGGCTGGTCGGTCGCCAGCGCGAGGTGGCGAGCTCGGTCGACCGGATCGTCGACCAGGTTGGACACGACGCGGTGGGCATCTTGGCGGCGAGTCGGCGAGAGCCGCTGGTAGTACGCCGCGGCGAGAAGGGGGTGGGCGAAGCGCACGGTCATTCCCTGCGACTCGAGCACCTGCGCATCGAGGGCCGGTTGCAGTCCATTCGGATCGACGGCCGCGACGCGGAGGCGGTTCCAGGAGATGTCGCCGGCTGCGGCGATCAGGTCGAGTCCGGATCGCGACTCCTCGGGAAGGCCGGCCAGCCGTGCGGCCATCAATCCGTCAAGCGAGTCGGGAACGGGTAGCGGCCGTGTTGGGTCGATGCCCGAGCCGATGATCCGGGCGACTTCGATGGCGTAGAGCGGGTTGCCGCCAGCAATTGTGTGGATGCGTTGGAGCACGGGCCGGGTGAAGACACGGTCGAGCCGAGCATCGAGCAGCACCTGCGTCGCGCCGAGACTCAGCGGGCCGAGGCGGACTCGCTCGATCCGATCGGGTGCGAAGGCGTGTTCGAGCTCCGAGTCGTCGACGCCCTCCTCGATCCGCCGGGCGAGCAGGAACTGCGCCGAGCCACCGAGCCGTCGCAGCGCGAACGTCAGGGCACTCGACGATGATTCGTCGAGCCACTGCACGTCGTCGATGGCGACGACGAGAGAGTGATCGGCGGCCACGAGGGCGAGGGCATCGCGGACCGCGACGCCGACGGCTCGCGGGTGCACGTCGGTACGTGCCTCGCCGAGC
Organism: Ilumatobacteraceae bacterium; assembly: GCA_963772825.1. Taxonomy (GTDB): domain Bacteria; phylum Actinomycetota; class Acidimicrobiia; order Acidimicrobiales; family Ilumatobacteraceae; genus Desertimonas. Next base: position 58,110 of record CAVYYX010000002.1, on the reverse strand, counting down.
AGCAAGGCGGCCTCCAAGGCCGCCCGCCGCGGTGGCAGGAGCGATGCCAGGACCTCGTCGGCGACACTCTCGAGGATGTCGCCCAAGCCGGCGAAGGCGAGCCCCTGCTCGGCCTCGGTCGGGCGAGTGATGAGCACGCGCCGCCCCCGCTGGCGTGCCGCGTCCACGGCCCCCAGCCAGAGTGTCGACTTCCCGATCCCGGCATGACCCTCGAGAACGAGCGCTCGCGGATCGGCGGCCGAGGTGTCGAGGAACTCGCGCAGCACATCGAGCTCCTCGGTCCGGCCGACGACATCCTGCCCCACAAGTCACCAGACTGGCAGCGCCGTCGGTCGTCGACCCGCCGAAATACGTGCTCTTGGCGCGCCGCCGAACGCGACCGGTCGGGTCAGGCGAGCAGGTAAGTGCTACGTGCGCCTAGGGCCAGGGCGAGTCGATGCTGTCGACCGTCGAGGGTGACAAGGGGCAGGTCGTGCTCGGCACACACCTGGGCGATCAGCGCATCGTGGATGTTGCCTCCGAGGTCGAGCTCGACGGCGCGGGCAACGACTGCCGCGACGGCAGACGCGGTCGTTGGCAGAACGCTGTCCGACCGCGCGGCCAACGGGCTCACAACCGCCGTCGCCGTCGGCGCCGACTGCCCGAAGGTGCGACGCAGCTGGGCGAACGTCTCGGCGAGGACGATCGCCGGCAGCCGAATGTCCGCGACCAGGTGGGGGCGGCTGAGCGCATGATGCTGGTGATCGTCGATCAACGCAGCGACCAGCGCCGACGTGTCCATCATCGATCAGCGCGTTCCTGGTCGATGGCTGAGAGCACCTCGTCGTTGGTGACGCGACGGCCGATCGACAGGACGGGTAATCCGTCATCGCCGACGCGCACCGTGCCAGGCGACTCGGCGGCAGTGAGCAACAGGCCATCGGCGGTGCGCCGTATCAGGACCTCCCCCGGGATCGACACGATCTCCTCGCGCAAACCACTGGGGAGAACCATCCGCCCCTGGGCATCTACTCGCACACGGACGCCCGATGGTGATTTCATGCCATCCACGCTATCACCATGCGGCGGAGCGATCGCCGACCAGCTCAGCGATCGAGGGCGAGCTGGCGGCGGCCTGTGTCGTTGAGATCCGCCGGCCCGGCACGGTTCACGAAGTCGACCTCGTAGTCCTCGGCGGCGAAGTCGCCGGGGCTGCGGCCCTCGACGAACGCTTCACCGCACTGCCGGGCGTAGGTGGCGTTCTTGGCGCACCACGGCGCCGCCGGGATGTACATCACGTTGCCCCACCGCTCGTCGTTGGTGCCGTCGCCGACGCCGTGGAGCAGGTCGCCGTGCCACCACACCGTGTCGCCAGGCTCGACGGGCGGGATCGGGCCGTATGCCGGGAGGAGCAGTTCGTGGTACTGCTCGGTGGCGGCCAGAACGCGGTCGTTGTCGGCACCGCAGAGGTCGTCGTCGGCGACGTCGTCCTGAAGGGCGCGCAACAGCAGGTAGCCCAGCGCCGTGGGAATCGGGATGACGTGCAGCACCCCGTCACCCGGGAGCATCTCCGACAGTGCCGTCCAGCCCTGGAAGGTCCGGAACGCCGAGCACATCACGGTCGTCGGGAACTCGTGGATCTCGCTGCGATGAGCGCCGTCCCACGGGTCGTAGTGGTCCCACTCCCCGGAGAACACGTGGCGGTAGACGCCTTGGTAGGCGGGCAACAGCCAGCGCTCGATGGATCCCGAATCGGCGTGCGGCGACAATCCGAGTGATGGGGTGCTCGGCTGGCGGCGGCGGATGCGGTCGGGGTAGCCGATGTCGTGGTCGGGGTCGAACCACTGTCGCCCGCCGGAGTCGTGCTTCCAGAACGAGTTGAGGAAACGTCGCACGTTGACCATGTGCTCGTGCTGGCGAGCCGCGATCTGGGGACGCGACCAGTAGACGCCGTAGATCTGCGGGCGGCCCGACGCCAGCGCCGAGAACAGCTCGTCGGCCGGGCCGCGATACCGGCCCATGAAGTCGTTGCCATCGAGGTACGTCGCCAGCTCGTCATCCCACGCCTCGGCTTCGTCGCGGTCGAACGTGCCGCGCACCACGGCGCACCCGCGCCTGCGGATCGCCGCGATGCGCTCCGCCGGAACGGTGCCGGCAGCGATGTCGGAGTACTCGACGACGGGCACCGCCGTCCCGACGTCGGCGATCTCGGTGGCGACGGCTGCGACCTCGTCACGCAGCGCCTCGGTGGCGACCTCGAGGGCGGCCCGTGGATCGCCGAGCTGGCCGCGCAGCCGGCGCTTGACGGCGCGGATCGTCGCCGGCACATCCTCGGGGAGGGGAGTGATCAGGTCAGCCGAGGTCTGCACGGCGACTCCTTGCTACCGGGTGCCGATGGAGTCTCACGTGTCGAGTTCTCCGACAGGTGACACTCCAATGGCACGTAACACTCCAATGGTCATGCCGCGGACCTCAGGCGATGTACGGGGCCACCGCATCGCGGGCGATGCAGAACCCCGCCTTGACCTTCTCGTCGCTGCCCTCGAAGCCGCGGTCTTCGTGCTCGACGACCACCGCATAGTCGTAACCGGCCCGGTACAGGGCGGCGATGAAGCGATCCCAACGGATCTCACCGAGGCCCGGCAGGCGCGGCACCTGCCAACCGACACCGGCCGACATCACGCCACGGTCGTACAGCCCGTCGCGGTCGATCTCCATGTCCTTGGCGTGGACGTGATAGATCCGCGACCCGAACTCGCGCACGACGCGCTCGTAGTCGATCATCTGCCACACGAGATGTGACGGGTCGAGGTTGAGTCCCAACGTCGCCTCGTGGTCGGTCCGGTCGATGGCGTCGAACACATCGCGCCAGATCGCCGGGGCGTACATCAAGTTGTTGCCGCCGGGCCACTCGTCGGCGGAGAAGATCATCGGACAGTTCTCGATGCCGATCTTCACGCCGTGGTCAGCGGCGTGATGGACGATGTCCGGCCAGACCTTCAAGAACTCGGCGAAGTTCTCGGTCAGCGATCGATCCTTGTCGTTGCCGATGAACGTGTTGACGACCGGCACCCCGAGCTTCGCCGCCGCTTCGATGACCGTGCGCAGATGAGCGACCACGTCGGCGCGGTGGCCGAGATCGGGTGACAGCGGGTTCGGGTAGTAGCCGAGCCCGGAGATCTCGATGCTCCGCTCGGAAAGCTCGCCGACGAGCTGCTTGGCCTCGTCGTCGCCGAGCGCCGCGCAGTCGATGTGCGACACGCCGGCGTAGCGACGCGATGGCCCGTCCGCCCGCGGCCAACAGGCGACCTCGAGCATCGAAAAACCGTTGCCCGCCGCCCACTCGGCGACCTCGGTCAGCGGCGTGTCGGGGAACGCTGCTGTCAACAACCCGAGCTTCATCGTTGCTGCCTCCTCCTCGATCTCATCCTCGACCGACCCTCGCCCAGGCCGAGCTGTGCGCCGACGCCGTGATCGCGTCACACACCGCCATGATGTCGTGGCCATCGGCGAACGTCGGGTAGTTCGGCTCCTTGGCCGGCTCGCCTGCAGCGATGTCGGCGTACACCGCCGTGAACAGGGCCCTGAACGTGTCGGGGTAGCCCTCGACGTGACCGCCGGGGAACGCCGTCGCCGCGGCACCCTCCGGGGTGAGCAACGCCGGGTCTTTCTCGACGATCTCGTTGGGACGGCCGCGGTGCCCGATCCACAGGTGGTCGGGGTCGTCGGCGGCCCAGGCCAGCGACGACGCGTCGCCGTCGATCTCCCACGCCAGGCGGTTGCGCCGTCCCCCCGACACCTGACTGATCGTGCAGACGCCGCGCCCCCCGCCGTCGAAGCGCAGCAGCAGACCGGCGGCGTCGTCGCTCTCCATCTGCTCGCGGACGCGAGGGACGTCGGCGTCGACGCCGGCTGCGGCAAACGTCTCCACCTCGCCGACGGGTCGCCGGCGCTCGGTGACGAACGTGTGCAGGTCGGCGAACACCTCGACGACGCGTTGACCGCTGACGAACTGCACGAGGTCGAGCCAATGCGAGCCGATGTCGGCGACGGCCCGCAACGCTCCCTGTCTGCCGGCGTCGAGGCGCCAGTTCCAGTCCGTCTCGAGGAGCAGCCAATCCTGCAGGTACTGACCGCTGATCAGCCGGGGCTGACCGATCTCGCCGGCCCGGACGAGGGCCGCGGCGTGCTGGTTGAGGGGGTAGAAGCGGGCGTTGAAGCACACCGCATTGACGACGCCGGCCTCTGCCGCCAGGCCGACGAGCTCGGCCGTCTCCGAGCTGTCGACACCGAGCGGCTTCTCGCAGACGACGTGCTTGCCGGCGGCGAGCGCCGCCCTCGCCTGTTCGGCATGGACGTCGTTGGGGCTCGTGATGTGCACGCTGTCGAGGCCATCGACGGCGAGCAACTCGTCGAGCGAGTCGTACGGCTGGGGGAGCAATGGGTTGGCCTTGCTGCGGGTGCGTTCCGGGGACGACCCGACCATCCCGACAACCTCGACCCCGATTCGCCGCAACGCCTCGGTGTGCACCGCCGCCATCCATCCCGTACCCACGATCGCCGCGCGCATGACTAGGTGTTGCTCGCCTTCTGGCCGCTGAGTCGGACGTACAGCCATGCCAGCAGCAAGACGATGGCGCCGTAGAGCATCTGGCGGAACGCGTCGCTGGTGTCCAGCCGCAGCAGCAGGCGGGTCAGCAGGGTGAGCACGATGGCGCCGAGGATCGTCCCGGTGTAGCCGCCCATCCCGCCGAGGATCGACGTGCCCCCGATGACCGTGGCGGCGACGGACGGCAGCAGATAGCTGTTCGTCTGATCGGGACCGACCGACCCGGTCGTGCCGGAGAACAGCAGCCCACCGAGGGCGGCGAGCAGTCCCGACATCACGTACACCGCCACGAGCACCTGCCAGACCCGCACGCCGGCCAGACGGCAGGCGATCGGGTTGTCACCGACGGCGTAGATCGAGCGGCCGAGGCCTGACGAGCGCAGGCCGAGGATCAGCGCCGCCGACACGATCGCCCAGACGATGATGCTCTTGGGCAGGAAGTCGGTCAGCGGCTGTGACCCGATCTCCCGGACGATCGACACCATCGTCGTCGAACCCGACAGCCAGCCGCGGATGCCGACCGTGATCACGCCGAGCAACACGCTCGCCATGCCCAGCGTCATGATCAGTGGGTTGACCTTCATCACGCCGATGGCGATGCCGTTCACGAGGCCGACGACGAGCCCGACGGTCAGCGCGAGGCAGATGGCGATGAAGGCACCGCGGTCGCTCTGTGTGGCGGCGACGTAGGCGGCAAGGTTCGCGGTCATGGCAATCGACAGGTCGATGCCACCGGTGAGCATGCACAGCGTCTGGCTGGCCGCGAAGATCGCCAGCGGGCACGACAGCAGGAGGATCGAGCGGATCCCCGGCTGCGTCAGCAGGCTGTCGTCTTGCCAGGCCGTGACGGCGTAGAGGACGACGGCGACGCCGCACAGCACGATGGTCGGGTTTTCGGCGAGCCGTGTGCGCCACCCGGGCCGGGCGCTCTGCTCGACGATGGCGGCGACGACCTGCGTCGACTCGGCGGTCGACGGCACCTTGCCTTCCTCGTCGAGGATCGTCGTGGCACCCGGCTCGAGCTCGCTCACAAGGCCCTCCGACGCGATTGCAGCAGCCCGGCGACGAGGACGACGAGGATGATGACGACGCCGCGCGCCGTCTCGGCGTTGCTCGGATCCCAGCCGAGGCCGAGCATGATCGCCGGGATCAGCGACAGGCAGAGAGCGGCGAGCACCGGACCGGTGAGGCCGCCCACCCCGCCCGCCAGGGCGACGCCGCCGAGGACGGCGGCGGCGACGCTGTTCAGCGTGGCGTTGGCCCCGATCGTCGCCCGTGGTTCGCCGCCGCCCGTGTAGGCCGTGGTGATCACTCCGGCGAAGCCGGCGAGGAACCCGCCGATCGTGTAGGCGTTGATCCGCGTGCGGGCGACGGCGACGCCTGACAGGAACGCCGCCTTTCGATCGCTGCCGATTGCGTAGATCGCCAGCCCCCCACGGCTGCGCCGCAGCGGGATCGAGATCAGCACGACGGCGCCGACCGTCCACAGCACCGACGGCCAGAAGTCCGACAGGCCGCCGGCGACGACGCGCTGGAAGTCGGGAGAGGTCCCGCCTCCCGGGCCGCCGATGATGAACAGGGAGAGGCCTGAGAGCATGAAGCTGGCGGCCAGCGTGACGATGATGTCGGGGACCCCCGAGACGGTCGTGATCACGCCCGTGAGCGTCGACAGCGCCGTCGTCACGAGCACGACGACGAGGCCGAGGGCGAGGCAGGCGGCGAGGCCCTTGTCCTCCATCCACATCGCCGAGAGGCAGTTGGCGAACACCATCTTCGCTCCCACCGACAGGTCGATCCCGCCGGAGATGACGATCACGCTCTGGGCCATCGCCAGGAAGGCAAGCGACATCGAGCCGGCGGTGACCGTGCGGATGGCGAAGCCGTTGACGTCGGGGAGCTGCGAGGCGCGCCACAACACGAGCACGACGAGCAGCACCGCGACGCCGACGGTCCAGCCGTGACGCCGGGCGAATCGGGAGAACTGGCTCGACGGCTCCGGCAGGGTGGTGACAACGCCATCGAAGGAGGTGGTGGTCACCGGCACCACCTGCGAGCGACGAGGCGCCAGCCGAGGAGCGGCCAGCAGCGGCCTTGGCGTGGCCGGGGAACGCCGTGAACGTCACACTCACGCCACTTCCTCCGCGACGAGACCGTGAGCGGCGGTGAGCAGGGCGTTCTCGCCGGCGTCGGCGGGCAACTCGGCGACGATCCGGCCGCCGTGGAGCACCGCGGCGCGGTCGCACACGAGGGCGATCTCGCGCAGCTCGCTGGTGAACATCAGCACGGCTGCGCCCTCGTCGGCGAGCGAGCGGACGAGGTCGTACACCTGGTGCTTGGTGCCCACGTCGATGCCCCGGGTCGGGTCGAACAGCAGCATCACGCGCAGCCCGCCGGCGAGCCAGCGGGCGATCGTCACCTTCTGCTGGTTGCCCCCGGACAGCCGGCGCACCTGGCTCGCCGCCCGGGTGTCGATCGACAGCCGGCTGACCGCCTCGTCGACCCGGGCGCGCTCCTGGGCGGGGCGGATCGGGCCCCACCTGGCGATGCGGTTGAACAGCGGCAGGGCGATGTTCTCGCGGATCGAGCGTTGCGGCAGGAGGGCGTGCAGCCGGTCGGCGGGCACGAGCACCACCCCGCGGCGGATGACGTCGAAGGGATGTCGGGCACGCACCGGCCGGCCGTCGATGACGAGTTCGCCGTGGTCCGGCTTGAGGTTCCCGGCGAGGATCTCGAACAGCGCCTCCTGGCCCTGGCCCTCGAGGGCGGCAAGGCCGAGCACCTCGCCCGGGGCGACGGAGAGGCTGACGTCCTGGAGCTGGCGACCTGCCCCGATGCCTCGAGCTTCGAGCATCGGGTGCTCGTCCGACCGTTGACGTCGTCGCTCGTTGGCGCGCTTCGTCACGCACGCCGACGGCGGCGTCGCCGAGCATGGCCGCGACGATCGCCGATTCACCGCCCTCGCCGGGCACGAACGAGGCGACGTCCCGACCGTCACGCAGGACGGTGCACATGTCGCAGTGCTCACGCACCTCGGCGAGGCGGTGCGAGATGAACAGCACGGACCGGTTGCGCTCGCGCCACCGGCGCATCACGGCGAACACCCGCTCGGACAGGTCGGGTGGCAGGGCCGCGGTGATCTCGTCGAGGAGCAGCAGCTGGGGGTCGAACGTCAGGGCCCGGGCCAGGTCGAGCATCCGCAGGAACGGCAGCGGCACGTCGCGCACCTGCTCGCCAAGGTCGAGGCCATCGAGGTCCATCTCGGCGAGGTGCTGGCGCACGGCAGGGATGTCCGCCCCGGTGAGGCGGAGGTTCTCGGCGACGGTGAGATCGGGGGCCATCGCCGGGTCCTGGAAGACCGGGGCGAGGCCGCGGCGGCGCGCCTCGCCGGGACTGCGCAGAGCGGCGGGCTCGCCGTGGATGCTGATCGCTCCGGCGTCGGCGCGCAGCACCCCGGTGAGGATCTTGACGAGCGTCGACTTGCCGGCGCCGTTGGCGCCGAGTAGGGCGTGAACCTCGCCGGGGGCGACCACGAGGTCGACGGCGCGCAAGGCGACGACCGTGCCGAACGTCTTGGCGACGGCGGCGGTCTGCAGCAGCGGAACGGTCACGGCGATCGGTGATCCCCCGTCAACATCGTTTGCGTCAGCCGGACGACCCGTTGTGAGTCGTCCGGCTGACACAAATCGTGGATTGGTGGTGTCGGGTTACTCCCCAGGGCCCTTGCACTCGAAGAGCTGCTCGGGCGTGTAGTTGGTGTAGCCCTCCACGGCGACGGCCGAGCTGAACGTGGCGTCGCGGTCGGGGAAGTAGTTCTCCTCGAGCTCGGCCTGGTTGTTCTCGAGGTCCCAGACCTGTGGCGTCAACGTGGTCACCTGCTCGGGCTCGCCACCGGTGAGCGCGTCGAGGGCGACCTGCGTGCCGACGGCGCCGATCACGGCGGGGTTGGTCACGAGCGCACCGGGCTGACCGTTGATCAGCTGGTTGATGAACTCGTTGTTGTCGGCGCCGATCACCGGCACCGGCTCCTTGCCAACCGTGTCGAAGGCGTTGACGACCGTGTAGTCGATGCCCGAGGTCCAGATCCCGTCGTAGTCGGCGGCGGTCAGCTCCTGCACGGCGATGTCGCCGCCCTGGGTGTAGTCCCAGCCGCTGAACACTTCCTTGATCTCGATGTCGGGGTACTGCTCCATGATCTCGCTGAACCCGGCGTGGCGATCCTCGTCGGCGGGGACGCCTTCGATGCCGCGCATGTACAGCACGCTGCCCTCACCACCGAGGTCATCGGCGAGCCACTGGGCGCCGAGCCGGCCGTACTCGACCTGGTCGTTGGTCGCGACGTAGGCCCCTTCGGCGGTCACTGCCTGGTCGACGGCGACGACGACGATGCCTTGAGCGATCGCCTCTTCGAGTACCGGGTTGAGCTGCTCGCGGTCCGACGGGTTGAGGATGATCGCGTTGACGCCCTGCGAGATGAGGTTCTGGAGGTCCTGGATCTGCTCCGTCGGCCCGCCGTTGCGAGAGATCGCGATCACTTCGCTGACCTGGCCGCTGGCCAGCGACTGGGCCTTCACCGAACAGATCATCTCCTCCCGCCAGCCGTTGCCGGCGAGCGTGTTGCTGACGCCGATGACGAACTCACCGCCGGCTGCCGCCGAGCCGGTGGGTTCGCTGCCTGCTGGTTCGGTGCCGGCAGGTTCCGTGCCGGCGGGTTCCGTGCCGGCGGGTTCGGTGGTATCGGTCGATGCGCCTGCCCCAGCGCCAGTGGCGAAGGTCAGGGCCACCGCTGACACGGCGGCGATGCCGAGCTGTTTTCTCATGTGGGTCTCCCCCTTGTTCGCGCCAGGTGTCTCCTGGCTGGCCCCTGATGGTCAGGAGAAAGATGCGAGCGCCGCGTCCCCGCGCGCCGCTCGGTGCCCACGACCCTAGACGACTTCTGCCACTTGTCAAGCAGAAGATGCTCTGGTGTCAGGGAAAGTCGATGTGGTTCAATACGGCGGTGGCGAGCCAACCAATCGGGAGCGCCGGGGCCTTGCTCCAGCTGCTCCGTGACGGTGCGCCGCGCACGCGCAGCGAGCTCGCCGACGCCACCGGGCTCGGCCGCACGACGGTCGCCCAGCGCATCGACACCCTCGTGGCGAGCAAGCTGGTCGGTGCTGCCGGTGAGGCCACGTCGAGTGGCGGTCGCCCACCGGCCCGCTTCGCCTTCAATCCTCGGGCGCGGCTCGTCCTCGGCGTCGATGTCGGGGCAACCCACGTGCACCTCGCGGTCAGCGACCTCGCCGCCAACGTGCTCGCCGACGAGGTCGTCGACCTCGATGTCGCCGTGGGCCCGGAGAAGGTGCTGACGTGGGTCGTCGATCGCAGCCGGGTGCTCGTGCGCCGAGCCGGCCGGCGCCTCGGTGACGTCGTCGGCGTCGGCATCGGTCTGCCGGGGCCCGTCGAGTTCGCCACCGGCCGGCCGACGAGCCCGCCGATCATGCCCGGTTGGGACGGCTTCGACGTGCCGGGATTCGTGCGTCAGTCGCTGCGTGTCGACGTGGTCGTCGACAACGACGTCAACGTCATGGCGCTCGGCGAACGCTTCCTGGCCTTTCCCGGTGTCGACCATCTGATGTTCGTCAAGGTGGCGACCGGGATCGGCTGCGGGATCATCCTCGACGGAGCGCTGTGCCGCGGTGCCAAGGGGGCCGCTGGCGACCTCGGCCACGTGCAGGTGCCCGGCGATGCGTCGGCGGTCTGCCGGTGCGGCAACATCGGCTGCCTCGAGGCCGTGGCGTCGGGGGCTGCCGTCGCCCGCGGGCTCAGCGAGCTGGGGATCGAGGCCGGATCGAGCCGCGACGTCGTGGCGCTGGCGAGGTCCGGTTCCACGGAGGCGATCGGTCTGATCCGCGACGCCGGGAGAAGGATCGGCGACGTGCTCGCCAGCGCCGTCAGCCTGCTCAACCCGAGCATCATCGTCATCGGCGGCTCGCTCGCTGAGGCCGGAGACCCCTTGCTCGCCGGCGTACGCGAGGTCGTGTACCAGCGCTCGCTGCCGCTGGCCACCGCCGACCTGCGCATCGTCGCCTCGACGTCGGGGGTCCATGCCGGGATCGTCGGCGCCGCCGTGTTGGCGATCGAGCAGGCCCTCGCCCCGGCAGCCGTCGACGCGCTGCTCGCCTGAGAACGTCACGGGTCTCCGACGGCGAGGACGGCGGCGGCGCGCCGGGCGTGCTCGCGGTAGGCGGCGTCGAACAGTTCGGTGGAGCGCTCGGCACCGACCACCGACGCGCTCGTCAGCACGGGCGGCATCGCGCCGCGCTCGACGAGCCGTGCGGCGGTCTGCACCTTGATCTCGTTGACGACGGCGATGGCGGCGATCGACGAGCCCGGACCGACCGGGCTCTCCAGCCCATCGAGGTCGACGAGTGCGTCGGCCGCCGGTGTGCAGAGGTCGATGACGACATCGGCGTGGTCGTACAGACGCGTCCCCGTGGAGTGCGACGGCGCGACGGCGTCCGACTGGGCGAGCGATGTCACGGCGATCACGGGGAGACCTCGGCGTTGGGCGCCGGCGGCCATCTCGATGCCGTTGGCGCCGTGGCCGCCGGCGCTGAACACGATCATCGCGTCGGGGGGCGCCAGCCGGAAGTTGGCGAGGATCACTTCGGCGAGGCCCTCGACCCGTTCGATGAACATCGCCTGGCGCTGGCCGTTGGCCCCGACCACCTGGGTGTGGAACGTCGTCGACAGCTCGACGATCGGATGGAACCCGGGGTACGAGCCGTAGCGCGGGAACATCTCCTCGACCGGGATGCGGCTGTGCCCCGTGCCGAAGAGGTGGACGAGCCCTCCGCTGCCGATCGCCTCGGCGCACAGCGCGGCCGCTTCGTCGATGGCTCCTGACTGTGTGCTCCACAACCGGTCGAGCAGTTCGACCGCCGCCGTGATCCACCGTCCGCTGACACTTTGTCTAGACAACTTCCGCAACGTACAGTCAGCCCGTCGGCACGTCAACGAGCAGCGCCCGCTATCGCGACATCGAGGCACACCTGCGCGAGCTGATCGCCGCCGCCTCGCCCGGCGATGCCCTGCCGACGGAGGCCGAGCTGTGCGCCCGCTTCAAGGTCAGCCGGATGACGGTTCGGCAGGCGATCCAGGAGCTCTCGGTCGCCGGCCTCGTCGATCGCCAGCGGGGTCGGGGCACGTTCGTCGCGGCGCGCCCGATGCACCGCCGCCCCGGCGTGTTCCTGTCGTTCACCGAGGAGATGGCGCGGCGCGGCATGACGGCGACGTCGCGGCTCGTGTCGGCCGGCATCGACGCGGCCCGCCCGGAAGAGGTCGCCGACCTGCGCCTGCCGGACGGTGCCGACGTCGTGCGCGTCGAGCGGGTGCGTCTCGCCGACGGCGTGCCGATCGCCTTTGAGGACGCCGCGGTGCTGACCGATCACCGGGCCGTGCTCGACCGCAACCTCGAGGTCAACTCGCTGCACGATGAGCTCGGCCGCCTCGGGGTGGTGGCGACGTCGGCGACCGGGACGGTGACCGCGCGGCTCGTGACCAGCGCCGAGTCACGTCTGCTCGGGGTCGCTCCACGCACCGCGTTGCTCGTCGAGTTGCGCCTGCTGTTCGACCAGCACGGCCGCCCGTTCGAGCGCACCGAGTCGCGCTACGTCGCCGACCGCTACGTCATCGACGTCGTCCACACGCACCCCGCCTGACCCCCCATCTGGGGAAGATCCGTGTCACTCGGCCTTCCGGGGAAAATTCGTGTCAGCGTCTGACACGGAACTTCCCCAGAATCATCGGGCGCGGGCGTCTGCGGCTTGGTCCGACGCCCACAGCGCGGCGCCGATCGCTCCGGCGTGGGGGCCGAGCTCGGCGAGCACGACCTCGTACCAGTCCGGCGGGACGAGCACGCAATGTCGCGCCGTCGCCTCGCGCACGAGCGACAGCAGCGCCTCGCCGGCCTCGGCGACGCCGCCGCCGATGACCACGCGCTCGGGAACGAGCACGGTCACGATGTTGGCGATGGCGATGCCGAGGTAGTCGGTCACCTCGGCGACGGCGGCGACCGCCCGCTCGTCGCCACGCGCGGCGGCCGCGAACGCCTCGTGCACCGTCGCCGTGCCGGCCAGGCGGGTGATCGCACCCGAGGCGGCGAGCACCTCGAGACAGCCGCGATTGCCGCACGAGCAGGGCGGTCCGTCCGGCACGATCACCTGATGCGACAACTCGCCGGCCCGACCCATCCGCCCGAAGTGCAGCCGGCCACCGACGACGACCCCGCCGCCGATCCCGGTGCCGAGGACGAGGGCGGCCACCGTGTCGCAACCAGCCGCGGCGCCGAGGCGCGACTCGGCGAGGGTGAACGCCCTGGCGTCGTTGATGATCGATGTCGGCACCCCCAGGGCGACCTCCAGCGGGGCGGTCATCGGCTCGCCCTTCCAGGCTCCCGGGAGGTTGGGGAGGAACTCGATCGCTCCGGTGCGGTCGTCGAACAGCCCCGGGACGCCGACCGCCGCGCCGTCGACCGGGCCCCACCGCTCGATCGCCTCGATGCCGGCGGCAGCGAGGTTGGCGATGACCGTGGATGGGCCGAGTTCGGCGCCGGCGGCCCGCTGGTCGCACCCGACGACGGCACCGTCGTCGAGCACCACCGCCTTGATGTTCGTGCCGCCGAGGTCGAGCCCCAGCCAGCGTCCCGCCATCTCGCCCCTCGCCGTCAGGCCGTCGTGCTTTGGCGGGCGCGCAGGTCGTCGATGATCGCCGCCGTCGCCGTGGCCCCGCAGCGGTCGATGCCGACGTTGATGCAGTCGATGAGGGCGTCGAGCGTGCGCACCCCACCGGCGGCCTTGACCTTGATGTGCGGCGACACCGTCGCCCGCATCAGCCGCAGGTCGTCGAGCGTCGCCCCGCCGGCGGCATAGCCCGTCGAGGTCTTGACGTAGGCGGCGCCGGCCTCCTCGGCGAGGCGGCAACCGGTGACCTTCTCGTCGTCGGTGAGGAACACGTTCTCGAGGATCACCTTGATGATCGCGGCTTCGCCGGCGGCGTCGACGACGGCGGCGATGTCGTCGCGAACGGCGTCGACGAGTCCGGAGCGGAGCAGCCCGATCTGCAGCACCATGTCCAGCTCGACGGCGCCCTGCTCGATGGCGCGCTGTGCCTCGAACACCTTCGTGGCGGTGAGGTTGGAGCCGTGCGGGAAGCCGATCACGGTGCTGACGAGGACGTTCGTGCCGGCGAGCGCGTCGCGGCAGCGCTCGACGTCGATCGGCCGGCAGCACACCGAGGCGACGTCGTAGGTCGCGGCGATCGCGCAGCCGGCGAGCACGTCGTCGACGGTCAGCTCGGGCTTGAGCAGCGAGTGGTCGATCGTCTTGGCGATGCGCTGCTCGGTGATCGTTTCGGCGGTGAAGGTTTCAGTGAGGGTCACGTCGTGGGTCCTTTCGTCAGGAGTTCGTGTCGAGGTCCAGCAGCTCGCCGCAGCGCAGCACGCGGTACGGCTGGCCGAGCTGTTCGGCGGTGGTGACGAACAGCTCGGGCGTCTCGGTGTTGAAGGCGAACATCTCGTAGTGCATCGGCACGACGAGGCGGGCGCCGATGGTGTGGGCGAACGTGGCGGCCTCGTCACCCCAGAAGTTGCCCGGCACCCGGCGCTCGGGCAACCGGCCGTTGATCGGCAGCAGGGCGACGTCGAGGCGCGCGCCGCCGGCGAGCCGCAGCAGCTCGTCGGCCATCCCCTCGTAGGGCACGGCGTCGCCGGAGTGGAACAGCACGTACGGTCCGGCGGCGACGAGGTAGCCGAGATGATGGTGGCGGCCCAGCTCGTCGGTGTCGAGGTGTTCGTGGGCGACGGCGACGGCGGTGATCCGGAAGCCGGCGACGTCCAACGTCTCGCCATGGCTGAGCCCGAGTGGCCAGGCCGGGTCGGTGCGCAGCCGATCGGCGACGAAGGACCGGTTGGCCTCGGGGATCACCAGTGTCAGCGCTTGGTTGGCGGCGAGCAGCGGCCAGATCGTCTCGTGGTCGAGGTGGTCGGTGTGGTTGTGGCTCGACGTGACGACGTCGACCATGTCCAGTGTCTTCGGATCGATGGCCCGGGCGGTGAGGCGGACGTGCGGCTTGTCGGTCGACGCGTACTTCGCCGTCAGCGAGTCGGAGAGGTACGGGTCGAGGAGCAGATGATTGCCGTCGTGCTGCACGAGGAAGCCGGCCTGGCCGAGCCACCACAGCCGGAGGTGCCCGTCGGCGCTGGCCTGGCCGGCGGCGATGTCGGCGAGCAACTCCTCGTCGCGTTGCATTGGCTCGATCACGTGCCGACCTCATCGCGCACCTGGTGTACCCCGGCGACGAGGTTGACGAGCTTCTGCTTGGCCGCCCAGCGCGCCGTCTGCGACAGCCCGCAGTCGGGGGCGAAGGCGAGCCGCTCCGGCGGGGCGTGCTCGAGGCACTCGCGGACCCGTTCGGCGACCAGCTCTGGCGGTTCGACGAAGTAGCTCTTGACGTCGACGATGCCGACGGCGACGTCGTGTTGCTCGGCGATCGTGGCGACGATGTCGAGCTCGGCGAGCTCGCGGCTGGCCATCTCGACGTGGATCTCGTCGACCGTCATGGCGTTGAAGGCCGGAAACATCGGTGCGTAGCGCCGCGGCCCGACGGCATGGCCGTGGAAGTTCCCGAAGCAGAGATGTGTGGACAGGCGGCCGCGGCCGATGACGGGGGCGACGGTGCGGTTGAAGATGTCGACGAACCGCTCGGGATCCTCGCGGTAGGCGTAGCAACTCATCGACGGCTCGTCGACGGTGATCTCCGTGCAGCCGGCGTCGGCGAGGGCGACAAGCTCGCCCTGCACGATCGGCAGCAGCGCCTCGGTCACCGCCCAGCGGTCGGGGTAGTCGGCGTTGGGCACGAGCCGCCCGCTCATCGTGTACGGCCCGGGCACGCTCGCCTTCAGCGTCGGTCCGGCGGGGGCCAGCCGGCGCAGGCGGGTGAACTCGTCGACGACGCCGAGACCGTCCGGCGCGGCCAGCTCGCCGGTGATCTGGTGCCGGCCGCGCTGGTCGTGGGCCGGCGGACCGAAGCGCCGCGGCGGAGCGCCCTCCAGCTCGATGCCGGAGAGGAAGCCGTAGAAGGAGAGGTTGAAGTCGAGGCGGGTCTGCTCGCCGTCGGTGATCACGTCGAGGCCGGCGGCGACCTGGTCGTGGATGGCGGCGATGACGGCGTCGTCCTGCAGCTCGGCGCGATCGGCCGGGCCGAACTCGTCGAGGTGGTCGATGGCGAAGAGCAACCACCCGGGCAGTGGGTAGCTGCCGATGACGGTGGTCCTCATCGCTCGTCTCCGCGCACGCTCCAGCCGGCGTCGATCGTCAGTGTCTGCCCGGTGATCATCCTGCTGTCGCGGCTGCACAGGAACAGGGCGGCGGCGGCGACGTCGTCGGGGTCGATCAAGCCGCCCGCCAACGGCTGCTTTCGCTTGAGGTGGTCGACGGTCGCTGCGTCGCCGGCGGCCCGGGCGGCCATCGGCGTGTCGACGGTGGCCGGGGCGAGGGCGTTGACGCGGATCCCGTGATCGGCGTAGTACGCCGCGGTGGTGCGCATCAGCCCGGTGACGGCCGCCTTGGCCGCGGCGTAGGCGTGGGTGGCGAACCAGTGCGGCGACGGGTCGAAGGCGGTGACGCTGGACATCAGCACGATCGAGCCACGCTGGTTGTCCTCGTCGGCGGGTTGGTCGATCATCCAGCGCAGCGCCTCGCGCATGGCGAGGAAGGTGGTCGTGGCGTTGAGCGCCATCGTGGCGTCCCACCCAGCGAGGGGCACGTCGTGGAGCGGCCCGTCGCCGGCCCGCCGACCGCTCCCGCCGGCGACGGCGAAGACGCCATCGAGGCGGCCGAGCTTGGCGCGGGCAGCGGCGAAGGCGTCGACCGTGGCGTCCTCGTCCGTGAGGTCGGCGACGGCGGAGCGATCGGGATCGGCGTGCTCGGCGGCGTCGATCGAGATGACGAACACGTCGGCACCTTCGGCGCTGAACCGTCGAGCGGCGGCGCCGGCCATCCCCGTGGATCCCGTGATCACGCACCGCCGGCCGGCGAGCCGCCCAGTTCCCTCGGCAAGTTGTCTAGACATTTCGGCGCAATCATGCCACGACCGATCACCCGTCGCCACGCCCGTCCCGCCAAGACCGACCGATGGGTGTTTAGGGGACGGAACGGTCCCCTGAACACCCATCGGTCGTCTGTGGTCAGCCCTCGACGACGGTGACGATCTCGTAGACCTCGTAGTCGAACGTCGTCGACGAAGTCACCGAGTCGAGCATCTCGTTGCGGCCGGTCGAGGTGGTCAGCTGCACCGACCAGCTGGCCGTGGCCGTCACCTGCCTCACGCCCTCGTCGCCGATCCTTGTGTAGGTGTAGCCGCACGGGCCCTGCTCGTAGGTGGCGGACCCGGCCGGATACGGCGTGCCGAGCCCACCGCATTCGACGACGTCGCCGTTGCCCATCGACCAGCTCACACCCGTCAGGCGGGCCGTCGCCGACGCCCACACCGGCCCGACCTGGGCGACGGCGTTGACCTGCCCGGGATCGTCCACCGCCAGCCAGATACCGAGCTGCGCCGGCACACCGACCTCGGGCCGCGGGCTGATGTTCAGCGCCGGCGCCGGCACCTGGGCGCGCACCCGCTCGTAGGCGGCGCCGATCAACGCGTTGATGTCGACCGCCTCGGCAGTCGGCACCCACCGGTACGTGCCGTAGCCCTCCCCGGGCGGGCACCGCTCGACGACCCACATCTCGACCCCCGGCCCCGGACCGTCGACGAACTCACGGGTGGCCATCGACCGAAACGGCGTGGCGTGCTCCCCGGCGTGAAGAACTTCGAGGCCCAACGTGTACGAGCACGGCGGCCCCGGCGCCGCAGCCCCCGACTCCTGTGCCTGCGAGAGCACCCGCCCGGACCCGGCCAGCACCTCGAAGGAGTTGCCCTGCTCCTGCCCGTAGCGAACGCCTCCGGAGAAGCCTTGGGTGCGGTCGTAGGCACCGTGTTGCTCACCGTGCTCGCTGTGAGCCCGCCGCCAGCGTCGCTCATGTCGTCGGTATCGCGCACAGTCACCAGCTGAGACAGCAGACGCTCGCGAGCGCCACTCAGCCGACGGGTGGACACGATTCTCCGACCCCTCGTCTCGGTGAGTCGCTGATCCGTGGAAGAGCTGCCATCGCCGTCCTCGATGACGAGTGTGGCACACGGTCCGCTGATTGAGAATGTCGTCGTTCACCACGGCGTCGGACCCGTCCGGCGCGCCGCCGGGCTCGTACATGATGTGCGAGTCGATGAAGCAGCACCTGGACGTCGGCTCGCACGGAACGGCTCCTCCACGAAAGCCACGGATCTCGACGATCAGCTCCCACGGACGGTCTCGTTGACGCGGACGCGATTCCCGGTCTCGCGGTAGTAGCTGCGACCCGCTTCGACGGCACTCCGAGCTGCGCCACCCCGCGCGTAGGAGGCGTCCAGTCGCTCGTCGAGCCCGGGCGTCGGGGTCCATGAGGCCTCGATCTCCAGCGTCCGTGCCTGTAGAGCCGGTTGACCACCTCGGTCTGTTCCTCGTCAGTGGAACGAGGACGGTGAGCAGACCCGCCGCTGGTGACGGAATCGTGGTCGTGGTCGTGGCGGGGCTTGTCGTCGTCGTCGTGGTTGTCGGCTCACTCGTGCCCGGCACGGTTGAGCCTGGCTCGGTGGTGGGGCCGCACGGGCCCAGCAGCAGGCCGGTGGACACGACGATCGCTGTGACAGACAGCATGTGGTCAACCCCCCAACGGCGGACCGGACCGTGGACTGCCGAAGATTACCGCGACGGGCCGCGACGCGATTCCGGCGCCGAAAACCGGACAGTAGTGACCGAAATTCGGCGGGAGAATCGTGGTGAGGCTCATCACCAACCCTGGGCGTCGCGCCGACGCCCAAACGGAACCGTTACTCCTCGGTTGCGGGTACCGAGGTTGCCGTGTCGCCGTCGATCGCGGCGGCGAGCATCGGGGTCAGCCCGTCGATGAGGTACGGCAGGCTGAGCACGGTGACGAATGACGTGGCGCCGCCGAGCGTCGAGCCGAAGCTGTCGACGAACACCTCGCGGCCCTCTTGGTGGACGGCGAGCGACGTGTAGTTGGCCGGCGCCTGCTCGGCGAGACCAACGGCGTCGAGCCACACGACCACGTCGACGTCGAGGAGGTCGAGGTGCTCGTCACTGAGATCGCCACCGAACTCGGCGCCGGTGATCTCGGCGAGGTCGGCGGGCAACTCGAATCCGAGGTCGGTGAGAAAGCGGCCACGAACGTCCTCGGGTCCGTACACCCACACCCCTTCGTACGGCGTGGCCATCACCGACGTGGCGCCGACGAACTCCGGATGCGCCTCAGTGGCCGCGGCGAACTGCGCCTCGACGTCGGCGACGAGGGCGGCCGCCTCGTCGGACTTGCCGATGACCTGCCCGACCGTCAGCGTCAACTCGTCCCACGGGATCCCGTAGTCGATGTACTCGCCCGGCTGGGCGATCGTCGGGGCGATCGCCGAGAGCAGCTCGTAGTCCTCGGCGGTGAGCCCGGAGTAGAGGGCGAGGATGAGGTCGGGATCCTGGGCGGCGACGCTCTCGAAGTTCATCTCCGCCGACCCGCCGACCACCACGGGAGGCTCGGCCCCGAGCGCCTCGAGCTCGTCCGCTGCCCACGGCCACACCGCACCCGGGTGCTCGCCGAACCACTCGGTCGTGGCGACGGGCACGACGCCGAGGCCGATCAGGGCGTCCTGTTCGAGGAGCCCGACGACGGCGATGCGCTCCGGGAACCCCTCGACGGTGGTCTCGCCGTACTTGTGAGCGATGGTCACGGGATAGGCGGCCTCACCGCCAGCACCTGTGTTGTCGGTCGCCGGCTCCGTCGAGCCCGGCGCGGTCGTGTCGGTCGCCGCCGTGGCGGCACCGGTGCTCGCAGCCAGTGCGACACACAGCGTGGAGATGGCCAGGAGCATTCGCCGGGGGTGCATTACAGCAATCATTAGGCGCACCTTACAACCAAGAGGAAGGCGCCCTACAAGTCCCGCAGCTTTCATGTCACCTGCTCGACCAAGCGCGTTCCGGGCGTAGATCCGCTGCGGAATTCGCAAGGATCTACGCCCAGAACGTGAGGTGCTGGCCCGTCAGGGACGGAGGTCCACGGTGGCCACGCTGCCACCGTGGACCTCGACCGTGGTGACCACGGCGCCGTGCTCGTCGAGCACGTCGTAGGTGCCCTCGCGCAGCTCGAGGAAGACCGCCGCCGTCACGCCCGGCCCAGCGTCGGGGCGCTCCCACACACCGGTGTGCACGGTGGTCGTCGGTTCGGCGAGGGGCCGGACGAACAGCTCCGTGCCCAGCGCGCTGGGGGGCATCGTGGCGACGAGGGCACCGACGTCGCCGCCGATGTCGAGCACCGACAGTCCCGAACCGGCGGGACCGTGGTGATGGTGGCCATCGTGGGCGTGGTCATCGTGGTGGTGGTGACCGCTCATCGCTCTGGTCAACTCGCCACCGAGGGCGCCTGAACGTCGAAACCGCTGACCGGATGGTCGAGGTACGGGAACCGGTCGAGGTAGCTGACGTTCCACGGCAGCTCGGTGTCGACGAGGTCGAACAGCGCACCGGCGGCGGCGTCGGGGGTGTACGAGTTGTCGACGAGGGGATAGGTGACCCCGGCGACGGCCCGCAGCTCGATGGCGACGATGTTGTCGTACACCCGGCGCCCGTTCGGGAAGCCGGCGAGGTCGAGGGCCAGCACGCCGTTGATGTTCGGCGCGGGATTCGGCTGGATCGCCACGTTGAGTCGCAGCATGTCCGCCTCGGTCGTTCCGGTGAAGTTCTGGAACCCGTCGATCAGCCCGGCGGGGACGCCGGTGTGGAGGATCGCCAGGATGTCGGCCCGGTCGGCGTCGAGGGCGGCCAGGTTCGGGAACACGTCGGGGTACAGCACGGGCAGCAACGTGGCCAGCTCGGGCCTGGCGAGGTACTGGCTGAACTGCGCGTCGTCGCTCGGCCGTGTCTTGTTCCACGTGTCCTTGAGGTCGATGGGGATGAGCACCTCGTTGACGAGCGGGTTGCCCAGCCGCGACACCTGCGTGTACGGGCCCGAGGTGGTCGTCGTGGTCTCGTCGCTGTAGCGCCCCTTCTGGCGGTGCGCCGAGGCCCACACGCCGATCACCGAGGAAGCCGCCATGCGATCGGTCGGCGCGGTGCCGTCGGCGGTGAGCCGCTCGATCGGCACCTGGATGGCGATCGTGTGGACGTTGGTGGCCCGTAGCGAGTTGAACCCGTCGTTCGCCGGCGTCGGGTTGGCCGGCAGGGGGATCAGGTGGAGGTCCTGGAACGGCCGCAGGGCGCCGAGGTCGAAGATCGACCCGAGGTCGACGTAGAAACCGTCGAGGCGCTGGCCGGCGAAGAACCGGACCCCACCCCCGAGGTCGTAGATCGCCGAGTTGGCGAGGTCGGCATAGTTCGGCGTGGAGCGTGGCCCGATGTTGCACGGTGGGAGCAGCAGCCCCTCGCCGAGAACGGTGCGGTTGATGCCGCGCACCTCGGTGACGTTGGCGAACTGGCGACGGTTGAGGTTGTCGCTGTCGAGCGCCTCGATCGGCCCCGTGTTGTAGAGGAAGCTCGGCTTGCGCGACTCGGTCGGGAAGGTGAACTCGAACGTCACGTCGGGCCAGCCGTCGCCGTTGTTGTCGACGTTGATGCGGTACAGCACGTCGTCACCGAACTCGTAGAAGTTCGGGCCGCCGGCCGGCGCCTGGGCGGGGATGTAGTTGGTGATCAGCGTGACCGTTCCGGCCTCGTCGGGGTGCGTGCTGACGAACGCATAGGTGTCGGTGCTGTCGGCAACCGGATCCTTGGAGATCTCCGGCGCTTCACGGTGGGATGACATGGCGAGCTCCTTCAGGCCCTCTTGGCGCCGGACTTGGCGCGGACGATTCTCGACACGAGACGCCGGTCCTTGACGACGATCTCCTCGGTCCCGTGGAGGATCGAGACGGCGCCGCCGGCGGCGTCATGAACGCAGACCATCAACGGACCGGCGGCGGTGACCTCGGCGGCATCGAACGCCTCCGCCTCGTCGTCGCCGACGCCTCCCGGAGAGCGGCCGGCGGCACCGACGGCGCTGCCGTGCAGAGCGACGGTCGGCACGGCCACGGCGGCCGAGGCTGCGGTCGCCCGCAACAGATCACGACGTGTCCAGCGAGTCATGGCATCTTCCTCTCTCTCGACGCCGCTGGTTTCGGGCACGGGTGTGCATCGGGCGGCGATGTCTCACACCCTTCGTTGCCGACGCCCGGATGGATTCCTCGGTCGATGCGGAGTACACCCACAACGACCCGATGACGGAGGCGGTGGCCGACGCCCCGGCGACCACCGGCTGAGCAACAAATCGATCCGGGGGACCGACCGACGGTCCCCCGGATCCGTTCCGGGAGAAATTGCGGCGCACGGATCGCGTCGGCGCACCAGACTCTCCGCCCGATGTTCGAGATCGGACGGTAGCCAATGGCGCTCCCGGTGGTCCTCGCCGGACCCATCCTGCGCCGTGTCGCCGGCGACTCGGTGTCGGTGTGGATCGCGCTGCGAGACGCCGCCCAGGTCGACCTGACGGTGTGGGCAGGGTCGCAGCGCTCCACAGGTCCGCGAGCGGTCGAGGGCAACGCCCCGGTCGTCGCGTCGGGGACGGTGTCGACACGTCCGTTCGGCGCCAACCTGCACGTCGCCGTCGTCACGGCGAAGGCCGAAGGCACGGTCATCGCCCCCGGCACGATCCACAG
Organism: Ilumatobacteraceae bacterium; assembly: GCA_963772825.1. Lineage (GTDB taxonomy): Bacteria > Actinomycetota > Acidimicrobiia > Acidimicrobiales > Ilumatobacteraceae > Desertimonas. The sequence continues at coordinate 35,708 of CAVYYX010000002.1, read as the reverse complement.
CTACGACGTCACGATCGACAACCAGAACCTGCTGACGCTGAAGCTGCTCGAGGACGAGAAGGCCGAGAGTCGCTTGCCGGGCGTCGACCCGTCGGCACCGTTGCACCTCGCCCTCGGCTACGAGCTCGATCGGCTCCCGTCGTTCGCCACGCCCGCCGCGGTGCTCACCGACCTGTGCCTCGCCCACGCGTCGTGCCGGCGCACGAACCACGACAGCCCCGAGGCGACGGCCTACCTCGACGACATCGTCAAGGACAACCGAACGGACATCGCCGGCCGCCCGCAGCAGCTCTTCCTCACCGGCGACCAGATCTATGCCGACGACCTCGGTGACTGCTTGCTCCGCCAGATCAACGAGATCGGCCGGGAGCTGCTCGGCTTCACCGAGACGCTGCCGATCGACAACAACAACGTCAACGTCGACACGACCGAGTTCCCACCGATGCGCCGGCGCCATCTCGTCCGCGAGATCGGTCGCTTCACGACCAGCGACGGGATGAGCCACCTCTTGTCGTACGGCGAGTTCGTCGCCCTCCACCTGTTGTCGTGGAGTCCCCGTCTGTGGCGTCCGCTCGATCCCCCCGAAGCCGTGTTCGTCCCGTCGCCGAAGGTCGCGGCCAACCACCTCCAGGACTGGGAGGCCGAATTCGCCGAAGTCGACGACCCGACCGAGTCCGACCCGACGAAGAAGTGGAAGAAGGCGCGCCAAGGCAGCACCAGCCCCAAGCGCGGCTACCTCGGCGAGATGGAGAACGTCAAGGTCTTCGCCGCCGCCCTCCCGAGGGTCGCCCGGGCCCTCGCCAACATCCCGACGTACATGATCTTCGACGACCACGAGGTCACCGACGACTGGTACCTGTCGCAGAGCTGGCGCAGCCGCGTGGTCACCGCCCCGTTCGGGCGCGCCGTCGTGCGCAACGCCTACATGGCCTACGCCCTGTGCCAGGCGTGGGGCAACGACCCGGCGGGGTTCAGCCACGAAGGCGCCGCGCCGAAACCGAAGAACGAGGAGCTCCTCGACGCGCTGCAGGCGGTCGGCACCGAGCGGGCGATCAGCCCGGCGACGATCGCCAAGCTGGAGCCGCTCCTCGGCCTCGTCGAGGCCGGGAAGGACACGCAGGTCTCCTTCCACTACAGCGTGCCCGGCCCGCGCCACCTCGTGCGCGTCCTCGACACGCGCACGAAGCGCACGTTCAAGGGCCGCCTCGGGCCGCCCAAACTGCTCGGCGGGAGCCTCGACGCCCAACTCCCCGCCGGGCCGCTCACCGACGGACGAGAGCTGCTCGTCGTCGTGTCGCCGAACCCGGTGCTCATGCCGCGCATCTTCGACACGCTGATCCAGCCGCTCGCCGCCAAGATCGGCGACTTCAAGGCGAACGTCAAGGAGAAGGCCAAGGGCGACCTCAACGGTCCGCCGATCACCGGCAACGAGGGCGCGACGTCGAGGGCTGGGGGATGGACGAGGACACCCTCGAGACGATGATCCAACGGCTCGGCACCTACACCAAGGCGATCATCCTCTCCGGTGACGTGCACTTCTCGTCGAGCCTGGCGCTCGACTTCTGGAACGGCGCCGACCCGACGGTCGACTCGCGCATCGTCCAGCTGACGTCGTCGGGGTCGCGCAACATCGCCCCGGGCAACCTGCGTGCCGCGATCCGCGCCGCCCGGTTCAGCCAGCAGCTGCTCCGCGGCATCCCCTTCGAACGCCTCGCCTGGAAGCAGAAGGCGCCGATCGTCGTCCCGTCCGGCGGCAAGATCTCGCCGGCCCGGCGTAGCCGAATGCGCCGCACCCCCAGCCTGTTGCCCGCCACCGGGTGGCCGGCCGGCACCACGGTGCCCGCCGACAAGCCGCCGGACTGGCGGTGGCGGCTCACCGGGTTGCGCGACGACACGCCGCGCGCCCAGACCGTGCGGCCCGACCGGCAGCCGCCCGAGCTGCCCGACTTCAACCCGAGCGCGGCGATGGAGAGCTACAACCAGATCGCCGCCAAGCACGTCGAGCTCGCGTTGAGCACCACCGAGCTGCTGCGCCTGCTCGTGTTCCGCACGAACATCGGCATCGTCCGCTTCGAGACGGTCGGCGCCGAGCAGTTCGTCGTCCACGAACTGTGGTCGACCGACGGTCCCAACTCCACCGAGGGTGCGCCGATGACCCGCCATCAGACGTCGCTGACCGCCGTCCCGACGCTCGACCCACCACAGCTCGAGGTGGTCGCCGATGCCTGATGCTCCCAAGAAGAAGAAGAGCTTCTTCCAGAAGGTCGCCACCGTCGCCAAGGACTTCCAGGAGTGGGTCGAGGAGACGTTCGGCGATCCCGAGCTGGCCGCCGAGTTCAAGGACGACCTCGGCCTCGACGCCACCAACCCGGCGACGCCGACGCCCGCCGATCCGGCGGCCAAGGCGCGCCTCGAGGCGTTCGCCGCCAAGCAGGACGTCGACGAAGCGGCGCTGCTCGCCGTCATCGCCGACATCAAGGCGACCGTCGACACGGTGATGACGTTCGTCGACGCCGTGAAGACCGACGGCGTCGACGCTCGAACGTTGTTCTGGATGCTGTTCAAGGTGTGGTCGCTCGACGTGCTGCGCGTCCGCAACCCGGCCGCCTACTCCCTCGTGCAGATCGCCAACCTCGTGACCGAGGACGAGGAGACGCTCCTCCAGATCGACCAGGCCAAGCTCACCAAGCTCGTGCGCGGCGAAGCGACGGCAGCCGACGGCGAAGCATGGGTCCAACGGTTCTCGATGCTCGGCGGTGTCACCGTCGTCCTCTTCGTCACCTTCTGGGACGCCCTCGGCGGCGTCATCGACGTGATCTACGGCTGGGACCCCGACCCCGAAGACGAAGGCGAGGCGGCGGTCATCGCCAGCCGGGCGCTGACCGTCGTGCTCGACGCCGACGAGCTGGGTGGCGTCCGTCCGGCCTTGACGCTCATCGGCGTGCCGGCGGCCCACGGCGGACCCGGCCTGTTCGTGTCGACGACGGTCGGGTTCCAGTTCGCCACCGATCTCGGCCCCACGACGTACACGATGGAGCTCGTCGGCGCCGGCCAGTTCGGCCTCCTGATCGCCAGCGACCCGCAGGTCGTCGCGAACTTCGCCCCCTCGATCCGCATCTCCGCCGAACCAAAGCGCGGCGACACGACGCCGGTCGACGCGCCCGCTCTGATCATCGGTACCGCCGACTCGTCGCGGCTGCAGATCGGTGCCCTGGCCTACGGCGTCGAGGTGGGCGCCGATCGGGCCGCGTTCCGCCTCGGCGTCCGCAAGGCGAAGCTCGTCGTCGCCCTCGGCAAGGCCGACAGCTTCCTGCGCCAACTCCCGGGCGGGAACATCGAAGTCCCGTTCGAGATCGCCATGCTCGCCGACACCGTCGACGGCATTCGCTTCGAGGGCGGGTCCGGAATCAAGGTCAACCTGCCCGTCTCGGCGTCGCTGTTCGGGGTCTTCACGATCCAGTTCCTCGAGCTCGAGCTGAAGTTCCAACCGGAACTCGCAGTCGACCTGCGCGGCGGCTTCTCGCTCACGCTCGGGCCGTTCGCCGCCTCGATCGATCGCATCGGCCTGACCCTCAAGCTGCACGAGCTCGAATCGGCCGACGCCGACCGCCTGACCGACCTCGTCGCCTTCGCCCCGCCGAAAGGCATCGGCCTCGTCCTCGACGCCGGCGTGGTGAAGGGCGGCGGCTACCTGTTCATCGACGCCGAGCGCGGCGAGTACGCCGGAGCGCTCGAGCTCAAGTTCCTGACGTTCTCGATCAAGGCGATCGGGCTGCTGTCGACGAAGCGCCCCGACGGCTCCGACGGTTGGTCGCTGCTGCTGTTCGTGTTCGGGCAGTTCAACATCCACATCGCCTTCGGCATCTTCTGGACCGGGCTCGGCGGGATGGTCGGCCTCCACCACACCGCCGACGTCGATGCGCTGACCGCCGGGATGCGCACCGGAGCGCTCGACGACATCCTGTTCCCCGAGAATCCGGTCGCCGACGCCCCACGGATCATCAACCGGTACCGCACGCTGTTCCCGGTCAAGGCGGGCAACTTCCTCGTCGGTCCGATGCTCGAGCTGAGCTTCTCCCAGCCGCCGATCGTCTACGTCCGCCTCGGCGTGATCCTCGACATCCGCAACGCCCTCGGCGGCGGTCCGATGGCCCTGTCGAAGGTCATCGTCGTCGGTCAGGTCCTCGTGCAGATGCCGCCGAAGGAGACCAAGGCGCCGGCGATCCTCAAGCTGCTCATCGACGTCGTCGGCTTCTACGACTGCGACACCGAGTTCCTGCTGATCCGTGCCCGGCTGCGCGACTCGTTCGTCGGCATCGAGCACTTCGCCAAGCTCGACCTCGCCGGCGAGCTGCTGATCGCCGCCCAGTTCGGCGCCGATCCGAGCTTCATCCTCTCCGCCGGCGGCTTCCACCCGAAGTACGAGGGGCTCCCGGCGCGGGTCCCCAAGCAACTCGACCGGCTGCGCGTCAGCTTCGGCATCGGCCCCGTCAAGATGTCCAACGAGCTGTACTTCGCCGTCACCCCGAACTCCGTGCAGGCCGGGTTCAAGACGAGCATCGTCGCCGACTTCGGCGTCGCCGGCATCGAGGCGTCGCTGGGCTTCGACGCACTCCTCTATCTGTCGCCGCGCTTCTACTTCCTGGTCGACGTCGAGTTCAAGGCCAAGGTCAAGGCGTTCGGCGAGACGCTCGCCTCCGTCGGCGTCACGGCCACGCTGGAGGGTCCGGACCGCTGGCGGATCAAGGGCGAGTTCAGCTTCTCGATCCTGTGGTGGGACAAGACCGTGCCGTTCGAGGAGAGTTGGGGCGAGGTCGAGGCCGCCGACACCGGAACGACGTCGCTGAGCGCGGCGCTCACCGCCGAGCTGGGCAACCCCGACAACCTCACGCCGGAAGGACCGGTGAGCGGTGCGAGCCCGGTGACGTTGGCGCCCGCCAAGGGAACCGACAAGCTCGCCCACCCGCTCGGTCGGCTGGCGATCCGCCAGAAGGCCGTCCCCTTCGACCTGACGATCGATCGCCTCGGCACGAAGAAGCTCGCCGGCGGTCCGGCGACCGTCGGGGTCGAGCGGGTCCTCGTCAACGACAGTCCGCAGGCGAGCTTCGAGGCGACCACCGAGTCGTTCGCCCGCGGCCAGTTCATGGAGCTGTCCGACGAGGAGCGGCTCACCGGCAAGGTCTTCGAGCCGTTCCGCAGCGGCGTCGTCGTCGGCACCACCCATCCGGTCGCCCCCGACGCCCTCGGTCGCGACGTCAAGGCGTCGTTCGAGACGGTGCGCCTCGACCCCGAGCCGCAGGGTGTGATCACGAAGTGGACGTTCGTCAGGATCGGCCCGATGATCGTCGCTCACGACGGCGCCGTCGAGGCGTCGAAGCTCGGCGCCGCCGCCCGGTCGGAGCGGGCGTTCCGCGAGCGCCGCGTCGACGTCACCGACACCGTCACCGTGTCCGAGCCCCCGCTGGCCCTCGTCGCCCCCGGCACGTTCAGCGAAGCGGCCAGCCTCATCGACCAGGCCAAGCTGTCACCGACGCTCGCCGCCCAGCACGCCGCCCTCGGCGGTCTCAAGGTCATCGAGGCCTTCGAGGTGATGGCATGACCAGCCACGCTGCATGCGCGCCGTTGCCGATCTGGGCGGCCTCCGGTCCAGATCGTGATCTGGGCGGCGTTCGGTCCGGATTCCGGCCAGTTGGCCGCCCAGATCGAGAGGTGTTGCCATGAGCACCCCGGCCGTCTACCGGTTCCTGCCGTGGACCCGACGGGGGCTCGCCGCCGCGGTCACCGACCACTCCGCCGCGTCGGCGGGCTCGTTGCCGGCGCGGGCCGCGGTGAAGCTCGACGTCGTGCTCACCGGCGGTCACGGCTCCGGTTCGACGACGACGGCGATCGCCGGCCCCGGCGACGTCGTGGGCATCGACCCGGCCGCCATCGTCCGGCTGACCCCGCGGCCCGACGCCTCCAACGTCGAACCGAACTTCCTCGCCGCCGTCGACTTCGACGATCCCGACCTGCCGTGGCTGTTCACGCCGTCGGCCGCCAACCCGCTCGGTCAGCTGCGACCGTGGCTCGCCCTCGTGGTCGTCGAGGATCGCCCCGGAGTGTCGGTGACCGCCGCGGCACCGCTGCCGAAACTCATCATCGAGTCCGGGGCGGCGGCGGAACTGCCGTCGCTCGCCGACTCGTGGGCCTGGGCGCACACCCAGTTGCTCGTCGCCGAAGGCACCGGCGTCAACGCGGCGTCGTTCATCGCCAGCGATCCCGACCGCCACGTGTCGCGGCTGCTGTGCCCCCGGCGACTGCGCCCGAACGCCCGCTGGCTGGCCTGCCTCGTGCCGGCGTTCAACGCCGGCGTGGCCCGCGGTCTCGGCCAGACGCCGCAGGCGGCGACGCTCGAGCCGGCGTGGACCGAGCAGGATTCGATCACCCTCCCGCTGTACTTCCACTGGTCGTTCGCCACCGGACCGGAGGGCGACTTCGAGTCGCTCGCCCGCCGGCTCACCCCGTTCGTCATCGAATCGGAGGACGGCGTCCCCACGGTCGGCACGGTGAAGATGCACATCGGTGCCGCTGGTGGCCCGGTCGACCTTCCCGACGGTCACCCCGGCCACGTCATCGAGATGGACGGCGCGTTGCGCGCCCTCGGCCAGGACGACGGCGTGATCGGCGACGTCCCGGCGGAGCTGCGCCAGCCGCTCGCTGTGCTGCTCGACGACATCGCCGACCCGTCGGGCACCGATCCCGACGACGGCGCCGTCGGCCCGCCGCTGTACGGCGCCTGGCCGGCCAACCGCTTCCACGTCGCCGACCTCGACGACGGCTGGTTCGCCGAGGCCAACCTCGACCCGCGGGCCCGTGTCGCCGCCGGGCTCGGTGCCGAAGTCGTGCGCCGCGAGCAAGAGGACCTGATGACGGCGTGCTGGCAGCAGGTCGGGGCGGTGCTCAAGGCCAACGCCTTGTTGTCGCGGGCCCGGCTGTCGATCGAGGCGTCGATCCGCCTGCATGCCAAGTCGATCGCCGCGCTGCCGACCGCCGAGGTGCTCACGTTCGCCAGCCCGCTGGCCGGGCGGGCGCCGATGGCCGGCGCCTCGGTGCGGGCGGCGATCGGCCCGACGAGCCTGCCCGACGCATCGATCGACCCGGCGATGCGTCGGTTCATCGCCCCGACCGGCCGCTTCATGCGCAAGACGGCCAAGGTCACCCAGACCGATCCCGCCGTCATCGGCGCCGGCTTGCTCGGCAAGCTCTCGGCGGGCACGCCGTCGGTCGACCCGACGAAGTTCGTGCCGATCGGCGTCGCCCCGCGCCCAGGGGCGGCACCGATCGAGCGGGCCGACGGCCAGGTCGACCTCGCCCCGGTCGGCCTGCCGGTGCTGCGCACGAAGGAGCAGGCGGCGACGATGCTCGCCGGCGCCGGGGCGACGTTCGAGCCGGTCGCCGCGGATCGCCGGTTGACCCTGCGCAGCGACCTGCGCCAGACCGGTTTCGTCACCTCGAAGCACGTCGCCGCGATCCGCGAACTGTCGATCGACACGGCGCAGCTCGACACCAAGGCCGTCGATCCGATCCTCGCCCTGCAACTCGCCGCCAAGACCAACGCCGACCCGTCCGGCTTCGTCATCGGAAAGGGCGTCGGGACCGGGTTCTTCGAGGTTCGCCCGATGGACATCACGAGGACCGGCACGGTCGTGCTGCGCACCCCGGAGACCGAACCGAACATCGTCATCGGCCGCTTCGATGCCGACATCAACATCGGCACCGTCGCCCGCCGGATGCGCCTGCCCGCCGACGCCTTGGAACCCGGCGAGCGTCCCTTCGTCATCCGCAGCGGACCGACCCGTGGGGACCTCCGCGTCGAGCGCGGCCGCGACCTCGACGACGTCGTCGTCCGGCGGCCCCGCGACGACATCGACATCGACATCGACATCGACCGCGACGAGATCCCGGACCGTGACAACGGACCGATCTTCGAGGGCCCCGTCGTCACGGTGCCACCACTCGTCAAGGACGCGGTGGTCATCGGCCGCTTCGAGCAGGCGATCGGCCACGTCGGCGAGGTGTCGGGGATCGGCGTGGCGGCGCCGGCAACATCCGTCGTGGCCTTCCAGCTGGCGGCCGCGGCAGCCGCCCTCACGGCGCGCTGCGACCCGACGTTCGCCCACACCAGCCGTGTGGCCTCGATGGTCCGCTTCGGCGCCACGTCGCTCGACCTGATGACCGCCGGCACGGCGATCGGCGGTCTCACCGTCGCCCCGCAATTCGACCGCATCATGGCCTACCCGGAGCTGCACGACCCGAGCTACCGCCTGCTCGCCCGCTACGACCGCGCCCGGCTGCTGCCCGGCGTGGACGCCATCCCACCCGACTCGGTGACGCTGCTGGAGACCAACCCACGCTTCGTCGCCGCCTTCCTCGCCGGGCTCAATCACGAGCTCAACCGCGAGCTGCTGTGGCGCCGCTATCCGACCGACCAGCGGGGCACGCCGCTGCGCCGCTTCTGGGATCGCATCGACGGTGGCAACGACGTCGCCCCGATGCATCAGTGGCGCCCGCTGAGCAGCTCGTTGGTCGATGTCGCCGGCGGCGAGTCGAACCTCGTGCTGCTGATCCGCGGCGAGTTGCTGCGCCGCTACCCGAACACGGTCGTGCTGGCGATCAAGGCGAGCGGACCGACCACGCCGAGCACCAACGACGCCGATGTCAAGCGGCCGATCTTCTCCGGCCTGCTGGAACCGGACATCTCGTTCTTCGGCTTCGACCTCGAGGACGACGACATCCACACCGGCGACGGCTGGTTCTTCGCCCTGCAGGAGCAGATCACGGAGCCGCGGTTCGGGTTCGACGAGACCGTCGACCCGTTGCGCGGCACGCTCGATGCGTGGCGGGAGGTGGCGTGGACGGATACCGAGATGCAACCCGGCGCACCGTTCACCGCCGAGCAGCTGCGCACGACTGCCGCGCAGCGCGGGCTGGCGCCGTCGCCGAGCAACGGAGCGATGGTCGCCGAGGCGATGTTCCAGAACCCCGTCCAGGTCCTCGTCCATGGACGCAACCTGACCGAGATGCCCTGACGAGATGGAGCCGTGACCGATGCCTGACCCCGTCGACCTCGACCTCGGTGAGCTGACCCGGAACCGCCAGGAGCTGGCGTCGGTCACCGCCGAGCAGACCGCGTTGCGCGTCGAGCTGGCGGCCAGCAGCTCGACACTCGACCAGCTGCGCCGAACGGTCACCGACACTGCAGCGCTCGCCGATGCCGAGCGCGCCGTCGTCGAACTGGAGACGCGACGGGCCGCCCTGCACGACCGGCGTTCGGAGCTGATCGGTGGGATCAGCGACCTCGCCACCGGCCTGCTCGTCGGGCGCGACATCGGCGACTCGGTACGGACGCTCGACGCCAACGTCCCGATCGCCATGCTCCCGGTGCGCATCGAGACGCGGTTCGCCCCGGATCAGACGTCGCTCGACATCCGCATCTACCCCGATCAGGTCCACCTCGACGGGCACGAGCCCGAGTTCACCGACGACGAACGGCAGGCGGCGGAGTGGTACTGGCAGCAACGCTGGGCGGCGCTCGACGACGGCGACGTCGCCGACCAGGCGTGGCAGACGGTGGCTGGACGGTTCCGCCCCGGCCGCGCCCGGTACCTGGTCGAGACGCTTCATCCGACGAACACCGACGCCGCGCCCGATGGTTCGCCGGAGTTCCCCGACACGCCACGGCGGGCGACCTCGTGGACGAGAGCGGTGGAAGCGACGGCCCTCCCGGAGCATTGGGTGGCCGTCGGCTACCAGGCCGGCGAGGAAGTGTTCAGGGTGTGGTCGGAACGGCCGGTGCCCGACCGGCTCGCCGCCGGACCGACGCCCGCCCCCGAAGAAGCGCCGCCGGAACCACCGGACGACTCCAAGCTGCCCAAGGTCCAGGACGCCTTGCGCTGGGCGCTCGACCTCGACGCCGCACGCGACGCCGGCATGGCGCTGACCGTCAGGGAAGCCGATCTGACCACCGGTCACACCCTCGCCCACGGCCTGACCCGGCTCGTCGTCGCCGGCGTCGACTGGACGCTGACGCCCGACGACGCCGCTGCGTCGCTGGAGGAGCTGCTCGCCGCCCACGCCGCCACCGGCGACCTCGCCTTCGTCGCTCCCGGCACGCCGACGAACAACACCGGGGCGCAGCGCAGCGCCTTCTCGACGGCGCCGTCCGAGCAGGTAGCGGAGTGGGCGCCGCCGGTGACCGGCGTCGACCCGGACGTGTCGGTCGACGTCGCCGCCGGTCGACTGGCGGCGGCGTTGGGGGTCTCGCCGGCGGCCCTCGCTGCTGCTCCGGGCGCCGGCGGCATCGCATCACCGCACCGAGTCGGCGCTCGTCGACGCGCTGTGGGAAGCGACCGGTGGCTACTACCTGCGCGAGCTGCTCGATCCGCTGGCACCGGATGCCCTGACGGAAGAGCTGCGCGTCTACGCCGCCGAGCACGTCCATCCCTCCGGTCCGCTGCCGACGATCCGCGTCGGCCCGCAGCCCTACGGTGTGCTGCCCGTCGTCGCCCGCCGCTACCGCCCGAGCCCCGGCGACCGCTCCGAGGCCGCGATCTCCCGGGTCGGCGGGACGTTGCGCTCGCTGTGGCAGCGGCTCACCGGCAACGTTCCGCGCCTCGGTCGGGCCGGTGAACAGAGCGACGTCGAGGACATCATCCTCGACCTGCTGCAGCGCACCCCGGTGCCGTGGTCGTTGCGCTGGCGGGACATGACCCCGCCGCCGCAGTGGTCGTCGACGGACTGGATGACGCTCCTGCGCACGCACCAGGCGCCGTACCTCTACACGGTCACCGACCTGCTCGGCGTGTCGAACACCGGCGCCCTCAAGGTGCAGTACCTCACGGCGACCGATCAGGCCCTCCCGCTCAACGTCCCGCTCGTGCAGAAGGGCGATGCCGGCACGTCGTACATCGCCGAGATCGCCGGCCTCGCCCGCGCCGGGACGACGGGCCGCCGCGACCTCAACCTGCGCCAGAACTCGATCGCCCTGCTCGAAGCGCTGCTGGCGTTCGCCGCCTGCCAGGAGATGGACCTCTCGGCGTCGAAGCGCTCGATCGTCGGGCTGACGCTCGAAGCCGCCCAGCTCGCCGGGTTCACCAAGGCGGGGGTTCGGGCGACCGACCTCATCCGCGTCGAGCAGGTCGAGGTCGCCAACCGGCCACCGTTGCAGTTCACGACGTCACGGCAGCTCGCCGACACGGTGCTCGCCGACACCGGACAGTTCGTCCACGACCAGGTGGCGGTGGAGCTCGACTCCACGCCGATCATCGACATCCTCGCCGACCCGGCGAGCCCGGCGCACTCGATCGCCCGCTTCCTCGCCTCCACCGACGTCGTCGCCCAGTCGCCGGCGGAGGAGATCGAGTGGGCGTTCCGCGGCGTGCTCGACCTGTTCAGCTCGCGGCTCGACGCCTGGCTGACGGCCCTCGCCCACGCCCGGCTGACGCGCCAGCGCGAGGCCCGCCCCACCGGCATCCATCTCGGGTGCTACGGCTGGGTGGAGGATCTTCGTCCCGACTCCGGCGCCGGTGCCGAGAGTCTCGGCCACGTGCTCGCCCCGTCGCTCGGCCACGCCGTCGCCGCCGCCGTCCTGCGCAGCGGTCGGCAGGCCCACGCCGGCAGCGGGGCGTTCGAGCTCGACCTCAGCTCGGTCCGCGTGCGCGAGGCGATGGCCTTGCTCGAGGGAGTCGCCGCCGGCCAGTCGATCGCCGCCCTCGTCGGCTACCGCGTCGAGCGACGACTACGCGACGCCGGGCTCGCCGACCTGACCGTGCCGCTGCGCATCGAGGCACCGCTGCAGTCGCGCGACGAGGAGCACGAGGAGCCGGTCGAGTCGGTGGCCGCCCGTGACGTCGTCGACGGCGTGAAGCTGCTGTCGTTGTTCGCCGGGCCGCCCAACGAATGGGAGGCGCTCGTCGGCCGGGTCGGCGCCGAGGCTCGCAGACCCCAGTTGGAGGACGTGCTGCGGGCCGTGGCGGCGAACTACGACGCCGTCACCGACGTGCTGTTCGCCGAATGCGTTCATCAGCTGACGGCCGGCAACCTCGAACGGGCGAGCGCCGCGGCCGGGGCCCTCGATCGCCAGGAGCGACCCGTCGAGGCGGACGTCGTGCGCACGCCGCGGGCGGGGGCGATGGTGACCAACCGGGTGCTCGTTTCGCTGCAGGCTGACTCGCCGGCGGCGGGATGGCCGGAGCGAGGTGTTCGCGGCCGCGCCGAACCGCGCCTCGACAGCTGGCTTGGCAACGTGCTCGGCGACCCCGCCGCGCTCGACGGCGAGCGGGCGGCTCGTGCGTCGGGCGGCGGTGGACGGCGAGCCCGATGTCGTCACCGACCTCGGCACGGTGAGCGCCGCCGAGCTCGGCCTGTCGCCACTCGCCCTCGTGCTCACCGCCGAGCGCCCGGCGCCGGGTGGCGTCTCGGAGTTGGGGGCACGGATCTGCGCGGTGCTCGGCGAACGGGTCGCCGATCCTCAGCCCGACGATCGGATCGAGTGCGACGACCTCAGCGTGCTGCACACGGTGACCGGCTGGGCGGGGCGCCTGGTGGGCGGCAGCCGGCCGCTGGCGGGAACCGACCTGGCGCTCGCCGAGGTCGCCCGCAACGTCGTCGCCGGCACCGTCGATCTCGACGAGCTGCGTACCAGGGTCGACGACTGCGTCGACGCCGTGCGCGCCGCTCGAGACGACCTGACCGGTGCGGCGAGGACGGCGCCAGCGCTGCGCGCTGCGCTGCTGGCCGTCTCCGAACTGGTCGGCGGCGAGGCGTTGCCGGCGGCGTCCCCGGGGCAGGAGGACGAGGAGGCCGTGCTGGTCGCGCAGGCCGACGAGATCGGCGGTCTGCTGGCTCAGCGGGTGAGCCAACTCGACGAACTGGCCGCTCGCCCGCTCGGTGCCGACGACGACCCGGTGGTCCGCCAGGTCGAGCTCGCTGCTCTCGCCCTCGGTGCCAGTCAGCCGGTGCTCCCGGTGTTCTCGCTGGCGTCGGCGGACGAGCTGGCGACGTCGCTCGCCGACCGGGCCGCCCTCGTCGGCGGCGACGACACGGCGGTGATGGCCTGGCTCGACCGGGCGAGCCTCGTGCGGCCCGAGGTCGATCCGCTGTGCGGGCTGCTGCTGCACGCCGAGGCGTCGGGCGTCGACGTCGTCGGCGATGTCGCCGTCGCCCAGCTTCCTCATCGACCGGGGGCCCGGTGGTGCGAGCTGCCCTTCGGCCCGGAGGGACCCCCGCCGGCCGGCACGGTCGGCGTCGTCGTCGTCTCCTCGGGAGCGTTCGATCCGGCGCAGCCGCAGGCCGGCCTGTTCGTCGACGCCTGGACGGAGGTGATCCCGGCGACGGAGCACACGGCCGGCGTGACGTTCAACTACGACGCCCCCGGTGCCCGGCCACCGCAGGCGATCGTGCTCGCGGTGCACCCCGACCCCGACCCGGACCGCTGGGACATCGACACCGTCCTCGAGACGGTCGACGAGGTGGCCGCCCTGGCCAAGCTGCGCACGTTGAGCCTCAAGGAGATCGAGGGTTTCGCCGGGCTGATCCCGGCCCTCTACCTGCCGAACAACTACACCCGCGACGTGCCGTCCGTGCCGATCAGGTGGCTCGTCGATGCCGCCGAGGCGGCCGGCCTGCTGACGATGGCCACCTCGGCGATCACCGGGAAGTGAGGGTGATGACATGAGCGACATCTGGAGCCTGCCCAACGACCGACTCGACCTCGAGCTGGTCGCGATGCCGTCGATCGTCACGTGGTCGCGCCTCGAACCGATGTCGCTGAGCGCCGACCTGTTGCCGGGGCTGCAGGCGCTGAGTGCCGATCCGTTGTGGATGATCGGCCGGCAATGGCAGTTCGGTGAGCTGCGCGGCGAGGACGGCGGCACGCCGATCGCCACGCTGCTCGACGTCGAGCACGCCCCGCTGTCGCGGCTCTTCGCAGGCACGCCGCACGGCCACGACGACGAGGACGGCGCCGTCGACATCGTCGACGAAGCGCTCCCGCTGGAGGCTCGCGTCGAGGCCGAGGGCGTCGAGGTCCCGGCCGAGCGGGTGCGGGCTGCCGCCGGGATGCAGCTGCTGCGCATGCTCTCCGCGGCCGGCCTCGACTCGGCGCGACCGTCGGTGCTGGCGGCGTGGCGGTTCGCCGCGCCGACGCCGGACGACCCTGGGCTTCCCGATCGCGTCGGCACGGCTCGCGCCCGCGTGACGGCCGGACGGGTTCCCGACGCCGCCCGTGTCGCCGCCGCCCTCGTTCCGCTGCGCGACGGCGACGGGCCACTGATCGGACTGCCGGCCGGTTTCGACGACGGCGGCGGCGCCGTCGCCGAGGAGACGGCACGCACGGTCCTCGGCGCCTGGTTGCGCTGGTACGAGGGATATCTCGTCGGATCCGGCAGCGGGGCCGGCCCAGCGGCATGGAACCCGCACCGTCAGGAGTACTCCTTCGCCGTCCAGGCGGAGCTGCCGGTGACCGGTCGCACGGTCCTCCAGGCCGACGAGTACACGTCGGGGCGGGTCGACTGGACCGACTTCCGGGCGGTGTTCGGCGACCTCGGGGAGACGCCGGCGGGACGGGGCGGCGATCCCGAGCGCCGACCGCAGCGGCGCCTGCCGACGGTGGCGTCGTTCCCCGGGATGCCCGCCGACCGGCTGTGGGCGTTCGAGGACGCCAAGGTGTACCTCGGCGGCATCGAAGCCGGCCCCACCGATCTCACCCGGATGGCCCTCGTCGAGTTCTCCCTCGCCTACGGCGTCGACTGGTTCGTCGTGCCCGTCGACGTCCCCGCCGGCGCGGCGATGCGGGTCAACTCGCTCACCGTCGTCGACACGTTCGGTGTCGAGGTGAACGTCGGCCCGGCAAGACAGCCGGGCGGGTGGAGCATGTTCGGCCTGACGCCGTCGACCGAGGAGTCGGCACGAGCCGACGTGTTCGTCGTGCCGCCGGTGCTCCCGCACGTCCTCGAGAGCGACCCGTTGGAGGAGGTCGCCCTGTTCCGTGACGAGATGGCCAACCTCGTGTGGGGCGTCGAGCGCATCGTGCAGGCCGCCACGGGCGAGCCGGTCAACCGGTCGCGTGCCGCGCCGCCGATCTCCCTGCGCCAGCAACTGCCAGGCGACCTCGACGACGCGGCGATCGTCTACCGGTTGATGACCCCGGTGCCCGATCACTGGGTGCCCTTCGTCGCCGTGCCCGTGCCGGACGCCCCAGCCGGCACGATCGAGCTGGAGCGGCGCCCGCTGCTGCACTTCCGCGCCGACGGCACGACCGACGTCACCCACGTGCGCGGCACGCTGCTCCGCACGGCACCCGACGCCGACGTCGCCACGGACCGGCTGCGCATCGCCGAGGAGGAGGTGCCCCGCGACGGCGCCGTCGTCACCCGCCGCTACCAGCTCGCCCGCACCCCCGACGGCGGCACGGCGCTGTGGATCGGCCGCCGCAAGCGGACCGGCGAGGGCGAGGGATGGAGCGGCCTGCGCTTCGACACGGCGCTCGCCCCGGGAGCAATCGACCGCTGACGCCAGCGCGGGCATGCAACCATGTTGGGTGCATGAAGATGCTCCAGATTCGCAATGTGCCAGATGAGTTGCACCGTCGACTGAAGGCTCGTGCTGCGATGGAGGGCACGTCGCTGTCCGAGTACGCGTTGAACGAGTTGAGACGCTCAATGGAACGTCCGACGCGAGCCGAGCTTCTTGAACGGATCAGGACTCGTCTCCCCGCGACGACTTCAGAGTCCGCGGCGGAAGCGGTACGGGCCGAACGCGACGCACGTTGATCGTCGTCAATGGTCCGGCAGTGGTCGAGCTTGTCCTGTGCTGCTTCCACACTCACTGGGTACGGGCGTCCCGACCGCCAACTCCCGTTTCATCGCCCCGACACCGGCGTAGACTCACCGGGCCACAACGACTGCGCTCGTAGCTCAATGGATAGAGCATCTGACTACGGATCAGAAGGTTGGGGGTTCGACTCCCTCCGAGCGCGCTGACCGAATCTGCCGGTCTAGCAGGTGTGATAAGAGTCCGAGGACCCCGCCAGAACGGCGGGGTCCTCGGCCGTTTTCGGCCGATGTATCGCACGATGTATCACAGGGAGGGATGCCATGGCGTGGAAGGCCACCGGACACCCGGCGGTGCGCCGGCAGCGCGACAAGTGGGTCGTGCGCGTCGACGGCATCGACACCGTCACCGGCAAGCGCCGGCCACGACAGCTCGGCAGCTACTCCTCGCAGCGCGCCGCGCGCAGCGCAGCGGCGTCGATGACGGCAGCGGGGGAGATCGGCAGCGAGCGCGGCACGCGTCGGCCAGCTCGTCAACCAGTGGGCGACCAGCCGCATCCACGTCGGCAACCAGACCCGACTGCAGTACGAGTGGGCGGCCGAGCGCATCACCCGCGACATCGGCGCCATCCGCCTCGACCGACTCGATCGCGAGGACATCGCCCGCTGGCTCGAGGAGCTCGCCGCCGGCGGCTACTACGCCCGGCGCAGCATCCGGATCTTCCGCATGGTGCTGCGCGCAGCGCTCGAGGACGCCGTGGCCTCCGGCGCCATCCGCCGCAACCCAGCGGCACGAGTCGGCATGCCCCGGCACGTCGCCAAGCCCGACCTCCAACGCGAAGCACGAGGCGTGGACCGAGGACGAGGTGCGACGGTTCGTCGCCTCGATCGACGATCACCGCTGGGCGGCACCGATCCGCGCTTTGCGTGTTGTACGGGCTGCGCCGCAGCGAGCTGCTCGGGCTGCGCTGGTCATGCGTCGACCTCGAAGCGACGCTCGATCCGCATCGAGCGCGGCCTCGTCGAGGTCCACGGCCGCCCGGAATGGTCCGACGGCAAGAACGCCCGGTCGCGCCGGACGATCGCGATCGACGAGTCGACCGTGCGATCGCTCGCCGCCCACCGCAAGTTCCAGGCCGAGGAGCGGCTCCTCGCCGGTGCCGGCTGGGTCGACAACGACCTCGTGGTCGCCACCAGGACCGGCACGCCGGTGTCTCCAGGCAACTTCGACCAGACCCTGGAGCGGCTGATCGCCAGGGCCGGCGTGCCGCGGCTCAGCTCGCACGGGCTGCGCCACACCGCCGCCACGCTGATGGTCCGCCACGCCTCCGACATCGGCGAGATCCGCGCCGCCGCCGACCTCCTCGGCCACAGCCCCGACATGCTGATGCGCACCTACGCCCACGCGCTGCCGGAGTCGATCAGCGCCGTCACCGAGAAGATCGCCGCGCGGGCAAGTGACCTACCGTGACGCAGCCGCGTGATCGACGTCAACCAATTGTTGACGATCACCAACCGTCAAGGTATCCTTGACAATGTGGATCGCAGCGAGTGCCCGTCGCCACGGTGTCGCCGACGAAGACATCGAGCACGCCTGGCGCAACCAGCTGCGCGTCGTGGCCAGCGACGACGACAACGTGGCCTTCATCATCGGCAGCGACCGCACCGGACGGCTCATCGAGCTCGTCGTCCGTGACCACGATGACGAGACCGTGATCTTCCACGCCATGCCCGCCCGATCCAAGTTCCTGAGGTGATCGACCATGCGCATCCCTGACCACATCGACCGCAACGACTTCGAAGCGCTCGCCGACTGGGTGGAGTCGGACGACTTCCAGATCGACCCCGGCGAGTTTCGCGACGGCGCAGTGCTACGACGCATCGCAGCCGCCGACGAGGCCGTCGAGCGGGCCCGACGCGAGCTCGACGACGAGGTCGCCGCCGCTCGTGAAGCCGGCTTCTCGTGGATGCTCATCGGTCTCGCCCTGGGCATCTCTCGTCAGGCCGCCCAACAGCGCTTCGGCGCCCCAGCCGGCACTCGCCGGTAGACCGGCCCAGACATCTCCCACCGGCGAGGCGAGTATCGCTGCCGGTTAAGGGTGATGGATCGGTTGATGTCGCGCTTCGCGCGTGTCCCTGACCTTTAACCAGGCATGGATCTTCTGCACAGCAACCCGAGCAGCACCGTCGGGTCGTGTCAACACGTCGACGGCCGACGCCGCCCATGACGCCGTGACCCATCCGGTGCCGTTCTGTCCCGCCCGGTTCGCCCTATCCGAACACGACGAGGAGCCGTGGGTGTACACGGTCGAGGAGGCGGGCGAGCGGCTCCGCATCGGCAGGACGAAGGCGTACGACATGGCCGGTCAGTACGAGAAGACCGGTGGTCGCGAGGGGCTCCCGGTCATCCGGCTCGGCAATTGCTTGCGGGTTCCTCGCTGGGCCTTGCTTGAACTGGCCGAAATCGGCCGGGTCGTCTCCTTGCCCGAGCTCGCCGCTCACGCCGATCGCCGGAAGCGGTCGATCCGTCGGCAGATCAGGGTGCGGCGTGCAGTCCGGGCCGCGGCGGGAACGGCCCGGCGGCCGCGCTCGTCGGCGGCTCGGTCGGCGCGCCGGCCCGCTCGGTCGCCTGGTGGGCGTCGCGGCTCGGTTGACCAGCTCGTGCTGGTGCCGGCGGACTGAGGTCGTCGTGTTGGAGATTGTCGTTCGCTTCGCACCCGATTTGGTTGGCAGGCGAGTGCCCGGGTGGGCAGCGGGTCATCGTTCCATCTCGACCCACAGACGTGAGTCAGACCGGCGGCGGCTCGATCCGCTCGATCGTGTGCACGCGGTCAATCGACCGGTCGAAGGAAGCGACCTTGCCGACCCCGGTGCTCTCGGCGCAGGCGACGAGGTAGGCCTCGGCGAAGTCGATGCGGTCGGTCTCGTACACCTCGATCGCCCGCAGCAGTAGCGCCGGGTCCACGCAGACGATCGAGCCGAACGCGACAAGCGACCGCACTGCGTCGGCGACCTCGTCGCGGGGCGCTTCGTAGAACGACTCCAGCACGTACACCGTCTCGGCCACGACGAGATCAGTGAGCAGGAGCTCTCGCTCCGAGCCGAGGAAGGATGTCGCCCGTGCCGCCAAGTCGGCGGGGTCACCGGTCAGATGCCGGACCAGGATGTTGGTGTCGACAAACGCGCTCAATGGCGCCTCGCCGCCCGATCAGACCTCGTACGCCGGATCACCTCATCCCAAGCGACATTGCGTTTCGCCGCCGGCACCCGGATCGCACCTGCGAGAGCGAGGAAGTCGGGTGTCCGGGCAAGCACGGCACGGTTGCCCTCCACTCGGAAGACGACCTCGTCGCCCTCCTTGATGCCCAGCGCGTCACGCACAGCCTTCGGGACTGTCACCTGTCCCTTCGAGGTCACCTTCGCCGCAGCGTCCACGACTCCCTCCTTACATCCGAGTCAAAGTAAGGATACTGCGCATCCCGACCCCCGGCCGTCGCTGTCGGGAGCCGTCGTCGTCAGGGCGCGTGCGAACGCCGATCGACGACGAGCTGTCGCTCAACTGACGCGAGCGAAGTGCTCACGAGGTGAACGAACGGTCGAGGTCGCGCTTTGCGCGTGTCCTGACGCTTTAACACGTCATGAGCATCAACGATCTGACCGGCCGCCGCTCATGTAAGCGATCCCAGGCGCAAGTCGGTGTCGCCCGGAAGCGGAGTGCGCTACCTCCAACCGAGATGATGCAACGGTTGATGTCGCGGTTTTCGCGAGTCGTTGTCCTTTAACAGTGTGATGGGAATCGCGAAACGTCTTACTGCCCGGTCGGCGTCGACGTCCGCGGATGCGACGAGTCGTCCGCCCCGTGCTGCGTGCTGCCTTCCAGGACTGTCTGATGCCGGTGCGTCCACTGGCGGTCGTCCCGACGCCATCGAAGAGCCGCTGCTGTACACGGTGCAGGAGGCGGCGCGCAAGCTCCACATCGGCCGGACGCTCGCCTATCAGCAGGCCGAGCTGTACTTGGCAACCGGCGGTAGCGACGGCATCCCGACGATCAAGATCGGCAACTGCCTTCGGATTCCGCGACCGGGGCTGCTGACTCTGGCGTTCACCGGCCGGGTCGTGTCACCGGCCGAGCTCGAGTCCTACGTCAGCGACCTGTTGAATCGGTCCAACCGTCCAGCGCGGATCGTGGTCCGGCGCGCCACCCGGGCGACCTCAGGTGGCGCTGCGAACGGGGCGAGTCACTCCGCCGATCGGTCGCCAAGTCGGGCACGGCGTTCGCTCGCCGAGCGTCGTGCCAGTTCAGCCGAGCAGCTCAGGCTGTTGCCTCCCGAGTAGACGGGGCGCCGAGCGTGTCAAGAGGGTGGCGAAGGAATTTCTGGGCGACACCGCGGCATCGGGCGTGACGCGCTGTGACGGGACGGCACACCACGCTACGAACGGATCGCCGCCCGAGGCGAAGTGCGAAAATCATGGGTGTAAGTACGTAGGAGTGAGTTCGAGGCGCGTCGACAAGTTGTCCGATTGCAACGGCGTCGAGCGGCGGGTGTACCTGCCGGCCGCCGGGGCCTCCGCTGTCACGATCGCGATCGGGACAGCGGCGAAATCGAGCGCGTTGTTCGCGCTCGGCTGGACTTGTGGCGGCTGCTTCTGTCGGCCGCTCCTTCGGTCATCGCGGTGTTTCCGTCGAGTGGCGCCGGCTGCTCCGGAGGGGCTGAGATCGAGATGTTCAAGATCGTCGTAGGTGTTCGCCCGATCTGGTTCTGCAGACAGGTGCCCGAGCGGGCGATCGGGTGTCGGGTCTGATGCTGCGGGTGACCACGATCCACGCCTCGTCGGCGACAGCGTCGGCGGCGTACTACACCCGCTACCTGACGGGCGCCCCGGGCGAGGTGCCGGGAGTGTGGACGGGACACCAGGCAGCCGGCTTCGGCCTGTCCGGCACCGTCGAAACTGCGCCGCTGGAACGATTGCTGTCGGGCTGCCACCCAGTCTCGGGGACACAGCTCGGCTACCCGCTGAAGGATCGCAAGCTCGCCGATGGTCGGGTGGTGAAGGCGGTCGCCGGGTTCGACGCCACGTTCTCGGCACCCAAGTCGCTGAGCGTGTTGTGGGCGTTGACCGGCGACCGCCGCTACCTCGAAGCACACGATGTCGCCGTCTCGGCGGCGTTGGCGCACCTTGAGCGGTTCGGGTCGACCACTCGGATCCGCCACAACGACAAGCGTCGCCATCCCGACACCAACGGATTGACGATCGCCGTGTTCCGTCAGACGACGTCGCGTGCCGATGATCCGCAGATCCACACCCATGCGGTGATCTCAGCGAAGGTGCAGACCGAGGGTCAGTGGTACGCGCTCGATGGCCGCTACCTGAAACGGCATCAGCGGATGCTCGGCGGCCTGTACCAGTCGGTGCTGCGCAACGAGCTCACGCACCGTTTCGGGGTCGACTGGGCACCGATCGTGAAGGGTCAGGCCGAGATCGCCGGCGTCCCCGACGAGCTCCGTGACGTGTTCTCCAAGCGCGGCAAGCAGGTCGACGAGGCGCTCAGGGTGAAGGTCGACGAGTTTCGCCGAGCGCGAGGGCCGATCCCCGTCCCGGTTCGAGCGAGCGGCCTTGGGGCGAGAGGCTGCAGTCGACACCCGCAGCCACAAGTCCGGGCTCGGTGTCGCCGATCTCACGACACGGTGGCAGAACGAGGGAGCCGCGGTCGGCTGGACCGCTGACCGTCTCGTCGCGGAAGTCGCACGCGCCGGAGCTGAGCGTTCACTCACTCCAGATGTGAGCTTCACCGAAGTCATCGAGGCGGTGTCCGCCACGCGTTCGTCGTGGGGTCGGGCCGACATCGTGCAGGCAATCTGCGACCTGCATCGACCCGCTGGCGCAGCTGACGGGACCGTGCTGGGCGGACTTCGTCGAGCGGGCCGCCGATGCGGTGCTCGATCTCTGCGTCGACCTCGACCCGCCCACCGACAGCAAACGGCGGAAGTCCGACGGTCGCTCGGAGTGGATCGAACCGACCTCGCCGCGGTTCACCAGCGACGCCGTGCTGACCCAAGAGGAGCACATCATCACCTGGGCGATCGAGGCCCAGATCGACCCGCCGGCACCGTCGAAGACGCTCGACCGCACCGGGCTCGACGTGCTCCAAGCCAGCGCCGCCAGCGCCGTGGCTGGCGACGATCGTCTCGTGCTGGTCGTCGGTCCCGCCGGCGCCGGCAAGACGCGGATGCTCGCCGCCGCCGTCACCGATCTCGATGCCCAGCACCGCTCAGTATTCGGCGTCGCGCCGACGGCGAAAGCGGCGCGAGTGCTGCAACGCGACACCGGGATGCCCGCCGAGACTGTCGCCAAGCTGTTGCACGAGTGGCACCGTCCCGACCGGCCACCACGACCCGACTATCAACTCGCTGCCGGCACGACCGTCGTCGTCGACGAGGCAGGCATGCTCTCGACCCCTGCCCTGCACCACCTCGTGACACTCGCCGAGTCGCGGCGGTGGCGTCTCGTTCTCGTCGGTGACCATCGCCAGCTGCAAGCCGTGGGACGGGGCGGCCTCTTCGCTGAGCTGTGCACCAACGGGCGCGTCGAGGAGCTTGAACGCGTCCACCGCTTCACTCACGAGTGGGAAGCGGCCGCGACGCTGAAGCTGCGCGCCGGTGATCCCCGTGTGCTCGACGCCTACGAAGCCCATGATCGGATGATCCCCGGCACCTTCGACGACCACCTCAGTGCCATCGCCGAGACCTGGATCAAGCGCCGCCAACAAGGCGACACCCTCGCCGTCGTCGCCTCGACCAACGACCACGTCGACTCGATCAACCAAGCGGTACAGCGCGCTCGCGTCGTCGCTGGACACCTCAACCCGAATCAGGTCGCCCGAATCGCCGGTGGCGAACATGCCTACATCGGCGACGTGGTGGTCACCCGCCGAAACGACCGGACCGTGCTCACAACCGCAGGAGAGCCGGTACGCAACCGCGAGACCTGGACCGTGATGGCAATCGGCACTGACGGCTCGTTGACAGTCACCCGGGAACACGCGCACGGCAGTGTCGAGCTGCCAGCCGACTACGTCCACCAACATGTGCGCCTCGGATACGCGGCGACCGCGCACGGCTACCAGTCCGACACCGTTGATCACAGCCTCGCCCTCGTGTCCGCGGCCACAACCCGCCGTGGCCTGTACGTCGCAGCGACCCGCGGGCGAGTCGACAACCTGCTCTGCGTTGTCACCGACAGCGACGATGTCGCCGAAGCACGAGACACCCTCGAGAGGATTCTCGCCTACGACCGTGCCGACATCCCCGCCGTCACCCAACGCCGCACCCTTGCCGAACAACAACCGCATCAACCACACCCGAGGCGGACCCCACGCTGCGAGATGCCGGCGTGGTTCGAACCACTCCGCGCCGAACTCCGCGGCCAACTCGCGGTCGCCGAGCAGGAGGCGGCCCTCAGCAAGTCGCGGGGTGATCAGCTCGTCGCCGCCTTCGTGGCGGCACAACGGGACCTATCCCGCATCGACGCGGCGACGGTGCCGGCACGTGATGCTCTCGCAGCATCTACAAGCCGCCACGAGGCGGCCTGGCGCAGCCACGCCCTCGCCGAGAAGTGTCTCGACGGCTGCCGCATCCTCGGCCGACGGGCCGCGCGCCGTCACCTCACCGTGGCCGAAGCCGACCTCGAACGGGCCAGCGAACAGCTGCGAATAGCCCGGCAGCACACCGGCCCAGACATCGACCGGTATAGCCAGGCGATGGCACGCCTCGCCGCTGCCAACGACGACCTGCGTCGCTACAACCAGCGTGCTCGCCTCCGCCACACGTTCGACCAGCTCCCGCACCTCCGACAGCAAGTCGAAGCGGTCGACACCTGGGGACGATGGGCCCGCGGCGACGCCGTCGCCGTCCACCAACTCAACAACACCGTCACGCTGCTCACGAGCGTCGGGCGCCGACATGAGCACGCCGATCGGTTCAGAGAGCTCGGCCAGGCGATCCGAGGCTGGGCCGACCACAACGACTTCGAGCTGCCGATCCCCGCACGGCAAACCCGCCAAGCGAATGGTCTCGAGATCGGATTCTGAGGGGACGGGCAAGCTTGGACAGCGCGGCCCGTCGCCCGATCTTGGTCCATGGTGTGTCGGCTGACCTGTGGTGGCGTTGGCGGCGGCGCGTCACCTACGAACACGACGCGCACCCGATGCCGTTCGGCATCATTCGCGAGAGCGTGAGCGACGCCATTCGGTGTCGACGTTCGGTAGCGGTCGCCAGAGGCCGACCGCGGTCGTTAGATCGGCACGAGCTCAAGTCGGCTGTCGACTCGGCGGATGTCGTCCGCGTCCGAGGTGACGACACGCAGCTTGCGTTGTCGGCCGGCGAGCGCTACGGACGCATCAACGATGTCGGCGGTGCCGCTGACTCCGCAGAGCTGTCCGACGGCGCGGGCGGTGCGGTCGTCAAGGGCGACGATCTCGCACAGCGGCGAGCCGAGGAGCCGGGCCAGTCGCACCTGTCGACTCCCGTCGCGCCAGGCCTGAGCGACGACCCCAGCGGGCACGACGAGGGGATCACGATGATGGAGGGCGCGAGAGACGATGGCCACCACTCGACGATCGTTGCGCTCGAAGCCGACAAGCGCTCCGCTGTCGAGCACGGCTCCGCTCATCGGCCGAGGGCTCGGTCGGCAGCCTTACGTTCGCGGGCCGTCAGCGGACCACCGGTCTCCGCAAGCATCTCCTCGAGCAACGAGGCGAGATCATCGAGCTTCGCCTTCTCCTCCAAGGCTGCGGCAACATAGGCGCTGACGCTGCGAGCTCGCCCCTCGGCCACCGCCACGTGCGCTTGCTCAACGAGCTCTGCAGGCAGGCTAACCGCGATCTTCGCTGTAGTCATACCGATGATCATACCGACCTGTGGAGACATGCCGGTAAACGTGATCACGATCTACATGCCTGGATCGTTCGGAGCGGCCCCGCTCGTGGCCGTCAATGTCGTTTTGTCGTGGGCTTCGGTCCGATCGTCGAGATAGGCAAAGAGGGCGACATGAGCATCGACACCAGCAGCTTGTCGATGGCGGCTCGCCGCAGGGGACGTCGACGTCGTCGTCGTCGCCACCGGGGGTGAGTCAGGCCAAAGTGCTCATCCACATGCCGGGGAGGAACGCTGCTCATTCGCCTTCGGCCACCGCATCGCCGTCGCACGATCGACGCCGGTGACGTCGGCGTTCTCGAGATCGGATCCGACGAAGTCGGCACCGGCGACCAAGGCGCCTTGAAGAGCTGCCCGTCGAAGACACGTTGATGCCATCCTGGCGTTCGCGGAGGTCTGCTCCTTGAAGGAGAGCGCCCTCAGGTTCGTCCCGCTGAAGTTCGCGGCGGAGACCGCCTGCTGATTCCGCGGATGTCAACGCCGCTCAGGTCGAGATCCGCAAGTTCCTCGCCGCGGAGGTCGGCTCCAACGAACGACATGTCATCCACGTCTGATTGCTGAAGCACATCCTGGCTTCTCCCGGTTGTCGAACCGGACTCACTCGAGACGTGAATCCAGACTGTTCCGCCGACGACCGTGACCAGGGCGACGACCGCCCCAACGATCAGGAGCCAGGCTCTCCATCGGGAATCGATGGTCGGCTGAGCCGATATCACGACGACAAGCAGAATCAGGGCAACGCCAGATGCAGCAAGAGCAGCCGCAGCCCCGAACAGACCGCCCAGAGTCGCAACCGCCAGAATCAAGATCGGAGGCCAGATCCACAACTGACCTGTGAGCACCCGTTCCGGCCAACGCGGCGCCGTGGTCATTCGGCATCAAGGGATCATGACTCAGCCACGCGGCCAGCCTGTGGATACGAGGCCGTGTTCGTTCTAGCATGCGTGTCCGCCGGATTGGGAGGGCATGTGAAGGCATTGACGGAGTCCACAAGCGTCAACGTTGCAGGCCGTCCATACCGACGACCGGAGCCTGTGCCGCCAGGCGTTCCTGGTCCGGGACCCTCCGCCAACTGCACGAACTGCAACATCACGGTTGTGCCGACCGCCGATCAGTGCTGTCCAATCTGCGGGCGACGCCTCTAACAACCACAGACGGGATCTCGCGTGAGCACAAGCCCAACGGACCTCGTGCTCGGGACGGCAAGCGATCTCGGCCGATCCTTCAAGGTCTCGAGCGCTCTACCCTCAGTCCTGCTCGTCGGGTATCTGGCCGCGGTCAGTGACGACGGGCGGCTTCGAGTCAGAGCCCAGTGTGTCCGCCATGGTCGATGCCGCGAGAACGTGAGCTTCCAGCAACTCGCTGCGCTTGGCGGACTGTCCTTGGTCGTCGGCCTCACGCTGCATCCGCTGCAGTTCGCCATCACGCAGATCTTGGAGGGTTACTGGGGATCGGGTCCAGTCGCGGCTGCGCTCATGACCGTGATAGTGCGCACACACGTCGGACGTAGACGACAAATTCTGGTGGCTGAGGGCAACGCACAGGCGACGGCTGAATCTCTGATTGAAACTGGAGGGTCGCCCGAAGACCGAGCGGCAGCATCTATGGGTGCTTGGAACAGCGCCCGCGAGCGATCACGCTACCCAGAACGACCTGAGAGAGTCATGCCTACCCGCCTAGGCAACGTTCTTCGCCGATACGAGGATCTGGCGGGTTCCCAGTACGGTTTGGATGCCATCACGGTTGCCCCACATCTCTCTCGCTAACTCGTGCCGCCGATTCACCTCGACTACCTTGATGACCGCCGGAACCAACTGGACTCGACCGTGCGATACGTCTTGGTATGGGGTTTGTCGCTAGCAGCGACGATTCTGTGTTTTTGGCGCCACGGGTTTTGGCTTGCAATAGCACTCGTCCCCTACGGTTGCGTTGTCCTCGCATATAGAGGAGCCGTCGCAGCCGCCCAGTCGTACGGCGTGGCGCTGTCAACCGTGATCGACCTCAATCGACACGCGGTACCGTGAATCGCACTTGCCGCGGCCCGAGGACAGCCTTCACGGAGCGCGACACGGTCGGACCCTGGACTACGGCTCTGTTGAGCGGGAAAACCCCACCGGTACCTTACGAATACCCAGCGTGCCCGCCTGATGCTTAGGCGAGAAACGGAAGGGATGGATCTCCCGGACATATCGTTCGATCAGATCTCGTGCAGCGACTCGATCTCGTTGACGTGGCTGCCACCACCTCGACTCATCGAGGACCGAAGCCAGGTTCACCGTGACCCTTCACCCGATCGGAGACCACCACTCGCCTTGATCAACCAGGATCCCGCCAAGCGGCCGGCGAACACGTAGACGTCGGCTTCGACGCGCCCCCCAACTCCGGGCCTCCGGCCCGGACCGACTGGCTCCAGGTCCATCTCATGACGATACGCGACAAACTAGGCATGGCGGACCGGAGGCCAAGTGGCGTCGAGCATGACGAGGGCAATGGTGTAGCCGTCGACGGCGAGGTGACCTGCCTGCACCTCGAGTTCTTCAAGGAGCCGGCCCCGGTCCAGCCGGTGCACTCCCTTGCGTCGCCGATCGTCTTCGGACCACTGCTCGGTGGCGTTGCACCACATTATGAGGTAGATGCCGTGTCGGCTGCCGATCGGCCTGAGGTAGTGCTCGACGAGCTGGGCGCGCATGGCGGTGAGAGTTTCGGAGTTCCACGCGGTTTCGTCTCGATGGCGACGGTGAGTGTTCCGCCACCCGATGAACTGTCCGCGGCGTCGATGCGGATGTCGGTTCGTTCACCAACACCGGAGGCGGCGAAACGCCGTACTTGGACCTCGCGATTGACTACCGTTCCGTGGTCCGTTACGCGGTCCACGTAGCCGCTGCATGACATAGTCCGACATCTGGTCCTCAGACTTCGGCACGCGAGCAGTTGTGTCCCACAGCAACTGGACCTCGGGGTCTTGCCGAGCAGCAGCTGCTGGATCTCGTCGAGCGCGGTGACGGTGAGGTGGAGAAGCTGTCTCTCAGTGCGGACGACCCGTTTCGTGTTGTCCGTAGCCATCGACAGGATCTGGGCAGGTCCGGCTGGCTGCCAACGAGTCGACGGACCTCTTGTTGTGACTCGGCCTCTACGTGCGAGCCAGCGCTCTTGAGGGAGACTCGCGGCGATCCGCGGCTGAGAGCCCGCAGCCGACTCTTCCGTGCCGGCGCTTCGGAGCTGCTCGAGAATCCTCTCCCGCCAGTGCCCAACTGCTTGTGTGGTCGATCGAGTGGACGTGGTCGATGCTCGGGTCTTCATCGATCGGGTACCGGTTGATCAGCCACAGGTAGAGTTCGGCGAGTTCTTCCGGCCGGGGAGCCTCGGGCAGTGTGTGTGCGTTGAGGCCGAGGAAGATCGTGTCGCCGACGCTCGGGTCGGCGGCGATGGCGTCTCGTATGGCGGGCCAGCTTGTCGGATCCGAGATGACCAAGCGGCACCCGGCGAGCAAGGCGCGTTGCGTGGGTCCATGTTGTTGCGGTCGGTGAGCCACTGCCGGAGCACCGGTCGCACGGCGTCGAGTTGGTTGCGGATGAAGCCGTCGATGAGATGGCTCAGCGGCGGGTCTGGAGGCGCCGCTGCGACCATCGTGAGGAGCTGGGTCGACAGCCCTGGCGCCCAAAGTGCGTCGATCTCGCGGTCGAGGAACAGGTGATTGCCGTCCTCGGTGGCGCGGCGCACCAGGACGAGCAACGCCTCCGTGAGCTGCTCGCGGGCGTGGACCGCACAGAGCTCAATCAACCGAAGTTTGAGGTCACTATCCTCGGCGCTCCCGAACGTGGAGTGTGCCGTGATGCACTTGATGCTCCGTCAGACACACGCTCCCTTCGAGGTCCTGCAGGCTGTCCGGCTGATTCTCGAGCAGCAAGATCAGCGCACGAAAGCCTGCGTCAGCTGGAAACCAGATCTTGTCGTGACCCAGCCACTCGCTGGGACTACAAGATCCATCGGCCAAGTAGCGCACTGCGTCGTTGATGAAGCGGTCACGCGCCTCGTCGGCAAGTGCCGCCCAACGCTTCAAACTGGTGACTCTCATGACGTTCTGGCCGTCGAAATGCTGTGAACCGGGCGAGACACTGAGGAGACGGACCGCCTTCCAGTAGGCGTCGACGTCGCCAGCCTCGAATTCGTCGAGAAAGCTTCATGCGTTCGTCTATGCCGTCCTCGCGGCTGCGCCTCCTCGAGTCTGAGACTCTGCGCAATCGTCTGGGCGTGGCGCTCCCGGAGTTGGCGAGCCTCCTCCGATTCGAGGTCAACGGGCGCTAGCCACCGGGCGACGACGTCTTGATACATCGGGTGCCCGGATCGAGGTTGAAGAACGGCTCACGTTGCGTGTGCGATGACCAGCTCCAGATCGTTGTGGCGAGGTTGGCGAGGGCGGTTCGGCCCCCCGGATGTTTCGTGTAGCGTTCGGCAAGCCACTCGACATCGTCGGCCCGGATGCAGGCGAAGCCCGTGGGGGCTGGGTTCGGCAAGGGCGTAGAGCACGTCGTCGCTTGGCTCGGCGTCGAGAACGGCAGCGGCCAGTCGACGTCGTATCGCGGCATCGTCGAGTGGGTCCGGCGTGTCGCCGTGGTCCGTGTAGAGAAGGACTTGGTGCTCACGGGCCCGCCTCATCACGAGGTCGACGAGGGTGTCTTGCTCTCGGCGTCGTCCAAGGCCTCCAGCGCTGCGCGGATTACGGAGTTGGCCACCTCGGCAACTCGATAGTCGATGGAGTTTGGGCTCGTTGAAGCCAGGGGAGCGCGGCCCGGCAAATCCTCGACGGTCACAGCCCTGGCAAGGTCCGAGAGGAGCTTGGCGTAGGCACCGTGGTAATTGCGTCGTTTCGGTGCCGGCAGATGGCCGAATACCTCGGCGGTGGTTACAGCATGCGGCCAACTTGCCAGCAGCGCCGTACCGCGAACGTCATCGTCAGGGTCGTCGCCGGGGTCTACTGCCAGATCGCGTAGTTCGCAGATCGGCGCATCCTTCCCAGCGACACGAGCGCCCAGTTGGCACGAGCACGCTCTCGCGGTGACAGTTCTGCATTGAGCCCGATGGCTGCGAGCTCCAGCCGGAGCTCGTCCAGCTTGCAGTCTCGACACAGGTCATAGGCCAAGGTCCGGACTTCTTCGACTTCGTGGTTGAGCCACGGTCGTACTTGGGCGACAAGGCCGGGATGGCGAAGCGGTTCATAGGACTGGAACCACCGGCGGTTGAGGCTGCCATCGGTGGCGAGGCGGTACAACCCGTCGACGATCGTTCGCCGCAACTCGACATCCGAATAGGTGACTGAGTTGACAAGCGCCTCCGGGTCCATGGCTGCGATCCACCGATGCGCGTCCGGGGTCGATGGCCGGCAGCCAAGCCGCTGCGTCACGCGGCCTGCGGATAGAGCCGATCATCGTCGGCGACCATCAGAGACCGGATCTGCTGCTCCGTGAACCCGTGCCAGCTCAGCCACAGCGCCGCGAGATAGTCGCGGAAGCTCACATGCGCCAACCGAGCCGACCGCCTGCCCGGCCCGTGAACAAACCCGTGCGGAGCGTCTCACGGATCGTGTCGGCTGTGACCGGCGTGGCGGCCTCGTCTGGTGGTCCGCCCGCTCCAACGACGTCGTCAACCGTGAGATCGGTGGTCGTGGCGTTCATAGTTGGCCCGCCGTAGACATTCGTCCGACCTGTCAACAGAGTGAGCGCCGCGATGCGGGCGGCGACCCCGCGGCGCTGCACGGCGGACAGCGCGCCGATCAGCCTGGCCGCGCGGGCGGTTATCGTTTACCTCTTCACATAGTGACACCGTCCCGGTGTCATAAACGGTGGCCGTCCCCTCGGGCAGCGAATGGCTCGTCTCGAAGGCCCCCACCAGCATTCTGAGCGTCAGCGGACGAGCAGCAAGCGGGACGACCCCATTTGATTCGACTGCGTCGAGAAAGACCGCAGTTCGGTCTCCGAGATCGGCGATTGCCGCGACGTCCTTGCGGCGCAACGGCAGAAGCTCGAAGACGCCTACTTCGTCATACGCCTCCCCGAGGCGGATTCCATGGTCGGGTTGGCCAGTCCGAGGTCCGGCAGGCGATTCGTAGCCACAGACGTTGCACGGGCCACACGCTAAACGTGGACGAGACGAGCGGCGAGGTGTGGCATTCGGTCGTGAGCCTCGTCGAATCCGTCGAGCATGATCACCATCTCGTGCGAACCTGCCACCCACTCGGAGATCGCCGGCTGGTGGAGCAACCTGCTGAGATCTGACTCGCCGTGAGCCGCTAACTCGAGCGTGACCACCCCACAACGCGTGCCAGCGGTGGAACGATCGGCGCCTGAGTCTGCAAGACCGTCGTCTTCCCGATGCCTGGCTCCCCGATCAGCACCAAGCACCGGTGCTGAAGGATCTGGTCCGTGGCCACTGCTTCTGGGTTGAGGCTTGCCGTCAGAAACAGTTGTTCAGGATCTAGCAATTACTCCGCGGTCATCGAGGCGGAACTCGCCGCTCGGCGAGCACCAGAATCGATCCACGGGATCCATGCCGCCGAATATTTTGTTCACCCCATTGGGTACCTCAGGTCCTCCTTCTAGGAGATGTCGGACGCGGAACGCCACGTGGCGGACCTAGCCACTCCCGAGCTCAACTCGGGCAGTCGCCTTGCGCTGAACAGATGGTGATCGAATGCACAGAATCCACGACATCCACCGATCTCGGTCGGACGCCATAGCCGGCGATCGGCATCCGCTGCGAATGGGGCAACGTTGGCAGACGCGGCGTGGCGGGTCAGGCGACGGCGGCTCGGAAGGCGCCAAAGACGTCGCCGGGGAGGGCGTCGTGGAGCTGCCAGGTGATTTGCATTGGCCGTTCCGAGCGGTGCTCGACGTACGTCGCCCGACCAACGCAGAAGTAGGGACGCGCGCGGCCGTTGAGATCTGTGCGGCTTGACCGGACGAAGAGCACGATGTTTGTCTCCATCGCTTCGTGGTGGATGTACCGCTGGCCCGTGGCGCTGGCGACGGCGGTGGTCGACTGCGATTCCCAGTGGAATAGCCGGTCGCTGATGGCGTAGTCGCGGTAACGCGTGGTTGGGGAATAGTGCTTCTCAGTCTTCATCAGTGTGATGAAGAAGAGGTCGGTCCGGGTCGCCTCGTGCCAGAAGACGCCCGTCTGCAGAGGTAGTGGCTTGGTGACGGTCGACGCACCGAACGCAGCCAATACCTCTTCACGCGTGTAGGTGGCGTGAACCTGGAGCGGCACTGGCTGGAGCAGTCCAAGCGGCGCGTGAAGGTGAGTCACTTGATCTTCCAGTAGGGGCAGCGCTTCGAGTAGTTCCTGGCGCAGCGCGGCGTGTCGCCAGAGATGCTCGGTGGCCTCATCGAACGCGTTGAGCTCACCCTTCTTCGGGTTGAGCAGTGTGAGCAGCAGGCCTTGCAACTGGCGGACGGTTCGCTCGTCGGTGTCCTGCGCGGCCGTCGGATGGTCGGCCTCGAGGAAGCGGGCATAGGACTCGATCCGGTCGAGGTCGTCGAGATGAGTCAGCCTCGACACCCCACGTCCGAGGCGCGGTTCAGTGTCAAGGGCTTCCGCGGCCGCCAAGACGCCGGCCTGCCGGCGTAGTTCAGTCCAGTAGTGACCCCCTTGATAGACATCGTCGAGCTCGAGCCCGGTCTCGCGCAGGTAGGCGGCGAGCGAGACGTCACCCAGTTCGCGCAGCTCGGCGATCCGTTGACGCCACGTCGACGGCAGCGACGTGCGGATGTTCGTGAGCACGATCTCCTTCGCAACGGAGTCGAGTTTGATCTGGCAACCTGCCGGCAGATACGGGAAGTCGTCGACGACATCGCGCTCGATCTCTCGACGGGAACGCCCAAGCATCCGTCGGAAGCGGAGGTCAAACCGAAACGACTTGGTGTGGTGGCCGACGAAGTCGAGGACGGTCAGCACGTCCTTGCCGAGGCTGCGGCGCAGTCCGCGCCCGAGCTGTTGGAGGAACACCGTGGCGCTCTCGGTGGGGCGCAGCATCAGCACCACATCTACGACCGGCACGTCGATGCCTTCGTTGAACAGGTCGACCGAGAAGAGGATCGCGACGTCGCCGGATGCCAACGCTCGCAGGGCGCCGTCTCGCTCATCGGCCTTGGTTTCGGCCGACACAGCGCGGGCTCTGATGCCTGCTCGGTTGAAGCGGTCGGCGAGGAACTCGCAGTGGGCGATGCTCACGCCGAAGCCGAGGGCGCGCATGCGTCGAGGATCACCCACCTTTTCCCGTACGGCAGCGAGCACCTTGCCCACCCACAGGTCGTCGCCGGTGTAGACGTTGGTTAGTTCAGTTGCGTCGTAGCCGCGCCCGCGCCGCCAGGTGACCGTGCGGAGGTCGGTTCCGTCGTGGATTCCGTAGTAATGGAATGGCGACAGGAGGTCCTGTTCGAGGGCATCCCACAGGCGTAACTCGACAGCCATTCGACCGTCGAACCACCGGAGGATGTCGAGGTTGTCGGTGCGCTCCGGGGTTGCCGTGAGACCGAGGAGCTGGACAGGGCGAACGTGGTCCAGCAGGGCCGTGTACGTCGCGGCGGCCGCGTGGTGGAATTCGTCGACGATCACCACGTCGAACTGCTCGGGGTTGAGCGCCTGTAGGTCGCGTGTGGAGAGTGACTGAATCGATGCGAAGACGTGCTCCCAGCGAGTGGGCCGGGCGCCGCCGACCCAAAGCTCGCCGAAGCTGCCGTTCTGAAGAACGTGACGGAACGTTGTCCGTGACGACTCGAGAATCTCCTTGCGGTGGGCGACGAACAGGAGCCTCGATCGATCGAGGCGGTTCTGGAGCTGGAGGTAGTCGAGCGCAGCGACGACGGTCTTCCCGGTGCCGGTCGCGGCCACCACAAGATTGTGGAGGCGTCCTCGACGCCGCTCGACCTCCAGCTGCTCGAGGATCTGGCGCTGAAAGGGGTAGGGCTCAATCCTGAACGGTGTGGCGATCGAGTCGTCGACGGTGCGGGCCGTTGCCTCTGCGAACTGCTCTTCATCGAACGGTTCGAAATGGGGATCGGCCCAGTAGGTCTCGAAGACCCTGTCGAACGCCTCAATCAGGTCGGGATTCCGTCGTTCCGAGACCCGCACGTTCCACTCCCTGCCAGTCACCTGTGCAGAGAACGTCAGGTTTGACGAGCCGATGTAGGCGGTCGAGAAACCGGTGTCCCGTCGGAAGCACCAGGCCTTGGCGTGGAGGCGAGTGCTCGCGGTGTCGTACGAGACCTTGACGTGGGCGCCGGCGGCGGCGAGGGCCTGCACGGCGCGAAGCTCAGTGCTGCCCGTGTAGGTCGTTGTGATCACCCGTACGGCTTTGCCGGCCTCGGTGTGACGGCGGAGAGCGGGAAGGAGATCACGGACACCGGTCCAGCGGATGAACGCAAGGACGAGGTCGATGCTGTCGGCCGAATCGATCTCCGCTGCGATCTCCGTCCCGACCGTGGGCTGGTCTCGAGCATTGGTCATCAACACGGTGTCTCGTAGCGGCGTCAGCGGTCGCGCGATCGGGATTGGCTCGCCCGAAGCGCTGATCGGTTCCACGGCGACGAGCCGCTGTAGCGCCGAGGCGAGCCGGTATTCGGGACCGGCACTGATAGCGCTGGTCGCGATGAGCGCGTCGAGGAAGTCGGCTGTGAGTGCCAGCGCCATCTCGGCCCGCTTGTCGGTCGGCGTCGCTGAAACAGCTCCG
Source organism: Ilumatobacteraceae bacterium (assembly GCA_963772825.1). Classification (GTDB taxonomy): domain Bacteria; phylum Actinomycetota; class Acidimicrobiia; order Acidimicrobiales; family Ilumatobacteraceae; genus Desertimonas. The sequence goes on along the minus strand of CAVYYX010000002.1, from coordinate 1,242 downwards.
TGGGCCCATCTGCCGATGATCTCGCCGATGCGGTCGGGTAGCTCCGCGGGATCGACAGCGTCGAGCTGGGCTCGCAGATGCGTCGCACCGAGGTCAGCAACGCGCGTTGCCAGAGCGTCACTCAGGATGATGTCGTAGAGCCCTTGCCGCAGCTCGTCAGACTCGCCCCCCTCCACTTCCCCAATTGTGACCCGCGAGAGACTCTCACGTGCCCAATCCGCATAGCGCTCGGAGGTTTCTGCTGTACCGATCAGGCTTGTTCAACATCGAACGCAGGCGATGCGATGATCAAGTCGACGTCGTCGCATGAGAACCAGCGCCGCTGCGCCGCTCGGTTGAGCTTGGCGGCCGACTCGGTTGTGGTGGAACACGAGACACTGGGCGATCACGCCGATGACCCGATCCGCGGGACGACGACCCGGCGGTCCTGTCCGCTCCGGTCACGTCTCGTCAATGTGGGCTGTGTGGCCTCGTCACGCGGTCGAGTGGGATCTGAAGCACCGAACGTCCGTTCAGCAGGGTGTGACGCCGCGGTCAGAAGGTTGCGACTCGGTATCGCATTTCTATTAATTCATATAGAAATGCGCCGTATCATTAAATGACGCTGCGTTCGGCGACTCTTCTCGCAGGTCCAGCTAAACGGTATCAAACGTCACCAGCCGTCATCTAACAAACTATGCGAAAGGCCTCTACGGATCAGAAGGTTGGGGGTTCGACTCCCTCCGAGCGCGCTGACCGAATCTGCCGGTCGCAGTTAGTCTTCGAACGCGAAGGGATCTGCGCAATGATCCCTACTTGTCTGCCCTATGTCTTCCCAGGTGCGTGACCGCCGATCGGGCTTCCTGCGGGAACGCCGCCCCGGCGTGTTGGAGAGATCCGCAACGCCGTCGGCACCGACGCGATCACGTGTCGGGCGATCCAGCGGTCGTTCGCACTCGAGGGCGACCGGGACACCGCCGAGGCTCGATGTTCCGAGCTGGCGGGGACTACGTCATGATCTTGAGCGTCACCGAGGTGATCCGCACCACCAGTCAGCTCATGGTGCTGCGTTCCGGCGACCTCGTGAACACCGGCACCTCGGCGGGGTTGCTCCCGGCAAGCGGGACCGGAAGCCGTACCTGCGCTCCGGCGACGTCGTGGCACCTGACATCGACGGCCTTGGCCGCTGGCACCACACCCTCAGGCCGGCGTGACGTTGGCACGCGTCACGACAAGCGAGTTTGCCGGGCTCAGCCGATCGTC
>CAVYYX010000001.1:0-125940 GCA_963772825.1 Ilumatobacteraceae bacterium | reverse complement strand
ACGAGGTGATGGAACAGCCTCGGACGGGGCTCTTGGCGCGCTTCAGCGGGGGGAGCGCCCGGGTCCGTGCCCACGTGAAGCCCATCTCGCACGAGAAGCCCGGAGAACGCCAGCGGCGCAACCGGCACGGCGGAGGATCCGGCCAGGGTCGGTCGTCTTCCGATCGGTCCAGTCGGTCGCGGTCGGGAAACGGCGGCGGGGGCTCGCGGCCGGCGGCGGACAAAAAGACCGCCCGGTGCCGGCTGCCGCCCCGCCGCAAGGTCAGGGTCGCAGTCGCCCGGAGGGCGCCCCAGCCTTCGAAGTCGGGCACCACACGGTCGCCGGGGTCGCCGAGGCGGCCAGGGCAGGCGCGGAGCAAGAGTCCGCGCCGGAGGCGGGAGCCGCATCCGCCGCAGCATCCGATCAGAGCACGCCGACGGCAACACGAAGGGGAACATGGTGGAAACAATTGAGCCTGAAGTGACGATCGAGGAGCAGGCCGAGGCGGCCGAAGCGTTCACCCAGGGTCTGGTGGACGCGTTCGACCTCGGTGCGCAGGTCCGGAGCGTGATCGTCGACGAGGGCATCGTCGTGGACGTCACCGGCGAGAGCCTGGGTCTCCTGGTCGGTACACGGGCGCGACGCTGCGGACCGCGATCGAAGAGCTGGTGCGGACGGTGGTCCAGCGCCAGACCGACGGTCACGGCGTGCGCATCAACGTCGACGTGGCCGGCTACCGGGCCAAGCGTCGTGAAGCGCTCGAGGCGTTCACGCGGGGGATTGCCGAGAAGGTCCTGGAGAGTGGCCGCCCGCAGGCGCTCGAGCCCATGTCTGCGCTCGACCGGAAGGTCGTGCACGACGCCGCCGCGGAGATCGACGGTGTGGCCACCGAATCCCAGGGCGAGGAGCCGCGTCGCCGCGTCGTGCTGATCCCGGCTTCATCGGACAGCGAGGGCTCCTGAACGGACTCGGCCAGGACCCGCTCCTGGTCGAGGTGCTCGAGGACCCGCGGCGACGTGGGTTCCTCGGTCCCGAGCCGGTCGAACGTCATCTCGAGCACAGCCGGGATCTCGCCGTCGCCATTGGCGGGTTCGCCGGAACCTTCCTCGACCTTGGTTCCGGTGGCGGAGTCCCGGGCCTCGTGCTCGCGCTCGACTGGCCCGACGTCTGCGGGGTGCTGCTGGATTCGCAGCAGCGACGTTGCAGCTTCCTCGAGGACGCCGTCGCAACGCTCGGACTCGAAGGCCGCCTGCGTGTGACCTGCGGGCCGGCCGAGGATCTCGCCCGAGCACCGGATTCCGGGGAACGTTCGACCTGGTGGTCGCCCGCTCGTCGGGCGCCCGGCCGTGACCGCCGAATCCGCGGTGGGGTTCCTCCGCGCTGGCGCCAGCTTGGTGGTCACCGAGCCACCGGAGGGGACCTCCGACTTGGCGGCCCGGTGGCCCGAGGATGGCCTCCACACCCTCGGCCTCGGTCCTGCGGTAGGAGTGCGCTCGGGCACCGCCGGGGCGGTCAGAATGATGGCGCAAGGAGAACCAGGCGACCGCTGGCCCCGCCGGGTCGGCCGGCCAGCAAAATCGCCGCTCTGGTAGCCCGCGATGTTCCACGTGGAACATTGGTCGGAAGTCGCTGCTGTCGAGCGCGATCCAGCAGGGCCGCGGAAGCAGGATCATCGCCCGCAGGGGTCAGGAACCCGTTGCCCGCGGTGTGCGGCACCCGAGGCACACCCTGTTCCGCCGAATGCCTGGTCGACGTCCTGCTCCGAGCGCCAGCCGCCCGCGTCGCGCATCCCGTTCTGGTGCGAGTCCACGGTTGGTTCACGCATTCAGCGTCATTGCACTGGTACGGCCCGTCCTCATCGGTGCGTCAGGCAGAACACCTGCGGGGCCTGCACCCAGCGTTAGCGGTGCGGAGCACAAGGCGGGTCCACCGCGCTGGTGGGCCACGCTGCGATCGCAGAGGTTGCTCGACGGCTCCACTCTTGGTCCGTCTGTACAGCGGCAAGCCTCCAGCCCGGGCATCGGCGTCGGGCGGGGTGAGGCCTCGGTCACCGGACCAAGGCCGTTGAGCTCGGGATCCGTGCGGGAGCTCGTGCTTCAGGATGGTCGTGACAAGTGGAAGGGCCTGACTGAATAAGTCGCTTCCCGGGTCTACCGGCTCCCATCGCCCGGGCTCGGAATGATGCCGGCAAGGCATTGGTGTCCGAACCTAATGGGTGATCCCCCACGTGGGCACCGCGACAACGTCACCGTTCTGGTGGTCCGGCGGGTACTGTTCCACGTGGAACGTCACAACCCCGAACGCTGCGTCGAGGGTTTCGCGATGTTTCACGTGAAACATCCTTGACCCCGGCCGCCGGCTAGTTGAGGATGGCTGGGGCGGGCTCGCCTTCTGGACGGTCGATGGCTGACGAACCTCTTGACCAGCGGCCTCGTCGGCGCCTCTTCGGACGGCGCCGAGTCGAAGCGGTCGAGAAACCCCCGGACCCTCCCCGGGTCACGGTTAGCGAAAGCACCGCCCCTGAAGTCGCGCTCCCTTCCGCGGTGACGACGCCCGAGGCCCCGGAAACGGATGAGGCCAAAGACGCGGACGGTGCATTCGCCGAAAGCTCCGGCGCGCTCTCGGACCCGTCACCGACGGCGGAGACGGTTGCCGGAGACCCGGAGCCGGAGGCGGCTCCCCAGGACACGACGGATGCGCCGTCGCCGGCCGCAGTGGCCGAGGACGAGGAATCCGAACCGGAAGCCGCCGAGGACGAGTACCGCGAGCCGGAAACCGCGGCGAGCGCGTCCGACGATCAGGACGACGCTGAGGTCCCCGGCTCCGCGGAGCCGCCGCGAACCCCGGAGAGCTCCGGCGCGACCGAGCTCACCGAAGCGACGGACTCGGCACCTGCCACGGCGAGCGCGTCCGACGATCAGGATCGCGCCGAGGTCCCCGGCTCCGCGGAGCCGCCGGGCCGCCGAGAGCTCCGAAGCGCCCGAACCCACTCAACCGACCGACCCGACGCCTGCCCCGGCGAGCGCGTCCGACGATCGGGTCCGCGCCGAGGTCCCGGCTCCGCGGAGCCGCCGGGACCGCCGGAGAGCTCCGAAGCGCCCGAACCCATTCAATCGACCGACCCGACGCCTGCCGCGGAGACCCCGCGCGGAGAGGACGAGGAGGCCATGGTCACGGCCAATCCCCCGATACCCGGCATCGCCGAGCCGGAAGCCGATGGCGCGACCGACGTCAGCGGTGCCCGTGAGATCACGGGGCTGCCGGCGCTGGACGAGACCGGCGGCGCCCCGAACGAAGCGGCCGGCGAGCTGCCGCTCCCTCGGATCATCGCGATCGCCAACCAGAAGGGCGGCGTCGGCAAGACCACCACCGCGGTCAACCTCGGCGCCGCGCTCGCCGAAGCGGGCTACCGGGTCCTCGTGGTCGACCTCGACCCGCAGGGCAACGCCACGACCGGTCTCGGGATCAACCACCGCAACCTCGAGCGTCCATCTACGACGTGATCATGAACGACGCCGCCGCTCGACGACTGCGTCGAGCCCACGAGCCTGCGGAACCTCTTCGTGCCGCCCGCCACCATCGACCTCGCGGGCGCCGAGATCGAGCTCGTGCCCGCGTTCAGCCGGGAGCTGAAGCTCCGCAGGGCGCTCGACGCAGGTCCGCGACGACTACGACTTCATCCTCATCGACTGCCCGCCGTCGCTCGGCCTGCTCACGGTCAACGGGCTGGCCGCGGCCGACGACGTGATCGTCCCGATCCAGTGCGAGTACTACGCGCTCGAGGGCCTCGGCCAGCTCCTGCGAACGTCACGCTGGTCCAGGGCGAACCTCAACCCGACCCTCGACATCCGGGGGATCGTCCTCACCATGTACGACGCCCGGACCAAGCTCGCCGAGCAGGTCGAGCAGGAGGTGCGCGAGCACTTCGGTGCGAGGGTGTACCAGACCGTCGTCCCGCGGACGGTGCGCCTCTCCGAGGCGCCGTCGTTCGGGCAGCCGATCACCGTCTTCGACCCCACCTCCCGCGGCGCGATCGCGTACCGCGAGCTGGCGAAGGAGGTGAGCCGTGGCGCGACGCGGCGGGCTGGGTAAGGGCCTCGGGGCGCTGATCCCGCGGGGACGAGCCTCGATCCGACGGAGCCGGCGGTGGACTGCGAGGAGCTGCCGCTGGCGGCGATCCGGCCGAACCCGTACCAGCCCCGCGGCCACTTCGACGAGGAGGCGCTCGGCGCGCTCGCCGACTCGATCCGCGAGGTCGGCGTGCTCCAGCCGGTGCTCGTGCGCCCGGTCGACGACGGCTACGAGCTGATCGCCGGCGAGCGGCGCTGGCGGGCCGCCAGCGGGCCGGCCTGCAGACGATCCCGGCGCTCGTGCGCGACGACCGACGACGCCACGTCGCTCGAGCAGGCGCTGGTCGAGAACCTGCACCGCGAGGACCTCAACCCGCTCGAGGAGGCCGCGGCCTACCAGCAGCTGATCGAGGACTTCGGGCTCACCCACGAGGAGGTCGCGACCCGGGTCGGCAAGAGCCGGGCCGCGATCACCAACACGCTCCGGCTGTTCCAGCTCCCACCGTCGATCCAGCAGCTGGTCCAGAGGACCGGCTGCAGCATGGGCCACGCCCGGGCTCTGCTCGGCACGCCCGACCGCGCGTTCCAGGAGCAGCTCGCCCGGCGCGTCGTCCAGGAGACCTCTCGGTCCGCGCGGTCGAGGAGGCCGTCCGCGAGCCGACGCCCACCCGAGCCCGAGCGCACGAGCACGGCGGACCGAGCACGCCGGAGCCGTCTGCGCCCGCCCGGTCTGCTCGAGCTCGAGGAGCTGCTCGGCGACCACCTCGAGACCCGGGTGAAGTCACGATGGGCAGCCCAGCGGGGCAGGTCGTGATCGACTTCGCGACCCTCGAGGACCTCGAGCGGATCTACCGCCTGATGACGGACGGAGCCGTGGCACCGCGACGACATAGTCGTTGCGAGCAATGACTGCTGTCGGGTCGGTGGCTCCGCGACGCCCGCCGGATGCTGACGAGATGCCGCACGCACGTCCGCGCCCGCGGTGACGACCGCCTGGTCCCGGCGACGTCGTCGTGCGCGGCCGGTTCGCAGAGACCGCCGGCATGCGCGTCTCGCGGAGGATGCGGTGAGGCGCCTCCCGCAGACGTGGCCTCGACTCGAGGTCGGTGGGCAGCTCGGCACCGACCGCGGCGCGACGCGGAAGCCGCTCGACCGGAACGGCCGCGATCGCGAAGTACTAGCAGCGGCAGCCGCTCGTCGCCGGGGCGGACGCCGAAGAAGAGGTCGGCGTCGAAGCCGTTGGCCTGGGGGGCCAGGGCCGAGTCGTCGGCACCGGACCAGCACGACGGTGGCCCCGGCCTCGACCAGGCCGTGCATCGCCGAGGTCGGTCACCGCGCCGAAGCGAGGGCGCCCGCCAGGAACACCCGGCGACCCTCGAAGCTGTGCGGGCCGCGGCGAGGAGCTTGCGCTCGCGCACGCCGGCCACGGACCGACGGCGAGTGTGCCGATCCGGGCTCCCGAAGCGGGCGAGGGCGGCCGTGTCGGGCCCGAGCGCCGTCCACCAACGAGCCGGCATTGCGTTGGAACTCGGTGAGCGCGCCGGTGGTGTCGGGCCCGAAGATGCCGTCGACCCGCCCGCGTCGAACCCGAGGGCGCTGAGCTGGCGTTGGAGGTGGCGACGTCGTCGCCCGCAGCATGGGGCGGCGGAGGTACAGGAGCCGATCGCCGAGGCGGAAGCCGGTCTCGACCAGCGCGGTCCAGGTCTGGGGGCCGCAGTTCCGTCGACCGGAAGGCCACGGTGCTCTTGGAAGCCCCGAACGTACACGCACCGTGGTCGAACCGAACGAGCCGGGTCGTCGACGGCGCGACCGGGCACCGAGCGCGACGAGCCGTGTTGGAGGTCCCGGACCGCCTCGCCGCTGCTGCCCGAGCCGGAGGACGGCCGGATCGCTCAAGCGATGTACTCGGCGAGGTCCTGGAGGAGCTGCCCCTTGCCCTTGGCGCCGACGATGCGCTTGGCCGGCTCGCCGTCCTTGAAGACGAGCAGCGTGGGGATGCTCATCACCTCGTACCGGCGAGCGATGTCGGGGTTGTCGTCGACGTTGACCTTGGCGACGGCGATCTTGCCGCGCTGCTCCTCCGCGATCTCGTCCAGGACGGGGGCGATCATCTTGCACGGACCGCACCACTCGGCCCAGAAGTCGACGAGGACGGGCGTGTCGGATCCGCGCGATCGCTTCGTCGAACGTGGAGTCGGAGAGGGTCACGATTCGTCGGCCACGGGGGTCCTTTCCTGGTCGGGCGAGTCTACCGACCGGCAGAGCACAAACCGCCGGGTCACCTCGGACATTCCCGTGGGTTCGCGGCTAGTCGCGGCGTGCGCCTGTCCGCTAGCCAACGCTCGGCTTCGATCGCCGCCATGCAGCCGCTGCCCGCCGCGGTGATCGCCTGCGGTACACGTGGTCCTGACGTCGCCGCCGCGAACACGCCTTCCACGGACGTGCGGGTGGAGTTGGGTGGCGGTGATGATGTAGCCGTCGTCGTCGAGGTCGAGCTGCCCGCGAAACAGGGCGGTGTTGGGGTCGTGGCCGATCGCCACGAACATGCCGTCGACCGGAAGTTTCGACGTCTCGCCGGTGATGATGTTGCGGAGTCGTCAGCGCCTCGACCTTGGTTCGCCGACGATGTCGTTGACGACCGTGTCCCAGATGAACTCGATCTTCGGGTTCGCGAAGCCCGGTCCTGCATGATCTTCGACGCCGCGAAGCTCGTCGCGCCGGTGGATGACCGTGACCGTGGTGGCGAACTTGGTGAGGAACATTGCTTCTTCGATGGCGGAGTCGCCGCCGCCGACGACCGCGATGGCTTGCTCACGGAAGAAGAAGCCGTCGCAGGTGGCGCAGGTGGAGACGCCGTGGCCGAGCAGACGTTGCTCGTTGGGAAGGCCGAGCATCGGGCGGTGGCGCCGGTGGAGATGATGATCGCGTGGCGCGGTACTCGGTGGTCGCCGACCCAGACCCCGAACGGCGCGGCGGAAGTCGACCCGATCGGCGTCCGCGGTGACGAATTCGGCGCCGAACCGTTCGGCCTGCTTGCGGAACTTCGATCATGAGCTCGGGCCCAGATCCCGTCGGGGAAACCGGGGTAGTTCTCGACTCGGTGGTGAGCATCAACTGGCCGCCCGCACCGATGCCTTCGATCACGAGGGCCGAGGTTGGCGCGGCGCGTAGATGGCGGCGGTCGGGCCGGGCCCGACCCGAGAGTGTCGCACTCATCGGCGACCAGCCTGCGCCGTTACCGGCGAACACGCGGAAGTAGTAGCGGCTTGCGGGGTTCACCCGCCGGCGGTGTATGACGCCCGAGGCCAGGTGTTCAGGTTCGTGTACGGGCCTGCGGCCGATGTCGCGACGTAGATGACGTATTTACTCGCTCCCGGGACGGCGTCCCACGCCAGCGAGATGTTGTCCGACCAGCGCCGAGCCCTCAGGTTGACCGGCGCAGTCGGGCAACAAGGCACGACGAGGGTGGTGCTCGTTGGCGACCAGCCCGCGGCGTTCGCGGCGGAGACACGAACGTAGTAGCGGGTTCGGGCGTTGAGGTTGCCGATGGTGAATGCGGCTGAGGGCCACGTGCCAGCGACGGTGAACGGACCGGCACCCGACGTGGCGACATATACCTTGTACGTTTCGGCGCCGGGCACGGCGTTCCAGGCGAGCGAGATGGTGGTGCCTGACCGGCGGGCGCGGAGGTTGGCCGGGGCGGCCGGACGGGGCATCGGTGCCACGACAAGGGTGGTGCTCGTTGGCGACCAGCCCGCGGCGTTCGCGGCGGAGACACGAACGTAGTAGCGGGTTCGGGCGTTGAGGTTGCCGATGGTGAATGCGGCTGAGGGCCACGTGCCAGCGACGGTGAACGGACCGGCACCCGACGTGGCGACATATACCTTGTACGTTTCGGCGCCGGGCACGGCATTCCAGGCGAGCGAGATGGTGGTGCCCGACCGGCGGGCGCGGAGGTTGGCCGGCGCAGCGGGCAGGGCCACGGCGGCCGGGCCGCGAGCGGCGTCGCGGCGGCGATGGTGGTCGTTGTGGTGTCGGCCGTCGTGGTCGTCGCCGGGACGGTGGTCGTGGTGGTCGACGTCGTGACGATGGTGGTGGTGGTTGTTTGCTGGTGTCGGCGGTCGTGGTGGTGTCGCCGCCGATGGTCGTGGTGGTGTCAGCGGTCGTTGTGGTGGTGTCGGCCGTCGAACTCGCGGTCTCGGTGGTGGTGGTCTCGGTCGTTGTGACGGTGTCGTCGGCAGCCGCCGCCAACACCGGGATTGCCGCAAGTGCGACGACGGCGGCCATCCTCGTTGTGCGTCGGCTACTGACTGAACCGGTGCGAGCCGGCAGCGGGTCGGTGTCGGATGTTGTGTTCGGTGAGTCAGTCATGTGTTCGCTGCCCAGATTGATCCCGTCGTGACACTGGGCGCCAGGCTACGACGTCGGAGGCGCCACGGGACCTCGCCGTAGCCGAGCTGGCTGGCCCAACGAAATCTCCGGGAGCGCACCCTTCTGGTGGGCTGCTCAGGTGCTCGCTGGGGCAGGAAATGTGCTGGCGGCGCCGGCGAAGTGTTCACGGCGGAGGGCGCGACAATCGGTCCGATCGTCGTCGGAGGAGGCAGACGGGTCGTCCGGGGCAGCGTACGTTCTGCGGGCACACGCCCCGCATCGCCGCACCCGAGGAAGAGAGGCGCCAGCTGTGCCCACACATCCTTGTGCGCGTTGTTCAGACGCGGGCGACACGCGTCGCCTTCTCCATGATGTCTGCCGGAACCAGGTCTGGCAGCGCATCGAGCGCGTCAAGAAGCTCGGGGGGTCCGACGCTCGATCACGTTAGACACGCAGCAGGAAATGCCAGGCATCTATGCACTCTGGCGTGGCGTAACTGGACGGGTCTCAGAACTCGAAGTTGTAGGGCCAGTGAAACACGCCGCTCTCGTAATCGAGCCCGACGGGGCCCACGGTGGCCCGGGGGGTTAGCGACGCGGCGTCGGCGGGTATCGACAACTCGTCCGTGGTCATTCGGGGGCTACCCACGGAGACGCCGCTCCAGGTCGGACATGGAGACACAGGCGCGATCGGCGATGACGTTCAGGCTGTCCCCTGCGACGACGACGTACGTCGACACCCGAAGGCGGTTAGAGCAGTGCCGTCGGTCGCCGACGATGAGGGAGACAGATCGGTGCTGTCGATCGCACTTCGGGACCGCTGTTCTCGTCGGCACCGGCGGTGGCCACGACTCCGCGACCGACGAATGCCACCAACGTCGAACCCACGCCGCCGACGGGCATCGCCGCACGCGAGCCAGGCGAGGCGAATCGGATGCCCAGGCGTCTCACAACGGACTTGCGGCACCACGCTCGTTCTCCGCAGTGAGATGCACCGACTCGGTGCATCTCACTCCGCAGTTCGGAAGTGCCGGACCGCGCGCCTGTCGCCTTCGGCTCCGAACCGGCTCGATCGCCGACGAGAACCGATCGGCGAGGTTCGCCGTAGTGATCGGTGTACATCGCCGCTGACATCTTGGGGAGGTCACGATGCCCCGATATCGCTCTGCCGTGGTCGCCGCCACCGTCGCGCTGGGGCTGCTCGTCACCGTCGCGCCGGCCGACGCGGCACGGGATCGCACGCCGCCGACGACGCCTGGCAATCTGCGCATCACGGCGTCGACCGACACCAGTGTGTCGCTGGCCTGGAATGCGTCGAGCGACAACTCGTCGAACTTCTGGTACTGCGTGCAGACGAACGGCAGCGGGTGCATCCGGGTCAACCCGCCGCAGACGACGCTCACCCGATCGAAGCTGCTGCCCGACCGCACGCACACGTTCTCGGTGTATGCCATCGACGCGGCCGGCAACCGCTCGGCGAACAGCAACACCGTGAGCCTCACCACACCACCCGACACGACGCCGCCGAGCCCGGCGCCGACGCTGTCGGCGACCTCGGTGTCGCCGACCAGGGTCTCGCTCGCCTGGACGCAAGCGGTCGACGACATCAGTCAGGTGTGGACCACGCTGCTCGTCGACGGGAGCCCGTACTTCGTCGACCGTCTCGGCCCGCCGTCGGAGACGGTGCAGAATCTGACACCCGCGACGGCCTACCAGTTCCAGGTCACCGTCCGCGACGCCGCCGGTAACGTCGCCGTGAGCAACGTGCTCGCGGTGACGACGACAGCCGTCACCGACGTGCAGCCACCGACCGCCCCGACGAACCTGCGCATCAGCTCGTCGAGCGACCCGCTCGACATCGAGTTGTTCTGGAGCCAGTCAACCGACGACACCGACCCCCAGTCGCAGATCCGCTACGACATCTTCGTCGATGGCGCGCTCGGCGGCGCTGTCATCGGCCAGGGTCGAGCGTTCGTCTCCTGCGTATCGACGGGGCCGACCGAGATCTTCCTGACAGCGGTCGACACGTCGGGCAACGTCTCGGCGCCGAGCAACACGGTGATCAACGACTGCTAATGCCGAGTCAGAGAACGTTCGCTGTGTTGACACGCCGATCGAAGCCTCTCTGTGTCAGCGAACACGACCGTGGAGGTCGGCGGGCTGCACGCTGACGCCCAGCGTCGTCGGGCTGATCCGGTTGATGCTCGCCGTGCTGCGTTGACGGCTGCCTCCGGTCGCTACCGTTCGGCTCGTGAAGCGTCCGTCGCGGTTCGAGCACCACCGATATGTCGGCGACAAGCGCACGCAGCTGGTGTACGACCTCGACGCGTGGGAAGACGCCGCTGCGGTAGAGGAGTTCGTCGACCTCGGGGTCGGCATCGGGTTCTCCCCGGACACGCTCGCCGAGGCCCGCAATCGTGGTTATCACCTGGCGACGCCGGGCTCCCACCGCGTGGTGCGCACGCCGCGATCGTGACGGGAGCTGGGTCGCCGGGATGAAGGGCACGTTCCGCTCCGGACCCCACTCGCTGGCGTGCCACCTCACCGTGCCAACCGGATCGACGGCCGGGCAGCGTCCGGCGGCGATCCTGTGCCACGGCTTCCCGATCGGGCCGATCGACGCCCGCCGCTCGGCGGGCACGTTCCCGCAGTTCGTCGACCGCATCGCCCACGACCTCGGGTACGTCGGGATGACGTTCAACTTCCGAGGCACCGGCACCAGCGCCGGCGACTTCTCGCTGCAGGGCTGGGTCGACGACCTGCGCAGCGCCATCGACTACGTCGTCGCCGAGACGTCGCCGTCCGACGTCGTGCTGATCGGCACCAACACGGGCGGCTCGATCGCCATCTGCGTCGCCGCCGACGATCCGCGGGTGTGCGGCGCTGCGTTGCTCAGCCCACGCGCCGACTTCGACGACTGGGCAGAGCACCCGCGCCGCTTCCTCGAGCACGCCCGTGACATCGGGGCGATCAACACCCCCGGGTTCCCTGCGTCGTTCGAGGAGTGGAGCCGGGCATTCCGCCGCTTTCGCCCGATCGACGCCTCCCGCCGTTTCGCCCCGCGGCCTCTGCTGGTGATGCACGGTGACGACGACGAGAGCGTGCCGACCACCGACGCCCGCCAGCTCGCCGCTGCCCACGGGTCGGCAGAACTGAGCCTGCTCGTCGGCGCCGGGCACCGGCTCCGTCACGACCCGCGAGCGATCGCTGTGCTGTTCGGCTGGCTCGACCGTGTCCGCTCGGTCGACGCCGGCGTCGACCCGGCACGGACGTCCTGAGGGGCAGCGCTCTCCGCCGTCACGACACGCGGTGCGGTGCCCCGAGCAGGAACCCTGCGCCCCACGACAGGTGCATCGTCGGGAAGATCGCCATCAGGCGGACCCGACTTCCGGCGTTTGAGCCGGTACTGAACGCCGCAGCCGCGACGGCGACGGCGTAGCCGGTGGGGAACAGCAGCGCTCGGCGCGATGACAGCGCTGCCGAGCAGACCGCCGACGACAGTGAGAGTCACGGCCGGGGGGACCGCCTGGCGCCAGCGCAGCGAGCGTGGGTGCCGGCCGATCACCCGACGCTTCCACCGTCCGTAGTCGAAGTACTGCCGGGCGAGGCCACGCAGTGTGCCCCGCGGGCGGTAAGAGACGGACAGCTCGGGATCGAACCACACCACGCCGCCCGCTTGGCGCAACCGGATGTTGAGTTCGTAGTCCTGGTTGCGTTCGAGAGCCTCGTCATAGCGCGCCGGCCGCCTCGAGCGCCGCCCGGTCGAAGACGCCGAGGTACACGGTGTCGGTCGGTCCCTCGGCTCCGCCGTAGTGGAACGTGGCGTCGCCGGTCCCGAAACGCGAGGTCATGGCGTCGGCGACCGCCCGCTCGAACGGCGTCGTGCCGACGGCATGCTGGATTCCGCCGACGTTCACTGCCCCGGTCCTCTGGAGCGTCTCGACAGCCCGGCGGAGGTAGCCGGGGGAGAGCTCGGCATGACCGTCGACGCGCACGACGACGTCGCCGGTCGTCGCGGCGATTGCCGCGTTGAGTCCCGCAGGCGTTGTGCCGGCGGGATTGGCGACGACGATGACGTCGTCGTGTGCGGCGGCGAGCTCGGCGGCGACTGTCGCGGTGTCGTCCTCGCTCGGCGCCACTGCCACGCAGATCTGCAGCGCGCCCGGGTACTCCTGGGCACGCACGGCGGCGACGGCGCGGCGCAGGTCGGCGGCCTCGTTGCGCACCGGCATCACGACGGCGACGGCTGGCCAGTCGCCCGTCCCCGCCCCCTTCTGGCAATCGATGGGTGTTTTCATGACGGAACGGTCATGTAAACACCCATCGGTCGGCGGTGGGCGTGCCGAGGGTCATCGGCCGGCCACCCGGAAACCGAGCGTTCGGGCGATCTGGCCCTGTCGCACATCGAAAGTGATGAACGTCAAGGCGGTGCCGAGGCGCCTCGCCGCGCCGAGGTGCAGGGCGTCGAGGGAGCGGGCTCCGGTCTGCTCGGCGATGGTCGCGGCGAGCTCGCAGGTGGCCGCGTCGAGCTCGACGATGGCGAAGGCGGCGAGGTCGCTGGCGAACGCCGCCCGGCTGGCGCGCAGCGCGGAGCCCGACAGCAGTCGGGCGAGGTTGCGGCGCACCTCGACGACCGTGTGGCGGCCGGTGACGAGTTCGTCGTCGCCGGCCAGCAGCTCGTCCGCCAGGTCGGAGTCCGGCTCGTCGAGATACCGCTTGAGCAGGGCGCTCGAATCCGCGTAGCTCGTCATTCGGCACGATCCTCGGCCAGCGCCTGCTCGACGGTCGACCTCGACTGGTGACGGCGCACGGGTCGCAGTCCAGTGGCCGACGCGGGAGTCACCCATCCGGCCTCGGCAGCGGCATCGAGGTCGACGACGTTGAGCGGCGGGCCGAGGATGGCGACCGGCCGCCCGCGGTCGGTGACGGTGATCAGTTCTCCCGCCGAGGCGCGCTTCAGGTAGGCGGAGAGCTTGGCCTTGAGGTCACGAATGGCGACGTCCATGTAGTCACAATAGCCTAGCTCGTGACTACATAGGTCGCTAGAGGCGGCGGGACAGGACGACCCAGATGGTCCTGGCGAGGATCTGCAGGTCGAGCACCGGCGACCAGTTGACGAGGTACTGGAGGTCGTAGCCGATCTTGTACTCGGGGTTGGTGGCGTAGCGTCCGTGGATCTGGGCGAGACCGGTGAGCCCCGGCGGGAGCTGGTGGCGGCGCACCCAGCCCGACACCGAGCGCTCGATGTCGAGGGTGAGCTCCGGGCGTTCGGGCCGCGGGCCGACGAGCGACATCTCGCCCCGCAGCACGTTCCACAGTTGGGGCAGCTCGTCGAGTCGCGTCGAGCGCAGCCAGCGCAGTCCCTTGACGATGCGGTCGTCATCGACCGTCGCCAGGCGCGGCCCACGCGTCTCGGCGTCGACCACCATCGTGCGGAACTTGACGACCCTGAACGGTTCAGCGTTCTTGCCGATGCGCGGCTGGTGATAGAGCACCGGGCTGCCGGCGCGAACCCTGACGTAGAGCGCCAGCAGGGCGAGCACCGGGAGGCTGAGTGGCGCGGTGAGCACGAGCAAGGCGAGATCGAAGAGCCGCTTGAGCAACGCCTTGTAGGACGGGAAGCTGTGTACGAGCAGGGGGACGAACGGCATCCCGGCGATCTCCCGCACGGCCTGTAACCCGAGCAGCGTGTCGCGTGCGCTGACCCGCTGGAGGAAGCCGACGCCGTCGGCCTCGAGCGTCGTCATCGGCTCCGGGAAGGCGGCGTCGAGGCTGAACGAGTCGAGCAGCAGCACGTCGGTGCCGCGACCAGCGTCGAGCACCGCGGCGAGCTCGCTGGGGTCGGTGACGTGGCCGACGACTTCGACCTCGCGCTCCGTTGCCTCGATGTGCCGGCTCGCCAGTTCGGCATCGACGAACGAGCCGACGAGAACGACGCGTGGCGGCCCTTGGCGGCGCCGGGCGAGGATCCGGCTGACGTGGCGGTTGGCGACGAGCACGACAGCGCCGACGATCAGGAACACTCCGAGGTTGAGACGAGGCATCAGGTAGCGGTCGAGGAATACGAACGTGACGAGCTGGATGCCGACGCCGATCGCCATCGCCACGACGGCGCGCGGCAGCCACGGGCGCCGGCCGAGACGCGGCTCGCGTTCGTAGAGGCCGTAGAAGTAGTTGATGACGAGGTGGATCGCCGTCGCCGCGACGAACCCGACGAGATAGAACGACGCCGAGTACGTCGGCCAATCGGTCCCGAAGCGGACGAGGTTGATCAACACCATCGAACCGAACAGGCCGACGGCGTCGAGCAGGAACAGGAAGCGGAACCCGTGGCGCCACATCGTGCGCAGCGGGCCGTGCAGCCGACGCACGAGCCACTCTGTGCCGGGAAGCACCGGCCGTGACTTGTCCTCGGGCTCAACCTCCTCGACCACATCGACCACTGGATCGCCGGCCGCCGACCGAGGTGTCACGCCGGTCCTGACGTCACCCGACGCGGCGGGTGAGCCGACGGCGGGGACGTGTGCGGACACCGCTGACGAATCGTAGCTGTGTGACCTGGAGCTGGCCGGACCGCTCATTCGCCGTCGACAGCTGCGAACGACGAGGCGCCAGGCCGAGGAGCTCGACGGGCCTGCGTGGCCGGGGGACGCCGCGATCGTCACGTCGAGGGCGACGGTACCCTACCGCCCGCCCCTCGTTGACGACCTCGAAGCGGGCGACGGACTCGCGCCAGTCGATCACCGTGCCGGTGACCCGGTCGGCGAGGCGGATCGAGACGGGGTACTCGCCGTCGAGCAGCCACACGCCCTTGATCGCGATGCGGAACTGCTGCGGACCGTCGATCGCCGGAAGCGGCTGGCCGAGGGCGTCGCTATCGACGGCGAACAGGCAGTTGCCGGAGCGGTCATCGATCTCGACACGCATCACGGGATCGGTGATCGGCTTCTCCGGCGCGACGTCGACGACGATGTCGAGCGGCTCGCCCGGGAGCAGGTACCGGCGGGTGGCCAGGTGGCCGTGGTGGATCTCGACGTGGCTGATCACGCCGGCGCCGTCGAGTCGGTGGGCGACGTCCGGGACGTCGGCAAGCGTGCCGTGGAGATGCTCACGGAACGTGCGGATGGCGTCGCCCGGCGGCCCATCGAGGACGAGCCGGCCGTGGTCGAGGACGATCGCCCGGTCGCACACCTGGCGTACGGTGGCGGCGTCGTGGGTGACGAAGACGATCGTGCGCCCTTCGGTCTGGAACTGCCTGATCCGGCTCAGGCACTTGGCCTGGAACAGCTCGTCGCCAACGGCCAGGACCTCGTCGACGAGCAGTACGTCGGGATCGAGGTTGACCGCCACGGCGAAGCCGAGGCGGACGTACATTCCCGACGAGTAGTGCTTGACCGGCTCGTCGATGAACTGCTGCAGCTCGGCGAAGGCGACGATCTCGTCGAAGCGGCGGTCGGTCTCCTTGCGGGGCATCCCGTAGAAGGCGGCGTTGATGTAGACGTTCTCGCGCCCCGACAGTTCCGGGTGGAAGCCAGCGCCGAGCTCGAGCAGCGAGGCCAGCCGCCCGGCAACCCGCACCTGCCCGGCGGTCGGCGTGAGGATGCCGGCGATGCACTTGAGCAGCGTCGACTTGCCCGAGCCGTTGTGTCCGAGGATCCCGACCGTCTCGCCCTCGTTGATCGCGCAGCTGATGTCGTGAAGTGCTTCGAACTCGACATGACCGGGTCGATGGAGTCGCAACAAGCGTTCCTTGAGCGAGTTGACGGGGTCGGTGGCGATGCGGAACGACTTGGAGACCGCCTCTACCGAGACAACCAGGCCACTCATCGCCGAACCCGTCTACGGTCGGGAGCGACGAGGCGCCAGCCGAGGAGCGGCCAGCACGGGCCTGCGTGGCCCGGGAACGCATTCATAAGGTTTCCGCCATGTTGACGTCGGCGCGGTCGAACAGTCGCAGGGCGAGATAGCCGACGCACGCCCAGATCGCCGCCGTGGCAGCGAGCACGCCGAGGTACCACAGCGGCCCATTGTCCGGGAGCAACTGGCGGTCGCCGACACTGCTCGTCCCGTACAGCGCCCGCTGGAACGTGATCACGATCGGCGTCGCCGGGTTGATGAGCTGGAGGTCGCCGTCGATCCCTTTGGAGTCGAGCCAGGTTGCGGCCCGCATGTACTCGTAGAGGATCGGCGTCGCCCAGAACCAGCCGAGCACGAGCAGCTCGAGGAGGTGCATCGTGTCGCGGGCGTAGACGTTGCTCGGGGCGAGCAGCAGGGCGAGGGCGGCGCACACGACGAGGCACGTCGCGAGGGCGATCGGCAGCAGCCAGACGTAGGTCCAGTCAACGGAGTGTCGGGTCACCAGGAGCACGACGGCGAACGCGATGATCTGCAGGAAGAAGTGGACGAGGGCGCCGCCGACGCTCGCCAGCGGTAGTACGGCCCGCGGAAACTTGACCTTGCCGACGAGCGGGGCGTTGGACGTGATCGACACCGTCGCCGTGATCATGCTCGACGAGATCAGCGTCCAGATCAGCAGTCCGCAGAGCACCCAGATGGCGAAGCGGGCGAAGCCGGCGCCGAGGATCGCGAACACGGCGGTGTACACGACGAGCAGGAACAGCGGCTGAAGCATCGACCACGTGAAGCCGAGCACCGAGTTCTTGTAGCGAACGGCCAGCTCCTTGCGCACGAGCATGACAAGCAGCTCGCGGTAGCCGATGATCTCGCGGACATGAGCGAGCGGTGAGCGCCGGCCCGACATCGGGCGCAGCTCGGCGGTACCCGCGTCAGGGGAAGCGACGTCGACCATGGCGGGGACAGAACGATATCTCGGCGAGCGTCGCTCGCTCTGCTCGGCCCCAGAGGTCGTGACATTGTGACAGTTCTGGACCAGCAGAGCGCCGACCGCGAGCCAGCGAGCCGGTCGGCGATGGCCCGGGGCGCAGCCCCCGCTAGGACGCGGTGGTCGTCGTCGACGCCGACAGAGGAATCTCGAAGCTCATGATCAGCTGATCCGTTCCACCGTCCGCGTAGGACACCGTGAGGGTCTCCGTCGAGTAGGCGGGTGGGAGTCCGCCGAAGCTCAGCACGAGGTAGTCGCTCTTGCCGTCCCACTTGGCGCTTCCTCCCGGTTCGAGGATGGCAGTGATCTCCCGCTCGGTTCGCAGCTGGTAGACGTAGTAGACGGACGGCCGGCGGTTCAGCAGCGTTGCGACGTGGATGGCGCGCAGCGTCCCGCTGGCGGAGTCAACCGTCGCGCAGCCGATGGCAGGTTCGCATTCGCTGTCGGGCTGGAGCACGTCGGAGATGAATGGGCAGCGGTTGCCGGGCAGGCACTCGCGGACGTCGGTCGCCTTCCCGGCTCCGTCCAGCTGGATGTCGCGCAAGGCGACCTGTTCATCGACGGTGACCAAGAATCCGTCGTCCTCCAGGCTGCGCACCTGTCCATCCGCCGGCTCGGCGCCGGCGACGAGCCGGGCCCACTCTGCATAGATCAGCGCTGCCGAGCCGGGCACTGCGAGGTCGGCGCCGACCTGTCGCGTGTGTACGCCGACCGCGTAGCCGGCCTCCGGTGAATCCGAGGCCGCCACCGCGGGGCCGATCGGGCCAAACGGCCCCGGCGAGGTCGTCGATGGCGGCACGGTCGTCGTGGTCGTCGTGGTCGTCGTGGTCGTCGTGGTCGTCGTCGTCGTCGTGGTCGTGGTCGTGAGCGGCGGACTCACGCCGACGCCGATGTTGGGATCGCGGTTGGTCGTGACGAAGTAGGCCACCGACGTCGCCAGCACGGCGAAGGCGACACCGACGACGACCCACGGCCACTTGCGGCGCGGCGCCATGTCCGGCGTGTAAAGCGACGGTGGTGGCAGGTCGGCCCCGGGAGGCGCCGGGCGGCGGAAGATGTGCGTGCCGGCCGGGAACACGTTGCGCAGCTCGCGCACGAACTCGCCGCAGCTGCCGTAACGATCCTCGCGGTTCTTGGCCAGCGCCTTGGCGAACACGTCGTCGACGGCGGGGGGCAGTTCGGGGCGCAGCGACCGGGCGCTCGGCACCGGGCTCTGCAGGTGCGAGGCGATGCGTGCCGCGTCGTTCGGGGCGTCGCCGAACGGCGGCCGACCCGTGAGCACCTCGAACGCCGTGCAGGCGAGCGAGTAGACGTCAGAGCGCCGGTCGAGCGCCTGGGCACCCGAGATCTGCTCGGGCGACGCATAGTCCGGCGTGCCGAGGAACATCCCCTGCGGACCGGTCTCGCCGTCGTCCATCTTGGTGATGCCGAAGTCGACGAGGTACGCCGACCGCGGTGTGTCGGTCATCTTGACCATCACGTTGGCCGGCTTGACGTCGCGGTGGATCGCCCCGCGCTTGTGGGCGAAGTCGAGGGCGTCGGCGATCTGGGCCAGCAGTTCGAGCGCCTCGTTGGGCTGCAACGGCCGCCCGCCTGGCTGGCGCTCGAGCAACTCGGCGAGGCTGATGCCGTCGATCAGCTCGGTGACGAAGTACATCGAGCCCTCGAACTCGCCCCACTTGTACACGGTGACGATGTGCGGGTGGCCGTCCAGCGACGCCGCCACCTGCGCCTCGTTGACGAACCGCTGGCGGATCACCTCGTCGGTGACATAGCGGTCGCTGAGCACCTTGAACGCGACCTTGCGCCCGAGCCCGAGGTCCGTGGCGGCATACACGATCGTCGCCCGACCGCGATGGATCGTCTGATCGAGTTGGTACTGGTCGACGATTCGACCAGGTTCAAGCGGCATCGACGTTCACCTTTGGAGCTCGGAGGCAGTGGCTTCCACGGCAGACAGAGTGTACGGAACTCGCGGACCTGAACTCTTTGGTCGCGTTGGCGACGTTGGTGGCGCCAACCATGCCAAAGACACGACGGCCGTGTCCCCGGAACTCGGCGAATCAGGCACGGTCGAGGGATGCGCGACCCACGCCTGCCGGTGCGGCGATCCGCCACAGCGTCGCCGCCAGCGCAGCGGACAGTGCGGCCAGTGCGGCGAGCACCACGATGGGCGGCAGCGGGGCGTGGACCGTGTCCCAGGTCCACGGCATCATCGATCCGTCGATGCCGACGCCCCAGCGCCGCGCCGCTGCCCAGGCTGCCACGTTGAGCACGACGAGGGCGGTGCCGCCTACGCAACAGGCGATCCGCGCGGCGGCCACGGCTGGGAGGCGGGCGAGGCCGAGCAACAGCGGGACGCCGACCAGCAGGGGCAGTGAGTAACGGCCCTGCCAATAGGTCCCGGTCGTGTTGCCCTGGAACAGCTCGAACAGCCATGACGATGCGGCGGTGACGACGAGCAGGCCTGCCGCCCAGATCGCCGGTGCCGAATCCATCGTCAACGACGCCGCACCGAGCAGGCCGATCGCCGCGCAGGTGAGCGCGACCGTGGCCGCCGGCAAGGGCAGGTCCAGCCAGCCGAGCCGCCCGATCGCCTCGATGAAGTTGTAGCCGGTCTCGCCGACGATGCGCGTCGCGAGATCGCGGTCCCACCCGCCAGGGCGCCGGGTCAAGACGACCGCCGTGATGGCACCGCCGATCGTCGCCAGGCTCGCGAGGAACACGAGTCGTGCGGCGCGCGTGGTCACTCGCTCGCGCCAGGTCCACCGCACGACCTCGCCGGCGACGACGATGAGCGGGGCGGCGGCGACGAACCGGGAGACTCTCGAGTCGTTGGTGACACCCCATCCCACGGCGATCACCGTCGAGACGGCGATGACGACGCGGGGCCCGAGGTCGAGCGACCGCCACCACTCGGTCGCCGTCCGGCCGGAATGGCCGAGGGCGACCACCAGCGCGGCGCACGCCCAGATCAGGCCGTCGCGGCGGGGGAGGGCGAGGGCTGCCCAGCCGAAGCTGGTGAGCCAGGCCGCTGACGACACGGGGAGAGCACCGCCGTACAGCAGTCCCGCCCAGAGCGCGAGTCCCCCGCTGATCGCCATTGCCGAAGGGTTGACGTTGGCAAAGACCGACCACGCCATCGGGGTGACGGCGACGAGCAGCGCGGCGGCGCCGAGCGGCCGCCGCGGCGTGACCAGCCACAGGGCGCTCGCAACGAGCGCAACGGCCAGCGCCGCGCCGCCGATCCGCGCCCACCAGATCGGTGCCAGGCCGGGGAGGCGGCTGAGCAGGCCGCCCGGCAGGTGACCCCAGATCGGGTATTCGCCGGCGCTCGACGGCAACGTCACCGTCGCGTTCGACACCTCCGCCGCGGGAGCGCAGCTCACGGGCACGGCGGGGTGGTGGGCGTAGCACTCCGGGTCCGGCACGCGGTAGGTGGCGGGCACGTCGAAGCCGTCGAAGCGAGCCGAGCCGATGTCGCTGCCGTCGACCTGGCCGTGGGCCAGCGCTCCGGCACGCACGAGGTGCCCCGGCTCGTCGGCACCGGCGCCGGGCGGGGTGAGCAGGATCCAACACAAGGCGATCCCGGCGACGAGCGCGACGAGCAGTAGATGTTGCCGGCGCTGCGCCGGGGGACGCCGCTCGTCGACCACGGCTGGGAGGCTAACGAGGCCGGATCCGTGCCCTCAATCCATCGCGGAGTCCCTTGTACACTCGCCGACGATGGTCGACATCGACGCCGAGGTCGCCCCCCTGCGCGCCGAGGTCGAGCGGTTGCGGCGCCTCGTCGGGCCGTGCGAGCAGTCCTACGACGACCTCAGGTCCGACGTCCTCTCCGCCCGCGATGCCGCCAAGTCCGCCGAACAGGCGGCGGGCGAGCTACGCGGCGAGCTCGCCGAGGCCTACGCCGCGCTCGACCGGGCGCTGGTCGGAGCGCCGGCCTTCGCCCACTTGATACGGCAGGTCAAGAACCTGCTCAGCGGGACGTTCCTCGGCCGCGCCTTCCGCACGGCGCGCCGGCGGCGCCGCTTCTCGGCTGGCGCGGCCGGCGTCCGCTGAGCCGCATGACGACCGTAGTTCGTCCTCGCTTCTCCGTCCTGACGCTCGTCTGCGACCCCGATCGGGCGCACCTCCGGGACTGCCTCGAGTCGGTGCGGGCGCAAACGTTCGTCGGCTGGGAACAGGTGATCGTCGACGATGGCTCGACCGCGGCGTGGGTCGCCCCGATGCTCGCCGAGGCAGCCGCCAAAGACCGTCGTGTGCGAGTGGTCCACCGCTCCAGCCGCGGTGGGCCGGTGGCCGCACGTTGCGACGCCCTCGCCGCGTCGTCGGGTGAGTTGATCGCCGTCCTGGATGCGGACGACATCCTCGAGCCCGACGCGTTGGCTGCACTCGACGCAGCGTTCGCGGCGGGAGACGTCGACGTCGCCTACGGCGATCACGACGTCATCGACCCCGAAGGCGACCACGTCACGCCGTCGTTCAAGCCCGCCTATTCGCCTGAGCGGCTGCGTGCCCACAACTACATCGACAGCCTCGTCGTCGCCCGCCGCGCCGTCGTGGACGCCGCCGGCGGGTTCCGCGGCGGCTATCAAGGCGCCGACGACTACGACTACGTGCTGCGACTCACCGAGCACGCCCGCCGCGTCGCCCACCTGCCGCGCATCCTCAGCCACCGAGGCGCGGCGTCGCCCGCTGATTCAGGCGAGGACGACCCAGCGGTGGCCGCCGGTGCTCGTGCCGTCGCCGATCACTGTGCGCGGGTCGGCATCGACGCGGCCGTCGAGCCGACCGCCAACGATGGTTGCTATCGCGTCTCCCGCCGGCTCCGAGCGCATCCGGTGGTGAGCGTCATCATCCCCACCCAGGGTACGTGCGGCCGCGTCTGGGGGACGACCCGTTGCTACGTCTATGAGGCCGTGCGGAGTCTCGTCGAGCGTTCGACGTACCAGCAACTGGAGTTCGTCATCGTGCACGACGCCGAGACGCCGTCGTCAGTGCTGGCTTGCCTCGCCGCGATTCCCGACGTCGCCACGACCTTCGTACCCTACGACGCGACGTTCAACTTCTCGGCAAAGGTCAACCTCGGTGTCGAGCACGCGAGCGGCGAGCTGCTCCTCTTGCTCAACGACGACACCGAGCTCGTCGAGCCGGCCAGCGTCGAGGTGCTCGTCGGCCACCTACAGATGACAGATGTGGCGATGGCCGGGGCCAAGCTGCTGTTCGCGGATGGCACCTTGCAACACGGCGGCCACGTGTACTCCGGCCAGCCCAACCACGTCTGCGTCGGATGGCGAGGAGATTCACCGGGCCCGTTGCCATTGCGACCGCTCGCCGTCGAACGGGAGTGCAGCGGCGTCACCGCCGCGTGTGCGTTGGTACGCAAGGCCGCCTTTCACGAAGTCGGCGGGTTCCCCGTCGAGCTGCCGCTCAGCTACAACGACGTCGATTTCTCGCTGAAGCTCCGTCGGGCCGGCCATCGCATCGTGTGGTCGCCCTGGGCGGTGTGGTACCACTTCGAGAGCCGCACCCGCGACAGTCGGGTGCTCCCCGGTGAACGGGCGTGGCTCGATGCCCGCTGGCCGGCCGAGCTGACCAACGATCCGTACTACAACCCCAATCTTGTGCCTCGACGTCACGATTTCCTCGAGCTCCCCCCGTCCCGCCGGCCATTCACCAGGGATGTGCCGTGACCGCTGCCGCAGAACGATCGATGTCGCCCTCAGCAGACCTCGTGCCGCTGCTGCGCGACCGTCTGGCGTGGGCGATCGCCGCCGCCGTGATGGTGCTCGGCGGAGCGCTGGCGGTGCTGGTCGACGACCGCCCGGGCATCGCCGCTCGAATGCTGTTCACCGTCGTCCCGGTCGCTGTGCTGGCGGTCACCCTCGCCCTGACGATTCGACGTGGAGCGCTGCTCGCCGCCGGGGCGCTGGGCATCGCCGTCACCCCGGCAGCCCTGGCGGCCGTGGCCGCCGGCGCCCAATGGGGGGCAGTCGCCGTGCTCGTGTCGTGCGGTGCGGTGGCCTTGGCGTGGTGGGGCCGAGACACGACGACGATCACCGTGGCGACGATCTGCGCGGCGATCCTCGGCCTCGGGGCGTGGGCCGCCTCGACGTCGGACCAGCTGACATCGCTGACGTGGGGTCAGACGACCAAACGCACTGGCGAGCTGTTGTGGAGCAGCGTCGGCTCGCTCGACGCACGGCTGATCGTGCCCGCCACCGGTTGGCTGGTCTGGTGGATCGCCGCCGGCCTCGTTGCAGGCGCCGCGCTCGTCGCTGGCGCTGTCCGGATCGCGGCGACGATCCCGTTGGCGGTGGCGGTGATGATCGTCGCCGCGTGGGTGATCATCCGCGGGCGCGGTGACGTCGACATGTCCGGCGGCACGTGGATCGTCGCCGGAGCCGTGGCCTTCGTCGGTGCATCCGTTCGCCTCGGTCCCGACGCCGAGCGACGCCTCGGCGTCGCCCTTCTCGTCATCGCCGCGTTCATTTGGATGTTGACGATCGTCCACTTGGTACGGAACTGAACAGGTGGCGATGCGACGCGGCGCCGCCGATCTTGTGCGCATCACGTCCGCCTCGCTGATCGTCATCTGCCTGTCGTCGGCACCGTTCGTGTCGCTCCACAGGTGGGTGACGGACGAGCGCTTGGCCTTGGACAGTTGGCCCTTCGTGTACTCGATTTGGGGAGCGGCGCTGCTCGGGTCGGCGTTCTTCATGCTCGACGTCGTGGCCCCGATGACGGCTCGCCCGCTCGTCCGGTCGGAGTCGCTGCTCGTCGCATTGGCGGCGCCGATCGCCCTCGCCGTGTGGGCGCTGATGTCCGCGTTCTGGTCCGAGTCGCCGGCCCGGACGCCGCAACAGGCGTTGTTGATGTCGCTCGTCATCCTCACGGCGATCTGGTTCGGCTACGGATTGACGTTCCGCCAACAGGTGTGGTCGTTGTTCATCGGTTTGCACGTGCTGTCGCTCGGGTCGTTCGTCGTGTCGCTTGTCGCCGATTCGGCGCGGCTGGCTGACGAGAAGGAGTGGATCGGCCTGTTCGGCGACCCCAGCACGCTGAGTCCGATCGCCACGCTGGGCATCGTGGCGGCGATTGGCGCCTGGCTGCTGACCGACGACCTGCCGATGCGGATCGCCCTCGGGGTCTGCGCCGGGATCGACGTCGTCGTCGCCCTCGGGGCCTCGAGCACGTCGGGTTGGCTGGCGCTCGGCGGTGCCATCGGCGCCTTCGCCGTGCTGCTGTTCGGCCGCGGACTCGTCACTCGCGGCGTGCCGGTGAACCGGGTGCGGGGAGTCGGTGCGATGGTCGTCGGCCTCGTCGTCGTCGCCATCCCGTGGCTCGTCAGCATCACTTCCGGGACGCTCGGCGGCGACGATCGGGGCGGCCGCCGGGAGATCTGGGAATTCGCCGTCGACTCTGTCGAGGATCGATGGCTGGTCGGGTTCGGTTGGTTCTCGTTCTGGGACGATCCGGCAAACCGCCTGGAGTTGCTCGAGCGCACCGGACGCCAGCTCGACAGCGCCCAGAGCTCGTTCATCGAGACGTTGCTCTACCTCGGCGGGATCGGCGTCGTGTTGCTGCTTGCCGTCATCGTGTTCGGCTTCGGGCGCACGTGGTGGGAGGCGCTCGGGGGCACGAGCTGGGCGATGGCGTGGTGGGCGGCGGTGGGCATGTTCGCGTACATCGAGAACGTCGCCGAGAGCCGTATCGCCTACCACTCGATCTTCTGGCTGCTCCTCGTCGCTCCCGGGTTTGCGGCCACGCGCTATTCCGAGGTGGCACCCGCGTCGTCGGCGAACGCGGCACGGCGTGAACGCGAGCGCTACGTGTCGTACACCTACCAGTAGGGGCGGCGGGCGTCGCCGCCCCTGCCGTGGCGCCGTTCGTACGCGACTTACACTCCGCGACGGTGCACACGTCGGCGATCAAGTCACGGGCGATCGCGAGGCAGAACGCGATCCGCACGCCGCGGGCCGCGGCGATCGCCGGCATCGTGTTCGCGGTGCTGATGGGCACCACCCAGATCCTCGTCAACCTCGCCATCCCCGAGACCTCGGATGATCCCGGCGAGTGGATCAACGACGACAACCGCCGGCGCGCGGTCGCGATCGCCCTCAACCTGCTGCCGTTCGCAGGAATCGCCTTCCTGTGGTTCATCGGCGTAGTGCGCGACCGCATCGGCGAGAACGAGGACCGCTTCTTCGCCACCGTGTTCCTCGGCAGCGGGCTGCTGTTCGTGGCGATGCTGTTCTGTACCGGGGCCGTCGCCGCCGGGCTGCTCGTGTCGCCCGACAGCGGGGCAGTGCCGCCAGACGATTCGGTGTGGTCGTACGGCCGGCGGGTGACCGGTTCGCTGCTCTCGGTCTACGCGATGCGGATGTCCGCCGTGTTCATGATCTCGACGACCACGTTGACGGTTCGTCTGGGGCTCGTGCCGCGGTGGATCGTCCTGTTCGGCTACAGCGGTGCCTTGGTCATGCTGGTGACGACCGGTTGGTTGGAGTACACCGACCTCATCTTCCCGATCTGGGTGCTGTGCCTGAGCGTCCACATGTTGCGGGCGTCGCTGCACCGCGACGAGGCCTCCGACGCGGGCCCCTCAGCCGCCGCCGCCCTCTGAGCGGTTGACGATCTGGGCGGCCTTCGGTCCATTTCCCGATCTGGGCGGCGTCCGGGCCGGATTACGGCTGTCTGGCCGCCCAGTTCGCGTTGTGGACCGCTAGCCGCCCAGAACGGCTTATAGCGGGCGGTCCTGCTTGTCGAGGCGGGCCGCCTTCTGGGCTCGCTTCCACTGGCGCACGGCGGCAAGCGTCTCGGGCGATGTCGAGTCGGCGACGCTGCGCGGCGTGTCGTCGCCGAACTTGCCCGCGGCGGCACGCCACCCCTCCGGTTGCACGCCCATCCGCTTGCCGAGTACGGCGACGAAGATCCGTGACTTCTCGTCGCCGAAGCCGGGCAGTCCCCGCAGGCGCGCGTACAGCTCGTCGCCGGTGGCCACGTCGTTCCACACGCTCTCGCCGCGCCCGCCGTACTCGGAGTTCACGACGACGCACACTGCATGAATCCGCCGTCCCATCGCCGCTGGGAAGCGATGGATCGCCGGCTTCTCACAGCACACGGCGACGACTTCGTCCTCGCTCATCGCCGCGACCCTCGCCGCGTCGAGGTGGCCGAGTCGCTGGCGCAGCGTCGCCGGGCCATGGAACGCCATCTCCATCGGCACCTGCTGGTCGAGCAGCATGCCGATGAGCAGCGCCGTGCCGTCCGTGTTGAGCAGCTCATCGGCAGCCGCGTCGCCGGTGATCATCAGCGTTCCGTCCATCGCCGACGAGACTAGGTTCGGTCGTTGGGCCGACGATGATCGCTCTCCCTCCGTTGCTCGTCGGTCATACTGGCGACGTGCGCAGGTGGCCCGGTTGACCGTCGAGCAGGCCGCCGGCCTGCGAGCGCTGGCCGGTTGGCGGACGCTCGACCTGCCCATCCACGTCGACCGGCGCGGCGTTCTCGTTCCGCACGAATTCGGTGACCTCCCGTTCCGGCCGGAGCGTGTATTCGTCGTCAGCGGCGTTCCAGGGGGCACGACGAGGCGGTCATGCCCATCGCAGCGCATGGCAGCTTCTGCACTGTCCGTCAGGCGTCGTGAACGTCCATCTGCCACGACGGTGAGACCGACGCGGCCGTGACACTCGACCGCCCCGAACGCGGTCTCGTGATCAAACCCGGTGTCTGGTCGAGTCAGACGTTCGCAACCGCCGGATCGGTCTTGCTCGTCCTCAGCAGTGAGCCGTATCACGTCGAGTCGTATCTCGACGCGCCCTACCTCTGACGACGCCACGTGCACGTCGCAGTTCTCGGTTCCGGGATCATGGGCAGCTCGGCTGCGCTGTTGTTGGCGCGCCGGCGTGGCGTCCACGTGACTCTGTTCGATCGCGCTGCCGCGCCGTTTGAAGGGGCGAGTCGGTGGAACGAGGGCAAGATCCATCTCGGCTATCTCTACGGTGGCGACCCCTCGGCTCGCGACGGCCCGCCGCTTGCTGCCGGGTGGCCTGCGGTTCAGGGCGCTCACCGAGCAGCTCATCGGTTGCTCGCTGGATGGCCGGATCACCGAGCGAGGTGATGTCTACCTGGTTCATCGCCGGTCCGTGGTCGATGCCTCGTCGGCCGGGCGTTATTTCGCGGCCGTCAACGAGCTGACGCGGGGCCACGATGCCGCACACCGATACCTCGTCGACGTCTCGACGGCAGCTGTCGAAGAGTTGTCTGCCGACGAGCTCGCAACGTCGTACAACACCGCCGAGATCGTCGCTGGATTCCGGGTGCCGGAGCACTCCGTGCAGACGGGCTGGGTGGCGGACCGATTCGTCGACGCCCTGACCGCGTCGTCCATCGATCTGCGCCTCGCGACCAAGATCGTCGCAGTGCGACGTACGTCGCCGGCCGACCCGATCTTCGTCGAGACGCAGGATGGGAGCGACGGTCCCTACGACGCCGTCATCAACGCGCTCTGGGATGGTCGCCTGCGGGTCGACGCCTCGATCGACCTCCCGCCACCGGCGTCCTACAGCCACCGATTCCGTCTCGCACTCTTCGTCCGGACCCGTTCACCGGTCGCGCTACCCAGCACTGTCGTGGCGACGGGACCGTTTGGCGACGTCAAGAACTACACCGGGCGCGACCTCTACGTGTCCTGGTACCCGGCCGGGTTGATCGCCGAAGGTCAGGGGGTAGATCCGCCGTCGGTGGGGCAGATCACGGTGGACGTTCGCGATCGGGTGAGCAACGAGTCGATTCGGGGGTTGCGCGCGATCATCCCCGAGCTCGTCGACGTTCAGGCAGACGCCGCAAGCGTGACGGTCGCCGGAGGCTGGGTGTCAGCGGCAGGTCATGGGTCCTTGGCCGACCCGCTGTCGTCGTTGCATCGCCGAGAGAAGGTGGGCATCACGAGGAGCGGCGGCTATTTCACCATCGACACCGGCAAGTACTCGATCAGCTCCGTGGCTCGCCGAAGAGGTGGTCAAGATGGTCGTCGCCTGACCGCCGCCTGCGGACTCGCGCAGCCGGCGGCGATTCCTACACTGCCGTCCGTGCGGCGCACCGGTTCCACCCGCTGGTCGACGACCACCCTCGGTGGCTGGATCCGGCGATCGCCGCTCGCGGTGGTGATGAGGCGGCGACGTGAGTGGGCGTCGTTGGCCCGGACTGTCGATGACCTCCGGCGCGCCAACGAAGGCGTCGTGGCGGAGGTATCGCGGCTGGCGAGCGACGTGGATCGATGGTCCAACGAGGTCCGACGAGACGCCGACCGGCTCGCCGAGATCGCTGCCATCGCCGAACGAGACGCCGAACGGCTCACCGTGGTTGCCGCCGATGTCCAACGACAGGCGCTGACCGCAGCGGCACGCGAGCCGGACTGCTTGCCGCCCGTGAGTTGCTCGACAAGGTTGCGGTGCGCGCGCCATCGCGGGTCTCGGTCGAGCGACTCAGCACGCTCAAAACGACAAACGTCGCCGAACCGTTGCTGAGCATCGCCATTCCGTCGTTCAACCGACCGGCAGCGCTCGCCGAGTGCCTGCACAGCATCGAGCGCGAACTGGCCGAGGTCCCCGCCGGACTCGTCGAGGTCTGCATCACCGACGATGTCTCCTCGGACCCGGAGACGCTCGAGATCGCTGCCGACTTCGCCGAACGGTCGCCATTCGCGTCGCTGCGGCAACAGCCGACGAACGTCGGCTTGGAGCGCAACATCATTGCCGCGTGTGAGCCATGTCGCGGGGAACATGTCCTCATCCTGGGCAACGACGACAAGTTCGTGGCCGGTGCGCTCTCCACGGTCATCGACGATCTCCGTGACGTCGACCCGTCCGTGTACCTCTTCGAGCGGCAGCGCATCAATGCCGATGGCTCGCCCCACCCACCCGTGTCCGGGACCGATCCAATCGACCTCCCCGCCGGCGACGCCCACCTCTTCGCCACCTTGCTGGAGGCGACGAGACGGCAGGGCTTCCTCTCCACGCTGGGATTCACGAGCCATGTCATCTTCCGTCGCAAGCCGTTCGCGGCCGTCGACCCGGCGCGATACCTCGACCTGACGCTCTATGGGCGCGTGTTCGTGCTGATCGAGGCGTTCGCGTCAGAGCGGCTGTTGTTTCGCAACGCCCCCGTCGTGTTCCACCGCACACCGACGTCCTCGCAGAAGCACGCAGAGTCCGTGGGGAGGAGCGAGGAGCGTTTCATGGCAGGAGGGTCGTCGAGGGCATCCCGCTACTTCGGCACGACCCTCGCCGCCGCCCTGCAGCGACTCGTGGACCGCGGCGTAGTCGATCACCGCTACCTCGCCGATCTGCCGGAGACGCAGATGGCGCCGACGTTGTCACTCGTGACCTGGATCGCCTCCAATCGGGCCATCGATCCGGGCCTCGACGAATCGCTCGGCAAGGCGATCGTCGCTGACGCAGACCGACTGTTCTCCGCGCTCGGTGACCTCGCGCCGATCGACTAGCCGAAGAGGCGGCGCGAGGCGATCTCGCAGCCGTCGGCCATTGCGGCCAGCTTGGCCCAGGCGACGTCCGGGTCGATGCCCTGCATCCCGACGTGGACGGAGAACCCGCAGTCGACTCCGGCCATCAGCCGGCTCGGATCGACGACCGTCGCCCATCGCTCGAGGCGCTGGGCGATGAGCTCGGGGTGTTCGATGTAGTTCGACTGCGGCTCGACGACACCGGGGCAGATCACCTTGTCGTCGGGAATGCCGAGCTCCCTGACGGCCAGCCACTCGTGGGCGTGCCGGGGGTTGGCCGCCTCGAACAGCACGGTGCGCGGCTTGGCCGCCCACACGAGGTCGAGGATCTCGCCGATCGGCACGTCGTGGTGGTGCGGCCCGGGATAGTTGCCCCAGCACAGGTGCATGCGCAGCTGCTCGGCCGGGATGTTGCGCACGGCATGGTTGAGGGCGGCGATGTTGATCTCGATCGTGCGGCGGAACTCGGCCAGGCCCAGGTCGGCGTAGATCGTGTGCCTGCCCATCGCCAGGTCGGGGCAGTCGAGCTGCACCGTCGCCCCGGCAGCGGCGATCGCCTCGTACTCGTGGCGCATCGCCTCGGCGATGGCGAACACGTAGTCCTCACGGGTGTCGTAGTACTCGTTGGCGAAGAACAGCGACACGACGCCAGGCGACGCAGCGCTGGAGAAGATGCCCGTCACGTCGGCACTGGAGGCGGCGGCCACGAGGTGCTCCATGTCCCGGCGCGCTGCGTCTGGGTCGCCCACCTCGATCGGCCCGGTGCACGCTGGTGCCGAGCGCTTGCGACGCCCCGGGTTGGCGGCGACGAGCTCGGCACTTCGTGGGAAGTCGACAAGGTCGGCGAAGTGGTAGCTCTGCACCGACTCACCGTCGAACCCGGTGAGGCGATCCTTGACGTAGGTGGCGTAGGACGGCTTCGACATCTCCCCGTCATTGACGATCGACACCCCTGCGGCGACCTGCCGGCGGACGGTCTCGTGGACCGCTGCTTCGACGCGCGCCTCCAACGCTGCGGCATCGACCGGGATCCCGTCGCCGACCGCCCACATGACCTGGACGAGGTCGTCCGGCCGCGGGAGGCTCCCGGTGTGGGTGCACATGATCCGTTCGGCGTCCATCGTTCTCCTCAGGCGTGATCCGGGTCGAGGATGATCGCGGCCACCTCGTGCGGATGGGTATACATCAGCCAGTGCGTCGCCGGGACCTCGAGGTAGCGCCATGCGGGGTCACGTCGCGCCGCTTCGGCGTACGACTGGAACTGCTCGGACGGCTCGGCGCTGGCGTGGACGAAGGTCTTGTCGAGGCTCGCCGGGAGCTCGACGCGGAACGGCTCGGCGAGGGTGCGCGCTGATTGCGGCACGAGCCGCTCGAAGAACGCCGCATCGACGACACCCTCGCTCGGGACGAACTCGGCGAACGCGATCATCCCGTCGTCGTCGACTTCGTACGGCGCCGCGCTGCCCGCCGCGTCGTCGGGCCCGAGCGGGGCGTGGGCGTCGAGGTAGATCATCCGCCGCACCCTCGTGGCGACCTGCGGCCACGCCCTGGTGATGACCCGCCCGCCATAGGAGTGCCCGACCAGCGTGGCCTCGATCGAGATCGTGCTCGTCGAACATCGGCGACGACGTCGGCGACGTGGTCGCCGAGCGTGATGTGCGGTCCCGACTCGCTGCGCCGGGCGCCGTGGCCGGTGAGCGACACGACGTGCACCGGCCGGCCGGCGGCTTCGAGCAGGCCGACGATCGGCTCCCAGCACCACTCGCCGACCCACGCCCCGTGGACCAGGACAATCGGCGCTGCGGTGCCCGCGGCGGGAGATACTGGAGCTTGCCGCGCATTCAACGTGGCCGATAGCGTACGCACAACGGCTAATCGTCCGTCCACCGGGCACCGAGGGGGAACGAATGACCACCACAGCACCGATCGCACAGCGCCTCCATCACACCGCCTACGTCACCAACGATCAGGGCGCCACGAGAGCGTTCTACGAGGACATCTTGGGCTTCCCGCTGTTGGCCACATGGTCGGAGGCCGATGAGCTGTTCGGCGCCGAGCGGGTGTACTGCCACACCTTCTACGGGCTTGCTGACGGCAGTGCCCTGGCGTTCTTCCAGTTCGCCAACGAGGACGACGACAAGCTGTTCAACCCCGAGCTCACGCCGTCGCCGTTCCGCCACGTCGCCATGAAGGTCGACGCCGAGGGGCAGGCCGAGCTCGAGCGGCGCCTCAAGGAGGCCAACTGGAAGCCGGAGGGCACCTACGTCCTCGAGCACGGCTACTGCCGGTCGCTGTACACCGAGGATCCCAACGGCATGCTCCTCGAGTTCACCGTCGACGTCCCCGAGGTCGAGGACATCGCCGTGGAGCGACGCGCCGACGCCCACGAGACGCTCGAGCGCTGGCTCGCCGGCGATCACACGAGCAACAACACCTATCGGTGAGCGACTCTCGGCAGAGCACGCTCCACCGATGCGAGCGAGTGAGCGCCAGCGAACGAGCGGTCAGCCGCGGCCTTCGTGGCCGGGGAACGGAGTGAGCGGCAGCATCGCTAGGTTCGACCACGCCGAGGTCACGTCGGCGGCGGTCTGCAGGAGGAGCGGCAGGTACTCGTCGACGAGCTTCTCGATCGATGTCTCGGCGGCGTGCACGGTGACGTTCATGGCGGCCGCTGTTCGACCCGACCGATCGCGCACCGGGGCGGCGATCGAACGGATCCCCAACGAGAGCAGCTCGTCCGACAGCGCCCAGCCCCGCTCACGGATCTCGTCCAGCGACGTGTCCAGCTCGGCCCGTGACAGCACGACGCGGGGGATCACCCCTGACGCCGATGGGGTGGCCAGCACGTCGTCCAGCTCTGACGGCGACAGGTCGGCGAGCAGCACGCGACCCATCGAGGTGGCCGCCGCCGGGAAGCGCGTCCCGATGTGCACGGAGATGGCGATGATCTTGGGCACGGCGACGCGGGCCGTGTACACGATGTCGCTGCCGTCGAGCTGCGACATCGAGCTCGACTCGCCGGTCTGCGACACGAGCGACACGAGGTGCGGGCGGGCGATGTCCCACAGGCCCTGGGCGGAGACGTACGACGTGCCCAGTTCGAGCGTCTTCGTCGTCAGCGTGTACGCGCCGTTCGACAAGCGGGTGTACCCGAGTTGCTCGAGGGTCATCAGCAGACGGCGTGCGGTCGGCCGGGCCAGGCCGGTCCGTGTCGCCACCTCGCTGACGGTGAGCTCCATCGACGTGGGGCCGAACGCCTTGATCACGTCGAGGCCGCGAGCGAGCGCCTCGACGAAGTCAGAGCTGTCGTTGCGCTTGCTCGGCGCTTTGGGTCTGGCGTTCATTCAGTCGTTCCGCTCTCCGTCACGAGCCTGTCGATCCACGTTCACGTTGGCACATCATGGATGATGTTTCGAGCGATGGGGGCGCTCAAGGACCGTCATTGCGTTCCCCGGCCACGCAGGCCGTTCCTGGTCGCTCCTCGGCTGGCGCCTCGTCGCTCGCATCGGGGGACGCCTCGAAGGGACCGCTTCACGGGGTCATCGTCGCCGACCTCTCGAGGGTGTTGGCCGGCCCGTACTGCTCGATGCTCCTCGCCGACCTCGGGGCCACCGTCATCAAGGTGGAGAGTCCGGCCGGCGACGACACGCGGACGTGGATGCCGCCCGAGAACGACGGCGTCGCGACGTACTACCAGTCGATCAATCGCAACAAGCGCTCGGTGGTGCTCGACTTCCGGGATGCCGACGACGTCGTCCTCGCCCAGGAACTGTTGCGGCGCGCCGACATCGCCATCGAGAACTTTCGGCCCGGAAGCCTCGCCAAGTTCGGCCTCGACTTCCCACACGCCGCGCAGCTCAACGAGCGGCTGATCTATCTCTCGATCACCGGGTTCGGCACGGCGGAGGGCGCCTGGCTTCCCGGGTACGACCTCGTGGTCCAAGCGGTCTCCGGGCTGATGAGCCTGACGGGCGAGCCCGACGGCCCCGCCTACCGGTCGGGCGTCGCAGTGTTCGACGTGATGACCGGACTGCACGGGACGATCGGCGTGCTCGCCGCCCTTCGCCAGCGCGCCGAGACGGGCCGCGGCCAGCACGTCGAGGTCAACCTTCTGTCGTCGGCGCTGTCCGGGCTCGTCAACCAGTCCGCCGCCTTCACGGCCGGGGGAGTGGTGCCCCACCGCATGGGCAACGCCCACCCGAGCGTCTATCCGTATCAGCCGATGCCGACCAAGGACCGGGACGTCATCATCACGGCGGCCAACGATCGCCAATTCCGGTCGTTGTGCGAGGTCCTCGGCATCGGCGAAGTCGCCGACGACGAGCGCTTCCGGCTCAACGCCGACCGCACGGCCAACCGCGCCGAGCTCCATCCGATCCTCGTCGAACGGCTCGCCCAGTGGACGGCCGACGATCTCTTCTTCGCCCTCAACAAGGCCGGTGTCCCGTGTGGTCCGATCAATTCGATCGGCGAGGGCATCGAGCTCGCCGAGCGGCTCGGCCTCGAACCGCGGGTGACGGTTGGCGAGGACGGCAGTTCGGTCGACCTCGTGCGCAATCCGATCCGCCTCAGCGATTACGCGATCGACTACCACCGTGCACCGCCGCGGCTCGGCGAGCACAGCGACGAGATCCGCGACTGGCTGACGGCTGCCGTGCCGTGAACGAGCCGATGACGTTCCGGACCGGACTCGGCGACTCCGACGCCGATCACATCCGCCTGCTCGGCCACGACCTCGCCGGCGAGCTGATCGGACAGATCACGTTCGGCGAGCTCGCCTATTGGCTGATCACCAAGCGCCGCCCCACGGAACAGCAACGCACGATGTTCGAGGCGGTCCTCGTCGCCTTGGCCGACCACGGTTTCACGCCGACTGCGATCGCCGCCCGCGTCACGCTGCTCAGTGCCCCGGAGTCGGTGCAGGGTGCCCTGGCCGCGGGTCTGCTCGGCGGCGGGTCGCGGTTCCTCGGCGTCACGGAGGACACCGCCGTCTACCTCGACGGCTGCATCGCGGCGCTCGATGCGTTGCCGGTCGACGAAGCCGGCTGGGACGCCGTGGCGGCCGACGCCGTCACGGCGACGAAGGCGGCCGGTCGCTTCGTTCCGGGACTCGGCCATCCGGTGCACAAGCTCGGCGATCCACGCACGCCGGTGCTCTTCGCCCTGGCCCGCGAGAACGACTGCTACGGGCCGCACCTCGAATTGTTCGCGGCGATCGGCAGGACCCACGCCGGCGTCATCGGCAAGACGCTGCCGCTCAACGGTGCCGGCGTGTGCGGGGCGGCGCTCGCCGACGCCGGGATCCCGCTCAGTGTCGTGCGCGGCGTCGCCCTGCTCGCCCGCTGCGCCGGATTGCTCGGACATCTCGCCGAGGAGGCGGTCGATCCGATCGCCAACGACATCTACATGAGCGTCGATCGCCACGCCGACTACCGGCCGTGAATCTGCCCGAGTTCGCCGGCCCCCTGATCGCTCCGGCCTCGGGTCGATCCCCCTGAAGGTGTGCCCACAGTGTGGTACCGTGTCCACGTCGTGGACACCTGCGGTTCACGAGGGGGGAACGATGAAGCCATCCGTGCGTTGGCAGCAATTCGTCGACACCAAGTCGATCGCCGCCCTGACGGTGGTCGCCTTCATCGCCACACAGCTCGGCACGTACTTCGGGTACGTGTTCCCGGCGGTCGGACTGCCGGTGCTGCCGTGGCCGCTCTACAACGGCATCCTCGGCACCACGTTTGCCGATGGTCTCAACGGGGTGACTGCGACCGGCGCCTTCGACCCCGTCTTCGCCACGTCGGGGGAGTCGTTCTTCACGGGACATGCCCTGCACTTCGTGAACGGAATCGTGTTCGGACTGCTCTACGGGATCCTGTTCCGCGAGTTCTTCCCCAGGTTGAAGCGGAGCAACGGCGGCAACATCTCGATCGGCCTGCTCTACTCCGTGATCATGTCGATCATCAGCGCCGGCCTGCTCCTGCCGTATGCCTACGTGCCGAACCAGGGCTACGGGTTGTTCCTGTTCGACGGTCCCGACGGCTGGAAGCTGCCCTTCGCCATCCTCGCCTGGCACCTCATCTACGGCTTCTTCCTCGGCTCGCTGTACCAGCCGACCGAGGTCGACACCGCCGACGAGTTCGCCGCCAACGACGTCGTCTACTACGAGGAGACGGTCGTCCGCGACTAATCCGAATCTCTGTGTAAGCGTGTAAGCCCTCGGCGGGCTTACACGCTTACACAGACGGGCTTTACAGGTCTCGCGGGTCGGGCAGGTCGGCGTCGATGCCGTAGTGGGCGATCGCCTTGTCGACGTCGGCGACGTCGACCGAGCCGTGCGCCGCCAGGGCGCTGAGCACGCCGACGACGACGTGACCGGTGTCGGTCTCGAAGTGCCGGCGCAGGGCCTCGCGGGTGTCGCTGCGGCCCATCCCGTCGGTGCCGAGGGGGACGAAGTGCCGACCGGGCAGGAAGCGGGCGATCTGTTCGGGGACGATCTTCATGAAGTCGGTGACGGCGATCACCGGCGTGTCCTGTCCGCCAAGCAGGTCGGCCACGAGTGGCACGCGGGGCTCCTGGCTCGGATGGAGCCGGTTCCACCGCTCCGTCCGCAGCGCCTCTTCGCGCAGCGCCTTGTAGGAGGTCGCCGACCACAGCTCGACCCCGACGTCCCAGTTGCTCTTGAGCTCCTCGGCCGCCTCCAGGGCGGCACCCTGGGCGGTGCCGGAGAACAGCAGCGTCGCCGTTCGCGAAGGACCCTCCGGATGCTCGCTCCAGCGGTACAGCCCGCGCATCACGTCGTCGGGCGTGACGTGCTCGGGCATCGCCGGCATCTGGTAGTTCTCGTTGTACAGCGTGAGGTAGTAGAAGACATCGGGATCTGCGGCGTCGGGTCCGTTGTCGCCGAACATCCGCTGCAGCCCGTGCTGCACGATCGTCGCCACCTCGAAGGCGAACGCCGGGTCGTACGCCTGGCACGCCGGAACCGTCGAGGCGAGCACGAGCGAGTGGCCGTCTTGGTGCTGCAGGCCCTCACCGAGCAACGTCGTGCGCCCTGCGGTCGCGCCGAGCAGGAACCCACGGGTCCGCGAGTCGGCGGCCTGCCAGATGAGGTCGCCGACGCGCTGGAAGCCGAACATCGAATAGAACGTGTAGAACGGCACGGTCGGGGTGGCGAGCGTGGCGTACGCCGTGCCGGCGGCGATGAAGCTCGCCGTCGAGCCGGCCTCGGTGATCCCCTCCTCGAGGATCTGGCCGGTCTTCGACTCGGCGTAGCTGAGCAGCAGGTCGTGGTCGACCGGCTCGTACAGCTGGCCCTGCGATGCGTAGATCTTCAGTTGCGGGAACAACGAGTCCATCCCGAACGTGCGCCCCTCGTCGGGGATGATCGGCACGACGTACGTGCCGAACTCGGCGTCGCGGGACATGTTGCGCAGCAGCCGGGTGAACCCCATCGTCGTCGACACGGCCTGGCCGCCCGAGCCCTTGCGCAGTTCGGCGAACGTGGCGTCGCCGGGCAGCGGGGCGGGCTTGCGGTAGCGCACGACGCGCTTGGGGATCGAGCCGCCGAGCGCCCGCCGCCGCTCCATCATGTACTGGTACTCGATGGAGTCCTCGGCCGGACGGAAGTACGGGGCGGCATCGCCGTCGAGCGCCGATTCGGGGATCTCCTCGTGGAGGTACAGCCGGTCGCGCAGGCGCAGCAGCTGCTCCTTGTTCATCTTCTTGATCTGGTGGGTGGCGTTGCGACCCTCGATGTCGGGCCCCAACGTCCAGCCCTTGATCGTCTTGCAGAGGATCGCCGTCGGCGCCCCGGAGCCGAGGTTCTCGGTGGCCGCCTTGTAGGCGGCGAACAGCTTGCGGTAGTCGTGGCCGCCGCGGGGCAGGGTGACGAGGTCGTCGTCGCTGAGGTGGGCGACCATCTCGCGCAGGCGCGGGTCGGGACCGAAGAAGTGGTCACGGATGTAGTCGCCGCTCTCGGTGCTGTAGCGCTGGAACTCGCCGTCGACGGTGGTGTTCAGCTTGTTGAGCAGCACGCCGTCCTTGTCGGCGGCGAGCAACTCGTCCCACTTCGAGCCGAGGATCACCTTGATGACGTTCCAGCCCGCCCCGCGGAACACGGCCTCGAGCTCCTGGATGATCTTGCCGTTGCCGCGCACCGGGCCGTCGAGGCGCTGGAGGTTGCAGTTGACGACGAAGACGAGGTTGTCGAGGTGCTCGCGGCTGGCCAAGCCGAGCGCCCCGAGCGTCTCGGGCTCGTCGCACTCGCCGTCGCCAAGGAAGCACCACACCCGGCTCTGGCTCGTGTCGGCGAGCTGGCGGGCCATCAGGTAGCGGTTGTAGCGGGCCTGGTAGAGGGCGGTGATCGGGCCGAGGCCCATGCTCACCGTCGGGAACTCCCAGAAGTCGGGCATCAACCGCGGGTGCGGGTAGCTCGACAGGCCGCGCCCGGTGCGCCCGATCTCGCGGCGGAAGTGGTCGAGGTCCTCGGCCTCGAGGCGGCCCTCCAGGAACGCCCGGGCGTAGATGCCGGGGGCGGCGTGGCCCTGGAAGTAGATCTGGTCGCCCGGGGTGCCGTCGTCCTTGCCGCGGAAGAAGTGGTTGAAGCCGATCTCGTACAGCGATGCCGACGAGGCGTAGGTGGAGAGGTGGCCGCCGATGCCGTCGGCCGCCTTGTTCGCCTTGACGACCATCATCGCCGCGTTCCAGCGGGCGAACGCCCGGATCCGCCGCTCGATGTACTCGTCGCCGGGGAACCACGGTTCCGACTCGCGGGGGATCGTGTTGATGTAGGGAGTGGACACCGTCGCCGGGAACGACACCTGGGCCTGCCGCGCCCGGTCGAGGAGCGTGGACAGGAGGTAGCGCGCCCTGGTCTTGCCGTGAACGTCGATCACGGCGTCGAGGGAGTCCAGCCACTCCTGCGTCTCGCCCGGATCGGTGTCGGGCAGCTGGTGGACGTAGCCGTCGAAGATCATGCCGACAGTCTCGCAGCTAGTGGCTCGGTCCCGACCACCTACCCGGCGGTAGCTTGCGGTCCGTGCAGGCCGCCGACCGGATCATCGTGTACACCGACGGGGCGTGCTCCGGGAACCCCGGCCCGGGCGGTTGGGCGTGGGCCGTGGCGCCGGAGGGCATCCCGTCGGCGGCGGGCGGCGAGCTCGACGACCACCAACCAGCGGATGGAGATCAGCGCCGCCCTCGAGGCGGTGCGCACGCTGACCGCCGCTCACCCGGGCGTGCCGATCGACGTCGTGTCGGACTCGACGTACGTCGTCAACTGCTTCCGCGATCGCTGGTGGGCGAAGTGGGAGTCCAACGGCTGGCGCACGACGGCGCGCAAACCCGTGGCCAACGCCGACCTGTGGGCACCGCTCGTCGCCCTCGTGAAGGCCAACCCCGTGACGTTCCGTTGGGTCAAAGGCCACAGCGGCGACCGCCTCAACGACCTCGTCGACGAGCTCGCCGTCGCGGCGATCCCCCGCTGAACCCGTCGAGTAAGCGTGTAAACCCTCAGCGGGCTTACACGCTTACGCAGAGTGGTCGGGTGCCGGCGCGGTTGGCGACCTACGCTGGCCCGATGGAGGAACCGCGGCGTCCGATCAAGCGGATCGCCGTGTCGACGGGCGGTGGTGACGCCCCGGGCCTCAACGCCGTGATCCGCGCCGTCGTGCTCGCCGGCCGCAACCAGGACTGGGACGTCGTCGGGATCCGCGACGGCTTCAACGGGCTGATGTACCCGGAGCGCTACCGCGACGGCGGCATCGTGCAGTTGTCCCGCGAGGCGGTGCGCGGCATCGTCCATCTCGGCGGCACGATCCTCGGCACGACCAATCGCGGGAATCCCACGGCGTATCCCGTACGCCAGCCCGACGGTTCGTACATCGAGGTCGATCGCACCGACGAGCTGGTCAAGCTGTTCGCGATCCGCGACATCGACGCCCTGGTCACGATCGGCGGCGACGGCTCGCTGAACATCGCCAAGCGGCTCCACGAGGCCGGCCTGCGGGTCATCGGGGTGCCCAAGACGATCGACAACGACCTCGACAAGACGGTCCAGACGTTCGGCTTCGACACGGCCGTCAGCTTCGCGTCCGAGTGCATCGACCGTCTGTTCTCGACGGCGACATCGCACGGACGCGTGATCGTCGTCGAGGTGATGGGCCGCTACGCCGGGTGGATCGCCCTGCAGTCGGGCATCGCCTCCGGCGCCCACGCCATCCTCATCCCGGAGATCCCCTTCCGCCTCGAGCCCGTGGCGGCGACGATCGAGCAGCGTGAGGAGCGCGGTGCCAAGTTCTCGATCGTCGTCGTCGCCGAGGGCGCGGTGCCCGAGGGCGGCCAGGTTTCGACGCTCGGCAAGGCCGTCGACCAGGCCGAGAAGCTCGGCGGCATGGGCGCCAAGGTCGCCGCCGGGTTGGAGGAGCTGACCGGCAAGGAGGCCCGCACCGTCGTGCTCGGCCACCTGCTGCGCGGCGGCTCGCCGACGGCGTTCGACAGGGTCCTCGGGTTGCGCTTCGGCGCCGCCGCCGTGCGCGGCCTGGCCGCCGGCTACGACGGGGTGATGGTGTCGCTCAACCCGCCGACCGTCGACTACGTCCCGCTGTCCGAGGCGACCCAGCGGATGAAGTCGGTCCCGCTCGATTGCGACTCGATGCTCACGGCCCGCGAGCTCGGCGTCAATTTCGGCGACGAGATGCCCGACTCCAACTGATCCGTCAACCGGACCGGGTCGGGGTGGCGGTCGCCAGCTCGACGATCCGCTTCCAGCCCTCGCCGAGCGAGTCGGGGATGTTCGCCGGCTCGCGTGCCAAGGCTTGGGTCAGGCCGAGGAACACCGTGTCCCCGGCGTTCGTGGCGATCGTCCGCAGCTGCTCGAACCAGTGCCGGCGGCGTGCCGAGTCGTCGGCGCCGAGGGCTGCCACAACACCACCGAGGCAGGCGACGGCCCGGTCGAAGTAGCTGGCGCCGGCGGCCCGCTCGACCGCTTCGGCATCGCAGTGCGCGCCCTCGGCGTCGCCGACCAGGGCGCGCACGAGGGCCCGCGCCGCCTGGCCGAACGGGAAGTCCTCGACGTCGATCGCCTCGATCGACGCCAGCGCCTCGTCGGCCCTGCCGAGCTGGCTGAGCGCCAGCGAGCGCACGACGATCGCCTCGCCGTCGGAAGCGCCCATCGCATGGTGTCGCGCGAGCACCTGCTCGGAGAGCACGAGCGCTTGCTGGGCGTCGCCGAGGTGCATCGCCACCGCGGCGGCGCCCTGTAACGCGAGGCCGAGCTCGCCGAACGAGTGGCCGAGGCTGATCGACTCCTCGGCGCCGCGTTGGGCGTCGGCGCTCTTGCCGAGGGCAACCTGGGCCCGGGTCAGCGGTCCGAGCGCGCTCATC
The DNA here is from genome assembly GCA_963772825.1 of Ilumatobacteraceae bacterium. GTDB lineage: Bacteria > Actinomycetota > Acidimicrobiia > Acidimicrobiales > Ilumatobacteraceae > Desertimonas. The sequence continues at coordinate 84,774 of CAVYYX010000001.1, read as the reverse complement.
ACGCCGTAGCGGTCATCGGACTCACGGAACCCGGCGAGCGCCCGTTCGGCGAGCGCCTCGGACTCGGCGATTCGACCGGTCCACAGGCGCATGTTGGCCATCAGCGTCTGCATCATCAGCAACGCCCACGAGTCGCCCCAACGCTTGGCATCGCTGATCACCGCCGACGCCAGCGCCTCGGCCTCGTCGAAACGACGCTGGAAGTAGGTCACGTAGGCGAGCAGGCCCTCCGCCCAGTGGCCACCGACGCGGTCGCCGAGCCGGTCGAAGCGTCGCCGCGATTCGCCGAGGAGCGTCTCGGCGTCGGCGAAGTCGCCACCCTGGAAGGCGGCCCACGCCAGGTTGTGGCCGACCCACGCTTGGCCGCGCTCGTCGCCGAGCGTGCCGAACAGCGACATCGCCTCGCCGAGGTACGTCCGGGCCGCCGGGATCGAGCCGCCGAACACCTCGGCGAAGCCGCGCGCCCGCAGTGCGTTGGCGAGTCGCTTGTCGTCACCGGCCCTGCGGAAGATGTCGACGGCCGCGTCGAGTTGGCGGCGCGACGTGGACAGGTCGCCCTGCATGTGGGCGACGGTGCCGAGCCGCCGCCGGGCCTCGCCCTCGGCCAGCTCGTCGTCGTCGGCAAGGGCGCTCTGCAGGGCGTTCCGGGCGTCGGCGTTGGCCGCCGGGAACTGGCGCATGTCGATCTCCGCGGTGGCCCGGATGAGCAGCAGCTCGCGTTCGGTGTCGGGGTCGGCCTGGCACAGGGCGAGGGCCCGCCCTGCATGGCGAATGGCGTGTTCGGCGCGGCCCGCTTCGAGCGCCGTCTTGGCGGCCTTGTGCAGGGCGTGCACGGCGTGGCTGGGCAGCGATCGGGGCACTCCGGGAACCCGGCCGACCTCGCCGATCAGCTCGGCCGCGGTGGCGGCGTGGTGGGCGAGGTCTTCGACCTGATGGAGGTACTCACCCTTCTCGGCGGCGAGGGCGATCGCCACGCCGGCGTGGCGTTGCGCTCTGGTGCGCTTGGTGAGCGTCTGGTAGGCGACCTCACGGACGACATCGCTGCGGAACCGCCACCAGCCACCGTCGAGCTCGAAGATTCCGTCGGCAGCCAGCTCGATCGCATCGCCGTTCGAGAACTCCTGGTGCATCGACGTGGCGAAATGTTCGAGGGCCTTGATCGACCCGCTCGGTCCGAGCACGGCGGCGTTGTCGACGATGGCCCGCCGCGCCGGCGGGAGCTGGTCGAGGCGGGCGGCGATGAGGGCGCGCAACGAGCCCGGCAGGTTGGACTGCGAGGGTGCGCTGACCGCGAGGGCGGCGAGCTCGACGAGGAACAGCGGGTTGCCGCCACCCCGGTCGACGAGGTCGTCGATGAGCGTGTCGACGGGGAGGTCGGGGCCGCCATCGCGTTCGAGCAGCATGCGGACGAGCGCACCGGCGTCGCCGACGGCGAGGGGACCGAGCGGCACGCGGAGCAGCAGCGACCTGTCGAGCAGCGGCGGTGGCCACAACAGGTCGTCGTCGGGGCGCTGGCTGGTGATCAGCAGGAATGGCAGGTCGGCGAGCGAGCGGACGACGACGGCGAGGAGGTCGCGCACGCTCGGGTCGGCCCACTGCAGGTTGTCGACCCACAGCACCGTCATCCGCGTCTGGGCATGGCAGCGCATCGCGTCGGTGACGACACCGGTGATGCGATCGCGGGCCCCGGCCGGGTCGAGCTCGTCGAGGTCGGACGGGTGGCCGAACAGGTAGGCGATCACGCCGAGCAGCTGTTCGAGCAGCTCGTCGCCCGGCTTCAGCGACCACAGGTCGTCGGCGCGCTGTTCGAGGTTGCGCCGCACGTCATCGGGGCCGGCGTCGGGCTCGAGGGCGAGCAGCGTCGCCAGTCCGTTGCGCAAGGGCGACCACAAGCTCGTCTCGCCGTACGGCGAGCACGCCGTCTCGAGGACGATCGCCTCGTCGGCGAGCTTGGTGACGATGCTGTCGGCGAGGCGCGTCTTGCCGCACCCCGGCTCGCCGACGATCGACACCACGCCGCTGTGTCCGGAACGCACGAGGGAGATCGTCGTATCGAGGAGGGCCAGCTCGTCGGCACGGCCGACGAACGGGATGTCGCAGCGCACCGGCCGGGAGCCGGCCGCGGTTGCCGCCGTGACGATCCACGGCTGCTCGGCCTGCTGGCGGCCGCGGATCGGGGTGACGCCGAACGGCTCGCGGGTGATCGCCGGAGAGCACAGCGCCTCGGTCGCCTCGCCGATCAGCACGCTCCCGGGCGGAGCGAGCGCTTGCAGGCGCGATGCCGTGTTGACGACGTCGCCCATCGCCGTGTAGTCGGATCCGGCGATCGTGCCGACGAGGACCTCGCCGGTGTTGATGCCGATGCGCATTTGGATGTCGCCAACGGGGTCGACCTCCTCGACCTCGTCGGCCGCGTCGCCCGTGTGCTCGGCGACGAGGCGGGTGAACGTCTCCTGCATGCGCAGGGCGGCGCGCACGGCGCGGTCGGCGTCGTCTTCGTGGGCGACCGGCGCTCCGAACAGGGCGATGATGGCGTCGCCGAGCACCTTGTCGACGCGGCCGCCGAACTCCTCGATCTCGGCCACCAACGGCTGGAAGTAGGACTCGATCAGCCGGGTGACCGCCTCGGGATCGCGGTGTTCGGCGAGTGACGTGTAGCCCACGAGGTCGGCGAACAGGACGGTGACGACCCGGCGCTCTTCGATGGCGATCGTCGCGTTCTCCGAAGGCGTCCCGCACGACGGACAGAAGCGTGAGCCTGACGGGACGGGCTTTCCGCACGACGAGCAGGCGAATCCCATCGGATCCAAGGTTACGCGGAGGGTGTCAGCGTCACTCGCCCGGTTCTTGCATTGGAGTGTTTCGTGCTGATGGAGTGTTTCGTGCGGGGCGTGTCGGCACGTGACACTCCAATGGCAGCAAACACTCCAATGGGGTCGGCTAGGACGGGATTGCTTGACAGAGGTCGGTGACGATGTCGTCGCGGTCTTCGAGGCCGGCGGAGATGCGCAGGAGACCGTCGGTGATCCCGATCGCTTCCTGATCCTCCGGCAGCAGGCTGACGTGGGTGCTCGTCGCCGGGTGGCAGACGAGCGTCTCCGGACCGCCGAGCGAGGTCGCCGATCGGGCCACCCGCAGGCTGTCGAGGGTCACCCGGGCGGCGTCGATCCCGCCGCGCAGCTCGACCGCCAGTTGGGCGGGCATCATCGAGAGCTGGCGCGACGCCAGCTCGTGTTGACGATGGTCGGCGAGACCGGGGTAGTACACGGCAGCGACGCCGGGGTGCGTGCGCAGAGCCTCCGCCAGCGCCAGCGCCGACGCCGAGGCGTGGCGGTGACGGACCGCCAGGGTGCGTAGGCCGCGCAGTCCGTTGAGGGCGTCGAACGGCGACGCGCAGGCGCCATGGAGCACGGAGTAGGCCCACAGCGCGGCGAGCACGTCGCGCTCACCGGCGACGACTCCGAGGGTGGCGTCGTTGTGGCCACAGATCCCCTTGGTTGCCGAGTGCAGGACGAGGTCGACGCCATGGTTGACGGGCTGTTGGCCGAGCGGCGTGGCGAACGTCGAGTCGACGAGCGTGAACGGCCCGGTGATCGCCCCGAGCGCGTCGAGGTCGACGAGGTCGAGGCGCGGGTTGGAGGGCGACTCGGCGATCACGAGCATCGTCTTGCCGGGCACGACTGCGGCGGCGAAGGCCCCCGATTCGGCGCCGTCGACCCACGACACGTCGATACCCATCCGGGCGCACGGACCCTGGAGGAACGCCGTCGTCCCGGCGTAGATCTGGCGCTGGGCGACGATGTGATCGCCGGTGGAGCACAGTCCGAAGATGACCGAGGCGATCGCCCCCATGCCGGACGCGAAGGCGAGGGCGTCCTCGGCGTCCTCCAACTCGGCGATGGCTTCCTCGAACGCCCGCACGGTCGGGTTGGCGTAGCGGCTGTAGAAGTTGTCGGCGCGCGTGGCCGTCGCCCGCTTGCGCGTGTCGTCGAGGCCCGCCGTCTGCCACACACTGGTGCCCCACAGCGGCGGTGTGAGGCTCGACCCCTGCTGGCCGCGCCCGGCGGTGATGGCCCTCGTGCCCGGGGAGATCATCGGACGCGAGGCTAATCGACGGGCTTCGCCTATCGTCCGGCCGGTATGAACGAGCGAAGCGAGTGGATGCCGACCGAGCGAACGCCAGTGAGCCGGGCGGCGATGGGGTTCGGGGGCGCAGCCCCCGCGAAGTAATGGACATCACGGGTGCAAGCGCCATCGTCACCGGCGGCGCATCAGGGATCGGGGCGGCCGTGGCCAGGGCGCTGGCTGCCCGCGGCGCCACGGTCGTCGTCGCCGACCTGCAGGAGGACAAGGGCAACGAGTTGGCGACCGAGATCGGCGGGGCGTTCGCCCGCGTCGACGTCACCAGCACGGACGACATCGTTGCCGCCGTCGAGATGGCCACGTCGATCGCCCCCCTGCGGGTCCTCGTCAACTCGGCGGGCATCGGTTGGGCCCAACGAACGGTCGGCAAGGACGGTTCCTACGAGTCGGCCGCCAACCTCGACGCCTTCAAGAAGGTCATCGCGATCAACCTGATCGGGAGCTTCGACTGCATCCGCATCGCCGGCACGGCGATGAGCACGGTCGATCCACTCGAGTCGGGCGAGCGCGGGGCCATCGTCAACGTGGCGTCGGTCGCCGCCTTCGACGGCCAGATCGGCCAGGCCGCATACTCGGCGTCGAAGGGCGGGATCGTCGGCATGACACTGCCTGTCGCCCGCGACCTCGCCGCCGTGGGGGTACGGGTCAACACGGTGGCCCCGGGATTGATCGATACACCGATCTACGGCTCCGGGGAAGCGTCCGAACAGTTCAAGGCGAACCTGCAGAAGGGTGTGCTGTTCCCGCAGCGGCTCGGCCACCCCGACGAGCTGGCGTCGGTGGTCGTCGAGTGCGTCACCAACTCGTACCTCAACGCCGAGACGATCCGCGTCGACGGCGGCATCCGCATGCCCCCGAAGTAGCCCGACGACTACACGTTCTCCGATGCGAGCGACGCGACGCTCGCCCGATGGACGAGGTCCCCGAGGATCGCCTCGTCGACGATCGCCTGCGACGGGTCGTCCGGCCACTGCTCGACGACGCTGCGCGCCCACTGTGCCCACCGTTGTGTCCCGAGATAGAAGTCGACGAGGAAGCGGGCACCGAGGACGGTGGTGGCGAGCCGCTCGGGAAAGCGACCCCCGCCCTCGAGGTACTCGGATGCCGCCTCGGCGAAGACGTCCAGCTGCTCGGTGGCCCACGCCGCCGTCGCATCGAGCGTTGCCAGGGCGTCTTCCTTGCGCCCTGCGTCGGAGAAGAACAGCTTGGTGAGCTGCTCGGACTCGAGTACGGGCCCGGGTCCGGGCGTGCGCAACCATTCGGCGAGAGCTTGGCGCCCGGCGCCGGTGATCGAGTAGACGGTGCGTGGCCGCCTGCCGACCTGCTCACGGGCTGCGACGGCGAGGCCATGGGCGACGAGCTTCTTGGGCTCCTCGTAGAGCTTGCTGCGGGCCCGCGGCCAGATCCGATTCAGCGTGCGCTCCATCTGCTGGGCGAGCTCGTAGGTCGTCCACGGCTGGATCGCCAGCAGGCCGAGGATGGCGAACGAGGTCGTCGTCAGCGGCGTCCGGCGGTAGTCACTTGACACGTTGATCCCCTTGGGAGTATCTACGATAGTCCAGAAGGGACTCTACCGTTTGAAGGCAGGAGGCTCGGCGATGAGCACCGAGGGACTCGCGGTCGCGGCAGGCAATGGCGACCAGGCAGCAGCGTGGGACGGCGACGAAGGTGCCGAGTGGGCCGCCCACGCCGACTTCTACGACGGCGCCGTGCGCCGACACCACGCCAGGCTGATGTCGGCGGCGGCGATCGATGCCGCCACGCGGGTCCTCGATGTCGGGTGCGGCAACGGTCAGGCGGCGCGCGACGCGGCCCGGGCCGCGTCGTCGGGTCAGGTCGTCGGCATCGATCTGTCGTCGCAGATGCTCGCCGTGGCCAGCGCAGCTGCCGCGGCGGAAGGCCTCACCAACGTCACGTTCGTCCGCGGTGACGCCGAGATCTACCCGTTCCCGGCCGGTTCGTACGACGTCGTGATCAGCCGCTTCGCGGCGATGTTCTTCGGCGACCAGCACGCCGCGTTCGCCAACCTTCGCCGAGCCCTACGCCCGGGCGGCCGGCTGGCCGTGATGTCCTGGCAGGCGCCGGTGGCGAACGAGTGGTTCGCCACCATCGTCGGGGCCCTCACTCTCGGCCGCGACGTGCCGTCACCGCCTCCCGGTGCGTCGGGGCCGTTCGCCCACGCCGATCCGGATTGGACTTCGGCGCTGCTCGCCGGCGCGGGGTTCGACGACATCGCCCTCATCTCCGTCGAGGAACCGATGTACTTCGGTCGCCACGCCGACGAGGGCTTCGGTCGCCTGTCGTCGTCGCTCGGCTGGATGATGGCCGGCCTCGACGACAGCCAACGACGTCAGGCGCTCGACGATCTGAGCACGGCTCTTGTCGCCCACGAGAGGGCCGATGGAGTCGCCTTCGGATCGGCGGCGTGGTTGATCACTGCGACGGCGACAGACGCTCGACGAGATACTTGAGTCCGGTGGGGTAGCGATAGTCGATCGCCGTGTGCGTGGCGTCGAACAGCTCGAAGTAGACGTCCGTGATGCCGATCCGCTCGAGGGCCCGGACCATCGCTTTGGCGCCGAGGTCGAGGTACCACTGGTCGCGAGTGCCGGCGTCGATGTAGATCGCCCGCAGGCCGCGCAGCGCGTCGGCGTACCGCGGCACCATCCGCACGGGGTCCCAGGCCAGCCAGCGGTCCCACACCTCTGGGATCAGCTCGCCGGTGTCGAGGTCGAAGGGCATCGTCACGGTGCCGTCGTCCTCGGCGGAGAAGCACGCCGCGCAGCCGTACGACATGACGAGCGTGCCATCGTCCTCCTTGCTCATCGCCGGGCGGCCGCGGAAGTCCTCCCAGAAGCGCTCGTAGGAACCGTCGTACTTGTCGCGCAGCGTGCGCACGATGGAGGCGAACTCGGGGATGTAGCAGTACTCGTAGAGCGAGTCGCCGGCGTGGCTGGCGAGTCCGCCGAACAGGTCGGGCCGCAGCATCGGGGTGATGAAGGCGCCGAACCCGCCGCTCGACTTGCCGGACACGCCGCGATGCTCCGGCGCGGCGAGCGTGCGGTAGCGCTCATCGACGAAGGGGACCACCTCGTCGCACAGGTAGCTGTGGTAGCGGCCGGTGCCGGGGGAGTCGACGAACTGCGAGCCGCCCAGCGCCGTCCAGGCGTCGACGTAGACGACGATGCACGGGGGGATCTCCCCGGCGGCGATCTGCTGGTCGGCGACCTCCGGGAACGGCTGGCGGAACGGCGTGCGGTTGCGCCACATCGGTAACGAGCCGGTGTAGCCCTGGAGTACGTACACCGAGGGGTAACGGGCGGCGTCGGTGTCGTCGTAGCCCGGTGGCACGTAGACCCACAGCGGTCGCTCGTGCGGATCGCCGAGCGGGTTGTCGCGCAACAACACACTGTCGATGACCAGCTCGTCGACGCGCCCGGCAAACGTGTGGCTCCACGGCAGCATGGGCTCGAACCTAGTTCAGGCTTCGTTTGCGTCAGCCAGACGAGTGCTGAAGCGCGCCCGAGTGCGCCAGGACCCCCTGTGGCGCGCTCCGGGACTCGGGTGGGACAGTTCGACCGGGAACACTCGGGTGGGTCAGGTGGTGTAGTCGGCGTTGATGCGGACGTAGCCCGCCGTGAGGTCGCAGCCCCACACGGTGCACGACTCGTCGCCGGTGCCGAGCGTGACGTGGATCAGCACTTCGGGACCGGCGAGGTAGGTCGACAGCTCGGCGAGCTGGTCGTCGTCGAGCCTCGCGGGGTACACCTGCTGGTCGCCGAAGCGGATGACCACGGCGCGCTGGTCGATGTCGGCGTCCTCATCGTCCGAGCACTTGCCGATCGCCATCGCCACCCGTCCCCAGTTGGGGTCGGCACCGTGCACGGCGGTCTTGACGAGCGGCGAGTTGACGATCGACTTGCCGACTCGCTTGGCCTGCGCCCTATCCCGGGCGCCGTCGACCAGGACCTCGATGAGCGTCTCGGCGCCCTCGCCGTCGCCGGCGATCTGCTTGGCCAGGGACTGGGCGACCTCGTGGAGAGCGCCAGAGAAGGCCTCGGCGTCGACCGCTCCGGCAGCCCCGCTGGCGAGTACGACGGCGGTGTCGCTCGTCGACGTGTCGGTGTCGATGCTCACGCAGTTGAACGTGCGCTCGACGACCGGTCCGAACGCCGCGGCAAGGTCGTCGCCGGCCACGTCGGCATCCGTCAGCAACACGGCGATCATCGTCGCCATGTCCGGCTCGATCATCCCGGCACCCTTGGCGATGCCCACCACCCGGGCGTTGCCTCCGGCGATCACCGCCTCGGCGACCTTCGCCCGAGTGTCGGTCGTCATGATCGCTCGCGCCGCGCCGTCCACGGATCGCTCCGGGAGCTGCTCTGGCATCTGGGCGATCCCCTTGAGCATCCGCTCGATCGGATATCGCCTGCCGATGACACCCGTCGATGCCACGAGAACGTCGCCGACCCGGCACCCCAAGCGCGCCGCCACGGCCTCCGTCACCGCACGGTTGTCGTCCTCGCCGGCGCGGCCGTTGGCGACGTTGGCGTTGCGCGACACGACGACGACTGCCTGCGCGGTCGAGTCGGCGAGGTGGGCGCGGCTGGCGGTGACGCACGGAGCGGCGAAGCGGCTGCGGGTGAACACCCCGGCAGCGGCAATGGGTCGCTCGGCGGCGACGACGACGAAGTCGGCGCGGACGTCCTTGATCCCGAGGTTGGCGACGTAGGCGCGGAAGCCGTGAGGGAGCGCGGTCCGACCCGTCACGAGCACAATCCCGCCTGGATGGCGCTGAACACCCGGCCGAGGACCGCCACGTCGGCGCTCGAGCAGTGGTCGAAGATCCGTCGCCGGACGCTGGCGAGGTGCGTGGGGTAGGCCTCGGTGAGCTTGGCGAAGCCGCTGTCGGTCAGCACGGCGAGCATCACCCGTCGGTCTTGCGACGACGGGACGCGCTCGACGTAGCCCACGCGGCACAGGCCATCGAGGCGCCTTGTGAGCCCGCTCGGCGAGAGGTGCAAGGCCGTGGCCAGGTCGACCATGCGCATCCTGCGCCCCTCCGCCTCCGACAGGAAGACGAAGACCTGGTAGTCGCCGAGCGTGATGTCGTGCGGTTGGAGGTCGTCCTCGATGGCCCGGATGAGGTCGTCGACGGTCTCCACGAACGTCCGCCAGGCGACCTGCTCGTGCGTGTCGAGCGGCCGGTACGCGGACGTCGTCGCCACGCCGCGACCTTAACCGAACAACCACAATAGTTGTGTACTCAACGAAGCCCCGGCGGCGGTCGACGCCGTTTGACGGCGCGCTCGTTGGGGTAGCCACCTCCATCCTCGATGGACTGATCGACTTCGTCAGCGGCGCCGAGGGGATCGCCCTCGCCGCCCTCGTGTTCGCTCTCGTGCTCGGCGAGAGTCTGATCGTCACGGACCTCGTCGTCCCGGGCGAGGTCGGCTTGGTCGTCGCCGGTGCTGCGGCGCAGGCCAACGGCACGCCGATCGGAATGGTGATCGGCGCAGCCCTCCTCGGAGCCGTCGCCGGGGACTCGATCGGGTACCTCTTCGGGCGGCGCTCCGGTGAAGCGGCGATCACGAACCATCGCTGGGGCCGCCGGCTGCGCCCGGCGCTCCGTCGTGCCCGTCGGTTCTTCGCCGACCGCGGCACGGTCACCGTCGCTGTCGCCAGATGGGTCGGCGCGCTGCGCGGCGTCGTGCCGGTCGTCGCCGGCTCCGCCCGCCTGTCGGCTCCGCGCTTCTACGCCGCGGCGGTGCCGTCGGCGGCGGCCTGGGCCGCGACCGTCAGCCTCCTCGGATACGTCTGGGGCGACAACATCGCTGCAGCCGTCGACCGCGTCGGCCTCGTCATCTCGGCGGGCGTCGTCGCGGGGATCGTCGCCGCGGTGTGGTGGCAGCGGCGCCGAAGTGCCGAATCCGCGACTTGACTTGCGCCCGTGCGCACCCGCACCCTCCTGCTCCTCGCCGTGGCGTGCGGCCTCGTCATCCTCGTCGCTGGCGTCGTTCAGCTGCTGCGCATCGCCGACCAGCGAGACGCGGACGACGTTCCGATCAACGAGATCGGTGACGCCGTCGAGGTCGGGGATCTCTCCGTCGTCGTCGTGAGCTATGCAGAGCAAGCCGGCTCCGCCACCGTCGAGGTCACGCTCGGCGGCGTGGATGACCTCGACGGCGCCAGCGAGTTCCGTCTCGTCGTGCTCGGCGAGTCCGTCGAGCCGTCCACGTCGGGCGATGACGCCTGCGGCGCCACGACGGTCGAGCCGCAAACGTGCCGTTTGACGTTCGCCGTCGACGATGCGCCCGGCGCCGCGCGCATCCTCCTGTACCGCCGCGGAGAGGACGTCGCCCGCTGGCGGTTGGCCGCCGGCTAGCGGCAGGTGACGCCTGCCGCCTGCGGCACACCTCACGCGGCGCTACCGTGACTCGGCGCATGGCTGAGCAATTCGACCTCGTGGTGATCGGTGGTGGCCCCGGTGGCTACTCCGCTGTCCTGTACGCCGCCTCGGCGGGACTGAAGGCGGCGCTGGTGGAGAAGGATGCGACCCTCGGGGGCACGTGTCTCAACCGCGGGTGCATCCCCGCCAAGGCCTTCCTGGAGACCGCCGCCGTCTATCGCCACGTCGACCACGCCGCCGACTTCGGCATCGAGTCGAGCGCCCCGAAGGTCAACTTCGCGGTCACCCAACAGCGCAAGCAGAAGCTCGTCGCCGGGCTCGTCGGGGGCATCGCCGCGATGTGCAAGAACCGCAAGGTCGAGGTGTTCAACGGTGTCGGCCGGCTCGGCCCCAACCGCACCGTCACCGTCACGAGCAGCGACGGGGCGACGACCGAGATCACGGGGACGTCGGTGATCCTCGCCGCCGGCTCGGTGCCCCGGCTGATCCCCAACTTCGAGCGCGGCGGACCGATCATGACGAGCGACGAGGTCCTCGACATCGACTACGTCCCGAACCGCGTCGCGGTCATCGGCGGCGGGGCGATCGGCTGCGAGTTCGCCTCGACGTTCGCCGATCTCGGTTCCGAGGTGACGATCCTCGAGGCGCTCCCGAAGATCCTTCCCGGCCTCGACAAGGACGTCGCCAACGTCGTCGTGCGCTCGTTCAAGAAGAAGAAGATCGACATCCGCACGGGAGTCCCGGTGACCGGCCACCGACCGCGTGACAAGGGTGGCACCGTCGTCACGTTCGGTGACAACGAGGAGCTCAAGGTCGACGTCGTCATCGTCTCCGTCGGACGCCGGCCGTTCGCCGATGAGCTCGGTCTGGAAGGCACCGGGGTCGTCGTCAGCCAGCGTGGCTTCGTCGAGGTCGACGAGTTCTGTCGGACCGGCGAGCCCGGTGTGTACGCCATCGGCGACCTCATCGACACCCCGCAGCTCGCCCACGTCGGCTATGCCGAGGCGATCCTCGCCGTCAAGCAGGCGCTCGGTGAGTCGCCGATGCCGGTGCAGTACGACCGGGTGCCGTGGGCGATCTACTGCCATCCGGAGGTGGCGTGGGCCGGACCGGGCGAGGAGGAGGCCAAGGAGGCGGGCTACGAGGTGGTCGTCGCCAAGCATCCGTTCCGGGCCAACTCGCGGGCCCAGATCCTCGGGGAGACCGACGGCCTCGCCAAGATCATCGCCGAGGTCGGCAGCGACGGGCGGCCCGGCCGCATCCTCGGCGTGCACATGGTCGGACCGTGGGTCACCGAGCAGCTCAGCGGCGGCTACCTCGCCGTCAACTGGGAGGCCACGGTGGACGAGGTCGCCGAGTTCATCCAGCCACATCCGAGCCTCACCGAGCTGTTCGGCGAGACTGTGTTGACGCTCACCGGTCGCAACTTCAACGGCTGACCGGTACGAGAAAGGACTTCGACATGGCAGAAGTGACGCTCCCGCAGCTCGGCGAGACGGTCACCGAGGGAACGATCACGCAGTGGTTCAAGGCGGTCGGCGACAACGTCAACGCCGACGAGCCGTTGTTCGAGGTGTCCACCGACAAGGTCGACACGGAGGTGCCGTCGCCAGTCGCCGGCACGATCTCCGAGATCCGCGTCCCGGAGGGCGAGACGGTGTCGGTCGGCACCGTGATCGCCGTGGTCTCCGAGGGCGGCAACGCGCCGGCGGCTGCTCCGGCTGCCGCGGAAACACCGGCCGCTGAGACCCAGCCGGCCGCGGAGCCGGAGCCTGCGCCTGCGCCGCAGCCCGAGCCGGCCGCCGAGCCGGAGGTGGCCGCTGCCAGCCCGAGCCGGCCGCTGAGCCCGAGCCGGCCGCTGAGCCTGAGCCGGCCGCGAAGCCTGAGCCTGCGCCGCAGCCCGAGCCGGCCCAGGCATCAACACCGCCAGCGCCCGCACCGGCACCTCCCGCTACCGAGGACGCTGCGCCGGCGGGCGCCGCCGGGAAGTTGTTGTCGCCGGTCGTGCGCCGCCTGGTCAACGAGCACGGGCTCGATCCGGCAACGATCAGCGGCACCGGGCCGGGCGGGCGGATCACGCGCGATGACGTGCTCGACCACATCGATGCGTTGGCCAAGGGCCAGGCCCCGGCGGCGGCAGCTGTCGCGCCGGCCGCACCGGCTCCGGCTGCGGAACCCGCCCAGGCGCCCGCCCCGGCTGCTGCACAGGCGGCCGCGCCATCGGCACCAGCCGCGCCACCGGCCGCAGCGGCGGCAGCCCCTGCCCCCGCGGCAACCGATCGCGACGAGGCGATCAAGCTGAGCAAGATCCGCAAGCTCACCGGCGCGGCGATGATCACCTCGAAGGCCACCAGCCCGCACGCCTTCAGCGTCGTGGAGGTCGACTACCACAACGTCGACGTCACGCGGGGCAAGGTCAAGAAGCAGTGGAAGGCCGATGAGGGATTCAGCCTCACCTACCTCCCGTTCATCAGCCGGGCCGTCGTCGACGCCCTCGACGAGTTCCCCCACCTCAATGCGACCGTTGGCGACGGGGACCTGATCGTCCACGGCTACATCGACCTGGGCATCGCCGTCGATCTCGATTACGAGGGCCTCATCGTGCCGGTGATACGTGGCGCCGAGGGCAAGCGCCTCGGGGCGATCGCCAAGGAGATCTACGACCTCGCTGGGCGGGCGCGCACGAAGAAGTTGATGCCCGACGAGATCGCCGGCGGGACGTTCACGATCTCCAACAACGGATCGGCAGGCTCGGTGCTGACGTTCCCGATCATCAACCAGCCGCAGGTGGCGATCCTGTCGACCGACGCGATCGTGCGCAAGCCGGTGGTCGCAACGCTGCCCGACGGCACGGAGGCGATCGTCGTCCACCCGCTCGGCAACTTGGCGATGGCCTGGGACCACCGGGCCTTCGACGGCGCCTACGCCGCAGGCTTCCTCGTCCGGGTCAAGGAGATTCTCGAGACGAAGGACTGGTCGACCGAGTTGTGAAGGGTCCGCTGCGGGTCAGGTGGCTGGGGAGCGTCCCCTACAGCGAGGCGCTCGCCGTGCAGGAGGCACTCTTCCGCGGGCGGACCGAGCAGCATCTGCTGCTCCTCGAACATCCCCACGTGTTCACGCATGGCCCCCGGTCGGACCTCGACCACAACCTGCGTTGCGAGCCCGCCGACGTCGGCGCCGAGCTGGTGGCGGTGAGTCGTGGTGGCGATATCACCTACCACGGCCCGGGTCAGCTCGTCGGCTACCCGATCCTCACCGTGGCCAACAAGCTCGACGCCGCAGGCCACGTCAACAACGTCGAACAGGTCGTCATCGACACGCTCGCCGCGTTCGGTGTCAGCGCCGGCCGGCTCACCGAGTATCCAGGCGTGTGGGTCGACGCCGGTGGCAGCAACCCGCGCAAGATCTGTGCCATCGGCGTGCGCCTCAAGGGCGGTCGGACGATGCACGGCTTCGCCCTCAACGTCGCCACCGACATGGCCTACCTGCGCGAGCACATCGTGGCGTGCGGGATCGGCGACCGTCCCGTCACGTCGCTGCGCGAGGAGGGCGTCGAGGTCGAGATGCGCGAGGTCGTCGACGTCCTCTCGCGGATCGCCGGTGAGCGCTGGGGTCACGGTCGGATGGAACGCCAGGACGTCGCCTGGCGGCATCGCCCCGAGGATCTTTCGCTGTTCTCCAGCGGAGCCGGGCCGGGACGCGTCGTGCGTCCCGACCGTCAGGCGACGCCGGTGCGCCTGACGTCGCGTCTCGTCGAAGCGGGCGTCGTGGACGGGCTGTCGATCGCCACCCGCAAGCCCGACTGGCTGCGTCCCAAGGTCCATCACACCAGCGCCGTGCTCGACCTCAAGCGGACGATCCGCTCGCTCGGTCTCGTCACGGTGTGCGAGGACGCCGGGTGTCCGAACCTGTCGGAGTGCTGGAGCGACGGGACGGCGACCTTCATGGTGCTCGGCGATCGGTGCACGAGGGCGTGTGGCTTCTGCCTCGTCGACACGCGCAAGCCCGAGGCGCCGCCCGCCGACGAGCCCGAGCGGGTGGCCGAGGCGATCGACCGGATGGCCCTCGACCATGTCGTGCTGACGATGGTCGCCCGTGACGACCTCGCCGACGGCGGGATGGCCCACGTCGCCGCGTGCGTGGAGGCGATCCGCCGCCGCCGCCCGCAAGCACGAGTCGAGACGTTGATCTCCGACGTCCATGGCAATGCCGACGCCCTCGCGACGCTGTTCGACGTCCGGCCCGACGTGCTCAACCACAACGTGGAGACCGTCGCCCGGCTGCAGCGAGCGGTGCGCCCGTCCGCCGGTTACGCCCGCAGCCTCGCCGTGCTCGCCAGGGCGAAGGGTGCCGGACTGGTCACCAAGTCGGGGCTGATGGTCGGTCTCGGGGAGACCGACGAGGAGGTCGGTGGGCTGCTCGGCGACCTGGCGGCGATCGGCGTCGACATCGTCACGATCGGCCAGTACCTCCGTCCGACGTCGCATCACATCCCGGTCGATCGGTGGGTCGAGCCGGCGCGGTTCGCCGAGTGGGCAGCGCTCGGTGAATCACTCGGCATCGGCCACGTCGAGGCCAGCCCGCTGACCCGCTCGAGCTATCACGCCAAGGCCGCGGCCGCGGGAGTGGGGGCAAGCCAGCCAGCATCCGCCACAATGGCGGAGTGAGTAGCGCTCAGTATCTCGACCGACTCGACCGCGTCCGCAAGGGGATGGCCGACCAGGCCATCGACGTGCTCCTGCTCTCCGTCGGCCACGACCTGCCCTACCTCACCGGCTACTACGCGATGCCGCTCGAGCGCCTGACGATGCTCGTCGTCCCGCGCGACGGTGACGCGACCCTCGTCGTGCCCGAGCTGGAGGCGCGACGTGTTGTCGAGCAGCCAGACGTGTTCACGATCGAGCCGTGGCCGGAGTCCGCCGACCCCGTCGAGATCGTCGCCCGCCTGTGTGGCGAGGCGTCGACGCTCGCTGTCGGCGACCAGATGTGGGCGCGCTTCCTCGTCGAGTTGCTGCCGCACCTGCCGGCGGCGTCATTCCGACGAGCCGTCGACGTCATCGGCCCGCTGCGCGTGGTCAAGGACGACGCCGAGGTCGCCGCGTTGCGGGCCGCCGGCGCCGCTGCCGATCGCGTCGCGGCGCAGCTGCACGCCGGTGAGATCGCCCTCGTCGGGCGCACGGAGGCGCAAGTCTCCGCCGACATCTCCGCCCGCCTCCTCGCCGAGGGCCACGACAAGGTCAACTTCGCGATCGTCGCCGCCGGGGCCAACGCGGCGAGCCCCCACCACCACGCCTCCGGCAGGGTCATCGAAGCCGGCGAGATCGTGCTGTGCGACTTCGGGGGGACGATGGACGGCTACTGCAGCGACATCACCCGCTGCGTGTTCACGGGCGATCCTCCGGCGGAGATCGCCGAGGCCTACGCCGTGCTGCACGCCGCCCAGGCCGCCTCTGTCGCTGCGGCGACGGTCGGCACGTCGTGCGAGGACGTCGATCGCGCCGCCCGCCAGATCATCGCCGACGCCGGCTACGGGGAGTACTTCATCCACCGCACCGGACACGGCATCGGCCTCGAAGAGCACGAGGACCCGTACATCATCGCCGGCAACACGGAGCCGCTGGCCCCCGGCCACGCCTTCAGCGTCGAGCCGGGCATCTACCTCGGCGGACGGTGGGGAATCCGCTTGGAGGACATCGTCGTCGCCAGCGATGCCGGCCCGCAGCGCCTGAACAACGCCGACCACTCCCTCGTCACCGTCTGACGCGCGCTCCACCCGAAACACTCGGGTAGGGAGGGTTGGTCAGTCGCCTTCGGTGAACAGGCTGGCGTCGGCACCGGGCTCGTAGGCGGTCATCGTGACGACGAGGTCGCCGGTCTCCATCCGGCCGAGAACACCGTTGTCGAGCACGCAATACGTGTTCGTCGCACCGTCGACGGGGATCGCCGTGCACGTGGCCGGCTGACCCTGGATCTCCTCGGTCGACGCCGTCGGCTCGCCGACGGCGGTCTCGGCGTCGTGACGCAGACGCGCCGACAGGCTCGTGCCGAAGAAGTCCGGCGTCATCTGCACGTCGCTGACGCGGGCGGCGTCGATCGTGTCGGTGCACTCGCTGGTGGACACCGTGCACGTCTGTGTCGACGCGCCGTCGATGAGGTAGCGCACGTCGCCGATCGTCAACGAGCGCCGGCTGGTTCCCGACTGCGAGGCCCGCACCGGCGTGGTCTTGTTGTCGAACGTCGTGACCACGTCGTAGCTCGCCGTGTACACGGCGTCGCCGAGGGCGTTGACCCGCTCGACGACTGCGTCGACAGCTGGCGAGCCCGTTGTTGGTTCGTCGGCGAGTGTCGGGCGCTCGCCGGTGAAGCAGCCGGAGGCCCCGACGACCACGGCGATCGTTGCGGCGAGGGGGAGGAGGCCGCCGAGCCAGCTTCGAGGGGGTCGGCGGTCGTCCATCGCGCCGTCAGGCTAGGCCGTCGACGCCGGGAGGCGACGGTACCCTCCGCCGCGTGATCCGCCTCGAGGCCGCCACCGTGCTCCTGCAATGGGCGGTCGGCGGGATGGCCTTCTGCTGGTTCACCACCCGGCGTCGGGAGGTCGGCTTGGGTTATGGCTGGCTGCTGCGCGGCGTGTATGCGGTGATCGCCTTCGGCGCCGTGGCCGCCGGACTGCTGACCGATCCGAACGTCATTCGTGAGGTGTCCGCGGCGGCGACCGGGGTGGCGTGCCTCGGCGTGCTGGCGGTGTCCGTGGCCAAACGAGCCGCTGGAGTGCGCGGGCAGCGTGACGAGCACGACCGGAGGTCGGCACGGGTCGCGGCGATGACCGGCATCGACCGGGGCTTGCCGACGTCGTGGGCCGGCGACGAGCGTGGCGGCCAGTCGACGACCACCGAGTTCGAGCCGCGGCTCGATCTCGTCCCGGTCGCCGTCGGCACCGTGGGATTGCTGGCGGCGGCCCTCGATGCCGACAGCGAGGTGGCGTTATCGGTGCTCCGGACGCTCGTCGGGGCCGCCTTCCTCGGGTCGATCACCGATGCGATGCTCCTCGGCCACTGGTACCTGGTCCAGCCCGGCCTGCCCCGCCGCTTGCTCGATGAGCTCGTCGACGCAGTCGCCGTCATCTGGCCGATCGAGGTCATCGCCCTGCTGATCCCGACGGGGATGTTCAGCGTGTTCTCGGGGTCGATCGACGACGGCTGGGGCGGGATGCTCGGCTGGATGTGGGCGGCCTGTGCGATCACGACGATCGTCCTCGTCCTCGTCACCAAGGCGGCGCTCAAGGAACGGCAGTACTCCGCCGTGATGGCGGCGACCGGCTTGCTCTACCTGGCCATCCTCACCGCCTTCGGCACGGACATCGTGGCCCGCGCCGTGCTCTCGCCGTGACGAATCTCGGGGCGAGGCGGATTCGCGGCCAACTCCCGCGAAGATGTTGACCCATGATTTCGACGAGGTGGCGACAGTTGGCGCCCGTCGTGGCGGCGCTTTCCGTCACGATCGGCGTTTCTGCGTGCGCCGCCTCGCGCCCGCTGGCCGAGACTGCGACGACCGCCGTGAAACCGGTCGACGCGAGCACCTCGCCGACCGACGCGACACCGCCGCCCGCACAGGCGCCGGCGCCGCCGGCGGTCACCCTCGTGCCCACTGCCCCAGCCGCCACGTCAGCGATCACGACGTCGGGCCCACCGACGACGCCACCCCGACCGGCTGCCGGCGGTGGGGCTCCGGCCAGCACGCTCGCCAGGCCCACCGACGTCGAGTGGGCGCAGGTCGACGCCTATCTTCAGGATCGCCTGCTCGGCGCCGGCGATTTCGCGTTCGGGATTGCCGTGAGCATCGACGGGGTGCCCGTGCACGCCGCCTCGTACGGTGACCGCAACTCGCCGAACATCGTCCCCCCACCGCCGGAACCGCCCACCGAGTCGTCCGGCGCCTCGACGATCGCCACGACCACCACGTCGACGACGACCACGACCACGGTTCCGGTCGTCCTCGAGCCCGTCGACGTGGGTGATCGGTTCCGCATCGCCAGCATCTCCAAGGTGATCACCGGCACCGTCGTCTTGCAGCTCGTCGCCGACGGCACGCTGTCCCTCGACGAGCCCGTCGGCGAGCTGCTCGGCGACCACCTCGGCGTCGACGTCACCGGCCGGCCGCCGGCGGCGATCACCGTCCGGCAGCTGCTCTCGCACACGTCTGGCTTCAGCGAGTTCCAGAAGACGTTCTTCTCCCGTGGCGTCGAGTCCTGCCGCGACGCCGCCGCCCGGGGACTGGACAACGGCGTGCAGTACGACCCGGGATCGACCTACAACTACTCGAACATGAACTTCTGCATGCTCGAGGTGCTCATCGAGGTCGTCACCGGGCAGCCCTACGAGGTGGTCGCCCAGGAACGGCTACTCGAACCGCTCGGCATCACCGGGATGCGCCTCGCCGGGACGTTCGACCCGCAGCCCGACGAGGTGATCCACCCGTCGTTCCCGAACCGCAACTACATGGAGGTGCTCGGTGGCGCCGGATCGTGGGTGGGGACGCCCGCCGACGTGGTGAAGATCGTCGACTCCCTCGACAACACCACGCCGGGGTTCCATCCGCTGCCGGACGACCTCGCCCAACTGATGCGCAAACCGGTCGCCGGGATCACCTACAGCTCGCCGGCCGAACGCTGGTACGGGCTGGCGACGATCGCCTTCGCAAACCAGTCGTGGGGCCACACGGGCACGATCGAGAACACCCACGCGATGGTCGTCCACCGTCCCGACGGGATGACCTGGTCGATCCTCGTCAGCGGCAACTATCCGGAAGAGACCGACGATCTGGCGGCGATCTTCCAGGACGCCATCGACCACGCCGGCATCGATGCGCCGGCTCCGACGACCTCGACCACCACGACGACGACGACGACGACGACCTCGACGACCGTCGTTCCAGTCCGGCCGGCGTCGACGACGACCGCCGGGTGAGAGAATGGCGTCCAGGGGGAGGTCGCCAGATGCAGGTCGTCGGGTTCTCAGAGACGTGGGTGACACCGCTGCGCTGCTGCGCCGCTGGCGGCTCGTCGTCGCCCTTGGGGTGGCGATCACCGCCGTCGGCGTCGTCCTCGTGCTCAGTCCGTTCGGGACCGTCAGGGCGCTGGCGGTCATCGTCGCCTTCGGACTGGCGTTGGCCGCTGCCGACGAGCTCGCCCAGGCCGAGCGCCACGAGGTGCGCTGGCCCTCCTACGCCCTCAGTGCGGCGTGGCTGCTGACCGCCGTGGCCGCTCTGATGTGGCCGGACGTGACGCTGTGGGTCCTGGCGGTCGTCGTCGGCGTCGGCATGATCGCCGGTGGCATCGCCGAGGTGCTGTTCACCTTCCGCTACCGCCGGGAGCTGCCCCGGTGGGGTCTGTGGTGGCTCGACGGCCTGCTCAGCATCGTCGTCGGGGTGTTCGCCCTCGTTTGGCCGGAGGCCACCGTTGTCGTCCTCGCCGTGCTCGTCGGAGTCCGGCTGCTCGTCCGCGGCGGGGCGACGATCGTGTTCGGCCTCGGCTTGCGCCGGCTCACCAAGTTCCAGGGCCAATTGTGAGCAACATCGTGCTCCCAAGCGGCTCCAGAATCCGTGAGCTCGCAGCGTGGGCGAGCGGGATCAGTGGATCTGGCGGTCGTGGCCTGACCAGAACGGCTCGCGCAGCTTGTACTTCTGCAGCTTGCCGGTGGCCGTGCGGGCCAGTTCGCTGCGGAACTCCACCCGCTTCGGGCACTTGTACCCGGCGAGTCGCTGTTTCGTCCAGGCGACGACGTCGTCGGCGGACAGCTTGCTGTCGGGCACCGTGACCACCAGCGCAGTCACCAGCTCGCCCCATTTCTCGTCGGGGATGCCGATGACGGCGACCTCGGCGACGTCGGGGTGCTGGAAGATGGCGTCCTCGACCTCGATCGACGAGACATTCTCGCCACCTGAGATGATCACGTCCTTCTTGCGATCGGAGATCACCACGTAGTTGTGCTCGTCGATCGACCCGCCGTCGCCGGTGTGGAACCACCCATCGACGATCGCCTGGGCGGTCGCCTCGGGCTGATCCCAGTAGCCCTCCATCACCACGTTGCTGCGGGCGAGCACCTCGCCGTGATCGTCGACGGCCATCGTGCAACCGATCGCCGGACCGCCGGCGCGGCCCAGCCGTGCGGCGCGCTCGGACGGAGACAGTTCATCGAACTCGGAGCGGCGGCGATTGATCGTCAGCAGCGGCGAGGTCTCGGTGAGCCCGTAGATCTGCACGAACTCCCAGCCCAGCTCGGTTTCCGTGCGCTCGATCGTGCGGGTGGGCGGCGGCGCGCCGGCGACGACGATGCGGGTCTTCCCGGCACCGGGGATCGGGCCCTCCCACGTGCTCGCCGCATCGAGCACCATGTTCAGCACTGCCGGGGCTCCGCACATCAACGTGACGCCGTGCTGCTCGACGCGCCGCAGGATCTCGGCGCCGTCAACCTTGCGCAGGACGATGTGCTGGCCGCCCATCCCGGTGACGGCGTAGAGCATGCCCCAGCCATTGCAGTGGAACTGCGGCAGCGTGTGCAGGTAGACGTCACGGTCGTCGACGCCCACGTGCCAGCCGAACGTCGTCGCGTTGACCCACAGGTTGCGGTGGGTGAGCTGCACCCCCTTGGGACGCGCCGTCGTACCTGACGTGTAGTTGATCGTCGCCGTCGCCGACTCGTCGGCTTCCCACGGTCGTGGCTCGACGCCCGGTCGGAGCAGCGTTTCGTCGGACTCCTCGCCGATCACCAAGCGTCGCTCGCAGGTCACCTCGGACAACGCGTCGTCGAGCTCGGGGTCGACGAGCAGGACGCGGGCGCCGCTGTGCTCGACGATATAGGCGACCTCCTGGGCGACGAGGCGAAAGTTGATCGGGACGAGGATCCGGCCCGAGCCCGACACACCGAACAGTGCGGCGATCAGCCGCGCCGCGTTGTGGCTGACGATCGCCACCCGCTCGCCGGCAGCGATGCCGAGGGCGTCGAGTCCGGCGGCGAGGGCCCTCGCCCGCGCGGCCACTTCGGCGTAGCTCAGCGAGCCCCATGACGGCGCCGGCTGGTCGGGTTCGTCGACGATGCCGATCCTGTCGGGGTACAGCAACTCGGCGCGGCGCAAGAAGTCGCTGACCGTCAACGGGACATGCATCGAGGACCAACGGTAGTAGGCACGACTCGATCGGCTAGACACCGACCATGACCCCGAGCCTTCCACCGACCGCCCGTCCGGGCATGACCGTCCCCCTGCCGGGTCCGCTGCACACTCATCGCGACGGCCTCGCTGAGCTGGCCGATCTCGGCTACACCGACGTGTGGTCTGCCGAGGCCGACGCCACCGACGCCTTCACGCCGTTGGCCCTCGCCGCCGCCTGGGAGCCGCGACTGCGCTTGGGTACGGCGATCGTCCCGGCCTTCACCCGTGCGCCGGCGTGCCTCGCCCAGTGCGCGGCCTCGCTGGCCGACGCCGCACCCGGACGGTTCGCCATCGGCATCGGCTCGTCGAGCAACGTGATCGTCGAGCGGTGGAACGGTGTGCCGTTCGTCGAGCCGTACAAGAAGGTCCGTGACGTCGTTCGGTTCCTCCGCGATGCGATGTCGGGGGACAAGGTGTCGGCGACGTACGACACGTTCGAGGTCAGCGGTTTCCGCCTCGGGGTGCGACCGGAGCAAGCGCCTCCGATCCTCGTCGCCGCGCTGCGCGAGGGGATGTTGCGCCTCGCCGGGCGCGAAGCGGACGGGGCGATCATCAACTGGCTGGCCCCAGATGACGTGCCGCGGGTCGTCGGGGTCGTCGACGAGGCGAGCGGGGGAGCCCGTCGCGAGATCGTCGCCCGCATCTTCGTGTGCCCGAGTGAGAACACCGACGTGGTTCGCGCCGGTGCTCGCTTCGCGATTGCCGTGTACCTCAACGTGCCGGTCTACGCCGAGTTCCACCGGTGGCTCGGACGCGGCGAAGCGCTGCAGCCGATGTGGGACGCGTGGGCGGCAGGTGATCGTCGAGGCGCCCTGGCGGCGATCCCGGACTCGATCGTCGACGAGCTCGTCGTCCACGGTTCGGTCGAGCAGTGTCGCGGCCGGATCCAGGAGTACTTCGACAACGGCGTCACGACCTCGTCGTTGGCGATCCTGCCCCTCGACCCCGACGTCCCGTTCTGGGATGCGGCGAGGGCCCTCGCCCCCGGCGGCGAGCTGAAGCGGTAGGGTCGCTGACGTGGACGGTGATCCGATGGCCACGCTGTCGGAGGTCATCGCGGCGTGGCAGAGCGAGGGCTACACGGGCAATTGGTTCGCCACCAGCGATGGTCTCCTGCGGTGCAACGAGAGTGGCCTCGATGCCGACCCGGCGTCGGTGACGATCGACCGCAAGATGCGTTTCGAGGGGCAGTCCGACCCCGACGACGAGGTGATCGTGTTCGCCCTGAGCGAGCCCGGCGGTCGCAAGGGGGTGTACAGCGCGCAGTACGGGGCGCAGATGCCGGCGGAGGACGCCGCCGTGATCGCCAAGCTCCGCCACCGCTGAGCAAGCGAGTTTCGAGCGAGCGATTCAGCGTGTCAGGCGGCGCTGCGACGGCCTCGATCCGGTGGCCGGGCCGCAGGCTTCGACGGATACCGGGCCTCCAGCTGGGCACGTAGGCGGGCGACGTGGCGCAGGCCTCGGCGGCGGGTTGCATCGTCGAGACGGAACCGGTCCGGGATCGTGTCGGCCGGGGGGAACAGGCTGAGTTGGTCGGCGGTGCGTGAGGTACTCATGCCTCCATCTTGAACAAGGGGTGTCACACCGCGTCGGGGTGGGTTCCGACGACGGCGAGACGCACTCCGTGGCCACGGCGACCTCGGGTGACGGCAACGCCCGCACTGCGGACGAGTTCAGGGCTGGGTGACGACCACCGCGACGAGGACGGCGACGGCAGACACGGCGACGGGAGCGAGGTAGCTCACCCACTTCGGTTGCCGGCTGCGGGGTGACGACTCCATCAGCGCTCCTGTGGCAGCGCCGGCGATGAGCCCGCCGAGGTGGCCGCCGATCGAGATGCCGCCGATCGTGAACGTGATCAACAGGTTGAGCACGATCAGCGAGCCGACGCCTGTCGACAGCGGGTTGATGCCGCGGCGGTACATGATCACGGCCGCCGCGCCGAGCAGCCCGAACACGGCGCCGGAAGCCCCGCCGTGCAGGCCGTTGGGTTGCAACAACAGGGCGCCCGCCGACCCGCCGAGCAACGACGCCACGTACAAGAGCGCGAAGCGCACACGTCCGAGGGCGGGTTCGAGCATCTGGCCGAGCTGGAACAGCAAGAACATGTTGAAGGCGAGGTGGATCACCCCGTAGTGCAGGAATCCCGACGTGATCAGCCGGTACCACTGATCGGTGACGTCGATGAACTCCAGCGTGCCCGAGGTCGTGCGCACGATCACCCGCTCGGCCAGCGCCAGGTCGGCAGCTTCCGGGGTGATCGAGCCGCCAGGATTCAAGTTGTCCGGGTTCTTGGCGACCATCCACACGAACACGGCGAGGTTGATGGCCATCAACGCATAGGTGACGAGGATCGGTTGGCGGGCGCTCCAATCGCGGGCCCGGGTGGCGGTCGGGGCCTTGCCGCGCTTGGCGCACTCGACGCACTGGCTCCCGATGTCGGCGCGGACGAGGCACTCATCGCAGGTTGGCCGACCACACCGCGTGCATCGCCGCCCCGCCTCGCGGTTGGGATGGCGGTAGCAGAAGGTGCGTTCGACCGGGGGCGGTTGGGGGAGACCGCTCGGAGGGGGCAGGGACATCGCCGTCAGGCGCGCTCGTACGTGCCGGTGAACGTTGCGGTGTTGGCGGTCGCCGCGTCGACCGCGGCGAGCAGGTCGGTCGTCGGCGAATCGGGGGGCAGCTCCGTCGCCTGGTCGAGCACGTGCAGCGTGAACTGATAGGTGTGCGGTGTGTCGGCCGGGTCCGGGCAGGGCGCCGCCCAGCCGGGGCCGCCTGACGAGTTGAGCCCTTCGGCGGCGCCGGTGACGAGTGGTTCGCCGCCCCCGACCGATCCGGCCTCGGCAGGCAGCCCGATGACCAGCCAGTGCACGTAGCCGTCGGCATCCGTGTCGATGACGGACACGGCCAGCTCGGCGGTGCCCTCAGGCGGCGCCGCCCACGTGATCAGCGGCTCGGCGGAGGCGCCGTCGCACGTGAACTCGACCGGGATCGCCTCGCCATCGTCCCACGGCCCGGCGAACTGCAGCTCGGCGCCTGCCCCGGCGGCCGTGACGGGGGACGACTCGGCGGGCGACACCAGGGCGCCCGATGGCGGGGCCGTCGACGACGTCGAGGACGTCGACGTCGAGCTCGTCGACGTGGTCGTCGACGTCGACGTCGACGAGGTCGCCGGAATGAACTCGGTGGGCGGAGGGGCGACCGTCGTCGAGGTCGACGTGGTGGTGTTCTCCAGCCTGAACCGGGCCATCGAGTCGGGTGCCTGCATCTCCCGGCCGTCGTCGGTGTCGCACGCGTTGAGCGCCAAGACCGTCGCGGCGAGCGTCACGACCGCAAGTCGACGTCGTCGCATGGCGCCAGAGCGTAGGGGCGGATGTCACCCATCCGACCGGCAGGTCCGTCGCTAACCTGACCGACGTGGAGGACCGGCTCACGCTGCTCAGCGTCCATGCCCACCCCGACGACGAGGCGTCAAAGGGCGCGGCGACCGTTGCGAAGTACCACGCCGAGGACGTCCACACCGTGCTCGTGTGCTGCACCGGCGGGGAGGAAGGCGACCTCCAGAACCCGTCGTTGCGGGAACCGGGCGGTCCGTTCCACGACTTGACCCCGGATGCCGAGAAGGTTTTGCTCGCCGAGCTTCGTCCCCTGGAGCTGGCCGCCTCGGCCGCCCTGATCGGTTTCGACCAGGTCGAGATGCTCGGCTATCGCGACTCCGGAATGCCGGACTCACCGAGCAACGACCATCCCGAGTCGTTCCACCAAGCCGACATCGACGAAGCCACCGGCCGCCTCGTCGCCGTCATCCGCAGCACCCGTTCGCAGGTCGTGCTCACCTACAGCGACGACCAGCGCGGCTATCCGCATCCCGACCATCTGCGGGTCCACGACATCTCGGTGCTCGCCTTCGAACGGGCGGGCGATCCCGATTGGTATCCCGACCTCGGGGCGCCGTTCCAGCCCTCCAAGCTGTACTACGCCACGTGGTCGTTCGAGCGGATGCTCGCCGTGCACCAGGCGCTCATCGAGCGGCGCGGCTCGTCGCCGTTCGAGGACGCCTGGTTCGACCGGCCGAACACCGACGAACGGATCACGACGCGGATCGACATTGCCGACTACCAGTGGGCGCGAAGCGGCGCGTTGCGGGCCCACGCCACACAGATCGACCCGGCGGAGGCCTGGTGGTTCGGGCTCGACGACGACGAGCTGAACGAGGTGTGGCCGTGGGAGGAGTGGGTGCTCGCCCGCAGCCTGGTGGGGCCGATCCCGGAGCATCGCACCGAGACCGATCTGTTCGCCGGGGTCCGCGACTCCGTCGGCAGTGAGCGGAAGTGAGAGCGGCCGTGCCGAGCGTGCAGTACCGGGTGTTCATCGCCAAGTCGAACGAGCTCGTCGACGGGCCCGACGACGCCGATGTCGTGGTCACCGTGCCGCTCGACGAGGTTCGCGACCCGTCGTTCGAGCCGACCGTCGCGTACATGCGCGGCAAGTTGAAGACCACCGGTTCGACCGGGGCGTTCTTCGACGTGTTGCGCTCCGGTGAGGTGGCCGCGGCGCTCAGCCGCCTCGCATCGCAGCCCTGAGGTCGCGGTAGCCGATCAGCGTCGCCCCGACGTCGTCGACACGGGCGGGTAGCGCGGGGTCGAGCGCCAGGGCGAGGTCGTCGATCCAGGCGTCGGCGTACTCGGTGAGTGCCCGCACCTCGGGTGTGTCGATCGCCGGCTGGATGTGGATCTCGGTGACTCCCGCGCTCAGCGAGTCGAGGGCGGCGAACGTGCGGGCCCGGCTCCCCGGTCGCCAGTCGTGGTCGAAGTGGTCCGGGAACACGATGCCTTCCTCGGCGGCGAGGCGCCTGAAGGGGAACCCGGCACGCTCTTCGGAGATCGTCGACGGCAGGCGGATCGGCAGGTCGAACTCGACGGCCAGCTCGACGTAGATGTCGAAGAACTCCGGGCGCAGGGTGATCGACGTGAGATGCGGCGCGAGGTGGGTGACGTCGATGCCCCAGGCCCGGGCTCGCTCGACCTGGGTGCGCAGCTCGCGGCGGACCTCGTCGGGATCGGCGTGCTCCCACAGGTCGTCGACGGTGGACGGGAATCCGCCGTCGCCGGACAGCAGTGACGGGGCGTGGGTGAGCGGGCCCCAGCGGTAACGGGAGTGCTCGGCGTTGAGTGTGAGGTGGACGCCGACGTCGTCGCCGTCGAGGTACTCCTCGGCGGCGTGGCGGGCCCACGGGGCCGGAACCATCAACGACGTGCACGTCGCCGAACCGGCGCGAATCGCCTCGTAAACCCCGACGTTGGCGGCGTGGCACGACCCGAGGTCGTCGCACGAGAGGATCACCAGCTTCGCTTCTGGCGAGTAGCCGAGCCGCTCGTTGAGCGTGATGTCGCGATCGATGGAGGCGGCCACGCACGGCGACGCTACCCGGCGCACGTGCTCCACACGCCGAGCCCGGCGGCGTCCGCCGTGCTCGCCGCGGCAACGAATCGTCGGCGGTAAGTGTCGTTGGGGGCAATCGTGAGCGGGCGGGCATAGCCGTCAGCGACGATCAGTTCGTTGACCAGCACGTCATCGCCGCGGCGGAACACGTAGGCCAGCAACCGCCCGTAGTCGTCGCGGCCGACGACGTCGCGCTCGAGGCGCACCTCGGTACCCGGCGGAAGGTGAGCCGCCGTGAAGTCGCGGGCCTCGGCGGCCATGCACTCGGCGGTGCCTGTGTCGGGGTGCAGCTCGGGGGTGTCGATGCCGATCATCCGCACCCGCTCGTCGCGCCCACCGATCTCGACGTCGATCGTGTCCCCGTCGATCACCCGCTCGACGATTGCGACATCCGGCGGCAACGATCCCGAGTCGTCGTCGGCGCATGCCGACATCGCCGCCGCGGCTGCGGCCACGACGATCGCGGCGCCGAACCGAGCCCTCATCATCGTGACCGCATCCGCCATGTCAGACACGCGGCACTCGGTCGCCGCGATCAGCGCGACCAGTGATCCGAAGTGCCGACACAATCACGACTGGTTTCGTGCCTTCCCGTCGGGCACTTGTCGCCGCCCGATAGGCGCCGGAACTGTGAGCGCAACGGGCAGTTCTCTGCGGGCACGACGGACTCCCTGTCGTCGGTGATCGGCTGGGGGAGTCGGTGACCACCAAGCTACGCGGTGGCTGCCATGTTCTGTCATCGAGCAGCAAACGCTCGGGTGGGGTCAGCGGGGGGCGAGGCGGTCGGTGAAGTAGTCGAGGAGGATCTCGGCGCGCATCTTGCGGTGGACGGGTGAGCCGCTGCGCGACAGCTCGTGGTTCTCCGCCGGGAAGCGGTAGAAGGTGACGTCCTTGCCCTGCAGGCGGAGGGCTACGAACAGCTCCTCGGCCTGGTTGATCGGGCACCGCAGGTCGTCCTCGGAGTGGATGATCAGCACCGGGCAGGTGATGTCACGGACCTTGGCGATCGGGGACATGCGCACGTACTCGTCGGGGTCGTCGAGCACCGTCGCGCCGTGGACCGTGCGGAAGCCGCTGGCGATGTCCGAGCTGTACTCCTCGGTGACCATGTTGTTCACGGCCCGCTCGCTGCAGATCGCCCTGAACCGGTCACTGAAGCGGCCCGCCAGCGTGGTCGCCATGTAGCCGCCGTAGCTGCCGCCGAGCATCCCGACCCTGTCGGGGTCACAGAACGGGTAGTTGGCGAGGACGTGGTCGAGGACGGTCATCACGTCATCGACGTCGACGCTGCCCCAGCCCGTGCCGGAAGCCGTCGCGGCCTTGGGGCCGCGGATCGACTGCCCCCACGCCGTGTGCCGGCCGCTGCTGCCGCGCGGGTTGCACATCACGACGACGAACCCGGCGGCGGCCTGCATCTGCGCCTCGTCGAAGTACGTTTCGCCGTACTGGGTGAACGGACCACCGTGGACGTTGAGCAGCACTGGGTAGCGGGCCGCCTCGTCGAAGTCGCCCGGCCGCATGATCCAGGCATCGATCTCGTCGGTGCCGTCGGTGCACGGCACGGCGAACTTCTCCCAGTCCAGACCCGGCGACTGCGTCACGCTGGTGATCTGGCCGTCGAGCGTGAACAGCTCGGCAGGGCGCTGGACCGTCGCCTGGGCCGTGGCCACCGTCCCGCCGGCGGCATCGAATCCCTGCACAGCGAGCGGTCCCTTGGTGAGCGCTTGGGGAGCTTGCGACCCGTCGGCGGTCAGCTCGTAGAGATGTGTCTCGCCGCGGTCCTCGACGGTGGCGAGCAGCGTGTTGTCGTCGGTCCACACCGGCTGACGGGCGCTCGGGAACGGCTGCCAGCTGCGATCGAGCGCCGACGAGATCCACGCGATCTCGCCGCCGTCGATGCCGATGATGCCGACCGCGGCGTTCTGCGGATCGACGTCCGGGTCGTCCGCTCCGAGGAGGGCGACGCGCGTTCCGTCGGGGGAGACCGCCGGATTCGCATAGTTGCCGGTCTGGTTGGTGAGCGCACGGATCTCGCCGTCGAGCGGGACGACGTAGAGATCGACGGCGAGATCGAGGTCCCAGCCCTCGTGGCGGGCCGCGCTGGTGACGATCGCGCTGGAATCAGGGAGCCACGAGACGCCGTCGTGGTGGTGAGGTCCCGGCGTGAGGTCGCGCGGCGTGCCGGTGCCATCGGCGTTGATGACGTACACGTGCGTCGGCCGGTCGACGATCCAGCCTTCGCCGTTGAGCCGCGTGAACAGCGTCTCGATCTTGCGCGGTGGCTGCCAACTCTCGTCCTTCGCGTCGTAGCGCTTGTCGCGACTGCGGCTTGTGAAGGCGATCAGCTTGCCGTCCGGCGACCACGTCGGCTGGGCGAAACCCTCGGGCATCGACCCGAGTGTGCGCACCTCGCCTGGACCGGCGATGGGCATCACGTGCAGCGTCGCCTCCTTGTCCTTCTCGCCGCGCTTGGACGTGAAGGCGAGGAACCGACCGTCGGGCGACCAGGCCGGCTGGGCATCGTTGGGGCCGGCCGTGATCGGCCCCGGATCGCCGTCGGGACCGCTGAGCCACACCCTGCTCGTCGTCGTGTTCTCGTCGAGGTCGATCGTGGCGACGACGAAGGCGATGCGGGAGCCGTCGGGGGAGACGGCCGGCCCTGAAACCCAGGACCGTCCGTGGAACAGGTCCCGCAGCTGGTCGGAGAACGGCGATGTCGGTGAGTCGACAGCAGCTTGAGTCATAGACCTCGACCGTATCGGTCGGAGTTACTCGGTGGAACTCGCGAACCTCTGGTTGAGCCGGCGCATCCCGGCCAGCCACCGCTCGATGTCGGCGGCCTTGCGCAGGGCGTACTCGTGGACCTCGGGGTGGGGGAGCACCAAGAAGCGCTCCTCGACGATCGCCTCGACGGCGAGCTCGGCGACGTGCGGCAGGCTCGAGCACGGCGCCGGACGCCCTGACCACGTCGGTTCCCCCGCCGAGCGACGTCTGAAGCATCGCCGTGTTGACCCCCTGGGGGCACAGGCACGTCACCCTGACACCGCGGTCGCCATAGGTGATCGACAGCCACTCGGCAAACGCCACGGCGGCGCGCTTGGTCACCGTGTACGGCGCCGAGCCGACCTGAGCAAGCAGGCCGGCGGCCGATGCCGTGGAGCAGAAATAGCCGGACCCGCGCTCGAGCCAGCCGTCGAGCAACAGGGCTGCGGCCCAGCGATGGGCGTTGACGTTGACGTCGAAGGCGAGGGCCCAGTCGTCCTCCGACGTCGTCAGATCGATGCCGACGGCAACGCCGGCGTTGGCGAAGAACAGGTCGACCGGGCCGAACGTCGCCTCGGCGGCCTCGACGAGGGCGACGTTGCCCTGCTGCGTCGACACATCGGCCACGATGCCCACGGCTCCGTCGAGGCGGTCGACCACCTCGGTGGGATCGAGGAGGTCGGCGACGACGACCCTGGCGCCGGCGGCGTGGAAGCGCCCGGCCAGCGCCGCGCCGATCCCTCTGGCAGCTCCCGTCACGATCACGTGCGCACCATCGAGGTCCATGGCCGGCGAGCGTAACGATCATGTGAATGACGTCGCGGGTCCGCCCCCAGGCGGGTACGGTGTACAGCGATGACCGAGAGCATCGATCAACCCCAGATCAGCGAATCGCACCTCGAATCCCACGAGGCCGTGATCGCCGAGGCGCTGGCGGTGATCGATCAAGCGCTCGGGCGCGTCAGCAACCGTGACGTGGTCTCCAGTGGGGAGGTCGCCGACCTCCTGCTCGACGTCCGCACGTTGCTCACCGCTGTGCCTGCCGAATCGGTCTGAGCGTCGCTGCGCCGCACCTCAACTGACGGTTCGCTGCGGTCCTAGCAAGCTGGCCTGGCGCCGCCGACTCGGGGGCTACCGCCCCCGAACCCCCGGCGGAGGTGTACCTCGTCTCGGGCGCCGACCGGATCCAGCCACGACGCGACCACGCAAACGTTGGCGCTCGCGGCACTCGCTCAGCGGGCTTGCCGGAGGCGGCGGAACGCCTCGTCGACGAGTTTGGCGAGCAGCGCCGGGTCCGCGACGGCCGCGGTGTCGACGTTGATGCCGAGGTCGAGGTGCTTGACGTACGAGAGCATCGTGACGTTGAACGCCACCCCGCCGAGCGGTCCGATGGCGTAGGTCTGGAGGGCCTTGCCGCCGGCGATGAAGTAGGGCACCGGTGACGTGCGCACGTTGGAGGTGGCGAAGTCGACGGTGTGCGCTTGTTGCCGGGCGATGCGTGTGAGCAGTGACGTCGGCAGTGCCGACGTGACGGCGGCGAGGGCGTCCATCGACGCCGGGGCCCCCGACTTGATGGCGCTGGACGCGGACTCGGCGATGCGTTGGAAGCGTTCGGTGATGGCCATCTCGCCGGTCGGCACGAGCAGCTTGACGAGCCCGAAGGCGTTGGCTCCCGAATCCTTGGTCCGCGTGCTCACGGCCATCGTGGCGCGCAGCTCGTCGACCGGTGTGCCCTTGATCGCGTGGTAGTGGTGAGCGGCCTCGGCGATGGCGGTGAGGAAGGCGACGTTGATCGAGCCGCCGAGCCGCTTGGCGGCCGCCCGGGTGGACTGCAACGGTGCCCGGGCAACCTCCAGCCGGCGGCGCATCGAGCGGTCGGTCCACAGCGGCGAGCGGGCGGCGTCGGAGTCCGACAGCTGAGTGAGTGCGCCACGGAGGCCGTCCACGGCCGCCGATCCGGCGGTGGGGATCGACGCCGGGTCGGCGAGCAGCTCGCCGACTTGCCGGGCGATGCTGATCGGCAAGCGGAACGTCGCATGGACGACGCCGAGCATCGTGTCGACCGGGCTCGGTGGTGGGGCCGGCGCCGGTTCGTGGACAGTCGCCGTGCCGCCGGCGGGCTCGGCGGCACGGCGGGTCAGGTCGACGTACTGCATCGACATGCGCACGCCGTTGACCCCGTCGGTGATCGTGTGGTGCATCTTCGTCACCAGCGCCGCCTTGGTGCCCTCCAACCCCTCGACGACGAGGAACTGCCAGAGCGGGCGGGTGCGATCGAGGGGGTCGAGCACGAACAGGCTGGCGAGGTCGAAGAGCTGGCGGAGGGTGCCCGGCGCCGGCAGGGCGACGCGGCGCACGTGGAGGTCGATGTCGAAGTCGGGGTCGTCGGCCCAGATCGGGGCGCCGAGCGAGGTGGGGTTGGGTTGAACCCGCCAGCCGAGCCGGGGCACGGCGTGCACGGCCATCTCCATGCGCGCCCGGAGGCGGTCGAAGTCCGGCGGGCGGTCGAGGATCGTCACCGCCCCGAACGTCGACGCCAGGAACGGGTCCTTCTCGACGCGCCACATCAGCGCCTCGGCGTCGCTCATCTGACGGTCGGCCGCGGCGACGCCCATCTGACGGTTGGCCGCAGCGGCCGTGGGCGGCACCGGATCGTCGGCCATCCGCCCAGCCTGCCACGTCTTCGGGACGGCGTCAGGTGAGGTCGAGGTGGCGCAGAACGCGGCGTGCGACGAGCCCGAGGGCAGCTCCGGTGGCGAGCCCGGCGACGACGTCGGATCCGTGGTGGATGCGCACGTAGGCACGCGACACGGCGACGGTCGTGGCCATCGTCCACCACAGCGGTGCCAGCCGCGGCCCGTCCCAACCCGTCAGGACGGTGGCGGCGAAGGCCGCCGAACTGGCGTGGCCGGATGGGAACGAGGACGTCGTCGGACGGCGCACCGGGAAGCGCTCGTCGCCCGCTTCGGTGGGTCGTGTGCGGCGGAACAGCCGCTTGATGCCCTGGTTCACGAGCAGGCTCTCGGCGCCGACGAGCACCGCGAACACCGGGATCTGCGTGCCGGTGCCGACCCCGGTCGCTCCCCGGGCGACGTTGGTGAGATGCCAGATCAGGCTGAACTCGCCGAGCTTGCTGGCCGTCGTGAACACGGCGTCCGCCAGCGGGTTGCCGCGGATCAGCTCGAGCTGGATGTCGGCCCAGTCGTCGAACCGTTCGACGGACTCGGAGAGATTCACGCCGGGGTCAGCCCGAAGGCTGCGGGGGCCTCCACGGCGGCCCGTTCCGGGTCGCCGCCGAACGCCGGGCACCACGGCCGGAAAGCGCACAGCTCGCACAACGCCGTCGGGTGCGGCTTGAAGTCGCCGGTGAGGCAGGCTCGCTCGACCGCCTTCCAGACCGCGGCGGTGCGGGCAGCGACGAACGTTGTGGCCTGCTCGGACGGTGTGGCCTCGATGATCTCGCCACTGCTCAGATAGAGCAGGCGAACGGCTGCCGGCATCCGGCCGAACACCTGCTTGCACAACAGGGCGTAGAAGCGCACGCCGGACAGGCTGCGCAGCTCCCAGTTCGCCGACGGAGGCCGGCCGGTCTTGTAGTCGGTGACGACGAGCTCGCCGTCTCGCAGTTCGAGACGGTCGATGATGCCGCGCAGGTGGAGCCCGTCGATCTGCGTACCGAGGGAGAGCTCGAGGCCGATCGCCTCGATCGCCCGCGGGTCCTCCATCCGCAGGTAGTTGTCGACGAGTTTGCGGCACTCGGTGAATAGCCGCTCGGCGGCGTCGTCGTCGAGTGCCAGCCGGGTGAAGTCGGCGAGGTGGCGGTACTCGGCGATCGCCTGCTCGACCGACGCCGCGAAGCGAGCGGGTGTGCGCTCGGCGGCGGGGTGGGTGAAGGCCAGCTGGAGGGCGCGATGGACGAGCGAGCCGCGGGTCGTGTGGATCGACGGCGGATCGTCGATCTTCTCGATGCTGACGAAGCGGAACAACATCGGGCACGACGTGAACGCCTCCACCCGGCTGGGCGACAAGCTCCTCGGCACCTCGTACGTCGTCACACCGTCATCGTAGGTGGGGGGTGTCACGCCCCACCGCGACCCGCCCCCGGTCGGTCACTCGTCGAGTTGGCGGATGAAGGCGGCGACGGCGTCGCGGGTTGCCGCCGGGGATTCGAGGTGGGGGGAGTGGCCGACGCCGGGGAGGACAACGCGCCGGCACGGGCCGCGGACGCCTCGTTCGATGGCGTCGAGCTGGGCCAGGCTGCCGTACTGGTCGTCGGCGCCCTGGATCAGCAGGACCTGGCAGTCGATCGCCGGTAGGCGCTCGGTGATGTCCCAACTTCGGAACTCAGGCGACAGCCACACGTCGTTCCAACCGCGGAACGTCGAGGAGGCGTCGCGGTGGTAGCGGTCCATGCGGCGGCCGAGGTCGCCTTGCTGGAAGGCGTCGCGGGCCGCCTCGATGCCGGCGATCGAGCGATCCTCGACGAACACGTGCGGCGCGACGAGGACGAGCCCCGCCACCGGGTGACCCGCACCGGCGTACAGCAGGGCGATCGAGGCGCCGTCGCTGTGGCCGACGAGCACAGGCCGTGCAATCTCCAGTCGGCTGAGCAGCTCGGGCAGCACGGCGTCGGCTTCGTGGTGCATGTAATCGACCCGGCGCGGCCCGTCGACCACGCTGCTCGACCCGTGGCCGTGCCGGGAGTAGACCACCGTGGCCGGCGATCCGACGTCGTTCCGCACGTCGTCGGGAAACGTTCGCCAGAGGTCGATCGAGCCGAGCCCCTCGTGGAGGAAGACCAACGGGGGCAGGTCTTCGCCGCCCACACCCGGGCTGTCGACACGGACCTCCAGCTCGCCTCGTCCAACGTGCAGTTGCTCGGTCCGGGTCAACGCTCCTGCCGGAGGACGTAACGCTGGATCTTGCCGGTCGTCGTCTTCGGCAAGGAATCGACGACGCGGTAGCGCCGCGGTCGCTTGTATCCGGCCAGCTCGGCCTTGCACAGCACCTCCAGTTCAGCCTCGTCGACCGCTGAACCAGGTGTGGCGACGACGAATGCCACGGGCCGCTGCAGCCCTTCGTCGTCGCGGTAGCCGACGACGGCGGCCTCGAGCACGGCGGGGTTGCGCACGAGGACCGCCTCGACTTCGGCCGGGGAGACCCACTCGCCACCGATGCGCAGCATGTCGTCGCTGCGACCGAGATAGGTGTAGAAGCCGTCGTCCGAGCACGAGTACATGTCGCCGGTGCGCATCCGATCGAACCCGAAGCCGTGGCGGGTGGCCGCGCTGTCGCACCAGTAGCCGGTGGCCATCGAATCGCCGCTGACGGTGAGGTGGCCGGGCTCGTCGGTCGCAACGGGGCGCCCCTCGTCGTCGACGATCTCGACGTGGTAGCCCGGCACCGGTCGGCCCGACGTCCCGGGACGAAGCGCCGTGGCGCTGTTGGAGATGTAGATGTGCGTCATCTCCGTCGACCCGATGCCGTCGAGGATGCGCACGCCGAAGCGATCCTCGAAGCGGCGATAGGTGTCTGCGGGGAGCGGCTCCGCCGCCGACACGCCCCAGCGCACGGACGCGAACGTGTCCGCCGGCAGATCGGCGGCACACAGCGCGGCGTAAAACGTCGGGATGCAGAACAGCAACGTCGGCTGCAGCGTGCGGGCGATGTCGCCGACCAGCGCCGGTGTCGGCGGCCGCGTCGGTTCGACGATCGCCGTGGCGCCGACGGCGAACGGGAACGACAGCGAGTTGCCCAGCCCGTAGGCGTGGAACATCGGCCCGACCGAGTAGCAACGGTCGTCCGGGCGGATGCCGAGCACCTGCGCCGCGTAGGTGTCGGCGGTGACGCGCAGATCGATGTGGCGATGCATCGCCAACTTCGGCCGGCCCGTCGACCCGGACGTGCACAGCCAGAAGCCGGGCGACTCGTCCCAGGTCGTCCACGGCCCGCCGTCGTCCGCACCGCCGCCGACCAGCTCGTCCCACTCCGTCGAGCCAGTGACGACGGCGGTCGAGACGTCGGGCGCCGCGGCGCGGATGGCGTCGAGCTCGCCGGCCCGCTCCGTCGACACCACGAGGACTGTGGCCCGGCTCGTCGCCACCACGCCACCGATGTCGCGTCCTGGGAGCAGCGGATTGACCGGTGCCGGGATCGCGCCGATGCGCAGGGCGGCGAGGAAGACGACGTAGAACTCGATCGAGTCGAGCATCACCATCGCCACGCGCTGTTCCGGGGCGACACCGAGCCGGCGCAACCCGGCCGCCGTGGATGCGACCTCGTCGAGCAACTCGGCGTAGGTGACGGTGCGCTGCCGGGTGACGACCGCCGAGTGGTCCCCACGGCCGTCTGCCACGTTGCGGTCGAGCAGGTCGACGCAAGCGTTGTACTCGCTGACCACTTACAGCACCACGTACTCGAAGTCGACGGGCCGGGCGTGGATCCCCGACGACGGCGGGGCGACCCAGCCGGCCATCTTGCCGGCCTCGGTCACGCCGACCATCAGCGACTCGACGAACGCCCGGTCGTCGGCGGTCGGCAGCCACTCCGCGACGTGCGCCTGCCAGTCGTCCTCGCTGACGAGTTGGCCGTCCGGGCTCGACCCGGCGGCCGCCGAACGTCCCGACGTTGCGGTTGAACCCGACGTGCGGCAGCTTCAACTCCGCGTCCACGCCGGCGAGTGTTCGGTTCCACCGTTCGATGCCCTTGCGGCAATCGGCGATGAAGTCGTCGCGCAGCGTCTCGTTGAGCGCTGTCAGCGCCGGCGCTTCCCGTTCGCCGATCCCGTCGTCGGTGGCGTGGGGCACCGTCGTGGTCTCGTCGTGGAGGCGATGGTCGTCGTCGCGCCGCTCCTCGTGGAAGCGGCCCTTGAGACCGGCGGCGAAGTAGTTGGCGGCGTTCGTCGAGGTCTCGGCGCCGAACAGATCGAGCGACACGCTGCAGTGGAAGTTGAGGTAGCGCTGCAGCGTCGGCACATCGATGCCGCCGAACTGGCGGACGTCGTCGGTGTCGTGCTCCTTGGTCAGCTGCACCGTGCGCTCGACGACCCGCCCGACGCCCGTCGCTCCGACGAACATGTGGTGGGCTTCCTCCTTGAGCATGAAGTCACACGTGCGCGACAGCGGGTCGAACCCGGACTCGCGCAGCGAGGCGAGCTGGAACTTGCCGTCGCGATCGGTGAAGTAGGTGAACATGAAGAACGACAGCCAGTCCGGCGTCGGCTCGTTGAAGGCCCCGAGGATGCGCGGGTTGTCGGCGTCGCCGGAGTGCCGTTCGAGCATCTCGTCGGCCTCGTCCCGGCCGTCACGCCCGAAGTAGCGGTGCAACAGGTAGACCATCGCCCACAGGTGGCGGCCCTCCTCGACGTTGACCTGGAACAGGTTGCGCAGGTCGTAGAGGCTCGGTGCCGTCGTGCACAGGTGCCGTTGCTGTTCGACCGATGCCGGCTCGGTGTCGCCTTGAACGACGACCAGCCGGCGCAGGTCGGCGCGGTGCTCGCCGGGGACGTCGTGCCACACGGGCTCACCGAGGTGATCGCCGAAGGCGATCCGCCGGTCGGGCTCGGGTTCGGCGAGGAAGATCCCCCAGCGGTAGTCGGGCATCTCCACGTAGTCGAAGTTCGCCCAGCCCTCCTGGCCGACGTCGATCGCCGTGCGCAGGTACACCGGGTTGTCCTGAAAGGCAACGGGCCCGAGCTGCTTCCACCACTCGATGAACTTGGGCTGCCACGACTCCAGCGCCCGCTGCAGGCGTCGGTCGCCGGCAAGGTCGACGTTGTTGGGGATCTTCGCGTCACTGTCGATCGAAGTCATCTGCTCACACCCTCGTTCGGTCGTACGTCGGTCGGGCGCCGGTGCCGTAGCGGCGCAGCGCCCCTTCCGGTCCGACGGCGTTGGGCCGCTGGAAGATCCAGTTCTGCCACGCCGTGAGGCGGGCGAAGATCTTCGTCTCGATCGTCTCCGGGCCGGCGAAGCGGAAGTTCGCCTCCATCCCGGTGAGCGCGTCGGGGGAGAAGCTGGCCCGCTCTTCGAGGAGCAGACGGACCTCGTCGTCCCAATCGAGCTCGTCGAGGGCGAACGTCACCACGCCGGCGTCGAGCGCCTCGGCGGCGAGCAGGTCCTTGCCGACCAGCTGGCGAACGCTGGCGAGCTCGTCGGGCTGTCCCCAAAAGCGCGTCTCGAGGCGTGACAGGCCGTTGGACATCGGGTACCAGCCATCGTTGGCGGCGGTCAGGCGCATCGTCGTCGCCGGCAGTTCGCCGTCCTCCCACGTGCCGTCGAGGATCAGCGTGCGGTCGGCGGCGAGGCCCACGTCGGCCAGCGTCCCGGCGAAGCAGCTCCCGGGCTCGATGAGGGCGATCAGCGTGCGGGCGGAGAGGTCGAGGCGCTTGAGCGTGCGGGCCCAGTACAGACGGATCTCCCGGGCCAGCCAGTGGGTGTCGGCGAGGACCGCCTCGGCGGTGACCACCGCGTCGGCATCGCCCTCGGTGCGCAGGACCCACGTACCCACCTCGGGCTCGTTGAAGCGGAGGTGGAGAATGACGTCGTCGAGCTGGCGGACCGCGGCGAGCACCCACGCGTCGGCGCCGGCCTCGGTCAGCTCCTCGGGAGTCGAGGGCTGCGGAGCTGTCGGCCCGTGAAGGGTGATCCGGGCGGCCCCGAGGCTGCGGTCGATGGCGACGCCGACGTGGTCGTAGCGCAGCTCGTCGCCTGCGAACTGCGGATCGAGGGGGACGAGGACGACCCCGTCCGCCTCCGCGGGGCGGTCCGACTCGCCCGCCCGGGCGAGCGCTCGGGCGTGGACGAGTTCGTCGAACTCGCTGCGCGGGGCGACGGCGTCGACGAGACCCCAATCGACGGCTTGCTGGCCTCGCACACCCTCTGCCCGTGTGGCGAACACGTCGGCGAGGTCGCGGCGGACGTGGCGCTTGTCGACGAGGCGGGTGAGCCCGCCGGTGCCGGGGAGCACGGCGAGCAGCGGCACTTCGGGCAGCGAGACGGCCGACGAGCGGTCGTCGACGAGGACGATCTCGTCGCACGCCAGGGCCAGCTCGTAGCCGCCGCCCGCAGCCGTGCCGTTGACCGCGGCGATCCACGTCTGCCCGGAGCGGGCGGTGGCGTCCTCGATCGAGTTGCGTGTCTCGTTGGTGAACTTGCAGAAGTTGACCTTGTGGCCGTGTGACGAACCCGCCAGCATCTGGATGTTGGCCCCGGCGCAGAACATGCGGTCGATGCCGCCGGTCAACACGACCGCGGTGACCTCGGGGTGCTCGAACCGCAGGCGCTGCACGGCGTCGTACAGCTCGATGTCGACGGCGAGGTCGTAGGAGTTGAGTTTCAGTTCGTAGCCGTCGCCCAGCCCGGCGTCGGGTGTGACGGCCATCGAGAGCGTCGCCACCGGCCCATCGAACTCGAGGCGCCAGTGCCGGTAGGCGGACGGCTCGGTTCGAAAGCTGATCGGCACCTGAGCATTCTGTCGCGATGTCGACGTCTGCTAGAACCTCGCCGATCGAGCCGCACGTCACGACCTACGCACCGACATTGCCGTCGTGGACAGTGACGAGCGCCGACGGTGTGGAGATCGCCGTCTACGAGTTCGGGGGAGCGGGGGTGCCCCTGCTCCTGGCCCATGCCACCGGCTTCTGCGCCACGATGTACCGGCCGCTCGGCGTCGAGCTCGTCGATCGGTTCCGCATCGTCGCCCTCGACTTTCGTGGCCACGGTCGCTCAGTCCGGCCCCCCAACGACGACTTCGGGTGGGGGCGCATGGCGCAAGACGTGCTTGCGGTCGTCGAGCGGCTCGATTCGCCGATCGCCGGGTTCGGCCACTCGATGGGCGGTGCCGCCCTGTTGCTCGCCGAGGAGCAGCGACCCGGCACGTTCGAGAGCCTGTTCCTGTTCGAGCCGATCGTGCTCCCCGATGACTTCTCACCCGCCCGCACGAACTACATGGCCGAGCTGGCCCGCGGGCGTCGTTCGACGTTTCCGTCGCGCGACGAAGCATCGGCGCGGTACGCCAGCCGTCCACCGCTGAACACGATGCGCGCCGACGTGCTGAAGGCGTACATCGACGACGGCTTCGTCGACCTCCCCGACGGATCCGTGCGCCTGGCCTGCCTTCCGGACGACGAGGCCAGGACGTTCGAGTCGGAGACCAAGCTGAACCTCTCGAAGGTCACGGACGTCACGACTCCCGTCGCCGTCGCCGTTGGACACGACGAGGAGGGCCCCAACCCGGCCCGGCTCGGCCCGGGGCTGGTGGCCGCGCTGCCCAACGCCGAGTTGATCCAGCGACCCGGCCTCGGCCATCTCGGGCCGTTCCAGGACCCGGCGCTCGTCGCCGCCGACGTGCGCGCCCACGCCGACCGACCGATGGGTGTTTAGGGGACGGAACGGTCCCCTCAACACCCATCGGTCAGCGGCGGCGGCGGCGGGCGAGGAACGATTGCAGGGTCGGCACGACGCCGCGCTGGAATCCGAGGAACAGCACGATGATGACCGCCCCGTAGATCACGAGGCGCAGCTCGTTGAACGACACCAGCCACTCGTCGAGGGCCGTGAACGTGACCGCCCCGACGATCGGGCCGAGCAGGCTGCCGATCCCGCCGAACGCCAGCATCACGAGGACGCGCACGTCGACTTGCCCGAACGCGAACGTCGAGGGGGCGATGAAACCTTCGCTGTGCGAGTACACGGCGCCGGCCACGCCGAGCATCGCCGATCCGATCACGCCGGCCAGCACCCGATACCGCTTGACGTCGACGCCGGCGAGCTCGGCGGCGATCTCGTCCGTGCGCAGGGCGCGGAACGCCCACCCGATGTGCGAGCGCTGCAGCAGTCGGTAGAGCACGAGGTAAACGAGCACGAGGGCGAGCAGTGCGTAGTACGGCGCGACCTGCTCGCCGAGCCACGTGTCCGACCCAGCCTCGATCACGAGCCCCGTCTCGCCGCCGGTGAGGTCGCGCCGGCCGAGCAGCAGGTTGTCGAACGCCAGGGAGAACGTCAGCGTGACGATGCCGGTGAAGATCACGTCGAGCGATCGGCTCACGGCGATCCAGCTGAGTGCCCCGCCGATCACGGCTGCACCGACGCCGGCGAGGGCGATGCTCACCACCATCGGGATGCCGACGCGGTCGCTGAGGATCGCCGACGTGTAACCGCCGAGGCCGGCCAGCGCGCCGACGCACAGGAAGAGCTGACCGGTGCTCCCGAAGATCACGTTGAAGGCGACGGTGTAGGCGGCGAACAGCATGCCGCCGATGATCACTCCCATCATCGTGCGCGAGTCGCTGTAGCGCAGCGGCACGAGCGCCAGTAGCAGTCCCGTGATGGCGATCGGGGCGTACGCCCGGAGGACTGGTGCACGCGTCCGCCCGACCGCTCCCGTTGCGACCATCATCGCGGCCTGCCCAACAACCCCGAGGGCCGGAGGACGATCGTGACTGCTGCGGCCAGCAGCAGCATGATCGTCGTGACGTACGACCCGATGTAGTACGAGCTGACCGTGTTGACGATGCCGAGCAGCACTCCGGCGAGCAGCGCACCCGACACGCTGCCCAGCCCACCGACGACGGCAACGATGAGGGCGAGGATCGTGAAGTCGATGCCAGAGGTGACGGTGATCGGAGAGGTCATCGAGCGAGTGACGGCAACGAGCCCAGCGAGGCAACCGCTGAGGGCGAAGATCAGCGTTCGCATCGCCGCCGGGTTGATGCCGCAGAGCTTGGCGCCCTCCTCGTTCTGGATCACCGAACGGACGGCCTTGCCGACCGTCGCGAAGCGGAAGAACGCCATCAGCACGATGCCGGCCGCGAGGGCGATTCCCGATGCCAGCAACGCCCCGGTGCGCATCCGCACGCCGATGATCTCGATCGGATCGCCCCCGATGCGCAGGCTCAGCGACTCGATCGGATAACGCCAGACGAGCAAGCCGTCGATCATGAAGGCCACGCCGAGCATCAGCAACAAGCCGAGCAGCACCCGTTGCTCGCCACGCTGGCGGTACACCGGCTGCATCAGCGTGAGGTCGAGGAGGACCATCACCGCCCCGGCCACGGCGATCCCGACGAACGCCGCGACGCTCGCCGAGCGGCCGTCGTCGGCGAGCAGGGCGACGACGATCGCCCCGAGCACGGCGATCTGGCCCTGGGCGAGGTTGAGAATCCCGCCGAGTCCGTACACCAGCGTCAGGCCGACGCCGAGCAGCCCGAACTGCAGCCCGAGGACGATCCCGTCGAGGATCACCGCCTTCATCGGTCCACCCGCCGTCGGCCTGCCGATCTGGGCGGCGTCCGGCCCGGAATCCGGCCGTTTGGCCGCCCAGATCGACAAAAGGACCGGAGGCCGCCCAGAACGAACGACGGCGATCGCCCGGGACTCATGCGATCCCCAGGTAGGCGCGTTGGACGTCCGGGTTGCCTTCCAGCTCGGCGGACGTGCCGGTGATCGTGATCCGCCCGTTCTCGA
Source organism: Ilumatobacteraceae bacterium (assembly GCA_963772825.1). Lineage (GTDB taxonomy): Bacteria > Actinomycetota > Acidimicrobiia > Acidimicrobiales > Ilumatobacteraceae > Desertimonas. The sequence continues at coordinate 42,348 of CAVYYX010000001.1, read as the reverse complement.
GGACGTAGCCGCGATCGGCGATGCCCAGGGCGAGGGGGACCTGCTGCTCGGCGACGACGATCGTCAGGCCGTGCCCGCGGAGGTCAGCGAGAGCGTCGTAGGCGAGGGCCGCAAGGATCGGCGCCAGCCCGGTGGTCGGCTCGTCGAGCAGCAGCAACCGCGGTTGCTTCATCAGCGCCCTGCCGACGGCGAGCATCTGCTGTTCCCCGCCGCTCATCGTCGCGGCGCGCTGGCGGCGCCGCTCCGCCAGCCGGGGGAAGAGGTCGAACACGAGCGCCCGGCGGGTTGCGTCGGGACGCCCGGGATAGGCGCCGAGGTCGAGGTGCTCGTCGACGGTCATCTGGGGGAACAGATCGCGCTCCGCCGGCACGTAGGCGAGCCCGCGGCGGGCGATGTGGTGCGCTCGCCGACCGGTGATCGACTCGCCGTCGAAGCGCACGTCGCCACGTGACGTCCTGAGCAGCCCGCAGATCGCTCGGAACAGCGTCGTCTTGCCGGCGCCGTTGGAGCCGATCACCGCCACGGCCTCGCCCTCCGCGGCGGTGAGCGATGCACCGTGGACGACGTCTTCGCCGAGGTAGCCGGCCGAGAGGTCAGTGATCTCCAACACCGTGGCCGCCGACCCCCTTCCGTGAGCCGAGGTATGCCGTCACCACTGCCGGTTCGCGCATCACGTCATGGGGCGCGCCATCCGCGAGGAGCCTGCCGAAGTTCAGCACGACGATCCGTTCGGCGAGGCTGAGCACCGCCTTCATCACGTGCTCGACCCAGATCACGGTCACGCCGAGCTTGTCGCGCGCCATGCGCACGATCTCGATCGACGCGTGCAGCTCGGTGTCGTTCAAGCCGGCCATCACCTCGTCGAGGAGCAGCAGGCGAGGCCGCCCGGCGAGGGCCCTGGCGAGGTCGCAGAAGCGCTGCTCGTGGAGGTTCAACGTGCCGACGTCGTCGTCACCGCGCTCTGCCAAGCGCACGAACCCGAGCGCCTCGTCTGCTCGCTCGAACGCCGTCGCCTCATCGGGGCGCCCGTCGGTCGATCCGAACAGGGCGCCGAGCACGACGTTCTCGCGGACCGTCATCGCGGAGAACGGGCGCGGCGTCTGCAGGACCATGGCGATCCCGGCCTGGCGGGCACGATGAGCGGTCAGCCCGGTGACGTCGGCGCCCATCAGCCGGATCGTGCCGCGGGTCGCCGGCTGCATGCCGCTGATCGCCTTCAGCAAGGTGCTCTTGCCGGCGCCGTTGGGGCCGACGAGGGCGAGGATCTCGCCCTCGTCGACCTGCAGGCTCACGTCATCGACGGCCGGCAGCCCACCGAAGTGCTTCTGGACACCATCCAGTTCGAGGAGCGGCACTGCGGTGGTGCCGGCCTGCGTGGCCGGGGAACGCAAGATGTCGGAGGTGTCCTCAGCCGGGCACGTACGGCTCGAGCGGGTCGGAGACGATCAGCGTCTCGGGCCACCACTCGCCGTCCTCGTTGAGGCCTTCCGGAGCCGGTCCCTCGCCGATCACCGAGAACACCGGCTGGGCGGCGGCCATCTCGCCCCACTCCGTCCAGCTCATGTCGTAGGAGTAGCCGGGGAGATCGAACGTCTCGCTGTGCAGGTACTCGGCGACGGCGACGGGGTCGTCGCCGACCGCTTCGACCGACTGGGCGACCATCTGCACGATGCCGTAGCCGGCGACGGCGTCGTCGTCCATGAACGTGTTGTCGGAGAGCTCCAGGTAGCGCAGGGCGAGCTCCTGGTAGTCAGCGCTGGCGAAGTCTGCGCAGTCGAAGTCCGAGAAGCGGCCGATCGCCGCGTCGGCAGCGCCCCCGACCACCGCGCTCAGCGGCGAGTAGGCGCCGGTGATCGGGATGTCGAGGCCGAGGTCCGCCGACTGCACCGTGATCGCCCCGGACCCCGGCGGGTGACCGGTCGCCAGGAGCAGCTCTGGCCCGAACTCTTCGAGGTTGCGCAGGTACGTCGTGAAGTCCTGCTCCGGCACGGGCGCCACCTCGATCTGCAGCTCGACGCCCTCGACGTCTGCGAACGTGTCCTCGAGAGCTGCTCGGAACGCCTGGCCCCAGGCGTAGTCGGCGACGATCGCGCCGACCTTCGTGATGCCCTCCGCCTCCACGTACTGGCGAATCGGGTCGGCGACCATCGGCGCCGACGGGATACACGTGCGGAACGTGTAGCGGCTGTCCTGGGTGAGGATCTGCTCGGATCCGGCCTTCACGAGGAACATCGGAACCTCCAGCTCCTCGGCGACGCGTGTGGTGGCGAGGCCGACATCGCTGGAGATGATCCCGCCGACGGCGACGGCACCCTCCTCGATCAGTCGCTCGATGCCGCTGGTGCCGGCCTCGGGGTTCGACTCGTCGTCGACGACGCTCAGCTCGAGCGGCCGGCCCCCGACACCACCGGCGGCGTTGAGTTCGTCGACGGCGAGCTGCATGCCGTCGCGAACCTGGACTCCCCACGGTGTGAACGGCCCGGTCAGCGACGTCAGGGCGCCGATGACGATCGGGTCACCTGACGGCGCCTCGGCTGCCGCCGCCGTCGTCTCGCCGCCCGCCGGTTCGGTGGGAGCCGGCCCGGGCTCGGTCGTGCCGGTGGCGGCGGCACCTCCCTGCGCTGCTGCGGCAACGGTGAGCAATCCGAGCACGGCCAGTGTCGACCGTGAGCGTCGCGAAGTCATGAGTCCCCCTTTTGTCCCCGCGGCTGCTCGCCACTCGCGGCGATCACCGCACGTCGGCTAAGGGTCTAACACAGCCTCGCGTCGATTCTCAATCCGCCTGACACCGGGTGACGGTCACGTCGCGTTGCGGCGCCGCCACCATCGCCCGATCAGCGCGCCGAGCAGGGCGCCGAGGGCGAGGCAGATCACGAAGCCGATCCAGACACGCGCGCTCACGTCGATGAACAGGAAGTGGATCGTGACCTCTTCGCGGTTCTGGGCGATGAAGATGATGGCGCAGAGCGCCACGACCCCGAAGATGATCAAGCGGGCCTGAAAGCCCTGTGGCCGGCCGGTGCCGTCCGGGCCACCGGCGGCGTCGACGTCGCCTTGCTCGTGCATCTCGTTCTCCTTCGCGGTTGCCGACCAAAGCCTGGCAGATCAGGACAACGCAGACGCGTATAAGGCGGTTTCGTCGCCGGAGGTGGGGGGCACGACATAGCCGTCACGGTCGGTGATCGCCGCCCAGTTCTCGGCGACGAGCTCCGGCGTGAGATCAGCGGCGTGGAAACCCTGGGCCTCGCCGATGAACACTTCGGCGACGCGCCCGCCGCCGACGGAGAAGACCCGCCCGGTCGCCGTGCACGACTCGTGGGCGAGGTAGGCGACGATCGGCGAGACGAGCTCGGGGGCCAGCTTCTCCCCGAGCGGGCCGAGCAGCGCCTCGGTCATGCGCGTGAGAGCGAAGGGGGCGACGGCGTTCGCCGTGATGCCGTACTTGGCCCCTTCCACGGAGAGCACACGGGTGAACCCGACGAGACCCATCTTGGCGGCGCCGTAGTTGGCTTGCCCGAAGTTGCCGAACAGGCCAGATGACGAGGACGTCGAGATGATCCGGCCGTAGTTGCGCTCGCGCATGTGCTTCCACGCCGGCTGGGTGACGTGGAAGGCGCCGCGCAGGTGGACGTCGATGACCGGGTCGAACAGCTCGCTCGTCATGTTGCTGAACGACTTGTCACGGAGGATCCCGGCGTTGTTGACGACGATGTCGACGCGACCGAAGGCGTCGATCGCCGTCTGCACGACCGCCGCACCGCCCTCCGGCGTGGCCACGGAGTTGGCGTCGGCGACCGCCTCGCCACCGGCGGCGGCGATCTCGTCGACGACGAGCTGGGCGGCACCGACGTCGGAGCCCGTGCCGTCGACCGCACCACCGAGGTCGTTGACGACGACGAGGGCCCCGCGCGAGGCGAGGAGCAGGGCGTGTTGCTTGCCGAGTCCACCGCCGGCGCCGGTGATGATCGCGACCTGGCCGTCGAAACCGAGCTCAGTCATGAGTGGGGGAACCTTTCGTCATCGTGGGATCGGGTGACCGTAGCGCCGCCTCTCGGAGCGACTTGTAGTCGAGCTTGCCGTTGGCGGCGCGGTTGATCGACGGGACGCTGATCACGCGTTTGGGCGCCTTGTAGGCGGCCAGTCGCGCCTTCACATGGGCGATCAGGGCCGCCTCGTCGACCTCCGCCCCGCCGTTCGGCTCGACGACGGCGCGGATCGCCTCGCCGAAACGATCGTCGGGTACCCCGACGACCGCGGCGTCGGCGACTGCCGGGTGGAGCTTGAGCACCTCCTCGACTTCTTCGGGGTAGACCTTCTCGCCGCCGGTGTTGATGCACTGGCTGCCGCGACCGAGTAGGCGGGCGGTGCCGTCGGCGTCGATCGTCGCCCAGTCGCCAGGGATCGTGTACCGCACACCGTCGATCGTGCGGAAGGTCGCCGCCGTCTTGGCCGCATCCTTGTAGTAGCCGAGGGGCATCGGCCCGGCCATCGCGACGAGCCCGAGCTCTCCAGATCCCGGCACGACGTCGGTGCCTCGTTCGGTGATCACCCGCGCGTCGGCGGCCAACTGGAACGTCGCCGAGGCGACAGAGTCGTCGGACGTCGTTGCGCTGGTGGCCATCCCCATCGCTTCCGACGACCCCAACGTGTCGACGAGGATCAGCCGGTCGTTGTGGCGGAGCAGGCCGTCCTTGGTCGCTTTCGACCACATCACGCCCGATGAGATGATCACGCGCAGCGACGAGAGGTCCCACCGTGATGGTTCGCCGTCGAGCGCCCGCAGGATCGGGCGGCCGAAGGCGTCGCCAACGATCGTCATCGACTTCACCCCTTGCCGCTCGACGGTGTCGAGCAGCTCGACCGGATCGAAATGGCGGCCGGCGAGGGTGACGACGGACCCGCCGCCCGTCAGCGTCGTCAGGGCGTTGACGAGTCCGGTGCCGTGCATCAACGGTGCCGCCGGCAGGCTCGAAGGCCCCGGACGGTCGAGTTGGGCCACCAAGCCGGCGACGTCGTCCGGCGGTGGAAGGCGCCGGCGGCTGAGCCGATCGAGAGCGCGGAACAGATCGTCCTGGCGCCACATCACGCCTTTCGGCAGGCCGGTCGTGCCACCGGTGTAGAGGAGCACGAGGTGATCGCCGCTGCGGCCCCACGGCGGCACCGTACGCCCGGGCCACGGCGAGGTCACCGCCTCGTACGGGGTAGCCCAGGCCGGGCACGGCCCGGAGCCGTCGTCGACCCACAACCATGTGTGGATGCGCGGCAGCCGGCTGCGGACCGCCGCACAGTGGTCAGCGAACGCGCCGTGGAAGACGACCGCCACGACGTCGGCGTTGTCCCACAGGTAGACGATCTCGTCGGGCGTGTAGCGGTAGTTCGTGTTGACGACGGCGAGGCCGGCCTTGAACGCGGCGAACACCGACTCGAGGTACTCCGGGCCGTTGTAGAGGTACTGGGCGACCTTGTCCTGCTCGACGGCGCCGCGGGCGAGGAGGTGAGCGGCGAGAGCGTCGGCCCGCTCGTCGAACTGCCGCCACGTCCACAGCGCTCCGGCGTGGCGCTGCGCCGGAGCGTCCGGCAGGCGTGCAGCGATGGCCTCCCAGACCTCGGCGTAGTTCCAACCTCCCGTCACCGGCGACAGTCTGCCCGAGCTCTGTGTAAGCGTGTAAGCCGGCAGCGGGCTTACACGATTACACAGACGGGATCTCAGCGGGGCGGGCCTTGGAGCAGACGGTCGTTGGCCGCCAGGGCGGCGTCGACCTCGTTGACCGCGCCCCACATCGACTCGATCCACCATGTCGCCCCGGCGGCTGCCCAGGCGGCCGGCGAGTGTTGGTTGCCCTCGCCCTCGATGACGATGTCGTACTGGCGGTCCCCGAGCGAGTCGCGGATCGCGCTGATCTCGGCCAACGACGGGTGCGCACCGCCGGCCTTCTGCGGGAGCAGGCCATCCCATCGCAACGCCCTGGCCATCGACTTCTGACGCCCGAGCATCCCCACGCACCAGATCGGCACCCGCGGTTGCTGCACCGTGTCGCCGATCGTCGGGAACTCCGTCGGCTCGACGTGGTAATGCGTCCCGGAGTAGCTGAACGGTTGCCCGGCCCACAGCCCCGTGACGATGTCGAGGCACTCGTCGAGCAGCTCGGCGCGAACCCGCCGGTCGGTCTCCTCGCCGAACTTGTCGAAGCCGCTGTCGATCGCCCCGAGGCCGACCGACAGCGTGACGCGCCCCTCGGACAGCCGGTCGACGGTGGCCACTTGGCTGGCCAGCTCCCACGGACGGCGCCGGGAGGGCGGGGTGAGCATCGTGCCGAGGCGGATGCTGGACGTCCGCGTCGCCGCCAGGGCGAGACAGATCCAGGCGTCGACGCCCCACACCGGCTCCCACACGAACAGCCCGTCCCAGCCGCTCGCCTCCGCTGTCGCCGCGAGGTCCGCGACTGCATCGGCGTCGGCCCACGGCACCACGAACCCGTAGCGCATTGTCCAGACCGTATCGGTCGACGGATACGGTCGAAAGCGTGCGAGAGCCAGACGAGCGGCGCTCAGCGGTCCGTCGGTGGATCGAGGCCAACCCTCGTCCGACCGCCCGGCAGCTTGCCGACGCCGGATATGTCGCCCCGCACTGGCCCCCGCCGTGGGGCCTCGACGCCGACCCCGGCCATCAGCTGATCATCGACGAGGAGCTGGCGGCTGCCGGCATCTCCCGCCCGGACAACCAGATCGGCATCGGCTGGGCCGGGCCGACGATCGTCCACGCCGGGACCCGCGAGCAGCAACAGCGCTACCTGCCGCCGCTGCTCAGCGGCGAGGAGATCTGGTGCCAGCTGTTCTCCGAGCCCGGCGCCGGGAGCGACCTCGCCGGGTTGACCACCCGGGCGGAGCGACAGGGCGACGAGTTCGTGGTCAACGGCCAGAAGATCTGGACGAGCGGTGCCCACGAGTCGGCGTTCGGCATCCTCCTCGCCCGCACGAACCAGTCGGCGCCGAAGCATCGCGGCATCTCCTACTTCATCTGCCCGATGGACCTGCCCGGCATCGAGATCCGCCCGATCGTCGACATGACCGGGAACCGGTCGTTCAACGAGGTGTTCTTCGCCGACGCTCGGCTCTCGGCCGACCTCCTGGTCGGTGATCTCGATGACGGATGGCGACTGGGCAAGCTGACCCTCGGCAACGAGCGAGTCTCGCTGTCCACCGGGGGAGTGCTGTGGGGCCGCGGCCCGACGGCGCTGGACGTCATCGACGTGGCGCGCCAGCGTCGGGCCGATCCACGACCCGGTGATGCGCCAACGGATCGCCACGGCATATGTCGACCACACCATCCTCGAGCTGATCCGGCGACGCACCACGGCAGCGCGTCTCGCCGGCGCGCCACCCGGACCGGAGAGCAGCGTGCGCAAGCTGCTCGGCGACGAGCACGGCCAGCACGTCATGGAGCTCGCCCGCGACCTCGTCGGTCCGGCGGCGATGCTCACCGGGCACAGCCTCGGCGACGGCGACGGGCTCGATCGCCCCGAGTGGCACACCGGGTACCTCTTCTCACGGGCCCTGACGATCGGCGGCGGCACCGCGGAGGTGCAGCGCAACATCATCGCCGAGCGGGTCCTCGGCCTGCCGAGGTAGCACGAACCCACAGATCGCAACGACGCTCTACATCAGCCGCAAGACGGCCGAGCATCACGTGTCGAACATTCTGACCAAGCTCGGCGTCGCCTCGCGCACGGAGGCTGCCGCGGCATCCGTGCGCCTCGGGATCACGGCGCCGTGATCGCGTCCTTGGCTCCACTGTGGCGCGAACAGGTGCGCTAAATGGGGCACCTCCCCCATGCATGGGCCCGCCCGCCTGGCGCATCGTCGCGCCATGAACCGATACATCATTCAACGCAACGTCCCCGGAGTCGGCCGGCTGTCCGCCGAGGAGCTGCAGAAGCTCGCCCGCAAATCGGTCGAGGTCCTCGACTCGATGGACGGGATCCAGTGGAACGAGAGCTTCGTGACCGGGGACAAGTTGTTCTGCGTGTATCTCGCCGATGACGAGGACGCGCTCCGCGAGCACGGGCGGCGCGGCGGCTTCCCGGTCGACGGGATCTACGAAGTGTCGGGGATGTTCGATCCGACCACGGCGACCGCGCTGGTGACGACATGACCGCCGGGCCGCTCGCCGCCGGGGTCGTCGCTCTCGTCGGACTCGTTGTCTCGCCGGCGACCGGCGAGGACCCGCTCGAGCAAGTTCGTCAGGCAACTATCGCCTACCAGGACGTCAGCGCGGCGATCGACGGTGGCTACTGTCCAGTTCTTCGGTTGTGTGCACGAGCCGCTGGCCGGGTCGATGGGGATCCATTTCGTCAACGGTGCCCTTGCCGGCGACGGCGTGGTCGACGCGGCCACCCCCGAGGCGCTGATGTACGAGCCGGCGCCGGACGGGACGCTCGAGCTCGTCGGTGTCGAGTACGTCGTGTTCAAGGAAGCCTGGGACGCCGAGAATGCAACGCCGCCGCAGTTGTTCGGCCTGCCGTTCAACGTCGTCGAAGAACCGAATCGCTACGGGCTCCCGACGTTCTACGAGCTGCACGCCTGGGCGTGGAAGGAGAACCCGACCGGCGCCCACGAGGACTACAACCCGGCCGTCGTCTGCCCGTACACGGAAGGCCACACCCATTAGCGCCGCGGCGCCGAGGTACTACCTTTCCGGCGATGCCGATCGAGTGCATCGCAGACATCATCCGCACGCACAGCGCCACCAAACCAGACGCGGTGGCGCTGTCGTTGGGCGATCGCAACGTCTCGTGGACGGAGCTGTACGAGCGGGCGCGACGGGTGGCCAGCGGACTACGGGCGGCGGGGGTGGAGTCACAGGACCGCGTTGCCTTCCTCGACAAGAACGGTGTCGAGCATTTCGAGGTGTGTTATGGGGCGGCGCTCGGCAACGCCGTGTGCGTCGACGTCAACTGGCGGTTGGCGCCGCCCGAGGTCGCCTTCATCGTCAACGATGCGGCGGCCAAGGTGCTCGTCGTCGGTCCGGACTTCGTTCCGGTGCTCGACGCGATACGCGGTGATCTCGAGCACGACCCGCTGATTCTCGTCATCGGCGATCACGCCGTCCACCAGCGCTACGACGACTGGGTGTCCGGCCAGCCGGACGACGACCCTCGCGCGCCGTCAGGGTTGGACGACGTCGCCCAGCAGCTGTACTCCAGCGGCACCACAGGGCGACCGAAGGGCGTGATGATCTCCAACCACAACCTCATCGGGCTGATCCCGATCGGCGGCGACGTGTGGGAGATGACGTCCGACTCGGTGGTCCTCGTGGCGATGCCGCTGTTCCACATCGGTGGCAGCGGGTGGGCCAACGTGGCCCACTACATGGGCGCCCGCCTCGAGATCCTCCGGGAGATCGACTTCGGCGAGCTCGTCCGCCTGTTCTCGACACGGGGCGTGACGCATTCCTTCGTCGTCCCGGCCGTGCTGCAGTTCATCCAACTCGTCCCCGGCGTCGCCGATGCCGACTTCTCGTCGCTCGAGGTCATCGTCTACGGCGCCTCGCCGATCAGCGAGGAGGTGCTGGCCGCCAGCATCAAGCTGTTCGGCTGCAAGTTCTTCCAGGTCTACGGGCTGACCGAGACCACCGGGGCGATCACCCACCTGCCGCCGTCCGACCACGAACTCGACGGGTCGACCGCTCACCGCCTGCGGTCGTGCGGCTTGCCGGGTCCCGGTGTCGAGTTGCGCATCGTTGACGTGACGACGGACGCGGACGTCGTCGAACCGGAGGTTCCCGGCGAGATCCTCGTTCGCGGCCAGCAGGTCATGAAGGGCTACTGGAACAATCCGGACGCGACGAACGAGGTGATCGATGCGGACGGATGGTTCCGCTCCGGAGACATCGGCTATCTCGACGCCGATGGCTATCTGTACATCCACGACCGGGTCAAGGACATGATCGTGTCCGGCGGCGAGAACATCTACCCCGCGGAGGTCGAGAACGTGTTGATGAGCCACCCGGCGATCGCCGATGTCGCGGTGATCGGGGTGCCGAGCGAGACGTGGGGTGAGTCACCCAAGGCGATCGTCGTGCTCGATCCGCAAGCACACGCCGACGAGGCGGACATCATCGCCTTCGCCCGCCAGCGGCTGGCGACCTATAAGTGCCCGACGAGCGTCGACTTCACGGACACGCTGCCGCGCAACCCGAGCGGCAAGATCCTCAAGAAGGACCTACGGGCGCCGTACTGGGAGGGCCGCACCCGCCAGGTCAATTGACCACGGCAGTTGGGCGTCAGCCGCAGTCGGTGGCCGGGAGCACGTCGGCCTGGTCGATCAACTTGGCCCCCTCGACAACCGCCGGTTCGAAGAGGGCGACGACGAAGGCCCGGTAGGTCTCACCAGCGGCGCCCAACGCCTCGAATACGAAGGCGCCGTTGGCCGGACGGCCGGTGAGCTCCTGGGTCAGGAACGCCGCAGGGTTGCTCACCGGGTTGAGCACGACGAGATGGTTCGCCGGGATTCCGGTGTCGGGGGTGGCGACGGTTTCGTAGGCGATCTGAAGGAGACCGTCGCACGTAACCCCTGCGGAACGGATCTGCAGGTCGAGCACCGGTGCCGCGGTCTGTTGATCGATGGGTGGTCGGCGCGGACGTCGCTGGTGGCTCGCCCGTCGCAGCGGTCGTCGCCGGCTGTTCGCCGATCGGGGCGGTCGTCGACGTCGTCGGGGTCGTCGGGGTGGCACTGTCATCGGTCGCGACGAGATCGACCAACTGCTGATCAGGAATGTCAACGAGCGAAGGCGGCACAGTCGTCGAGAACAGCGGAGTAATGGCCTCCCAGCAAGGAGCTTTGCCATACAACGGATCGTTCGGATCGCAAGGGTCACTCCCAAAGTCGGCCGGGACCGGGCGATCGCTGGCCGACGCAGCGGAGGTCATCGACCCGACGCCGGCGACGACGATGGCACCGAGCCCGACGGCGAGTGCAGCAACGGTCCGCCGACGGATGGCCACGGGTATCCGGGAAGCGCTGTCCATCGAGGGATCGTGCCAGGCGACCCTGAAGGTTTCCTGATGGTCGCCGCTACGTTCGTGGCCCGTGGGGTTCCGCGGGCGGTTGGTGCTGGTCACGGCCCTCGGCGCAGCGTGGCGGCTCGGCTACCTGCTCGTTGCCAAGGCCGACCAGCCGCTGCTGCTCAACGACTCGATCTACTTCTCGATCCAAGCCGGTCTCAATTCGGAGGGGCACTGGTTCGAGGATGCGCTGACCGGACAGCCCGGCGCCGAGCACGGCATGATGACGTCGCTGTATCTCACGCCGTGGAGTCTCGGCGGCGGCGACTCCGTGTTCCCGCAGCGCCTGGCGATGACGCTGCTCGGGATCTCCACCGTCTTCGTCATCGGGCTCGCCGGACGCCGGCTCGTCGGCACGATGGCGATCGCCACGGCGGAGCGGGTCGGCCTGATCGCCGCGGTGATCGCCGCCGTCTACCCGAACCTATGGATCAACGATTCGCTGGTGATGTCCGAGACGCTGGCGATCCTCCTCGTGGCGCTGGCCCTGTTCGTCGCCCTCGGTCACCATGCCAACCCGACCATTGCGTCCGGTGCACTGCTCGGCCTGCTGGCGGGACTCGGTGCCCTGACTCGGTCCGAGATCGCCCTGTTGATCCCCGGGTTCGCTGTCGTGTCGTTCGTCGTGTGTCAGCGTCGCCGGCTTTCGAGGTGGCCGGCAGTAGCGATCGTCGTCGTCGGAGTCGCCACGCTGGTGCCGTGGAGCGCGTACAACCTGTCGCGCTTCGACGAGCCGGTGCTGCTGAGCACGAACGACGGCAACACGCTGCTCGGCGCCAACTGCGACATCTCCTACTACGACGACATCGGCGGCTGGGACCTTCGCTGCCTGGGGCCGTTGGACGCAGGTCCTGACGCGTCGCAGCGCTCCCGGGAGCGACGCGACGCGGCGTTCGACTACGTGGCCGATCACCCTGGGCGCCTTCCCGTCGTCGTCGCCGGGAGGGCCGGCCGCCTCCTCGACGTGTACGGCCTCGGCTCGCTCGTCAGTCTTGACGTCGGCGAGGAGAAGGCCCGCTGGGCGGTGTGGGCGGGGATCGGCGCCTGGTGGATTCTCGCCGTTGCAGCTGTGGCCGGCTGGGTCGTGCTGTCCCGCTGGCGGATCGGCGCTCGTTGGTGGCTCCTCGTCCCCTGCGTCGCCGTGCTCTTGACCGCCGTGCTGTTCTACGGCGCCCATCGGATCCGCGCCCCGGCCGAGCCGGCGGTGGTGCTCTTCGCCGCCGTCGCCCTCGGTGCGGTGTTCGAACGGCGCCGCCGCGGCACACTCGTGGTGTGAACGACGTCAAGTTCGAGGCCCTGCAGGCCGAGCTGCGACGGCTGCAACGAGTCGTCGTGGCGTTCAGCGGGGGAGCAGACTCGGCGTTCCTTGCCGCCGCCGCCACGCAGACGCTCGGTGCCGACGCGGCCTTGGCCGTGACGGCCGTCTCGCCCTCGCTGGCCGCGGCCGAGCTCGACGACTGCCGACTGTTGAGCAGCGAGTGGGGGCTGCGCTGGCAGCCGGTGAGCACCGACGAGGTCGAGCGGGCGGCCTACCGGGTGAACGACGCCGAGCGTTGCTATCACTGCAAGTCAGCACTGATGGACGTCGTCGCGCCGATCGCCGCCGCCGAGGACGCCACCGTTGTGCTCGGGGTCAACGTCGACGACCTCGCTGACCACCGGCCCGGCCAGCGCGCCGCCGCCGAGGCCGGCGCGGTCTTCCCGTTGGTCACCGCCGGGTTCACGAAGCAAGACGTTCGCGACGCCTCGCGGCGTCTCGACCTGCGGACCTGGGACAAGCCTGCGGCAGCGTGCCTGGCCAGCCGCGTCCCCACCGGAACGGCCGTCACCGTCGAGTTGCTCTCGACGATCGACCGCGCCGAGGCGGCTGTGCGCGCCCTCGGTTTCGCCCAGCTGCGGGTCCGCCACCACGGCGACACGGCGCGCATCGAGGTCGACACCGGCGACCTCCCGATGGCCATCGAGCGGCGCGACGACATCGTCGCCGCCCTCCGCCCGCTCGGCTACCGCTACGTCACGCTCGACCTCGAGGGCTTCCGCTCCGGCAGCACGAACAGCGTCGCCCACCAGTACCTTCGGTCGCCATGAAACTGGCGACGACGATCGACTACTCGGGCAACTTCCACGCCGACGTGGCGAGGACCCAGGACCTCGAACGGGCCGGCGTCGACCTCGTCTGGGTGGCCGAGGCCTATTCGTTCGACTCGATCAGCTTGATCGGCTATCTCGCCGCCAAGACGTCGACGATCCAAATCGGGACCGGGATCATCAACGTCTACTCGCGCACCGCGTCGGCGGTCGCCCAGACAGCCGCAGGTTGTGACTTCGTCACCGGCGGGCGCTTCGTGCTCGGCCTGGGCGCGTCCGGACCGCAGGTGATCGAGGGCTTCCACGGCGTTCCCTACGACAAGCCGATGGCCCGGATCATCGACTACATCAACGTGTGCCGCCTCGCCCTGCGTCGCGAGCCCGTCGTCTACGACGGACCGACGGTGCACGTCCCGCTGCCGGTCGGCGAGGGCACCGGCCTCGGCAAGGCGCTGAAGATCATCAACCACCCCGTACGGTCCGAGGTGCCGATCTTCTGGGCGAGCATGAAGGGCAACAGCGTCGCCGCCACGGCTCGTGTCGCCGACGGCTGGCTGCCGATCTTCTACTTCTTCGACCCCACGAAGTTCGCCGACGTGTGGGGCGACGACCTCGCCCGCGGCCTCGCCGAACGCGACCCAGCCCTCGGCCCGCTGCAGATCTCCGCTGGCGGGATGCTCGCCATCGGCGACGAGTACGCCGGTGCCGGGGCCGACGCCGTTCTCGACCTCGCCCGTCCGTCGTATGCGCTGTACATCGGGGGGATGGGCGCCCGCGGCCAGAACTTCTACACCGAGCTGGCGGCGCGGTACGGCTACGAGCGCGAGGCCAAGGAGATCCAGGACCTCTACCTCGACGGCAACAAGGACGAAGCCGCCCGCCTCGTACCCCGGGAGATGCTCGTCAACACGAACCTCGTCGGCTCGGCCGGCGACGTTGCCGAACGCATCGCCGCCCATCGCCAGGCCGGCGTCACCCATCTCCAGGTGATGCCCGCCACCCCCGACCCCGTGGCGGCCATCGACCAGCTGCGCGGCCTGCTGTAGCGGGCGGCGTCAGCGCCCGAGGCCGGCGAGTTCCGCGGTGAGGTTGGCCCGCGCCCGGTCGTCCCACCACGACCGGCCCGGCTCAGTCCGATACAGCGACCGGCGCGCCAGCAACCGCTCGACGACGTTCGCCCGCCCCGTCGCCCAGTCGGCGTCGGACAGGTGGGAGTACTCACCGCGCACGCCGCTGACGTAGGCGGCGTAGCCCGCCGGGTCGGCGCCGAGAACGGCGAGGTCGGCGTCGAGGAGCACCTGCTCCTCCAACCGTGCCGGCTCGACGGCGACGTCACGGTCGTCGAGGTGCGCCGCCGTTGCTCTCACCAGGTCGGTGACGACAGTCCGTCGCTCCGGCGTCCAACCGACCGAGGCCAGCTGGACCTCGGCGAGCAGGGCGCTGCGCTCCTCGTTGTCGCTCGCCTCGGGTTGGTACACGGCGTCGTGGAACCACGCCGCGGCGGTGACGACGGCCGCGTCGTAGCCGGGCAGACCGGCTGCGCACTCGGGGATCGCCGCCTCCAGGCGACGCGTATGGCGCAGCACCCACACGACGTGACGCAGTCCGTGGTAACGACGGTGGGGCTGCCGATGGCGTCCGACGAGGTCATCGAGGACCTCCGTCGACCGAGGGCTCGGTGGAGCGACGTCGGCCCAGGCGATTTGCAGCTCGACCTCGTCACTCACCGATGCTCAGTGTCGCCGGGAGGCGGTCGCGGCGCAACGAGGCAGCGAACCGAACCGTTGCGTTGCGGTCCGGCTGTGCGAGGCTGCACGACGTGGCGGTTCTCGTCGATCAACCGCGGTGGTGGTGGCGCGGGCGGCGCTGGTGCCACCTGGTATCGGACGAATCGTTGGCCGAGCTGCACGCCTTTGCCGCCTCCGTGGGGTTTCCACGCCGCGGCTTCCAGGGCGACCACTACGACGTGCCAGAGGAGCTGCGCGACGAGGTCGTGGCGGCGGGCGCAACCGAGGTCGACAGCCGCGAGCTGGTTCGTCGCCTGCGCGCCGCCGGGCTTCGGCTGAGCCCGGCGCAGCGAAGGGCGAACACGTCGGTGTCCGACTGACCGCGCAGGTCGCAACGTCATGGCCAGCGGGGCGGTTCGGCGAGCAGGTCGCGGGGGCACCAGGCGACGTCGTCGCTGATGATGAACCAGTCGAGCAGCTCGCAGCCGTGGGTTTCGACGATCTCGCAGAGCTCCAGCCAGCGATCGGCGTCGCCAGGCAATGGCCCGTAGCCGGGTCGTACCGCGGCGACGACGAACGAAGCGGGATTGTCGGCTTCGGCCGCCCCTTCTGCGAGCAGTTCGAGGACCTCGACGACAGCGTCGGGAGAGTGGGTGCCGTCGACGATGACGACGGCCTGGCCACTGAGGTCGGTGTCGAGGACGAGGACGAGGACCTCGGGCCGCGCCGGGTCGTGCATCGCCGTCGTGATGACGGCTAGGGCTGCGTCGGCCGAGTTGACCACGGTTGGCAGGTCGGTGGTCGCGGTGTAGCCCGCGAGCTCGGCGGTGCGCCGGCAGAACGTAGACATGTGTTGCTCCCTGAGTGAGCAGAAGTCCAGGGAGATGTCGGGTACCGGTGACCCTAGAGAAGGGGTGTCATGGTGATCGTGAGAGGCCGTCGGTGGCCGAGTTGAATGTGACCCATGGCTGACGTCACCCTCTACCACAACCCTCGTTGCACGAAGTCGCGTCAGGCGCTGAAGATCGCCGATGGAGCGGGCGACGAAGTCTCCGTCGAGGTCGTCAAGTACCTGGAAGTGCCGCCGACGGCCGACGAGCTGCGGGCGATCATCGCCAAGCTCGATGACCCACCCTCCCGCCTCGTCCGGCGTGAACGCTGGGAGGACTTCGACATCGTTGCCGACGACGTGGCGACGACCGACGGCATCGTGGCGATCCTCACCGAACACCCGGAACTGATGGAACGGCCGCTGATCGTCACGGCCGATCGGGCATTCATCGGCCGCCCCACCGAGCGGGTCAGCGAGTTGTTCGCCGACTTCGGTTGAGGCGGGTGCCGGGAACCGTCATCGGAGTGTCAAGTGTCGAGTTTCCCGGCAGGTAACACTCCGACGGCAGGAAACACTCCAACGGGCGGCGTGATCACGGCGCGGCCGTGGCGTCGACAAGTTCCTCGTCCACTTCCTCGACGAGCGGGCCGGTGAACTGGGCGTTGTAGAGGCGGTAGTAGGCGCCGCGCTGTTCGAGCAGCTCGTCGTGGTCGCCCTGCTCGACGATCTGACCGTCCTCCATCACGAGGATCGTGTCGGCGTCACGGATCGTCGACAGGCGGTGAGCGATCACGAAGCTGGTGCGGTCGGCGCGCAGCGCGGCCATGGCGTGCTGCACGAGGACCTCGGTGCGCGTGTCGACGGAGCTCGTCGCCTCGTCGAGGATGAGGATTGCCGGATCGGCGAGGAACGCCCTGGCGATCGTGAGCAGCTGGCGCTCGCCGGCGCTGAGGTTGCTGCCCTCGTCATCGACGATCGTGTCGTAGCCGTCGGGGAGCGAGTGCACGAAGCGGTCGACGTAGCTGATCCGCGCCGCCTCGAGGACCTCCTCCTCGGTCGCCCCGTGACCGCCGTAGGCGATGTTGTCGCGGATCGTGCCACCGAACAGCCAGGCGTCCTGGAGGACCATGCCGATCTCGCCGCGCACGTCGCGGCGACGCATCGTCGCGATGTCGACGCCGTCGAGGCGGATCGCCCCGTCGTCGAGCTCGTAGAAACGCATGATCAGGTTGACGAGTGTGGTCTTGCCGGCCCCCGTCGGCCCGACGATGGCGATCGTCTGACCGGGCCGCACGTCGAGCGAGAGGTGCTCGATGAGTGGACGTTCCGGGACGTACCGGAACGACACGTCGTCGAACTCGACGTGACCGCGGACATCGCCGAGCGTCGCCGGGTCGACGGGGTCGGGTCGTTCCTCGGTGGCGTCGAGCAGTTCGAAGACCCGTTCGGCCGAAGCGACCCCCGACTGCAACACGTTCATCATCGAGGCGACCTGGGTGAGCGGTTGGGTGAACTGGCGCGAGTACTGCACGAAGGCCTGCACGTCGCCGAGCGTGAGGGCCCCCGACGCCACGCGCAGTCCACCGACGACGGCGATCGCGACGTAGTTGAGGTTCCCGATGAACATCGTCGCCGGCATGATCAACCCGGAGATGAACTGGGCGCCGAAGCTGGCTTCGTAGAGCTGCTCGTTCTCGACATCGAAGCTCTCCTCGACCTCGCTCTGGCGGCCGAACACCTTGACCAGCGAGTGCCCGCTGAAGGCCTCCTCGATCTGTCCGTTGAGTCTGCCGGTGTGGGCCCACTGGGCGATGAACTTGCGCTTCGAGCGCTTGGCGATCTGGCGGGTGACGAGCAGCACCAGCGGGATGGTCAGCAGCGCCAGCGACGCGAGCAGCGGTGAGATCGAGATCATCATCGCCACCACGCCGATGACCGTCAGCGTCGAGATCAGCAACTGGCTGAGGGTCTGTTGCATGCTCTGCTGGATGTTGTCGATGTCGTTCGTCGCCCGGCTGAGGATCTCGCCTCGGGGCAGGCGGTCGAAGTAGCTCAGCGGGAGGCGGTGCAGCTTGTCCTCGACGTCGCCGCGCAGGCGTCGAACGGCGCGGTTGACGATGCGGTTGAGCAGCCGGCCCTGGGCCATCGCCAAGATCGCCGCCACGATGTACAACACGAGGGCGAGCAGCAGGATGTTGCGCAACTCGTCGAACTGGATGCCGCGACCGGGTACGACGTCCATCCCTCCGACGACGTCAGCGAGGCGGTCGTCGCCGCTGGCGCGCAGCCGCGCCTCGGCCTCGGCGGCGCTCTCACCGGCCGGCATCCGACCACCGATCACGCCGCGGAAGATGATGTCCGTGGCCACGCCGAGGATGCGGGGTCCGACGACCGTGAGGCCGACGCTGATCGTGGCAAGAGAGATCACCAGTAGGAGACCGAGGCGCTCTGGCCGCAAGCGGGCGACGAGGCGACCCAACGACGACTTGAAGTGGACGGCCTTCTCGGTCGGCGCCGCGAGGTTGGCCATCGGGCCGCGACGCTGCACGTCGGCGGCGGCCGCCGGCAAGCGCGCCGCCGAGCGGGGCGCAAGGGTCTCCGACTGGCCGTCGTCGCTCACGCCGCCTCACTCGCCGCCTGCGACTCGACGATCTCGGCGTAGGTCGGGCAGCCGGCCAGCAACTCGTCGTGCGTCCCGCGACCGACGACGAGCCCATCCTCGAGCACCACGATGTCGTCGGCGCCGACGATCGTCGACACGCGCTGGGCGACGATGATCACCGCAGCATCCCGGGTCCGCGGCGCCAGGGCAGCGCGCAGCCTGGCATCGGTGCCGAGGTCGAGCGCCGAGAAGGCATCGTCGAACAGGTAGATCTCCGGGCGCCGGATCAGCGCTCTGGCGATCGCCAGCCGCTGGCGCTGGCCACCTGAGTAGTTCGTGCCGCCCTGGGCGACGGACGCCTCCAGGCCGTCCGGCAACGCCCGGACGAAGTCGGCGGCCTGGGCCACGGTGAGGGCGTCCCACATCTCGGCCTCGGTCGCCGTGGGCAGCCCGTAGCGCAGGTTGCTGGCGATCGTGCCGTTGAACAGGTAGGCAGCCTGGGGAACGACACCGACGCGGCTCCACAACAGCTCCGGATCGAGGTCGCGAACGTCGACACCGTCGACCAACACGGCCCCCCCGGTGACGTCGAACAGGCGGGGGATGAGATTGAGCAGGGTCGTCTTTCCGGCGCCCGTGCTGCCGATGATCGCCGTCGTCTCGCCCGGCCCGACGGCGAACGACACGCCATTGAGCACCGGCAGCTCGGCGCCGGGGTAGTGGAACGTGACCTCGCGCAACTCGACGCGTCCGAAGGTGTGGACCTCGGTGACCGGCTGGTGCGGCGGGGCGACCGACGACTCCGTGGCCAGCACCTCGCCGATGCGGTCGGCGGACACCGACGCACGCGGCGCCAGCACCGCGACGAACGTGGCCATCATCACCGCCATCAGGATCTGCATGAGGTAGCTGAGGAAGGCGGTGAGCGAGCCGATCTGCAACGACCCGTCATCCACCGGGCCGGCGCCGAACCACAGCACGGCAACGCTCGACACGTTGAACACGAACATCACCGTCGGAAACATCAGGGCCATCCACTGACCGACCCAGATGGCGGCGTCGGTGAGCTGGTCGTTGGACGTGCCGAAGCGGGCCGCCTCGCTGTCCTCGCGGACGAACGCCCGGACGACCCGGATCCCGGCGATCTGCTCGCGCAGCACTCGGTTGACGTCGTCGGTGCGCTCCTGCACCTTGCGGAAACCGGGGATCATCCGGCTGACGATGAAGGCGACCGCGAGGATCAGCGCCGGCACGCTGACGAGCAACAGCCACGACAGCGAGAAGCCCTCTCGCATCGCCATGACGATCCCGCCGACGGCCATGATCGGGGCCATCACGAGCATCGTGAACGTCATCAGCACGAGGATCTGGACCTGCTGGACGTCGTTGGTGTTGCGGGTGATCAGTGAAGCGGCGCCGAAGCGGCCCATCTCGCGGGCGGAGAACGTCCCGACGTGGTGGAAGATCCCGGCCCGCAGGTCTCGACCGACGCCCATCGCCACCCCGGCGCTGAACCAGGTGGCGGCGATCGAGGCGACGATCTGGACGACCGTGAGCAGCAGCATCTCCCCGCCGGCGCCGACGATGTAGCCGGTGTCGCCGTTCGCCACACCGTTGTCGATGATGTCGGCATTGAGGCTCGGCAGCTGCAGCGATGCCATCGTGGCGATGGCCTGGAAGACGATGATCAGGGTGACCCGCCGCCGGTACGGGCGAATCGATCGGACGATCAGCGAGACCAGCATGTACGGCTGTTGACCTACCTGTACCGCTGCGAGCGAGCGAAGCGCCAGCGGAGGGAGCGGCCAACACCGGCCGGCGTGGCCGGGGAACGCAATGAACGGTCGTTCACCGGGCGACGAAGTACTTGGCTTGGGGGTGATGGCAGATGATCGCCGAGGTCGTCTGCTCCGGGTGATACTGCCAACCGGTGTCTTCGCTGACCTCGATGCCGAGGCGGTCGGCGCCGAGCAGGGCGGCGACGGTGGCGTTGTCCTCGAGGTCGGGGCACGCCGGGTAGCCCCACGAGTAGCGCCCGCCGCGGTACTGCTGGCGGAACAGCCCGCCGATCGTCGGTCCGTCCTCGCCGACGAACCCCCACTCCTCGCGGATCCGCTTGTGCCAGTACTCGGCGAGGGCCTCGGCCAGCTCGACGCCGAGGCCGTGGAGCAGGAGGTAGCGCTGGTACTCGTTGGCGGCGAACAAGCGGGCCGTCTCCTCGCTGACGGCCGATCCCATCGTGACGATGTGGAAGCAGGCGTAATCGATCTCACCGGATTCGATCGGACGGAACATGTCGGCGATGCACAGGAACGGCTCGACCTGCTGGCGCGGGTAGTGGAAGCGTGCCGCCTCGGTGCTGCGCGTCTCGTCGGTCCACACGACGAGGTCGTCGCCGTCGCCATTCGCCGGGAAGTATCCGTAGACGAGCTGCGGCACGAGCACACCCGACGCCTTCGCCGCGGCGAGCTGTTCGCGGAACGTCGCCCGGATGCGCGTCTTGAACTCGTCGTCGTTCTCCGGGCGGTCCTCGCCGATGACCCGCTCGGGCCGGAACTGCCATTGGTTGCGGTACAACGCCGTCTCGTTGACGAACGTCGCGATCTCGTCGAGGGAGATCCCCTTGACGATCCGCGAGCCGATGAACGGGGGAGTGAACACCTCGTTGTCGGCGGCGACCGTCGGCGATCGCCGCGGGACCTCGACGACGGCGGCGTCGGCCGACGCGGTGCGCTCCGGAAGCTGACGGCCCGTCGGCACCCGACCAAAATCGGGGTCCCACTCGCCGCTGCGCTTCATCGTCATCAGCGAGTCGAGCGTCGACAGCCCTTCGAACGCGTCGCGGCCGTAGAACAGGCGGCCCTCGTAGATCTCGCGCAGATCGCGCTCGACGTAGCGGCGGGTGAGGGCGGCGCCGCCGAGCAGCACCGGGATCTCGCTGAGCCCGAGCGTGTTCAGCTCCTCGAGGTTCTCGCGCATGATCAGCGTCGACTTGACGAGCAGCCCGCTCATGCCCAGGGCGTCGGCGTCCACCTCTTTGACCTTGGCGACCATCTCGCCGATCGGCACTTTGATGCCAAGGTTGTGGACCTCGTAGCCGTTGTTCGTGGCGATGATGTCGACGAGGTTCTTGCCGATGTCGTGGACGTCGCCCTTCACCGTGCCGATGACGAGCTTGCCCTTCGACGTCGAGCCGTCGAGGCGGTCCATGTGCGGCTCGAGGTAGGCGACCGCCGTCTTCATCGTCTCCGCCGACTGCAGCACGAACGGCAGCTGCATCTGCCCCGACCCGAACAGCTCGCCGACCACCTTCATCCCGTCGAGGAGCACGTTGTTGACGATGTCGAGGGCCGCCATCCCACCGGCCATCGCCACGTCGAGGTCGTCGGTGAGGCCTTCGCGATCGCCGTCGATGATCCGCGACTTGAGGCGCTCGTCGACCGGCATGCCACTGCGGTCGGGTTTCTCGGTCTTCGTCGACTTCACGTCGGCGAACACCTCGAGCAGCTGCTGGAGCGGGTCGTAGTCGGGCCGCCGCCGGTCCCACACGAGGTCGAGGCAAACATCTCGTTGTTCGGCGGGGAGGCGGTTGAGCGGGACGATCTTGGCGGCATGGACGATCGCCGCGTCGAGGCCGGCCTCGACGCACTCGTGGAGGAACACGCTGTTGAGGGCGTGGCGGGCGGCAGGGGACAGGCCGAAGCTGACGTTCGACAGGCCGAGCACCGTGAACGCCCCGGGGATCTCCGCCTTGATCCGGCGGATCGCCTCGATCGTGGCGATGGCGTCACGGCGCAGGTCGTCGTCGCCCGTCGACAGCGGGAACGTCAGGGCGTCGAAGATCAGGTCGCTCGGCTGCAAGCCGTAGCGCTCGGTGGCGATCTCGGTGATGCGGTGGGCGACCTCCATCTTCCACTCGACGTCGCGGGCCTGGCCACGCTCGTCGATGAGCAGGCAGATCACCGCCGCCCCGTAGTCGCGGGCGAGCGAGAAGACGCGGTCCATCCGGCTCCCCGGCAGCTCGCCGTCCTCGAGGTTGGCCGAGTTGAGGATCGCCCGTCCACCGATGTGGGTGAGCGCCGCCTCGACGACCGGCGGCTCGGTTGAGTCGATGACGAGCGGCACGCTGGACTGCGTGGCGAAGCGCTTGGCGATCTCGTCCATGTCGACGGCGCCGTCACGGCCGACGTAGTCGACGCAGACGTCGAGGACGTGGGCGCCCTCCTTGATCTGCTCGTTGGCCATCTTCACGCACGAGTCCCAGTCGGCAGCGAGCATCGCGTCGCGGAATGCCTTCGACCCGTTGGCGTTGGTGCGCTCGCCGATCATCAGCACGCTGAGGTCCTGAGCGAGGGCGACCGGGCTGTAGATCGACGAGACGCTCGGCTCGAACGACGGCGACCGGGGCGCCGGCTGGATGCCGCTGACCGCCTCGACGACCTGGCGGAGGTGCTCGGGGGTCGTGCCGCAGCAGCCGCCGACGATCGAAACGCCGAGCTCGGCGACGTGGCGCCGGTGGTAGACGGCGAGGTCGGCGGGTGAGAGGTCGTAGTGCGTGCGCCCGTCGACGACGCTCGGCAGCCCGGCGTTGGGGAGCACGCTGATCGGCAGCGCCGAGTGCTGGGAGAGGAAGCGCAGGTGCTCCTGCATCTCCGCCGGGCCGGTGGCGCAGTTGATGCCGAGCACGTCAGGGCGCATCGCCCCGAGCGATACGAGGGCGGCGCCGATCTCGCTGCCGACGAGCATCCGCCCGGTCGTCTCCATCGTCACCTGGACCTGCAGTGGCACGGCACGGCCCGCCGACTTCATCGCCCGCCGACAGGCGATCATCGCTGCCTTGACCTGGAGGAGATCCATGCAGGTCTCGATGATGAACAGGTCGACGCCGCCTTCGAGGAGCCCGGCGGCCTGCTCCTCGTAGGAGTCGCGCAGCTCGGCGAAGCCGATGTGCCCGAGGCTCGGGAGCTTCGTGCCGGGACCGATCGAGCCGGCGACGTAGCGCGTGCGGCCGTCGGCGGCGAACCCGTCGGCGACCTCTCGGGCGAGACGGCCGGCGGCGACACTGACCTCGTAGGCCTTGTCGGCGATGTCGTACTCGTTGAGCACCGTCGAGAAGCTTCCGAAGCTCGCCGTCTCGACGGCATCGACACCGACCTCGAAGAACGCCGCGTGCATGTCGCGGATCGCGTCGGGCCGGGTGAGGCAGAGGATCTCGTTGCAGCCCTCGAGGTCGGCCCCGCCGAAGTCGTCGGCGGACAGGTCGAGGCCCTGGATGTACGTCCCGAACGCGCCGTCGAACACCACGACGCGTTCGGCGACCGCGTCGAGATAGGGCTGCCGATTCATCGCCGGACAAGGCTACCGGCCACCCCGTTCCACCATCTGGGGAACTTCCGTGCCACCGGGACGTCTGGGGAGGATCCGTGTCAGGGTCTGCCACGAATCTTCCCCAGATCCCGATCGGCCCGCCAGACTGGAGGGCGATGTCAACGAAGACCGATTCTCTCGCCGCCGGACGTGGACCGCTCACCAGGGTGAGTCGCGACCTCAGCTGGTTCGACCCGGCACCGTCGTGGCGCCGCCTGGCCGACCTCGTTGTCGGCGTCGCCCGGAACGCGCCGAGCGGTGCTGGGGCGATCGGCGTGCCGGTCGGGGAGAAGGGAACGGTGCCCCGCCAGCTCGGCGTCGACCGGGCGACGCTGACCGCCCTCGGTTTCGAGGGCAAGGCCGGCCAGACGCTGGTCGTTCCCCGACGTGACGGCGCCGACGTCGTGGCCATCGGCACCGGCGCCGGCCAGCTATCGCTCGCCGAGCTGCGCGACGCCGCGGCGGCCTTCGCCCGCGCCGTGCCCAAGCACTCCGCCCTGGCGACCAGCCTGCACGAGGCCGGCGGCGACACCGCCACGTCGGCGCAGGCCGTCGTCGAGGGAGTCGTACTCGCCCGGTACCGCTTCGAGTCGCTGAAGTCCAACGGTGAGCGGCCGCAGCTGGAGTCGTTGACGTTGTTGTCGCCGGCGGAACGGCAGCGCGCCGTGGAGGCCGGTATCGCTCGTGGCCGCACTACGTCGCGCGCCGCGCTCCTCGCCCGCGATCTCGCCAACTCGCCGCCCAGTCACCTCACGGCGACGCGCCTGGCGGCGCTTGCCGCCGAAGTCGGCAAGGAGTCAAGCCTCGAGGTCGACGTGTTCGACGTCGACCGCCTCGCCGAGCTCGGGTGCGGCGGGCTCCTCGGCGTCAACGCCGGGAGCTCGGAGCCGCCGTGCATGATCAAGCTGACCTACCGCCCGAGGCGGTCGGCGAAGGGCAGCGCCCATCTCGCCCTCGTCGGCAAGGGCATCATGTACGACTCCGGAGGGATCAGCCTCAAGCCGAGTGACCCGATGCACGCGGCGATGAAGATGGACATGTCCGGCGCCGCCGCCGTGCTCGCAGCGATGTCGGCGCTCGCCGCCGCCGGCTGCCGCAACACCGTGACCGGGTTCCTGATGTGTACCGACAACATGCCGTCCGGCTCGGCGACGAAGCTCGGCGACGTCCTGCACATCCACGGCGGCAAGACGGTCGAGGTGCACAACACCGACGCCGAGGGACGCCTCGTGCTGGCCGACGGTCTGGCCCTCGCCGTCGAGGAAGCGCCCGACGCGATCGTCGACATCGCCACCCTCACCGGCGCCGCCCTCGTCGCCTTGGGCCTCGGCTACGCCGGCGTGCTCGGCAACAACCAGGGCTTGATCGACCGGGTCCGAGCCGCCGCCGAATCGACCGACGAGCCGGCCTGGCAGCTCCCGCTGGAGACGAAGCGGTACCGCAAGCTGCTCGACTCCGACGTCGCCGACCTCAAGAACGTCGCCGGGCCCTACGGCGGATCGATCACCGCAGCCGTGTTCCTCAGCGAGTTCGTCGGCGAGATCCCCTGGGCGCACCTCGACATCGCCCCGGTGATGAAGGTCGATGCCGACGAGTCGTGGCGCTCGAAGGGCGCCACCGGCTACGGCACCCGCCTGCTGATCGACCTGGCCACGAACTTCACCACGCCGCTGTAGCGAGCGCCGGCCAGTTCTGAGCTGCGGTGATCCCGCTCGAACGCATCGGTGGTGCCCCCATCACGTGGGGCGTGTGTGAGGTCCCTGGCTGGGGGGTGATGCTGCCGGCGGACCGCGTGCTCGGCGAGATGCGCTCGCTCGGCATCACGGCCATCGAGCTCGGGGCGCCGGGGTTCCTGCCACGCGATCCCGACGAGCTACGCGCCGTCCTCGACCGCAACGAGATGTCGCTGATCGGTGGGTTCGTCCCGGTCGTGCTGCACGATCCCGCCCAGCGCGAGGCGACTCTCTCCGCAGCCCGTGCGACCGCCGAGCTGTTCGCCGCCGTCGGGGCGACGAGGTTCGTCGCCGCCGTCGTGGTCGACGAGTCGTGGGCCCCGCGGATCGACCTCGCCACGGCACAATGGGACCACGTCGTCGGGATGCTCGGCGAGCTCGACGAGCTGTGCGCTGCGTACGGCCTCACGCAGGTCCTCCACCCCCACGTCGGCACTCTCGTCGAGACCGCTGACGACGTCGCCACGGTGCTGGAGCGCTCCGACGTCCGCTGGTGCCTCGACACCGGGCACCTGCTCATCGGCGGCTACGACCCGGCGAGGTTTGCCGACGACGCCGGCGATCGCGTCGCCCACGTCCACCTCAAGGACGTCCGTGGTGACGTCGCAGGACTCGTACGCGACGGGGAGCTGTCGATCCAAGAAGGTGTGTGCGCCGGCTTGTTCTGTCCCCTCGGTGACGGTGACGCGCCGATCGCCACCACCGTCGACACCCTCGAGGCCGCCAGCTATGCCGGTTGGTACGTGCTCGAGCAGGACGCCGATCTCGGCGCGGCAGAGCCGCCTCCCGGCACCGGGCCGGTGGAGGCGGCTCGCCGCAGCTTGGAGTTTCTCAACCCCTGACCGTGTGGCCGGGCAGCAGCTCAGCTGCTGACCATGCTGCTGGGCAGCAGCACGGAGTCGATGATGTGCACGGTGGCGTTGGCGGTCTGGATGTCGCCGCAAACGACGACCGCCGGCCCGCTGCCGGCGTCCACGGTGACCCGGTCGCCGAACTGATCGATGGTCAGCGTGCCGCCGAGGGTGTCGATCGTGCCGGCTGCGACGAGGTCGCTCGTCGACAGCTGCTGGCCGCTGATGACGTGCAGTGTCAGGACGTCGGTGAGCACGCCGCCCGGATCGGCGAGCACGCCCTCCAGATCGGCGGGCGGGATCTTGTCGAAGGCCGAGTTCGACGGGGCGAACACCGTGTACGGCCCCTCGCCGTTGAGTGTGTCCGTGAGGCCGGCCGCCTCCACGGCCAGGGCGAGCGTGGAGAGCTGTGGGTTGTTGGCGGCCGCGGTGGCCACCGGATCGTCCGCCATTCCTTCGAAGCTGCCTTCGCCCTCGGTCGGGACGGCCGCGCAGCTCGGACCAGACGTCGACGTCGCCGCACCGTCGCCGGCGCCGAAGGCATTGGTCGGCACGGCGAGCAAGGTCTCGCCGTTGGCGGCGATGTCGAACGACGTGGCGTCGTTGAGGTCGGCGTCGAGGGCTCCGACGGTGTTGAGGATGCCGTCATTGGGTGGGTCCTGGATCGCCAGCGAGCCGGTCGCCGAGTCGACGACGTAGAGACGCGTCTTGGTCGCCCCGGCGATCGAGTTGGTGTATGCCGCTCCGACGACCTGCGGCGTCGCTCCGACGTTGGCGTCACCCTCGGCGAAGGCGAGCGTGCCGTCGATCGTCGGTGCCCCGGTGTCGGCATTGGTGCCGACGGCACCCGTGTCGGGGTTGAGCCGCAGGTTCTGCCCGGTCGACACGTCGACGCGGATGCGATCGACGGTGGGGTTGAAGTCGAAGCCGAACGTCGGTGATTCCAGGGCAGGGTCGATCGCCGCGCCGGCGGCTGTCGCCGCGCCGGTCGTCGGATCGACGGTGTAGACGACACCACTGCCGGTGAGCCCGACGACGGTGCGGTTTGCCGGGCGCAGGTCGATTCCCACCAGCGGGTCGCCGTCGGCGAGCCCGGTGACCGGCGTCGTCGTCACGGCGGTGAGGTCGTCGACGGAGAACGTCGCCAACTCACCGGCATCGGTGAGGCCGTAGACGTTGCCGAGGTCCGGGGCGATGGCGAGCCCGACGAGTTGGGCGCCGACGGTCCCGATCGAGGTGGTCGCCCCTGATGCGAGGTCGACGGAGTACAGCGCGGTGCCATCGGAGGGAGAGGGTTCGGTCGAGCTGGAGCCCGCCGAGACCATCGTCGAGCCGGCGAGGCCGGCGCAGGAGAGGGACAGCACGCCGACGCCGATGGCGAGGCGACGCGCGTGTCCGCGTGGGCGTGATGTGTGAGTGTTCATGGGCCAGGTTTCGAAGCAGCGACCGGCCGTGGATTGGTAGGCGGCCCAATTCCGTGCGCGCAGGGGTCGACTATGGTCGAACCGTCATCACCGAGGCGGGTTCAAGGCAGGCCCGCAACCTAGGGGGAAGCATGATCAACAAGCTCCGCATCGGCGTGGTCGCCGCAGCCGCACTGGCGCTCGGCAGCGCCACCGTGTCGGCCTCGTCGCCGTCGCCCGAGACCGCCGAAGAGGGCGCGACGATCGCCGTCGTCACCCATGGTCAGGCGTCCGACCCGTTCTGGTCGGTGTTCAAGCGCGGCGTCGACGACGCGGCGGCGCAGATGGGGGCGACGGCCAACTACTCGGCGCCGGCGACGTTCGACATGGTCGAGATGGCGTCGCTGATCGATGCCGCCGTCGCCACCCAGCCAGACGGGCTCGTCGTGTCGGTGCCCGACTACCCGGCGCTCCAGGACTCGCTCGCCGCGGCCAACGAGGCGGGGATCCCGATCATCACGGTCAACTCCGGTTCGGACAACTACCAGGACATCGGGGCGATCACCCACGTCGGCCAGGACGAGACGATCGCCGGCCGGGCGGCGGGCGCACGCCTTGCCGAAGCCGGGGCGACGAACGTGATGTGCATCAACCAGGAGGTCGGCAACGCCGGGCTCGATGCCCGCTGCGCCGGCGCCGCAGAGTCGATCGAGGAAGCGGGCGGCACGCTCGAGGTCGTGCAGGTCGACCTCAACGACCAGGCCGGAGCGCAAAGCACGATCAGCTCGACGTTGCAGGCCGACGACACGATCGACGCGATCCTCGCCCTCGGCCCGACCGGTGCCGCACCGGCGCTGGCCGCTCTCGACGAGCTCGGCCGCACGGGCGACGTCCTGCTCGGCACGTTCGACCTGAGCACCGACGTGATCCAGGCGATCATCGACGGCAACATGCTGTTCGCCGTCGACCAGCAGCAGTACCTCCAGGGATATCTCCCGATCGTCTTCCTCACGCTGTACCGCGACAACCTCAACACCGTCGGTGGTGGCCAGCCGGTGCTCACCGGGCCGGGTTTCGTCACTGCCGAGAACGCCGAGCAGGTGCTCGAGCTGACTGGCGAAGGGAGCCGCTAGCACTCAGCGAGGGGGACCGGAGCGCCGGTCCCCCTCACAATGACAAGGGGAGCGATGACCACCACGACGATTCCAGTGGTCCCGGCGGACGTGCCGGACGAGCGGCTCTCGCGCCGATCTCCGTTCGTCCGGCTGATGATCCGTCCGGAGTTCGGGGCGATCGCCGGAGCAGCCGTGGTCTGGTTGCTGTTCGCCTGGCAGGCCGGCGACACGTGGCTGTCGTGGCAGGGCACGGCGACGTACCTCGATCGGGCGGCGCTGTACGGCGTGTCGGCGTTGGCGATCGCCCTGTTGATGATCGGCGGCGAGTTCGATCTGTCGTCGGGCGTGATCGTCGGCACCACGGGAATGTTCGCCGGCTTGTTCGCCGTGCACGCCGGCTGGCACGTCGGCATCTCGCTGCTCGTGTCGCTGCTCATCGCCGTCGCCATCGGCGTGCTCAACGGCGCGATGGTCGTCAAATCCGGGCTGCCCAGCTTCATCGTCACGCTCGGGGTGTTCTTCGCCCTCCGCGGCTTCAACCTGTGGTTGACCCAGCGGGTCACCGACCAGACCCAGGTGACGGGCATCGAGGACGCCGACGGTTACTCGTTGGCCCGCAAGGTGTTCGCCTCCGACTTCGTGCACATCGGGCGCACCGGCTTCAAGGTATCGATCCTGTGGTTCGTGGCGATGGCGATCGTCGGCGCCTGGGTGCTGTCGCGGACGAAGGTCGGCAACTGGATCTTCGCCGTCGGCGGCAACAAGGAGGCCGCCCGGATGGTCGGCGTCCCGGCGACCGCCACGAAGGTCGGCCTGTTCGTCGCCGTCGCCGTGTGCGGGTGGGTGCACGGGATGATCGTCCTGTTCCAGACGAGCCGCTCGAACGTGATCGAAGGCGTCGGCCAGGAGTTCTACTTCATCATCGCCGCGGTGCTCGGAGGCTGCCTGCTGACCGGCGGTTTCGGTTCGATCGTCGGCGCTGCCCTCGGCTGCCTGATCCTCGGGATGACCCAGCAAGGAATCCCCCTCGCTGGGTGGGACAACAACCTGTACTTCCTGTTCCTCGGAGTGATCCTCCTCGTCGCCGCCTTCGCCAACGAGGCGATCCGCCGGTGGGCGACATCGGTCTCGCGCCCACCGAGCGAGAAGATCGAACAAGCGGCGGTCGAAGGCGAGCGGGACGCAGAGGCGACCGCCGCGATGGTCGAGGCTGACCTCCGGCAGGAGTCCCGATGAGCGACGTCGTGGAGCACCCCTCGGAACCGATGAGCGGTGACCTCGACGGTCACGCCTTGATCGAGTTGCAGCGGCTGTCGAAGTTCTTCGGCAACATCATCGCCCTGCAGAACATCACGACGAGCGTGCGCGGCGGCGAAGTGACGTGCGTGCTCGGAGACAACGGCGCCGGCAAGTCGACGTTGATCAAGATCCTCTCCGGGGTCCACGGCCACGACGAGGGCACGTTCTCGATGGAGGGCAGCCCGGTCGCGTTCCACTCGCCGCGCGACGCCAAGGCCGCCGGCATCGCCACCGTCTACCAGGACCTGGCGATGGCGCCGCTGATGTCGGTGTGGCGCAACTTCTGGCTCGGCTCCGAGCCGACGACGTGGCTCGGAACGATCGACACGAAGAAGGCCAAGGCCGTCGCCGTCGAGGAGCTGGCCAAGATGGGCATCGACATCCGTGACCCAGAGCAGCCGGTCGGCACGCTGTCGGGCGGTGAACGGCAGTCCGTGGCGATCGCCAGGGCCGTCTACTTCGGGGCCAAGGTGTTGATCCTCGACGAACCGACGGCCGCCCTCGGCGTCAAGCAGTCGGGCGTCGTGCTGCGCTACATCGTCGCCGCCCGCGATCGCGGGTTGGGGGTGATCTTCATCACCCACAACCCGCACCACGCCTACCCGGTCGGCGACCGCTTCCTCATCCTCAAGCGCGGCCAGAGCCTTGGCAACTTCGCCAAGGACGAGATCACCCGCGACGAGCTCGTCCAGCTGATGTCGGGAGGCGCCGAGCTGGAGGCACTGAGCCACGAGATCGAGTCGCTCGTCAAGCCGGCATGAGGGTCAGTCAACGGTTTGCGTCAGCCGATCGACCAACGGTGAGTCATTCGGCTGACACAAACCACTCAGAGCGCCGGCGTCAGGGCGATGCCGCTTGACCTGCTGACGATCGGCCGGGTCAGCGTCGACCTCTATGCCGACTCTCCCGGCGCGGGTTGGCTCGACGACCAGCGCTTCGTCAAGTCGATCGGCGGAACGGCGACCAACGTCGCCGTGGCGGCAGCGCGGCTCGGACATCGCAGCGCCGTGCTGACGAAGGTCGGCGCCGATCCGTTCGGTGACTACGTCGTCGCCAAGCTGGAGTCGTTCGGCGTTGTCACGGAGTTCGTCGGGCGCCACGACGGCCTGCCGACGCCACTGGCGCTCGCGGCGCTGACCCCTCCCGACGATCCACCGATCGTCTTCTACCGCGTCCCCAAGGCCCCGGACATGGAGCTCCAGCCTGGCGACGTCGACGACAGCACCGTCGCCGACGTCGGCGTGTTGTGGGTCGCCGGCTCGGCGATGGCCGAGGAGCCGGCCCGCTCGACGATCGCCGGCATCCTCGGTACCCGCGCCCGGCGGCCGCACACGGTCGTCGATCTCGACTACCGGCCGATGTTGTGGGCGAGCGAGGCCGAGGCATCTGCGGTGATCGGCGAGTCGATCGGCGCGGCCACCGCGGCGATCGGCAATCGCACGGAGTGTCGCGTCGCCGTCGGCACCGACGTGCCAGACGAGGCGGCAGACGCCCTGCTCGACCGCGGCGTGGAGATGGCCGTCGTCAAGCTCGGCGGCGAGGGCGTCCTCGTCGCCACGGCCGACGGCCGAACGATCGTCGCGCCGCGGCAGGTCGAGGTCGTGTGCGGGCTGGGCGCGGGCGACGCGTTTGGCGGCGCGTTCGTGCACGGCTTGCTCGCCGGCTGGCCACCTGCTCGAATCGTCGAGTACGCCAACGCCGCCGGGGCGATCGTCGCCGGACGGTTGATGTGCGCCGACGCCATGCCGACGGGAAACGAGATCGACGAGATGCTGCAACCGAGTGGGGACGGGCCATGACACGACTCGACGACTCCGGCTACGCCGCCCTCACGGCGATGCGGGTCGAAGCACCGGGCCGCATCGCCAAGGCGCTCGCCGATCGCCCGCGGCGAGAGCGGCTGACCGCCGACGGTGCGCTGTTCATCGTCGCCGCCGACCACACGGCGCGGGGCATGATCGGCGTTCCCGGCCAGCCGCGGGCGATGGTCGACCGCCGCACGATGCTCGAGCGGCTGCTCACCGCCCTCGACAACCCGCGAGTCGACGGGGTGCTGGCGAGTGCCGACATCCTCGAGGACCTCATCTGCCTCGGGGCCCTCGACGGCAAGGTTGCTGTCGGCACGATGAACCGCGGTGGACTGGCTGGAGCGCAGTGGGAGATCGACGACCGGTTCACGGCCTACGACGCCGACCACCTCGTCGCCGCCAACCTCGATGCCGGCAAGATGTTGCTGCGCATCGATCCCGGCGATCGGGGGACGATCCCCACGCTTGCCGCCTGCGCCGCAGCGGTGGTGGCGCTCAACGATCGACAGCTGATGGCGATGGTCGAGCCGATCCCGTACAAGAAGGACGGGGCCGGCCGAGCGGTGTGGGACCACGACCCCGAGGCCCTGCTCAAGGCGGTCGGGGTGTGCGCCGGTCTCGGCGGATCCTCGGCGTACACCTGGCTCAAGATCCAGGCGACGGCCGACATCGCCACGGTCGCCAAGGCGACCACCCAACCGCTGCTGATCCTCGGCGGGTCACCCGGCCCCGACCCCGAGGCGACGTTCGCCTCGTGGGCCGCCGCTCTCGAGGAGCCGACGGTGCGCGGTCTCGTCGTCGGCCGGGCCCTGCTGTACCCACCGGACGGCGACGTCGAGAGCGCCGTGGGGCGGGCCGCCGAGCTGGTGAGCGCTGCGGTGTCCCGACGAGGTCGATCGTGACCGATCGGCACCCATGGCACCTCGGCGCCGTCGCCGAGGTCACGCCGGAGCTCGCCGGTTGGACGTACTGCGGCCTGCAGATCCTGCCGATCGCTCCGGGTGGGGTCTACGAGCTCGTCACGGGAGGCTCCGAGATGGCCGTCCTGCCGCTGTCCGGCGGGCCGATCACGGTCGACGTCGAGGGACGGCGCCTCGAGCTCGACGGGCGAGCCACGGTGTTCAGCGCCGTCACTGACTGGGCCTACCTGCCGATCGACGCCGAGGTCCGGCTGTCCAGCACCAGCGGCGCCGAGGTGGCGTTGCCGTCGGCGTGGGCGACCCGCCGATTCGATGCGGTGCTCGTCGCTGCCGGCGACGTCGCCGTGGAGGTCCGGGGAGCTGGTCCGGCGACGCGCCAGGTCACCAACTTCATGTCGCCCGAGAGGTTCGACGGCGCCGACAAGCTGATGTGCGTCGAGCTGTTGACGCCGGACGGCAACTGGTCGAGCTACCCGCCGCACCGCCACGACGACAGCCCGGAGTGTCCGGTCAACAACGAGGAGATCTACTACTTCCGCGTCGGCCACGCCGGCACGACCGACTACGCACCCGACGGGTTCGCCATGCACCGTACGTACACGCCCGAGGGCGATGTCGACATCACCGTGCCCGTCGGCGACGGCGACGTCTTTCTCGTCAAGCGCGGCTACCACGGCCCGTGCGTCGCCGCCCCTGGGTACCCGCTCTACTACCTCAACGTCCTCGCCGGCCCTGGCGGTGAGCGATCGATGGCGTTCTGTGACGACCCGACCCATCACTGGGTGCGCGATTCGTGGGATGGGATGGTCGCAGACTCGCGCGTGCCGCTCACCGGAGCATCGACCGGTGGGTGACACCGTGCGCGTCACGACGGCGGACGCCATCGTCCGCTACCTCGTCGCCCAGCGGACGGTCATCGATGGCGTGGAGGCGCCGCTGATCCCGGGTGTGTTCGCCATCTTCGGCCACGGCAACGTCACGTGCCTCGGGCCGGCCCTGCACGCCGCCCGGGATGAGTTGCCGACCTGGCGCGGGCAGAACGAGCAGGGGATGGCGTTGGCGGCGATCGCCTACGCCAAGGCGATGCGGCGGCGTCAGCTGATGGTCGCCACGACGTCGATCGGGCCGGGCGCCCTCAACCTCGTCACCGCCGCCGGCGTGGCGATGGCCAACCGGCTCCCGCTGCTGATGCTCTCCGGCGACACCTTCCAGAGCCGCCTTCCCGACCCGGTGCTCCAGCAGATCGAGCACTTCGGCGCCCCGTCGACGACGGCCAACGACGCCTTCCGGGCCGTCGTTCGGTACTGGGACCGGATCACCCGGCCGGAGCAGGTGATCCAGTCGCTTCCCCAGGCGCTCGCCGTGATGCTCGATCCGGCGGACTGCGGGCCGGCGTTCATCGCCCTGCCCCAGGACGTCCAGGCGGAGGCCTACGACTTCCCGTTGCGCCTGTTCGAGCCCGTCGTCCACGAGATCCCTCGGCCGCGCCCCGACGCTGGACAGCTCGGCGCGGCGATCGCCGCCGTGCGCCGGTCGCAGCGGCCGCTGATCGTCGCCGGCGGGGGAGTGCACTACTCGCTCGCCGAGGAGTTGCTCGCTTCGTTCGCCGAGCGGCACGGGATCCCCGTCGTCGAGACGGTCGCCGGCAAGTCGACGCTCACCCACGATCATCCGTGTTACGCCGGGCCGATCGGGGTGATCGGTGCCGAGGGGGCGAATCGGCTCGCTGCGGAGGCCGACGTGGTGCTCGCCGTCGGCACCCGACTGGGGGACTTCGCCACCGGGTCGTGGTCGGTGTTCGCCGACCCGGACGTCACGATCATCGGCGTCAACGCGGCGCGCTTCGACGCCCACAAGCACCTCGCCCTACCGGTCGTCGGCGACGCCCGGGAGACGCTCGTCGAGCTCGGCGCCGGACTCGACGTGTGGCGCGCCCCCGAGGCGTGGACGGCTCGGGTCGTCAGCGAGGTGGCTGATCTGTGGGCGTATCTGGACGGGCTGGCCGAGCCGGGCACGGGTGAGCCCAGCTACGCCCAGGTCGTTCGCGCGATCAGCGACCGGGCGACCGGTGAGGATTACGCCCTCACGGCGTCGGGTGGCTTCCCCGGCGAGCTGAACAACGGATGGCGATCGAGGGGCGTGGCGACGTTCGACTGCGAGTACGGGTTCTCGTGCATGGGTTATGAGCTGTCCGGCGGCTGGGGCGCGGCGATGGCTCGCGCCACCTTGGCGCCCGACGGCGACACGATCGTGTTCGTCGGCGACGGGTCGTACCTGATGCTCAACAGCGACCTCTACTCGTCGGTCCTTTCGGGGCACAAGATGATCGTCGTCGTGTGCGACAACGGCGGCTTCGCGGTCATCGAGCGCTTGCAGGTCGGCCAGGGTGGCGAGCCGTTCAACAACCTGTGGTCGGACGTCCACGCGCCGGGGGGCGACGTGCGCGTCGATTTCGCCGGGCACGCCGCCGCGCTCGGCTGCGAGGTGCGGCGCGTCGCCACGGTCGACGAGTTGGGGGAAGCGTTCGACTGGGCCAGGACGACGGATCGCACGACGGTGATCGTCATCGAGACTGCCCCTCATGTCTGGACCGAAGGCGGTGCGTGGTGGGAGGTCGGGGTCCCGGAAGTGTCCGATCACTCGCCGATCAACGAAGCCCGCCAGGCGATGGACGAGGCCAAGTCGAAGCAGCGGAGAGGCGTGTAGAGATGCTGAGGATGTCCCTGTTGGGCTGCGGGCGGATCGGTCAGATGCACGCCGAACTGCTCAGCTCACGGGTCGGCGGGGTGGAGATCGCCAAGGTCTACGACGCCATCCCCGAGTCCGCCAACCGGTTGGCGGAGCGCTACGCGCTGGACGTGGCGCCGTCGCTGCTCGAAGCGTTGAAGGGCGTCGATGCCGTGGCCATCTGCACGAGCACCGACACGCACGCCGAGCTGATCACGCTCGCCGCCGAGGCCGGACTCGCCACGTTCTGTGAGAAGCCGATCTCCCTCGACCTGACGACCGTCGACGCCACGCTCGCTGCCGTCGACAAGGCGAACGGATACCTGCAGGTCGGTTTCAACCGGCGTTTCGACCCGGCCCACGAAGCGGTCCGGGCCGCCGTTGCCGACGGCTCGCTCGGGACGCTGTGCCTCGTCAAGATCACCAGCCGCGACCGGCTCCCACCGCCGGTCGCCTACCTCGCCCGGTCCGGCGGGATGTTCCTCGATATGACGATCCACGATTTCGACATGGCCCGGTTCATCTCCGGCAGCGACATCGTCGAGGTCCACGCCGCCGTGGGTGCGGCGCTCGTCGACCCGGCAATCGGCGAGATCGGCGACGTCGACACGTCCGTCGTCGTGCTCCGCCACGCGACGGGCTGCCTCACGGTGATCGACAACAGCCGCCAGGCCGTGTACGGCTACGACCAGCGCGTCGAGGCCCTCGGCACCGACGGCCTCGCCGTCAGCGAGAACCCGCCGCGGCACAGCGCCGTGATCAGCGACGAGCGACGGATCGCCGCCGCCGTCCTGCCGGACTCGTTCATCGACCGCTACGAGACCAGCTTCGTGCGCCAGTGGCAGGCGTTCGTCGGCAACGTGACGTCCGGCGCCCCGCCTCCGGTCAGCGGCCACGACGCTCAGAGTCCCGCTCGTCGCCGGCCTCGCCGCCGTCGAGTCGATGGCCACGGGACGCCCGGTGCGCCTGTGACCTGGCGAGGCCGACCGATGGGTGTTTAGGGGACCGTTCCGTCCCCTAAACACCCATCGGTCGTGCTCAGGTGGCGCGGTTGCGCGTTGACGACCTCCAACAGGATCGTGTTGAGCTCGTCGCGCTGGCGCGGCGTGAGGCTCGCCAGCAGCTCGCCCTCGAAGCCGGCGACACGACGGCTGCACACCGACACGACCTGGCGGCCCCGGTCGGTGAGCTCGACGAGTTGGACTCGGCGGTTGCGGGTCGCCGGCGTGCGCCGGATCAGCCCGCCCTCGGTGAGCGTCGCCAGCGTCTGGCTCATCCCCTGGGGCGTCACGAACGAACGTCGGGCCAACTCGGCGTTGGACAGACCGGGGCGCGCCTCGAGGACACTCATCGCCGTGTAGCCCACGACGCTGACGTCCTGGTCACGGATGAGCTCCTCGAGGGCGCGCCGGATGATCCGATCCAGGCGGCCGACGAGGTACGTCGTCATCGGCTGCTGAACTGCTGCGGCTGTGGTCAGTCGACGACCTCGGCCTGTCTCGAGCAGCTCCTCGGGGATCGTCACGCCTTGGGCCTCGGCGGCCGCCGGGTTGACGGCGATCCCGAGCGACTCGATGTTCTCCACATCGAAGTCGGCCGGTGTGGCCTCGCCGCTGACGACCGCGCAGGCGATCTCGCCGGCGCGCACGCCACTGCCGAAGTAGTCGGTGCCGAGCCCGATCGCCGCCCCGTCGATGGCGTGGTTGGCGTCGGTGCCGATCACGGCGATGTCGTTGTCGTCGGCGATCTGGACCATCGCCGCCATACCCGACACGGTCGTCGTGTCCGTCGGCACGATGAATGCCTCGATGCCCCGCCCGACGAGCGCCTCGGAGGCCTGGGCGACCTCGCTGGAGTCGGCGATGGCGGCGACCTCGAGCGTCAGCTCGCGCTCGTCGACGATCGCCTGCAGGGAGTCGAGGACGACCTGGGCGTTGGCTTCCGACGGGTTGTACACCATCCCGAGCACGGCGACGTCCGGGATGATGGCCTGGGTGGCGTCGATCACCTCTTCGAACGGTGGCAGGCTCTGACTGCCGGTGATCCACGGTTCGTGGGTCGTCGCGTCCTCGGCAAGTCCTGCCGCGAACGGATCGGTCACCACGGAGTAGACGACGGGTGTCGTGCCCCCGGCGTTGCCGACGACCTGGTAGGCGGCCTGGGCCGCCGGGGTCGTGACGGTGGCGATGAGATCGACACCGTCGCTCAGGAACCCCTCGGCGATCGACGTCAGGGCCGGGATGTCGCCTTCGGCATTCCGCTCGACGACCTCGATCGTCGCGGTCGCGCAGTCGGCGGCGGCCTCCTTGAATCCCGTGGCGGCGAGCTCGAGGGCTGGTGCCGGGGCGAGGATCGAGAGCCCGACCGTGGCCTCGGGCAGATCGGCGGGAACGCTGTCCCCGCCAGTCGAGTCGCTGGCCGTCGTGTCGTCGGCCGCCGTGTCGGTGGGCGGGATCGTCGTCGCCGTCGGCGGCGCCGCTGCATGCGGCCGCCGCGGCGATGGCGGCGGCGATCGCCACGGTGAGCCGGTGGGTGGATGTCTTCATCTGATGGCCTCCTGACCAGTTGGTGGAATCGGTTAACATGGGTCGATCAACTGAGCGCCGTGCGGTCCGAGAGATCGTCGGCGGCGAGGTCGCGGAACCGGCCGATGAGGTCTTCGAGGGTGAGACCGGCGCGCTCGTCCTTGTCGAGGTCGAACAAGACCCGCCCCCGGTGCATCATCACGGTCCGGTCGCCGACCTCGATCGCGTGGGTCATGTTGTGGGTGATCATCAGCGTCGTCACGTTGCCCCGGCGGGCCAGCTGGCGGGTGACGTCGAGCACCCGCTCGGCCGCAGCGGGGTCGAGGGCTGCAGTGTGCTCGTCGAGCATCAACAGGTCCGGCTCAGTCTGCGTCGCCATCAGCACGGTGAGCGCCTGGCGCTGTCCGCCCGACAGCGTGTCGACGCGCGAGGTGAGGCGATCCTCGAGGCCCATCCCGAGCACCGCCAGCAGCTCGCGGTGCTGGGCCTTGTTGTGCGGGATGCGCAGGCGCCGGTGGGTCGCCCGGCGCTCCGCGAGCATCAGGTTCTCGTGGATCGTCAGGGCCCCGGCCGTGCCGGCCAACGGATCCTGGAACACCCGCCCGATCCACCGCGCTCGGCGGTAGTCGGCGACCCGGGTGACGTCGCGTCCACCGAGCTCGATGGTCCCGCCGTCGGGGACGTGCTC
Organism: Ilumatobacteraceae bacterium; assembly: GCA_963772825.1. GTDB lineage: Bacteria > Actinomycetota > Acidimicrobiia > Acidimicrobiales > Ilumatobacteraceae > Desertimonas. The sequence continues at coordinate 3,600 of CAVYYX010000001.1, read as the reverse complement.
GCCGGCGATCACGTTGAGCAGCGTCGACTTTCCGGCGCCGTTGGACCCGACGATGACGACGAACTGGCCGCGCTCGACGTCGAGCGAGATCTTGCGCAGGGCGGGAGCCTCGTTGACCCGGCCCGGATTGAACGTCAGGGCGACGTCGCGGACGCGGAGCATCGTCGTCGTGGCTCATCGCCGTGCCGTCCGGCTGCGCATCGCTCGCACCCTCGGAACTGCGAGCAGGAGGGCGACGACGACGGCCGTCGCCAAGCGCACGTCCGTCGGCTCGAGGCGCCACGCGGCGACCATCGGCAGGTCGATGTCCGTGGCCAGCATCACGCCGATCACCGATCGGTACAGCACCATGCCGAGGCTCGCCGCCACGAGGTGCCGCCACATCGCCTGGCTGCGACCGGCGAACAGCACCTCCCCGATGATCACGGCGGCGAGGCCGGCGATGATCAGGCCGGCACCGGAGCTGACGTCGGCGAAGCCCTGGTGCTGGGCGACGAGCGCCCCGCTCACGGCGATCAGGGCGTTGGACAGGGCGACGCCGCCGATCAGGTACACGCGGGTGTCGATGCCCTGTGCCCGGCTCATCCGCCGGTTGGCACCGGTCGCCCGCAGGGCCACACCGACCTCGGAGCGGAAGAAGAGGTCGAGGAGCACGATCGCCACGATCAGCACCACGAGGGCGACGGTCGCCGTGACGACGTTGCGGTGGATCTGTAGCCCCGTCGCGCCGAACCACGATTCCAGGGTGTCGCGCACCGGATCGGCGAAGGTCGTGTACATCGTGTCGACGCCGAGCAGCGACACGTTGGCGCTGCCCTGGATGCGCAGGTTGATCGTGAACGCAGCGGTCACTGTGAGGATCGACGCGAGCAGCGAGTTGATCCGCAGGGCGATGTGCAAGAGCCCGGTGAGCGCACCGAAAACTGACCCGACGGCGAACGCCGCCGGCAGCGTCCACCACGCCGAGTGGCCGTCCGTCAGCAACAGGGCGGCGATGGCCGCGCCGGCCGGGAAGCTGGCGTCGACGGTGAGATCGGGGAAGTCGAGGACCCGGAACGTGAGATAGACCCCGACGGCCACGAGGGCGAACGCCAAACCCAGGGCGATCGAGCCACTCCAGACTCCGGCGCCGGCATCGCGGGCCATCGGGACGAACACCACAGCGAAAGCGGTGACGCCGACGGCGTAGGCGACGAGGCGGCGGGGAGACGAGGTGGGAAGGTGGTCGTCGTCGGGGGACGGGCCGACTCCCAGCGGTGACAGCACTGCCGGCTCGCCCGTGTCGACGCGCTCGTCCACGATCACGGTTGCGCGCACGGTCCGGCGGCAGACGCTGCGCGAACCGATCGTGATCCCCCGGTCACGTCTAGCGACGTTACGAGGTGGACCAGCCCAATGTCAAGTTACTTTACATCCGCTCTCGAGCAGGCCGCCACTCGGCCACCGACGAGCGACTCGTGGATCAACTGGAGCGCGCCGGGAAGGCGGACGAGGTTGCGGGCGGCCAGCGGGGGAACCGCCGTGCGCACGGCGAGACGGCCCTGCCACGACGCCAGGCCGAAGCGCACGAGGCGGCGCAACGAACGCTGCACGGTGGATGACGAGCCGACGACCTCGCCCAACCCCATCGAGCGCGACAACTCGGCGAGGTCGACGACGACACCGTCAGGGCGCTGGGTGAGATGGGCTCCGAGGCGCCGGAAGATCCACGTCGAGCTGGGACCGACGACCGGCAGCCACAGCAACTCCACGTACGCGTGATCGAACCCGAATCCGACCGACTCGACGACGGGGTCGGGCCACGGAACGGCTGAGAACTGGTCCGGGAACTCGATGTCCAGCAGCCTCATCTCCCGCCGCCTGGCACCCCACTGGAAAGTGGCGCCCGGACGGGCGGGGGAACGAGCGGGTTTGCGAGGGTCTCCATCGGGCACCTTCCGGCAGGTGTGACGCTGGAGGATGTCGGTGATCTCACCCCACCTGGGCGTCCGCGGCAGGGGCAAGGGGAAACAGACTGCGGAGATTTCGTCTGACGTCGAGCCGGCGATGGAGGATCTAGTTTGTCGTCGGGATCACCTTGTGCGGGCGTCGAGCGAGAAACACGAACTCGAGGCCTGGTCGATCAGGCGCGTCGCGGATGTCGGCGACCTCGAACCCTTCTGTGACCAACGATGCTTCGACCTCGGGCCGGTTGCGGAAGCGCAGGGTGGACACCGATTCGAGCACGATGTCGTCGCGCCGGAAAGCGATCGTCGAGCGGAACGTGACGAGCTGGCCGGCCACCTCGGTGAGCTCCGCCCACGACTCCACCTCGCCGACGCCCGGCACGTCCACCACGGTGCGGGTGAGCTCCGGTGTCAATCCTTCCCACGCCCGGCGCGCCGGGTCCCGGGTCTCGAACACCAGCCAGCCGCCGGGACGTACGGCTCGCCGGCAGGCGCGCAGCGTGGCGGTCCAGTCTCTGTCGGTGAGGAACACCTGGGCGACGTTGCCGGTCATGAATGCTGCGTCGACCTCGACCGGGGGAAGCGTCGTGGCGTCGCCATGCAGCCACCGCACCCGCTCCGCACCTGGCTTGGAGCGTGCCACTTCAAGGCTTGCGGCGGCCGGATCGACCGCGATCACGTCGATGCCTCGCGTGGCCAGCATGCACGCGAACGTGCCCGTGCCACAGCCGATGTCGAGCACCGATCGGATGGCGAGTTCATCGACCAACGCCGCGTACACGTCCAGGTCGCTGCGGTCTGGGTCGAGCGGGTCGTAGACCTGGGCGAGACGGGGATCCTCGAAGATTGCGTCGGCCACGATGCCGATCGTCGCTCGTCAACCCAGGGGCCGACGCCTCGATTTCGCTGGCAACAGCTGGACGCCCAGATCGTTGTGAGCGTGGCCCGATCGGCGAACCCGGCAGACTGCGGAGATGTCGTCGGACATCGAGCGCGTCGGGAGGTGGCTCGCCGAGGCCGTACGGGTGACCGTGCTGACCGGCGCGGGGATCTCGACGGACTCGGGGATCCCCGACTTCCGCGGACCTCAAGGTGTGTGGACGAAGAACCCGGCAGCGGAGAAGGCGTCCACCTTGCAGAATTACGTCGCCGACCCCGAGGTCCGCCGGAACGCCTGGCGGGTGCGCGCCGAGGCGGCGTTGTGGTCCGCTCAACCAAACGCCGGTCACCGAGCGATCGTCGACATCCAGCGCGCCGGCAAGCTGCACGGATTGGTCACTCAGAACATCGACGAGCTGCACCAGAAGGCGGGCACCGATCCGGAGCTGGTCATCGAGGTCCACGGAACGGCGTGGTGGACCAGGTGCCTTTCGTGCGGCGACCGCCGGCCGATGGCCCAGACGCTCGACCGGGTGCGCAGCGGGGAGGACGACCCGCCGTGCCTCGTCTGCGACGGCATCCTGAAGAGCGACACGATCTCCTTCGGCCAAGCGCTCGTGCCAGAGGTCATCGATCGGGCGGTTGCCGTGAGCCGATCATGTGATGTCCTGGTCGCCGTCGGGTCGACGCTGAGCGTGTATCCGGCGGCGGCCTGCGTACCGCATGCGGCGGCGACAGGGGCGCGGGTGGTGATCATCAACGCCGGCCCGACAGA